>CAVQCR010000006.1:0-382275 GCA_963711055.1 uncultured Actinomycetota bacterium | reverse complement strand
GTTATCTCAAGTAGCAGTTGGGGTGTCTCCGACGTAACTGACTCAGGGTTTTTGAGTTCGTCGCGGACACGTTCTCTGAAGCGGTGTTCAGACTGTCGCTGATGTAGCACTGGGCTGTTAGTGTCGAATACCTGTTCAGGGATCAGCGGGGGCTGAGCTACCGGGGGGAACTGGTGTGCTTGTTCAGCGTGTGGTGATGCCCGTTACCGGGGTCGAATCGTGGACCGTGGTTGGCGACGATGGCCTTGTGGTGGCCCCGGTCGAAAGGTACCTGGCCTACCTGGGCGCGCTGGAGCGCTCGCCGAATACCGTGCGGGCTTACGCGATCAGCCTGCGGCTGTGGTTTGAGTTCCTCGGCCAGGCAGGCGTCGGCTGGGCCGATGCCGGCGTGGAGGATGTGGCCCGGTTCGTGGCCTGGCTGCGAGCCCCGGCGGGCAACGTGATCGTGCTGGAGACAGGCACGGGGCGGCGCTCGGCGGCGACAGTGAACCGTCACCTTGCCGGGGTGTTCGGCTTCTATGACCACCATGCCCGCACCGGCGTGGCCGTCGCCGGCGAGCTGGTCGCCTGGCGCCGGGTCAGCCGCGGTTCCTATAAGCCGTTCCTGCACCATGTGACCAAGGGCCGGCCGATACCGACTAGGCCGGTCAAGCTCATCGTGACCCGCAGGATGCCACGCACGCTTGATGCCGGGCAGGTGGCCGAGATCCTGGCTGCCTGCGACCGGCTGCGTGACCGGTTCCTGTTCGCGCTGCTGGCCGAGACCGGGATGCGGGTCGGGCAGGCGCTCGGCTTGCGCCATTGCGACTTTGTCAGCCGCCGGCGGGAGATCCGCATCGTGGCCCGCCCGGACAACGCCAACGGAGCGCGCGCCAAGCTGCGGGAGGCCGCGGTGATCCCGGTCTCCACGCCGCTGGTGCACCTGTACTCGGAGTACATGCACGCCGAGTACGGCGACCTTGATTCGGACTACGTGTTCGTCAACCTCTTCGGCGGGCGGGTCGCGCCGGCCGCTGCGGGCCTGAGGATGCTGGCGGCGCGCTGTTCGCCCAGGGCTGCTGACAGTGCGTCCCGCAGCTGCTGGTTGTCGGATTCGAGGTGGCGGATGCGGGCGGCGGCCGCTTCGAGGCGGCGGTTCAGGGACGCGTCGCTGGCGCGCTGCTGAGCGGGTATGGGCGGGGATGAGGGTGTCTGGCGCTGCCGCTGCCGGAGGGCCTCGATCTGCGCACGCAGGTCTGCCTGGGCATAGAGCCAGGAACGGGAGACGCTCGCGCTGGCGGCGACCGCGCCGAAGGTGACGTGCTGGCCGGTGGCGTCCATGCGCCGCAGCGTGGTGACGGCTCGCTGGCGTGCCTGCTCGGCGCGCCGCCGGGCGGCAGCGACGATGTGGCGGGAGTTGTCAGCCCGCATCGGCGGCCTCCGTAGCGTCGGCGCTGCTGGCCTCAAGCTCGCTGATCATGCGGTCCAGGTTCGCCGCGACTTGCTCGTTCATTTCGGTCATGCGGGACTGGCCGGCGGCGCCGGCAGTGCTGATCAGGGTGAGCGTCCGCTGCCTCTGCTGGCGTAGTTCGGGCAGGAACTCCGGTCCGGTGATGAAGACGGGGCAGGTCAGGCACGCGTTGGCGTGCGGGCAGCGTTTCTGGATCGGCAGCCCGCAGTACCCGTTGGGCAGCGTCTGGGTGGCCATGCCGTACCTGGTCTTGGCCCACTGGGCCTGCGCCAGCGGCCCGTCCGGGTCGAGAGACACGTGTTCGCCGTTGATGTTGACCTTGGCGGCTTCTTCCCAGCGCCGCCGGACGGTCTGGTCGGTGATACGGGCGTAGTGCGCCGTCATCTGGGTCGACTGGTGGTCGAGCAGCACCCGGATGACCTCCTGGGGGACGTCTTTGTTGATCAGCCGGCACGCGAATGTGTGACGCCACTGGTGGGGTGTCAGGTGCACCGGGTCGCCGTGCTCGTCACGGATGTCGCAGGTCACCAGCCAGCGGTTGAGCATGCCGCGGTAGCTGTAGTAGGTCAGCGGGTGCTGCCCGCCGACGTTGCCGTTGATCGCGGGGAACAGGTGGGGTGCCGGCCGGGCCACCGGCCTGCGACCCTGCGCTGCTGGTCGTGGATTTCGGTTTCCAGCTCGCAGTCGATGGGGACCGCGGCCTCGCGGCGCATCTTGTGGTTGTAGTCGCGCAGGTAGGGTGCGCCCTGGCCGTCGTGGAGCACGCAGTCGAACGCCAGCGTGCACGCGTCGCTGGCCCGCAGCCCGCACCTGATCAGGATCACGGTGACGAGCCTGCCTTCCGGGGTGGTCCACCGGCGGAGGCTGGCGGGTGCCTCGACCTGTGTCATGACGTGCTCGGCCAGGTGCCGGGTGAGCCGGGGCGGGCGAGGCGGGATGTCGCCGGGGAACAGCAGCGCGGTGACGGGCAGCGTGTCGTCCCAGCCGTGCATGCGGATCGACTGGAAGAACGTGCCCAGCGCGGTGATGCCGTCCTCGCGCGCGCCGTGCCCGACCGGCTGGCTGGCCAGCCAGGCCAGGTAGCGTTCCAGCATCGGCCGGCCGATGCTGTGCATGCCATCGGCGGCCGGCGCGGCGGTGGCCAGGAACGCGCTGAACCGGGTCAGCGCCGCGATGTCGCTTTGCGCGGTGCCGGCGCTCAGCCCGGAACTGAGCCGCAGCCGGGTCCAGCGTTTGGCGGGCGCACGCAGCCAGGGCTGGGTGATCCGGTCGAAGCGCAGGTGCAGGCGCGGGTGCGGCGCCTTGCCGGGGTTCATCGTCAGGCCCGGCAGCCGGTGCAGCCGCCACACGTCGCGGGGATATTCGACCTCCCAGCCGCTGCCCTCGGCCAGGACCTCCACCACGTCCCGGGCAAACAGCAAGAACGCCTGGTAGGTGCCCTTCTTCGCCTCGGCCAGGTCCCGCCATTGCGCCGCGGTCAGGTCCAGCAGCGACGTCACTCCGGCCGCGCGCGCCTGCCGGATCACCCAGCCAGCCACCTGCGGCGGCAAGGTGATCGTCTCCTGGTCGCGGCGGCACTGGACCGCGTACTGCAGCTCGAGCCTGAGCTGGGGCGCCAGGTTCCGGAAGTCAATGCGTGCCTTGCCTCGCAGCAGGCACAGCTCGATGAACTCCTCAGCATCGGGGCAGTCCAGCTGCCGCCACCGGGTCTCGTGCGCCTTGCAGAACAGGTGCGTGCCGTTCTCGGTCCACAAATCGCAAAACGGCAGCCGGCACTCGGTGCCGCGCTTTGTCCGAAGCGGCGGGGCATGCGCCGCCCAGGCCACCGCGTCAGGCTGGGCTGACCGCTCCCAGGCTCTGCGGTGACGCATGCACAAGCCGAAGCCGCTGCTGCCGTATCGGCAGCCGGCGACCGAGCAGCCGGTCAGCCGGCGGCGGCCGTTCAGCGGCGGGCAGGCGTCGGCGCGGAACACTGCCGGATCCGGGCGTCCCCGGGCGCGCCAGCGGTTGCCATGAGCGGTGCACATCCCGTACTCGGCCCTGGCCCGGTCGCAGCCTGGCACCGGGCACGTCCGTCGGCCTAGGACCGGATCGTCCGGGTCGGGAACGAGCACGTCAGCGCGGAACTCCGGCCGCACTGCCGCCATCAGCAACTCCAGCACCCGGCCATGGGCCAAGACAGTGTGCTCGTGATCCTCGCCGGGCGTCACAGCCGCACCTCCTGCCCGGTGAACCAGCCTGCGGCTTCCAGCGTGCGACGAGCGTCCTCCACAGTGAGGTGACCATAGATGTCGATCGTGGTGGCGACCGAGGCATGGCCGAGGAGTTCTTTCACGCTCTCGACTCCCGCGCCGCGGCGCAGCAGCCATGTGGCGAAGGTTATCTGTACTTGATCTTGAAAACTTCCTGGTGACAGAGCATTTGGGCTGTTCAGTGACGTGAGCGACGTGAGGGAAGCCGGCACGGAGCCGCGGCACGGTTGGTGGGTCACCGGTTTGCCTGCCGGATCGCCCGGCGCAGGCTTTCGCGGGCGGCGGTGAGCTCGTCTTCGAGCTCGCGGATGCGCTGCTGGGCGTGGCTTGCCTCGACGGCGCGGGCGTCGCGCTCGGCGGCAAGCCTGCGGGCGGTCTCCTCCAGGCTGGCGATGCGCGTGATCAGCTCGGCCCGTTCTGGTCCGTCTATCTCGGCGCCGAGCTGGAGGCGAAGCCGGCCGCGGAGCTTGTCGCGTTCGGCGCGGAGCTGGCGGATCTGCTCGCGGGCGACGGCGAGGTCAGTGCGCAGGCTGGCGTGGGTCACCGGCTCACCACCAGCGCGAGCGTGTGCGGGGCCGGGAGCCGGATCGAGCTGCGCCTGGCGTCGGCGCGCGGCCTGGACGTGCTCGCGCACGCCGTCTGCGTAGACCAGCCAGGTGGACACCCCGGCGACGCTAGCCACGGCGGTCGCGGTGACCGGGGTCCCGGCAGCTTCGAGGGCTTGCACGGCAGCCAGTGCCCGGTCCCGCTTGTCCTGGCTGTCTTTCGCGCGGGCGGCCAGCATGGCCCGGGCGCGGCTGGCGGTGGTCATGCCGTCTGCGTGCCGCGGGAGGTGACGTCGGTCAGCGGCAGCGTCCGGGCCCCGCGGGCGCGGCGCAGGATCCGGCTGGCTTCCTCGACCTCGGCGCGCCGTGCCGGGTCTAGTTCGGCCAGCGCGCGGCGCATCTTGCCGGCCACGGCGGTGAACGCGCCGATCTCGGCTGACAGGCTGGCCAGCACGTATTCGGCGGCATCCATCGCCCGGGCGGTTTCGAAATCGACGCGCAAGCTGGCGATGTGCTGCTCGAGGGCGGGCAGGTAGGAAGGGTCGGGGCGGTAGAACCCGCAGCCTGCGCACTGGAAGCGGATCGGGCAGGCACCGCCGCCGGCTTTGACGTTGGACGGCTCGGTGCAGTTGCCGAACGGCACCGCCACCGACGCCCGCTGGTAAGCGGTGGGGCTGGCAAACGGCGCGGGGTTGCCCGCGGCGTCGGTGGCCAGCGGGCCGACCGAGCGGATGGCCTGCTGCTTGCGCTTGAGGCTGACCTGGTAGTAGCCCATCGTGGTGGTCACCGACACGTGGTCCATCAGTTCTTTGAGCACGTCCACCGGGACTCCGGCGTCAGCGTGCCGCTGGGCGTAGCTATGGCGCAGCGCATACGGGGTGATCAGTGACGGGTCGAACGGGACAGGTGTGCCGTCCGGGCCGGTCAGCTCGGAGTCGATGGTGCCGATCTGAGCCACCCAGGTCTTGAACGCCCGCGCCACGCAGGCCGGCGTGACGTGCCCTCGGGACTGGCGGGCGCGCAGCAGCGGGGTGGGGAACAGCCACCGGTCCAGCGCCGGTGGCACGCGCAGCTGGGCGCGGCGTTGCTGCCAGGATGCGATGATCTCGACGGTGCCGGAGGTGATCGGCAGCCGGCGGCGCATCCGCCCGGCCTTGTGGTTGTCGTAGATCAGGTTGTGCTGACCGCCGATGACCTCGATGCAGCCGGTGTGCAGGCTGACTATTTCGCCGGGGCGCCGCCCGGTGTCGCGCAGGATCTGGTAGATCGTCTGGTGCATGAACTTCAGGTCGGCGGCGGAGATGGTCCCGGCCCGCCCGGCCGGGCCGAGCAGGTGCAGGCGAGCGTCGAGCTGGCGGATCACCCTGTCGGGCAGGGCCTTGCCCAGCTCGTCCTCGCTGGGGTCGTCGTGCACGCGGCGCCGGGTCGCGGGGCGGAACGGGTCGGGCACTGTGGCCATCAGCCCGCTGGCCCGGCCGTGCTCGATGACCTGGCAGAACTGGTAGATCATGAGGTTGCGGTGCGACGCGGAGTACAAGGTCCCGTCGGTGCGCCGCTGCGCGCTGATCGCATCGAGGATGCGGGTGAAGTCCCCGGCGCCCAGGCCGGCCGGGTCAGCGGGGCCGGCGGTGGTCAGGGCGTGCGAGGCGGCCTGGCAGGCACGCACGGTCTCGCGCAGCCGCTGCAGATACGGGCGGGTCGAGCGGGCCCAGTCTTTGACGATTTCGCGCAGCCACCCCGGTTCGATCACCCGCAGGTCGATCACGCCCTGGGTGCCCGGCCAGCGCCGGGAGGCGTTGACGGGCAGGTCGAGCAGCGCCACCGGCCACACGTCACCGGCGAACGGGTCGGTGCCGGCATACCGGGCCCGGGCCCGGTCCACGTGGCGGCGCAGGTCACGGAACAGGCCGCGAGTCCCCGCGTTGTACTGCACGCCGCCGGACTCGCAGACGGCCTGCGGGTCGGCCTCGCGCAGCGAGGGGGCTCCGTGGAGGCGGGCGAGCAGGATCCGCACCTCGGTGGGATCCAGCGGCGGAGGGCTATGGTCGCGCTGCTGCTGCGCGTAGAGGAACTCCACGCGCAGCAGTTCCGGCAGCCCGGCCAGGGAGAACTGGTGCACCCCGAGGCGAGGCTGCTCGCCGGCGATCCACGCCGCCAGCTCTCCGTCAGACATCGCGCCGATCACGCGCTGCCGTCGCAGGAGCCGCTGGTCATGAAAGCGGCACAGCCCGCGGCGGGTGATGCTCTCCCGGTCGCAGCCGGGCACCTGGCACTCGGCGGCCCGGGACAGCGGACGGGCCCGCGCGATGAACGCCGCAACCGGCTCAGTCCTGTCCTTGCCCCAGGCGCGTTCGTGGCGGAAGCACAAGCCGGCGCAGTGCAGATCGCCCCCGCAGCCAGGCACCGCGCAGCGGCCGCGCTGCAGCGGCCGGGTGACCCTTGGCGGCGGTGCGGCGTCGAACTCCGCCCAGGACAGGCCCGCGCCTACCCGGGCGCGGCGGCAGCCATCACAGCGGCCCGACGGGCGGCGCGTCGCTGTCGGGCAGCCCGGGGTGCGGCACGGCCATGACGCGGTCCGCGCGCTGGTCAGGTCGCCGGTGAACAGCAGCGCCTGGCCGTCCCACTCCCCGGCGCGCCAGGCCGGATCCAGCTGGGGCCGCAGCCACTCCAGCCAGCCGTGCTCACCGTGCCGTTCCTCGCCGGCTTCAACCGGCGCGGCCGCCCGCACCGCGCGGCTCACCGGTATCGCCTGCCCGCCGCGACGGCCTCAACCGCACGGCGCTTGTCCTCGTCACGGGCGTGCAAGTACACGGTCGTCGAGGCCAGGGATACATGACCGAGCAAGGCCCGCACCACGTCAAGATCGGTTCCGGCCCGGACCCAGCTGGTGGCTGCCGTGTGCCGGAACATGTGGGGCCGCACCGCGAAACCACAGTCCCTGGCCAGTCGCTCAAACAGCCGCTTGGCGGCGCGGTAGGTCATCGGCACGCCGAGGGGCTCGTGGTAGAGGTTGACGAACACCAGGTCGCAGTCGTCCGCACCGAGGATCTCCGCCCGCTCGTGCTGGTAGTCGGCATAGCTGGACAGCACCGCGTCGCTGGCCGGGACGGTGCGCGGGAACCGGGACTTGGCCAGCGCCCCGTTCGGGTTGGCCCGGTGCCGCACATGAACGTGGGCACCCAGCACAGCGCATCCCACCCAGCGCGAGTCGGGAAGCAGGTGCAGGTCAGACCTGCGCAGCCCGAGGGCCTCCCCGATCCGCAGGCCGCTGTCGCGCAGCAGCGTCACCATGAAGCGCTCCCGCGGCCGCCGGCAATACGCCGTGACCCGTTCGGCCTGCTCGGGGGTGAATGCCTCCGGGAACGCCGTCTCCGCCCTCGCCTTGAGCATCCGGGCCCGCACCATCCGGAACTGGCCGGACTCCCCGGCATCGAAACCGGGCGGGGTGAACCGCAGCCAGCGGGGCTCGGACAACTGGTCGGCGACGGCCTCATCGATCACCCCTGTCCTGGCACAGAACCGCAGGAACTCGCACACCGCGGTGAGCGCGGCGTTGACCGTCACGCCCGAACGCAGCCGCCCGCCCCGGCCAGGGGTGGCCTCGACGAAATGCTTGAAACGAGCCAGGCTCGCCAGGCTGACCGAGGACCACTCGACACCCTGGCTCGCACACCACCCCAGGAAGCTCGCCAGCCGCCCGCCATAGACACGGATCGTGTGAGGCGAACGGCTCGCCCCGTGCAGCGCCAGCAGAAAGTCGCTGGCCTCCCGGTGCACGACGAACTCAGCATCCAGCACGACCCACTGCTCAGATCCGTCGAGCGGAGACACCGCCCGCTCCGCCCGGAACGCCCCGCGGATCAACTCAGTCACGTGACAGAACGTAACTGACGTGCCACAGCAAGTACCGGATATTCGTCAGCCACCGGCGTGTCACGCCGCCGAACCAACGTCCCTCACAGGGTCGGAGGCAGTACAGATAACGTACGTGTGGCGGCCCTCGTGCAGCTTGATCACCGGAAGGTCCGCGTCGGCGGCGAGGCGCTTGAGCCGGCGGAGCACGTAGTCAGGCCGGTACGGGGTGCCATCCTCACGGGCGAACACCAGGTCGTTGTCGGCCCAGGCCGACCCGGCGCGCAGCCGTGCGGCGAGCTGGGCCCTGCGGTGCTCGCGAAGCAGGCGCGCTGTCTCGGCGTCGAGCCAGATGCGGCGCTCGCTATCGCTTGTCTTGGGCGTGCCCTCGACCACGCTGGCGTCGATGAGCAGGATGGTGCGCTCCACTGCCAGGTACGCGGCGTCAAGGTCGGACCCGGCCCGCCGGAACCCGCACGCCTCGCCGCGGCGGGCCCCGCACAGCAGCACGATCCGGAACAGCAAGTGCAGCGGGTCGCCCGCGCTGGACGCCAGGAACCGGCCGGCCTGCTCCGGTGACCACCGCTGGCCGGGCGGCCGGACTTCGGGCGCCAGCCGGACGGCGTACACCGGATTGAAGTCCATGCGCCGGGTCACCCTGACCTCGTAGTTGCAGAACGAGCGGAGCGCCGCGAACACCCGGTGCTGGGTGGCGTTGCCGACCAGCTTCGGCCGCTCCCTTACGTCGCCGGGGACGTGGGCCCATGCCCGGCCGTCGCCGCGCTGCCGGGTGATCTCCGCGCTGATCGCATCGATCCGGTCAAACACCTCGGCGCAGTGCACTCCGTTCAGGCGCTCCAGCGCGACGTCGCCAAGGACCGGCAGCAGCCAGTGCTCCCCGATCTGGACCAGGCGCTCCCGCGGCCCCTGCCGCAGCCGCTTGTTGCCGGACACGAACGCCGGCCACGCCTCGCCGAACGTGACCCCGGCCTCGCCTGGGGCGGCGCCGAGGCCGAGACGGCGCTTGACGTCTTTGACAGCCGGAAGCTGGCCGCCGCGCAGCGTCGCCTTGACGATCATGTCGCCGACCTGGGCGCGGGTCCGGTCGTCCGCGGCGAGAGCGGCCAGCTCGTTAACAGTCCCGAGCGCGGCAGCCGCATCGCCCTGCTTGGCGAACCCGCCGCGCTTGACCTTCTTGGCCCCCTGGCTCGTTTCGAGCACGATGCTCCAGAACCACGAGCCGTGATGCCGGTCGTCCAGCTTCGGGCACCCGGTGCCGGGAACCAGTTTCCTGCGCCGCGTCCCGGGGTCGGCGACGTACTGCCGGGCCGTGTAAGGCTTCCCGGTCCGCGGGTCGGTGCAGGCGCACCGCTTGAACGTGAATCCCTGGTTCATGTGTCCTTCCTCTCGTCGGGGGGTTGCGCCGCCCGGCGTTTCCGGGCGGGACGTGCTGGATGGGGGGCATCGGGGTCAAGGAAGATGCCCGGCCCTCGGTGCCTAGGCCCGGGCGGGTTCGCCACCGGATCGCCGCGGACAGGCCACTCGGCTGCTGCCTGCGCCGCGGCCTCGCCGGCGGGCGGGATCAGGCCACGGTCGCGGGCCTGCCTGATAAGCCGGGACGCCTGAGTGCGCTGGTAGCCGAGAGCGTTCGCGGTCGCCGCCGTTGGTGCCCGGTCCCCGGCGGCAACCGCCGCGTTGTAGGCCCGTGCCGCCGCGTTCACCTTTTCAGCAGCCGTGTGCCGCACGGGACCGGGCGCCGGTCCCGTCCACGCGGTGCCTTCCGGCTCGCCGGGCACGGTGAACGCTCCCGGTGCTGCGCCGGACGGCTTCCGCGCCCCAGTTCCGCCCCGAGAAGTCATCCCCGCCAGCGAACCGCCTGATGGGGATGACACGGACAGTGATCAGGTTTAGATTTCTCCTCGATCGCTGGGTATTCGCTGGCGTTGCTGCCCTGCGGAGCGGCTGGCGGCGATCGCCTCGGGGGCGTCCGTCTGCTCCACGATGAGGTAGTCAGGAGTCGGCCTCGAGCCATTCGTGCGGTGCCCGCTCCACCACATGCGTTACGGCTGTGCCGTTATCGTCGGCATATGGCCAGCGAGTACAGCCGTGAGAACTTCGTCGATAGCGCGCCCGCGATTTCGCCCGCACTGCGTTAGAGGCTCACCGTGACCGGCGGCACCGGAGGCTTGCGATTGATGCCGGCACCGCGTTAGAGCGTTAGAGCATCTCGCGAAGGCGTGTCTGGCCAGCCGGTCTCCGGGGCTTCTGTCGGAGCTCCGCGGCGAGGATAGCTTCGGGTCGCTGCTGCGACTGCTAGGGATCCATGGCGCGCAGTTGCCGCGGCGCATGCGGACAGTCGGGAACCGGACGGCGCTGGCGCGGGTGAAGCAGTTAGTGCCGTCGAAGGCGTCTGAGGCGGATCTGGCGACGATCATCGATATGCGCGATGGGACTGTGCACGCCGCTCAGGGCGAGGAGGTCGAGGACCGGCTGGTTGTCGCGTTCGTGCAGCACGCTGATGCTCTGCTGAAGGATCTAGGTGAGCGGCGCGAGGTTTTCTGGGGCGTCCAGGTTAGTGTCGTCGACGCACTCCTGGCAGACGCTGGTAACAAGACGAAGCATCGTGTCCAGGTCAAGATGGCAGCGGCGAAGGCTCGGTATCGCCAGTTGTACGGTGACGCCCCGGACGAACTGGTCAATCTCATCGAGAGGCTTGCTGGCCGGCAGCGTTTCACGATGCGGCAGACGTTGCGTACCTGCCCGGTGTGCGAGGCTCCTGGTTTGTCGACTGGCGTGTTTGAGATCGACTGGTTCCGGGGGGTGCAGACGCCGGGTTCCCCGATGGAAGGCGCCGTGTTCCATCGGGGTCACGACTTCATGTGCACCGTCTGCGGCTTCCACGCTGAGACAGCGGACGAGATGGACGCTGCTGGGATGGGCAGCGATGTCGAACTGCCGGACGCGGATCCGGCAGAGTACGACACTGAGGCCCCTTGGTACACCGACGCCGCTGGCGACATCGAGTATGAGCGGCGGCGCGACGAACGGACGTTTCCGGACTAGCGGGGTGCGCGGGTGCCGGGTGGCGGGTGGCTATGCTCGTTCGTAAACTTCCGGATGCAGCGCCGCGTCTGGTTATCGCAACAGAAGGAAACCAGCCATCTTCCTCCGGACGGGAGCCGTGAGAGCGGGCATGATCATAAAGGGTGGTGCTGCGGCGCTGCCTTTCGCCGGCGCGCTCCTCATGGTGCTCGCCGGGTGCGGAACAAGTAATCCGGGGTCGGCGAGTCCGCCGCCGGCCGCCGCTGCCTCCCAGACACCCTCGCCGACGGCGAGTCCGCCGCCCAAACAGGAACCGGCGGCTTCGAATGAGCGGCTGTTCGCACGTGCTATGGCCGCCTCGATTTCCGCTGTGCCGGCCCGGGCGGTCGCCGGATCGCTGATGCTGACGTACATCCGGTTCGAACATGCCTACGACGCGGCCTGGGCCGCTGCTGGTCAGCCCAGGGCCGTAGCGAGTGTCGCCCGGATGGCAGGCGGGTTCAAGCTGTGCCAGCCGGCCACCAGCAACATCCAGGCGGGCTGCGTGAGGTTCACCCGGTTCGCGGTCAATCGGGCAGGCCAGGTGACAGGCCTGTCGGTCGACGGGGAGCCGGTCGACGGCAGGGTGGCTTCCGGGCCGGACGCCTCGTCAGGCGGGCTGAGGATCAGCGGCGTCGTCGCCTACCGGCTCACTGGCGCGAAGGCCGTCGCGGTGGCGTTCAAGCTCACTGACACTGGCTACCGGCCGAATAACGTTATCCCTGCCGTGTGGGCCAGCTTCAACGGCGCCTTCGAGGACACGCACGGCCGGTACCCGCTGCCGAACTTCCTGGCTCCCGGTGACGTCTTGTACGCGGCGGCACTTTTCGACGTCGCCCAGGTGACAGGGACGTTTTGCCTTCTGCCGATGGGAGTCGACACCCCGCTGCCCTGCTCGAGGCTGGGCAAGATCTGAGGCATGATAGCGATGGCTATGCTGACCCGCCGCGGTGCAACCTCCGATCAGCCGTGCCCGTTGCTCCCGGCGAGCACGGCCTGACGCACTCTGCGCTCGGCTGTGCGGGTGAGCCCGAACCGCGTCATGATCTGCCGCTGGCTTATCGGGTTGCCTGCGGCCAGCGACGCGGCCAGTGCCAGCCGCGCGGCGTGCTCTGAGTCGGCTGGCGCGATCTGCGTCAGCGTGGTCATGGCCGGGTGCGGACTGGGGGAGGCGTGGTCGGCGAGCCGGTACACCTGCCGAAGCAGCGCAGCCAGCGCGAGCATCGCCGCGACCGGCGGCACCGCGGCGACCGCGTACCGGGTCCAGTGCAGCGCCGACGGGTCGACGTGCAGCACGTTCGCCGTCACGCTCGCGGCGAACCCGATCGCCAGGTATGCCCACGCCTGCCAGTCCTCGGCGCGGCGCAGCGCCGAGATCGTCACGCCGGCCTCTCCCGCCAGGATGAACAGGTCCACCGAACCCGGCCACGCCCACGCCTCGGCGCCATGCAAGCCGGCCCGCAGCGCGAAACTGTGCAGCCCGGCATAGGACAGCCAGAACCCGACCCCGGTCGCTATCGCGGTTGCTGCGACTATGCCGGCGATGACGCCCGTCGCGGTCCGGGCAGCGAGCCGGTTCACCGCTCGCGCCCGTTGACGAGGCCGCCGGCCTGTTCCGCCGCGTACTGCCGGCCGCCGGTTTTCCCGCCCGCCGGGGACCAGGATGGGATCACGGCGCGGGGGAGCGGCCGGGGTGAGGCGGGAGCAGCAGGGAAACCACTAGGCCCCCTGCCTGCGGAAACGGAGTCAGGCGGGATGAGCCGGGAGCAGCCGGAACGGGGGAGCGCGGTCTTCAAAACTGGTGGACGGCGCTCCGCGTCGTCGGCGGGTTCGATTCCCGTCCGCCTCCGCCAAGCTGCACGAGCGCCAGAATCTGGCCGCCACGGCTGCACGCGCAGCGAGCCTGGCCCGGAACCCGGTTTTGCCTGGGGTCTGTCCTGGCCAGCGGTGGCTTCTGGCCTCAGAAGGGGTCGGAGTAGTAGACGCCAGCGCCATCATCGACGACGACAACGTCATCCTGGTGCACGGCAAGATCACTGCCATAAGCATTCGCGGAGTGGACCTGAACCCAGACGTTGTCGATCAGCACGTAGACCGGGTACCCGTAGGGGGGCAGCTTAGTCAGCCCGAGTATCCACGGCTGTCCCACCGAGCCAACCGCGATATCTTCAGCTGTCCCCGGTAGGCGCACGTACTTCTTGCCGTTCCAGCGGAAGATCCGATGGCTGGCAGAGAGGATCCACGGGTTGCCGTGCGGCCCGACGGCGATGTCCACGGCGGCACCCGACTCGCGGGTCCACTTGAAGTTTCCGTCGTACTTGTACAGCGCGTAGCCGGCCTGATTGACCTTTGTGTCACTCACGATCCACACAGACCCGTCCGCGCCGACAGAGATGACTCGCGCACTGGGTGCTTTCGGCATTCGAGTAATCCCCGAGCCGTGCCAGTAATAGATCTGATGGGAGGCGGTTATCACCCAGGGATCCCCGTGCGGCCCGACGGCGACGTCGACCGCGGATCGCGGTGCAGGCGCGGGATTCCAGTGGCATTGCGAGATGCAGGACGCTCGCTCCAGACCGTGCACGCCGCCGAAGATAGTCACGGCCCACGCGACCCCGTTGGCGCCGACCGAGATGTCATGGATGCCGACCGAGCCCGCGTCCTTGTAGCTCGATAGCCAATCGTGCACGCAACCGTCATTCGCAACGGGTGAGCTGGCCCGCAGGTTGCTCCACAACGGCTGAATCGCGAACGGGCCGACGTTCGTCTGGGCGTCCGCGAGGTCGTACCACGCGCACTTGTCGCCTATCTCGTTCCCGTTACCATCCACCCAGCCGGTCAGAGGATCGGGGTCTGTGATCGTCTCAGCCAGCTCATGCCCGGAGACGATGCTGACCCCGTCGTCCCGGCCAGCGCTCCCGCCATGCACACTGTTCTCGCCGCACACGGCCCCGGCATCGGTGGTGTACGGCAGGTCGATGTACTGCAGTCCGCTGCCGGTGATGTCGTGGTACGCGCACCAGCCTGCGCTCAGTCCGAACCCGGATGACGACGTCTGGTCACCCGTCGGCGTGGCGATCAGGAAGATCGGGTCACCGCCTGGGTTGCCGAAATGCGCGTCAGCGGCGGCCACCTCGGCCTGCAGCGCGCTGTCGTTACCACTGGGTGACCCGGGGTTCAGCGGGGGAGTGCTCGGATCGTTCCAGACGCCGCGGAGCGGGCCAGTCGCCGCTGTCGCACGAACCGAAGGTGTTGGGCAGAATGGCGCACCCGACCTGATTCCCTGGCAGTACTGCGTCGTGATGTTGACCCACAGCGTCGGCTGCACATGGGACAGGAACTTCTGCAGGTACGCTCGCTCCCCGGACGGGTCACTCCTGAACCCCCAGAAATCGATGTACACCGTTGCCGACTGGTCTACAGGCCCGCCTTGATAGGCAAGGTAGCCGCCAATCGGAGCATTCAAAGGCGACCGTGACCGTAGCACGGTTCCCCTGGCGGCCATCACATGCGGGCGCGGCCGGTGCACAGGTACCGGCACGATCGCGCCGCGCAGGTGCTGCGGCACGGCCTCCGCCGATCCCGCCCCGGCCATGGTCGCGGCGACGGTCAGCAGGCCGAGGCTAGCCGCAGCGAACGTGCTGCGGCGAACCAGGCCAGCGCGCTGACAGGGCTTCCGGTGCCGGCATGCAGCCGCATCGGCAGTGGCTTCGCGGTCCTGGCGGACTTTCTGGGTCATCACGTTCGGCATTTCACCCAGCTCCGGATCTCGTGCTGATCAGTAATGGGTTGCTGCACCGGGCGCTCGCCCGGTCGGGCTCTCAGGCTGGAGTGAACTGCTGGAACCGGGCTGTAACGCGACTGGAACGGACCGGAACGCTGCGGTTAGCCTTTGTCTGTGCCCGGAGAGGGGAGGCACGTTGACTGGCGGCCGTCTTCAGTTCCGGGTGCTAGGCCCGTTCGAGGTGCTGCGGGATGGGGAGCCGGCCGGTCCGGCGGGTGCGAAGCGGCGCGCTCTGCTTGCGATGCTGGCGCTGCGGGCTAACTACGCAGTGCCGGTGGAGGATCTGATTGCCGGGCTGTGGGCCGACGATCCGCCATTGAGCGCGGCGAACCTGGTGCAGACCTACGTGTCCACGTGGCGCAAGACAGTGGAGCCTGAGCGGGCCAGCCGCGGCGCCGGAGATCGGCTGGTGACGGTCGGGCCGGGGTACCGGCTGCGGGTCGAGCCCGGTGAGCTGGACCTGGACCAGTTCACCCGCGCGATGGACGGCGGCCAGTGCGCTGCCGACGCCACCGAACACAGCGAGGCAGCGGCACGGCTGGCTGAGGCGCTCGGGCTGTGGCGCGGACCGCCCCTGGCGGAGTTGGCTGGCCTGCCGTTTCATCGCGCCGCGGCAGACCGCCTAGAGGAACTGCGCCTGCAGGCGTTGGAGGCCTGGGCCGCCGCCGCGTTGAGGGCAGGGAGCAGGCATGACGTGCTCGCGGCGGTGCAGGATGCCCGGGGTCGAGAGCCGCTGCGGGAGCGGCTGTCGGAGTTGCTGATGTGGGCGCTGTTTCAAGACGGGCGGCAGGGCGAGGCGCTTGCCACGTACGACCAGACACGGCGGGTGCTCGCAGGCGAGCTCGGCGCCGATCCGGGCGCCGGCCTTCGCGACATGCATGCCCGGGTGTTGCGCCAGGACCCCACGTTGCGTCCGACAGCGCCGCCGTCCCGACTGGCGCAGCGGTCCGGGCCTGGCCGGTGCTGGCGCCGGCGGGTTGGCGGTACCGCGGCAGTTGCCGCTGGCGTGCGGTCTTTCGCGGGCCGGGCTGGGGAGCTGAAGATGCTGGATGAGCTGCTGGGTCAGGCGGGCGGACCGGGCGGGACGGTAGTCATCTCGGCGATCGCCGGGACCGGAGGCGTGGGGAAGACGGCACTGGCGGTGCACTGGGCGCACCTGGTTGCTGACCGGTTCCCCGACGGGCAGCTGTACATGAACCTGCGCGGTTTTGACCCCTCGGGCGCACCGGTGAGCCCGGCGGAGGCGGTTCGGGGATTCCTGGATGGCTTCGGGGTGCCGCCCGAGCGGATCCCGGTCAGCCCCGAGGCGCAAACCGGGCTGTACCGGAGCCTTGCCGCCGGTAAGCGGTTGCTGATCGTGCTGGACAATGCGAACGATCCGGGCCAGGTCCGGCCGCTGCTGCCGGGCAGTGCCGATTGCCTGGTACTGGTGACGAGCCGATCCGCGATGGTCGGCCTTGCGGTGGCAGAGGGCGCCCATCCGGTGCGACTGGATGTGCTGTCTGAGGATGAGTCGGTTCAGTTGCTGGCGGCGCGGCTGGGGTCAGAACGGCTCGCGGAAGAGCCGGAGGCTCTGCGCCGGGTGGTCGGGCTGTGCGCGGGGCTGCCGCTGGCGCTGGCGATAACCGCCGCGCGGGCAGCAGCTCGGCCCGGGCTGCCGCTCGCCGCGCTGGCTGGCGAGCTGGGCCGCGAGTCGGACCGGCTCGATGCGTTCGATACCGGGGAGGAGGCGACCAGCGTCCGGGCGGTGTTCTCCTGGTCCTACCGCCAGTTGACCGAGTCGGCGGCGCGGATGTTCCGGCTGCTTGGGCTTCATCCTGGCCCGGACATCAACTTGCTCGCGGCCGCGAGCCTGGCTGGCCTGCCGGTCCGGGCCACCCGCCGCGCGCTGGCTGAGCTGACCGCGGCGAGCTTGCTCAGCGAGCATGTGCCGGGCCGTTATGCGTTGCATGACCTGCTGCGCGCTTACGCCGCCGAGCAGGCCCGCCAGATCGAGACAGCCGATGAGCGGCGGGCCGCGATCCGCCGGGCCCTTGACCACTACCTGCACACTGGTCGCCCGGGCCACCCTGTTGTATGAGCAGGTATCCCGGTGGCCGATCGCGATCAGACCGCCAGAGCCGGGGGTAACGCCCAAGCCGCTGGCTAGCCGGGAAGAGGCGACGGACTGGTACCAGGCCGAGCGGCGTGTGCTGATCGCGGTGACCGGCTGGGCGGCGGAGGCCGAGTTCGACGTGCATGGCTGGCAGATCCCGTGGGTCGTTCGGACCTACCTGTACATGTCCGGGTACTGGCAGGACTGGGCTGCCGTCAGCCGGATCGCGTTAGCGTCCGCCGGTCGACTGGGCGACCACAGCGGGCTCGGCTGGGCACATATCGGGATCTGGGGCAGCCTGCACCGGTCAGGTGCCTACGATGATGCCGTTGCGCACGGGTCGGAGGCCCTCGGCCACTTTCATGTAACCGCCGACCTGTTCGGTCAGGGAGTTGCGCATCACGGCTTAGCCGTGACGCTCACGAACATGGGTCGGCGCCAGGAGGCGCTCGGGCACGCTGAGCAGGCTCTGGCGCTAGGCCGCGCGGCAGGCGACCGCCTGGGCGAGGCCTATGCCCTGGCGATGATGGGCGTCATCAGCGCCATGCTGGGCGATCCGAGTCTGGGCACGCGCTATTGCCGGCAGGCCGTCGCCCTGCACCAAGGGCTCGGTGACCCGGTCGGCACGGCTCTCGCGCTGGACGATCTGGCCCGGGCCCAGCGGCTGGCTGGCGACCATCGCCAGTCCATCGCCTCCTACCAGCAAGTGATCAGCATGCAAGAGCAGGCAGGCAATCGCTTCGGCTATGCGCACAGCCTGATCGGTCTCGGTGACGCATACGATGCCGCCGGACACGACCAATCGGCCCGCGAGACCTGGAGGCAGGCGCTTGACGTGCTCGGCGACCTGCATCACCCCGACGCCGAGCGGGCGCGGGCCCGGCTCCAACAGCAACCTGCCGGATGAGGTCTGGCACCGGCAAATCACCGAGTCCCGCCGGGGTCGTGGCACGCAGAGTGAGCCTTACCTCTATATCGCTGTGCATCATTGCAGGGGTGTCTGCAGAGCCTGCCAATCGCCGTGCCAATGGAAAGGGGCGGAACCAGCGAGCCAGGGGAGCATGCGTCGAGGGAACGTTCCGCGACCGCAAGCGCGGCACTGGAGAGCCAAACCAGAACACCGCCGACGCCGCGGGTATCCGACCAGTGCGGAGCGGCTGACCCCAGATCTAGCAACGATCGGGCTAAGTAAGCGGCGAGCGCTGCGAATCTGCAGGGGCGTCGTCTTCGGCGACGGTGATGGCCATGTCCAACGCCCTTAGCAGGTTACCGCCAGCAGAGACCACCTTGGCCGTCCCGACAAGCGGGGCTACGGCGATCATGACGTCCTGGACGTCCTGCTGGGTGATGCCGCTGCCTACGCTGGGGCGGGCATTGGCGAGGTAGGAAGCGGGAGGTGCGTCGACAGCCACCATGGCGGCGATCCTGGCCAGCATCAGCTCGCGCGGGCTGAGCTGGGTGTGCTCGATCGATGCGGCGTTGATATCGACGATCGTGTCGAGGACGGGCGTGGGTGTGGTCATGGAGATCCTCCCGTAGGTCATCTGCTTGCATCGCTCAGTACATCTCTCGCGACGCACCCTGGACTTCACCCAGCGCGGGTGAGCTTGTCCCGTGGCGCCGGAGATTAGCCAGGACTGACGATTGATCTCATCTACACAGACCTGGGTACCCGGGTGCCCGCTCGAATCCGGTCAAGAGTCTCTGGCGGCGTACTGCTAGACCTCCACATGAACTCCAAACTCGCGACACCACTTCTTCTTCTCGTCCGGATTAACTAACCCAGTGTGCGGATCGGCGCGGTCGCGCGCTGATAGCACAAGATCGTCGAGGGAGCTGCAGATGAGTCGTCACATAACCGGCCAAGACGTAGCGCGCGACGGTGACGGTTCCGGCCGCCTGGCCAGCGTGCCCGAGGTGGCGATGCCGCAGCGGTTCGCGCCAGATAGAGCGCACCGGCCGACGAGGCAGGCCGACGGCGGCTATCCGGCGCTGGTTCACTCGTCGCGGGTCAGTTGCATGCGGTACCCACCGCCTAGCACGGTCTGGACTATCTCGGGGTTGGCAGGGTCGGCTTCGACCTTGCGACGCAGGTTCCTTACGTGTGAGTCGATGGTCCGCTCATAGCCTTGGAACTCATATCCCCGGACCCGGTTGATCAGTTCGAACCGTGAGTACACCCGGCCCGGCACTGTCGCCAGCGCGAGCAGGATGCCCCACTCGGTCGGGTGAGCTCAACTTTCATGCCACGGACCGTGACTTCACGACGCGGCGGATGACGACCATCAGCAACTCGTAACTGTTCACGAGGGCCAGCGCCGGCCAGGCTGCAACGAGCGCGCCAAAGAGTCCGAACGGTAGGCCCGCGGCCACGTTGACCGCGAGCGTCGCGGCGATGCCGAGGGCGAGCGCCCAGTAGGCCAGCCAGTGCGCCTTCTGACCCTGGCGGGCCGCGTTCAGCAGCACCATCGAGGCCGCGTAGATCAGCCCGTCAATGGTCAGCCGGTAGACCTTGTCCAGCCAGCCTGACTCACCCTGCTGGCCGACGACCTGCAACGCATGCCGGTAGCTGACTGACTGAGGCGGACCATCGCAGCGCTCACCATGCGACCCGGCAAGACGGGCCAACGGACAGCCCGGCACGCCGGGCTGACGCTCGGCGTCTCGCTCGATCTCGCCCGCCGGCGCCGCCTTGGGCCCGTAAACAGCCCAGCCGCGCGCGCCTGTAAGCGACACCCACGCGATGGCCGGGTAGATGATCCAGCCGTTCCACACGTTGGGGGTTCCAGAGTGCTGGCTGAACCCTTCGGTCGGCCAGCCACCCGCATGCTTGTACTCCGTGGCGGCCCAGATCGGAACCAGGAGAGCCACGCCGGCAGCGGACGCAGTGGTACTGATCTTGAACAGCCGCCTGGCCCTGGCCCGCTTGATCGCATGCTGGCTGGCAATCTGCTCGCTGTCATCGGCAGCAGCCAAGCCGACGTCTGCGGGCCCGTCATCAATGAGGTCGACCATGTCGGCACCTCTCTTCCGGAGCGAGCCGCATCTCCTTAAGGCTCTACGGCTGCAGGATTGACCTCCGGACGCCTGCTGGCCAGTGCCGTAGGTCAGCCGGTGCCCGGCGAGCCCCGAGTTGTCGCCATCTGCCGGTGTCAGCGACGGCGTGCTGCCTGGCTGGCCCGCGCGGCGGGCCGGCTCGACTCGTCCTGAGCGCCGCCGCCAGCTGCCAGGTGACGACGTGGTGCGCCATCCGCACCGCGCCGCTGCGGTTGACCATGATCGCGCGCTGCGCTTGCGCCGGCCTACTTCATTAGGGTGATGCTGAATGGCCTGAAACAGCGCACGGAAACGACGCGGCGCCAATGACCAATCTGTTCGAGCGGCTCGGCCTGCTGGATATCAAACGTGTGCCTGCGGCTTCGGGTGCCCCGGCGTGGGCTCGCACCTCTTCGATCCACTGGCCCAATAGAGAGAGCAGACGCTCGGTGCGTCCGCTGGCCAGCTCTTCCAGCGGGATGTTCGGCCGCTTGTCGGTCAAGTCGGCTTCTGCATCGAGGCGCGGGATGCCGAGACCGTGCAGGCCCGCTATGAAAATCGCGCGCGTGTCATGGCGGTCATATGGGGTCGTTGAGCATATCGCTTGACCCGGATCTCGAGGATGGGAGGAGTGTTATGCGCTCGCGTAAAGCGTCAGCACGCCACGGAAGCGCAATGTGGTCCGACCGGTGTTGGCGGACATAGTAAAGCACGGGAACCTCAGGCCGGCGCCGCCGGTGATCCGGATGTAGGGGAGCGGCGGTCAGCCCGGCGAGCGGGATGCTCGCCGGGAGCGGCCCTTCCAGTTTCCTGCTGGTGCGGGCGCCACATAGGCCTCTGGCAACGTCAAATACTCCGCGTAGCCGCGTCAGTCGGCGTCGATCCCGCGGTTGAGCCGTGCGAACGCCCGGTGGTTGCGCCGGTAAAGGCCGACGAACTCCCGGAGCAGGTTGTCGTACAACCCCTTCAGCGCGGGGTCTGGCCTGTAGGTACGACTCACCCGGACCCGGTCCGGGACCTGGTCGAAGGTCAGGTCACCGAGAGCAACCGCCGCCAGCAGGCCTGCCCCCCGCGCGTTGGCGTTCACCGGGTCGGCGACCTGCTCGATGGCCCGGCCGAGCACGTCGGCGAAGATCTGGCTCCACACCTCCGAGCGGGCGCCACCGCCGATGAACCGGACCGGCTCCAGCCGGTGGCGGGTGAAGCGCTCCACAGCCCGAAGCAGCCAGCGCGTGTTCAGCGCCACCCCTTCGAACACAGCCCGCACCAGGTCGTCACGGTTGGCTGACAGCGACAGGTTATGGAATCCGCCGCGTACGAACCGGTCTTCCACCGGCGTGCGTTCGCCGTACAGCCACGGCGTGAAGATCACTCCGCCGCTGCCAGGCCTGGCTCGCGCTGCCATCTCATCGAACTCCTGGTAGGCCGAGTCCGGCGTATCCGCATCGAACAGCACCCTGTCGCGCAGGAAGGTCAGCGCGGCACCGGCCGTCTCCTGCTCGTCCGCGACGAAATACCGGCCTGGTATCGGGGACGGCAGCGAGGCGATGTTGTGCAGTAGGTCGGTCTTCTTGAAGGGAACGTGGCAGGTCAGCCAGGACGATGTCCCGACATACAGGTGCGCCTGAAAGTCCCGAGTGGCCCCGGCTCCGATCGCGGCCGAGTGGACGTCCGGTGTGCCGACGACGACGGGTATGCCGGCCGGGACGCCGAGGTCTCCCGCCCGCGGAGCCGCCAGCGGGCCGAGGATGTCCGTAGCCGCCAGCAGGTCCGGCAGCTGCGCCCGATCCAGACCGGCCAGGCGGAGCAGCCCAGGGTCATACCGGATCTGGTCCAGGTGCCGGTTGTCGGTCACCCAATGCAAGGCGATCGAGTCGAATGATGCCGCGGACCGCCCGGTGAGATGGAGGTTGAGCCAGTCCTTCGGCTCAAGGAAGACCCTAGTGCGACGGTAGCTTTCGGGTTCTGCCTGCTTGAGCCACAGGATGTGCGCGATCGGATCTTTACCGCTTTGCGTGGGTATCCCGGCCGTCGTACGGATCCAGCGGACGAGCTTGTCTACCCCGTAGCCCTGAATCTTCACCGGGCCGCTGGCGATGCGCCGCGCGTACGGGGCGCCACGTGAGTCCATCCAGATGATCGCGTTGCGGATCGGCTGGCTGTCCTCGCCGACGGGCACTGTCCCCGACCACTGGGCGGTGCAGGACACTGCCACAACCGAGTCGGGCGGCGCGACGGAGCGTGCCATCAGCCGAGATGACGCCTTGGTGATCAGGTCCCACCAGGCCATCGGGTCCTGCTCGGCGCCGCCATCGGGGAGCAATGTGACCGTGCATGTCTCCTGCTCCGACCCCACCACGTCACCTGCGGTGCTGACCAGGGCAACCTTCAGCGCCGACGTGCCGAGGTCGATGGCGAGGATGTGGCGCGCCACGATCACACCTCAAACAGCATGTCGAGGTAGCCGGTGAGCATCTGGTGCACGACTTCCGCGGGCAAGGTAGCCGCCATGCCGTAGATCGGGGCCATGCCGGTGCTGACACCGGGATTAGCCCGGACCTCTTCGACCGAGTCGGCCAGGTCTGCGAGGAAGCGGTCGGCAACCCCCGGCACCGTGTGGCGGAGCGTCACTGCGAGATGCACCGCGGGCGGCAGCTGCAAGCCGTTGAGGCTCCAGCCGCGGTGACTCATGTTCTCCATGACCTGGTACACATCCAGGCCCTCATCGGCGGCGAACGCAGTAACCCACAAGGGCTCGCCCAGCACGCGGAGGCCCGGGATGGCCGCCACCCCGTTTCTTATATGCGCGCCCGTCGAAAGGATCCTGCGGACCGCTTCGAGGTAGCCATCTTCCCCGATCGAGACCATCGCTGCCCAGCACGCGGCGGACAACGCGCCCGGCCGGCTGCCGGCCAACGTGGGGGACAGGTAAAGCCCGCCCGGCCAGTCGGTCACCGTGTAGTACTGGAACTGGCGCAGTTCCTTGCCCCGGTAGAGCACGACCGACGTACCCTTGGCCGCGTAACCGTACTTGTGCGTATCCGCAGACATTGAGGTCACCCCTGGCAACCTGAAATCGAATGCCGGAACGGGGTAGCCCAGCCTCTCCGCCCACGGCAGGATGAAGCCCCCGAGGCAGGCATCGACGTGACAGCCCGCCCCGCGTTCGGCGGCAAGCGCGGCGATTTCCGGGATCGGGTCGATCACGCCGTGCGGGAATGTCGGTGCCGAACCCACCACAACTGCAGTCCGCTCGGTCAGCGCCGCAGCCATCGCGCCCATGTCGGCGCGGAACTGGTCGTCCACCGGGACCCGCACCAGCGGCATGTCAAAGAACCTGGACGCCTTGTCGAACGCCGCGTGCGCGGTGACCGGCGCGACGATCTCCGGCACGGCGATGCCGCGCCGCTCGCGGGCGAGATCCCGGTAGGCGCGCATCGCCAGCAGGATGCTCTCCGTCCCGCCCGAGCTCACCGTGCCCGCGACCGGGGTCTCGGCCGTTACATGGCCAGCACCCAGCATCGATGCGGTCATGGCCACGATCTCCGCCTCGAACTTCGTCGCGCTCGGCCAAAGATCGGGATGCAGCGGATTGCTCTGTGACTCGGCCGCGTAGACCTCACTGAGGAACGCCACGTGCTCGGGATCGCCGTGATAGACGGCCCCGGACGCATATCCGTCCCGCCAGGTGCGCTCCTCCGCCGCCGCCATCTGTCCGACGAGATCAGTCACTTCAGTCCTGGTCAGGCCGTGCGCAGGCAACTCCCGGAACGACGGCAACTTGTCCCGGTAGGGCTTGAGCTGGCGCTCCAGGTCAGCAATCGGGTCGCTCATGTCACACGTCTCCCTTAGCTGTGGCTCCCATGGTTAAGCTGCTCCGCGCGAAGGCAGCCTCGCAGCGAGCGCGAGCCCCAGAAGGCAGCACACTGCCAAAGCGCCAAGCGAGAAGTACGGATTGCCTATCGCGGCCTGGACTATCAGGACCAGGACCACGCCGCCGAGGTTCCCGGCTAGCAGCAGGAATCCCGCTGCACCGCCCGCGCGCTCAGGGCCGGCGTGTGGCTCTGACCAGTCGAGCACCACTGGCAGGCCGGCTAGCAGGAAGAAACCGGCGGCAAACAGCACGATGCCGCCGACGACCGGGTCGTGGATGCCGGCGATGACGGCGAACGCGACCGCTGTCACGATCAGCGCAACCCGCAGCATGGCTCGGCGCTGGTCCCGTGGCGCCACGATGCCCGGTAGCAATGCGCCGCCCGCGATCCCGCCCACCGTCATGATCGCGATCAGGTAGCCACTGGCGCTGCCGTGGCCGAAGTGGGTGAGGATCGAGTCGAGCCAAGTCGCGACAGCGTTGAAGACCCCCATGCCGATGAACAGAAGGCCCGCAAGCAGCCACATGAACCGGTCATTCCGCAGCCAGCGCAGGGACACCGCGACCGACGGATCGCCCGGGAACGCGGCAGGTGTCCGGACCGCGATGAGCACCCAGACGGCGGCCAGTACTGCCACTGCGGCCTGGACCTGCAGCAGGAGAACCAGGCCGCCGGCATGAAGCAACGGCGTTCCGGTCAGGACCGCGGCGAGAATCCCGATGAACAAGGCCACGCTGCCGATCGAGATGGCCACGGTCCGTTCCCTGGTCGGGAAGTATCGGGCGGCGACCTTGGTGATCGAGTTCAGCACGAACGGCTGGCCGAGCGCGGTCACGAACTGGCCAGCCAGGGCCCAGCCGTACGAGGTGGGCCCGGCCAGGCGGAGCACTCCGCCTGCGGCGGTGAGGACCGCGCCGAGGCTGAGCGCTCGGGCGAACCGCGAGTCGAGCCAGCGGCCAGCGGGCAGCGCAACGACCACGTACATGAATGGGAAGATTCCGGCAAGATCACCGACCGCGCCCTGGGACACCCCCATGATGTGGTTTGCCTGCGTCGTGATCGGCGCGTAGGCCAGCCACAGCAGCTGAGTGCAGGCAGCCAGCAGGGCATAACCGGAAAGTATCACCCAGCGGCTCATCCGCATCGATGCGACGACCTGCGGGGCCGCGTTGTGCCTGGCTATCCGCGCTTTCCCGCCCGAGCCCGTTGCCATCTGCATCCCCGCCCAGCTGATGGGATGGCCAGAAGTCCACGCTGGGGACGGTCGGACGAGAAGGCCCTAAAGTCATGACTGTTCCGGGCCCTTGGTCCCGAGATCGCGGGTCACGGCGCCGGGGTGCTGGCACTCGGAATCGGCGTCGCTATCAGCGTGCCCGTCGGGACGTTCGTGGCCCGGAATACGACCGTGTTCAACAGGTTCGACAAGTGCGTTGCCGGAGCCAGCGACCGAGCAGCCGTGGCGAGGTGCAGACCGAGTTCTTCGACCCTCCCGCTCATAAGAACATCGACACCCAGGCGATTGTCGACCTGCGGCGGATGCTGAGCAGGGGCGGCTATGGAGCCGACCCCGGCCAAGGCGAAGCCAGGGATCGGGACACTTGACCCAAGCCATCCGGGCGCTAAGGCGGAAGCATCGGCGGCGCTCGGGTTCCCGGTCTGGGTCCGGTCGGGACTGGCGACCGTGTCGCATGTGCGCGTGGTTGCAGTTCTAGTTGCAACGGCTCGCTGCCGGGAAACTTGCCCCAGGGTCCTACCAGATCACCGCCGCCTACCACGGCAACGCCGACCTCCGGTCCTCGGCCTCCCTCCGCAAGATCCTCATGACCACCAAATAGCTAGGGGGCCGCGCGCACCAATGACCTCGTAAAATGGGAGAGTCCCGGCCATGAGCTCGTCGAAGGCGTACCGATCGGCAAGGATGGCGACGCTTCGACCACCTTGCCGTCACGCAGGTGCGTAACCTCGACGGCATTGACAGTGACGTTCCCGCTCAGGCCGGGTGCGTGCCTTTGGAGGACAGGATCCGGATCGCTGTGATCGCGGCGTTGATAGCCGCTGAGCCGTTGCTGCCGCCGGCATAGCACCACTCCTGGAGGCTGTCACCAGCCTTGACGGTGACAGCAATTGTCTCCGCCGCCTGTAGGTGTCCGCCCGGCGAGTTGCCGCCGCCGGTGGTGAGCTGCGCGAAAGGTGCCGAGCCTCTGGCGATGTAGCAGAGTCCGTAGTTGTCGCCGGCAATGAGGTCCAGCCACGCGGTTGCGGTCACGTAGTAGGTGCCGGCGGGCAGGGCACCCGTTCCCGCGACCTCCTTTTGCGTCCCGCCGATGGTGATGGAAGTTGCGCTGATTCCGTCGCCGCCAGTTGCTTTGAGCTGGGTGGCGCTCAGGCCGCTGACGTAGTTCGCGTTGAGGTTCTTGACCATGACATGGCGGTTGACCACCAGCGGCGCGCGGCCAGACGGCGCGACGAGGGACAGGGGCGTTCCCTTGGAGCTGGACAGGGACGCGGTCGACGACTCGGAGTTCGCCTTGCCCAAGATGAAGTTGCCGCCAGTGGCCGCGTCGGCCAGGCCCGCGCCCCCGATGACGAAGGCCAGGGTCAGGGCGCTGGCAGCCGCCGGGTGCAGGGACCGCAGGGCGCGGGCGATGCGGCGGCGGGGATTGCTGGCTGGGGATGTGGTCGGGTTCATGGTGCCTCCCTGGGTGGCTGCCGTTGCCTGATGAAGCAAGAGTGCTTACAGGCAAGATGTGCTCAAGGGTGAGCATTCAGTCCGGCATGCGCAATGCCCCGGCCCGATCAGAGGAGTTTTCCAGTGGCGCTGCGAGATGAGCCGATCAGCGGGCGGGTGGCCGCCCCGTGTGCCCGGCGCTGTCCGGCCACGGGTGTGCGCGGATCGCCGCACGCAAGGTGGCCTACAACCCCAGCGAGCCCGCGGACGATCGACAGCGCCGGACCGGCACGTGCACCTGATGCGGAAGGCGCTGTATCGCTCCCTGCTGATTCAAGGGTCAGGAGGCTCTAGGCGCTCGCGTACCGCGTCAAGGTCCGCCCTTCCGATGGCCCGCCAGATCAGCTTCCTGGTGGGAACAGCGGGGGAACATTCGTCCGGGGATCGGTCATGGCGGGCGGTAACGGGCAGGGACGCTCCTGCCACCTGACCAGCCAGAACGGGATCGGGGACGACCGCGAGGGAAGCACGGCGACGGCGTGCGCCGGTTTTCAAAACTGGTGGACGGCGCTCCGCGGCGTCGGCGGGTTCGATTCCCGTCCGCCTCCGCTGACCTGCATAAACACTGCCAGAGCGGGCCCGGCTGGCTGGCCAGGAGAGGGCCGGAACAGCCCGCTGGCCAAGAAGGTGCTGACCGGGTCCGGTCGCGAGGTGCAGATCAAGGTGCCGGGGGACCGGGCCGGGACGTTCGGGGCCGCAGATTGTGCGCAAGCGCCAGCGGCGGCTGACCGGGGTGGATCGGATCGTGGTGTCGCTGTATGCCAGGGGCCTGGAGGACGAGAAGGACATCCTGCGGTTGTGGGCCGGCGCCGGCGGGGAGGGGTTCGAAGTTCTGGATGAGCGTGCTCACCGACCTGCGCAACCGCCGCTGCCGCTGCGACAAACCGACACGCTAGATACCGTGTCCGTCGCAGACGGTCACAATCTCGCCCACGGCGTTCGCAGCGTCATCCAGGCTGCGAGGAGTCGTCTCGCTGGCGAGATCTAGCGGCGACGAGTCGCGTTGTCGGGCGCATAGCCGGCCTTTGGCGCACGCGCGGCTGCGTCCGTCCCGACCTCGATCCGTTCCTTGCGGACCTCGCCTTTGATGACTTCGTCTTCCGTGACCTTCTTTGCCGACAGCCTGACCCGATCGACCGGAATTGTCTCCTTGCTGACAATAGCGTGCTCTTCGTGGAGGGTTATCTCCTGCTCAGTGTCTGCCATGGGGCGGTTCGCCGGAATCCCCGGTGGGACCGGCATGTGCTCGACTTCGTATTCTTCGTGCGAGACCTGTACCGTCTGCTCGAAGGGCGTCGTCTCCACATATTTGTGCAGCCTGGCTCGCCCCGACTCCACCACCTCGGTGTGCACTGCAAGCCGCTCTTCGGCCAGATCGATCCAGTCCTGGTCGCTGGCCTGTGCCCGACCGGCCTCTGCCGGGCCGGACCGCGTCCGCTCGGGCTGACCGAGAGCGCCGAGGTCGAAGTACCTGCGCAGTTCCTCTTCCTGTGCCGGCGACATGTGCTTGTCGATATTGAGGCTAGGCTCCCTGACGATCTTCTGTGAAGTGAAAGGAACTTGCAGGCCACGCCCAGTCATGCTGCTCCCGGCGAGTGGCACGAATAGCAGGCTCTTCCCAGCCTGGGTCCGTACCCACCTTGGCGTCCCGTCAGCATCATCGTGGAATACCGCTGTCACGGCGCCTAGCGCCCGGCCGTCTGAGCCGATTACCGAGGTTCCTATGAGTTGGTCGGCTTGCATGGTCATTGTGATCTCCCCCGAATGCCTTGCGCTGGCCCTGGACTCCGACCGCTTCCTACGCCGGCCGCGCGCGCTATCTTCATGGACGAATCGCTAGCGCTTGGGCAGCGGCGGACATTCTTCGCTATAGATTGTAGTAGCTAATCACTTAGTGTAGTCAGGCAACTACCTCAGCCAGAGCCCGCGGGGGCCAGGGAACGCCGCCGCCGGCAACGCCAAGCGCAGGCGTGGGACCTCGTGCAGCAGCAGGTCGGCTTCTCCGACGTCACCTTTTCATGCCGCAGATAGACGTCATCCCAGCTAGCGAACCGCCTGACGGGGACGACTCCGCGGTCACTCCTGACCTCGCGAACCATGACCTGGCGGAGTTGGCAGCGAATCCGAAGCTTACGCAGAGCCGCTGCCGCAAGCCTGGCCTGCACTATCAGCAGTAGGGTACGGAGGTCCGCGACGAGATCATCGGCGCGGCGCTCAGGACGGGCCGGTAAGAAGGATCGATGGCGGTAGGCCGAGCAACGGAGAACCGGCCGGGACGCATGCCGGCCAGACGGGTGGCGTGGCCCCTGGCGCTCATCTCCTCAGTCCTCGCGCTGCTGTGGCCGATGGGGTCCACCGCCACAAGCACCGCCGTGCCTTCGACGCTTAAAACCACGACGCCGTCCGCAAGGACCGCCGAGGTTGGCGCTCTGTTTACGGTAACCAACGGCCACCTCGGAACCCACTTCTGCACTGCGAGCGTTGTTGACAGCCCGGCTGGGAACCTTCTCATCACCGCCGCCCACTGCGTCACGGGCTACTCTGATGCCAGCCCGGTCGGACTGGCTTTCGTGCCGGGCTACAACGGGACGGCTCCCCTTGGCACCTGGACGGTGACCCGTATATTCGTCGACCCGGCGTGGGCGTCCTCGGCTGATCCCGACGATGACGTGGCGTTCCTCACGGTCGCGCCGCACGGCAACAACACGTCCATCGAGGATGTCACCGGCGCTGACCGGCTCAAGATCGGGCAGCCAGCCACCGGCATCGTCCGCGTGATCGGCTACCCCGATTCGCAGAGCAGGCCACTAAGCTGCCAGAACAGCATCACTGAGTTCAGCTCCAGCCAGATGGAGTTCGCGTGCAACGGCTACACCGACGGCACGAGCGGCAGTCCGTTCCTGATCAACGTGAACGCGGCGACTGGCGAGGGAACGGTCATCGGCGTTATCGGCGGATACGAGCAGGGCGGTTACTCAGCGGACGTCTCCTACGCCGCCACATTCCGCCAGAACGTCCAGGCGCTCTATCAGACCGCCACGTCCCACCGCTAGCGTCAGACGCAGCCCGTCCGGGAACGGGCGCAGGCCGTCCTCACCGGGCGGAATGAGCATTCCTTCGTTGCGCTGGCAGTTCAGCTGAGCCGGGCGCCTCGGTCCGGCCGGTGGCGGCGAGCAGGGTGGCGCCGAGAACAGCGCCGGTGAAGCCCAGCCCGCGCATGATTCCGGCGCCACCGCCGGGCACCTGCTCGCCGAAGACGATAAGGCCCGCGAGTATCGGCAGCACGTTGGTCAGCAGGGCGGAAACGCCAGCGGTGGCCATCGCGGTCCCGCGCTGGAAGGCAAGCTGCAGGCAGACAAAAGCGAGGCCGTGACAGGCAAGCAGCAGGACCGCGAACAAGGCCACCGGCCTGGTGCCGTCGACGGCCGCTTTGGTCGCCACGTCACCCGCCGAATAGAGCAGGCCCGCGGCGACCGCGAGTGCGGCGCCAGGCCTCAGTATCCCTGCGGCCGGAACCGCGGCCAGCCCGGCGATGAGCATCGATGCGATTGTCCAGCCAAGTGGCGCTGCCCAGGTTAGCGAGGCCGGATGGGCGGTGCCTGCCGGGAGTGACAGGCCGAGGAGCAGCAGCCCGCCGACCGACGCTGCCACGGCTAGCCGATCCGGCCGGGACAGGCTGGCGCCGCCGAGGCGGACCAGCAAGGCCAGCAGACCGACACCCCCTGCCGAGGTGGCTTGCACAAGCGACAACGGCGCGAAGGCCAGCGCGATGATGTAGAGCGCCCACCCGCTGAGCCCGGTGACGAAGCCTGTGAGCCACTGCCAGTTGGTGAAAAGGGAGTGCAGCGACGTGACCGGATGCCGTAGCGACAGGGTGGGTACCTTGCCCGACGCTGAGTGCTGGAGGTAGAAGCCGTAACTAAGGGCTGCCGTCGATAGCAGCGCCAGGACCAGGCCGGCTGCGAGCTTCACCGTGCGCCTGGGTGCACTGGGCCGGATCGGCTGGCGTGCCGGTTCAGGTGGTGGCCGGCTCCTTTGGGTCGCAGCGCCACGGTGGGACCAGCGGGCTGGAGGGTCTCGGGCTGACCAGACGGAGGTGACCACCCACGTCCCCGGATCAGGCCGGCATAAGGCAAGTAGCCCTCCGCCGCCATCATGGCCACGGCCACCCACGGAAGATCGGTCCAAGCCTGGAGGATCACGTAGCGGTGACGCCACACCGGATCGAACTGACCGTTGAACTGGTAAAGATTGTCCAGTTGCAGGGCCAGGACGCCCTTGATGCGGTGCAGCGCCCGGCGCTGCAGGCGCTGAAGCGGCGGCAGCTCGGCGTGGCTAGCGAGCAGGCCAGCGAACGGCGAGAAGTTCAGCGATAGATGGGAGAACCCGTGGCAGCGCGCCCAAGACACGGTTTCCGCGATCAGCCACGCGGTGAAACCGTTGGGCGTGTCCCGCCACCTCGGCATGGTCGATAGTGACAGCGACTGGCTCGGCGGGCATACGGCGAAGTGGAGGAACCCATTGACCTGGCCCCGTTCGTCACGGCCGAGCACGAATACCGCATCGTCGCCGCCCAGGCGGAACAGGCTGTCGAGTTCCATCGTGAACCCCTTCCGCGGCGCGCCCCGCAGCCACGCGTGCTCAACCGCGGCAAGCTCCGCGCGCAGCGCCGGCGTCAGGTCGGCCGCCGTGATTGTCTCGGCCCGGAATCCGTTGCGCTCGACCCTGTGTACGGCCTGCCGGACAGTGCGCATCTGACGGCCGTCGAGCGAGAATGCCTCGGTGTCGATGACCGCCTCGTCACCGTGGTAGAGCGGGTGGAGTCCCTGGTCCCGGTAGATCTCGAGCAGCTGTTCTGACGCGCCCATGACCGCGGTGCGCCAGCCTCTGGCCTGCGCATGAGCCAGGAAGTCCCCGACTGACCTGGCGGCCTCCTCCGGCGGCCCGACCGGATCGCCGCTGACGAGGGCGATGCCACGGATGACCCGGTAGGCGATCAGTGTCTGGCCGGTCATGAACCATTCCTTGTCGGACCGCAGCGTGAACGGCGCCAGAGTGTCACGGCCCCAGTGGCGGACGATGCCCACCGCCTGCTCGCGGCGCCGCAGGTCCGGGAACAGGCGCTGCCGCCAGGGACGGATCCAGACCGCAGCCGCCCAGATCACTCCGATCGCGACGATCGACGCCACGGAGAGCGGGAACCATTCCGCAAATTCCCCGGGCAGCAGGTCCACATCGGGCGGCAGCCGGCCGCCCATTGCGCGCAGGGTGTCCAGCACCGCCGATGTGAGACTGACAGGCAGACCAGATGCCGTCCGGTAGGCCCAGTCCGCGGTTATGCCGTACAGCAGGGCCACAATGATTATCCCGAACAACCGCACCGTCGCCGAGGGCCTGACCGCTGGATCGCCGCTGAACCGGAAATCGTCACGCCGGGCAACCAGGGCCACCGCTACCAGGCCGGTGACGATCGCGGCGGCGTAGTGCGGGCCACGAAGCAGTTGGAGCAGGATTGACAGACCCAGCAGGCCGACCGCTAGGCGCCAGGCGCGCCGGTTCCGCCGGATGAGCCCTCTGGCAGTGATGACCAGCAGGATGCCAGTCGGGACCAGGAGAACATGCGCGGCGGGGAAGACGACGTGCGGAGCGAACCGCTCCAGGAACCCAAGGGTGGTTCCCGAGTGCGGTATCAGTGCCGAAATCAGGTCAACCAGCCCGCCGACGGCAACCAGCGAGCCCAGCAGCCTGGGCGTGGTAGCGCCGGGGCGAGTGCCCTTGGCCAGCAGCGCGCCGCCGGCCCCGGCCAGAACGGCGGCCACGTAGACGGGCTGGAGTCGTGCCGCCGCCCGCAGCGCATCGGCGGCGGGCACCTGGCGGACGACGAACAAGCTGAAGGCGTCGGCGAAGAGCAGCCAGATTCCCGTTCCAGCCGCCAGGCTCAGCCCTGCCGTCAAACGGTCCAGCCGCACGGCCCGCGCGACAAGTCCCAACATCAGCCCGACGATGGCGAAGGCCCCGGCGTACACGATAAGCGGAACGTGGTCGTGAGCCGGCAATTCGTCCAACGGCAGCGCATCCGCTACCTGGGGGCCCGGCCAGTCCGGCCACGCCAGCGCGCACCAGATACAGCCATCCGGTGGCCAGCGATGTCACCACCACGATCGCCAGCACGATGACGATCACCCTGGCAACGAGGACGGCAGTCCTGCGCACTCGCCTATCCATGGCTCAGCCGTTGCGATGCGGTCAGCAGTGCCCGTGACATCTGGCTCCGCCACAGCCCCCAGCTGTGTTTCCCCGGCAGCATGAAGAAGTGATGGGCCACGCCCAGCATCGTCAGTTCCGCGGCGAACGCGCGGTTCTGTGCCGCCAGCGGGTCCGCGGATCCGATATAGAACCAGATATAGGTGCGGTTAGCCCGCAGTTGCGGTGCGACCGACGGCGCCCGTATCGCGGGACTGTTGTAGGCCAGCAAGCTCGCGCTGTGGCCGAAGACCGCGGCTATGTGCAATGCCCTCATGTAGCCCGACCAGCTCTCCAGCAGGCTGAACTCACCGGGATGGTGCAGCCCGATATTGAGAGCCCCGTAACCGCCTTCCGACAATCCGCCGATACCGCGCCCGCGTGCCGACGCGATGGTCCGGTACCGCGAGTCAACCGCCTTCACAAGGTCACGGGCCACGAAGGTGTCCCACGCGTTCCCAGCGAGGATGCCGTTGGCCCATTCCTCGTCAGCCAGGAACGAGTTGGTGCCGGTTGGCAGGACCAAGATCATCGGCTTCATCCGGCCCGCCGCCATGAGCGTCGCCTCGATCGTGGCAACCTGGCCGATGTTCAGGAACGCCAGCGGCTGTCCGGGGAAGCCGTGCAGGAGATAAAGGACCGGATAGCGCTGCGCGGGATGGCTCGAATAACCCGGCGGCAGCACCACATACACCGGGTCGGGGTAACCGCCGAGGGCCGGGCTTGTCACCGTGATGTTCTGCACGGTGGGGAGGACGACCGGGACTCGCCTGACGCCTGCCCCACTGCGGACTACGACGCTACCTGGCGCGCTGGGCGGCGCGAAGCCGCGATACAGCCAGAACGTCGAAACGTACCGGCTCACGCCCACGAATCCCGCTGCCGCCAGCCCGGCGATCACCACCCCGGCCAGGGTCGCACCAAGCCACCGCCGGGCGCGGGAAGCGGCCACCCTGCTCCGGATGCCCTGCCCCGGCGATGCTGCGTCCAAGGTCGCGCTCCAGCTCTTCAGCCAGCCAGCCTGGCCAAGACGTCCCAGGCCCGGCCGGAATACCGTCCCGCTTACTCCAACCTCATGCTGGAGCCGAAGTCTCTGCTGCGCTTCTGACCAGGCTCAGAGTTCTCACAGAGAGAGCTCGCACGATCACCAGGTGCGGGGTTCCGCGTGGTCGGCGGGTTCGCTTTCCGTCCGCCTCCGTTACCTGCAGACGACGGCAGACTGCGGTTTGCCGGTCCTGCGGTCTTTGCGAGGATCACCCTTTGCGGGTGATCCGGCGCAGAATGGCGTCACGATACTTGGCTTGTGGACCCGCTTTCGCTCATGCGGTCGGTTGGGGACAAGTTGGCCCCGCCGGCGGAGGCGCTGGCACAGCGTGTGGCGGAGCGTGTTGTCGATCTCGTCGCTTCCTCGCTAGATGTCAACGCGCTGCTGGACCGGGTCGACGTGGACGCGCTGCTGGACCGGGTTGATGTGGACGAGCTGCTGGACCATGTCGACGTGGACCGCCTGCTCGCCCGGGTGGACGTGGACGACCTGCTCGCGCGGACCGACGTCGGCGCAGTCGTCGCACGGTCCTCCGGCGGGGTCGCGAGCAATGCGCTCGACGTGGTCCGGAGCCAGGCGGTCGGACTCGACGAGTTCATCGCCCGCTGGACGGGCCGTTTGCGCCGCCGCCCATACACCTGCCCATCCGGCCCGCTACCGGCTGAGGGCAGCGGCGCGGCCGTGATCGTGGCGGCGGGCGAAGCCGGCGCGTCAGATGCTCCGGCCGTTACCCGCGAGAGCCTTCAGGGGTGTTATGCGGGCTTCGCTTCGCGGTTTGCCGCCTACGTCGTGGACGCGGGCAGCAGCACCGCGGTCTTCATGCTGGCACTGGCGGCCCTTTCTTTTGCCATCAACGTGGTGACCGGCAAGTCGATCAGCTGGACCCGGAACGACACCTGGATCGGCATCGCGTACCTGGCCTGGCTGTTCCTCTACTTCGCCTGCTCCTGGGCAGCGAGCGGCAAGACCTTCGGCATGGCCTGGCTCGGGGTACGAGTCGTGCGCTCCGATGGCGCCGATGCGGGCACGCGCCGAGCGGTGGTGCGCACGCTCGCGCTGCCACTGAGCTTCCTGCTTTTCGGCCTAGGGTTCATCGGCATCATCCTGGGACGCCAGCGGCGGGCGCTACATGACGTGATCGCCGGCACGGTAGTGATCTATTCCTGGGACGCGCGGGCGGCCCGGCTCCGGTTCCTGGCCCGCGCCTCGCCGCCAGTCGGCGGCCGACCCGCCCACCAGCCCGGGCCCGCCGGCTTACTGGGTCGGCTCTGGGTACTGAGTGGGCGCGTCCCGGAACGGTGACGGCGACTCAGGGAAGAGCGTCGGCGGCGGGACCGAGGACGGCTGCGAGAACGTACCCGTCGGTGAGTACTGATCAGCTTCCGAGGGGAACGGGGTCCCGCCCGTGGCTACCACGCGCATCGGCACGGGCCTGACCGGGATGCTGGGCGCGTAGGAGTCCTCCTCGTCCGCAGCCAGGTCCTTGGCCGCGATCATGGAGAACCTGCCGACGGCCAGCGCGCCGACCACCGCGATCAGCACGCCGAGGCCACCGAACAGCGTGATCTGCTCCAGGTACATCCGGAGCGGCTCGGTAGTGCCAGGAAGGGCGGTCCCGATAGGCGTGCCGATGGTGATCGACGTCTGCTTCAGCACGACCGTCATGAAGCCTTCGCCGAGGGCGAACCAGGCACCGCCGAGTACTGCGAGCACGCCGCCGGTCACGCCGATCGCGCGGTTACGGGTGAGCAACGCCAGCACGCCGCCGAGGAGCACGGCGCCGCCTGGGACGGCGGAGTAGTAGAGCCGCCCGGAGTTGTGCGCCCACGCCGTGTCCGGCGTGAAGCCGAAGTGGAAGTACGGGCCGACGAACGGAGCGAGCCCGCCCCACAGGCCTAGCAGGACCAGCAGCCCTCCGCAAATTGCGCCGCGACTACGCGGAATCCCTGCCGGTAGGTTCATCTGTGCTCACTCCCTGTGGAATCGGATGTTTAAAGACTTGCACATGGACTGCACCAGGCGACGGGTTCCTTCGGCAAAGTGCTGGTAAATCGGCTAGGAAAGCCTGCACTGGCCCGGTGGCAAGGCAACCGCAGACAGGTATGGTCGCGATCGTGGACGTCCGCAGGCTGACTCCCCGCACTGACGCTGTGCTGGCCGATCCACGGCTAGCCGCCGCGCAGCAGCGACTCGGCCGCGCGATCGTGCTCGCCGCAGTCCGCCAGGCCCAGGATCGCGCCCGAACGGGCGAGATTGCGGCTAGCGCGGTTGCGGATGCGGCAGCGGACGCCTTGCCGCCGTTGGCCGCCACGCTCACCCGGGTCATCAACGCCACCGGCGTACTGCTACATACCAACCTCGGCCGGGCGCCGCTCTCGGCTGCCGCCCGCGAGGCGCTGACGGCTGCCGCAGGCTGTACGGACCTGGAATTCGACCTGGCGACGGGGCAACGCGGACGGCGCGGCCGCGGCATGCTGGCGGCTCTGGCGGCCGCGGTGCCGGCCGCGGAGGCCGTGCACGTGGTGAACAACAACGCCGCCGCGCTGGTGCTGGCCGCTACGGCCCTGGCGGCCGGACGCGAGATCCTGGTAAGCCGCGGCGAACTGATCGAGATCGGCGATGGTTTCCGGCTGCCGGACCTGATCGAGTCGACAGGCGCGCGGATCACAGAGGTCGGCACGACCAACCGGACAACCGTTGCCGACTATGCGGCCGCACTCGGCCCGCAGACAGCGTTCGTGCTCAAGGTTCACCCGTCCAACTACCGGATCGAGGGCTTCACCGCGAGCGCCTCGGTCGCCGAGCTAGCCTCCCTCGGCGTTCCGGTAGTCGGGGACATCGGGTCCGGCCTGCTCGCCCCGCATCCGCTGCTGCCGGCCGAGCCGGACGCGACCACCTGGCTGCGCGCCGGAGCTGCCCTGGTTACCGCCAGCGGCGACAAGCTGCTGGGCGGTCCGCAGGCCGGCCTGCTGCTCGGCCGCGCGGAACTCGTTGCCCGGCTGGCACGGCATCCGCTCGCCAGGGCGCTGCGCGTGGACAAGCTGACGGTGGCGGCGCTGGAGGCGACGCTGGCCGGCCCGCGGCCGCCAGTGGCCGACTCGCTCACGGCCGGCCAGGCCGAACTCGGCCGCCGGGCGCGCGAGATCGCCGACCGGCTGAGCGGCGTCGATGCCAAGGTGCAGCTATCCGACGCGGCAGTTGGCGGCGGCGGCGCGCCTGGCCAGCGCCTGCCGAGCGCGGCGGTCAGCCTGCCAGCTGAGCTGGCCGCGACGCTGCGCTGCGGGCCGGCGGTGCGCAACGGCTCCGTACCTGCAGTTGTCGGCCGGATCGAGGACGGGCTGCTGCTCCTTGACCTGCGGGCCGTCGCCCCAGCGGATGACGGGCTGCTGATCGCGGCCGTCCTGGCCGCTGCGGGCTGAACGCGAGGTGGCTGGCATGCATGTCGTGGTGACTGCAGGCCATGTGGACCATGGCAAGTCGGCACTGATTCGCGCGCTCACCGGGATGGAACCGGACCGGTGGGCCGAGGAGCGGCGCCGCGGCATGACGATTGACCTTGGCTTCGCGTGGCTGACCCTGCCCTCGGGCGGGCAGGTTGCGTTCGTTGACGTGCCTGGTCATGAGCGGTTCGTGAGCAACATGCTGGCAGGCGCCGGACCAGTGCCGGCGGTCCTGTTCGTGGTTGCGGCGGACGAGGGCTGGATGCCGCAGTCGGCTGAGCACCTGGCGGTGCTCAGCGCGCTTGGCATCAGCGAGGGACTGCTCGTGGTCACCAAGAGTGACCTAGCCGACCCAGCAGCGGTAATGGCGCAGGCTGCCGGCGAGCTGGCTGCCACCAGCCTGCGCGCCATCCCGGCGATAGCGGTCAGCGCGGTGACCGGCGCGGGGCTGGCCGAGCTCCGCACTGCACTGGCTGAGCTCGGGCGCCGGCTGCCCGAACCTGACCCGGGCGCGCCGGTCCGAATCTGGATCGACCGGGCCTTCAGCGTCACCGGCAGCGGCACTGTCATCACCGGGACACTGCCGGCCGGGACTGTGCACCGCGGCGACGAGCTCGTCCTGACCCCGGCGATGCGGCCGGTCAGAGTCCGCGAGCTGCAGTCGCTGGGCGAGACCGCGCAAACGGCGACCGCCGCCGCGCGGGTGGCGCTGAACCTGCGAGGGGCCGGCAAGGACATGCCGCGCCGGGGCATGGCCCTGATCCAGGCCGGGCGCTGGACGCTGACCGACCTGATCGACGTCAGGGTGCAGACCGCGTCCGGGCCCGATCAGGCGGACCGGCATTGGCGCCGGGGTGCGGATGACGGCGGCGAGCTCCCGCGTGCGGTCAACGTGCATGTCGGCTCGGGCCGGAGCATCGCCCGCGTTCGCCCGCTCGGGCCTGGCATAGCCAGGCTGACCCTGGCTGAGCCGCTCCCGCTGCACGTCGGCGATCGCATCCTGCTGCGCGATCCCGGCAGCCGCAAACCCGGATCGTGGCCGACTGTGGCCGGCGCGGTGGTGCTGGACGTGGCCCCACCACCGCTGCGGCGCCGCGGTGCCGCGGCGGCCGCCGGGCGCCAGCTCGCGGCCTGGCCGGACCGCCCCGGCCCGGCCGACCTGCTGGCCCGGCACGGACTGCTGAAGGCCAGCATGCTGCTGGCCATGGGGATAACTGACCACCCGGTGCCGGTCACCGGCGAGTGGCTTGCCGATCCTGAGCACTGGCGCGCGCTCAGCAGTCAACTCGGCGAGGTCCTCGCCGGTCACGCTGCGAGCGAGCCCTTGTCGCCTGGCCTGCCGATCGAGGCGGCGCGGGCGGCGCTTGATCTGCCGGACCGTCGTCTTGTCACGGCACTGGCCCGGCCGCCAATCCGGGTTGCTTGCGGCGCTCTGCACATCGCACGGCCAGCTGACAAGCCGACCGGACCGGAGCTACCGGAGGCGGTGCTCGCGGCAGTGCGCATTCTGCGCGCTGACCTCGCCGCGGCGCCGTTCGCGGCCCCGGACGCTGACCGGCTCAGGAAGCTGGGGCTTGACGCGCGCAGTCTCGCCGCCGCCGTCAGGGCGGGTGAGCTCATGCGGGTCAGCGACCAGATCGTGTTGGCGCCAGGTGCCGACGCCGCCGCTGCGGCCATCCTGAGGCGCCTCGATCAGCCGTTCACAGCGGCGCAGGCGCGCGAAGCGCTGGCTACCACCCGGCGCACGGTCATTCCGCTGCTGGAGCTGCTGGACTCCGTCGGCGTCACCCAGCGGCTGGCAGACGACCGGCGGGTACTGCGGCGGTCCGCGCCGCCGGGCCCAGCGAGCCAGCCTGCGGAGGCGCTAGTGCCCGGCGAACCGGCTAGCTGACCAGGTCCCTGCCTCCACCGGCGGTTCGCCCGCGGCTATCCAGCGAGACAGCACGGCGGCAGTCACCGGCGCATTCAGGATCCCGGTGCGGAAGTGACCGGAGGTCAGCCACGCATTGGCCAGGCCGGGCACCATGTCGATGACCGGCCGGCGGTCGGGGTGGCGGGGCCGGAAGCAGCACCACTGATAGGCAACGCCGATCCCGCGCAGCGCTGGCAACACGGCAGCGAGACCCTGGACGATCGCGTCGATCACTTCGGGCTGCACTGCCGGGCTCTCGTCGCCCGGTTCGAAGGTTCCGCCGGCCAGCAGCTGGCCGTTCTCGATCTGCGTCGCCAGCGGCGCCACGATGCCCGGCAGCCTGACGTCGGCCGGCTCGGTGACCAGCAGATGGCCCTTGACCCGATCGGACGGGATGTGCAAGGGCAGGCCGTCGAGCATGGGCGGACCCCCGGTAGCGAACACCACCGCGCCGGGATGAATGTCTCCAGCTGACGTCGCCACCTTGACGATGCGATCGCCGTTGATCTCGACCGACGTGGCGGCCACGCCGCTGGTCACGGCGGGCAGGCGGGCCGCCAGGCGGGCCACGGCCCGGAGCGGATTGATGCGGGCCTGCCGGTGGATGAGCGCGCCCTCCATGGGCCGGGCGAGGCCAGGCAGCAGTTCTGCGACCTGGCCGGGGTTGAGCCATTCCACCGCGCGCGGCTGGTTCGCCGCGTATCCGCTGTCATGCGGCGCCAGTCCCAGCCAGTCGACCTCCACCAGCCCGACGCCGCCCGGCACGGATTGCTGCAGATCACGCCAGCGCTCGAGGCCGGCCCGCTCAAGGTCAACGAACGGCTCGGGGTCGCTCCACTGATGCGGCTCGGGGATGAGCAGGCCGGTAGCACCGCCGGTCGCCCCGGCGCCCAGTCGGCCGGTCTCGATCAGCAGCACGCTGCCGAGGCCAGCCTCCGCGCACGCCGCCGCAGTGGTCACACCGAGAATGCCGCCGCCAATGACCAGCACATCCGGCCGTGCCCCGGCAACACCGTCGTCGGCGCGGCCCAGAACGGACCGCTCCTCGGCGGTGAGCTGGTCGCGCCAGATGGCGCCATTCACGGTCATGAGACCATCCTGGGTGAACAGCCGACGTAGCCGGCTTGCCGGGGCCGCGTTGTGCAAGGCGGCGAGGGAAATCGTAGGCGACATATCGCAGGCCCGGTACTGCGGCCGGTAATCCGACGGCCCGATCGCTGTGCTCGGCCGCAATGCGCACGCAATATGAGGTTTTCCGGCCCGAAACACTGCCAGCGCACGCTAAGGGCATGTACGTGGAGCAGGGCTGGGCGTCCGGGTCGCCACGACGGCCGACCAGGTTGCCTGAGCCCGACGCCTGAGTCCGGCGGGCGGGTCCGGCCGAACGCGAACCCCGTTCCCCTCATAATGATCTTCGCTCCGGGAAGTAATGGCGGGCGGCCGTTGCTGCTAACGGCGAGGCGCGCTGCCGATGCGCGCGCCTGGGCCTGGCCGTATGGTTAGGGGATTGTTGCCGCGCGCCGGCCATGCTGGCGGAGGAGGTGCCGTGCCGCTCTCGGACTCGTACGGGCGAACGGCAACCGATTTGCGGGTGTCTCTGACAGACAAGTGCAACCTCAGGTGCGCCTACTGCATGCCGGCCGAAGGGCTGGACTGGCTGCCGAAGCCGGAATTGCTGACCGATGACGAGTTGGTCAGGCTGATCACGCTGGCCGTTACCAGGCTCGGCATCACCGAGGTGCGGTTCACCGGCGGTGAGCCGCTGCTGCGGCGCGGACTGGTCGGCATTATCGGGCATGTCGCGGCGCTGGCGCCCAGGCCGGAGATCTCGCTGACGACCAACGGCATCGGCCTGGACCGGCTGGCAGCGCCGTTGCGAGAGGCGGGGCTAGACCGGATCAACGTTTCGCTCGACACGCTGTCGGCGGAGACGTTCATCCAGCTGGCCCGCCGTGACCGGCTCGCGGATGTACTGGCCGGTCTCTGCGCCGCTGCCGCCGCCGGGCTGACCCCGGTCAAGGTCAATACGGTGCTTATGCGCGGCAGGAACGACCGTGAGGCCGCCGGGCTGCTGCGGTTCTGCCTGGATCGGGGGTATGAGCTCCGCTTCATCGAGCAGATGCCGCTGGACGCGCAGCACGGCTGGCGGCGCGAGAACATGGTGACTGCGGACGAGATCCTGGCCACGCTCAGCGATGAGTTCGTACTCAAGCCCGACGACCCGGCCGAGCGCGGCTCCGCGCCCGCTGAGACGTTCCTGGTTGACGGCGGGCCGCAGAAGGTGGGCATTATCGGCTCGGTGACCAGGCCGTTCTGCGGATCCTGCGACCGGGTTCGGCTGACAGCCGATGGCCAACTGCGGAATTGCCTGTTCGCCACCTCGGAGAGCGACCTGCGCACGCCGCTGCGGGCCGGCGCATCCGACGATGAGCTAGCGGTCAGATGGGAGCGCTGCATGGCGGTGAAGCTGCCTGGCCATGGCATCAATGATCCGGGCTTCCTGCAGCCCGGCAGGCCGATGTCAGCCATCGGCGGCTGACCCGGTTCCAGGCCGGCCCGGCGCTGAAGGCCGGAAGGTCGATGGCGGCGCTGGCTGACTTCGACGCGGTCATCCTGGCCGGTGGCCGGGTGCCCGGTCTCTAACAGTCCGCGGCCGGGTTTTCAGCTGGCCTGGAAAACGCGGAGGCTGGCTGGTGGCAGACTGGCCTGCACCGGATCACCGGCCGTGAGGCGGAGGCGGTCGATGTCTCGGTGCAGCATCAGCGCCACGATGGGTGGGTGGCAGTTAAGGGTGATGCGGGCAAGCGGTCGGGTGTGAACAATCCGATCGACCTGCGCGCTGAGGCTGGGGCCCGTTGGTGTATCCGCTGTCGGGGGGATGAGTTGGACGTCTTCGGGCCGGTAGAACGCTTGCACGGGCCCGTACAGGTTTGCGGGCATTTGGTCGATAGCGAGCTGCCCGATGTGGACGGTGCCGCTACTTGCTGTGCCGTGTCCCAGTTCTGACCAGGCGAGCAGGCGGGCGACGTCGGGGTCGGCCGGTTCGGCGGCGACTTGGGCGGCTGGCCCGGTCTGGCGTAGCTTGCCGCCGACGATGATGGCCAGGTCGTCGCCGATGCTGAGTGCTTCGTCCCGGTCGTGGGTGACGTGCGCGGCCGGGATCTCCAGCTCGGTGAGGAGCCGCTGCAGCAGGGCACGCATTTCTTCGCGGGTCGGCTGGTCAAGGGCCGACAGTGGCTCGTCGAGTAGCAGGAGGCCGGGCTGGATCGCCAGCGCGCGAGCGAGGGCGACCCGCTGCCGTTCGCCGCCGCTGAGTGACCGCGGTGACCGGTCGGCCAGGTGGGCGATGCCGAGCTGGCGCAGCAGGTCGTCGGAGCCGTCCGCGGACGCTGCGCGGTGGGCTCGTGGCCCGAACCGGACGTTATCCCCGACGGTCAGGTGGGGAAAGAGCGCGGCGTCTTGGAAGACCAGGCCGATATGCCGCCGCTCGGGCGGAAGGCGGGTGATGTCGGTACGGGCGAGGCTGATCTGCCCGGCCTGGTGCGGGCGGAGTCCGGCGATGGTCTCCAGCAGCATCGTCTTCCCGGCGCCCGATGGCCCCAGTACCACGAGCACCCGGTCGGCTGGAATGTCCAGCCTGACCGGGCCGAGTATGAAGGACCCAGCCTGGGCGCTCAGCCCGCTGATGCTAAGCCCACGGTCAGCGGTAGGCACGGTCAACCCGGGCGAGCAGCCGCCCGGAAGCCAGGGTCCGCAAGACCAGGAACGTGGCCAGGGTGACGATCAGCAATACCACGGCGGCGGACGCTGACTGGGTGAGACCGGATTGCAGGAACAGGTTGTAGATCTCGACCGGGGCGGTCGCCGGGTAATAGGCGATGATCACCACGGCGCCGAACTCGCTGATCGAACGCGCGTACACGAGCACCGCGCCGGTCAGCACCCCGCGCAGCCCAGCGGCAGGGTGATGCGCCGGAAGGCGTGCCAGGGGGTGGCGCCTAGGCTGCGGGCGGCGCGTTCCAGCCGGGGATCGATGGCTTCGAAGGCGACCCGGGCGCTATTGACAGCGAACGGGGCGCTCACAAAAAGCATCGCGGCCACGATGCCCCACTGGGACCCGTAAAACGACACCCCCAGATGGCCCGCCGGGGCACCCACCCAGCCGGTCCGGCCGAGCAGGAACAGCAGCGCGATCCCGGCGACCGTGTGCGGCACCACAAGGGGGAGATCGACCATGGACTGGATCGCGCCGCGGCCCCGGAAGCTGCCGCGGGCGAGGATATAAGCCAGCGGCACCCCGAGCAGGGTCGCGATCCCGGCGGTGATCGCCGCCGCCTGCAGGCTCAGCAAGATCGCGTCCCTGACCGCAGCCGTGCTCGCGGCGTGCCGCAAGCTAGCCACCGACGAGGTCGTCACCAGGCGGATGATGGGCAGCACGATGAACGCCAGCAGCAGACCGCCGAGCAGCCAGGTCACGCCCCCGAACCAGCCCGACGGCCACCTGCCAGCGGGCCGCCCCGCCTGCGTTGTTATCGCTGTCGTCGTCACGTCGTTTATTGTGGCGCTGGGCGGCCTGCCTGCCGGTATCACCCGCCGGAAGACGGCCACTGGGTGGTGAGCGGCTTGACCGAGGCGGGAACCTTGCCCTGTGGATTGGCCAGCGCGGGTGAGATGACCACAAACCCATTACTGCGCATGATCGCCTGGCCGGCCGGGCCGAGCACGAAGCTGATGAACTTCTCACCCAGCGCCGCGTTCGGTGCGCTGCCGGGGATGGTCAGCCCGTAGATGATCGGCTTGGCGGCCAGCGTGCCCAGCGACCCCGCATGGATGGAGACCTTGGCGTAGTCAGCGGCCATGGCCGGCTCGGACAGGTTTATCTGCGGCGGCAGCGGGATGTATTTCAGGTGCTCCTCTTGCGCGGTGGACTTGTAGATCGCCAGGTAGTCGATCTGCCCCGATTGCAGCGCGGAGAGCAGCGAGGTCTCGGTCTCGGCGACGCTGGAGTCCGGGGAGTTCTTCAGCACCGAGGCCGACAGGTTCGGCTGGTGGTAGTAGCCGTTCGCCAGCTGAAGCATCTGCAGCGTCTGGTAACCCGAGGGGTCGGCGGCCGGGTTAGACCGGCCGATGTGCACCCCCGGCTGGGCGAGCACCTTGTACCAGTTGGCGGCGGTGAGCCCGCTAGCGCCCTTGCTGTGGCTGGTGTAGGCGAAAGTGATCTGGTTGGAGACAAAACCCACATACCACGTCGCGTTGGCGGTGAACATCAGCTTGGGAATCAGCGAATAGTCCGCCACACCGAGCACGTCGGCGGGCTGGTGCAGCTGGGTGATGGCTTTGACCATGTCGCCGCTCGCGCCGAACTGCGAATGCACGGTCAGGCCCGGATTCGCCTTCTCAAACGCCGTTATCTCTGCCGTGAACGGGGTGGCCAGCGTGCCAGCGCCGAACACGATCAGCGTGCCATGCGCCCCCGACGCGGCGGGGCCTGAGCTGCTGGGCGAGGTGGAGCTGCTGCTACTGCATGCGCCGGCCACGGCCAGGACCAGACTCACCGCCGCGGCAAGCCCGGCCAGGCGAAATCTGCGGCCCACTCTGCCTCCTTCTGTATCACTACAGAACGGGCCAGAGCCTAACAGCACCGCCAGCTCGCGGGGCACTATCACGCCGGCGCGGTTCACATCCCGCTGCCGAGGCCTGCCTGCGCCGGTAGAGTCCGGGTCATGGCCAGGTATCTGCAGGTCAGCAATGAGATCGCCAGCGACATCGCAGCCGGGATGCTCGGCCTGGGGGACGAGCTGCCGAGCATCCGCGACGCCGCGACCCGCTATAAGACAACGGGCTCGACCATCGGCCGTGCCTACCGCCACCTGGCCGACGCAGGGGTGATCGAGGTCGCGGACCGCCGCCGGGCTCATGTTGCGGCTGGAGGCGAACTAGCGGCCAGGGAGCTGCTCGGCGGCAATCCGGCGCTGCGGCTGGCCGGTAGCGATGACCCCGGCCTGGACCTCGTGCTACGCCACACCGGCGGCTTCGTCGTCACCGTCGGCGCGCGTGGCAGCTTCCACGGTCTGACCAGGATCTGGCGCGGCACCGCCGACGCCGCAGCGATCCATCTGCGGCACCGCTCCGGCGCCCACAACAGCCCCTTCGCCCGGACGCTGCTGCGCGGCCGCCGCCCGGCGATCATTCACCTGTGGCGGCGCGAGCAAGGCCTGCTCACCCCCGAGGGCAACCCCGATCACATCAGCGGCCCCGCCGACCTTGGCGCCCTGCGGATCGCCCGCCGCCCGTTCGGCGCCGGCACCCGCGTGCTACTGGACCGGCTGCTGACCGAAGCAGGCATCGCACCCGCTTCGGTGACCGGCCCCGAAGCAGCATCCCACCTGGAGGTCGCCATGTCTGTCGCCGCCGGCCAGGCCGACGCCGGGCTCGGGGTCCGCGCCGCCGCCGCCGCCCTCGACCTCGGCTTCGTCCCGCTCGTCTGGGAAGACTTCGACATCGCGCTCAGCGCCGACGCCCTGCCCGCAGCCGAACCGCTCATCTCCGCCCTGCGCGACCCGAACGTGCAGTCATCAATCAGTGCGCTGGGCGGCTACGACCTGTCCCGCGTGGGCTCGGTGGAAATGCTGGCCTGATCGGCGGCCCCGGCGGCCCGGTAGATTTGCCCAATGCTCAGCGGCGCCTGGACTGAGATTGTGGCCCTGTTGGCCGCGTTCGCCGTCGCAGCGATCACCACCCCGGCCGGGGTCTCCGGAGCGGTCCTGCTGCTGCCGTTCCAGGTCAGCGTCCTTGGCACGCCCAGCCCATCGGTGACGCCCACGAACCTGCTCTACAACGTGGTGGCTAGCCCCGGCGCGATCTGGCGCTACCATCGGCAAGGCCAAACCGGCGGAACCCTCACCTGGCTGCTGCTGGCCGGGACGCTGCCCGGCGTCATCATCGGCTCCATCATCCGGGTCTACCTGCTGCCCGGCCCGGCCGTGTTCGACTACGTAGTCGCTGCCGTGATGATTCCGCTCGGCGGCTTTCTCGGGCTGACAAGGGCGACCCCGGCCAATACGGTCCGCCGCGCACAGATGCCCGGCGCAGTCGTCGGGTTCATCGCAGCAGTCGCGGGCTGCGTCGGTGGCATCTACGGCATCGGCGGCGGGTCGATCCTCGCCCCCATCCTGATCGCCGACGGCCGGCCGCTATCACAAGTCGCGCCTGCGGCGCTCAGCTCGACCTTCGCCACCTCGCTTGCAGGCGTGGTGACGTTCTCCATCTTGTCCGTTCACCACCATGGCAGCATCGCCCCGAACTGGCCGACCGGGATCGCCCTGGGGGCCGGCGGCCTGGCAGGCGGATACGTCGGCGCCCGCCTGCACGCCCGGATGCCAGAGAACGTCATCCGTCGGCTGCTTGCACTCGTCGTGGTCGCGATCGGCATCCGCTATCTGTGGGCAGGACTGACCGCCACATCGTGAACTCGATCTGCAGTGAGGGCTCGACCGGCCGACGACGCGATGGGCCGCATGCTCATGCTGGCTGAGAACTGGGAAGCCGACCACCCCAACTACGGCCGGTGACGCGCAATCTCGATCTGGGCCTTGCCATCTCCGAGTTAACGATATATCGTTGATGTATCGACGAGCTACGGTGACAGTCAGGAATAGGCCAGACTAGTCAGATTCGTAGCCGGCCACGAGGAGAAATGCAATGAGACAGGAAGACGAGCGCCGAGGACGGCGCGGATCTAGCCGGTGGGAGCCCGCTGAAGATGGCGAGCGCCGCCGCTGGCACGACGATGATGAGCGGCACGGTCACGGCCGGGGCCGTGGCCACGGGCACTTCGCGGGTGCATTCGGCGGACCTGGTTTCCTAGGCCCGGAAATGCACGGGTTCGGCCCGTTTCCGCGGGAGTTCCGCGGCATGCGCGGGCCGCGTGCCCGGCGCGGCGATGTTCGCGCTGGAGCGCTAGCGCTGCTGGCCGAGCAGCCAATGAACGGTTACCAGATCATCCAGGAAATCGCTGAGCGCAGCGGGGGAGTGTGGCGGCCCAGCCCTGGGTCGATCTATCCCGCCCTGCAGCAGCTTGAGGATGAGGGCCTGATCACGGCCGAGGCCGGCGAGGGCGGCCGCAGGGCATACCAGCTGACCGAGGACGGCCGGACATATGCGGCCGCGCACCCGGATGAGCTGAGGGCCCCGTGGGATGTCGTCACCGGCGGTGCCGGTGGTGCCGCCATCGAGATGCGCAAGCTGATCGGGCAGGTGGCAATGGCCGCAGTCCAGGTCGTGAGCGTGGGCACCGAGGCGCAGGCCGGTCAGGCCAGGCAACTGCTGACCGAGACCCGGAAGGCGCTGTACCGGATCCTGGCAGCCGATGACGACGACGCCACCCCCAGCGACGAGAAGTAACGCGCAGCGGGCGGAGCCCGCGAACATAGAGCGACCGGGGGACCGGGGTATCCCCGGGCAAGCACTGCGAGCCGATGGGAGCGGGCGGAGCCCGCGAACATAGAGCGACGCCGGGTGGCTACGGGGGCAAACCACCCGGCGTCGCATTCATCGGCGCTCCGACGGGGGCCCGGAACGCCGGCAATTGGTGCCCCAGCGGGGGACCAGAGCACCGGTAAGCATGTTACACCGAACCTCCCCCTAGTGCGTCAAGACCGGATTACGAGGCAATCTGATCATCGCTGACAGCAGCGTCACTGAAACCCGAATAACGACGTTTTGTCCGGCAAGGCGCGAAAGCAACCGACCGAAATGCCGCGCCACTCCGATAACGCCGGACCTGACGGGATTACTGCTTTATCGACCTGGTGGATGTGCGGCGGGCGGCGTCGGCGGAACGAACGGCCCGTCGCTGCGGCCACTGTCGGGCGGCCGATACTGCTCCGGCAAGTTTGGCTCGTAGGGCCGGAAGCCGCGGTTGATGGTGGGCTCGCGGCCGCCATTGGCGAAAATGACAGCGAAATAAGGGATGATGATCGCCCCGACCAGCGGGATCGCGGTGACCCAGCCCAGATGGTTGACGAACAGCAGCACGGCCGTAATGAAGCAGACTGTCCGGATGCCCATCATGATCAGGTAACGGCGCTGCCGGTAGCTGATGTCCTCGGAAAGGCTCCGTCGTGCCTCGGTGACGACATGCGCCTGCTCGCGACCCGGCCGCTTGGCAGTTCTCACAGTTCCACGTTATGCCGCGGGAAGGCTTCTTGCCATGGCAGGTGGGAGTCGGAGGCGGCGCGGCGAGAGGATATTAGCTGCAGTCAGGGCAGTGGCCGCAGTGAGGGCAGTAGCTGCAGTCAGGACCAGGCGACGATGCAAGGCAGACGGCCGGAAGACTGGTCGGCCGGAGCCAGATGTCCGGAGGACACATGACCGATCGCACATACCGGGTTACCGAGATCGTGGGCACCTCGCCCGACGGCATCGAGGCAGCGATAAGGGGCGCGCTGCACCGGGCTGGCCAGACGCTGCGGCATCTCGACTGGTTCGAGGTAACGCAGATCCGCGGCCAGATCGTCGACGGTGACGTCGCGCATTTCCAGGTCGGCCTTAAGGTGGGCTTCCGCCTCGAGGACGCCTGACTCCGGCGGCGTCAGCTGGCCTGGCTCACCGACGACATGTTGAAGCCCTCGACCCGCACCGGCGGCATCGCGGCCCTGGTGAAGTAGTCGCTCCATTCGCGCGGCAGCGTCGGCACCGTGGCGCCAGCCTCGGTGATCCGGTTCAGCATGGCCACCGGGCTCTCGTTGAACCTGAAGTTGTTGACCGCGCCGGTCACCTCGCCGTTCTCGACCAGGTACACGCCGTCCCTGGTCAAGCCGGTCAGCAGCAGGGTCTGCGGGTCGACCTCGCGGATGTACCACAGGCAGGTCAGCAGCAGGCCGCGCCGCGTGTTTGCGATCAGTTCTGCCGTCGTGCCAGACGCACCTGGCACGTCCATGATCAGGTTGTCGATCGCCGGTGTCAGCGGCAGTCCGGATAGCGCGGCTGTGTGCCTGGTCTGTACCAGGGTCGGCCAGCCGGCCAGCTCGAGATCCAGTCGGTCGCGGCCTTCGGCAGGCCGTTATCGAAAACCGAGGACTCGCGGCTGGACGCGTGCGCGATGACGAAGGGCGCGCATTGCAAGCCCGCAGCACCTGGATCGCTGCGCAGCGACAGCGGCAGGCTGGCCAGTTGCTCGCCGACCCTGGTGCCGCCCCCCGGCTTGCTGAACACGGTCCGGCCATCCATCGCGTCCTTGGCACCAGCTGACCAGTACATGTAGATCATCAGGTCGGCGAGGGCAGTGGGCGGCAGCAGCGTCTCGTACCGCCCGGCCGGCAGGTCGACGGTCCTGGCCGCCCAGTCCAGCCGCTGCGCCAGGCCGGCCTCCAGCGCCTGCACGTCGATATCGGCGAAATCCCGGGTGCCGGCGCCTGCCCAGGCAGACTTGCTGAGGTCGGCCGACTTGGCGTTCAGCTCGAGGCGACCGGTCGGCTGGTCGTGGCGCAGCCGGATGCCGCTGGAGGTGCCGAGGAAACTGGAGGTCATCAGGTGCTCGGCGAAACCGTACAGTTGCCGTCCGGCACTGGCCGCGGCGGCGAACGCGTCACCCAGGTCCTCGGCGAATAGTTTCAGCACGCCGATCTCGGTCATAGCGGGCGGCTCATCCCAGCCCGCGCCCGCCGGACCGACCGCACTGACCAGCGGCTGCGCGTCCTCGGCCGGCGACGCTTCGGCAGCGGCCTGCTCCGCTTCGGCCACGATGCCCGTGATCTGGTCGTCAAGCACGCCGGCCCTGGACACCACGCCGACCCGCGCCTCGTCGCCGTTACGGCTTATCGCGATCACCGTGAGCTGGCGGCTCCTGGAAACGCCGTTCGTGGTCAGCGAGTTCCCGGCCCAGCGAAGGTTGGCCGCTGAGCTCTCGTCGGCAATGACGATGCAGTCGTCGCAGCGAGCCGCCTGCAGGGCCCGTTCGACGGCATCCTGCGGTGACTGTGCGAGCTGGAACTCGGCGCTCATGCGCTTGCCTCTTCCACTGTGTTGAGGATCCTGATGCCGCGCATGAGGACCGACGGGCAGCCGTGGCTGACCGGCGCGACCTGCCCTGGCTGGCCCTTTCCGCAATTGAATGCGCCGCCCAGAACATAGGTCTGTGGACCGCCGACCACTTCCATCGAGTTCCAGAAGTCGGTGGTCGTGGCTTGGTAGGCCACGTCGCGCAGCTGGCCGGCCAGCTGGCCGTTCCGGATCCGGTAGAACCGCTGGCCGGTGAACTGGAAGTTGTACCGCTGCATGTCGATCGACCAGCTCTTGTCGCCGACGATGTAGATCCCGTCGGTGACCCCCGCGATGATCTCCTCGGTGGACGGGCCGCCGGGAGCGGGCTGGAGCGAGACGTTCGCCATCCGCTGGATCGGCATGTGACCGGGCGAGTCGGCGAACGCGCATCCGTTGGACCGGCCGAAACCTTCCAGCCTGGCAATCCTGCGGTCGAGCTGGTAGCCAGCGAGCACGCCGCCTGAGATCAGGTCCCAGGCCTGCCCGGCCACGCCCTCGTCGTCGTAGCCGATCGTGGCCAGGCCGTGCTCTGCGGTCCGGTCACCGGTCACGTGCATGATCGGCGATCCGTACTGGAGCGTGCCGAGCTTGTCGATGGTGGCGAACGAGGTGCCGGCATAGGCGGCCTCGTAACCCAGCGCCCGGTCGAGCTCGGTCGCGTGCCCGATCGACTCGTGGATGGTCAGGAACAGGTTGGACGGGTCGATGACCAGGTCATACCTGCCCGCCTTAACCGACGGCGCCGCCAGCTTGGCGGCGAGCAATTCCGGCATTTCGGCGAGCTCGGCGGGGATATCGCAGCCAGTCCCCGTCAGGTACTCAAATCCCCGGCCGGCCGGCGGGGCCAGCGTCCGCATGGTCTCGAACCGGCCGCCCGGCTCCACGGAGACCGCCGTCAACTGAGGGTGGACACGGACGCGTTGCTGCAGGGCGGTCGTCGCGCCGTCGCTATAGAACTTGCACTCTTTGACCTGGAACAGCGACGCGTCGACGTGATCAACTCCGTCGCTGCCCAGCAGCCTGGCACTCCAGTCCGCCAGCAGGCCGATCTTGTCGGCGACGCTGACGGCGAACGGGTCGGTCTGGTAGTCCGATATCCATGTCACGTCGCCGTACGCAGGCTCATCGGCCAGCTCGATGCGCTCGGTGCTGAGCGGCGAGGCAACTCTGGCCACGTCCACCGCCTCGACGGCGGCGCGCCTGGCGGCCTCAGGCGTGAGGTCAACCGCGGACGCGAAACCCCAGCATCCGTCGACCACCACGCGCACGGCCAGGCCCAGGTCGTCGCTGTCGAACTGAGTCTCCAGCCTGCCGTCGGACAACCCGATCTGCTGGCCCCTGATCCGCTCGGCCCGGAAGTCGGCGTGCGAGGCGCCTAGCTGGGCAGCCTGTTCCAGGGCCGCGTCGGCCAGCTTGCGCAGCGGGTGGGCGGTGAACTCCGGGTCAATCTGGTTATGGTCCACGAGTCGCCAACCTATCCCAGGCTGCAGCCGCGATTCCGGACCGGTACGCTCGCACGCGTCCGCATCGACGAGCAGGGTCGCCGCCTGGAGGTAGCGCGCACGATGAGTCGATCCGTTCTTGTGACCGGCGGTAACCGCGGGATCGGTCTTGCCATCGCGCGCCGCCTGGCGGCCGACGGCGACGGCGTCACGGTGACCTCGAGGTCGGGCGAGCCGGTGGACGACCTGACGGTCGCCAGGTGCGACGTCCGAGACACCGCGCAAGTCGACGCAGCGTTCAAAATCGCCGAAGAGGCGCACGGCCCGGTCGAGGTGCTGGTTGCCAATGCCGGGATCAACCGAGACCAGCTGCTCGCGCTGATGAGCGAAGACGACTTCGCTGACGTGCTCGACACCAACCTGACCGGCGCTTACCGGGTGGCCAAGCGCGCAGTTCGCGGCATGATCCGGCTGCGGCGCGGCCGGATCATCCTGATCTCGTCGGTCGCGGGGCTGCTCGGCTCGGCCGGGCAGGCCAACTACGCCGCTTCCAAGGCCGGCCTAGTCGGCTTCGCCCGGTCGCTGGCCCGCGAGCTCGCATCGCGGAATATCACCGTGAACGTCGTGGCGCCGGGCCTGGTCGACACCGACATGATGGCGGCGCTGACCGACGACCAGCGTAAGGCCATCCTGGCCGGGGTACCGCTCGGCCGCTATGCCACCGCAGCCGAAATCGCGTCCGCAGTGGCGTTCCTGGCCAGCGCCGACGCGGCCTATATCACCGGCGCCGTGCTGCCCGTAGATGGCGGCCTCGGCATGGGTCACTGACGAGCCCGTTCCCCGAAACTGACAGAAGGCAGGCGCTATGGGAATCCTGGACGGCAAGCGGATCCTGGTGACTGGCGTGCTCACGGACGCCTCCATTGCGTTCCACGTGGCCCGGATCGCGCAGCAGGAAGGCGCGACCATCGTGCTGACCGGCTTCGGCCGGCTCAGCCTCGTCGAGCGGATTGCCAAGCGGCTGCCCGACCCGCCCCCGGTGCTCGAACTGGATGTCAAGGACGAAGCGCACCTTGCCTCACTTGCTGATCGAGCCAGCGCTCACGTGGACGGGCTCGACGGAGTCGTGCACAGCATCGGGAACGCGCCTGCAGCCGCACTCGGCGGCAACTTCCTGCAGACGCAATGGCCCGACGTCGCCGCCGCCTTGCAGGTTTCTGCCTATTCGCTGCAATCGCTAGCTATGGCGACGCTGCCGCTGATGGGCGCGGGCGGCTCGATCGTCGGGATGGACTTCGATGCCAGCGTCGCGTGGCCCGGCTATGACTGGATGGGAGTTGCTAAGGCTGCGCTGGAGTCAACCGCTCGGTACCTGGCTCGCGACCTGGGTCCGCGCGGGATCAGGGTCAACCTGATCTCGTCCGGCCCGGTGAAGACGATGGCGGCTCGCAGCATCCCCGGCTTCGATCAGTTCGAAGGGCTATGGGACCAGCGAGCACCACTGGGCTGGGACCTGACCAACGCCGAGCCGGCCGCGCGCGGCTGCGTCGCTCTTCTGTCGGACTGGTTCCCCGCAACCACGGGCGAGATCGTGCACGTCGACGGCGGCGCGCACGCGATGGGTGCGTGATTTGGCGGTCTTGTCGACCAGCGCAGGCCGGACCGATAATCGAAGGCGTGGCGACACCGGACGACACCGGGCCGGAAGATCTCGGGCCTGACGGCACCAGCGGAGAGCCGCGCGAACCCGGCCCGGTATCTGACGCCGACTGGAACCGGGTAGTCGAGGATCTCATCGGACCGGCCGAGGCGCGGGGCACGCAGGACTCCTTTCTGCAGCCCGGTGGCCCTGCGGGCATACCAGCCGAGGAGCCCGGCCGCGGCTGGCTCGGTGCGGGTCTCCTGGCAGCGGCGGCAGGTTCGTGGCGGCGCCTGGCAGGCCGCATCGACCGCTGGCTCCGTAAGCGCCCGGCATCGCTCACGCTGCCGACCGGCTCGCAGGCGAGGTTCACGATCGGCCGGGAGCCCGCCTGCGATATGACGCTGCTGGACCGGACCGTGTCACGCTGGCACGCCAGCCTTCAACGCGAGGACGACGGCTGGCTGCTGACCGATCTCGGCTCCACCAACGGGACCCGGCTGAACGGGTGGCGGGTGAACGCGCCGATCGTTGTCAGTCCCGGCGACCAGGTGTCCTTCGGTGCTGCCACCTTCGTGCTGACCGAGCGCCCGGGTCGGCTGCGGTAGTGCCGGTAGCTAGAGTCAAGGGATGACCCTGGTGTTGGTCGTCCGGCATGGCCTGACGTCGTCAACTGGCAAGGCGCTCACCGGCTGGATGCCCGGCATCGCACTCGACGACCGCGGCGAGGCGCAGGCCGCGGCGCTCGGCAGCCGGCTGGCGCAAGTGCCGCTCGCCGTGATCGTCAGCAGTCCGCTCGATCGGTGCCGCGAAACTGCTGCCGCGATCGCCGCCCGGCAAGAACGCCCCGAGGCTGATCCTTATCGCGAGGCTAACGGCAGCGCGCCGCCGGCTCGGGCTCCAGTCGCTCAGGTAGAACTCGACGACAGGCTCGGAGAATGCAAGTACGGGGACTGGACGGGTCAGCCGCTGCGTAAGCTCGCGCACGACCCGCTGTGGAAAGTCGTGCAAGCGCACCCGAGCGCGGTGCGCTTTCCCGGTCCCGACGGCGAGTCAATGCTGGAAATGCAGCAGCGCGCGGTCACGGCGGTGCGGGACTGGAACGCCAAGCTCGGCAAGGACGCCACTTACCTGATCTGCTCGCACGGCGACGTCATCAAGGCGATCCTGACCGACGCGCTGGGCATGCACCTGGACATGTCGCAGCGGATTCAGATCGATCCGTGCTCGCTGAGCGTGATCAGGTACACCACGCTGCGGCCGTTCGTGCTGCGGATGAACGACACCGGCTCGGATTCGGCTGGCCTGGCGCGCAGGCCCGCGCAAGCGGGAGCGGGCGCGGAAGCAGACGCTCAGATTGGCGGCGGCGCCGGCGGTATGTCGTGACCGGCTGGCTGCCCTGACCGGCTGCAACCGATCGCGGCTTCGCCGGTAGCCTGACTGGTGGGGACGTTCCCGCAGCTAACATCACGGGAGCGCGGTGGCAGCCAGCAGCGTTGCGGCCATCGGCCCTGCGGACAGCTTCGGCGCGGGAGGATAGGGGTCATGCCGGTCTACTCGTACGACCCGCCCGAGCGATTCGTGGCGGGAACTGTCGGCCAGCCCGGGGAGCGCACGTTCTACCTGCAGGCGACCCTGGGTACCAGGACCACCAGCGTGGCGCTGGAGAAGGGCCAGGTCAGCCAGCTAGCCGAGCGGCTGGAGGAACTGCTCGACGAGGTGGCGCGCAGAACGGGTGCCGGCGGCGCGCTCGGCCTTGGTGACGAGCCGGCGCACATGGATGAAGGTCCGCTGGACTTGCCGCTGACCGAGGACTTCAGGGTGGGCGCCATCGCGCTTGCCTGGGACCATGATGGCGAACGGGTCATCATCGAAGCCCAGGAGGAAAGCGAGGAGCCGATCGAACCGCTAGCCGACGACGTTCCCGACGACGGCCCCGCGGTGCTGCGGGTCCGGATCACGGCCGAGGCCGCGCGGGCGTTTTCCCGGCGCGCGATCCAGGTCGTGCGCCAGGGCCGGCCGCCGTGCCCGCTGTGCGGGCTACCGCTCGACCCGTCCGGACACGTGTGCCCACGGCAGAACGGCCATCGGGTCGGGCATGCCTGATGCGGCCGCCGGCCGCGAGCTGCCGGACGAGACCGGTCTGACGGGCGGCCGTGGTTCCAGCAGCGGGACTTCCAGGCGCGGGGTTTCCAGCCGCCGGGTTTCCAGCAGCAGCGGAGCGGTGGACGAGGCCGCGGCGCTTGACTTGCTTGCCTGCGGCGAGCTGGACATCAAGGGCCGGCTCGTGGACGCGTCGAACGCCACGATGTACTGCACGATCAGCGCCAGCGGCGTTGAAGCTTCCTGCGTGTACAAGCCGGTGGCCGGCGAGCGCCCGCTGTGGGATTTTCCGGAGGGAACGCTGGCCGGGCGCGAGATTGCTGCCTATATCGTTTCGCGGGCGGCGGGCTTTGACGTGGTGCCGCCAACCGTGTACCGGGACGGTCCGTTCGGGCCGGGCATGTGCCAGCTATGGATCGACGCCGACACCTCCGTCGACTTGCTTGAGCTGGCCCGCAGCAACGATGAGCGACTGCGGCAGATGGCGGTGTTCGACGCGGTCGTGAACAACGCCGACCGGAAGATCGGTCATCTGCTGCCTGATGTCAGCGGTCATCTGTACGGCTGCGACCACGGCGTCTGCTTCGGTGAGGACTACAAACTGAGGACGGTGCTGTGGCAATGGCGCGGTAAGAAGCTGCCCGCGCAGGCGCTGGCGGCACTTGGCCGGCTCCGGCACCAGCTCGCGCACGGGAAACTCGGCCACGAGCTGATGGGATGGCTGTCAGCGGCCGAGCTTGAGGCCACGGCCAGCCGGATCGAGACGCTGATCGAGCAAAAGGCGCACCCGTTCCCGCCGTCGGACTGGCCGGCCGTGCCCTGGCCGCCTATCTAGCTGGGGTTAGTGACGGGGTGGCTCCTCGCGTTCAGCGCCGGTCACGACCCGCTCCAGGTCGGGCAGCGTGCCCGCCCACAGCCGGGTCTGGCCGCGGTGCGCGGTCCACCCGGAGCCGTCGCTGGCGTCGCGTATCGACCAGTCCGGGTGCGCTGCCCTGATCCGGGCGAGCCACGCGGCCGCGTCCTCCTCGTAGAGCCCCGCCGCCTGGCCCTGCATGACCTCGTCCTCGGCTAGCCGCTGCGGGGTGCTTACCGCCGGCTCGGGGCCTTCGAGATACTGGCGCCGCAACTGCTGGCAGCGGGCGAGATGCGCTTGCAGGGCCGCGATGCGGGCGTCGGCTGCTTTGCGGATGGTCAGGTGGCCAGCGTCATGATCCCGGCGGATGGCCGCGAGCGTGGCCGCTAACAGTTCGTCTTCGCGGCTAACGGCCTGGTAGTACCTGGCATGGTCTGGCGGTGGCGTGGAAGGGTGGCTCATAGCCGAGGTTCCTCTCGGTCAGGGCCGGGATAACGGGTGCTCCAACACCCGCCCGGCCCGCCTGCCTGGCGCCGCGGGGGCGCTGCGCCTACGCGGTAACGCTACGCCGCCGGCTGGACGTGCCGGGCTGGTATTTAGGCCGACTCAGGATGAAAGACGTGACCCCTGATGCGCGGCCGTCAACGCTGGAGCAGGCAGAAAGGATGGCCCGCTGTGTCTGCGCACACCGTCCAGCCGCGGAGGTCGTCGGTCAGGACCCTGGCGCCGAGCCGTACGACTTGCTGCCGGGCCGCGCCGAGATCCGGCACGTCGATGTCCAGATGGAACTGCTGTGGGTGACCGCCGTCCGGCCAGCGTGGCGCCTGGTAATCCGGCACACGCTGGAACGCGAGGACGAAGCCGGCCGCCGAATGCAGCGTCGAGAACTCGTCACTTACGGCCCAGCGAGGATCTGGCTGATTGACGGTGCCGCCGAGCAGCGCCTGGTAGAACCGGGCCAGCTCACGGACATCGGGGCAATCCAGAACCACGCATTGCAGCGCGCCGATCGCCGCGTCCTGTCCCACCGCGCTTTGCCGTGCCAACTCGCTCAGCGGCCACCGTGCTCGCCGCGGCCGCCGTGCTCGCCGCGGTCGCCCCGCCGGCGCAGGTACCGCTCGAATTCCCTGGCGATCGCGTCGCCGCTCGCCTCCGGCAGGTCGGTCGCGTCCTTGGCCTCCTCGAGGCTGCGGACGTACTCGGCCACGTCGCTGTCTTGTTCGGCCAACTCGTCCACCCCGCGCTCCCACGCGCGCGCCTCGGCCGGAAGATCAGCCAGCGGCAGCGAGATGTCCAGGATGTCCTCGACGCTGCGCAGCAGCGCGAGGGTCGCCTTGGGGCTCGGCGGCTGGGCTACGTAATGCGGAACGGCCGCCCACAGCGAAACTGACGGCATGCCAGCCTGCGCGCACGCCTGCTGGAGTACGCCGACGATTCCGGTCGGGCCCTTATAGTCGACCGGCTCGACGTGTAGTTGCGCCGCCAGCTCGGCGCCGGATGTCGCCGCGGTTACCTGCAGGGGCCTGGTGTGCGGGGAGTCGGCCAGCAGCGCGCCGAGCAGGATGACAAGCTCGACGCCGACTTCAGTAAACGCGGTGACCAGCTCGGAGGTAAATCCGCGCCACCGCATGTTCGGCTCGATCCCGTGCAGCAGGATAAGGTCGCGTCCTGCCTCGGGCGGCCGGGCGATGGCAAGCCGCGTCGTCGGCCAGATCAGTTCCTCAGCCTGGCCGTCGGAGACCTCCATGACTGGCCTGGTCACCTGGAAGTCGTAGTAGTCCTCAGGGTCGATCTCCCCCACGGACTTGGCGTCCCAGGCCAAGGTCAGCTGGCTGATCGCGCTGCTGGCTGCCTCGCCGGCGTCGTTCCAGCCTTCGAAGGCAGCGATCAGCACAGGCGAGTTGAGTTTGCCAATAGCGTCTAGCTCGATCGTCCGCCACCTCCCTTCATCTGCGCATGCCCATGGCTGGCCCGGGTGCCGGGTAGTCAGGTCCAGCCTATGTTCCCTGGCCAACGCTCACTGAAAGGGCCGCCTCTCCGAGTCAATCAGGTCTAGTCCATAGGATGGGGCTCACCATGCCGCCTTCTGAACACTGTTCCGCATACCCGGATGCCGAGCTGACCGGGGCAGAGCTGGTAACGGGACCGGATGGCGAGCGAGTTGCCGCGCTTCAGGCGGTCATGTTCGACATGGACGGCTTGCTCGTCGACTCCGAGCCGCTGTGGTTCAGGGCGGAGGGCGCGGTGATGGCCCGGCTCGGCGGTAGCTGGTCGCCGGCCGACCAGCACATGCTGGTCGGCGGTTCGTTGCCGAGCACCGTTAAGTACCTTTTGAGCAAGGGAACGGGCACCGCCGAGCCCGCCGCCGTGGCTCGCTGGCTGACCGAGGCCATGGTGAACCTTGTCCGTTCCGGTCCGCTGCCCGTGCTGCCAGGTGCCGCCGAGCTGGTCGCTGACGCGGTCACGGCCGGGTTGCCCTACGCGCTGGTCACCTCGTCGGAGCCGGCCGTCATGGACGCGGTGCTAGCGCGGCTTCCCGTGCAGTTCCCGGTCACTGTCTGCGCGGCCGATGTGGCGCATGCGAAGCCGGATCCGGAAGGCTATCTGCTGGCGGCGGCGAAACTCGGGGCGGATCCGCGCCGCTGCATTGCGCTGGAAGATTCGCCGAACGGGGTAGCGGCGGCGGAAGCGGCCGGTTACCGGACGGTGGCAGTGCCGGGTGTCGTCCCGGTGCCGGGCCGGCCCGGTCGCGTGGTGCTGGACACGCTGGACGGGATGACGCTGGGCAAGCTGGCCGCCCTGGCCGGATTCGCAGCTCCGTAGGTGTCGCCAGACTGTGCGAGAATGGGCTGATCACGCTTAGGCCGCGCACGCACAGGTCGCGTGCGGTCTCGAGGGAGGCGAGAGTGGGTACCTGGCTCAATATCGGCGGCTGGATCTGCGTCGCCATCACGGTTGCCGGACTCGTCCTGAGCGTCATGGTCTGGCGCAAGAAAGGGCCCGGCAGCGGGCTGCGCGGCATCGCCTGGTCGCTGATACCGCTGGCTGCCTACCTGACGCATTCGGTCAGGCTGATCGGCCAGATCGTTTCGGCGGTTGTGCAGTTCGCCGGAAGTTTCGTCTTCTCCCCGAAGGCGTGGCTCGGCGTCGGCCTGCTCGGCGTGTCCGTGCTGCTGTTCCTGGCCTCCGGCGGCACTCCGCTGATGCGGCGGCGCAAGCGGCGGGCTGCAGCCAAGGCTGGCAAGGGCGCGCGCTCCGGCCACGATGGTCAGGCGCCGCCGGCGGTTCCTGCGACGCGCGAGCACCCAGCTGTTCCGGCCGGCGACGATGACCTTGGTGAGGTCAGGAACATCCTGCGGCGGCACGGCATCAGCTAAGGCCGCGCTACGCGTTCTCGCGGACGAACGCGCGGGAAGCGACCCAGAGGCACACCGCGGCCATGCCGACCGCGACGGCCACGCCCTCGACCATGATGGTCCCGCCGTATCGGCCCTGGAACGCCTCGCGCATTGCATCGATGATGTAACGGAACGGGGTCGCCCTGGCGATCCCCTGCAGCCAGCCGGGCCCTAGCGTCATCGGCAGCATGATGCCTGATAGCAGCATGAGCGGGACCATGACCATATTGAGCAGCGGTGCGAGCGCATCCTCGCTCTTCAGCACCAGGCCCACGGTGTAGGAAATGGCGGCCAGGCTGACCGCCACGACCGCGATGAAGCCGAGTCCGATCAGCACGCCAGCTACGGGCGCGCGCAGGCCGAACGCCAGCCCGGCCAGGACGAGGATGATGGCCTGCACGAGCAGTGTAAGCACGTCCCTGAGCACCCGGCCGGACAGCAGCGCCAGCCTGCTGACCGGGGTGACCCGGAAGCGCTCGATCACTCCGGCGCGCCAGTCGGCGATGATGGAGAAACCGACGAACGCGGCGCCGAACAAACCGAGCTGGATGAGCAGGCCGGGCACGAAGAAACTGTAGGAGTTCCCGGCCGGGAACCCGGGGAGGCCGCCGCCGGCGATGCGGGTCAGCAGCGGCCCGAAGAACACCAGGTACAGGATCGGCTGGATCAGGCCGATGATCAGCCAGGCCGGTTGGCGCAGCATCAGCCGGAGCTGCCGCCGGAAGATCAGGATCGTGTCGCGAGCGAAGGACATCGATGCTCCGTAAGTCGTGTCTGCGGGGACGGTTCGGTTGGTTAGCTCGCCGCGGCTCCGGCGGCCAGGCGGTCCGGGCCGACGGGCGCGTCCTCGCGTAGCGAACGGCCCGTGAGGGTCAGGAACACGTCGTCGAGGGTGGGCCTGGCGAGCTGGATCGATGTCAGGCTCAGTCCTGCGCCGTCGAGTACGCGCAGCAGGGCTGGCAGTGCCTCCTCGCCGTGCTCGACCGACAGCCGAACCGCGCGGCCGTCCACGGCGATATCGCGGACGCCTGGCTCGGCAGCAAGCTTCTGCTCAGCGAGCCCGATGTCGCCGTTCACGCTGAGCGTGACCACATCCCCGGAGATCTCGCGCTTGAGCTCATCGGGCGCGCCCGACGCGATGATCTTCCCGTTGTCAATAACCAGCACCCGGTCGCACAGCGCGTCGGCTTCTTCGAGGTAATGCGTGGTGAGGAATACCGTCGTGCTCAGTTCGGTGCGCAGCGCGCGGATGTGGTCCCAGAGGTTGCTTCGGCTCTGCGGGTCCAGGCCGGTCGTCGGCTCGTCCAGGAAGACTAGCCGAGGCGAGTGAATGAGGCCGAGGGCGATGTCCAGCCGCCGCCGCTGGCCGCCGGACAACGTCTTGCACAGCCGCCGCTCGAGCCCCGTCAGCTCCAGCTGATCGGTCATCCGGCGCATCCGCGCTGGCACCTCGTCAGCTGCCACCCGGTACATCTGGGCCTGAATCTGGAGCTCCTCCTGCACGAGGCAGTTCGGGTCCGAGCCGCCTGCGGTGACGCCAATCGCCTGGGGCACATAACCGATCTTGCGCCGCACGCCGACCGGGTCGCGCAGCAGGTCGGCGCCGCACACGGTGGCCGTGCCGGCCGTAGGCCTGAGCAAGGTGGTGAGCATCCGCAGGGTCGTGGTCTTGCCGGCGCCGTTCGGGCCGAGAAAGCCCACGATCTCACCGGCATCGACGTTCAGGTCAACGCCGCGGACGGCTTCCACGGCGCGGCCGCGGCTGGTGAAGGTCCGGGCGAGTCCCTGCGCCTCGATGATGGCCATGGCCGTGCCTTTCGGGGGATGCTGCGTGCGGTTGGTTCCCGGGTCCCGTGCGGCGGGTCACCGCGAGTCCCCGTGCGGGCGGGCCGGAGCGTCGGAATGCAGGCCGACCCGCCTGGCACCAAGACCATAGAGAGCAGCCGTGCGCGATGTCAAGTAATATCTCGTCTTGGCCGCGGCACTATACCCCGTCTGTTGGTCGCGGAGCCGGGATCTGCATCTCGGGTCCAGCTTCGGGCCAGGATCCAGCTTCTGGCAGCGACGTCGCTTCGGGCAGGGGCGGCGCGACACCGCCAAACGCCGGGCACAGCGCCTGGAACGCGCACCAGTCGCAGAGCTTGCTTGGCCGCGGCCGCCAGTCACCCGATGTCCTGGCCCTGTCGATGGCCTGCCAGAGGGCATTGATCTTGCGCTCGGTCGCACGAAGGTCAGCCTCGTCAGGCGCATAGCGGACGACTCTCCCCGTTACCCAGATAAATGAGCTGGAGCAGGCGCGGGATCGCGCCGCGCGTGCGCCAGAGCACGACCGCGTAAAACTTCATCTGAAACAGCGCCTTGGCCTCGTACTCCTCGCGGGGCGCGGTCCCGGTCTTGTAGTCGACGATTCGCAGCTCGCCGGTGGGCGCGACGTCCAGCCGGTCGATGTAGCCGCGCAGCGTCAGGCCCGAATCCAGCACTGCCTGTACCGACATCTCCCGGTATGTGGGCTCGATCCGGTTCGGGTTCTCCAACGTGAAGTACCTGTCCAGCATCGCGGCCGCCTCGGCCAGCCAGGTGTCGCGTTCCTGCTCGTCGGCGAACAGGCCCGTCAGCAGCGGCTCCTCGGCAGCGAGCCGCTCCCACTGGGGGGTCAGCAGGCTGCGGGCCGCTTCACGGGTCCGGCGGCCGGCAGGCTCGTCAAACAGCCGCTCCAGGACCGCGTGGACCAGGGTGCCGCGAGCCGCTGCCGGGCTCGGGGGCTCGGGCAACCGGTCGATCACGCGGAACCGGTACAGCAGCGGGCAGGCCATGAAATCGGCCGCGCGTGACGGCGAGAGGCTCGGTCCGGATGGGGGCACGAGCGCGCCGACCTCAGGACTGGGCTCGCCAGTCCCGGCTGCAGTCTCGGCGGCCTCGGGGCTTGTCCCACCGGCTGTTTCGGCGAGCGTGTCGGTCATGCTTCGCAGACTAGGGGAGGCCACCGACAGCGGGCCCGTTGTAGATGCCGTGGCGCGCCCGGCTATTGGGTGGAGATCGCGATTTGCCGCGTAGCATCAGGTGCGTGGCAGGAGGCATCCAGGAGGACGGCCCGCAAGCTGGGCAGCCCGCGCAGGGCAAGGCGCCGGGCCCGGTGCGCGATCGCAGGCTGGGGATCGTCATCGCGCGGCCGTTCGGCATCCCGGTGTACATCTCGCCGTACTGGTTCCTGGTCGCGGCGGTGCTTGTGGCGCTCTACTCGAATTCGAACACGCTGTTTCCTGGCACCGTGCAGGGCTCGGTGCCCCGGTACCTGGTCGCCGTCGCTTTCGTGGTCCTGCTGTACTTGTCGGTCCTGATCCACGAACTGAGCCACAGCCTGGTGGCAATCAGGTTCGGGCTGCCGGTACGGCGCATCCAGCTGTATCCGCTTGGCGGCTTCTCCGAGATCGAGCAGGAGCCGCCGACACCGGGCAAGGAGTTCCTGGTCTCGATCGCCGGCCCGGCGATGTCTGTGCTGCTGGCCGGGGTCGGCTTCGGTATCAACCTGCTTTTCAACACCCACGGCATCCCGCGGGTCCTGGTTGACCGGCTGATCTTCGCCAACCTTGTCGTCGCCATCTTCAACATGCTCCCGGGCCTGCCGCTCGATGGCGGCCGGGTGCTGCGCGCGGGCCTGTGGAAGCTGACCGGCAAGGCCGGTCAGTCCACTGTCATGGCGGCCTGGGCCGGCCGGGTGCTCGCCATCGTGCTGATCGCGATCGCGGCTGTCGAGCGCGGCGGATTCCTGAATGGCTACGGGCTGTGGCTAGTGGTCATCGCCGCCTTCATGTGGATGAGCGCAACCCAGACGCTCCGCTCGGCCAAGGTGCGGGAACGGCTACCCAGCCTGCAAGCGCGCTCGCTGGCGCGCCGCGCCATCCCGATACCATCCAGCCTGCCGCTGGCCGAGGCGATCAGGCGCGCGGACCTGGCCCAGGCCAGGGCGCTGGTGGTGGTCGATCACGACGCCAAGCCCATCGCGATCGTGAATGAGGGCGCGGTCATGGCCACGCCCGAGCAGCGCCGGCCATGGATCGATGCCGGCTCGCTGGCCAGGACTCTGGACCCCGACATGATCTTGTCCGCCGACTTGTCAGGCATGGACCTGATCGAAGCAGTTCGCAAGGCCCCGGCATCGGAATACCTCCTGGTGGAGCCGTCCGGTGAGGTTTACGGGGTGCTCGCGACGGCAGATCTTGATCACGCCTTCGCGGGCGGCTGAGCCAGGCTGCGCGCTCCCGGCGCTAGCCTGCTATCCGTGATCACGCAGCATCGCGGCCCGTTCGCGGCCGGCGACCAGGTCCAGCTGACAGATCCGAAGGGGCGCCAGCACCGGCTGGTGCTGGCGGCTGGCAAGTCGTTCCACACCCATCGCGGCGCACTCCGGCACGACGATCTCATCGGCCAGCCGGAGGGCAGCCTGGTGACCTCGGCCGGCGGCACTCCGTACATCGCGCTGCGCCCGCTGCTGGGCGACTACACCGTTTCGATGGCACGGGGCGCCGCGGTGGTATACCCGAAGGACGCGGCGCAGATCGTCGGGCTCGCCGACATCTTTCCCGGCGCCCGGGTGGTGGAAGCGGGCGCCGGCTCGGGCGCGCTGTCCTGCTGGCTGCTGCGCGCCGTGGGCGAGAGTGGTTGCCTGACGTCCTTCGAGCGGCGGCCGGAGTTCGCCCAGATCGCAGCTGGCAATGTGCAGCAGTACTTCGGCGGGCCGCATCCTGCCTGGCGGCTGGTCGTCGGCGAGCTGGACGCTGCCGGGCTGGCCAGCGCGAACGTGGCCGACGCCGACCGGGTCGTGCTGGATATGCTCGCGCCGTGGGAGCTGGCGGGCACGGCAGCCGGGGTCCTGCGGCCCGGCGGCTTGCTCTGCTCTTACGTAACAACCACTACGCAGCTCGCCAGGACGGTCAGCGCGCTGCGAGATCAAGGCAATTTCGCCGAGCCTGCCGCCTGGGAGACCCTGCACCGTGGCTGGCACGTGGACGGGCTCGCCGTCCGGCCCGAGCACAGGATGGTTGGGCACACCGGATTCCTGGTCACCGCGCGGCGGCTCGCTGACGGCGTAACAGCCCCGCCTCGGCGGCGGCGGCCGTCCAAGGGCGCCGAAGCCGCGGAAGCGGAAATTTCCGGGGCGGATGAAGAAGCAGGACTTGCGCATCGCCGCGGTGCCAGCGAGGCTGATGGGGCATAAGTGACCCAGCAGACGGTTGCTAACAGAGGGACGGAGGCAGCGAGTTTTCCGGATCGTAACCCAGATTGCGGAGTCGAAGCCCGCCGCCTGGTTACGGATTGACCTTGGATAGGTAGGGTCTAGGTAACTCAGCTCTTCGGGAGGGGGTGAGGGGCATGGCGTCTCGTGACGACAGCGTCTACTCGGGCCGGCATGACGACGAGGTCAAGGTTCTGACCACGCAGGTCTCCTTCCTCGAGGAGGAGGTCGCAGCCCTGCGGAGCCGGCTGGCTGACTCGCCGCGCCAGGCGCACCTGCTTGAGCAGCGACTGCGCGAAGCAGAGTCGAACCTGACGGCTATCACGAGCCAGAACGAACGGCTGGCTGCGACCCTGCGCGAGGCACGTGACCAGATCATCGCGCTGAAGGAGGAAGTGGACCGGCTTGCTCAGCCACCGAGCGGGTTCGGCGTTTTCCTGCAAGCGAACGAGGATGGCACGGCCGATGTGTTCACCGGCGGGCGCAAGATGCGGGTCAGCGTTAGCCCCGCCGTCGAGCTCGACCGTTCTGCGGCCCGGCCAGGAAGTGGTGCTGAACGAAGCGCTGAACGTCGTGATCGCCCAGGGCTTCGAGACGATCGGCGAGGTCGTCATGCTCAAGGAGCTGCTTGACGGCGGAGACCGCGCGCTGGTGATCTCGCATGCCGACGAGGAGCGGGTGGCGCGGCTCGCCGAGCCACTGCGCGAGCAGACCCTGCGCTCAGGTGATTCCCTGCTGCTGGAGCCGCGGTCCGGCTATGTCTACGAGCGGATCCCCAAGGCCGAGGTCGAGGAACTCATCCTTGAGGAAGTCCCGGACATCACCTACTCCGAGATCGGCGGCCTCGGTCCGCAGATCGAGCAGATCCGGGATGCGATCGAGCTGCCGTACCTGCACGCCGACCTGTTCAAGGAGCACCAGCTGCGGCCGCCCAAGGGCGTGCTGCTCTACGGCCCGCCCGGCTGCGGCAAGACGCTGATCGCCAAGGCCGTCGCGAACTCGCTGGCCAAGCAGGTCGCCGCGCGCAGCGCGCGCGATGCGGCAGAGTCGGGCAACCCCGAGCCTGCCGACGCTGGCGCACCCGGCAAGGAGCGCCGGAGCTTCTTCCTCAACATCAAGGGCCCGGAGCTGCTTAACAAGTACGTCGGCGAGACCGAGCGGCACATCCGGCTGGTGTTCCAGCGGGCCAGGGAAAAGGCCAGCGAGGGCATGCCGGTGATCGTGTTCTTCGACGAGATGGACTCCATTTTCCGCACCCGCGGTTCGGGCGTGTCCAGTGACGTCGAGAACACCATCGTGCCGCAGTTGCTGAGCGAGATCGACGGCGTTGAGGGCCTGGAGAACGTCATCGTGATCGGCGCCTCCAACCGCGAGGACATGATCGACCCGGCCATCCTGCGCCCTGGCCGGCTGGACGTGAAGATCAAGATCGAGCGGCCTGACGCCGAGGCGGCGCGCGACATCTTCTCCAAGTACGTGCTGCCGAACCTGCCGCTGCACCCCGATGACGTGGCCGAGCACGGCGGCGTCGCGGACGCGACGGTGGCCGAGATGATCCAGCGCGTGGTCGAGCGGATGTACTCCGAGACCGAGGAGAACAGGTTCCTTGAGGTCACCTACGCCAACGGCGACAAGGAGGTGCTCTACTTCCGCGACTTCAACTCCGGCGCGATGATCCAGAACATCGTCGACCGGGCGAAGAAGATGGCGATCAAGGAGTTCCTCGAGACCGGGCAGAAGGGCCTGCGGGTGTCGCACCTGCTGACTGCCTGCGTGGATGAGTTCAAGGAGAACGAGGACCTGCCGAACACCACCAACCCCGACGACTGGGCTCGGATCTCCGGCAAGAAGGGCGAGCGGATCGTCTACATCCGCACGCTCATCTCGGGCAAGAGCGGCACCGAGGCGGGCCGGTCGATCGACACGGTGTCCAACACTGGCCAGTACCTGTAGCCGGGATCTGCCGGTACTGGCAGGGCGCGGCGTGCGGTCGCTCGGCTGCCCGGCATTAGGCTCTTGGGTATGAGCGCGCGCCGGGTAATGGGCATCGAGACCGAGTACGGCATTTCCGTGCCCGGCCAGCCGGGCGTGAATGCCATGGTCAGCTCCTCGCAGGTGGTCAACGCCTACCAGGCTGCGACGGCCGCGCGGGCCCGCAGGGCGCGGTGGGACTTCGAGGAGGAGAACCCGCTGCGCGACGCCAGGGGATTCGACTTGGCCGCCGAGACCAGCGACGCGTCTCAGCTGACCGACGAGGACCTCGGCCTGGCCAACGTGATCCTGACCAACGGGGCCCGGCTGTACGTCGATCACGCCCATCCCGGAGTACTCCGCGCCGGAATGCACCAACCCGCTGGACGCGGTGATCTGGGACAAGGCCGGAGAGCGGGTCATGGCCGAGGCAGCGGCCAGGGCCGCAGCGACGCCGGGTGGGCAGCCGATTCAGCTCTACAAGAACAACACCGACAACAAGGGCGCATCGTACGGATGCCACGAGAACTACCTGATGAACCGGGCGACCCCGTTCGCCGATATCGTCAGGCACCTGACCCCGTTCTTCGTGTCCCGGCAGGTGGTGTGCGGCGCCGGCCGGGTCGGGATCGGTGCCGACGGCCGGGACGAGGGTTTCCAGATCAGCCAGCGGGCCGATTTCTTCGAGGTCGAGGTCGGCCTGGAAACGACGCTCAAGCGGCCGATCATCAATACCCGCGATGAGCCGCATGCAGATCCGGACAAGTACCGCCGACTGCACGTCATCATCGGCGACGCGAACCTGAGCGAGATTTCCACCTACCTCAAGCTCGGCACTACCGCGCTCGTACTGGCGATGATCGAGGACAGGTTCCTGGCGGCGGACCTGGCGATCGAGTCGCCGGTCGCCGAGTTGCGGGCGATCTCGCATGACCCGTCGCTGCGGCACCTGGTCACGCTGCGGGACGGCCGGAAGATGACCGGGGTCCAGCTCCAGCTTGAGTACCTGGAGCTGGCCCGGAAGTACACCGAGGACAAGTACGGCGCGGACGTGGACGACGTCACCAGCGACGTGCTTGATCGCTGGGAGAGCGTGCTCGGCCTGCTGGCCGAGGATCCGATGCTGGCCGCGCGCGAGCTGGACTGGGTGGCCAAGCTGGAGATCCTGGAGGGCTACCGGGCCAGGGACGGGCTGGCCTGGAGCCATCCCCGGCTGCAGCTCGTTGACTTGCAGTATGCCGACGTCCGGCCCGATCGCGGCCTGTACAACCGGCTGGCCGACCGCGGCCGTATCGCCAGGATCACCAGTGAGCGTGACGTCCTGGCGGCAATGGACGAGCCGCCTGCCGACACCCGGGCCTACTTCCGCGGCCGGTGCCTGCGGCAGTACCCCGACGCGGTCGCGGCGGCCTCCTGGGACTCGGTCATCTTCGACATCCCTGGCCGCGAGTCGCTGCAGCGGGTACCGACGATGGAGCCGCTGCGGGGCACCAAGGCGCACGTGGGCGCGCTGCTTGATAACTGTGCGACAGCGGCGGAACTCGTCGGCGCCCTGACGGGCCAGGACTAGCTGGGTCGAGGGGAGAACCCGCAGAGTAGGGATATAAGCGGCGTGGACGCCGTTACGTTATAGAACGCGCAATTTGCCGTCGTCACGCTGGTGTCGGGGTCCTTATTCTGGCCACACGTTGTCACATCGTGATACCGATGCAGTGGGCCAGGGTTGGACCGCGCGCCGGCAGGCGAGGATAGCGTTGGGCGCACGGGCGGCACCGCAGAGCACGGAGGTAGGGCATGGCGACGAAGGACACAGGCGGACAGCGGCAGACAACGCGGCGCACCGAAGAGGAGCAGGACGCCGACGTTCAGGAAACCAGCGACGTCAAGGAGCGGCAGGACAAGCTGACCGACGACGTCGACGCGATCCTCGATGAGATCGACGAGGTGCTTGAGGAGAACGCCGAGGAGTTCGTCCGCTCGTACGTGCAGAAGGGCGGCGAGTGAGCCACGCCGCCCGGAGGGCTTAGGGTCGGATCATCAGCGGCGGCATAAGACCGGAAGGACTTAAGCGGTGGGCGGCTTTGAACCCCAGGCACGTTGGCAGGCTTCGGCGTTCCTCGCAGCCGGATCCTCCTCGTTTACCGACTTCCTCGCGATGGCGGCGCCAGGGCTGCTGCCGCAGCCCGAGTCGTCGGGTGGTGGCGGGACCGCGGCCGACCTTCCGCACGGCACCACGATCGTCAGCGCATTGTGCGCCGATGGGGTCGTCATGGCTGGCGATCGCCGGGCCACCGCGGGAAACTTGATCGCTCAGCGCAACTTCGAGAAGGTGTTCCGCACCGACGAGTTCACGTGCGTCGGCATTGCCGGCGTGGCGGGCATCGGCGTCGACCTGGTCCGGCTTTTCCAGGTGGAGCTTGAGCACTACGAGAAGCTGGAAGGCCGCTCGCTGTCGCTGGAGGGCAAGGCCAACCGGCTAGCCGGCCTGGTCCGGTCGAACCTCGGCGGTGCCATGCAGGGCCTGGTGGCGGTGCCGCTGCTCGCGGGGTATGACCAAGAACAAAGCCGTGGCCGGATCTACAGCTTCGACGTAACCGGCGGCCGGTACGAGGAACAGCGCTTCTTCTGCATCGGCTCGGGCTCCGTCTTCGCGCGCGGCGCGCTGAAGAAGCTGTACCGCGACGGCATGAGCGTCGATGACGTCGTGCTTACGCTGATGCACGCGCTGTACGACGCGGCTGACGACGACTCAGCGACCGGCGGCCCGGACATGTCGCGGCGGATCTACCCTGTCGTCGCGACGGTCACCGCCGACGGATTCCACCGGCTGACCGAGGAAGAGGCCGGCCAGTACGCGCAGGCGGTCGTGTCGGAGCGCATGCAATCGCCCGACGGGCCGACAGCTCCGCTGCGGACGGCATAACCGGTAAGCGGAGCTGACTAACCCCCAACCCGACTCGAGTAAGGAAGCGCCCGCGGTGTCGATGCCGTTCTACGTGTCACCTGAGCAGGTGATGAAGGACAAGGCGGATTACGCGCGCAAGGCCATCACGCGGATCCGCAGCGGTGTCGTGCTCGCCTGCGAGGCCGGCATCCTGTTCGTCGCGCCGAACGCGTCCAGGGCGCTGCGCAAGTTCAGCGAGATGTACGACCGGATAGCGTTCGCCGCGGTCGGCCGCTACAACGAATTCGAGAGCCTGCGCAAGGCCGGCGTCCGCTACGCGGACATGACCGGATTCCAGTACGACCGGCGCGACGTGACCGCGCGCGGACTTGCCGACTGGTACGCGCAACTGCTCGGGGCGCTGTTCACCGACAGCAACAAGCCGTACGAGGTAGAGATCGTCGTCGCGGAGGTAGGAAATACCGCGGACACCGATCAGATTTACCGCATCATCTTTGACGGCTCGGTAGCTGAGGAGCACGGATTCGTGGTCATGGGCGGCCAGGCCGACAAGGTCGCCGCGGTGCTCAAGGAGCGGTGGGTGCCGGGGATGTCGCTGACCGAGGCGATGTCGCTGGCCATCGCCTCGCTGGCCGGTCAAGGCGACGGGGCCAACTCCGAGCCGCTGACGAGCGGCCAGCTTGAGGTGGCGCTGCTGGAGCGGACCAGGGAGCACCGGGCCTTCCGCCGGCTGACCGGCGCGCGCCTGGACGAGTTGCTCGCGCAGGCCAGGCCTAGTGACACCAGCGGCGCGGCGGGCTCGGCCAACGGCTCCAGCAGCGGTAACGGCGCCAGCGGCGGTAACGGCGCCAGCGGCGGTAACGGCGCCAGCGGCGGTAACGGCGCCAGAAGCGGCGAAGGCCAGGCCGGTGGTAACGGCTCATCAGGCTCGTCGGGCGGTAACGGCGAAGGTCCTGCGAGCTGAGCCCAGGTCTTGAACCGGGGGGCGCACGGGGGGCGCAAGCTCCCGTGGGTGGAGATACTGTCAAGTGAGGGGTTAGCCCCCAACGTCTGCACGCGGAGGAGATCGTGACAGCCGACCTAGCAGCCATCGACGGCATCGAGGTACCCACGGGCCTGCTGATCGGCGGCCAGTGGTCATCTGGGCGCGCAGGTACGCTCTCAGTCGTCAATCCGGCCACCGAGGACGTGCTGACCGAAGTGGCCGATGCCAGCCCTGAGGACGCGCTGGAGGCGGTCGGTGCGGCGGCCGAGGCACTGCCACGATGGTCGGCGACGCCTCCTCGTGAGCGCGCTGAGTGCTTGCGCCGCGCGTTCCAGTTGATGACCGAGCGATCCGAGCAGCTTGCCCGGCTGATGGTGCTGGAAAACGGCAAGGCGCTGCGGGACGCGCGCGGCGAGGTCCGGTACGCAGCCGAGTTCTTCCGCTGGTATGCGGAGGAAGCGGTCCGGATCGACGGGTCGCTGACGATCGCCCCGTCCGGGGCAAACCGCATCATGGTGCAGCGCCAGCCGGTCGGCGTCAGCTACCTGATCACGCCGTGGAACTTCCCGGCCGCGATGGCCACCCGGAAGATCGGGCCCGCGCTGGCCGCTGGCTGCACCGTGGTGCTCAAGCCTGCCAAGGAGACGCCGCTGACGGCGCTCGCGCTGGCCGAGCTGCTGGCCGAGGCTGGCGTGCCGGACGGCGTGGTCAATGTAGTGCCAACGAACAAACCCGGTCCGCTGACCCAGGCCGTGCTCGCCGATCCGCGGGTGCGCAAGCTGTCGTTTACCGGTTCCACCGAGGTGGGCCGGGTGCTGCTGAAGCAGGCAGCCGACTACGTGCTCAACTGCTCGATGGAGCTGGGCGGCAACGCGCCGTTCCTGGTCTTCGAGGATGCCGACATCGACGCCTCCGTCGAGGGCGCTTTCATCGCCAAGATGCGTAACGGCGGCGAGGCGTGCACCGCGGCCAACCGCTTCTACGTGCACGAGAGCGTTGCGGTCGAGTTTTCCGCCAAGCTCGCGGCGAAACTGGCCGGGTTGCGCGTCGGTCCTGGGCTCGACGACGGAGTCGATCTCGGCCCGCTGGTCAACGCCGACACGCTGTCGAAGGTTTCGTCCCTGGTGGACTCGGCCAAGCAAGAGGGGGCTGAGGTGCTCACCGGCGGGCGCGCACCGGATCGGGCCGGTTACTTCTACGAGCCGACCGTGCTGGACGGCGTTCCGGTGGACGCCGCGATCCTGTCCGAGGAGATATTCGGGCCCGTCGCGCCCATCGTCAGGTTCCGTGACCAGGACGAGGCGATCGAGCTGGCCAACGGCACCGAATATGGTCTCGTTTCCTATTTGTATTCCAGTGACCTGCGCCGGGCCCTGCAAGTGGCAGAGGCCCTGGAGGCAGGCATGGTGGGGATCAACCGGGGTGTCGTCTCGGACCCGGCAGCGCCATTCGGTGGCGTGAAGCAGTCCGGTCTCGGCCGCGAAGGCGCCCACGACGGCCTGCTCGAGTACACAGAGACCAAGTACATCGCGGTCGAGTGGTAGCTGGGGACTGATGGACAGGCGAATATTCGGGCTCGAGAACGAGTACGGCGTCACCTGTACCTTCCGGGGCCAGCGCCGACTGTCCCCGGACGAGGTAGCGCGCTACCTGTTCCGCCGGGTGGTGTCGTGGGGGCGCAGTAGCAACGTCTTCCTGCGCAACGGCGCCCGGCTCTACTTGGACGTTGGCAGCCATCCCGAGTACGCCACGCCCGAATGTGACAACCTCATCGACCTAGTAACGCACGACAAGGCGGGCGAGCGGATCCTAGAGGGCCTGCTTGTCGATGCCGATACACGGCTGCGTGAAGAAGGCATCGCCGGGGACATCTACCTGTTCAAGAACAACACGGACTCGGCCGGCAACTCTTACGGCTGCCACGAGAACTACCTGGTCGGCCGGCACGGCGAGTTCGGCAGGTTGGCCGATGTGCTGATCCCGTTCCTGGTAACGCGCCAGATCATCTGCGGCGCCGGCAAGGTGCTGCAGACGCCCCGCGGTGCGGTGTACTGCGTTAGCCAGCGCGCCGAGCACATCTGGGAAGGCGTTTCCTCGGCCACGACCAGATCGCGGCCGATCATCAACACCCGGGACGAGCCGCACGCGGATGCCGAACGGTTCCGGCGACTGCACGTGATCGTCGGTGACTCGAACATGAGCGAGACCACCATGCTGCTCAAGGTCGGCGCCACCGACCTGGTGCTGCGGATGGTCGAGGCCGGCATCGTGATGCGGGACCTGACACTGGAGAACCCGATCCGCGCAATCCGGGACGTCAGCCACGACATGACCGGGCGCCGGCGCGTCCGGCTGGCCAACGGCCGCGAGGTCAGCGCGCTGGATATCCAGCAGGAGTACCTCGTCAAGGCACAGGAGTTCACCGCCAGGAAGGGCGCCGACCCCATAACCAGCCGAGTACTCGAGTTGTGGGAGCGGACACTGCGGGCCGTCGATACCGGTGACCTGGGCCTGGTGGCACGCGAGATCGACTGGGTCACCAAGCTGCAGCTCATCGAGCGCTACCGGGCCAAGCACGATCTGCCGCTGGCCCATCCCCGTGTCGCCCAGCTTGACTTGGCCTATCACGACGTGCACCGCGGCCGCGGCCTGTACTACCTGCTGCAAAAGCGCGGCGCGGTCGAGCGGGCCTGCCGGGACCTGGACATCTTCGCCGCCAAGTCGATCCCGCCGCAGACAACTCGGGCCCGGCTGCGCGGGGAGTTCATCCGCCGGGCGCAAGAACGGCGCAGGGACTTCACCGTCGACTGGGTGCACCTCAAGCTGAACGACCAGGCGCAGCGGACCGTGCTGTGCAAGGACCCGTTCCGTTCGGTCGACGAGCGAGTGGAGAAGCTCATCGCCGGCATGTAGCGGCGAGCAGCCGATCCTGCGTTGGCCGATTCGGGCGCGGTCGCGCGCCTCGGCCGTGCTGGGCACCGATCCGCTAGTGACGGCGGATCCGGAGCTGCTGCCGATCGAGGAGGTGCTGTGCCGCGCCGACTTGCTGGTGGTCGCCACGCCACAGCCCTGCTACCGAAACCTGGCGGCTGACCAGCCAGTAGCTGACATCTGGGGCGTGACCGGCCGGGGAGTGCTGACCTGACCGGAACTCGAACGTGCCCGGCCGGGTGGCGACTACGCCCGGTCCAGTCGGATTCGGGCGGTAGGCTAACTGGTCTTGAACCCGACACTGAGGAATCCCATGCGCCGCATCCCAGCAGCCTTGCTGGTCCCGCTCGCCGTCTGCGCAGTTCTCGCAGGTTGCGGGTCGTCAGGATCGCCGAGCTCAGCCGGATCAGCTGGCCCAGCTGGCTCAGCGAACAGCAACGCCGCAGTGAAGGTGACGGGCAGCTTCGGCAAGACCCCCACCGTAAGCGTTCCGAAGAAGAGTCCCAGCGCCAATCTCGTGATCAGCACGCCGATCAAGGGTGCCGGCGCGGCGCTGAAAACGGGCAACGCGGCGCTCGCGAACATCGCGATCTACAAGTGGACAGGGACGACGAACACCCTCATCGACACCAGTTTCGGTGCCACGGCTGGCGGCCCGCAGGTTATCCCGTCGCAGATGGGCCTGTCCGGGCTGGCGACGGCGCTCAAGGGTGCGAAGCTGGGCAGCCGGATCGTGGCAGTGCTGCCGCCCAAATACGGTTATGGCACGAGCGGCCAGTCGCAACTTGGCATCAGCGGATCGGACACCCTCATCTGGGTGATCGACTTGCTGCAGCAGTTCCCGCCGGGCGAAGCGGCGAGCGGCGCGCCGGTCTCCCACGGTGGCGGCTCGCTGCCGACCGTGACGACGAAGCCTGGGCAGGCTCCGGTGATCACCATCCCGAAGCACTCACCGCCCGCCAAGCTGGCGGTCACCACCCTGATCAAGGGCACCGGGCCGAAGACTGCCACCGGTGAGACCCTGGTCGTCCAGTACGTCGGCGTCAACTGGCGGACCGGCCAGGTGTTCGGTTCCTCCTGGCCGTCCACGCAGTCGCCGGTGGGCAACCCTTACAGCGTCGAGCTCGGCGGCAAGATCCTGGCGGGATGGAACGACGGCCTGGTCGGGATACCGGTCGGCAGCAGGGTGATGCTCGTCATTCCGCCAGCGCTTGGGTACGGCCCGGTGGGGGGACAGCCGAGCGCGGGCATCCTCAAGACCGACACGCTGGTCTTCGTGGTCGACATCCTGGCAATCCAGCCCGCCAACAGCTGACGGCAGGGTCTGAGCGCAGCCTAGTTCCAGCGCTCGAACGGCTCGGTGAGCTCGGCGCCGGCCAGAAAGGCCGGCAGCAGCTCGCGCAGCCTGCCGGGGTAGAAGCGCTCGGTGCTGGCCAGCAGCTCGGGAACCGGCCACCAGCGCGAGCCGACATACTCGTCCCGCTCTTCCGGGGTACGGCCGCCGTCGGTGATCTCGGGCTCGCTGGCGTCGATGCGTACACGCACGACGACCTCATGCTGCAGTCGCCTGATGCCGTGCCCGGTCCAGGTCGCGGACCGGCGCCACAGCGGCGGCCCGACCTGCCCCGGGCTGACAAGCAGGCCGGTTTCCTCGCGGAGTTCGCGTACCGCGGCCTGCTGGTAGCTTTCGCCAGCCTCAATTCCGCCGCCGGGCAGCTCCCACCACGGCTGCGGAGAGCGAGAGCTCAGCTGGGCCCGGAACAGCAGGATGCGGTCGCCGCTGTCCTGCAGCACGACGCGCACGCAGGATCGCTCCAGGTCATACTTCAGTGTCGCGTCGCCGGCCTCGCCGGCGCCGGTGCCAGCCGGGTCGCGAGCCGGGCCGAGGCTGGCCGCGTGACGGCCCGCCGCCGCGGCCGCGAGGAAATAGGCCGGGTCTGAGTCGACGCCGCGGCCCATGGTGGACAACGGGACCGGGCAGGCCCGCAGGGCCTCCGACAGCCCGTCAACGCTGACCCGGACCAGGTTGTGCCGCGCTGCCAGCGGCGCGGCGGCGGCCTGCACTTCCGCGCCGAACTCGCCGCCTAGCTCGGGCACGACGATGTCGGCCCTGGCCAGCGCTACCCGGCCGTAAGCGGTCAGGCTGTGATGGGAGATGCCCCGGTGCCGCTCGCGCGGGTCGGCCTGGCTGATCCGCAGGGAGCCGACCGGTCTGCCGCGCAAGACCGAGGCCGCGTTGATCGCCTCGCCGCACGCGACCCCGGAGAATCCCCACATCGTGCCCGTGCCGAGATTGCCGGGTCCCTGCGAGACAACGGCCAGCTCGGCGCGGAGCACCTGGCGGGCGGCCAGCAGACCGCTGTGCAGGGTAACGGCCTCCAGGTCGCCGCCGAAGGCCTGGCCGACCGTCACGATCCCGGCCAGCCAGCCTGCCTCGGTCAGCGCGGCAGCCGTCCGGGAGAACCAGGCCGGCAGCGCGCCGCCGTCGAGCATCACGTACGCGATCCTGGGCGGCCCGCCGTGATTGCCGGCGCGCCGGATGCTGGCGCCCGCTCGTTCGGTCAGGTAGCCCGCCAGGATGGCGGGCAGCGCGGAATGCAGGTCGGCCACTACGACGGGCAGGCCGCCGAGGTCGTCGGCCTCCCGGAGCATCTCGTGGAACCGCGAGCCCTGCTCGTCCGCGCCGAGCACGCAGGCCTGCAGCGGCGTGTACCGGGCCTTGATGAGGTGACCGGGTTCGTCCCGATCGGGTGGGAGGCGGTCCGGAATCGCTACTACCAGGGCATATCCGCCAGTCCCGAGACCCAGGTCGAGCGCGCTCGTATTCAGCAGCACCCGGTCGCCGGCCTCGGGCGCACCGGTGAGCCACGGGTACGCCAGCGCCCGGACCGAGCGTCCGGCCACCATTACGTCCAGTTCGAGCGCGCCGGCCCAGGACCGGCCCAGCGCTGAAACCTCGCCACTACGCCACCTGATCACTCCGGCAGGGTAGCGTCGGATCGCGGGAAGGGGTGGCGATGTCCAGGCGGAAAACCGAGCGGCTGCTGAGCCTGGTGGTTTGCCTGCTCTCGGCGCGCAGGTACCTGACCGCCGCGCAGATCAGGGAAGCCGTTCCCGGTTATCCGGAGTCTTTTGAAGCGTTCAAGCGCATGTTCGAGCGTGACAAGGACGAACTGCGCGAACTGGGCATCCCCCTGGAGACCGGCATGAACTCTGCGGGCGACGAGGAGGCCGGCTACCGGATTTCGCGGCAGGCGTATGAGCTGCCCGAGATCAGGCTTGAGCCGGACGAGGCCGCTGTGCTCGGGCTGGCCGCGCGGGTCTGGCGTCGCGCGGAGCTCGCCGGGGCGGCCGAGGGAGCTCTGCTCAAGCTCCGGGCGGCGGGCATCGACGCCGAGGACATGACGCAGCCAGGCATCGAGCCGCGAGTGCATACTGGCGAAGCCGCCTTCGGGCCGCTCTGGGAGGCGGTGCGGGACCGGCGCCCTGTCAGCTTCGGATACCGCGCGGCCGGCCGCAGTACCGCTCAGCCGCGCCGGCTCGAGCCGTGGGGCGTGGTTAACAGGCGCGGCCGCTGGTACGTGGTGGGATTCGACACCGACCGGCGAGAGCAGCGGGTTTTCCGGCTGAGCCGGGTCGATGGCGCTGTCAGCTTCACCGGCCCGCGGGGCTCGGTGACCGTACCACCGGGCACGGACGTCCGAGGCGCGGTACTGGCCTGGGACAGAGATGGTGCGCCGCCGCGGGTGTGCAAGCTGCTGGTGCGTGCGGGAGTCGGCTACGGGCTGCGCCGCCATCCGGTGAGCGTGACCGCGGCGGCCGACCGGCCCGGCTGGGACCAGGTCGAGCTGAATTTCACCGACACCGGGTGGTGGAGCGAGCATCTGGCCTCGTTCGGTGCCGATGTCATCGTGCTGGAGCCGAGTGACCTGCGGGACGCGGTTATCGGGCGGCTGAAAGGAGTGCTGGCATGACGGCGGATGCCTCGCTGCGGCCGGACCAGGCACGCGGAAACGCCGCGGCGCCGACTGCTAGCGAGCGGCTGCAGCGGCTGCTCGCGCTGGTTCCGTACGTAGTCAGCAGGAACGTCGTCGGCATGGCCGAAACCGCTGCGGTGTTCGGGATCACCGAGCGCGAACTCGTCGACGATCTCAACATGCTCTGGTGCGTCGAGCTCCGGTCACCCGATCCGTACTGCCCGATCGACCTGTCATACGAAGGCGGGGAGATCATGGTGAGCGAGGCGGAGGCATTCGACCGGCCGCTGCGGCTTGGCGTCGACGAGGCCTGCGCGCTGCTGATCGCGCTGCGGATGCTGGCCGACCTGCCGAGCGTCGGGGATGGCTCGGCGCTGAGCCGGACCATTGCCAAGCTGGAGTCTGCCGCCGGCGCTGCGGCCGCGCCCAGTAGCCAGGTCGCGGTGCAGGTTGATGACGTGACCGGCCAGCCCGCGTCGGCTGCTGTTGCCGACGCGCTCAAGCGCGGTCGGCGGCTGCACATCGCTTACTACGTGCCGGGGCGGGACGAGGCCACCGAGCGCGACGTCGACCCGATGCGGCTGCTGGTGGTGGAGGGCCGGAGTTACCTGGAAGGCTGGTGTCGGCGGGCGAACGCGGTCCGGGTCTTCCGGCTGGACCGGATCTTGTCGATTCAGGTGCTGGAGGTTGCTAAAGAGGTGCCAGCGGGCGCCCAGGCGGTCGACGTCGACGGCGGCCTGTTCCGACCGTCGCCCGAGGATGTGCAGGTCGAGTTCGAGCTCGGCTCGGCCGGCCGCTGGGTGGCTGAGTACTACCCGTGCGAGCAGGTCGAGGACCTCGGAGACGGGCGGCTGCGGGTCCGGCTGCGGACCCCTGACACCCAGTGGGTGCGCAGGCTGGCACTGCGGCTGGGCGAGGATGGCAAGCTGACCGCTCCGGCCGAGCTGGCCCGGCAGGTGCGTGATGACGCAAAGGCGGCACTCGATCACTATGCGTAGTGCATTTTTGCCCGCTATCGTGCGTTAACGTAGTAGTCGCTCGATAGTCTGCGCCCCGTCGGGTACGGTCGCTTAGATAGGCCTCGCGTGTAGACTCAGCAGCGAGTATGTAGCCCTGAGCGCGCTGCCGAAGGGGACTGACTGTCATGTTTGATCCGAGCGCACCACACATCATCATCCTGGCGATCGTGGTCTTGCTCCTGTTCGGGTCGCGACGGCTGCCCGGCGCGGCCAGGGCGCTTGGCCAGTCCATGCACATCTTCAAGAAGAGTGTGTCAGGCCTTGACACTGATGAGGACGTCCAACGGCACGCGCCGCGAACCCGAAGCGTCCTGCAGACGGGGTCCGCGCCTTTCTTCGCCGCCGCCCGCTGGGGACGCGACTCAGCAGCACCTGCAGGATCTGCAGCGGCAGGTTGAGGAACTGCAGCGGCAGTCAGCCGGCGGGGCGCGCTCGGAGGACCAGACCGCGCAGCCGCGCTAACCCCTGTCCGAGGTGGCCGTGGGGCAGGAAGTGCCAGAGACCAGCCGTCCTGACCTTGGACTCGGGCGGCGGGTGAACCCTGAAGCTCGGATGCCGCTGATGGAGCACATCCGCGAACTCCGCAACCGGGTTATCAAGATCGCGGTAGCAGTTGCGATCGGGTCGGTGATCGGCTGGCTCCTGTATCCGCACATCTTTGCGTTCATTGAGGCACCCTTCTGCAAGCTGCCTGCTGCGATCAGGCACATACCGGGGTCGACAGGCCGTGGCAGCTGCAAGCAGCAGCTGTACGTGACCGGCATCTTCGATGCGCTATTCCTGCGAGATTCAGATTTCGATAGCCGCGGGCGCGATCCTTTCCGCGCCCATCTGGCTGTACCAGCTCTGGGCTTTCATAGCGCCGGGGCTCTACCGGCGCGAGCGGCGGTGGGCTTACTACTTCGTTGGCGCCGCACTCCCGTTGTTCGGGGTAGGCGCGACATTCGCCTATTTCGCGATGACCAAGGGCCTTCGGTTCTTGCTGGGGCTGGTGCCCGCCGGGGTGACGCCGCTGATCACGATCAATACGTACATCAGCTACGCGGGCGCGATGCTGCTGATCTTCGGTATCGCCTTTGAGCTGCCGCTGGTGTTCGTGCTGCTGAACCTGGCGGGGGTGCTGACGCACGAGCGGTTCCGCAAGTGGCGCCGCATGATCATCTTTTTGATATTCGCGTTCGCGGCCGTGTTCACACCGAGCCCGGATCCGATCAGCATGCTGCTGCTGGCGATTCCGTGCCTCGTCCTGGTCGAGGTGGCAGAGGTATTCGCCTGGGCTCATGATCGCCGCATGGCGCGGCACGGCAGCCTGCAGTTCCCCGGCCTCACCGACGAGGAAGTAGCCGAGTACGGCCTGGACCGGCCGTTCGAGGAAGACGCGCCCGTCGACGCCAGGCCGTAGCGAGACCATCCTGATCGCCGCGGGGAACGGCCTTCTGCAGTCAACGCTAGCCGGATCCGGCTTGCCGGCGTCGCTGCGCGCGGTCTGCCAGCGTGCGAAGTCCGGTGGCGTCTCACAGGCCCTTGACACGCGCCGCGTTGCGGAGGAAGTTGGCGAGTAAGGCACCGGCCGTGAGCGCACATCCACTGGGCCAGCACGGACGCCTAGCAACCACAGATCGTCCGGCCGGTGCCCCCAAGAAGCAACGGCGTCAGGCTGACACCTGATCGACGATAGCGATGAGCTGGCTGAGCGTGCTGCGCAGGATAGGCAGCCGGGATGCGGCCACGAGCTGGGCGATGACCGGCACGGTGGCGTCAATCAGCTGGTAGGTCCGATCGCATCCGGCCGAGTTGTCGTGTACCCAGAACAGCGTGATGCCGAGCGAGTATAGCCACAGGAGTTCGGGCAGCCGCTCGCGCACAGCGCGCCCCATGCGGGCCGTCGAGCCCTCGATGACTTCCCGGTACAGCGCGATCGAGGCCAGCCGGGCCGGGCTTGACTGCGGGCTGAAAGGGCTCAGCGGGCTGGCCGGTTCGGCTGCGTGCTTGTAGAAGGTGGCCGCGAACGAGTGGTACGGCGCCAGCACATCGATCAGTGCCCGCACTGCACCGCCAAGCCTGTCAGTCAGGTCGGTTTCGGTGGCGAGTACAGGTCCGCAGGCGGCCAGATGGGCCGCCTGGTTACGTGCGTAGAACTCTTTGATGAGCTCTTCCTTGGAACTGAAGTAGTAATACGCGCTACCGGTGGACACCCGGGCTCGCTTCGCGATGTCGCGCATCGCGCACTGCCACGGCGGCCGCCGTGGGCGCTACGCCAGCACCGGAGCCTGCCTGCCGCTGTGGCCGGGGTCGTGCGGTGGTTGCCCGCTGCACGAGGTGCAGGTCGAGCACTTGCCGCAGCGGCCTGACCTGCTCACCGCGCAGCAGCGCCGCCAGCCGCCTGGCGCCCTCCACGCCGCTTTGCTCGAGCGGCTGGCGCACGGTGGTCAGGCCGATCAGCGCGGCAAGCTCGATGTCGTCGAAGCCGACAACCGACAGGTCACCCGGCACCTGCAAGCCCACCCGGTCTGCTGCGGCGAGCACGCCCATCGCCTGCGTGTCCGACGAGGCAAAGATGGCTGTCGGCGGGTCGGGCAGCTGCAGCAGTTCGGTGGCCATCGATTCGGCAGTCGCCGAGCCGTACGGGCCAAGCCGCACAAGGCTCTGGCACGGCTGCAGGCCGGCATCCGCTAGAGCCTGCCGATAGCCGGTGAGCCGCCGCTCGGAAGAGGTAAACCCGAACGCTGACCTCGTCATGCGCCGGGCCACATCGCCGACAAAGCCAATTCGCTGGTGCCCGACCGAGAGCAGGTGCTCGGCGGCAAGGCGCCCGCCTGCCGAGTCGTCGATGACGGTGTTCGGAACGCCGCGCACCGTCACGTCGACGGCTACCAGCGGAACGCCGGCCCGCCGGACTGCGGCAAGCTGATGCTGGCTGATCGGGAGCGACATGAGGATCACCCCGTCGGTGCGGTCCTTGCTGGTGAGAGCGGCCAGGAAGTGATCGCGCTGGGCAGGGCTGTCCGCATTGCAGACGACCGTGTCGTAGCCCTCGGCGTCGAGCACTGCGAGCGCGCCGGCCAGGCGCTCCACCGCGGACGGACGGGTCAGGTGCGGCACGACGATGGCGACACTGTGCTGCGCTCCGCGCGACAACGCAGCCGCTAAGTGGCTTGGCCGGTACCCGAGTTGATCGATCACCTTGAGGACGCGCGCGCGGGTCACCTCCCGGACGTTGGCCGCGCCGTTAATGACACGCGAGACTGTCCCGACGCCTACCCCGGACGCGGCTGCTACGTCTGCTATGGTCGCGCGCCGCGAATTCCTCATGCTGGCCTTTCCTGGGCCTGGTGTACGGCATGGAACCGCTTCCATTGCGAAACGGATTAATCTTGACTCTGTGTCCCGATGGCGTCAAGGGTCAGGTACAAGCGCTCCGACGCAACTAGGGACTCACTTGCCCTGGGGCAGCCCTGTCGGCGGGTGCGCCTAATCTTGGCGGTATGACGTCGCAGGCCAGTCCGGCGGATCAGGCCAATGATGCCCGGATTGCCACGTTCCGTCAGCTTTACCAGTTCGAGTTCGACGACTTCCAGCTGCAGGCCTGCCGGGCTCTGGGCGGTGGCCACGGCGTCCTGGTGGCGGCGCCGACCGGCTCCGGCAAGACGGTGGTCGGCGAGTTCGCCGTGCACCTGGCCCTAGAAACGGGCCGCAAGTGCTTCTACACGACCCCGATCAAGGCGCTGTCGAACCAGAAGTACAACGACCTGGTCAGCCGGTACGGTTCGGCCACGGTAGGCCTTCTGACCGGGGACAACAGCATCAACGGCGAGGCGCCGATCGTCGTCATGACGACCGAGGTGCTGCGCAACATGCTGTACGCGGGCTCGCTCACTCTCGGCGGTCTCGGCTATGTCGTGCTCGACGAGGTGCATTACCTGGCCGACAAGTTCCGTGGCGCGGTCTGGGAAGAAGTCATCATTCAGCTGCCCGAGTCGGTCCAGGTTGTCGCGCTGTCGGCGACGGTCAGCAACGCCGAGGAGTTCGGCGACTGGCTCGAGCAGGTGCGCGGGGGCACCACCGTGATCGTTGACGAGATCAGGCCGGTGCCGCTCTGGCAGCACATGCTGGCCGGCCGCGCCTGTACGACCTCTTTACCAGTAACGGGGCTGTCAATCCAGAGCTACGTCGGCTGGCGCTGCAGGACTCTGTGGCAGAACGGTCGGGCAGCCGTCGTCCCGGCCGCGGCGGGCGGCGGCCGGTTCGGTATCGGTCGCCTAGCCGGCCCGACGTGATCGAGCGCCTAGACGCGGAGGGACTGCTGCCCGCGATCACCTTCATCTTCAGCCGGGCCGGATGCGACGCTGCGGTCCAGCAGTGCCTGCTGGCCGGTCTGCGCCTGACGACGCCCGAGGAGTCGGACGAGATCGCCCGGCGGGTGGCGGAGCGTACTGCCATGTTCGCCGACGCAGACCTCGCCGTTCTTGGCTACCCGGCCTGGCTGGCCGGCCTGCGCCGGGGCATTGCCGCGCATCACGCCGGGTTGCTGCCGACCTTCAAGGAAGTGGTCGAGGAGCTGTTCACCGCCGGGCTTATCCGCGCGGTATTCGCGACCGAGACGCTCGCGCTCGGCATCAACATGCCGGCCAGGACAGTGGTCATCGAGAAGCTGGACAAGTGGAACGGCGAGCATCACGCCGACCTGACAGCGGGCGAGTACACCCAGCTCACCGGCCGGGCCGGGCGGCGCGGTATCGACGTCGAGGGACATGCCGTGGTCTTGTGGCAGCCGAACGTCGATCCGCTCGCGGTCGCCGGGTTGGCTGGCACCAGGACCTACCCGCTGAACTCCAGCTTCCGGCCGACCTACAACATGGCGGTCAACCTGGTCGGTCAAGTCGGCCGGGCCAGGGCCGCCAAACTGCTGGAGTCGTCGTTCGCCCAGTTCCAGGCTGACCGCGGCGTTGTAGGCCTGGCCAGGCAGGCCGCGCGGCTGCGCGAGCAGATCACCGGTCTCGCGGTGACCTGCGAGCGCGGCGACATAGAGAGCTACGACGAGCTCCGCCGCGAGCTGAGCGAGCTGGAGCACAGCGAGGAACGGCGGCAGTCAGCGGCCCGGCAGGCCGAGGCGCTCGCGTCCATCGAGAAGCTGCGGCCAGGGGACATCATCAGCGTGCCGGCCGGCTGGCGGCCCGGCGTCGCCGTGGTCTTGCAGCCCGGGGCAGGCAACGGGCGCCCGCTGCCGCTGGTGCTGACCGAAGGCCGCCAGGTGAAGCGGCTGTCGATGGCCGACTTTCCGGTTCCGATCCGGCCGATCGAGCGGATCCGAATCCCGGCGTCGTTCAGCCCCCGGTCGCCGGCCGCGCGCCGGGACCTCGCCTCGACCGTGCGGAACCGGCTAGCCGGGCGGGACCTGCCGCGCCAGCCCGGTAACGGACGCGCCAGCCCGGCTGCAGGCGGTAACCCCGCCGCGACCGCGGAGCTGCGCCGGCGGTTGCGGCGGCACTCCTGCCACGGCTGCCCGGATATGCAGCTCCACGTGCGCGACCTGGCCAGGCGGATGCGGCTGGAGCACGAGGCGGAGAAGCTAGAGGAGCGGGTGTCGCGCCACTCGCACGTGCTGGCCAGGACGTTCGGCCGGGTGTGCGCGGTGCTAGAGGACCTCGACTACATCGAGGGCGACGCGGTCACCGAGCAAGGCAGGCGGCTAGCGACCCTCTATACCGAACTCGACCTGCTGGCCGCCGAGTGCGTGCGCCGCGGGACGTGGGCCGGGCTCGGCCCGGCCGAGCTGGCCGCGTGCGTCTCGGCTCTCACCTACGAGTCACGTCGGCCCGATGATGGCGACCCAGTGCGGCTGCCGCACGGCCGGGCCCGCGAGGTCCTTGCGGACATGGTCAGCATCTGGGGCGAGCTGGCCGACGTCGAGAGCGGTCAGCACCTGTCATTCCTGCGCCGGCCCGATCTGGGCTTCGCCTGGACCGCCCATGCCTGGGCCCGCGGAACCCCGCTGGAGAAGCTCGTGAATGCCGACCTGACCGCCGGTGATTTCGTCCGCGCGGTGCGGCAGCTTATTGACTTGCTCAGCCAGCTCGCTGTGTCCGACGCTGGTGGCGACCTCGGCCGGACTGCGCGTGCCGCGGTCGACGCGCTGCGCCGCGGCGTGGTCGCGTACTCCTCGGTCGGCTAGCAAGAGGAATTCCCCCGGTCATGGATGTCACTTACCGGCTACTGGTACCTGCGGACTGGGCGCAGCTGCGGGCCGCGCGCCTTGCGGCGCTGGCCGATGCGCCTTACGCATTCGCCTCGACGCTCGGCCGGGAGCTTGGCTTTACCGAGCAGTTGTGGCGGGAGCGGGCCGGATCCGGCCGGACAGTCGGCGCCTGGCACGGCGGCGCCATTGTCGGCATGGCAACCGGCCTATCCGATGGCGGCAGTTCCGGCTGGCACCTAGTCGGGATGTGGGTGTCGCCGCAGTGGCGCGGCAAGGACGTGGCCAGCAGGCTGGTGGCCGAGATCTGCGGGCTCGCGCAGCAGTCGGGCGCGCGAGCGATAACGCTGTGGGTGACGGAGGTCAACGACCGGGCCAGGGCCTTCTACGCGAAGAGCGGTTTCCGGCCCACCGACGCCCGCCAGCCTGTGCGGCCCGATGAGCCAGACAATTTCGAAGAAGAGATGGCGCTGGGGCTCGATCAGGGCGAGCGCGGGGGAGAGCACCGGCAAACAACGTCCGATTAGAACAACCCTAGCTAGCCCACACCCTGACCTGCGCAGACGCAGTCCGGGTCGCTCAGGCGCGGCCCGGATCGCCGGGAACCGACCCGCACCGGCAACACTGGTGCGCGTGACCGATGACGCAACTATCACCATCTACGAGCCGCCGCGCGCGGTAGATGTCGTGCACCGCGTCCCGGTGCTGGTCGTCGGAGGCGGCCCCAGCGGCCTTGCCGCGGCGGCCGCGGCGGCGCGGGCCGGCGCCGAAGTCTCCCTGCTGGAACGGTTCGGGTGCTTCGGCGGCAACCTCACCGTGGTCGGCGTCGAGGGTTTGGCCTGGTACCGGCATGAGGGGACCGTCGAGGCCGGGGGTATCGGGCGGGAGTTCGAGGAGCGCGCGAAAGCCATGGGCGCTGCGACACCAGATTCTCAGTCGCGGTCCTGCGAAATCGACTCCGAAGGCTTCAAGGTGGTCGCCGACCGGCTCGTCGAGGAGGCCGGAGTGCGCCCTCTGCTGCACCGGACGTTCGCCGCTCCGGTCATGAACGGCGACGCGGTGGCCGGGGTGGTCGTGGAGTCCAAAGCCGGCCGCGAGGCGATCCTGGCCGACCGGGTTGTCGACTGCACCGGCGACGCCGACGTGGCCCACCGTGCGGGTGCGCCGACCCGCAAGACGCCGGTCGAGGAGATGCAGGCAGCCTCGGTCATTTTCCATCTCAGCGGCGTCGACAAACAGGCATTCCTGTCCGGGATCAGGGCCGACCCGGCGACCTATGCCGATTGGTCGGCTGGTGAGTGGACGGTCGACACCTCGGGCAAGGAGGATGAGCTCTTCTCGCCCTTCCTGCGCAAGCCCTTCGCGCAGGCGATACGCGACGGGGTGATCGCGGCCGACCTGACCACGCTGGCCGGCACATGGGGCGCGCTCCACGATACCGGCGAGCTCACCTACATGAACCTGGTCCACCTCGCGGGGTGTGACGGGACCGACCCTGACAGCCTGACCCGCTTCGAGATCGAGGGCCGGCGTCAGGCGCTGCTGGAGCCTGCGGACTACATTCACACGGATGGCACGGTCTGGACATGGCGGGAGAGATGGCGGCCAGTCGGCGGCGTCCCCGGCCCCGAGGGGCTTGGGGAGAGTCGGCGGCCACTACATGCGCGTCTACGACCTCGTGACGCCCTGCACCGATTCAGACTGACCCGCGCGCTCGCTGCAAACGGGGCAGGCAGCTAGTCGGCTGGAGCGGCACGTGGGCGAGGCGGCGGGAGCCCGCCCGGACCATACTCCTCCAGGTAGCGCCCCGAAGTTAGTGACGCCGCCCAGCGCGATCACGGCGACGCCGTCGGCGGCAAGGTCTCGGCCGCACCGCCGGGCAAGCACGTCAAACGCGATCCAGTTGCTCAGTCCCTCACCAGGACGATGGCTACGGCTGGCCACGATGGGCGGGATTCACCGTCACGTTGGCAACCCTACTGTCGCGGCATTCTGCCGGATGCCGTGCTCGGCGACAGCGCAGCCCTCAGCAGCAGCAGCGCCGCCAACTGAGCGTTTCGCGAGCGGACCTGGCGTGGCGTGCGCACGCACCCAGAGAACGCTGGCCAGCGCATCGCGCAGCAGCCGCTGATCGAGTAGTCGCTCACGTTGACGGAGAGCTGTCAAGGACGCCTGTTCAAGGCATGGCCGGCGCGAACAGGTTCGATCCTGATTCTGCCTGTACAACGGATGAGCCCTCGGTGACCGGGAGGGCAGTAGCTACGCTCGTACCGGCTTTATTACGATTAAAAATATCTTCATCGTCCATCGATTTGTCCTCTACATCCTCAGATAACCTGAGCCGCTGCGGCGATCCGCCGGCAGCCTGACGGCACCGGGCGAATCGGGGACTGACATGAGGGCATCATCCTTGGGCACTGTCGCGATAACTGTGATGCTGACGGCGGGGGTTGTCTCGGGCGCGCTGGCCATCGGCGCCACCCCCGCCTCGGCCAGCGTGACCTGCCCCACAGTGGACCCGTCGACGGGCGCGGTGTCCCCAGTTCCCACGCCGGGAGTCGACTGGGCGGGCTGCAATCTCGATGGCGCCGACTTGTCGGGCGCGGACCTTGCGAAGGCGAACTTGTCCCAGGCTGGGATCGCCAGCGCGAACCTTGAGAACGCTGACCTCGCGGGTGCCAACCTGGCGGCGGCGAATGTCGAGGACTCCGACGCGACCGGTGCGACCTTCGCGGGCGCAATGCTCGCGACCGCGAACCTCGACGCCGCGATCATGCCCGGTGACGATCTGCAGGGCGCGAATCTCAGCGGGGCGAACCTCTACGCGGCGGGCATGGGCAATGCCAACCTCACCGACGCCATCCTGACGTCGACCAACCTGGACTTCGCTGATCTGTACGGAGCGAACCTGACCGGCGTCATCTCGGGCGGCATCACCGGCACACCCCAGCTCCTACCTGTCAACTGGACACTCGCCCCGGCCGTATCAGGCGGCGACTACCTCGCTGGCCCTGGCGCCAATCTGTCGAACACGAGTCTCGTCAGCCTGACCAACGCCGACCTCGCGGGCGCCGATCTAGCTCACTCCGCGGGAGACGGGCTGACCGGGGCCAACCTGGCCGGCGCTGCTCTTACCAACGCAACCCTGCCTTACCTGTACGAATCGAACCTGACCAATGCCGACCTGACCGATGCGAACCTCACCGACAGCAACTTGGATCTGTCCACGATCACCGGTGCCAATTTCACTGGCGCGAACCTGACCGGGGCCTCAGGCTGGGGGACGACGGGAACGCCGCAAACCTTGCCGTCTCCGTGGGTCATTCAGGATGGCTGCATGATCGGGCCCACCGCCAACCTCACCTCCTGCTCGTTGGCGAACGCGGACCTCTCCGGACTAGACATCGCTGGCGCGAACTTCACCAATCTCCTCCTGCAGGGCACGAACTTCACCGGCGCCAACCTCAGCTCGGCGATCCTGACCGGAGCTAACATGTCAGGCGACAACCTCACCAAGGCGAATCTGCGCAGCGCACAGATAACGGGCACAGTTTTCACTCATGTGACCTGGGCTGACACGACGTGCCCGGACGGCACCAATAGCAGTACGCATGTGGCCGGCTGCTTCAGTTCCCCGATCTACCAGATCAGCGCCGTCGCCATGCCCAGGCCAGGTAGCACGCTGCCCCGGAAGCAGAAGGCAATCGCCGTGATCTTCCGGCTCACTGAGTCCGGCCATAACCTGAGCAGCTCAGTCGCCGCAAAGCTGGCTGCACATCATCAGGTCAAGATCACGTTCGCTGGCCCCGGAATCTGGACCGAGAACTCGTATTGCACCTGGAATGCCAAGGGTCATGACTTCCGCGGTGTGGCCGCTATACCCCGCCGAGTCAAGACGGGCCGCTCGCACCGCTACAAGATCACGGTACTTGAGAACCTGGGAACCGGCTTTCTGGTCGCGCCGCCAGCCAGTCGCACCGTCAACCCCGTGCAGGTCTACTTCAAATAGATGCGCCTCGGGCGCGTCTTGGCTGCAGTTCCGCGCCTGCCTAGCCGCGTGGCTCGGGCCATCCGGTCCGGGCGGCGATCACGTCGGCGGCCCACCACCGGGATGCGCCGCCCGACAAAGCCGGCCATCGTTCCCCCTTTCCCACGGAGCCGCAGTCTTGGGCGCAACAAGAAACTCGCAACAGGAAGATACACAGGCCGGTAGATTGGGCCGTTCCCATCGCCGGTCCCGGAAAGGCATGCCCCGGGGTATCCACGCCCGCTTAAAGGGGCTCGCTTATGAGCACACGCCGACATTCCAAGCGTTTCGGTCCGTGGTGGTTGCTGTCGGCAGTCGTGCTGACCGTACTCGTCGGGCCCCTCCTCGTGGCGAGGCTGGCCCCGGGCCGCTGGGGCCCGACCGCTGCCAACCCGCCGGGCAAAGTCATCGCCACATCGGCCGTGCCCTACAAGGCGGCCATGGCCCACATGGTGATGGCCACGGCGGCGGCGTACATTCCCGACGCCCCGACTCTGCAGCCGGAGGGATGGACCGCGACGGCGAGCGATCAGTTGGCCGGGCATCGGGCCTCTGCCGTGCTCGACTCCGACCCCGGCACCTACTGGAGCAGCGAGCCCTCGTCGCCCACGGCCGTCCTTCCGCAGTGGATCACTATCGACATGCGGGGCACCCAGATCGTGTCCGGTGTCACCTACCAGCCCCGCCAGGGCACCCAGCCGGACGACGCGATCGGCCGGTTCGAGGTCAGTGTGAGCACTGACGGTGTCCATTTCGTGACTGTCGCTTCGGGCACGTGGGCCGACACTACGGCGACCAAACAGGTTGGCATCGACCCGGTGAACACCCGCTTCGTCAGGCTCACCGCCCTGTCCTTCGCCGCGGGCTCGGGATCTTCCGTCACTGCCGCTGGGATCTCCCTTGAAGGGGCCCCGGACGTGGAGTCCCCGACGGTCAAGAGCGCGATCAAGGCACAGGACCTGAGCACGAACCCGTCGGTCGTCGGCAAGTGGGGTCCCACGATCGGCTTCCCGCTCGTTCCGGTGGCCGCCGCACTGCTGCCCGACAACAAGATGCTGGTGTGGTCGGCCGACCAGGACATGAACTACGGAGACGGCGAGAACGAGACGCAGACCGCCATCTTGAACCTGACAACCGGTGAGGTCAGCCAGGAGACGATTACCAGCACTCACCACGACATGTTCTGTCCCGGCGTTGCCATTCTGCCCAACGGGGAGATCATGGTCACCGGCGGCCTGAGCGACCGGCAGACGAGCATTTACGACCCCAAGACCAACTCGTGGATCGAGGGACCGCCGATGAACATCGGCCGCGGCTATCAGGGCATGACGCTGCTCTCGAACGGCCAGGTCTTCACCCTCGGCGGTTCGTGGTCGGGCTTGCTCGGCGGCAAGCTCGGTGAGGTGTGGTCGCCCACCGGGAACTGGCGGGAGCTGACCAACGTCCCGGCCATACCGATGTACACCGCCGATCCCCAAGGCGTGTACCGGGCCGACAACCATGGATGGTTCATCGCCACCTCCCGCGGCAAAGTGCTCCAGGCAGGCCCGTCGAAACAGATGAACTGGATCACCACCACCGGGTCGGGCAGCATCACCCCGGCAGGGCTCCGGGGCACCAGCGCGGACGCCATGAACGGCAACGCCGTGTATTACGACGTCGACAAGATCATCACCGTTGGCGGTGCCCCTGCCTACCAGGACTCGTTCGCCACGAATCTGGCGTATGAGATCAACATCAGCACCGGGGCCGCGAAAGTGACCCGGGTCGGCTCAATGCACTATCCCCGCGCCTTCGCGAACAGCGTTGTGCTGCCGAACGGCGAAGTCGTAACCATCGGCGGCCAAACGTATGCGCTGCCCTTCAGCGACGGCGACTCGGTGCTCAACCCCGAGCTCTGGAACCCGGCAACCGGCCAGTTCAGCGTCATGGCCCCCGAGGCGGAGCCCCGCAACTATCACTCGGCAGCTATCCTCCTGCCCGACGGTCGAGTGTTCTCGGGCGGCGGCGGACTGTGCGGCTCCTGTGACACTAACCATCCGGACGGGCAGATCTTCAGCCCGCCCTACTTGTTCAACTCCAACGGCACCTTGCGCACCCGGCCGACCATCAAGTCGGCGCCGACGTCCGCGGCAACCGGCAAGACGATCTCGGTCAAGACCGGTGGTCCGGTCTCGAGTTTCTCCCTGGTGCGCTACGGGGAGGCGACCCACACCGTGGACAATGACCAGCGCCGCATCCGGCTGTCGATCGTGTCTTCGAGGGGCGACACTTACAAGCTGGCCATCCCCTCCAACCCCGGGATCGCCCTGCCCGGCCCCTACATGCTCTTCGCCCTCAACTCGAGGGGGACGCCCAGCGTGTCACGGACCATCTCGATCACCAACGTCGCTGCTCGGCCCCCCGGCGACAGATACGGCAAGGCGGTGTTCTCCGCTCGTCCGTCGCTGTACTGGCCGCTCGACGACGCGGGCGGACGTACGGCTGCCGACTTGAGCGGCAACGGCGACACGGGCAAGTACTCGGTCACGGGCATCACCTTCGGGGCCAGGAGCCCGGTGGAGGGGGTGTCGGGCAGGGGCGTTACCCTGACCGGCTCCACCAGCCAGATCGTGGCGTCCCAGCCCATCACCGACCCCATCACCTACTCCGAGGAGATGTGGTTCAAGACCCGGACAACCAAGGGCGGCTACCTCATGGGCTTCGGCACCTCGCCCAAAGGGCAGTCCGTCAGCAGGGACCGGCAAGTATGGATCTCCGACGACGGCAAGCTCAACTTCGGGATCTTCGACGGCCAGCCGCTGACGATCCAGTCACCCAGGTCCTACAACGACGGAAAATGGCACCAGGTCGTCGCCACGCAGGGCCACGACGGCCTGAACCTGTACGTCGATGGAAAGCTCGTGAGCAGCAAAGCCACCACAAGTCGGCCGCAGGACGATCTGGGCTACTGGCGGGTCGGTTACGAGGACGCCTCCGGCTGGCCCGACTCACCCACCAACGACTACTTCGCTGGGACAATCTCCGATGTCGCGTTCTACGACGTCGCGCTGTCGAGCACACAGGTGCGAACCCAGTACCGGGCCTCTGCGGCGTCCGGTGCCTGACCGGAGCACTTGCCCGACTACGTGGCTTTCAGAACGTCGGCAAGTCGTAGATGCGGCGGATGCTGCTGCCGAGCCGGGTGATATCGGCGCCGTACACGTGCAGCGAAATGGCGATGTCCGGGCCGTGATTGCGAACCCGGTGGATATCGCCGGGCGGAGCGAAACCGGTGACCTCGCCCGGGCTGGCGCGGCCGCGGCCGACCTCCTCGAGCCAGCTGCCGTCGTCACTCAGCCGGTACACCTCCTCGTATTCAGCGCCCTGGATGACGCCGGTGACGCACCAGGTCACGTGATCATGGATCGGCGTGATCTGGCCAGGACGCCACACCATCGCGGTCACCGAGAACGAGCCGTCCGGCTCGACGTGCAGGATGTGGCATCGGTAGCCGTCCGGGTTCCCGGCGCGCTCGGGGGCGGTCAGCAGGCTGGCCGCTGGCAGGTTGCTGCGCACCTGGCCGGCGACCAGCTCGGCGGTGCGCTGCCAGTCCGCATGCTGCCGGGTCGCTGACCGGATGCCGTCGATGAGACGGGCAGGACATCGGGCCTGAATCGAGTCGGTGATCGGCATAGTGTCCCTCCTCGCAGGCCGTGCTGGCTCGCCTCAGCCTACGAATCAGGTGCTGGCTGGCTCCAATGCCAATGATCCATCGATCCATAGAGACCGGAGATGAATCGGGAAGGGTGCCGGCCGCAGCCCGCCCGGCTGGCAGGATTCGGGCATGGGCTCCCTCATGCTGCTGGACACCGCTTCCCTGTACTTCCGCGCGTTCTACGGCGTGCCGGAGACGATGACGGCACCGGACGGCACCCCGGTGAACGCGGTCAAGGGCCTACTCGACATGATCGCGAGGCTGATCCGGGCCCGGCATCCGGCCCGCCTGGTGGCCTGCCTGGACTTTGACTGGCGCCCTGCCTTCCGGGTGGCGGCTATACCGTCCTACAAGGCCCACCGCGCTAATCCGGATGGCTCGGAGGTTGTGCCCGCGGCGCTCAACGCGCAGATCCCGGTCATCCTGGACGTGCTGGCGGCGGCAGGCGTCGCCATGGCTGGGGCGGCCGGGTACGAGGCTGACGACATCATCGGGACGCTTGCGGCCGCAGCGGCTCAGCCGGTGGAGGTGGTCACCGGCGACAGGGATCTGTTCCAGCTCGTCGACGACGAGCGCGACATCAAGATCGCGTACGTCGCCCGCGGCGTGGCCAACCTGGAGCTGATCGACGAGGCTGCGGTGACCGCGAGGTATGAGATACCGGGACGCAGCTACGCCGCGTTCGCAGCGCTGCGCGGCGATCCGAGCGACGGCTTGCCCGGCGTGCCTGGCGTGGGGGAGAAGACCGCTGCTGCCCTGGTGCGCGTCTTCGGCTCGGTCGAGGCCATGCTCGAGGCGCTGGACGCGGGACACGGCGGCTTCCCGATGGGCAGCCGGGCCAAGCTGGTGGCGGCACGCCCGTATCTGGAAGCAAGCTTGCCGGTAGTCACTGTGGCCAGCGACGCGCCTGTCAAGCTGGAGGGCGGAGAACTGCCGTCGGTGCCGGCCAACCCTGGCCGGATCGCAGAGCTTGACCAGCGGTGGGATCTCGGCTCGTCACTCGGCCGGGCGCTCGGCGCGCTCGCCGCCTCGCCGGGCTAGCCGGAGCCGCCGATGACCTGCAGCGCGACCAGGCAAGTGTCGTCTTCCGGGTCGGTGCTGCCCAGGGCGCGGAGTACCGCGCTGATCACGAGATCCGGGTCAGAGTTGCCGCGGGCGGCAGCGAGCAGCGTGTCCAGGCCCTCATCAATGGACCGGTCATGCCGCTCGATCAGGCCGTCGCTGTAGAGCAGCAGCACGTCACCTGCTTCGAGTTGCACGGTTGCTGCTGCGTAAGGCAGCCGCCCGGCGCCGAGCAAGATGCCATCAGGCTGCGGCAGCGTCATTGCCGAGCTACCGCGGACGAGCACCGGCGCCGGATGACCGGCCTGCGCCCAGGTGAACATCCCGCTGACGGGTTCGAAGTAACCGGCGATCACCGACGCGGTGTGCTCGGGCGCGACATGCCAGACCAGGTCGTTGAGCCAGCCGACCAATTGCTGCGGTGGCGCCCCGGTGATGGCCAGACCTGCCAGAGCACCGCGCAGCCTCGCCATCCCGGCAGCCGCGGAAAGCCCGTGCCCGGCCACGTCGCCGATGGCCAGCAGCACGTATCCGGACGGCAGCTCGGCGGTAATGTACCAATCGCCGCCGACCCTGCTGGCGCTGGAGGCTGGCAGGTACCTGACCATTGCCCGCATGCCAGGCAGGTCGAACGGCTCGTCATGCAGCGGCAGGATCGCGCGCTGAAGTTCCAGCGTGACGTGGCGTTGCTGAGCGAGTTCGGCGGCGGGATCAGCGTGGGCTGTGTCAGCTTGGACCATTTGTCGGCCGGAACCCTGTCAGTTCGGAGAATTAGGGTTGTGCATGAGGTCAGCCGTCGTGTACCAAGCGTGAGGCATCGCGGGCGCCTATGTCTAGATGCGGGCACAGCTGATGACAGTGAGATGATTTCTCCTGGGCCGTTCATGCGGGCCCGCAGGAGCGAGGGCTGGAGGGTGCAATGGCGCACGATAATCAGGGAACGGGATTGTTTCCGGCCACCCGGCTCAGGCAGGTCGCGGCCGCAGCAGGCAAAGCCGGACTGGATGCGCTGCTGCTGACGCCCGGACCCGATTTGCGCTATGTCACCGGCTACGACGCGCACCAGCTCGAACGGCTGACCTGCCTGGTAGTACCGGCTAGCACCGGCCCGGCAGATCGCGATCCGGTCCTGTTCGTCCCGCGCCTTGAGATGCCGGCTGCGCAAGCGTCCCCGGCCGGGCAGCTTGACCTGGAGATAGTCGGGTGGGACGAGACAGACGATCCCTACGCCCTCGTTGCCCGGCGGCTCGGCCGGGTTGCCGCGGTCGGGCTGTCAGACCGGATGTGGGCGCTCATGGTGCTGCGGCTCCGCGCCGCGATGCCGTCAGCGCGGCAGGAGCTGGCCAGCACGGCGCTGCGCGACCTGCGGGCGCGCAAGTCGCCGGCGGAGGTGGCCGCGCTGCTGGCGGCGGGCGAGGCCATCGACCGCGTGCACGCCCAGGTGCCCGGCTGGCTACGGCCCGGTCGCACCGAGCGCGAGGTGGCCGCCGACATCAGCGATGCGATCCTGGCCGCCGGGCACGTGGCCGTCGACTTCGCCATCGTCGCGTCCGGGCCAAACGGCGCGAGCCCGCACCACACGGCCGCCGACCGGATTTTGCAGCCCGGCGACGCAGTGGTGGTGGACATCGGCGGCACCATGCCTACCGGCTACTGCTCTGATTGCACGCGCACCTACGCGATCGGCGCGCCGCCCGCCGAGTTCGCGGCCTACTACCAGGTGCTCAAAGAAGCCCAGGACGCAGCCTGCGCGGTGGTACGGCCGGGAATCCCGGCAGAGGCGGTGGATGCGGCCGCCCGTGAGCCGATCGCCGCGGCCGGCTATGGGGAGTACTTCGTCCACCGGACCGGCCACGGCATCGGCCTGGAGACGCATGAGGATCCGTACATCGTGTCCGGCAATAGCGAGATACTGCAGCCGGGGAACGCCTTCTCGGTCGAGCCGGGCATCTACCCCGGACCCCATGGCGCCCGGATTGAGGACATCGTGGTGTGCACCGAAGCTGGGGCCCAGCGGCTCAACAACGTGACCCGCGAACTGGTCGTGGTGGCTGGCTGATGCCGAGCGTGGAACGGGAGGCCCGAGACGACACAACTGCCGCGCTGTTCGGCCTCGTCCGCGACCTTGCCGATGGCGAGCTGCGTCCGCGCGTAGCCGCCGCCGAGAGCGACAGCCGGTTTCCGCGGGCCGAATTCCAGACGATCGGCCAAGCCGGCCTTCTCGGCCTGCCGTATCCCGAGGAAATCGGTGGCGGCGGGCAGCCGTACGAGACCTACCTGCAAGTGCTGGAAGAGCTGGCGTGCGCGTGGCTCGCGGTCGGTCTCGGCGTCAGCGTACACACCCTGGCCTGCTTCCCGATCGCTACCGTCGGCACGGCAGAGCAACGGGACCGGTGGCTGCCGGACATGCTCAGCGGCGGCCAACTGGGCGCTTATTGCCTGTCGGAGCCCGCCAGTGGCTCCGATGCCGCTGCTCTGCGCACCCAGGCGGTCACTGACGGCGACGAGTTCGTCGTCGACGGCGTGAAGGCGTGGACCACCCATGGCGGGCAGGCGGACTTCTACACGCTGTTCGCCCGCACCTCCGGTCGCCCTGACGGCCCGGACCGGTCGAAGGGCATTAGCTGCTTTCATGTGCCTGCTCGCACCGCGGGCGTGCACGCGGCCCCGCCTGAGCACAAGATGGGCATGCGGAGCTCGGCGACCGCGCAGATGCGGTTTGACGGGGCGAGGGTACCCGCGGACCAGCTCGTCGGCGAGCCCGGCCGCGGCTTCCGGATCGCACTGGAAGCTCTCGCCGCTGGCCGCCTCGGCATCGCCGCTTGCGCGACGGGAGTGGCCCAGGCGGCGCTGGATTGCGCGGTGCAGTACGCCCGGCAGCGGTCTCAGTTCGGGCGCCCGATCATCGACTTCCAGGGCCTGCAGTTCATGCTTGCCGACATGGCGACGAGCGTGGCCGCGGCGCGCGCCCTCTACCTGGCCGCCGCTCGGCGCAAGGACACGGGCCTGCCATACGCCCAGGAGGCGGCGATGGCCAAGCTGCTGGCCACGGATAACGCCATGAGGGTCGCCACCGACGCGGTTCAGATACTCGGCGGATACGGCTATGTCGAGGACTTCCCCGCTGAGCGGCTGATGCGCGAGGCCAAGGTGCTGCAGATCGTCGAGGGCACGAACCAGGTACAGCGGATGGTGATAGGCCGGGAGCTAGCCGGGCGGTGACCTCGCTGCCCCGCGTGCTTACGCGGCTTCTGACACCTATCAGGTCAGCCTGTGTTCCTAGCCATTACGAGCGACAAACTGTCGGCGGCACTCGATAGACTCGATCACAGATTCGAACACCGAGGGCTCGCGGTGGAGGTGACGGCGATGTGCAGCACAGACGAGCAGGCGCCTGCGCCGGCCTCCTCCGGCGAGGCGATCTACTCGGCAGGTGGCCCGTCGACTGCGGCGCAGGCTCTGGCCTGCGCGCGGGCTGGGCTGTCGTTCCTGGCCTCCGTCGATGCGGCCGGGCTGACCGGCGCGGAGCGGGCGGATCTGCTGCGGGGCTTGTGCCAGGCCGAGTCGCAGCACCTGGCGGCCCGGTCGGCGGTGCTGGCCGGGTTCGACCGGGCCGGTAACCACGCCGGTGACGCACAGGCGTCGGCGAAGAGCTGGCTGGTCTGGCAGGCCCGGGTCACGCGGGCGGCGGCCGGCGCGGCGATGGCGTGGGCGCAGCGGCTGCAGGCTCACCCGCGGATCGCCGCGGCGCTGGCGGCCGGTCGGGTATCGCCGTCGTGGGCGCGGCACCTCGCCGACTGGACCGACCGGCTGCCCGAAGACGCCCGCGACAAGGGCGACACGATCCTGCTGGACGCCGCGGCGGGCGGCGCGGACCTGTCCGGCCTGGCCGCCCTGGCCGAGGAACTGCGCCGCCGCGCCGCCGGGCCCGATACCGATCGACGGCGGGGCGGGTCGCCGACCGCGGGCTGCGCTGACCCGCCATTTCCGGGGCAACGCCCGCCTGGACGGTGACCTGACCCCGACGCGGCCGCCGCGGTCCGGGCGGTGCTGGACGCACTCGGCGGGCGGGCCGGGCCCGAGGACACCCGAACCCGCGCGCAGCGCGACCACGACGCGCTGGAGGAAGCGTGCCTGCGCCTGATCGCCCGGCCCGGCCGGCGCCCTGCCCGGCCGGGCCGGGCAGCCCACCTCCATCCAGCTGCACATGACCCTCAGCCAGCTGCTCGGCCAGCACGAAGCCGACCAGGCCGCCGCGCTGGATCGCCGCGACCGGGACCCCGGCGCCGCGGCGCCGGACTGGACGGGGCGGTAGCCCGGCCGGGCCGCGGAGCCGTCTGGTGCCGGCGTCCTCGACTGCTCGCCCCCGCCTGCTGGGGCGCGGCGAATCTCGGTAGCGGGGGGACCTAGCGGCTGGCTGCGACCGGCCGTTCGATGCTGCTGAGTGGGCTGTGCGCTAGTCACCGTGCGAGATAGCCGATCGGCGAAGGAGCAAGGCTGCTGTCGGTGCCCGGGTGGGTGGCGTCCTGGCTGCGGTCCAGCCAGCTCGGCGGCTGCGCCGCCCGGTCAGCCTGCCGCTGGACACCGGCGCCGCCACCGACACCTGCCGGTCGCAGCTAGCGGCCGCGGTAGCGCCCGGAACGTGAGCAGTGGGTTCTTACTGCCGGTCGCACTGCAAGTCGTTCACGGCGCCGGAGCGGTACATGATCATGCACTGGAACGGCAAGGCGTGGTCGCTTGCGCCGATCCCGAAGGGCGGCTCGGCGGGCAGCCTCAGCGGCGTGTCCGCCGCCTCGGCCCGCGATGTGTGGGCAGTAGGGACATCCGGCAGCTCGCCGCTGGTGCTGCACTGGGGCGGGAAGGCCTGGTCACGACGGAGGACCGCGATCCCAGGCAGCCTGCAGGCCGTGGACGCAGTGTCCGCCCGCAGCGTCTGGGCGGTCGGCTCCGCCACCTCCGGCAAGCCCGGCAGCGTTACCGCCCTGATTATGCACTGGAACGGCCGCTCGTGGTCCCGGTCGGCCGCCCCGGCCGCCGGAGCCGATGCCGGGCTGGTGACGGTCAGTGCTGATTCCGCAAAGGACGCCTGGGCCGCGGTAGCTACTGCGCGTCCAAACGCTGCCGCACCGCGTCCGCGTACCGCGGGCTCATCCTGCACTGGAACGGCAGGAAGTGGTGGCGATCGCGGTCGCCGGTCTCTTACTCCTTCCAGTTCTCGGCGGTGAACGCCCTGTCACCCCGCGACGCCTGGGCCGTCGGCAGCACCAACAACGGCATCGTGCCGATGCTGCACTGGAACGGCGCCAGGTGGTCCGAAGTCGGCATCCCCGGGGCACCTTCCCGTCGGTGATGACCTTCACGTCCCCTGTGAACGGCTGGGCGCTCGGCCTTTCCGTGCCAGGCCTGCACTGGAATGGCAGCAGTGGAGGCAGGTCCCCGTCGGCCGATGCCGAACTCCGGCGGCTCCATCGGCGGCGCCAGCGGGGACTCACCAGCCGATGTCTGGCTCGTCGGCGCTCTATGCACTCCCGCCTGCAGCACACCCGGCGCCTCGAACATGCGAGCATTCATCCTGCATGGAACGGAGCCATGTCCCCGCCTAGCGGGAGGCACACCCGTGGCACTGCCGCCGGGGCTCGCGCCTGGCTGTTCACCGGGCTCCGGCGCCTATTGGGCGCCAGTTCGGCGGCATGCTGGTGGCGCCAGCGCCGCACGGGGACCCCGTAGTAGTACATCATTGACGCTCACGCCGACCCGAATTACCCTGTACCGGATCAGACATTCTCCCAGGTCAGGCCAGGAACGGCGACTAGCGGCTTGGCCCGGCACGTTTTTCGTTGGAGCACGCTCGAAGCTCCAAATTGTTGGCCGTGGGCGGGTCGGCGATCTCCGCCAGCGAGGCGGTGACCTTCGATACCGGCCCGTGGCCAAGCCAGACGTAGCGCCGCAGGCCGGTCCCGTGGGCCTGTGCTCGTCCGATCTTTAAGGACCTCGCCGGGGCTGCACCCGTGTTGCCATTGCCAATCGAAGAAGACGTCATAGCTGTCAGCGGCCACGTAACCCCTGCAGGTTGTCGCAGGCTCAGCCAGTGGTCGTCGGGACGGGTGCCGGTCAGGGCTGCCCGGCCGATGTTCGACGGCCCGGCCGCACCCAGGCCAACGCTTCTCGCCCGTGCTGGCGCTGACCGTCGCGGCGCCCGACAGCGAGCGGGGCATCATGCCTCCGGAGGGAAACCTGGCAACCCTTCGGGCGTTCGCACGCGAGGTCGACGGCCTCGTCGAAGCTGAGCGCTGCGCCCTGCGCGTACGCATGATGCTCAAGCCTCGTGGGGCCGAGATTATGTACTGCGCTGAGCCCTCCATAACGATGGCCTACCAGAATGTGGAAGCCGACCGGGCAGTCAGTTCGCAGGGTTCCCTATGGCCAATCCGCTGGCGGTGTCGAAGAACTGAAGATTGCCCGTGTCGACGGCGAGGTTGGCCGGGCTACCTGGCTTGATGCTGCTGCGGGCCGCCACCCGGGCCGTCCACAGCGTCTTGTTATCCGCTAGCGGGATGGCCTCGTCGTCGCCATCGTCGGCGCGCGCCTCGGCGATGCTGGCGTGCTGCACGGGCGGAGCGTCGATAGTGAAGATGACGTGGATCTCGCTGCCGAGTTCCTCGGTCACGCTGGAGCGGACGGCCATCCGCGGCCAGCTAGCGTCGGCCAGCTCGGCGTCCTCGAAGTCCGACGGCCGGATGCCGAGGATGACCTCCCTGCCGAAGTAGCCATCCAGGCCGGCTCTGGACTGCAGCAGCCGGTCCGGCACGCCCAGCCGGTGCCCGGCGAAGACCACGGCGGCACCGTTGTCGCGGACCAGCTGGGCCGAGGTGAAGTTCATTGCCGGCGACCCGATGAAACCGGCCACGAACAGATTGACGGGCCCGTTGTACAGATTCTGCGGCCTGTCGACCTGCTGGAGCTTTCCGTCCCTGAGCACGCAGACGCGCTGGCCGAGGGTCATCGCCTCGACCTGGTCGTGAGTCACGTACACGGTGGTAACGCCGAGCCGCTCGTGCAGCTGCGATAGGGATGCACGCATCGAGACCCGGAGTTTCGCGTCCAGGTTGGACAGCGGCTCGTCCATCAGGAACGCTTGCGGCTCCCGGACGATGGCCCGGCCCATGGCCACGCGCTGGCGCTGGCCGCCGGACAGGGCAGCTGGCTTGCGCTTCAGGTAATCCTCGAGCCCGAGCATCCGGGCCACCTCGGCGACACGCCGATGGATCTCGGGCTTGGGCGTCTTGCGCTGCTGGAGGCCGAAGGCCAGATTCTGCTCGACCGTCATGTGCGGGTACAGCGCGTAGTTCTGGAACACCATCGCGATGTCGCGGTCCTTAGGCGGCAGGTCATTGACCACGCGACTGCCGATGGTGATGGTGCCAGCGGTGATGTCCTCAAGGCCGGCGATCGACCGCAGCGCAGTGGACTTGCCGCATCCGGACGGCCCGACGAGAACCATGAACTCACCGTCGGCGATGGCCAGGTTAAGCCCGTCAACGCCCTTCACCCCGCCGGGATAGACCTTGTCCACCTGGTCAAGCACGATCTGCGCCATCGGGCTCCTCCGCCGTCACCGTTCTTGTTCTGGTCCTGGCCGGAGCGTACCTTTGCGGCGTCGGCACGGCTATCGGCCCGAAGACCACGTTACGGGAGCGTAAGGCCCGTGATCGTTTCGTTACAGGCGTCGACGACGCTGGCACTGGGGCTGGCACGTTAACGTGGCCGGGTGGAGGAGATCAACCGGACGATCATCTCGCTGCTGGCTGCGGACGGGCGGATGAGCTTCACCGAACTGGCTCGTCGCACCGGGCTATCGGTTTCGGCCGCGCAGCAGCGCGTCCGCAGGCTGGAGCAGCGCGGCGTGATCAAGGGCTACGGCGCGATCATCAGCGCGGAAGAGATCGGCCTGCCGCTGACCGCGTTCGTTTCGATCAAGGCGTTCGATCCCGCGGCTCCCGATGACGCTCCGGAGCGGCTGGCGCATCTGGGCGCCATCGAAGCTTGCCACAGCGTGGCCGGCGAGGCCAGCTACATCCTCAAGGTCCGGGTAACCTCGCCCAGGGAGCTCGAGGACCTGCTCCAGGAGATCAGGGCGGCGGCGAATGTGTCTACCCACACAACCATCGTGCTGAGCACGCCGTTCGAGAACCGCCCGCCACGGATCTGAGCAATCGATCAGCTGTTGGTCCAGCCGTCCAGGTAGCTGGGCTGCTGCCGGATCGCCGGGGGGGCGGGGTCGGTCTCGCCCTGTACGAGCTGGCTGTGGCTAAGAGTTACTACTCCGCCGAGCAGCAAGGCGAGCGCCAGTGCTATGCCGGCCAGGTCAGCGGGGCTGGCCTGGATGTGCTCGCCGAACAGGAACATGCCGAGCAGGCTAGCTGCGAGCGGGTCGACGATCGTGAAACCGGGCTGCGACGCGGCTAGCGGTCCTGCGGCGAGCGCGTGCGATGCGATCAGCAGGCTGAACGCGCCGGCGCCGACCAGGACGTAGACCGACCAGTTTGAAAAGATCTCGCTGGCGCCCTGGCCAAGGTGCGAACTGAACTCCTTGATGACCGCGGCCACGAAACCCCAGCACACGCCGGTGACAGCGCCGAGAACGGCGGCGCGGCGCGGGGCGGGCGCGGCCGACCTTTTGCCAAGCCCGAAGGCCACTGCCAGGCCAACTGCTACGGCCGCGAGTGACGCCAGGCCGGCCAGCCACCACAGGTGAGCCGGGGCATATGACCGTCCGCCGGACGGCGAGGCCGCGAACAAGAACAAGCCGAGGCCCGCCGACATAGCGGCTGCCGCCAGCCAGTCGCGCCGCTGCAGCCACCGCGAGTCGAGCAGCGCCATGTAGCCGAAGACGAACAGCAACTCGAGCGCGAGGATGGGCTGGACCAGCGCGAGAGCGCCGAAATGAAGGGCGGTCAGCTGGAAGCCGAACCCCAAGATCATGCTGCCGATCCCGGCCAGCCAGATCGGCCGGCGAGCCAATCGGAAGGCCAGGCGCGCGTCAAAACTGGCCGCCTGGCTGTCCCGCGCGCCCAGGCGCTGGCACACCGAGGAGGTCGCCGTGCAGAAGCTGGCCGCGATTGCCAGCAGGATCGCCTTGTCCACCTGCCCCAGTCCGCTTCACTCAGTACTCACGCTATCGCTGTGGGTGTCGCCCGGCCACCGCTACCCAGATCAGCAATTCCACGCTGCAGTCCATTCCGTCGTGAGTCAGGTGGCGGACCGTGAACTCCCGTGGCGGACCAGAGGCGGCCCCGTTAGTCGGCGGCTGCGTTCCCGGCCGGCGCGGTCTGCAGCGGAGCGGCAGCGGTCGAGGCCGGCGCCGATGAGGGCGTCACGAACCTGCTGCCGCTAGGGCCGGCCAGTACCGCTTCGTGCAAGGCACTGCCCTTCAGGTACTCCGGCCAGTTCAGGAACCACTCGGTCCAGCCGTTGTCCCAGGTACCCGGCTTGGGACTACGGACGACGGTGATCGGGTCACCGGGAACGGCCAGCTTGTAGTAGGTTTCCGCGTCGGCGGGGGAGAGGTTGACGCAGCCATGGCTGACGTTCTCGAAGCCCTGCTCGCCAACCGACCAGTAGGCGTCGTGGTAGTAATCCCCGCTGAAGGTGAACCGCACCGACCACGGCACGGACAAGCTGTAACCCGGCCCGGTCATCTGCACCGGGTTCGCCTTCTCGATGGTGAGATAGCTGCCATCGGGAGTGTCGTCACCCGGTCGGCCGGAACTGATCGGCCAGTTGTAGCGCAGTTTGCCGTTGTAGTAGATCTGCGTCCGGTGCGTCGCGGTATTCGCGATCGCCACCAGGGACGGGCCGATGTCGAACGTCTGCGTCAGGGTGTGGAATCCATACACGCCCGGCGCCCCCTGCACCCCGTTCAGGTGCCCGGTGAAACTCACGATGGTTCCGGCCGGCCAGTAATCCCTGGGCCGGAAGTCGACCTGCTGGCTGCCGTCCCAGTACCATGCGCCGACAACCGGCTTCGACGTCCTGAGCTGCAGGGCGCGCTCGACCGCGGCCTTGTTGGTGATCGGCTGGCTGAAGTTCAGGATGACAGGCATGCCAACGCCATATGCCTGCTGGTAACCCTCGAAGATCTGGGTACTGAAAGTCCGGCTCGGCGTCAGCGTGCGGAACTTGCTCGTGACCTTGACTGTTCCGCTGGCGCCCTCGGATGCCGTCGCCGTCACCGTGTAGGGCTGGGAGACGTCGAGCGCCCACGTGCTGTGCCATACCTTGCCGCCCTGGCTGAGCTTGCCGGAGACCACGCTGCCAGAGCCCGGGCCGCCGGCGGCGTGGACGCTGACGCTCTTCAGCGTGCCCCTGGTCGCCGTCACGGTGATACCCGCCGACGGGTCGGCACTCGTGGCGCCGTTCGCGGGCGTTATCTTCACAAGCGCAGCTGCCCCAGCGTCAGCCGTGCCCTTGGCGCCGGGCTTGCTGTCGCTGTGCCCGGTTCCGCCGCCCGAGCAGGCCGCAGCCAGCAGCGCCAGCGCCGCCATGGCGGAGGCCACGCCGACCGGCCGCAGCCGCCGACCCAGCGCGCCGTCCGTGGGCCGCATGCTGATCCTCCTTGTTGCTATGGCCGGTCGGCGACCGCACCCGGACGGCCGCGCCTGCAAGGTCCTCGTTCCCTCCTATTGTGCCCTTAATGCTGACCATTCAGTGCCGCTGAAAGCTCAGCCGGCAGCCACCGCAGCCATGGGCCGGATCGTGACCGTGCATTATCGCGATGCCACGTGCAGGGCTGCGTCCAGACCGTCCAGGATGAGATCAAGCCCGAATTCGTACTCGCTGCCGTAGTCATAGCCAGGCTTGAGCACATGCTCCGAGGTCAACTCGGCGAGATGAGGGTACTCGCTGGCCGGGAACCCGGCCAGGATGGCTTGGGCGAGTTCCGAGGTCTCGTTGCCGGTGTCGAATGGCAGGCTGGCCTCCTGCAGCGCGAAGCCGTAGATGTAGCTGTCGAGCACCGCGTAGGCGTGCGCCGCCAGCTCGACCGGGAAGCCGGCATGTCGCAGGCACCCGAGGACGGCGTCATGGTGCCGCAGCGTCGCCGGGCCGGGCGAGGTCCGCGACTCCATCAGGCCGATAGCCCACCGATGCCGCGACATCACCGCGCGAACCCCGATCGCTCGCTTGCGCATCGCCGTCCTCCAGTCATCCCCGCTGGCGGGCAGCTCGATCTCGCTAAACACGAGGTCGACCAGGCCGTCGAGCAGATCGGCCTTGCGGGGGACGTGGTTATACAGGGACATCGCCTCGACCCCGACGGCTTCGCCGAGCTTGCGCATGGTGAGCGACTCAATCCCGTTGGCGTCGGCAAGGGCTAGCGCAGCTTGCAGGACGCGCTCGCGATTCAGCGGGGTCCGGGAAGCTGCCGTGATCTTGCCCGCTGTCATGCGCATTACCTCCAGTCACTGGTACTTGACTAACTTACGTTGTAAGTATAATCTACTTACAACGTAAGTCAACGAGCATCGGAGACACATGAAGACAGCGACGACGGAGCAGCAGGCGAAGGACCTTGCGACGATGCAGGCCGTCGTCCAGGACGCCTACGGCGACGCCGAGGACGTACTGCGGCTGGAGCAGATCGATAGGCCAGCGATCGGCGACGGCGAGGTGCTGCTGCGCGTGCACGCGGCGGGCGTCGACCGGGGTGCCTGGCATCTCATGACCGGCCTTCCCTACCCGGTGCGCCTGGCGGGATACGGGGTACGAGCGCCAAAGACCCACGTCCGCGGCCGCGAGGTCGCTGGGCGTGTCGAGGCAGTCGGCAAGGCCGTGACGACGCTTCAGGTCGGCGACGACGTGTTCGGCATCGCCGAGGGCGCCTTCGCCGAGTACGCCTGCGCCCGGCCAGCCAAGCTCGCGCGCAAGCCGAAGAACCTCACCTTCGTTCAGGCGGCCGCCGTTGCCGTTTCAGCCCTCACCGCTCTGCAGGCTGTCCGCGACCACGGGAAGGTTCAGTCCGGCCAGAAGGTGCTGGTCATCGGCGCGTCGGGCGGCGTCGGGACGTTCGCCGTGCAAATTGCCAAGGCGTTCGGCGCGGAGGTCACCGGCGTGTGCAGCACGGCGAAGGCGGACGTGGTCCGATCTGCTGGCGCTGACCACGTCATCGACTACACGGTTGACGACATCGCAGCCGGAAAGCTCCGCTACGACGTGATCATCGATGCCGGCGGCCATCGGCCGCTGACGCAGCTTCGCCATGCCCTCACATCCGGCGGGACGCTGGTCATCGTCGGGTCCGAAACCGGCGGACGGTGGCTCGGCGGCACCGACCGGCAGCTCCGGGCGGTCATGCTCTCCGCGTTCACCAGCCAGAAGCTCGGCACGTTCATGTGCTCGGAAAACGCGGCGGACCTTCTCGTGCTCACCGAGCTCATCGAGTCCGGCAAGGTGACACCAGTCATCGACCGCACCTACCCGCTGAGCCGAGACCGCCGCAGCCATCAGTCACGTGCAAGAAGGTCGCGCTCGCGGCAAGGTCGTCATTGACCTCGGCCGCGGAGCCGACTCCGTCGCGTTCGATTGCCCGCCGGCGGAGTAACTGGCTTACGGCGAAAGCTTCGTTCAACAGCCTGACTGGCTGGTGAGCCCTCACAATCGGACCACTCGTCGTGGCATTAGCGCACCGATAAACCAGAAAAGCGGTATAAACAGGCCCAGGATGAACATGATCCAATGGCCCTTTCGCAGGGACACGATGCCCAGCGTGATCAGAAGCACAAAGTAGATGATCCCGAAGATCCAGCCCATTTAGCGATCCTCCGTTTACCTTCGGCGGCAGCCACATTCGTGTCCCGCGCACAGTCAGCGTGAGGCGCCCGCGTCGGCATGACGTGAGGTTCAGCGCTGTGCTTACGATGCGTTCTGCGGCGGCCAAGGGCATCACCCACTGGAGGTGATTCCAGGCAGCCTCACCGGCACGGCGATCCACGTAGATGGCGGATTTGCCGCCTAGCCGAGCTCCATGGCGAAGATGTATACGTCGGTGGCCGGCAGCTCGGTGAAACCGACGTGGCGGTAGAAGCCTGCTGCCCGCTGGTTTTCGCGGCCGGCCATGAGATGAACTCCAAGGGAGCCGTGCTGGCGCAATGCCGAGATCAGCGTTGCGATCAGCTGCCGTCCGAGACCGCGCCCTTGCAGTCGCGGTACGAGGTCGATATGCAGGTGCGAGGGGTAGCGCTCGGACAGCGCTTCGTGCCTGTCCCAGGGGTGATGGATGTTGCGTAGCGCGTACCGCTCAGGCAGCGACATCAGCTCGGCCGCATCCGGAGCCGGCTCCGGGTAGCGGGTTCGCAACCCGGGCCACCAGTCCCGCTCCAGGCGCTGGCCGAAGGCGCGGCTATCCAGTGCGGCGAGGATGTAGCCGCCTACGCCGGATCGGTCTTCGGCCACGAATGCGAGAGACGGCTCGAAGTGGGCATAGGGCGCGGCATATATTTGCCCGGGCAGCCTCGGATCGTCGAATAGGGCTGTCGCGTCCCCGCCGTTGTCCGCTGTCTGCAAGCAGACTCGGTACAGATCATCGAGATCGTCGGGGCGGTACGGGCGGATCCGAGCCGGTTCTAGGTCCACAGCACCTGTTCTACCGCATGTGGCGAGTCTCCTGCCGTGACCGAGTTTGACGCGGGAGCCCGGCGCGCCGTGGCCGATGCAGGTAAAGGAGCTGCCGCATGACTGTCGACGTTCAGACAGAGATCTAAATTAACCGGCCACGTCTCGAGGTCGCTTGCTATTCCGGCTACCCTGCCAGCAGTGGTGAGGCACAACTTGTCCCGGCGTGATGCCCGGCGAATCGCGGTGCGGGCGCAGTGGCTCCACCGGCAGCGGCCGGCCGACCTGCTGGGGCTGGTGCGCCAGATTACCCTGCTGCCGATCGAGCCGACGGCCGCCATCGCGCCCAGCGCCGACCTGGTGGCGTGGAGTCGGCTCGGCGCCGTGTACGACCGAGCTGATCTCGACCGCGCGCTGCGGAACCGGGAGCTGATCGAGTTTCGCACGACGATCCGTCCGGCCGAGGATCTTGCGTTGCATGGTGCCGAGATGGCCGCCTGGCCAGGGCCGGGCGCCTTGCGGGACTGGCAGGAAGACCAGCGGGACTGGGTGCAGGCCAATGACGCGTGCAGGCTCGACATCCTCCGCCGGCTGGACGAGTCTGGCCCGCTACGCACCAGGGAGCTCCCGGACACGTGTGCGGTCCCCTGGAAGTCCACGGGGTGGACGAACAACAAGAACGTCAGCAAACTGCTGGACTTCATGGTCCGTCGCGGCGAGGTCGCCGTCGCTGGTCGGAGGGGGAACGAGCGGCTATGGGATCTGGCGGAGCGCGTCTATCCCGACGTTCCAGTCGTCCCGCTAGAGGAGGCCAACCGCCGCCGGGAGGAACGTCGCCTGGCAGCCCTTGGCATCGCCCGCGCTCATGGCCCGGAGTGTCCGGTCGAGCCACTCGATGTCGGCGATGTCGGCGAAGAGGCGGTCGTTGAGGGCGTCAGAGGGACCTGGCGGGTCGATCCTTCGCTTCTCGGCCAGCCGTTCACCGGACGCGCAGCCTTGCTGTCGCCCTTCGACCGGCTGCTGCACGACCGCAAGCGGATGATCGACCTCTTCGAGTTCGACTACATCCTCGAGATGTACAAGCCCGCGGCGAAACGCCGGTGGGGATACTTCGCGCTGCCCATCCTTTACGACGACCGTCTGGTGGGGAAACTGGATGCAACCGCGGACCGCCAGGCCGGTGTGCTGCGCATCAACGCTCTGCACTGGGACCTCGAGCCGGGCAAGGCCATGGCCGCGGCCGTCAACGGTGAGGTCCGCGATCTTGCCACCTGGCTTGAGATCAGCCTGATGACCGCGCACTGACCAGCGCGTCGCTAGGAGGCGACGGCGAAAAGCCGCAGCGACTCGCTGCCAGCTACGTCCACGCCCAGCGGCACGATGGCCGCGGTGCCATGGTGCTCCGAGGCGGCGCTGGCCAGTTCATCGGTCCTGGCCGCTACCACGGTCGCCCCGTGCAGCAGCGCGTGGTCGATGAAGGTGGAGTACGACCTGCCGTCGCCGGCCGGCGGTGCTGCCAGCACGACGTCATGTTCGCCGATCCCGGCTGACTGGGTGAGCGCCGTCAGCTGAGCCGCCCTGTCGAGGTGCGATATCCCGGACGGGCGCAGGCTTCCGTCAGCCCGCCGGGCGTAGGGCAGCAGGGCAAGATCGTGCGGGCGCGCTGTCGACGGGCGCAGCGAGCCCATGCCAAGCAAGGAGCTGAACGGTGTCGCGGCAGGCGCATCACCGAAGGAGATGACCTGCCGGACCCAGGAGCGATCGGCCGCTGCCATCGCGGCGGCGGCCAGCGGCTGGGCGGTGAGCATCATCCTGGCGCCGCAATCAGCAAGCTGACCCGCCATCTCCGGGATCGACAGCTCCGCGCTCACCGGGCACGGGATTCCGCCGGCCGCGCTGATGGAATGGCACGCCAGGACATAGCTGGCGGCGTCCGGCACGTAGACGCCGACTACGTCCCGTGGGCGCAGGCCGCGCCAGGCGAGGCCAGCCCCAGCCCGCAGGATCGTGTTCGACAGGTCCGCGAACGACATCGGCCTCTCGGAGTGGCGCCCGAGCAGCGCAGGCCGGCAGCCGAAGGCCGCGGCGACGTCCACGAGCTGCTGCGTCACCGTGCTCTCGCCGGTGAAGATGAGTGTCGCCACCTGACCCCGCCTGCCCTTGCCGCCGGTCGGCTGATCTCGCGTCTTAGACGCTATCCGCACTGGCTCGGCAAGCACATCGTCAGGAATGTGTAGCTGACTATGTATTCGATGCTGAGGCGGTAATGGCGGCATGTACATGCATCTCTGCGGCGTCGGCGCGATCATGCGGAGCCGGGGTCTGGCGGGTTTGGCTGGATTGGCTGGAGCAGCGCAGCGCCGGAGGCCAGCGCAGGAGCGCGGGAACGGAATGCCGCCAGCGAGCGCTATCGCCCCGGCCAGTCAGCCGGCCACCCCCCTCCGGATGGCCGGCCGAGCCGGGTAACACGGGATTCCGAGAAGCACGTTACGCAGCTCGTGCGCAGTTGACATGCGCTGAATTGCGCATTCCGATATGCATTTGCGTGCCGCCCGGCATGTGTAGGCGACCCGCCCATGATGTACGCGCTGTCTGTCCCGGACCGGACGGCAGCATGGCCGGGCCTGCTCCTGGCGGACCCCGCGTCAGTGCTGGCGGCCGAAGTCCGGTCCCTGACCGACCGTCCAGGCCGCCACCTGCGCCCTGGAGTTCAGGCCGAGCTTGCTGAGGATGTTGGCCACGTGCCGGGCGGCAGTCGCCGGGCTGATGACCAGCTCATCTGCGATTGCGCGATTGGACAGGCCGCGCGCGATGAGCAGCGCGATCTGCTGCTCGCGTGCGGTCAGCACGGGCCCGCGCATGGTACTCCTGCGGTCGGCATCGTCCGGTACTGCCCGATGGGGCCCGCTCAGCTGCCTTTCTGCCAGGCTTGTTTCGCGCTGGCCAAGCTCCGCCGTGGCACCGCCGCCAGCGCTGCCGGCGGTGATGAGCGCGAACCGGGCAGCCTCATGGGTGCTGAGCCGGCCGCCCTCGGCGGCGAGGCTGGCAGCCACTTCCTCGCCGAGCTGCAGGTGCGCTCCGGCCAGCATGCTGTCGAGCCGCGTCTGGGCGGTTGTCGGCCGGTGCGGACCAAGGACCTGGCGCATCGCGGTGGCGGCGCCCTCGAGCCGGATCGCCGTTACCGCGTCGCCCCTGGCGGCCGCAAGCGCAGCGACAGCCTCAAGGCCTCGCGCGATCCCTAGCCGCTGACCGGTCGCCACCGAAAGCTCCAGGCTCTCGGCAAAGCTGACTGCGGCCGTCGCCAGGTCGTTCTCGCGCCAGCGCAATCCAGCCGATGCCCGCCTGGCACCGGGCGATCTCGGTCCTGGCGTCGATCGCGCGGAACAGCTCGAGCGCGCTGCGGAAGTGCCGTAGCGCCGCGGCGTTGTCATTCCGGGCCCGAGCCAGCGTGCCGAAGCCGTACAGGGCATGGGCCACGCCCCATCCGTTATTGTCGGCGAGCACGTCAAGCGCCTCTTCGTAACAGGCGTGGGCGGCGGCAAGATCGCCGCCGCGGGCCAGGACCATGGCCCTGGCGACGAGCGCGAGCCCCTCCTCCCAGTCGTCGCCGTGCTGGCGCGCCGCGGCAACAGCTTCGTCGGCGCGGTCGAGTGCCGCTGCCGGAAGCCCTGCCCGCAGGCTGATCAGCGCCAGCATGCGCAGCCCGCCAGCCGGACTTGCCGCGTGATGGGCCGTGCACGCGTTGACGGCCGCCTGGGCCCGGCGCGCGGCGCCAAGATAGTCCTGGTGCTCGAATGCCAATTCGGCGCCGAGCATGAGCGCCCGGATGCGAACAGCCGCTGGCGCGGCGACGTTCAGCGTCAGGAATCGGTCGAACCAGCCGATGCCCTCGGTCACATCCCCGTGCACTACCCAGGGCGACCGGAGCGCCGAGCACAGCCGCAGGCCCCGCTCGGCGTCGGCCGCTGCCAGGCAGAACGCGAGTGCAGCCCCGAAGTTCGACTGCTCGCTATCGATCTGGCGGTACAGCACGACGCGTTCCGGCCAGGATGGCGGACCCCGTACGAAGGCCTTGCTCACCACGGCCTCGGCCTGAGCGAGCATGTGCCGCGCATGGCGGGCGCGGAAGTCCTCCTCCTCACCGGCCGTGGCTAGCTGCTCAGCCGCATATGCCTTGATGGTGTCGAGCAACCGGTAGCGGGCGTCACCCGCCACCTCGTCCTCGAGTGCAACAAGCGATTTGTCGATGAGGGCCGCGAGCAGGTCGAGCACCCGGTGGGCCGGGATCTGGCCGTCAGCGCAGACGTCCTCGGCCATCTCCAGGCTCCACCCGGAGAATACCGACAGCCGGCGCAGCAGGATCTGCTCGTCCGGAGTCAGCAGGTCGAAGCTCCAGTCGACCGTGGCCAGCAGCGTCTGCTGGCGCCGCGGCGCAGTGCGGTCACCGGAGGCAAGCAGCCGGAACCGGTTGCCGATCCTGGCCGCTATCTGCTCGGTCGACAGGGCGCGGATGCGAGCGGCGGCAAGTTCTATTGCCAGGGGAACGCCATCCAGCGTCCGGCATAGCTGCACGACCGGCGCCCAGTTGTCGGGGGTAAGCGCGAAACCCGGCCGCACCGCGGCAGCCCGGTCCACGAAGAGCCGGAGAGCCTCGTGCTCGGCCGACGGGTCGATTGCCGCCTCCGAGGGCTGCGGCGGAAGCGTGAGCGGCGGTACCCGCCAGACAGTCTCGCCGCGCACCCGGAGCGGCTCCCTGCTGGTCGCTACCACGCGGATCATCGGGCAGCCAGCGATCAGGTCGCGGACCAGGTCGGCGACGGCGTCGACGATGTGCTCGCAGGTGTCGAGAATCAGCAGCAGCTTGCGCCCTCGCAGGGCATCGACGAGCGTCGCCAACGCCGGGCGGTCCGGCTCTTCCCCGAGGCGAAGGACGGTGGCCACCCGGCGGGCGGCAAGCGACGGGTCGGCATTGTCGGCTAGTTCGACGAGCCAGACCCCATCGGGGAAATCGCCGGCCAGCTGCCAGCCGAGCCGGACGGCGAGCCGGGTCTTGCCGATGCCGCCGGGGCCGCACAGCGTCAGCGCGCGAACGTTGCTGAGCAGCAGTTCCAGGTCGCCAAGATCACGCTCACGCCCCACGAAGCTATTCGGCTCCGCGGGCAGATTGCCCAGGCGCGTTACTGTGTCAGCCGTCATTGTCACTTCGGTACGTCTTGAGCTGGTCAGTGCCTAGTGTCTCACCGTCGCGCGCCGTGCGCTCGCTACGCGAGCAGTGTCATTGTGCTCGTTCTGCGAGCCCGGTCACAAGCTGAGCACCCCGCGTGACCGTTACCTCCGCGGCTGTGGAGTATCGGATCCGGCCGAAGTACATGATCTTGACGATGGCCCACCATTGCTCGCCCGGCCGCGCGGCGGGCGGCACAGCCACCTCGAAGCGCACCGTGCCAGTCGCTCCGGCCTCAACAGCGAAATCGGTCGTCCACGGCCTGGCCCGGCGCCAGCTGCCGAACGGCGAGATCAGCTGAGCCTCGCCATGGATGGCGGAGAAGGCCTGGTTGCGGATCTGCACCTCGATGGGGCCCGACTCGCCCGGAGCCAGCGCGATCGCCTCGGCAACCAGGCTGATGTCGGCCTCGCCGGCCAGCGCGTCGTCGACTGCCTGGCTCATCTTCGCGACCCGGTCGAGCGGCAGGTCCAGTCGGATCGCTGGCGGCTGGCCGATGCTGAGCAGGGCACTATCCTCGATCAGCTGGCCCGCGGGGTCGGCGATCTGGGCCGTGGCGAAACGGCGGCCGGCGCCGCAGCCGGGAGCCGCCGTCACCGCCACGTTCCACTCCTGATACCCGAATGCAGGCAGCTGGTAAGCCAGCGGCCCGGTGGGCGTCAGTGTTATCCCGGCTGGCGCCGCCAGGGTCACGGCTCCCTCGGCAGGCGACGGCCCGCACGCGACGGTCAGCCGCAGCTCAGCTGGAGCGCCGTCATCGAGCCGCAGCTCGGCGGGGGAGAGGTGCACCGCGACCGGCATGTTCCCGGCCGGGGCCGGTCCCTTGCCGTGCAGCCAGTACCGGGCATGGACGGGCTGAGCTGGCTCGGGCAGGGCCGCAGGCCGGGCGCCCGCCGGGGCTGGACCGGGAGACAGGGTCAGGCCGGGGCTGAGGGGACCGCCGGCCCGAGGATTCACCGCAAGCGTGACCGTACCGGCAGCCGGAACTTCGACGTGCGCGCCCTCGTCCGACAGCGGCAGCGCAGCCCCGCGGCGCTCTTCGCACAAGCTTGCATAGCTGGCCGAGGCCAGCCCGGAGAACAGGTTCAGCCGGGCTGGCACCGGGCCGGCCCCGCCGATGTCGCGCAGCCGCGCGGTGATGCCATCGCTGCGATCGGGCGAGCCAGCCGGAGTAAGAGAATTGCCGAAGGGCTTCAATGCGGACAGCAGGGCGTTCGCTGGCTCCACGCTGACCAGCCGCATGCTGGCGGGCAGTGGCCCCTCGTGGACGCCGGTTGCGACCGTGAGCAGGTCGTGGTTGTAGTCCTGGCCGGACACCGCGAACCCAGCGCTGCGCCAGTCGCCGGAGCCAGCGGCGAGTGCGTACTCGAAGGTGTGGCTCCAGTGCTGCCAGGCGAAGCTGCTGCCGTCTGGGCAGGCCCGCTTCTCGCCCTCGATCCACACGCCGCAGGGCCAGGCGCTGCACGAGCGCATGAGCGCCATGGTCAGCTGGCCGTCGGGGGTGACCAGGCCGCTCGGCGTGCCGCGGTTGAGCAACGCGACGGTGTGACCGGCCAGCGCGGTAGCTGGACCGCCAGCCCCGTCCCCGGCGGTGTCCGCGGCTGGTGGCGCGCCGATAGCCTCGATCACTGCGTCGGACAGGTCAGCCGTCACGCGCCGGATTTCAGCCTCGAGGTCGTCCGCCGCGACGATCAGGACCGGAAGGTCGAGCGGGCCGCGGACGTCAGTGCCGGCCGCGAACGCGTCGGGCCGGCTGCGGGCAGCCTGAACCCAGAGCCTGACGGCGCCGCTATCGGCGAGCTGCCGGCTGAGCGCATCGGCTGCCTGCGGTCCCGCTAGCGCGAGGACCTGCGCGGTCACCGCGTTGTCTTGCGGCCCGCCCAGGCAGATGCGGAAGTCGGGCAGGTTCGAGTCAAGCTCGGAGTAACCGTACCGGGGGCCGTCCGGGACCGAGCAGGTCGCGGTGACCCCGTGCGCAGCCAGGGCCGCCATCAGCGCGCGCGCCTGCCCGCGCAGGGACGGCGGGGTGATGACCTCGGCCACGCCGATAGCCTGCAGCTGCCGGCTGCCGTCTGGGCGCGCGACCGCGACCGTCGCGGTCGAGCCGACCGCCAGCCACTCGCTAGCCGGGCTGTCCAGCGTGTACGAGTGCTCGGCCACGTCGGTGTCGATCGGGCCGGGCGGGCGGCCGATCACGGACACAGCGGTCTGGTAGACCGGCAGCCCGCCCGGCACGTCGGCCGGGAAGATCAGCCGGAGCAGCTTGTCATGGCCGATCGAGCCGTCCACGTGCGTGCGGAACTCGATCCGGTCGGAGCCGTCCCAAAGCAGGGTCTCCTGCGTCACCTTCAGGCCGCCGAGGTCAAACTCGGCTACCAGCCTGCTGCCGACCGGGCACCGCTCGGCACGCACGGCCGCGGGACCGGCCGAGCTGCCCGTGCCGGGCCCGGCCGGGCAAAGATGCCACGGTCCTTCACCCCAGCGCGGGTGCGTCCTGTGCTCCGGCTGCAGCATGAGCTCGTTGCCGCCGCCACCGGGCCGCAGCAGCTCAGTGCCGGCTCTCTTGTCGAGCACCCTGGCCAGCGTTCCGCCGCGGCTCGGATCGGCCTCAACCAGGAAGGCCGCATTTTCCAGCACGGCGCTCTTCTCAGTGCCGGCGCTGGCGCCGGCCGACGGCTGCCAGCCAGACGCGTCAGGCACGACGGGCGTTCCGGCGGCCAGATAGCAGCGGTAGCCTACGCCCGGAACATCGCCCGCCCGGAAAGTGAGCGTGACCGAGGTCAGCGCGCCGTCGGAGGTCCTCGTTACCCCCTCGGCGAGGAAGGGCACGGGCATGCCCGACTCGTCCAGCAACGTCAGCCAATCTGGCCAGCCCGGCGGCAGGCCGAGACAGATGCTGGCCATCGCGCTGCGGCGCAGCGACAGCGAGTTGACCACCATGATCGCGATGGCCGGGCCCGCTCCGCGCCCGTCAGCGGCCTCCGCCGCCGGGCTGAGGCTCGCGGTATCTGCCCAGCCGGCCAGGTACCCGATCGCGGCCGACCGTGCCTGCTGGCCGCGTTCCCATGCTTCTCGCCAGCCGCCGAGCAAATCGAGGTAGGCCTGATCGCCTTCAGTGCCGGTGATCGCGTCATGATGAGCGCCGAACACCAGCAGCCGCCAGGCCTTGTCGAGGCTGGCAGCGGGGTAGTCCGCGCCGGCCAGCCAGGCCAGCGTCGCCAGCCGCTCGCCGTCCAGCACCGCTATCTCGGCCGCGCGCTGGGCCTGCTTGGTGTCAATGTAGGTAACGTCCTTGCCGGTATAAACCGGGTTCATGTCCCTGGTCTGCGGCGTGATCCAGGTGCCACGATCGGCGGCGTCGGCCCGGACTGCGGCGAAGAACTCGCCCGGCACGGCGGTCACGAACCGCGGCCAGGTGTAGCGGGCGTTCCAGTCCCGGTGGATGGCCGTTGCCCACCGAGATGGCACGACGTGATCGCCGCCGACCGGCAGAAGCACGTTACGCGTCGCCGCGACCGGCGCCAGCTGCCGGAACTGCTCGTACGCATCGGCTTCGGCGCGCGGCGAGCGTCTTGGCGTGCTGGGTGACCCAGCCCGCGCCGTAATGGTTGGCCATATAGCTGGTGAGGAGCCCGTTGCCGTCGGGGGACAGCCACTCGAATTCCGAGGCGAACTGCATCAGCTTGTTGTCGCCGACCGACCGGTTCGGGCCCCACTGATGGAACGGGCCCCTGGCCCAGGAGGAGTCGGTCAGTCCGGCCGCCGCCATCAGGCCGGGATAGCCGGGGTCGAAGCCGAACGCGTCCAGCATCCAGGAGGTGCGCGGGTTGCCGCCGAGCACGTCGCGCTGGTAGGCGATGCCGTAGACCGCATTGCGGATGGTGGACTCGGCGCAGGTCAGGTTCGTGTTCGGCTCGTTGTAGTTGCCGCCGACTAGCTCGATCCGGCCGGCCTTGATGAAATCGAGCAGGTCCGCGCGGTCTTCGGGGTGCGCATCGAAGTGCGGCTTGAGATAGTCGAGCTCGGCCAGCACGAATTTGTAGTCCGGGTCGCGGCGGGCCGCGTCCAGGTGCAGCCGGACAAGCTCGAATGCCGTGCGTATATCGGGCATCTCGCCGTTCTCGTCCGGCAGCAGCAACCGGGTCTCCAGGAACTGGCCCTGGGTGTTCCACCACACCGGGTCGTAGTGGAAGTGGCTGACCATCCACATGACCCAGCCGGGCTCTGCGACGGTGATCTCGCCGGCCAGTTCGGCGATGCCGTCCGGGCCTATCCGCGGCCGCCAGCACGGGCAGCCTGGTGCCCGGCACGGCGCCGGCCGACACTGCTACGGGTACCTCGGCGGTTACCTCGGCGCCCGGCGTCAGGCCGGTCACCAGGCTCGGCTCGGGCGTATCGGCCTGCGGGCCCCGGACCCGGACGCTGACCGCCGCGGCCGGGTCGCCGACCAGGCCCGGACCCTCGTTGACCAGGGTTACCCGGATGATCTGCAGCGGCTGCGCCGGCGTCCCGCCGAACAGGTCCGTGGAGTCAACGCGAGCGATCCGCATGGGATCATGGTCGCACGCCCGGCGGCGCGGTCCTAGCGAGGTCTGCGAGGGCCTGCCCGGTGAGCCGGTGCACGGTCCACTCGTCCATGGGCCTTGCGCCGAGGGAAGCGTAGAAACCGCGTGCAGGAGCGTTCCAGTCCAGCACCCACCATTCCAGCCTGCCGTAGCCGCGCTCCACGCAGAGCGCCGCGAGCTCGGCCAGCAATGCCCGGCCGTAGCCGTGGCCGCGGCACTCCGGCATGACGTACAGATCCTCCAGGTAGATGCCATGCTGACACAGCCACGTGGAGTAGTTGAGGAACCAGAGGGCGAACCCGACCACCTGTCCCTCGTGCTCGGCTACGTGGGCGAAGACCGCCGGGCCGGGCGCGAACAAGGACTGATGCAGCTGCTCCTGGGTGCCGGTGACCTCGGGTAGCGATCGCTCATAGTCGGCCAGGTCGCGGATCAGCGCGTAGATGGCCGGAACGTCGGCGGGGCTGGCGCGCCTGATCATCCGAGCTGGCCGGGAACGAACCGGTACCGCAGGCGATACCGGTCCGCCGGGATGACGATGTCAGCCGTCTCGACGGGCTGGCCGCCGGACAGGTGCGATCGTTCGACGACAATGACCGACGAACCCGGCCGGGATGGCAAGCGCGGCAGCCTCGGCGAGTAGCGACGTGCGCACCGCCAGGTCCTCGACCACCTGGTCGACCTCGATCCCGATAGACCGCATGCGCTCGATGACGCCGCGGCCCGCGAACGGGCCCTGCTCGGGCATGGCCACAGCGGTGCCCTCGGTCAGCCCGGTCGGCTCGTAACTCGTGGCTAACTGCACTGGCTGCCCGTCGACGGACATCAGGTAACGAGTGGCCGTCACCAACGCCGCCGCGCCCGCTGCCGGGCCCGCCGCCTGGGCCGCGCCCAGGCGCCGGGCGATGTGGGCCGGCGGCGCGATCAGCTCGGTGTGGTGCTCCCAGGCAACGAAGCGGGCCGCCGGGCGGTCGGCTGCAAGCATGCCGGCCGCGAGGCTGGCCGACTCCTCGATCCCGAACGGCGAGCCGGGAAAGTACAGCCGGTCGTGTTCGAGGTAGCGGGCTGCGGTCGGCTTGCGGACGTAGGAACCCGAGCCGGCCTTGGCCTCGATCAGCCCTTCGGTGGCAAGAACCTGCAGCGCGTGCTTCGCCGCGGTCTCGCCCACGCCATACTTGGTGATGATGGCGTTGCGTGACGGCACCCGTGCCCCCGGTTCCAGGACGCCCTCACGGATTCGCATCCGCAGGTCCTCCAGCACCCTGAGGTAGACCGGGTCAGCTGACCTGCCCATGGCTGCTCCCTGACGACGCTTGACGGCAGCGGGCCTGCCGCGGCTTTGATCCCCCGACGCCATTGTCCGCGATGCCATTGTCCGCGATCTTGCTCTTCGTCGCCGGTGAGTGGGCGTTACTCGCTGCCCTCTTCCAGCAGCAGGTGGTAGCCGTTAGGCGTCCTGGCGTGCAATACCCGGTATTGCCAGTCCGGGCTCGGCGTCATCAGTTCCTCGCGGTACCTGACGCCCGCCTCGGAGAGCCGCTTCTTCGCCATTTCAAGATCGCTGACGCCGAACTGCCAGGTCAGTACCCTATCCGGGCCAGCGGGAGAGAAATCATGCCGCCACTCAATGCCGAATTCGACCTTGCCGTGGCCGAGCGCGAGGAAGTACGGGTACTCGGGTCCCTCGTACGTAACGTGGAAGCCGAGCCCTACATAGAAGTCGCGCTCCGCCTGCAGATCTCCGACAAATAGGATCGGAATGATCCGGCTGAACAATGCCGCCATAGCGGGACATGCTAGCGATACCGCGGTCCTAGGGTGACACTCTGCTCACACCTTGATGCAGTCGTGCCGTGATCGTCGCCCCGGCGCTGCTGCTGGCTCTTGCCGGCCCCCGCGCAGCGGGCAAGTTGGGACGGGCGGTAGTGGGTAGATTACTGTTGGTAGGCGAGTTCGGGCGGCTGCGACAGCCGGTGCGCGTCAGTGCCCGGTGGGAGGTCCGGCGGAGGTGAGGTGGGGCGCACCGGGGGGAAGCCCCGATGGCGGTGGTTTTGGGGTACACGGGGGGAGATGTAACCATGACGACGCAGGCCGAAGATCTCCTTGGCGCACGGATGATGGGCACCGACGGCAAGGTTGTCGGTACCGTCGAACAGGTATTCCGGGACGACGTAGACGGGACGCCGGCCTGGGCGCGTGTCCGGTCCGGCAAGACGGGCCGCTTCGTGCCGCTGGCCAGCTGCCAGGTCACTTCCGAGGGTCTGAACGTGCCGTTCGAGAGCCAGAAGATCATGGGCGGTCCGCCCATCGATGCTGGCCAGCACATGTCCGCCGCGCAGGCCGAGGAACTCAGCCGTTACTACGGCACGGGCACGACCGTGACTGCCCAGTCCCAGCCGCGCAACCTGACCGTGGCTACCCAGTCGCAGCCGCGCAACCGGACCGTGCCTGCCCCGACGCAGCCGCGCGGGATGACCGTGCCTGCCCAGTCGCAGCTGCGGAAGATGACCGATGACAAGATGGCTGACGAGGTGTCGGTCGTGCGCCAGGAAGAGCGGCTGGAGGTCGACACCGAAACGCTCGAGGCCGGGCGCGTCCGGCTGCACAAGTACGTCGATGTCGAGCCCATCGAGCAGGCCGTGCACGTGTTCCACGACGAGTACGACGTCGAGCGCATCCCGATCGGCGCAGACGAGCGCCTCGGCGCCGACCTGCGAGGAAGGCGAGCAAGAAATCATCCTGCACGAGTCACGGCCGGTACTCCACAAGGAAGTCGTCCCGGTCGAGCGAGTCCGGCTCGTCACCAGGCGCGTGGAGGAAGACCAGACGGTCGCGAGCGAGGTCCGCCGCGAGCGCATCGAGATCGAGCCCGATGAGCCCTCCGCCGACAGCGATCGTTCGGGCTTCGGCATTAGCCGCTAGTATCCGGCAAGCTCAGCTCCCAGGGGGACCGCTGGGGCGTGCGGTTGCCAGCTGACAACCCAGCGCCGGGACCGCCGCTACTTCTTGCGGGCGAGGGTCAGTCCGTCGCCGATGGGCAGCATGACCAGCACGACCCTGTCATCGGCGACCGCGTGCTCGTTGAAGGCCTTGATGCCCCGCACGTTGGCGTCCTGGCCGTCCGGGTCGATCACGCGGCCGTGCGACAGCGTGTTGTCGACGAGGATCGCGCCGCCCGGCCGCGTGCGCGGCACGACTTCGTCCCAATAGCTGACGTAGCCGGTCTTGTCAGCGTCGATGAACGTGATGTCGAAGGCCTCGGTCGCGGGCATGGCCCGCAGCGTCTCCAGCGCCGGCCGCAGCTGCAGGTCGATCCGGTCAGCTACGCCGGCCCGCTGCCAGTACTTCCGGGCCACCGATGTCCACTCCTCGCTGACGTCGCAGCAGGTAAGGCGGCCTCCCTCGGCCAGGCCGCGAGCGACGCAGATTGCCGAGTAGCCGGTGAACGTGCCGATCTCCAGGGCTCTGCGGGCACCGGTGACCTGCGTCGAGCAGCGTCATGAAGGTGCCTTGCTCCGGGCCGATCTGCATGCCCGCCGCATCGGGGAACCGGCTGGCGGTCTCGGCCGCGAGCTCGGCAAGCACCGGGTCAGGCGGCGTGCTGTGCGCCACCAGGTACTCCTGCAACTCCTCGCTGACCAGCTCGCTGCGACGTGTCATATCGGCGATGCTAGCTCAATGCACCTTCCGGTCCAGGTGGAGCGTCACGTCCACGCCCAGGCAGGGCTCCAGCTGCCCGCGGGTGGGCATACTCTCGTTCCATGCCGCTGAGCTTCATTCCGAGCCCGTCGGAGAACGGATTCCACCTCGGGCCGCTGTTCATCCACGTCTACGGCCTGATGTACGTGGTCGGCATCACGCTCGCCATCATCATCACCAGGCGCCGGTGGCGGGCTCTGGGCGGCAACCCGGAGCTGGTCGGCGACGTCGCCATCTGGGCGGTGCCGGCCGGCATCATCGGCGGCCGGATCTACTTCGACATCACCACCCCGGCTGACATACCGCACGTGTGGTACGGGATCTTCGCGGTCTGGTCGGGCGGTCTTGGCATCTGGGGCGGCGTGGCGGCAGGCGCTGCCGCCGGCATCTGGCGGGTCCGGCGGGCTGGCGCCAACGCCGGACTGTTTGCCAATGCCGTGGCACCCGCGCTCCTGGTCGCGCAGGCAGTCGGCCGGATCGGCAACTACTTCAACCAGGAGCTGTTCGGCAAGCCGAGCGGCCTGCCCTGGGCGCTGGAGATCGCGCCGGCGCACCGGCCGCCTGGCTACCTGGCCTATCGCCACGTTCCAGCCCACCTTCCTGTACGAGATGATCTGGGACCTGGCGCTGGCCGCTGCCCTGGTCTGGCTCGGCCACCACCGGCGGATCCGGCCGTGGGGCCTGTTCGCGCTCTACATCGCTGGCTACTCAGCATTCCGGATCTTCGAGGAGTCGGTCCGCATTGACTCCTCAGAGCACTTCCTCGGCCTGCAGGCTGAACTTCTACGTCGCGCTGGTCATGACGCTTGTCGGGCTTGCCTGGTTCTACCAGCTGCCAGCGCAGACCTATGCCGGTAGCCCCGGCGACTGGAACGGCGCCCGGCACTTGATGCCGGAGACTGACGCCGCGGTCGACAGCGGCCAGACGAGCGGAGCTTGACCCCGGCCAGGCAGCCGGAGCTGAGGCCGGGCAGACAGCGGACAGTTCCGCGCGCGCCGCGAGCAACTCCGACCAGTAGCGCGCGGCACATCCGGTCGCAGCTGGAATCATCTGCTGTCATGGGCCACGACGGTCAGATCGACGTCTTCATCGAGGCCGGGCGCAGGCGGGTCTTCGCGTCCGCGCTCGACTGGCCGGGCTGGGCGCGCAGCGGCAAGACCGAGGACCTGGCCGTTCAGTCCCTGGCCGATTACCTGCCCCGTTACCTGGCCATCGTCCGGCTGGCGGGCGTCGCGCTTCCTGTCGGCGACGTGGCTGTCACCGAGCGGAACGCGGGCCTGGCGAAGAACGCCGACTTCGGCTCGCTCGGCGAGATCGCGGACGCCGAGCCGTAGGCCGCTGACAGAGGAGGCCGGACACCGGCTGGCGCTGCTGCTGGAGGCGTCCTGGCAAGCCTTCGAGCAGGCAGCCCGCGCGGCGCCCGCGCTGCTGCGCAAGGGCCCGCGCGGCGGCGGCCGCGATACCGAGCAGATCGTCCGGCACGTCCAGGACGCTGAGGTCATGTACGCCCGGAAGATGGGGCTGGCCGGGATAAGGCGGCTGCAGAAGACCAGGACGCCGCCGCCGCCCTGCGGCACCGGATAGCCGCCGCGCTCCGTGCGCCAGCCAGTCTGCAGATGCCGCCAAACGGCTGGCCGGCCGGTTACGCCGTACGCCGGATGGGCTGGCATGTCCTCGATCACTTGTGGGAGATCGAGGACAAGAGCGACCCGGCCTGAGCTGAGGACGCAGGAGACCGGCCGCCGGTTTGCTACCCTGGTCGTCATGCAGCGCGCAGAAATGACGACGACGCCGGAGTACGTCCCGGCGCGCTGACAGCTGTCTAGTCGAGAAGCCCTGGGGCGAGTACCCCGGGGCTTTAGCATTCCCGCGGTCACTCGCCCTTCCACAGCGAGGAGACCAACGTGTACGACCACCGCAAGCTCGGCCGTGAGCTTGAGCTATTCGATACTGATCCGCTGATTGGCGCGGGATTGCCGTACTGGCTGCCTGCTGGCGCCGCCGTCCGGCACGCGCTGGAGGAGTACGTCCGGGACCTCGAACGCAAGGCCGGCTACCAGCACGTCTACTCACCGGTGCTCGGCAAGCGCGAGTTGTATGAGATCTCCGGCCACTGGGAGCACTACCGCGACGGCATGTTCCCGCCGATGACTGTCGGCGCCGGTCCCGGCGCGGACCAGCTCGTGCTGCGGCCCAGCCTCTGCCCGCACCACGCGCTGATCTACCGGTCGAGGGCGCGCAGTTACCGGGAGCTGCCGCTGCGGATAGCCGAGCTAGGCGGCCAGCACAGATCAGAGCTGTCTGGCGTTCTCGGCGGGCTGACCAGGGTCCGGGCGATGCAGCTCAACGACGCGCACATCTTCTGCACCGAGGACCAGGTCGCCGGCGAGGCGGCGGCGGCGCTCGGCATGATCCAGCAAGCCCACCGGGCACTGGGTATCAAGCCGGCAAGGTACCGCCTGTCCCTGGCCGGCCCGTCAGCCAAGTATGTCGGCGGCCAGGACATGTGGAAGCGGGCCGCCGCGGTGCTGGAGAACGCGCTTGCGACCGCCGGCCTGCCGTACGGGCCGAGGAAGGCGAGGCCGCATTCTACGGCCCGAAGATCGACGTGCAGGTACGCCGACAGCGCGGAACGCGAGGCCAGCATCGCTACCGTGCAAGTCGACTTCTACCAGCCCGAGCCGCTTCGACCTCGAGTACACCGGCCCGGACGACAACAAGCACCGGCCCGGTGATGGTGCACCGCAGCATCATCGGCAGCCTCGAGCGAGCCGTGGCCCACCTCATCGACATCCACGGCGGCGCCTTCCCGCCCTGGCTAGCGCCCACCCAGCTGATCGCGCTGCCCATTACAGATGCGGAGCTGCAGCAAGCTCAGGCCCTCGTCCGGGCAGCGATCGATCAGGGTCTGCGGGCAGAGCTACGCGAACCTGAGAACGGCAGCCTGGGCGCCCGCATCCGTGCGAACCGCCTAGTCCCCTACCAGGCCATCATCGGCCCGAACGAGTCCGCAGGGGGTGACATCTCGCTGCGCCTGCGCGACGGCCGCAAGCTCGCGCCCATGCCTGCCGCCGAGGCGCTCCACCGGATCCGCAGTCAGGTGAACGCGCGCCAGCCTGGGCTTTGGGATGCACCCTGTTCGTCTTAGCCGAGTTCGTTTTAGGCGACGGCGACAGGGGTCGGCGACGCGCGACCGCCAGTACTCCCGCCCGGCTTCCGGCAGCAGGTAGATCGGGTCGTAGTACTCGTACTCGCGCTGCAATGCCAGCGGATCGCGCAGCTCCACGCCGGTCCGGTAGTTCTTAGTCCAGTAGGAGATGCCAAGCTCGCGATCGTAACGCGCGACCTGGTGCACCCAGCGCTTGCCGACGTACGGCACGTCACAGATGAACCGCGGCGTGGCGAAACCAGGCAGGTAGCCCATGATGTCGTGCTGCAGCTGCTGCGCCTCGGCCAGGGACAGCCGCCAGTGCTCGCTGTTGGGGATCATGTCGCACATGTAGAAGTAGTACGGCATGATCTTCGCGTCGTCGAGCAGGGCAAAGCACAGGTCCAGCAGCTGCTCGGTTTTGTCATTGGTGCCGCGCAGCAGTACGCCCTGATTGCGCACGTCCCTGATGCCGGTCTCCAGCATGGCCTTCGCGGCCTGGGCGACCAGGGGCGTCACCGACTGCGCCGAGTTCACGTGCGTGTGGATCGCGATGCTGACATCTCGCTGCCGGGCCGTGGTGGCCAGCCGCGCCATGCCCGCCCGTACCTCGTCGGTCAGCCAGTATTGCGGTAGGCCCATCAGCGCCTTGGTGGCCAGGCGGATATCGCGGATGTTCGGGATCTCCAGCAGGCTCGCGACGAATGACTCCAGCCGGGGCCAGGGCAGGTTGGCCACGTCACCGCCGGAGACCACGACGTCGCGGACGCCAGGCGTGGACCGCAGGTACTGCATCATCGCCGCGAGCCGGTCGTCCCGGCCGAGCTCGAACTTGTGCTTGTCGATGACCGGGGTCGGGTTGCCGACCAGGTCCATCCGGGTGCAGTGGCCGCAGTACTGCGGGCAGGTCGGCAGCAGCTCGGCCAGCACCTTGGTCGGGTACCGGTGCGTCAGGCCCTCGACCGCCCACATTTCCGCCTCGTGCAGCGAATCGCGCGAAGCCTGCGGGTGTGACGGCCAGTCCGCCCGCCGGTCGGAGAACACCGGGATCATGTACCGGCGCACCGCGTCGGCATAGAACGCATCGGTGAAGCCGGGCTCGGCCGGGGAGAGTCCCGGCACCATCGTGTTGATCATCTGTGGCGGCACCAGCATGGACATCGTGGCCCGCTCGGCCTGGTCCCGCTCAAGGTCGGCGTAGAAGGCCTCGGCCAGCCCGTCGCCGATCACCTGCCGCAGCTGGCGGATGTTCTTGATGCAGTGCGCCCGCTGCCACTGGGCCGAGGCCCAGTCCTGCGGCGACACGTCCGCCCAGCCAGGCAGGCGCTGCCAGTCGGGCTCAACCAGCTCCCGGTGCCGGTAGACATACGGCTGGTCGATCATTACTGCACCTGCCCCTCATGACTGGCCTCAACCCAGGACGATCGTCCGCTGTTTCGGCCAGATACGCAAGAACCTGCTGTCTGTATAGTGTCAGACGATGAATCTTATCGAAAGCTAACGCTATCCTTGCACGCGCCGACTAATTGCTACATTGCCTTCCAGAAGGGACCGCTTGTGACTCGACCGCAGCTAGCCCCGGACGAGGGCGTCAGCAGCCGGGCAGGCAGCACGCCTGGCTCGCCGCTCGGCCTGCACCGGGTGCTTGAGCCGGCCGGAGTGCTCCCGCAGGCAGCGTGGCGGCTGGATGCGAGCCGCGAAATCTGGCCAGACGAGGTGCGAGTCCGGGTGCAACGGCTCAACCTGGACGCGGCGTCCTTCCGCCAGCTGAACGAAGCGAGCGCGGGCGAGCCGGACAAGATCAAGGCTGCCGTCCTGGAGATCGTCGCCACCCGCGGCAAGATGCAGAACCCGGTGACAGGCTCCGGCGGCATGCTGACCGGCGTCGTCGATGAGGTAGGCCCGAGGTCACCGCTCGGGCTCAGACCCGGCGACAGGATCGCCACGCTGGTGTCGCTCAGCCTTACCCCGTTGGTGATCACAGACGATCTGGCCAGGTGGGACGGCAAGTCCGAGCAAGTTCCCTGCGAGGGGCAGGCGATCCTGTTCGGCCGGTCGATCGCGGCCAGGCTGCCCGACGACATGGCCGCCGAGCTCGCGCTAGCGGTGATGGACGTGTGCGGTGCGCCTGCCCTGACTCACCGCGTGGTGAGCGCGAGCCGGTCAGGCCGGCCCACGGTGGCGATCATCGGCGCGGCTGGCAAGAGCGGCTCGCTGTCGGCCGCGGCCGCACGCAAGGGCGGGGCCGACCACATCATCGGCGTGGTGCCGCATGAGGCCGAGGCGGAGATCCTCCGCGACGCCAGGGCCGCAGACGGTCAGCGCGGCCTGGTCGACGAGGTCGTCGTTGCCGACGCCAGGGACCCGGTCGGGGTCTCCGGCGCGATCGAGAAGGCCGGCGGTCCGGCCGACGTCACGGTCGTCTGCGTCGATGTGCCCGGCTGCGAGGGCGGCGCGATCCTGTCGACGGCCCAGGGCGGGACAGTCATCTTCTTCTCCATGGCGACCTCGTTCACCGCCGCCGCCCTCGGCGCCGAAGGCGTCGCCGCCGATGTCACCATGCTGGTCGGCAACGGGTATGTTCCCGGCCACGCGCAGCTGGCAATCGACCTCATCCGGACCGAACCCGGCGTTCGGGGTATCTTCCAGCGTCGCATCGACGAGCACGGCGCTACCAGGCACGGGGAGTAAAGCATGCAGACCCGACTCAACCTCGATCCCGCGGTCGTACGCGAAGCACGGGAGCTGGCCCGCAAGGCTGGCCAGCCAATCGTGGAGATGGCGCGCACGAATACCACCGTGTCGGTGGAACGGGCGGTGCTGCGACTGGCAGGCCTGCAGGGCGCCGACGCTGATGGCATGCCCTGGGTGAACCGGCTCGTGGATGCGGTGCGGGAGAGCACCGGCCTGGAGCACGGGGTAGCACTCCCGGCCTGGGACGCCCTGACGGCGGGCGGCTACCCGGACCTGGTACACCTGGCCCAGGCAGCCGCGCACGGCAAGGTGCAGTTCCGGATCCCCGGTGGCGACGCCGCGCAGCAGGCCAGGCAGGCTGCGTCAGCCGCGCTAGCTCGCGGTATCGGCCGGATCGACGCGAACCGGGCCCGGCGCCAGGAGCTGATCGCGCAGACCGCGGAGCCGCGCAAACCGTGGATCTACCTGATCGTTGCGACCGGCGACATTTACGAGGACATCCCGCAGGCCCAGGCGGCCGCACGCGAGGGCGCCGACATCATCGCCGTGATCCGGTCGACTGGCCAGTCACTGCTGGACTACGTCCCCGAGGGCCCGACCAGGGAGGGCTTCGCCGGCACCTACGCCACTCAGGAGAACTTCGCTCTGATGCGGGCGGCGCTGGACGAGACGAGCCACGAGCTCGGCCGCTACGTCCGCCTCACGAACTACGCCTCGGGCCTGTGCATGCCGGAGATCGCCTCGCTGGCCGGCCTGGAGCGGCTGGACATGATGCTGAACGACTGCATGTACGGCATCATCTTCCGCGATATCAACCCCCGCCGCACTTTCATCGACCAGCGGTTCTCCCGGCAGATCCACGCCCGCGCCGGGATCATCATCAACACCGGCGAGGACAACTACCTGACCACCGCGGACGCGGTCGATGCCGCGCACACGGTCGTGGTCAGCCAGCTGATGAACGAGTTCTTCGGCAAGGAGGCTGGTCTTGCCGACAGCCAGCTCGGCCTCGGGCACGCCTTCGAGATCAATCCCGACGTACCGGACTCGTTCCTGCTCGAGCTCGCGCACGCGCAGCTGGTCCGGGAGCTGTTCCCCGACGCGCCGCTGAAGTACATGCCGCCGACCAAGCACATGTCCGGCAACGTGTTCGCCGGCTACCTGCTGGACGCGTTCTTCAACCTGTGCGGCGTCATGACCGACCAGTCAATACTGCTCATCGGCATGATGACGGAGGGAATCCACACCCCGTTCCTGTCCGATCGTGACCTTGCGCTGGAGAACGTGCGGTACGTGCGCGACGCGGCGGGCCGGCTGGGGGAGAGCTTCGTGCCCGCGCCGGGCGGCTTCATCGAGCAGCGGGCCAGCCAGGTTCTCGGCGAATCGGTCCGCCTGCTGCGCCGGATCGCCGACGAGGGCCTGCTGACCGCTATCGCGGACGGGACTTTCGGCATCACCAAGCGCCCGGCCGACGGCGGCCGCGGCCTGGACGGGGTCATCGGCAAGGCCGATGGTTACTTCAACCCGGCGTCGGAGATCCTTGAGAACGAGGGGAACGGGGTCCCCGTGGGTGCCGCGCCGTCCGTCAGCCTTCCGGCCGTTGCGGGGGCTGCCCGATGACCGGGAACATTGTGCGGCCCTACGGCGACACCACTGGTGACGGGCGCATCCAGGTCTCGTTCACGCTGCCGGTCCCGTTCGGCACTGCCGCCGAGAAGGCGCGCGCAGAAGGCGCTGCGATGCAACTGGCCACCAAGATGGGGCTGGAACCCGCGCATGGTGGTGCACGCCAAAGGCATGGGCCCGGACTTCACCTTCTTCATCGTCTACGGCCGGGTGTCGCACCTGGTCGACCTGTCGGAGGTGACGGTCACCGAGCGGGAGTTCCCGCTGCTGTCCTCCGCCGAGGTGAACCTGCGCATCCGGACCGGGCTTGGCCGCAAGCTCGTAGTCGTGGGCGCGTGCATCGGCACCGACGCCCACACCGTAGGCATCGACGCCATCCTGAACGTCAAGGGGCACTCGGGCGAGAAGGGCCTGGAGTACTACCGGGAAATCCGAGTTGTGAACCTGGGCGCGCAGGTCGAGGTGCCCAACCTAGTCGTCAGGGCCAAGGCAGAGGGCGCGGACGCGGTCCTGGTCAGTCAGGTGGTAACGCAGCGGGACGCGCACATCTCCAACGCGCGCGAGATGGCGGCGGCGTTCGACACGGCGGGTCCGGACCGGCCGCTGCTGGTGGTGGGCGGACCGCGGTTCGACCCGTCGACGGCGGCCAGCCTCGGCGTGGACAAGATCTTCGGCAAGGGCACTACGCCGGGCGAGGTCGCCAGTTATTTGGTGCACGCGCTCGCGCCAGACGTTTCCGCGGCAGTGCTGGCCCAGGTGGACACTCTGCCGCCTGGGGGCAGCCCAGACCCAGATAGCCTGGAACCCCCGAGCGCCGACGTCCAGGCCGTGGGAGCGGACGCATGACCGCGGACCGGCGGCTGGGACTGGCTGTCACGCACCGGCGTTACGTTCCGTACAGCCATGCGCATTACGGCGGCAACCTGGTCGACGGCGCCTACGTGCTGGGCCTGTTCGGCGACGTGGCGACCGAGGCGTGCATCCGGACTGACGGTGACGAGGGGCTGTTCGCGTCCTACTCCGACGTCCAGTTCCGGGCGCCGGTGCTGGCCGGGGACGTGCTGGAGGTCAGTGCGACGATCAGCCGGGTCGGAACCCGCAGTCGCCAGCTTGTCTTCGAGGCGCGGGTGATCTGCCGGGCGCAGCCCGAGCGCGGCCCGTCCGCCGCGGCTGTGCTTGACGATCCGGTCGTCGCGGTCACCGCGACCGGCACGGTAGTGATCCCGTAGCGGCGCAGGTCTTTGACGCCTTCCGGCCCTGTGCACGCATTCCGGCGCTGGCGAACTAGCAGATCAGGTGATGTGCGAGGCAGGCACCGGCCGTCATGGTCAATTCTCCGGATGGCAGGGGTTGACAACCTCGTGCTCGTCGGCATCGCTACCGACGCCGCCGTCGAGTCCACCGGGCGCGCCGCATGCGACCTGGCGTACCGGCCGATCGTCGTCTCCGACGGCTGCCTCACCGACACCGACGAGTGTCACGCCAACTCGCTTGCGGTGATCAAGAAGTGGTTCGGCGAGACAGCCACCGCCGACGAGGTCCTCAGCGCCCTGAAATAGCCGCCGCCGGCGGCGACGTCGGCCCCGACAACCCATGCGGACTCCTGTGCAGGATCGAAGGTGACATCGCGTCATGGCCTAACCACGGAATCCTGGTTGACGCGCCCTGGCCAACTGCCACACCGAGCACAACCGGCTGGTCGGTGTCGAGTAGGCCCCAGCGTAGTGAAAGCGGCGAGGCCAGTCCGCTGGGTACTCCTGGCTCATCCGAGGACCGGTAGAAGCGACCGCTCGTGAGAATCCCGCGCGCGTACTCGGCGTTATATGGGTGATCGGTGCCGCTGAGTTGGTGAAACAGGCTGGCTCCTGGACCGCTACCGTGGCCCTGTGAGCAGCCAGCCAGTGCCCGGTGGTGCACCAGCTCCCCGCAGACCTGCGCGATGCGCTGATCGCCAACCCGACGGCACTAGATGCTTGGAAGGACATCACGCCTCTGGCCCGGAACGAGTTCATCTGCTGGGTCGAGGCTGCCAAGCACGAGATGACCCGACCCTCGGGTAAGGGACGGTGGTCCCTTACCCGACAGGCGGACTGCCCAGGCGATGCTCTGCCCGGGAGCACCGGCGGCCTCAGCTGCGGTAGGCAATGGTGGCGTAGTCGTCGCCGGGCGGCCAGTCATAGCTGAAGCTGGACCCGGTCACGAATACCCTGGTCCCGCCGGGGCTCACTGCCACACAGCAGGTGTCGTCGTCGCCGTTCCCGGGGCCGTTGTAGCGCCTGACCCACAGCTGCCTGCCGGTGGCGGCGCTGTAGGCGACCGTGGCGTAGTCGTCGCCGGTCTTCGGGCCGGAGCTTTCCCCGGTCACGTACACCGTGGTCCCGGCCGGGCTTACCGCCACAGCGGAGGCGCCGTTCCGGTGCTCGCGGGGCCGCTGTAGCGGCTGACCCACAGCTGCCTGCCGGTGGCGGCGCTATAGGCCACCGTCGTGGCGTAGTCACTGCTGGCCCCGGTCACATACACGCTGGCCCCGCCGGGCTCACTGCCACCGAGGACGCGAAGGCGCCGCCGTTCGCGGAGCCGTAGTAGCGCCTGACCCACAGCCGCCTGCCGGTGGCGGCGCTGTAAGCCACCGTCCCGTAGGCGCTGTTGAGGCTCGGTCGGGCCGGGCTGGACCCGGTCACGAACACCCTGGTCCCGCCCGGGCTCACGGCCATAGAGACGGCCCATGCGAGGTTTGCTGCCGCTGTTGTAGCGCCTGGCCCACAGCTGCCTGCCGGTGGCGGCGCTGTACGCGACCGTGACGTAGCCGCGTCGTCCGGCCGATGCTGGTCCCGGTCACGAACACCATCTGCCCGTTCGGGCTGACCGTCACAGCGTTGAAGCTGTTCGCGGGGCCGTTGTAGCGGCTAACCCACAGCTGCCTGCCGGTGGCGGCGCTGTACGCCACCGTCGTGGCCCAGTAGTCGTCGGGTCCAGGCTGGACCCGGTCACGAACACCGTGCTCCCGGCCGGGCTCACCGCCACCGAGTGCGCGCCGCTGACGTTCTCGGGGCCGTTGTAGCGCGCGACCCACAGCTGCCTGCCGGTGGCGGCGCTGTACGCGACCGTCGCGTAGGCGCTGCTGCCGGTCGTCCGGCCGTCGCTGGACCCGGTCACGAAAACCATCTGCCCGTTCGGGCTCACGGCCACCGAAGAAGCCGTGTCGGTGCTGTTGTCAGGGTGCAGGCCGAAGTCGGTGTCACCGGGGCCGTTGTAGCGCCTGACCCACGCCGCCTGCCGGTGGCGGCGCTGTACGCGATCGTCGCGTAGTCGTCGCCGGTCGTCGGGCCGTTGCTGTACCCGGTCACGAACACCCTGCTGCCGCCAGGGCTCACCGCCATGGAGGAGGGGAAGTTCTGGGCGGAGTTGTCGCCTGCAGGGCCGTTGTAGCGGGCCACCCACAGTTGCGCGCCTGGTGCCGCCCGCAGGGCTGGGGTGGCCGCGCCGGCCGTGCCCGCGGCGGCCGTGCCTAACGTGGTAAGCGTGGCTGCGGCAGCCGTGACGGCTGTCATCATCATGTGCCTGCGCATCGATGATCCTTCCTTCCCGGCCCTCAACCGGACGGACTACCCACAGGCACCAAACCCGGCGCCCGGCAGGCCCAGGTCGGCGCTGCAGCTCACGCTACCGGTCGGGCTCCATGATCCGCCGAAACTGTTGGAGGCAGGACGCCCGGCGACATCCGCCGCAGAGCTGGCAGCGGCCTGCTTGCCGGTAGCAAAATGCCGGCCTGACAGCCGACCAACATCTCGCGCGGGCGCGCACGGCATGGCGCCGACCGCGGCTACAGCGGCCCCTTGCGCATCGGCCGACAGCGCCTTAACTACCGGAACTACCTCGTCGGACCAGACAAGTGCATTACTGATCAGGCGCCGCATCTCGGTCCTGCCGTTAGCTGCGGTAAAGATGAAAACCACACCTAGGAATTCGGACCCATCTGTCTCCAAGGCCGTGCCCACAGCCGCGCGGGACCAGTAGCGCGGACCAAGGCCGGCAGGCGCCTTGAGTTATAGGCGCCGTATAGGCGCGAACGAACACGCGACTCCATGCATAAGAATGCGCCGATCCAACTCGCTCACATCGGCGTGATCGCGCGACGGCGGCATCGGGGTTGACGATGGGCTTACTGGCTGAGGGCAGGCGTCGTGGACCGCATCCGGCCTGCTCCTGACCGCCGAGCCGCGAGGCGGGGCGAAGGCGGGGCGAAGGCGGGTGCGGGCGTGGTGTTCTGACCGCTGCGGGGTGCGTGCTAACGGCGCGCTTACGAGGTGCTCGGTCCACGCCATCCTTGGCCTGGCGTGCCTTGCCGGCGATGCCCGGCGACTGGGACCGGGTTAGCGTGCTCCACAGCATCGCCGAAGCGCTTCTTAACCGGGACGGCGATCCGTGGCAAGAGTTCGACGCGCGCTACCGCCCGAGCAGGACAAGCCCTGCTGGCTGACCTGCAGCGCCGTCCAAGCCGCTCGGTCCGTGTTAGCTGCCCCCGGTGCCGTGCAGGGCGTCGATGTCCGCCCGCAGGGCCGCGATGTCGAGGGTTAGCAGCGGCCGCGTCCTCTGGGGAGATGATGACCCAGGCCTCGTCCAGGCACGCCGCAGTCCACAGGAGGGTGGATTTCTGCAGGGCTCCCCAGGTGACCCAGCTGTCGAACTGGCTGCCGTCGGCCGCGACCTTCACGATGCAGTGCCCGTCGCTGGGATCGGGCTGCTCGCCGCCAGCTGTAGTCCATGGCTGGCCTTGCTCGAACAGGTTGTCCGCGTCATCGGTGAGGTTTACCCCGACGTAGGCACCGTGAAATGCTGCCATGGCGGCGTCCACCGCCGCGGGGTCGGTGTGGTCGACTGGCGCGAATGCCTGGATCGTGCCGGCCTTGTACCAGTACAGGAGCAGGTCGGCGATCTGCGCACCGTTATCCTGTCCGTGGTCGTAGGCGAGGTACTCCGCGACCAGCTGGTCCGACGTTTCCCATTGCTCGGTCTCGCCGCCCGCTGCGGCTTTGGTCATCTTGTTGTGCTGCCGGCCGGCGAAGGTGCAGTCGCCGACTCCGTTGGGGTGCGTCGAGCACGTCGGATCAGGGCCATTACCGAGCATGCCCCAGTCGGTGATGCCATGGGTTACGTCAACCGGGTACACGGGCAAGGGCAGCGGCGCGCGTAGATATCCGGACACATATTGGATGGCGAACCGCTGGCCGGGCGGCTTTTTTGGCAGGCGGCCCCGATGTCCGGCAGTACGCATTTCAGGCATAACAAATCAACTCCAATAGTGCTGAAGCTCCGGACCGGATATCGCTGCGACACGGACGTCACCGCGCGAGCAGTGCCCAGTTTGGCAGAGCACAAGCCAACGGTCCACATTGTCTGGCCATTCTCGCCATTCTCGGTCGCTATTTTCGGAGCTTTCCTGCTAAACGCCCGTTTCTTCACGTCGAGTTCGGCCAGCTGTAACGGTCGGGGTCCAAGTTCCGGCGAGCCAGCCCGTTTCTCACCGCCCTCCCCTGGGCGTGGTCACAGTGATCCGTCCGGTAGTCGTTTCCGAGGGACGATGGTCACGACGTAAGTCGCTGTGTCGGACACGATCTCCGCCGGAGCCGCGTGGAAGGACGAGCGCGGCGCGACCTTCCGGGTGGCCTGCCCGCGGTACCGCTAGCGGGGATCCGCCTGCGGGCCGACCTTCGGCTCGCACCCGGCGTGCCAGACTTCCGCCCGGTCGGCGACGTTTCCGCGGAAACGTCTCCGCTGCACCGGCGTTGCGTTCCGTACGGCCATGCGCATTACGGCGGCAACCTGGTCGACGGCGCCTATGCTAGCCTGTTCGGCGACGTGGCGACCGAGACGTGCATCTGGACTGACAGTGACGAGGAGCTGTTCGCATCCTACTCCGACGTCCAGTTCCGGGCGCCGGTGCTGGCCGGCGACGTGCTGGAGGTCAGTGCGACGATCAGCCGGGTCGGAACCCGCAGCGGCCAGCTTGTCTCGAGGCGCGGTGATCTGCCGGGCGCCGCCGCCGGCAGGTCTTGCTCACCACTCCGCGAATACGGCCTCACCGTCGGCATAGGTATAGATCTCGGTGCCGTCCATGAATGCGCGCTCGACCCGGCTCATCACGTCCAGCGGATCTCCCGACCAGATGACCAGATCGGCGTCCTTGCCCGGCTCGATCGTGCCGAGCCTGTCATCGATGCCGATGATGCGGGCCGGGTTGATTGTGAGGGCCTGTAGCGCCGTGTCGCGGTCGAGGCCGTGCTTGACCGACAGCGCAGCCTGGTGCGCGAGGAAGTGGATCGGCACCACCGGATGGTCGGTCGTGATCGCGATTCTGACGCCCGCATCGGCTAGCCTGCCAGGGTTGGCGAGCGAGCGGTTGCGCAACTCGACCTTGGACCGGCTGGTGAAAAGCGGCCCGATGATCACCGGGATATCGCGCGCAGCCAGGACGTCGGCCAGCAGGTGTGCCTCGGTACCGTGGTCAATCACGAGGTCGTAGCCGAACTCCTCGGCGATCCGGATCGCGGTAGCGATGTCGTCGGCCCGGTGGCAGTGCTGCCGCCAGGGAATCTCCTTCAGCAGCACCCGGCCGAGCGCCTCGAGTTTCAGATCGCGGTCGACTGGCTTGCGGTCGGCCTCCGGCTTGCGCTGCTCGGTCTCGATGCGCTGGAGATAGTTACTCGCGTCGACGAGCGCGCCGCGGATAACTGCGGCCACCCCGAGCCGGGTGCTCGGTGTCTGCTTCTTCTCGCCATAGACCCGCTTAGGATTCTCGCCGAGCGCGGATTTCATCCCGGCGGGGGCGCGCAGCAGCATTTCGTCTACGGTCCGGCCCCAGCACTTCAGCGCTGCGGTCTGGCCGCCGATCGGGTTGCCAGAGCCTGGGTTCACGTTGACTGCTAGCACGCCTCCAGAGACGGCGTCCCGGAAGCCAAGGTCCGCGGGATTGATCGCGTCCAGCGCGCGCACGTGCGCCGTCACGGGCTCAGTCATCTCGTTGGTGTCCTGACCAGCCCAGCCCTCGGCCTCCTCGTGCACGCCGACATGACCGTGGGCCTCGATGAAACCTGGGAGTATCCAGCCGCCTTCCGCGTCGATCACCGGGACGCCCGCGGGAACGGATACCGTGCTGCCCACGCCGACGATCTTCCCGTCCTCGACGAGGACAGCGCCGTCGTCAACTGGCTCTCCGTTGATCGGCACTAGCCGACCTCCGACGATGGCCACCGACCCAGGTGTCATCTGTGCTCCTCCCGAACCACAATAGAACGGTCGGCTTGCCTGGCGTTGTCTACCGCGGCGCGTCGCCCATGCGGTATTCGTGCGTGAGCTCGTCCAGCTGACGCTTCAGGTCGGCGTCGAGCTTGTAATCGACCGCGGCCAGGCTGTCGTCGAGCTGCTCCGGCCGACTCGCTCCGATGATCGGCGCCGTAATCGCGCGGTTGGCCAGCACCCAGGCGACCGACAGGGTCACCAGGCTGACTCCGGCGTTCCTGGCCAGGTGCTGGAGCGCGTCGACGGTGTCGAACTCCCGGTCGTGCCAGTAGCGGTCCTGGTAGATCTGCCCGGCGTTGCCGAGGGTGAAGCGGGTTCCTTCAGGCGGCGGCGCGGTGCGGGAATGCTTGCCCGACAGCATGCCGCCAGCGATCGGGTTATAGGGGATGACGCCCACGCCTTCCTCGGCGCAGAACGGAAGCATTTCCCGCTCGATCTGGCGGAACAGCAGGTTGTAGCGGGGCTGGACCGAGTCGAAGCGAGCCAGGCGCAGCGTCTCGCTCCGGCCGATGGCCCGCACCAACTGGTAGGTCAGGAAGTTCGAGCAGCCGGTGTACCGGATCTTGCCCTGATGAACCAGGTCGTCAAGGGCGCCGAGGGTTTCGTCGATCGGCGTCGCGGGGTCATAGCCGTGCAGCTGGTACAGGTCGATGTAGTCGGTCTCCAGCCGCCGCAGCGAGGCATCGACTGCGGCCAGGATGTGCTTGCGGGAGTTGCCGGCGTCGAACGGTGCCGGACCGGTCGGGGCGAAGCACTTGGTGGCAACGATGAACCGGTCCCGTTTCCCCTTCAGCCAGCGGCCAAGGATTTCCTCAGTGACTCCGCGCGTGCTCAGATCCCCGCCCAGCGGGTAGGCGTCAGAGGTGTCGATGAAGTCGATGCCGTTTTCCGCCGCGTGGTCGAGAATTTCGGCAGCAGCCGGTTCATCGCGCTGGAGACCGAACGTCATCGTTCCCAGGCACAGCCGGGAGACCTGCAGGCCGGTTCCGCCGAGTCTGATGTGATCCATGGCCGCACGCTACCGCCTCGGTCGGGGCGCGCCTCAGCCGGGTTCGCGAGCTTTCAGACTTCCTAACACCGGTGCTGGTCCGAGGTTGCGAGCGGATGCCGCGCGGTGGTGAAGAGCGGCTGCTGCTTCGATCTAACAACGGCGGCCCCACTCTTAACTCGCAAAGCTTCAGCATCTTGGCGCATGCTAAGCATGCTCGATGTCCGCGCACATCGTTCTCGTGCACGGCAGCTTCGGGCGAGTCTGCCGTCCCCGGCAACTGCTTGCGCTGGCCAGGGCGGGCATTCAGGCTCTCGGCGAGGGCGCGCAACTTCGCCGCCGTCGCATCGGCCATGGGCGTTCCGTGGCCGGGCGCCAGCACCTGTGGATCAAGCCTGCCGAGCGCGGCAACGGACTGCTTCGCCGTCGGCCAGTTCCAGGTCGAGATCCACGGAGGGCCAGAAACCCGCTGCTTCCACTGCAGCAGATCCCACAAGGAATTGAAATTGAGGGTCGGCACCGCATCGCCCGTGATCAAGACGCGGTCACTGGGCCTGAAAAAGCAGACATGTCCCAGGGTATGGCCGGGGGTGGGGATGCACTCCCAGTCCGGAAGCCCCGGAACGCCAGCTTCTGGATTGAAGGCCTGCGCCGCCTCGGTGATGCTTGCCTTCGCCGCCATCCGGGCCGCACGCCGGGGCATGAGGCGCATCAGCGGCTGGATCAGCCACCGGCCAATCGGGTCCCCATACTGTGGCAGGTACTTCCCCGCAGCCAGCGGCAGCTCGCCGGGGTGCACGTACACCGGAAGGTTCCAGCTCCGCGCTAGCTCAAGCGCCGAGCCCGCGTGATCGCCGTGCGTATGCGTCAGCAGGACCGCCGCTGGGCGCGTGCGCGCCCCGAACAAGCGCTCCGCGGTCTGCTTAATCACCTGGCCGCGGTTTGGCCACGAGGTATCGATCAGCACCCACGACAACCCAGACCGCACGAAATAGACATTGGACCCGCTGGCAGAAAGCCAGAACACGCCGGGCGCGATTTCGCCCGGCTCGCGCCCGGAACTCCGCTGGCCCCTCGCCGGCCGTCCCGGCGCGGCCACCACTGAACTGCGCCTGGCAGCGCCCCTCATCTCAACCGCCTCCCTTCCACCATGGCGATCGAGGCGCCAGCCCGCCCAGTGCCGAAGGTCCCGCCGTGAACCGGCGCGAAGGCGGCCAGGGCCCGGACGATGCCCCACATCCGGGCCGCGGTCAGGTCGTGGACCGCGCCGGGCAGCGGGCCGGACACCCACACGATGTCCCCGCCAGGGCCGGCGATGACCTGCAGGTTCATCCCATGCTTGCCGGAATAGAACGGCCGACCTGCCGCCACCCGGTCGATGGGGATCAAGGTGCCATCGATGACCAGGCAGGCGTGCGGATCTTGGCCGATCGCTTCGCCTACCAGGGGCTTCGCCATGACCCAAGGCGACACGCCGTACCTGATCAGACCAAACGCCGGGCTCCTCCAAGGTCAGGATGAAAAGGCCCAGTGACTCGCCCTAGTCCGCGCCCAGCGCGGAAGTATCCGCCGATCTGGGCGGGCAACGGTTGGGCCTGGATGACGGCGAAGGGCGTCCAGAACGGCCGATCTGTACGCCCCGAGGAACTACTCCGGTGATCCATGACTATGCGCCGAACTGGCTGATCGGTGCGACATGCGCGGCCGCTGACCGGCCTAGACCCGGCCTGGTTTAGATGCGCAGGCTCAGCCCGTCGGAAGCGATCTCAAAGCCATGCTGGTCCGCCGCGGCGAGCATGTCGGCTGACAAGTGGGTCAAGATGATCCGGCGGCTGGCAAGCTCGGCGCGGTGCAGCTCGAGGTCGGCTAGCCGCAGATGGTAGGGGACCGGCTTGTCCCGGTAATACGCTTCCGCGATGAGCAGGTCAGCCTCCGCCGCGACCTTGGCGAGGGAGCCAGTCCACGCGGTGTCTCCGGTGTAGCCGATTACCTTGCCCGCCACGGACAGGCGCAGACACAGCGCCGGCGCGCCACTGGGGTGATCGGCTGCCCACGCTGCCGCCTGCATCCCGGCTGCCTGCACCGTAGAATCCGGAGCCAGCTCGGTCACCCGAACAGCGAACCGCCGCCGTGCCGCCGAGGAGCCTGGAAACAAGCACTCCATCGCCGCGTGTAGCCGCGTAGCGGTGCCGGGAGGGCCGATCACGGTAAGCGGGTCAGCCCGGCCGGAGAATTGGCCATCCAGCACGAGGAACGGCAGCCCGCCGAAATGATCGCCATGCAGGTGCGAGACCAAGACCACTCCCACCTCGCCCGGGTCAAGGCCGCAGCGCTTCAGCGCAGTCAGCGACGTAGCGCCGCAATCCAGCAACACTGGCGGCGCGCCGTCCGGCCGCAGGTGGATGCAGGCCTGCAGCCGGCCGCCGCTGCCGAACGCATCACCGGAGCCAGCAAACGTCACGGTCACCGTCAGAGGATTAGCGGAGTTCACCGTCCCATTGTGCGCCGATGACCCGGATCAGCTTGCCGCGAAGGATGGCACCCGGCACCGCTGATACCCAGCGCTACTAATCGACGTCCGGCCACGGCGCACAACCGCCGATCTGGGCGGTTCGGGCGCGGCGATGTGCTGCGCACGCGGGCCGCTCGTAACAGGCGATTCTGTGGCGGCATCCCATCGTGCCCAGCCGCTGCCCATCTGGAGTGTGGGCGGATCGCGTTATTCAATAGAGAGGTGGTCGCGGCAGAACCGGTGACCTTGGTCGCTGCCGCCCAGGACCAACGCCTGCGGAACAGCCCTGCGGCAGCGCTAACGTGAAGACTGCTCAAGAGAAAGGGAAACCGAAGGAGAACCGGAACTTGAGCAACGGCCGAAGGGAACAAACCGGAGAATGCCAGACGAAGGGAAACCAGAGGGCGGCGGATGAAGGGGGAAGAACCCGGCGGGCAAACGGGAAACCGGAGGAAAGCCCGCAGGGGAAACCCGGAGGACGTGAGATGAGGTCCCAAACCACCCGGTGAGAGTTCCGGCACGCGCCTGACGGTCGAGAATTTCTCACCGCGCCGACGACCGGGTCTCGGAGTACCGCGACATGCTGGCCGCCCTGATCGCCGGGCAGCGCGACCCGCACGCGCTCGCCGATCTCGCCCGCAAGACGATGCGCGCCAAGATCGGCGTCCTGCGCCAGGCGCTCACCGGGCACTTCACCGACCACCACGCGTTCCTGCTCGCGATGATGCTCGACCGCGTCGACGCGCTCACCGGCCAGATCGATCAGCTCACCAGCCGGATCGAGCAGGCCATCGCCCCGCTCGCCGCCCAGGTCGCCCAGCTTGATGAGATCCCCGGCGTCGGCGTCACCACCGCCCAGGAGATCCTCGCCGAGATCGGCGCCGACATGACCCGCTTCCCCACCCCCGGCCACCTGGTCTCCTGGGCCAAGTTCGCGCCCAGGGCCCGCCAGTCCGCCGGACGCAGCAAAGCCGCCACCACCGGCCAGGGCAACCCCTGGCTCGGCGGCACCATCGGCGAAGCCGCCACCAGCGCCGCCCGCACCAGCACCTTCCTGGCCGGCCGCTACAAGCGGATCGTCAAGCGCCGCAGCAAGAAACGCGCCCTGGTCGCCGTCGGCAACTCCATCCTCACCATCTGCTGGCACCTGCTCTCCGACCCCGGCGCGCACTTCACCGACCTCGGCCCCGATGGCACGACCGCCTCGCACCCCAGCGACGCAAACACCAGCTCATCGCCGAACTCGAAAGACTCTCCGGCAAGAAAGTCACCCTCCACGACGCCGCCTGACACCAGACACTCCGCCACCCGCTAACCCCGACCCGGCTCCGCTGGCGCTCCGCCGGGTGCTGCCGCCTGCCCACTGACCGACCGATTTTCGATTCAGCATCGCTCGGCGCCACCGGGCGCCACGCATTGCGCACGCAGTCCGCGGCATGAGCGGATCTGGCGAGGCGGCTGTTAACTGGCCGGGCAGGCCGCTTGCCGGAATGATAGGCGCGTGACCACAGCGCCAGGCACCGTGACCTTGTGGCGTCCTACGGGACCCGCCGAGCTGGCGCTGGTCGAGGCATCGGGATGGCGGGAATGGCCGCCGCGGTTGCCGGATCAGCCGATCTTCTACCCGGTGCTGAACGAGCAGTACGCGACGATGATCGCGCGGGACTGGAACGTGCCAGCATCCGGTTCCGGGTACGTCACCCGGTTCCGGGTGCGGCGTTCTTTCCTCGACGGCTACGAGGTTCACCGTGTCGGCGGCGAGACAATCTTGGAGTATTGGATCCCGGCCGAGGACTTGTCCAGGCTCAATGCGAACATCGTCGGCACCATCGAGCTCGTTGCGGAGTTTCACTAAACGCGCGGGCAGCGGCATGAGCGAGCGTTGCTACCACGGTATGGAATACCGGAGTATGCTGATGGCATGAAGGTGGACAAGCTGAGTGTGTCATTCGAGCCCGACCTCGGCGATGCGGTGAGATCGGCGGCCGCGCAAGCGGGCAAGCCAGTCTCCTCGTGGCTGGCCGAGGCTGCGGCCAGCAAGCTGCGCGCCGAGGCGCTGGCAGAATTCGTATCTGCCTGGGAGGCCGAGCACGGGGTGCTTACTGCGGAGGAAGTCGCCCGCGCGGAACGGGAACTCGGCCTGGCCGCGGGCGACACTGCCGCGTGAGCGCGCTCATCTTGGATGCCGGAGCGCTAGTGGCGGTAGACCGCGACGATCGGGCAATGATCGCCCGGCTTCGGGTGTCCCAGCAGCACGGCCTGGAACTGCGGTCCAATGCGATGGTCGTCGCTCAGGTCTGGCGGGACCGGCATGGCCGTCAGGTGAACCTGGCTCGGCTGCTGCGGGCTGTCGATGTGCGCGCGGTCAGCCAGCAGGACGGCCGCGACGCGGGCGTTCTGCTGGCCGCGGCGGGTACTGCGGACGCGATCGATGCGACCGTCGTGCTGCTAGCCGCGCCTGGCGATCGCATCCTCACCAGCGATCCCGGTGACATAACTGTGCTGGCAGCAGCAGCTGAGAGCAGAGCTGTCATAGTCGCCTGCTAGATAAACGTGCCCTACCACCAGCGGCAGATGCGCGCATTCACGCTTAGCGCTGGTGATGCATAAACCAGCCTGTCGCATAAACGGCGAGCCTTCGACTGGTTAGGACTGGTTTGCGGGACAATGGCTTATGCCGCAGAACTTCCTCTATCCGCAGCGTGACCAGCCGTTGCTGCTGCCGGTGGACATGCGGGAATGGCTGCCCGAGGACGATCTGGTGTTCGTGGTGCTGGACGCGGTGGCCACCTTGGATCTGGGCGAGTTCCGCCGCCGGTACCGGGCCGACGGGCACGGCCGGGCGGCGTTCGACCCGGAGATGATGGTGGCGCTGCTGCTGTATGGCTACTGCCAGGGCGAGCGGTCCAGCCGGGTGATCGAGAAGCGGTGCGTGCGGGATGTCGGCTACCGGGTGGTCACCGGCGGGCTGCAGCCTGATCACGCGACAATCGCCCGGTTCCGGGCGAGGCATGAGACGGCGCTGGGCGGGTTGTTCAGCCAGGTGCTGCGGCTGCTGGCTGCCGAGGGCATGGTGTCGCTGGGCCTGCTGAGCCTGGATGGCACCAAGCTGGCCGGCAATGCCGCGCAGAAGGCGAACAAGACGTTGCCGCAGATCGAGAAGCTGCTGGCCGAGGCGGCTGAGCGCGACGCCGCCGACGACGCCCGGGACGGCGGCGACCCGCGGCCGGCAACGCCGCGGGCGCTGGCCAGGCGGGCCGAGCGGCGTGAGCGGCTGGCCGCCGCCCAGGACCGGCTGGCGGCCGAGGACCGGGCCCGCCGCGACGGGCAGCGCGCTAAGCAGGACGCCTGGGACGCGGCCGCCGCAGCCGGGAAACCGCGCGGCGGGCGCCGCCCTGGCGACGAGCCGCGCACAAACCGCAACAACACCGAGCCGCGAGCGAACATCACCGATCCCGACGTGCGGGTGATGCGCAACCAGAAGGGCTATGTCGCCGGGTACAACGGCCAGCTCGTGGTCACCTGCCAGCAGGTCATCGTCGGCGCGCTGTTGTCCCAGCACCCAGTCGACCGCACGCTGCTGCACCCCCTGCTGGACACCTGCCGCCAGCAGCTGACCGAGGCCGGGATCAAACCGCGGCTGCGGACCGTGCTCGCCGACGCCGGTTACGTCAGCGAGGAGACCTTCGCCCGCGGCGACGCCGACCGGCTGCGGCTGCTGGCACCGCTGGCCAAAGACCCCGGCCGGCGCCGCGCCCGCACGCCGAAACGGGCCCTGCACCTGGACAAGCTCCCGGCCACCGCCCGCGCCAGCGGCGGCTGCAGCATCCGCGCGGCCGCGACGACTACAAGATGCGGGCCCGCACCGTGGAACCAGTATTCGGGCAGCTGAAAACCTGCCAGAACTTCACCATGATGTCCCGGCGCGGCTTCAGCGCGTGCGAAAGCGAATGGCTGCTCGCCAGCACCGCGCACAATCTGCGCAAGCTGCACCGGCACCGCACGGCGGGATGACCACCGACAGGCCCATTCCCCCGCAGCCCAGGCCCAGGATCGCCCAGAACCACAGCCTCGCCCGTATCTGCCTTCGGCCAAGATCCACAACCTTGGCCACATGCGACTTTGCGCAACAGGCTGAAACATGCAGTCGAGCCGATGGTGCATTGGCTATGACCGGGCCGCCAACGACGCGAGGCCCCGCTGGATAAACGCGCGCCGACCCGCCGTTATCTCAAGTCAGTTTCGGGTGTCTCCGATGCAGCACTTCGAGCCTTCGGGCTGCGTCGTGGACGCGTTATCTCAAGCGGTGTATCCGACGTACCCGACGCGGTGTCACGCACGTGACCTGCGCAAATCCCCTTTTCGCTGCTGCTCTTTGGCCTTGCTCCGTCGCGAGGGACCTTCGTGTGCGACATGTCTACGACGCAAAACCGCCCTCCCACCTGGGCTTCTCTGAAACGGGCTTCAGATAACCGCCGTTATGGCGCCGACATCAGCAGGCTGACATCGGTGGTTAACCGGCTCGAGAAGGGGGTATCTGCGTGGCCGGCGGTGGCGATGGCGCCGTCAGCGCCGCTGCCTTGGCCGGGAAAGTTCGCCTCCATAACCGGCTGATGCGCCCGCTGCTCGCGCGAACGCATCGCTTGCGCCACCACCCCAGCTACGCCAAGCCCTGGCAACCATCGACCGCCACGTGCGCGGCCACATCGATGACGCGCGCCTGGGAAACGCTGCCTGAAACTCAAGATCAACGTCAAAGTCCGGCCCGCCTACAAGGCTAGCGGCTGCGCGGCGTTTGCGGCGTGATGACCATGCCGATCGGGCTGGCGCCGACCTTGATCGGCTTCAGCGCGGTATTGGTGCTTGTCCGGATCGGGGTCACCGTCCCCGGCCCCTGGCTGGCCACGTAGGCGAACTTTCCGCTCGGCGCAATAACTATCGTGCCTGGTACGGATCCGACTTTGATCGCCTTCAGCGCTTTGTTGGTTGCGATGCGGATCGGGATCACCATGGCCGACGGCGAGTTCAGCAGGTAGGCGGTCTTGCCGTCCGGGGTGATCGCAATGGCACCGATCACCGCGGGGCCGCCAGGGCCGAGCGGCACCTTGATCGGCTTGAGCGCGGTATTGGTGGCGATCCTGATCGGGGTCACTGTGCCGGAGAAGGCGTTGAGCACATAGGCCTTCTGGCCGTCGGGGGTGATCGCGATGGCCCACGGGCCGTGGCCGACCCTGATCGCCTTGCCGGCCTTGTTGGTGCGGGTGCTGATTGGCGTCACGGTGTCCGAAGCCTGGTTGAGGACGTAGGCGGTCTTCCCGTCCGGGGTGATCGCGATGGAGAACGGGCCGTCACCGACCTCGATCGCCTTGCCAGCCCTGTTGGTGGCGGTGTCAATCGGGGTCACCGTGTTCGGGATGCCGTTCACGACGTACAAGGTTTTCCCGTCCGGGGTAATCGCCATCCGGCTGGCTCCATCGCCGACCCTGATCGGCCTGCCGGGCTTGGCGGTGGCGATGTTGATCGGAGTGACCTCAGCCGGGTTCGCGCCGAGGACGTACGCGGTCTTGCCGCGAGGGGTGATCACGATCTGGACCGGCTCATTTCCGACCTTTATCCGCTTGCCCGGATTGTTAGTGGCGGTGCTGATCGGGGTTACCGAGTTCGAGCCGTAGTTGACCACGTAGACGGTCTTGCCGTTCGGGGTAACGGCGATGCCGTCGGGGTTGTTCTCGGCCTTGATCGGCCGGCCCGGCTTGTTGGTGGCGGTGTTGACCGGGGTGACGCTGCGCGAGCCGAAGTTGGCGACGTACAGCGTTGGCGGGCGGGCTGGCCGCGCGGCGGCCGCCCCCGGCCCTTCGGTTCCCGCGCTGGCTGTTCCCGCCCAGGTCAGGCCCGCTCCGGCGAGCGCTCCCGCCGCGATGACACCAGCCAGGGCGTGCGTGACGTGCCTGCGCATGCTGAGATCCTCTCCTCGATCCGCCGACGACCGGATCGACCCATCAGCGGCGTTCCGCTACTTTGACGCCTGGCAGTGGCGGCAGGGTCCCGATTCAGCGACGATTCGGGTCCAATTGTTATGAGTCGAAACCGAGCCCGTCGATATCGAGAGTGCGCAGCCACAGGTCCCGGCTGACCGGAGCTGCCAGCAGTCGCCTACATCGACGACGGGGCACTGCCGTTCGCCAACTGGCACGACGTGCCCACCGCGCTCCGCCTCACTCCGGCCGCGCAGATCGAAGCGAGCTGAAACCCACGTCAAGTAGACCTACGGAATGCCTCAGCCAGCGATCGGCCGGATCGTCCGCGTCCTCACCGACCCGAAGCTGAACGGCGGCTCCGACATCGCCTCCGCAGTGATCACCCGTGTCCGGTCGGACGAGCCCGGCGGTGCGCGATATCCGGCAGCCGCCAACCGGCAAGCAGCCCCAGGGATCCGGGCAGATCCAGGATCCTCAAGCAGCTCGCGAATGCCCGTGACCGCACCACACCGCCGCAAGCACAGAAACGGCTGATATGCACGCTCAACTGGTCTGAAGCCTACAGAAATGGTAGAGATCCAGATTCGGCGTTAGGCGCAATCTTGTAGGCGATCTGCCGGGCGGCTGCTCACTTACGGTGACGGCTCGCTGGCTTCACACAGTCGTCCGTTTGCCCGTGCTGAACTGCCGCTGGTGTCGCGTTGAGGCCGCCGGAGGGTCGTCGCGGATGAGCGGCCATGCTGGCGGCGGCTGGCCAGCTGAATAGTTCCGCGGACAGCCCGTGCGCCCTTGGGCGCAGGTCGATAGCCTGAAAACGGGCACCGGCACGGGCAGATCTAAGAGGGTCTTATTCGGCCCATTGATCTAGCCACACCCGTGTCGTTCTTTGACTTCCTGCACTTGGATCTCATCGCGTGGGCGGGTGCGGGAGCTTAAGACCGGCGCGAGGCGAGGTTGGTGCCGCCATGCCCGCAACCGGGGCGAGGCGAGGTTGGTGCCGCCATACCCGTGACACGGAACGGCCACCGCATGATCATCGCGGGTTGTGTCGACTGTTGATGATCTTGCGGTGGCCACGGGGTTGCACCTGGCTGGGCGGGAGAACATGCCGGCCAGCGGGGGATGGAACGGGATGGCACGCAATGGACCGCTCCCTGGGTATGAGCCCGGTGAACTCGGCGATCGCGGGCGGCGGCCACGCGACGCCGACCGGAAGCCGACAGGAGATGAGCATGACGCGCGTCAGGAACAAGACGGACGAAGAGCAGAGCTGGGATGACGTCATGAGCAAGAGGTCTGCATCATACTTCCTCACAGTGCTGAGCGTGCTGGTGGCGCCTCTCATCCTGGTGGGCCTGACCGCCTCATCGGGGAGTGCGGCTACCGCAACGACTCCGACATTCTTCGGGGCCAAGCTGACTGCCCAGACTCAGCCTTCCAACGCTGAGAACGGCCAGTCGTGCGATGAAAACGGCGGAATCCGCCACGGTTCCACCTGCACCTGGGTGGCCATCACCGCATTCGAGAACGGCAGCCATTTCACGGCCCCAAGGACGGGAACCGTCAAGCACCTGAAGCTGGTGTCGTGTGTGAAGGGGAAATTCCGGCTCCAGCTGGCCAAGGCTCAGCCGAGCGCCAGCAAGGCCAAGATCGTGGTGCAAGGTCCCGAGATCACTTACCACGGCCAGAGCCCGTGTGGCGGTGCCAGCGGCGACCACTACATCGTCCAGAGCTTCCGGGTCAAGTTGCGTGTCGCCAAGGGTGACTACATCGCCATCAAGGCACGATCCACTGGAACCTTGTCGTGCTCGGGCGGCGACGGCTTCCTCCTGTACGCCCCGCCATTGCGAGTGGGTGGTCCGTTCAAGAAGTCACAATCGGGGGCTAGTTGCGACCTCTTGGTCCAGCTCAGCTATAGGTAGGCGACGGCAGCCGCTCCCCTCATCGCGTCTAGGGACGTTGGTAAACGACATCAGTCAGGCGGGCAGCTTCGGTCGGCCCGCTGGCTGGTGGCTCTGAAGGCGGGGTGAGGGTGGTCGGGTATATCGGGCCCGATAGATCGTGATCTTCTAGGTGGACGACCGGGAACCGGTCGCTGACGTGCCAACCCCGGAATACCTGCAGCGCAGTGACAGTCGCCGGCGAGGTCAGCGAGAACGACCATTACCGCGTCGTCGTCTCACGGGACGGTCCCTGGTGGATCGCCAGAACCTATGGCCAATATCTGCCCGAGAACGGCGTGGAAGTCAGGAGCGCCAGTCTCGCCGGGCTGAAAGATGAAGCCGACCGCCTGCAGCGCGAGGCGCGCTACCTGTCGCGGATGGAGGCTGGCCTGCCGCCCGGCGGCAGCTCCTCGTGCTGGTCCTACGAATATGAGCTCGGGCAGAGCACTGACGGCAGCTGGCAGCCTTCCGGCAGGCCAGACAGTCGCTGTGGCAGGCGGAGGTGGACCGGGCGGAACGCGGCCAGGAGCTCGCTGCCGACTTGGCTGCGGTGCACAACGCGACGCTCGCCGAAATTGCCGACATCCTCGATATCTGCTGCTCAGATGAGGCGGCGGAGTTGCTCAACTATCGAGGCCCCGGCCTGTTGCCTTTCGCGTATGCCCACACGACGCGGGGCACGAGGCGCGAGAACCGATCGCAGTCAAAGCCGCATGACGGCTCGGCAGCTCGCGGATATCGCCTGGGACAAGCTGCAACAGGCTAGAGAAAGCCGGCGGGTCGGTCGGCCCTAGGCGCCGGGCTCGCCATGATCGGACCGGACCACCCCGCGGCCGACGACTCACCACGTCGATGCGCGACGCACGCTTCTGCCGCCCATAGTGATACGCGACCACTCGGTGTGACGATCGCGGAGGGCGTCACGCTCGCCTTCGTCGCGGAGGGCACGTCCGCGCAGGACAAGTTGGGCCGTCGCGAAGCCACGCACATGCACTCTCCTGCCGGATTCCGCGCACTCCTTCACGCCGATGAGCGAGCAAGTGCGAGGATCCACGTTGTGGAGGCGGAGTTCGTTTCGCGTGCGATGGCCGCGGCGACAGCGCTGGCCGGAGAGCTGCATCTGCGGGTCGACGACGCAGTCGTGATTCACAATTCGAACAAGCTCGCTCTACGTCTGTTGCCGTGTGGCGTCTTCGCCCGAGTAGCACTGGTGGGGCAAGAGGTAGCCGCGCTTGAGGTCGAGCTCGCTCTGCGACTCGCTGGAACCGCGAGCCCCGTCGCAGCGCTGGAGCCGCGGGTTGAGCCGCGGGTCTACGAACGCGACGGCTTCGCCGTGACCTTGTGGACCTACTACGAGGTCGTGGCTCCTGACCTGGACTTACCAGGCGCATACGCAGACGTGCTCCAACGCCTGCACACCGGCATGCGAAGCGTCGAGATCGCAACCCCGCACTTCCTGGACCGAGCCGCAGAGGCTGAACGGCTAGTCACGCACCGAGACGAAACCCCCGCCCTCGCTGAGGCCGACCGGCATCTCCTCCTCAGCACGCTGCAGAGCGCTCGTGAACGGATCCACAGCCGCGGTGCTGCCGAGCAGCTGCTGCACGGCGAACCGCATCCTGGCAACCTCCTCAGCACCCGTGACGGCCTGCTGTTCATCGACTTCGAAACGTGCTGCCGTGGGCCCATCGAGTTTGATGTTGCCCACGTGCCAGAGGAGGTCAGCGCGCGCTATCCGGACGTCGATCAAGTTCTGCTCGCTGAGTGCCGGCGGCTCGTGCTTGCGATGGTCGCTGCCTGGCGCTGGGACATCCGCGATGAATTCCCGGATGGGCACCAGCACGGCCGAGACATCCTGTCCTTGCTCCGCCAGGGTCCGCCGTGGCCAGCACTCGGTACTCTCGCCGGTGAGTAGCGGACCGCACTCAGATGCCGCGCAGCGGGCCTCTAATTCTCGACTGCTAACTGACCTCGAGTCGCTCGAGGGGCTGCCCGGTGATGCTGGCGATGATCTCGAAGTCCTTGTCGAGGTGCAGGACAGTGAGTCCGGCGAACTCTGCCGTGGCGGAGATGATGAGGTCGGGGATCGATGGGGCCCGGTGCTGACCGCGGTCAGCCAGCAGAGTAAGCACCTCCAAGGCCCGGTCCTCGATCGCCGGGGTCTGATACTCCACCGGCATCGTCGACAACGGCGGGCGCTGGAGCCCCGTGCGAAGATCCGCGCCGGACCGGGCCGAATATCCAACCTCCAGCCGCGTCACTGTCGCGATACGGACAAGGCCGCGTTCAATCCGCGCCGCCCACTCTGCCGCGTCGCGGCTGCCGGCCAGCCGGACCAGGGCCGACTTATCGATCAGCCAGTCGGTCACCGCCACGCCCGCGACATCAAGTTCGGGTCATCCAGATCACCGAACAGTTCCGAAAACCGGTCCAGGTCCTCAGTGCTCACCGCTGCGGCGGCGGAGGCCGCGTCCTGGGCCAGCCGGCGCCGGACATACTCACTGCGCGACAAACCCAGGCGGCTAGCTCGCGCATCGACAGCAGCTAGCACGTCATCGGGCACGTCACGGATCAGCATGTCAGTCATGAGCACCTCCAAGTGATATCCCATGATAGCATGACGGCTGAGGTCAGATAACTCGGACCGGCGAACATCCGCTCTTGCCGCGAGGTTTATGCCAGCATGAGGAGGCGGACGACGCCCGTCACGAAGGCCACTGTCCCCAAGAGGACGAATCCGGCTCCGACTATCTTTGGCATGACGTTGAGCTTGTGCTCTGCGAATGCAGCACCGTTCCCTGCGAAAAAGACCCGCACGTTGAATCGCCGCAATGGCTTGCTGATCGGGGGGATCTGCTCGAGCGACTCGTCGGTGGCCTGTACCCACTTGCGGGCGAGCCCGCGGTAGTTCGTAAAGAGAATGACGCCCATCGCGCAGAAGAGCCCGCCGGCGCCAGTGGCTATGAGTGCGGTCGCAAGTGGTCCACGCAGTTCACCGCTGTTGGCCAAGGCACTGGCAAGCCCCATTCGACAATGCTAAGCCGGATGAGCACTGCCGCCGGGTGTTGTGCGCCTGCCTGCATGATGGCGGCAACGGCCGAGCTGCCTAGCGCCGATGACCTGGGAACGGGGTCCCCCGGCCCTGCCACATCGCCCTGCGAAGATGCGCGCTCTTGCCGCACATGGCGCGAGATGATGCGCCGCTCTGGCTAGGGAAAGACGACGCCGCCTCGGTCGTCGAACGTAGTGCCCTCCGCCCAGGCCACGTCCCAGACGGTGCCCACGGGGTCGCGCCAGCTAAACCCGCCGCCGGCTCTTGGGCTCGCAGTCTCCATTGCTGGAACCACGCATGACCGGGGTCATCTGCGCATCGGACATCCGGGTCGCGCGAGCACCCGCTGTGGCTGGTGTGTGCCAGGGCGCTGCCGAGGCTAGGGGACGGGCCGGTCTGGTGGCTGCCGGGATCCTGGCCGGCCAGCAGGTCACTCACGCGCACCTGTTCGGTGAGCAGGCGGCGGAAGCGGTCGGGCTGGCCCGCGACGTAGGCGCGGCAGAGGGCATGTCCGGCGGGGTAGCAGGTCACGTAGCTGCGTGAGGCCGGTTAGGTGATGAAGCCGGTTAGGTGAGCGGCCAGCTCGGCAGTCCACAGACCCCGCCGCTGCAGGTACCGGTGCACCTCACCCTCGCCCGCCTGGGCCTGGTGCAGCATCAGCGCCACATTCACCTCCGCCCGCCGGCAAGGCTTTCTCGCCTGCTCGATGGCCAGCGCGTGCGCAAGGTCGAACTCGACGGCGGCATCGCGGAGAATGGCGGCGAACGCGGCGCCGCCGTCACCGGCGAGCAGCATCTGCGGGGCGAGCTCGGCGATGCATTCGGACACCACCGACTGCGGAGTAGGCGCGAGCACCAGCGTCTCCTCCACCAGCCCCCGGCTGCGCACCAGCAACTGCTCTTTGCAGGCGCGCTCGGCCTGGTGGCCGGGGCAGGTCTCATGCAGGGCCACCGTCAGCAGCTCAATGGCCGACATCGCCAGCCCGACGTTGACCACGACCCGGCCGCGCAGGTCACCGAGGTAGCAGTTGTACCCCAGCCACGGCGCGTCGGGCACCGTCTCCAGAAGCGGGCCAGCGCCGCGAAGCAGGTCGGCCGGCTGTTCGTGGCCGGCGGCGAAGACGGCTTCGTCGGTGTGCACTGGCCGCACCCCGTAACACCCCGCTACCTCGTCGGCGTACGGGCCGGCCTGGCCGGCCAGCACATGGGCGTAGGTGCGCAACCCGGCCACTTGGTCACGCAGCCAGCCGTCGTCAAGTTCTTCCAGCAGGACGCCGGCGGCAGCCGCGATCGTCCCCGGCCAGGCCGCGGGCGCGGCCTGCACCGCAGCGTTCAGCGCGCCGCCCGAAATAGGCGTCAACGACCCCGTCGGCATGCCGGCCCAACTGCAGCCCCAGCAACAGGTAGCGTTCCGCGGCCGAACCCCCACGCGGCGGCCCTACGGCCCACGGACCTGGCCAGGCTAGACAACCTCATGACGTCACCTCAACGCCCGGGTGAGTTCACTAGCTGAGGGCGTGGTTTGCCGCTGCCCTCGCCCGCCATTGCGCGGGTGCCGCTACCGGCCTGCTGGCGGCACGAGCACGTCTAGGTCATGAGAGGTGAGCTGGGATCGGCTGGATGCGGGGACCTCGTCCGGCTACCGAGACGGTGCGCTGATACGACGCCCGCAAGGCCTCTGCGTCGGCGTGATCGGTGCGCCAGGCGAAACCGGCTGGGAGCACCAGGAAATCCGGGTGGCGTACCCAGATCGGCACGTAGCGGATGTGGGTGACGCGCGCCCCCCGGTTGTCTACGGTGATGGTGAGCAGCACGATCATCCCGTCTTGGGTCGCTATCGTGCAGCAAGCATCGGTCTGGTTGGAGATCAGATTGCCCTCGCCGAAAACGACCGCCTTGCCATTGATGAAGCGGATGGGCTGAACGACGTGCACGTGCTGGCCGATGATCGCGGTGATGTCGCGCGACTGGGTTAGCCTCTCGGCGAGACTGAGCTGAAAGCTGCTCGGCTGCGCGACGTACTCATCGCCCCAATGAAGATTGACGATCACCACCTGTGCGCCGTCCATTCGCGCCCGGTGCGCGTCGGCCAGGATCCGCCCAGCGCCGGCCAGATTGACCGACCACGGATGCGGCAACGGAATGCCGTTGGTGAACTCCGTATAGGCAAGGAAGGCGACGCGGACACCCTTGACGGTCATGATCAGTGGTCTTCGCTGCGCAGCCGCCGACGCATACGAGCCGGTGTGCAGCACCCTGGCACGATTCAGAGCGCGGATCGTGTCGTCGTCTCCCCTCTGCCCTTGATCAAGGGTGTGATTCGAGGCCGTCGAGCAAGCATGCCATCCGGTTTGGCGAATCGCGGTGGCCAGTTCGGGCGGTGTGTTGAACACCGGGTAGCTGGTCGGCGGAGCCGGCGTCATCGGCGTCTCGACATGGCACAACCTCAGATCAGCAGCCCCTACGAAAGGCTTGATCCTGGCGAACAGCGGAGCGAAGTTGTAGCGGTGGCCGCCACCTAGGGCCAGCGCCCGCTCCCAGACCGGCTCGTGAATTAGCAAGTCTCCGCTCCCTGCGACCACGAACTGGATCACATCGTCCGCAGCGCGGCGCGGCACGCCCGCATGGGCGTGGCTGTCTCGGGGGCGCGGGTTACTCGGCTGCTCGTGGGCGCAGGCGGCGGCAGCCAGCGCTAGCGCGTAAACGGCGGACCCTACGATCTCACGCCGCCCGATGTCGCTGTACCTGGTCAACTCGCTTCCTGCCTTCACCGCTCACGAGATCGCCGCGCATTGGGGCAGTGCCGATGCCGACCCGCACCCGCTCATCAACTGCGACCATATGGGCGCGCCCGGGATGACAACCGGCGATATTGGTTAGCAGAATAGGCAACGAAGGTAATGAAAACCAGTAGTCCGGGCCGGTCAGCTCCCCAAAGCGGCTGTCACCGAAGCCTCGAGCAGTGACTACGACAGGGCAGCATGCGGCTTGGGCGAGTACCCGACAGCGGACCGGATGGACCCGGCGGTCAGGTAGCCCGCTTGTAGCAATTTCCTGCTGACGGCCTGTGGAGTACGCGGCCAGATTGCGAAGCTGGCGGGTAGTTCGGTGACATCCGGCTGAGCCCGTGGCGGAAGAACTCTTGGTCGGCTATGCGGTCGAGTTGCCTGCGCACGTCGGCGAAGTCTTCGGCAGCCAGGCCGGGATCGAGGCGGCAGACGAACCCGATCAACTGCGCCGGCTTCGCCGAAGCCGGCAACGGCCGCGCCCTCTTCTCAGGCGGCCTGCGCAACGTTTCTCGCTCGCGGACCTGAAGATGAGGCGCCTGCTGGACGCGTTCGACGATTGGGCACATGCGGACGGGCGTGACGATAAGGTGGGCCGACCCGAGCGCTTCGAGCCTACGCGTGTGCCCGGGTCGACGCCGTTGCAGCTTGACCTGGGGAGCGGCGAGATCCGCGCGGTCGTGTGGGCGACGGGATTCCGGCCCGATTATGCGTGGCTCGACGTGCCGGTGGTCGACGCGAAGGCCCAGCTGCGCCACTAGGGCGGCGTGGTCGACAGCCCTGGACTTTACGCTCTGGGGGTCCCCGTGCTGCGGCGCCGCAAGTCGTCGTTCATTTACGGTATCGAGGACGACGCGCGTGAGGTGATCGATCATCTGACGCAGCCTGGGTGGGATTGTGAAGCCGGACGTATCTGGATCGCGGTCATGGGCTCTGTATCGGTAGCTGGGGTGCCGATCCGCCGCGCCCGTTTCAGAAGGGGACGTACATGAACCTGAACAGCCACACGTTAGGGCGGGCAGCCGCGGGGGCGATCGCCTGCGCCGCGTTCCTCACGCCCTCGGTCGCTCTGGCCGCGCCCGGGCATCCGGCCGCGCCAGGGCATCCGGTCGCTCCGATTGCCCGGGCCCGGCCGGCCGTGGGCCCGGTGCCGCGCGGGTTCGCCGCTGACTCGGTGACGTTCGTCTCGCCCCGCGAGGCGTTCGTGCTAGGCACCGCCCCGTGCGCGGTGGCGCCCTGCACGTCGATCGTGCGCACCTTCGACCGGGGCGCCTCCTGGCGCGGCGTCCCCGCGCCGTTGGTACAGGTCGGGCTCCCGGCCGCCTCGGGAGCGGCGGTCTGGGGCATCCGGTTCGCGACGCCGTCGCACGGCTTCGTGTTCGGCACCGGATTGTGGGTCACCACCGACGGCAGCGGGCACTGGACTCGGATCCCCGGACCCGCCGGTTCGATCCTGTCGCTGGCCACCATTGACGGGCAGGTGCTCGCACTCACTGCGCGGTGCACGCCGACCTCCGGCTGCGCCAGGACCGGCGCCGTGGTGCGCCGGCCGATCGGCGGGGGGCGATGGTCACGGGTGACGAGCGTCAGCTATGCCTTTGCCGGGCTCCGCGACCCCACCGACCTGATCGCGACGCAGGCGCGGGTGGCCGCGATGCTGGACGGCAGCCACGTGCTGGTCACCAAGAACGGCGGTCTTTCCGCCGTCAGGCGCGCGACACCGTGCACCGGGCCTGGCGGGGGCCGGGACCTGGCCGTCTCGGTCGCCGTGACCTCTGCGAACGGCCTCGCGCTGCTGTGCAGCGGTCAGAGTTTCTCGGGCCACAACATCAAGGACGTCTTCGTGAGCGGTGACGACGGGCGGCGGTGGCACAGGGCTGGCATGCCGAGCAGTGACGGCGTGCTCGGCACCATCGGCGCGGCTGTCCCCGCCCAGCTGACGGTGGCCACAGACAGCTTCGGGAGCTGGCTTTACCACTCCGCTGACGGAGGCCACACCTGGCGGACCGCGCGGTTCTTCAACGATGCCGGCCTCGGCTGGGTCGACCTGGGCTTCACGACCAGCGCCGACGGCGTCGTGGTGCACGGGGCGGTCGATGGTGACGGCAACCGCGACCACCGCCCGGGGCAACTGCTGCTCACCGGCAACGCCGGGGCGAGCTGGATGCTTGTGAGGTTCTGACCGGCTGCTAAAGGTCCTGGCTGGCTGGCCTGGCGCAGGCGCCCGGCTGGGCGGCTGGGCGACCCGGAGGCCCACCTCGTGCAGCAGAGGTTCCGGGCCGCCCGGTCGCCGAGCCCGGCGTTGCCAGTCCAGCGGACCAGGCCCGCGTCGATCTGCTCCTGCGGGTCGATGCGGCTGCGGGCCCGCTGGACGAACGTGCGCGAGTCGGTGCTGAGCTCGACGTCGGGGCGCTCGACATGGCAGATCACCTTGGCCCAGCCGTCGACCGCTGCGTAGAGATCGCGGCGCAGCGGCCCGGCGAGGTGGAACACGATGCTGCTGCCGTCAGGCAGGCCGGCCTTCATGCCGACGATGTAGCCGAGCGCGCGCTGCACCTCGGCGAGCGCCACCTCGGCGCGGGCGTGACCGTCGTCGGTCCGCAGGCCCTGCGGCGCGGTGATGTCGCGCTCGTGCACCCACGGAAATTCCTGCAGATCAAGCACCACATCCCGCGTGCACAGCATCGGCGATATGGATGTGGACTGGTGGAGGACCATCCACGTATGGATGGACCGCGCCCGCTGGGTTCACCGAGTTTGAGCGCTTTGCGTGGTCAGGCCGCCATCATGGCCGCCACCGCGCTCGGCGTCCTCGTCGGTCTGCGGGCCGGGCGGCAGCAAGAGTCGGCCGAACGTCCCGCCGCACCCGAAACCCAGACGTCGCATGAACCTGCTGAGCTCCCGGTGACAACGATCACGGAGCGAGAGCGGTCGCTTGCCGCGGCCCGGGAGGTCAAGCCGCGGCTATCGGCGCTGACCCTCGCTGGTGCTGGGCTACCGGCCAGCGGCCTCAGCGCGGTCATCCCGCCCGGCTCCCTGCTCCCGATCAGCATCATGCCCGGCAGCAGGAACGCATCCAAGCCCGCCGACAGCAACGGCGACAGCGCAGGAGTCCTGCGAGCCGCTCACGCTGGCAACCGGTCATAGATCTCCCGGCCGACTCGGTGCGGTTGGCTCGTGTCCTTTCCGTGTTGGCCGCCGCACGCGTATCGTCCGGTTATGAATGGTGGCCGTGTCAACCGCAGGCGAGGCTTCACACTGGCTGCATCGGCGCGCCGGGTCGTCAGTGTTCAACTACCGCTTCAGCCCAGTCACCTGATACGGCTCTGACGAGCTGATTTCGATGGGCCTATCTGGCCGTTGAGGTAGCCATAAAGTGAGCCGCGTGCTCGGCCACCACCGACGGCTGGGACCCGCCGCCGATGGCCCGCGTGTGCACCGCGTGCTCCCGCATCGCCAGCGGGCCGCACGAAATCCTGAGGGTGACTCAACAACCGGCGCTGGCGGACGTCTTATGAGTATGAACCCGAGCATCCCCGCGGCGAGCGTGCAGCAGCAGCCGTCCCGAGCGGACGCCATCACCGATCTGTACCGACATCACGCCGTCGGCCTCATCCGCCTGGCGGTCCTGCTGGTCGGCGATCAGGAGAGTGCGGAGGATGTCGTCCAGGAAGCATTCTGTGGTCTGTACCGGAACTGGCGCGGCCTGGATGACCCCGGCCGCGCGCTGGGCTACCTGCGCGTCGCGGTCCTGAACGGCAGCCGAAGCGTGCTACGCGCCCGCAGGCGCGCCTGGCTGCGCCCGGTACGGCACGACCCGCCGGTCTGGTCGGCCGAGGCCGCCGCGATGGCAACCGAGGAGCGCCGCGCTGTGCTCGCTGCGCTGGCAGGGCTGTCGCCCCGCCAGCGCGAGGTGATGGCGCTGCGGTACTACGCCGACCTGGCCGATACGGAGATCGCAGCCGCGCTTGGGATCAGCAGGGGAACTGTCGTCTCGACTGCCTCGCACGCTCTCACCGCGCTTGCGAGCCAGCTGAAGGGGGAGATGTGACTCAGCTACCAGATCTGGTCCGCGCGGCCTACCGCGAGGCGGCCGGAACCGTGCGCCCTACGGCCATTCGCGACCTGCAACTCGCGCCCGGCCAGAAGGCCCCGGCCACTCGCCCCGGCGGGCAGCGCAGGCCTGGCGCCCCACGGCGGTGCGGCCGCGTGCTGGTGCCGCTGGCAGTGGCGGCCTCGGTCGCCGCGATCGCCGTCGCGGCCACCGTCGTAATCCCGCGGCTCGGCGGCAACGCGCCCGGCCATCACGGGTTGTCGCATCCGCAAGCCCCGTACCACGGCCCTTTGAGCGCCTTCCCGAAGTTCATCGTTGTCAACCACGCTGACGCCGGTGGTCCAGGCACCAGCAAGCTTCTCACCATCGTCACGACCGCGACCGGCCACGTCAATGGCCACCTGAACGCGCCAGCGGGAGAGTCCTTCGACGCGGTCGCGGGGACCCCCGGCGGAAGGACGTTCTTTGCCGCGGCCCAGGGGATCGACGGGTCTGACCAGGCGCTCTTCTACAAGTTCAGCGTGAGCGCGGACGGCCAGCCGTCAGCGATGGCGCCGATCCCGGTCGGCGGCATACCGATAGGCAGCATCCCGGTGGCGCTCGCTGCCACCGCGGACGGCAGCCGGCTCGCCGTCTCGCTGGACGGGGGCGGCCAGGCCGGCGCTGGGCAGGGCCTGAACGCGATTACCGGCGAGATCGCGATCATCGATGTCGCGTCCGGCACGATTACCCGGCACTGGCCGCACACTCTGAGCGAGGACAATTCGACCGACCTGTCCATCTCCGCCGACGGCAGGCTGATCGCCTTCACCAACTACATCGGCAGCGGCGACAGCGCCATCCAGGTGAGCCGGGTGATGTCCACCAGCGCGCCGTCGGGGCCGGACACGAACGTCAGCCGCATCCTGGTCCGCAACACCAGCGACGCGATGCTGAACACCAGCGGCACGGTGCTGTACGCCCTGGCCCGCTCGCCCGGCCAGCAGACCTACGAACCCGGCCATGTGCTCGTCGCCTACGACGTCGCGAGCGGCAAGTTGATCAGGGTTATCCACGACTGGCCGCTGCGGTCCATAGTGGGAATGGCCGGGGCCGGACCGCTTTCGACCGACCCGGCGGGCGGCTTCGCGCTCGTCCCCTTCCTGCTCAGCGCCAAGAACGCCAAGGCCTGCGGGCTGTCGGCGGTGACCCTCAAGCATCACTGCGTTAAGTACTTGATCCCGACAACCGGGCTGGTCAGCGTCAACCTGGCCACCGGCGCGCTGACCAGCCTGCCATTCACCTACCCCCAGTTTCCGGGCTTTGGCGTGTTCGCCTGGTGACTTAGCTGGGCGGGAACCGCTGCCGAGACTGCTGTCACGCTGAGCGTGGGTCGTCTCGCGCAGCCGCGAGCGCCAGGCGCGCCGCCATCGCCACGCGCGCCGTGCGGTCGAGGCGGGCGAGCTCGGCGGCGAGCAGCTTTAACCCGGCTCTCTGTTATCGCTCCAGCGAGGTAATGCGCTTGCCGCGCGGAGGGGCCCGGGGAGGATTTCCGTGCCGATATGGAGGGCTGCCGCCCGGCTCTCCGTTTCTCCCAGGCTGCCGCGACAGGCAGCGAGCTGGGGCCGCTTAAGGACGATCGCTATTGGAGCGTCCGATTGACGGCCTATCGGTGACGACCGCAGACGTTTGACCAGGTCAGACAGCTTTTAATCGGTTTGCAGCGGGCCGATTAAAAGTCCGCTGCACTGCAATTGTGCTAACGCCCCGCATGCCACTCTGTCGTTGACCTGTGGTTTTGGTCCGGGGGCTCGCCGGCCGCGGCCTTCCGATTTAGAAATCATGCGCCGCTGCGCGGTGCTGCCGTGGGACGCGAAAACTGGGTCTCGCTGCCGCGCGCCCAGCGGGACCCAGTTTTCGCGTCAGCTGCGTCGAGGGTGCAGCAAACTTGTTCCAGGTCGAGGCTGACACCTCTCCGATCGCCCGCACGCAGCGAACGGCTCTGTCAGCCGGTCCCGTGGAGAGGAGCTGTCGAGTCGGACATCAGAGCCCGACACCGGATGATCCGCTCGAAGGGCAGACCCTCGGCCTGCAAGGCGACGTCGCGCAGACCGCGACGGAAGTCGACGCCGGGAACGCAAGTCCCTGGTCACACGCGGCCGGAAGATCAACTACTGGCGGCCTGCGTACGCGGACATCATCTGCGGCCTCATGACGGTGCACCAGATCGTGTTCCCCGGAAGCCCGGAAATGGCCGGAGTCACGCCCCCGGGGGCCAGATATCGAGTTCCCCGACGTCGTCCTGCCCAACCAGGCCGAACTGGCAACGACCGTCTCCACCCTGCGGGGCGCTCAGGCCGCATCGGTGGAGACAGCGGTCGCGATGGTGCATCCGGGACTGGACCGAAGGCGAAGTCGCGAAGGAAGTCGCCCGGATCGACGCGGAACAGAACCTGGACGATCTCACCAGGGCCCGCGTGATGATGTGCGAGCCGATGACGTCCACCACGACGCTGCAGCAGCAGCTTGAGCAACTCCCCGGCGCACTGCAGGTCACCGACCAGCCCGACCAGGTCGAGCAAGTCGCCGGCCAAACCCAGGCGACCCGGTCTGAGAACTGTTTAGGCGCCTGCGCATGCATCCTCTTGAGCGGGCGCACCTAGTGTGCCTGCCGAACCACTTGGGCGTGGACAGCGACCGCGCCGAGGACGGCATGCCGGCTGTGGAGGTTGCAGTGTGACCGAGGCTCGCCCAGTTCGCCGACTGCGCTCAGCGCATCCACCAAGCGCCCGGCGCCGGGGCCCGCCTTTGCTGGGCGGGCCCCGGCTGCGGGTTTGCTATGGCGCGATCGCGATGGCGACAGGGAAGCTCCCGACCTTGATCGCTTTGCCGGCCTTGTTCGTGGTGGTGCTGATCGGGGTCACCGTGCCCGAGTTGCCGTTGACGACGTAGGCGGTCTTGCCGTTCGGGGTGATGGCGATGAGGGCGGGACCCTTCCCGACCTTGATCGCTTTGCCGGCCGTGTTGGTGACCGTGCTGATCGGGGTCACGGTGTCCCCCATTCCGAGGCTGCCGGTGTTGGCGACGTAGGCGGTCTTGCCGTTCGGGGTGATCGCGATGTATTCGGGATTCTTCCCGACCGTGATCCACTTGCGGACCGTGTTCGTGGTGGTGCTGATCACGGTTACCCTGCCTCCGGCGCTGTTGGCGACGTAAGCGGTCTTGCCGTTCGGGGTGATCGCGATCTGTGTGGGATCCTTCCCGACCTTGATCGCTTTGCCGGCCTTGTTGGTGGCGGTGTTGATCGGGGTGACCGAGTCCGAGCCGGAGTTGGCGACGTAGGCGGTCTTGCCGTTCGCGGTGATCGCGATGTAGCCGGGATCCTTCCCGACCTTGATCGCCTTGCCGGCCTTACCGGCGGCCGTGATGATCGGGGTTACCGTGTCCCAGCTTCCGAAGCCGCCGTTGGCGCTGTTGGCGACGTAGGCGGTCTTGCCGTTCGGGGTGATCGCGATCGCGACGGATGTCTTGCCGAAGTTGATCGCCTTCTCGGGTGTGTCGGTGGCAATCCTGATCGGGGTGATCGCGGTGTCGCCGTTACTGATGACGTAGGCGGTTTTCCCGTTCGGAGTAATCGCGATGCCCGAGGGGCCCGTCGTCACCGGTACCGCCTTGCCGACCTTGTTGGTGCAGGTCTGGATCGGGAACACCGAGGTCCCGGCCTCCCTTGGACTTGCATTCTCGTTGACAACGTAAGCGGTGTTCCCGTTCGGGGTGATCGCGATCGCGTTGGCGCTGAAGGCCACCTTGATCGCCTTGAGCGCGTGGTTGGTGGCGGTCCTGATCGGGGTCACCGTGCCGGAGTAGGCATCGGCGACGTAGGCGGTTACCGGGTGAGCGCAGGCCGGTGATCCTGCCGGGGTGGCGGACGCGGCCGCCGTGATGGCGGATGCGCTGGCCGGCATCAGCGCTGCGGTGCAGGCTAGGGCGGCCGCGCCTAGCAGTCGCCTGCGGGAGAAGTTATGTAGTTGCATTGTGTCCTCCGTTTCTGGAGAAGGTTGAGGACCTATGCATTAAGTAAGAGCGCCGAGTTGGCTCGAGGGTTATGGGGAGGGCTCCCCATAACGGCTGGCCATAGGGCTCGGCTGACCGGGTGCCGCGCGGACACGGGTACTGCAGCTACACCTTCTTCGAGCAATGCCCGCACCGGATGGCCTGGGCCAGGTGCGACTTCTACACGCCCAAGGACTCTTCGAAGGCGCTGCTGCTGGAGGCCAAGGACTACCTGCAGCGCATGGTCACCGCCATCCCGCTCACCGACGACGAACGCGCCGCCGTCGATGACGGCCGAGCCGCCCTGGACCAGCTCCTCGAGCGGCTGGCCGACGTGCCTACCCCCGCAGGGCCTACACCCCGCCAGATCGGAGTACCAGCGGCCGCCGCTCTGCTGCCGATCGTGGACGTCCGACAAGGCCCTCCCGCGGGTCAGCGTGGTCCGTCCTGCCAGATGCCGATGACGTTGCCGGCGGGGTCGCGGATGGTGGCTATCCAGAGGTTTCCTTCAGGGTAAGGCGGGGTGACCAGCTCGGCGCCCCGTCCTGTCGCCGTGCGCAGCACCTCGTCCAGATGCGCGACGTAGATGTAGGGCAGCACGCCAGCCTCGCCAGCGGCGGGCAGATCGGTGCGCCAGTGCCCGATGACGTGCCCGGTGCCGTCGCCGAAACTCGGCGCGTCCGGGCTGCCGCGCAGTCGCCAGCCGAACACGGCACGGTAGAACTCCGCGGACTGCACGACGTCCCGGGCGGGAATACGCAGGTAGGACACGCCACCGGGTCGGGCAACCGTGCCTTCGACACCAGGACCGGTAGGGATGCCCTGCTCGGTCATCGCCGATCGCCTCCTAATTCGACTATGGCAGTACCATATCCGATTGTGGGCGCTTCAGACCCTGCCGCGGCTAGCACCCGCCGCTACCGCTCGCCGCGCCGCGAGCAGCAGGCCCGGCACACGCGTGCCCGCATCATCGCGGCGGCGGCCCGGCTGTTCCTCGAGCACGGGTACGCCGCGACCACCATGCGCGCGGTGGCCACCGACGCGGGTGCCGCGCTGCCCACCGTCGAACTGGCCTTCAAGACCAAAGCACGGCTACTGAAGGCGGTGATCGACACCGCGATCGCCGGCGATGACAAGCCGGTACCGATGCTCGCGCGCGAATGGGCCGCAGAGGCACAGTCCGCAGCCGAACCGGCCGAATTCGTCGCGGTGTTCGCCCAGGCGCTCGTCGACTCCGCCCAACGTGCCGCGGGATTGACTCTGGCCGCCCTGGAAGCCGCACGAATCGACGAGGATATCGCCGCCATCGCCACGCAACTCATGATGCAGCGCCAGGTCATGGCCACCTGGCTGGTGGACGGCCTACTGCAACGGTCAGCCCTGCGCGACAACGTTGACCGCGCCGCCGCGATCGACACCGTCTGGACGCTGATGGACTCGGCCCTGTTCTGCCGCCTCACCAGCGACCGGCACTGGAGCGCAACCCGCTTCCGACGCTGGTTCACCGACAGCACCCTCCGCCTGCTGCTACCCGTCCACGACCAACGGGCCGCCGCCGCGAACCGCTCCCAGGAGAAGCCGTGACCAGCCTTACCCCGTCTGACAGCACCGCTAGCCCTGGGCGCCGCATCAGTTTGACAACGGAGCGCTGATTCCACATGACCGGCGGGTAGTCGGCCAGGTCGGATTGCTTGCCCTGCGGCTTGGCGACGTGGGTCTTGACCAGGTCCCTGCCCAGGAAGAGCTGCACCATGGTGGCGGTGGACCGGGCATCCAGGTGCTGGCCGATGTGCTTCCACGGCACCGAGTACAAGGTCCGGCCGACCTTCACGTGGATGTCGGGGCCGACCTTGCACCGCGACCACTGGACCAGCACGAACGGGTCAGCTGGCAGCGCCATCAGCGCGTCTTTTTCCGCCGCGGCGAACACGCGCCAAGAGAGTGCGTTCGGCCAGGGCGCGTTCATCCCAGGACCTTGGCCCCTGGCCGCACCACAAGTTCGGAAGGGACGCTCGATTCATGACGAATGAAGAGCGCATCGCAAAGCTGGAAGCCCAGATCGACAAGCTCCAGGCCAAGCACGCCGAGTTGCACAAGCAGTTGACCAAGGCCCAGATCGACCAGTGGCAGGGGCGCCTTGAGGATCTCGAGGTACAGATGCACCTGGGTGCGATGGAGACCAGCGACAAGCTGACCGCATTGATGGACCAGCTCCGCAACAGGTGGGCCGACTCCCGGCGGCAGTTCGAGGATACGATGTCGACTGCGTCCAGCGTGGCGGACACCGTGCGCACCGGTCTTGAGAATGCGTTCAACGAGGTCCGCAAGGCCCTGCTTGAATCCAAGAGAAAGCTGACCTGATCGCCCCTGGCCGGGGTCCCAGGCCACGGGTATGGCCTGCTGAGGGCGCGGGGTGTCTGCTGTAAAGCAACGCGGCCACCCGGGCAAGAACGCCTGGCACGACGCTGCGTCGAGCCTGGCCGCCGAGTCCGGTCTGCCCTGCCGGCACGGCATTTCCCCTGAGCGGCTCAGACGTGGTCAGCCAGAGCTGCCCGCCATGAAGATCAGATCGGAAGCACTCATGTCGGCATTATGCCGGTGATCCTTGTCAAGTTGATCATGGCTTGTTCCGGTAGCGGCGCGCCGCTGTTGCGGCGGTGGTGTTGAGGAGTTCGCCGATCTGGGTCCAGGTGAGTTCCTGATCGCGGGCGTCATGGACGGCCTGGGGCAGCAGTTGCCGGGCCTGGGCGATGAGGCTGGCCAGGGCGTGCAGATGGACGGCAGAGTCGCCGAGCCAGTAGGCGGTGCGCAGCCGGGCGAGGCTGTCGATCGCGTCGGTGAGGACCTGGAGGCTGTCGTCGCCGGTGGCGGGTGCGGGCAGCTGGCCGGGCCGGGTGAGACGCAGTCCGGGCTGGTTCATGAGGCGTCCTGGTCGACTCGGGCGAGCAGCGAGGCGAACAGCTGCCCGCGGTGGTCTTGATGCTTGGCGATGGCGTCGTCGTGCTGGGCCTGGAGGGCGGGCCGGAATGCGATGCTGGTCTGGAAGAAGGTGCAGGTTTCGCAGATCGACTCGAACGCGCAGTCCAGCTCGGCGGGCCGGGTGCAGTAGCCGTTGCCGAGCATGCGGTGGTGCTCGCGGCGCAGCCGGGCCATCTTCGGCCCGATCGCGTCGGCAGGCAGCACGGGGGGCTGGCCGTAGAGGGCGTCGACCTTGTCGGTGACGGCGAAGTACTCATCGGCGACGGTCCGGCTGGCGATCTTGGCGTAGCGCAGGGTCATGTCCAGGCTGCGGTGGCCGAGCATCGCGGCGATGGCTTCCAGGCTCATGCCGCGGTTGAAACTGGTAGAGAGCAATGTTCGGATGGTGCTGTATACCCCCGCCCGGACCGAGCCGGGTCACTGCTATTCCCCTTGTTTGTGATTGCCGGTCCGGGCAAGGTCGGCGGCGTAGCGGGTCCAGTCGGTCCCTGCGTCGTGTGCCCAGCGGACGGCCGTTCCGGGCGACAGGCCCAGCGCGTCGGCGAGCACTGCGGCGGGCAGCTGGGCGGCAAGCCCGGTGAGTGCGGCACGCCTGCTTGCCTGGACGGGGATGCCGAGCGCACGGAGCCTGTCAGCCAGCCGGGCCGCAGTGATCGGCTGTCCGGGTAGCAGTCCGGGGAACAGCCACTTGCTGGTGGCTGGCGAGCCGGTCCCGGTGTAGGGCCTGCCGTTCGCGATCAGGCTGAGCATGAGTGTGCCGAGAGTGACGGGGACGGGGATGGCGTGCCGGCCGAGCTGTATGCGCACGCCGTCGTCGCTGCTGCTGACGTGCCTGGTTTCCAGGGCTGCGACACGGGTCATGTTCTGCCCGAACAGCAGCACCATGCAGCCTGCTACCCGGTCGGTGAGGTCGATAGCGTCGTCATGCAGCAGCCCTGCCACCAGGTCCCACCGGCTGGGGTCGGCGATTGCCGTGCCGGGGTTGCGTGCCGGCCGGGGAAACTCCATCTGTGCGCAGTGACCGTGACGTGCGGCCCAGGCCAGGAAGTCACCGGCGTCGGCTGCCCCGGGCCCGGTCGTGGTGACCCAGTCGTCGATGTCGGCCTGGCGGCAGTCGCGCAGGCTGGTGCCGCGCTCGGCGAGCCAGGCCTGCAACCTTGCGGCGGCGCTGATCGAGTTGCGGGCCCGGGCGGTGTAGGTCCGCTGGCCCCGCTGCGCTGCCGAGGATCTGCGGAGCCGGCGCATGACATGCCAGGTCGCGAAGGAGCGGACAAGCCGGCGCTGCTCGTGGTCGGTGATTTCGGCTAGCAGCCCGGTGAGCCATTTCTCGGCCCGGGCAAGTTCCTCGTCCCGGCATGATGGCAGCACGCCGCCGGCGACGAGCACCTGCCGCAGGTAGCCGGCCGCCTGGGGCCGCGGGTGATCATCGAGGGTCTCATGAGTGGCGGCGGTCCGGGCGGCGGCCAGGCCGGCGAGGATCGCGGCACCGGCTCCCTTGCGCAGCCAGTTCAGCGCCGTCCGCGGGTTGCGCGTCGCGCAGATCGCCTCGAGCACCGCTTGCATCTGGCCGGGCACGTCCCCGGTCCCGTCCGACAGCAGCATGGTGGCGCGGCGGCGCAGGCTGCACCGAGCGCAAAGGCCTTTCTCATAAAGCTTGTCCTCGATACCGCACTGGCAGCACACGCACATTGCCGGCAGCCCGGCGCAGTCAGCGCACGTCGCCGCCGCCGGGCCGGGCGGGGCGACCAGCCGCCGCTGCTGACCGCAGCTGGCGCACTGTCCCCGGCGGCGCAGCGCCGCGGTGTAGCACGGGTCGCAGACCGGGCCCTCGGGCCAGCGTGCCGCCGGCGGCCGGACCTGGCCGCAGTGCGCGCAGGCAGCGGTTGCCTTCGGGGCGCAGGACGGGCAGACCGGATGACTGGTCGCGGCGAAATTGCACTGACGGCGGCGGCCGCACACGCTGCAGACAGCCCGGGGCAGCTGGTAGCAGTTCGCGCAGACATCAGGCTGGCCGTCGCGGCCGCGGACCGCGACCGGCGCGGTCTTGCCGCACGTCCCGCATTGCCGGCTGGCCCGGCCCGAACGCCGCCGGCACACCTCGCACAACGGCTGGCCGGTCTCGGTGTGCACCGCCACTGGCTTGACCTTGCCGCACCCGCTGCACGATACGGCGAGCTGCCAGGCCCGGCAGCTCTGGCACACCCCGCCGCCCGCTCCGCGGAACAGCGGCCGGCCAGTCCGGCCGCACCGCGTGCACGCAGGCGGCGCCAGTGTCGTGCAGCCGCGGGCAATCAGCTCGGCGGCAAGCCGCCCGGCAACCGGGGGCGCGCCCGCCGCGAGCGCACCCGGCCCGTCAGCCAGCGCCGCCGCCAGGCGTGCCAGCGCCTGGCCGCTCGGCGCGGCCGCGTCCACCGCGGCGGCGACTACCTCCAGGCTCAGTGACCGGTCAGCCTCCGACGCGATCTGAACCACCATGTCCCGGCGGCAGGCCGGGCAGGCCCGCCCAGTCCGCACGGTGTCGTGACCGGCTGGGCACCGGCCCATCTACCCGGCCCCGCGCCCGGGCGCCACCCGGGCCCGCACCGGCCTGGGCCGGGGCCGGGCCGCTCCTTCCCGCTGCCCGGTATCCCGGGCATGTGCCTGGACCGGCTCGATCAGGTCTCCGGGCTGGCAGCCCAGGATGTCGCACAGCGCCGCGAGCGTGGCCAGGCTGAGGCGCTCCGGCGTGCCGGTAACCAGCCGGTAGACCTGCTCCTTGGACAAGGTGATGCCCCGCTCGGCCAGCAGGGGCACCAGGTCGGTCGTGGCGTACATGTCCTTGTCGGCCATCAGCCGCCGCAGGTGCCACAGGTAGCCGATCTTCCGGGTCTTCGCCGTCTTCCCGGTCATCGTCTTTCTCCTTCTGCAAACGCCCGGTCCAGCGCCGCCCGCAGCATCCGGTTCCGCGCGTCCTGCCCCACCGTGGTGTAAACAGCCGTGGTCGACGCCCACGAGTGCCCCGCCTGCTGCTGCACGAACAACGGGTCAGCGCCGTCCTCGATCAGGTGCGAGATATAGGAGTGCCGCAGGCAGTGCACCGACAGCTCGCGCGGCAGCCCCGCCGCTGCCCGCCACTGCGCGAACCGGTCATCGACCTGACGCGGCGAGATCCGCCCGCCCCGCTCCGTCAGCCACAACGCCGGATGAGCGCCGGCCTTATAGCAGGGCCGCACCTCATCGCGGTACTGAGCCAGCGCCTCGGCCGCCCACGGCATCACCGTGGCCACCGCCCGCCGCCGCGGCGGGCTGCCCCGCATGGCCTTGCCGTACCGGACATGACACACCCCGAGCTGGCCGAGCCCGGGCGCGGCCGGGTTCGGCGCGAAGTCGGACACGTCCAGCATCGCCGCCTCGCGGCGGCGCAGGCCCCACCCGTAGATCACCTTGAACAGCGTCGCATCGCGGAACGCCGCCTGCCACCCCTTCCGCGGCGAGCCTGCCGCCCGCTCCACGTGATCGTCGGCAGCATCCAGAAACGCCTGCAGCTCAGCGCGGGTCAGCGGGCGCCGCTCCGCCCGGCCCTCATAGTCGGCCGCGTGCACGGCAGTGTTTCCCTCATGGCACACCTGGACCGGCCGGGCGCCGACCTGCTGCTCGCACTCGGCGACCCAGCCGTACCGCGGGTCGCAGACATAATCCAGGAACGCCGCCAGCGTGCCCTGATAGGAACGGACCGTCGAGTGCGCCCACCCGCCCGTGGTGATCCAGTCCTCGGCCTGGCCGGGCGTCCACTGCCACGGCCACGCGCCGGTGAACTCCGCGAACCGGCGCACCAGCCGGGCCCGCCCCTCGATCAGCGGCACCGTCAGCCGCCGCGCGGCCTGCTGCCGCCGCCACCCCTCGAGCATCGCGTCGAACAGCGCCGGCTCGCGGCGCAACGGCGTCGCCCCGTCGACCAGTACCAGTGCCGCCGACCCCGCAGCCGTCCGCGCACCGGGCACGAGCGCCTCCCCAGCGATACCTACCAGGTGCAATCATCAAGCACCCGATGCAACCGGATCAGATGCCACATCCTGGCATCAGCTGCAATCCAGGTCACGTATGCCCAGGCCGTCGGCGTGTCACCGGTCACGCAGCCCGAGCCCCCCGCCCGGGCAGCCTGACCTGCCCTGCAGGCAGCCGCCGTTCACAGAATCCGCGGAATATTGCATCAGATGCAATTCTGCTCACTTTCGCCTGGGTGGCCAGGGTGTGGCGGAGCTGATGCGGGTGGATGTGCGGCAGTCCGGCCGCGGCGCCGGCTTTGTTGATGTAGCGGGTGACGGCGTGCCGGTCGGCGGGCTTGCCGTTCTCGCGCGGCAGCAGCAGCGGGTTGCCGGCTGTGACGTGACGGCTGCGGTACTCATCGATCAGGGCGACCAGCTGCGGGTGCAGCGGCAGGTACCGGTCCTCGCGGAGTTTGCCGACCGGGACGTGCAGCCATGGGCCGGCGCCGATGTGCACGACGGCGTCGGCGCGCAGCGAGGTGTACTCGCTGACCCGCAGCCCGGTGCGCAGCAGCATCTCCACGGTCACGCGCACCAGCAGCCGCTTGTCGTTCTGCGCGGCGCGCAGCAGTTTGGCGGCGGCGGCGTCGTCGAGGGCTTTGGGCAGCGGGTGGTCCTGGCGGGGCAGGTCGCCGGGAAACATCGGCACCCGCGGCGGAGCCTCGTCCCAGCCCCATTCGTCGATGCGGACGAAGAACATCCGCAGCGTGCCCAGCCGGTGGGCGATCGTCGCGGTCGTCAGCCGGGGCTTGTTCTGGCCGGGACGGCGGGCGAGCCACGGCTTGTAGTCCTCGATGTGGCGGCGGGTCACCTGAGTGGTACTGGCCACTTCGGGCGCGATCTCGGTCAGGAAGCCGGCGAAGGACCGCAGGGCCATGTCGGCGTTATCCACGCTGCCCGGCCGCAGGACGCAGCCGATCTGGGTCAGGTATCGGCGCATTGTGCCGGTGATCTGCGGGATCGCGGGCTCAAGGTCGGCCCAGGCCGGCAGCAGGCCCATCCCGTTGGCGCCGCGCCGCGGCGGCCCGCTCACCGCCCGCTGCCCGGCATGGCGTCCGGCGCGGCGGGCTGGATGGCGAAGACCTGCGCGTCGATCACCTCGGCGGCCTTGCGGTACTGCGCGGCAAGCCAGTCATCGGCCAGGTGCAGATAGATCCGGGTCGACTCGATCGAGGCGTGCCCGGCCTGGGCCTGCACCGCTTCCAGCGCCATCCCCGCTTCGCGCAGCCGGGTCAGGCAGGTATGACGCAGCTCATGGCAGGTCGCATGATCCAGTCCGGCCCGGCGCCGGGCGGCCGCCAGGACCTCATCGGTGCCCTTGGCCGACAGCGGCTGCCCGCGGCGCGGGCCCTTGAGCACCACGAAGACCCGGTCGGTGCCCGCATCAGCCGGCCGTTCGGCGTCCAGGTAGGCAGCGACCGCAGCGAAGAAACGGCCCGACACCGGGATCAGCCGCTGCCGGCCGCCTTTCCCGTCGGCGATGAACACCCGCCGCTCGGCGGCGCGCAGGTCGTCCAGCCGCAGCCCGAGAACCTCGCAGCGGCGTAACCCGCCGAGCACCATCGCCGCGACCATGGCCCGGTCCCGGTGCGTGCGCAAAGCAGCGGTCAGCGCATCGACCTCGGCCGGGGACAAGATCCGGGGCAGCCGCCGGGTGAGGCGGACCAGCGGGACACCCTGCCCGGGACGAGACCGTTCCCGCCGTGTTGGCAGCCCGCGCGGCACCGGATTAGCTGCCACGTCGCCGCGGGCCTGCAAGAACGCGAAGAACCCCGACACGATCGACAGGCGCCGCCGCACCGTCGCGGCTGACACTCCGGCTGGCTCGCCGTCGCGGCCGACCGGCTGCAGCGCGCCATGCACGCCGGGCTTGCCGGTGCGCTGGGCAGTGATGAACGCCAGCACGTCAGCCGGCCGGACGTCTTCGGGTGACTTGCCTACCACCGTGAAGAACACCTTCAGGTCATACGCGGCAGCCAGCACCGTATTCGGCCGGCACCGCCCGGCCAGGAACTCCAGGTACACATCGGCCAGCGGCACCCCGGCCCGCACCGCCAGCCCGCCAGCACCCTCAGCTAAACCGGCCACGCGCAGATCAGCAGCATGCACAGCAAGACTCCCATCGTCACAGGGGACACAACCTCATCAAGGCTGGCCGAATTGACAGGAAGATCACAGGCATAACATGCAGATCCGGTCGAGCCCAAGACCTTCCGCAGAAGAGCGCAGCGTGCCAGATCGACTCGATCTGTGCGGCGGTCACGCCCCCTGAGCTTGCTCGCGCGGCCGCGCGCAACGCGGCTCGGCGAGCGTTCTCTCCGACCTTCTCCATCACTCGGCGCGGCCCGGTGCCGACCGTCGACTCGGTGCAACGTGGCTGGCTGGAGGCCGCTGTCGTGCTTCGCATTCTTCGATGCTGCGGGCAGGCGGCCCGGCATGTGGGGGGCTGCCGGAAGGTGCAGCGTGCTTGGACCGCTTACGGAAGATCGCTATTAGAGCGTCCGATTGACAGCCTATCGGTGACGACCGCAGACGTTTGACCAGGTCAGACTCTATTTGCTGCGTCGGTCTGCAGCGGGCCGATTGAAAGATGTCATAATTGCCTATCGATCTAGCTACACCCGTCCCACGGTTATCACGTGGCGCGTACGCTTCATGGGCGTCAGCTGATGGTGCGGTGCACATTTTCTGCTTTGGACGGCCCGCGCTCGACGTGGGCGATCCAGGGGCCTGGTATCGACGGGTCGATGACGCCGTCTTCCAGCCAGGCATAGCTGCCGCCGAGGGTGCGCTTGGCTCCCGCAGAGTCGGCGGCGTCGCTGTTGTTCCACAGCTGGCGGAACAGTTCCTCGGCGCGCAGCCGGGCCTGGGTGCAGAACAGGTCGGCAAGGTCGTGGGCGGTCGCGCCGCGCGCGGTCCCGACGCCATCGGTCGAGTCCATTTGTGCACGGACGCACGTGGCGCTGATGGCGAAGAGTTCGGCGCCGATGTCCACGATCCGTCCGAGGAAGCCCTGCTTGCGCTCGAGCCGGCCCTGCCAGCGGGCCATCGCGTAAAACGTCGACCGGGCCAGTTTCCGGCTCGCCCGCTCCACGTACCGCAGGTGCGGCGCGAGCTGGCCGAGCTCGCTGAACGACCCTGGCTTCTGCCCTTCGCCAGTGACCAGGGTGGGCAGCCACTTGGCGTAGAACTCGCCAGCCTTCGCCGCAGCGCGGGCGCGCTGCACAGCCGGCAGCCGCGGATCGATCAGCTCGCCGGCCGCGGACAGGTGAGCGTCGGTCGCCTCGCGGGCGATGAACAGCCGCATGATCTCCGAGGATCCCTCGAAGATCCGGTTGATCCGCATGTCCCGGAGCAGCTGCTCGGCGGGCACGCCGCGCTCGCCCCGCGCGGCCAGGGACTCGGCGGTCTCGTAGCCGCGGCCGCCACGGACCTGGACCAGCTCGTCGACGATCTTGCTGCCCATCTCGGAGCAGTACAGCTTGGCCAGCGCCGCCTCGATGCGGATGTCGTTCTGCTTGTCGTCGGCGAGCTGGCTGGACAGTTCGACCACGGCCTCAAGGGCGTAGGTGGTGGCGGTGATGAAGGAGACCTTCTTGGCGACTGCCTCGTGCTCGCCGACCGGTCGTCCCCACTGCACTCGCTCCTGCGACCACTCCCGGGCGAACTTCGTTGCCAGCTTCGCAGCCGTCAGGCAGCTGCCAGGCAATGACAACCGGCCCGTGTTTAGCGTCGTAAGCGCGATCTTGAGGCCCTGGCCTTCTTCTCCGATTCGATCGGTGGCCGGGACCCTTACCTCGTGGAATCGAGTCACGCCGTTTTCCAGGCCGCGCAGGCCCATGAAAGCGTTCCGCCGCTCGACGGTGACGCCCTCGGCCATGGCTTCCACGACGAAAGCGGTGATCCCGCCCCGGTGACCGTCGCCGGCCGGAACCCGGGCCATCACGACGAGCAGGTCCGCGATGACTCCGTTTGTTGTCCACAGCTTCACGCCGTCGAGCACGTACTCGGAGCCGTCCTGCGACGGGGTCGCCGCCATGCTCAGCCGGGCCGGGTCCGATCCGACGTCGGGCTCGGTTAGCAGGAACGCGCTGATCTCGCCGCGCGCGCAACGCGGTAGGTACTGCGCTTTCTGCTCGTCCGTCCCGAACAGCGCAAGCGGCTGGGGCACGCCGATCGACTGGTGCGCGGACAGCATCGCGGCCACGGCCGGCGAGGCAGACCCCGCGATCACGAGCGCGCGGCTGTAGTACAGGTTGGTCAGCCCAAGCCCGCCATACTCGGCCGCGATCTTCATGCCGAACGCGCCAAGCGCCGCCATGCCCTTGACCACCTCATCAGGTACCAGTGCATCGCGTTCGATCTGCGCGCCGTTGACCGAGGTCTCGCAGAATTCCTGCAGTCGAGCGCAGAACTCCTCGCCGCGCTTGCTTGATTCTTCGCTCGGGCGCGGATGCGGATAAATCAAGTCAAGCCGGAAATCACCGAGGAACAGCTGCTTGCCGAAACTAGGCCGGTGCCACGCAACCTCGCGGGCTTCCTCCGCTACCTGGCGAGACTGTCGTTCACCGACATTGCGGACACGATCTTGGTTTGGAGTAGTCATGGCCCGTCCGTTCGTCGATTGCTCTTTAGATGCTGCCCATTTGTACCCGTCAGTAACACTGGCTCCAGCGGCTGGCCGCGGTAGGCGCCTAACTGGCGGCCGTCGAGGCCAAAAGGGCAGCGGCTGCATGCTGCACGTCGGCACAAATAGGGCGTGTCCCTCGTGATCGCCGAAGACCCCGCTGCTGCCGCCGTGACCGCCGAAGCCGTCGTGGAAGATGATGATCGAGCCGGGCCTGGACCTGGGCTGGACGCGCCCGGCGATCAGTCCGGCCGGTGGCTGGCACACCTCGAGGGAGTGACAGAACTCGCCGGATACCGGGCGCAGCCCCTGCTCGTGCAGCACGCCGGAGCGCGGGGACGCGCAGCAAGCATGATATGCGGGCGCTCTCATCAGGGCTTTGGAATCGAGTTCTGCCGCTTGCTGGCGACGTCGCAACGACTGTCCGCTGACGCGCCCGTGGTCTAGCGTGGCCCGCATGAATGATCCGTTTATTCGCGTGTCCGATGCCGACCGCGAGCAGACGGTGATCTCGCTTCGCGAGCACCTTCTGGCGGGTCGGCTGACACTTGAGGAGTTTTCCGAACGCGTCGAGTCGGCGCTGCAGGCCCGTGTCAGCGGAGAACTGACCCGTGTTCAGCACGACCTGCCCCCCGTGGCTTCTCTAGACGCCTATTCGCGTCGTCGCCCGACCCGCTTCACCGCGACCTTGTTCGGCCATGTCGTGCGGCGCGGACGGCTAAGGCTACGGGGGTGGACTGTGGCCGCCGTCGCCTGCGGTGACCTGGACTTCGACCTCCGCCAGGCTGCCATTGACCGGCCGCGCACGGCCGCAACCGTCTTTCTGGCCTTCGGGAACATCGATGTCTACGTGCCAGAGGGCGTCAACGTCGGCGTCAGCGGACTCACTATCTTCGGTCACCTCCGCGAGCGGGGGCACGATACTGGCACCCCGGACGCGCCGACCATTCACGTCCGCGCAGTCGGCTGCTGCGCGACGGTGGACGTATGGCGGGTGCCAAACGACGCGCACGGGAGCTACAGCGATATCGTGCGCCAGGTCAAAGACCGCGAGCGCGAGCTTCCCGCCTAAGACTGCTGCCGCCCGCGTGCTGCTCGGCCGCAATGCCACCCGGACCGCGAAACGGCGCAGCTGTCCCGGTTTCAACGGGTGGCTAGTATCCGGCGAGCGAAAGCGCGGCCCGGCGAACCCGACCTGAAAGCAGCGGGCCTTCCGGGACGAGCGGCGGCTGCTCAACCGGCTGCGCGCCGACCTCATCCTCATCCCAGCGGTGCGAAGAACTCCAGGGCAATGTCGTCTGGGTCTCGGAACGACAAGCCTGACTCATAGGGCGCGTTGACTACACCGCCGTGGCCAATCCCAAGCGAGTTCAGATGCGTTTCCCACCGGTCAAGCTCGGCCCGGTTCGCGCCGCCAAACGCGACGTGGTCAAGCCCCGGCCGCAGTGGCGTGGAGGAATCGAAGGTTGTTCCTGAAGCTCGACGAAGCAGCTAAGAATGCTGTCGGCAGTTGGCATTGAAGCTAAGGAATGCGGCACGGGACGGGCGAACTAGTTGTAGCTAATTCACTCCGGTAGCCACCCGTGTCGCCTTTAACTTCCTGACTTGGATCTCTTCGAGTTGGCGAACTTTGTGCTTATATGCCGCCTCGGCGTGGTGCAGGGGGTTCCCGTGTACTCCTGGCGTCCGGCAGACTTAGAGGGGATCGACGGTCTGGAGGTGGTCCCGGTGACGCTACCCCGGCTGGCGGGGCAGCGATGAGCGGCGCGCCGTCGGGTACCGTAACGCTCTTGTTCACTGACGTGGAAGGTTCCACCCGGCTGTGGGACGCCGAGCGGGACGCGATGGCGGCTGCGCTGCGGCGCCACGACGAGATTCTGCGGGACGCGATCGAGCAGGCCGGTGGCTACGTTTTTAAGACTGCTGGCGACTCGTTCTGTGCGGCGTTCTCCGCCGCCCGCGCTGGGCTCGACGCGGCGCTATGCGCGCAGCGGAACCTGGCCGGGCAGTCGTGGCCGACCAGCAGGCCGATCGTGGTGCGGATGGGCCTGCACGCTGGGGTCTGCGAGGAGCGCGACGGGGACTACTTCGGGCCGGCGGTGAACCGGGCCGCGCGCCTGCTGTCGGTCGCCCGGGGCGGCCAAGTGCTGGTGTCCGGGGCGGCGGCGGAGCTGCTGTCTGATGAGCTGCCCGACGGCGTGGACCTGCGGGAGCTTGGCACGCACCAGCTTAAGGACCTCAGTCGGCCAGAACGGATCTACCAGGTCGAGGCGGCGTTCCTGGCCGCGTTGCCGGCCTTCCCCGCCGAGCAGCACGGCCGGCTGGGCGTGCTGCGAGCCTCGCATGCAGACCGGGACCGGGTAGTCGAGGTGCTCAGGACAGCCGCCGGCGACGGTCGGCTCACCACTGACGATCTCGACGAACGGCTGGAGGCCGCGCTCACCGCTCGTACGCTGGCAGACCTCGAGCCGCTGCTCGCCGACCTAACCACCGCTGCCGCGGCAGAGGTGCCGGAACTGGTGCGCATCGAGTGCCGCTCCGGGTCCGCCAAGCGGGACAGGTCCTGGGTGGTGCCTCGACGCCTGGAGATCACCGTCGGCAGCGGTTCGGTCCTGCTCGACTTCCGGCAGGCCGTCATCGCCGTGCCGGAGCTGCGGATAGATGCCCGTATCGCCAGTGGCAGCCTGAAGCTCATCACCCGGCCCGGCGTCGTGGTGGACGCCGACGACGTGACGGTAAACAGCGGCAGCGTCAAGGTGGTCGCGCCGGCCGGGCCGGACGCCCCGGTCGAGCTGCGGGTGAAGGTCTCCGGCCGGGTCGGCAGCGGCTCGGTCTCCGCCCGGCCCGCCCGCCGCCGGGGCCGATGGCGGGCGCTGTGGCGGCGCGTCCTGCGTCGGCTCGCCGGCAACAGCCGGCCGGCGCTGCCCGCGGCACCGCCGTGACCGAACCGCCTCCGACTCCCTCGGGCACGGTCCGCCGCTCTTCACCGACGGGCTGACCGGCTTCCCCGAGCGACCGCAGAACCTCGCCGTGACGACGGAGCCGCGTCCGCATGAGTATGTCCTGGCCGCTTCCCGGCATCATCCGCACTTGCCGTTGTGCGTGGCGGGCCCGCGGGCCCTCGTAGGTCCGCTTGAGCATCTGCTGCCGACACGGGCACAGCAGCGCCGTAAGCTGAGCGAACTGCCAACCGGATTACGAGACGACCGGCGATTCGATCACCAGCTTGTCAACGAGCGTCATTTCAGACAGGGTGACGCGAGCGCGCCTCCCCCCGATCTGCGTGCCCGAGGTTATGGACCGGGTCTGTTCGTGAACGTTCATAGGCGGCAGATCTGCGCAGTAGGCATGATGCGCTGGTGGGGCTGCCCGGATCAGCCCCAGACCTGCCGCTCGGCTTGCAGCCCAGTCTGGGCCGCCTTCCATCAGAGCGCGAGATGGTGCCGATCATGCTGGGTGGCTGGCGCTTTACTAATCACATCGGCAACGTCAGGACGTGGTTGATAACGGGCAATTCGGTGCCGCCCTCTGCGAACCGGGGGCCGGAGGCGGAAGGCTGGCATGGTCGGCGAGACCCGCGTCAGTCCAGCGGCTGCCTGGAGATGACGTGGGGTTGGCGGCCGGCCAGCAGCCAGCCGCCGGCAGCGGCGGCGAGCGGCAGTCCGATCAGCAGGATCAGCACATCGGTCAGCGGCACGTCGCCGAACAGGGCGGGCAGGCTGCCGTGCGCCCAGACCAGGCCGACGACCACGGCGAACGCCATTCCGAGTACAGCGCCGAGCAGGCCCAGCGCTGCCGCGGTCGCCGCGGTGATCGCCCGCCGGGTGCTGGCGCTGGCACCAGTGGCGATGAGCGTACGCAGGTCCGGCGCGGTCTCGCTGCGGATCAGGCCGACGGACGCGACCAGCACGGCGAGCGCGATGATGATGCCGAGCGCGGTGCCGCCATCGGCGATCTCGCCGAGTTCCGGCCCGGCGGAAGCGATCTCGAGCGGCGCCTGGTACGGGAGTACCGCTCGCCGCGCGCCGCGGATCTGGTCGGCGGTGAGCGGGGCAGGTGCCTGGATCAGCCAACCGAGCAGCTGAGTCTGCAGGTGATACTTGCGTACCGCGTACTCGGTGATCACGGTGTTCGGCGCGGAGTAGCCGCTGGGCAGGTTGCTGACTGTCTGCATCGCGGGGCTGGGCAGGCAGTCGTTGCGCAGCGTGCAGGACGGACCGCCGATAGCAGCGGGCTGGCTTCCGTCGGGCTCGCTACCGTTGCCGGCCTGCCAGATCATCTGCATGTTCGCCAGGCCTGCCAGCCTAGGGCGCGAGGTGAGGAAGTCTGTGTGCGGAGCGATCTGGCTGGCCTTGATCCCGTAGGTAGCGAGCAACTGCGGAGTGGCCACGTACACGGAACCGGAGAAGTTGTTGTCGCTGTGTGGTGACACACCGGCCTCGGACAGCGTGGCGGTGGTTGCCAGTAGCACGGTGGACCGGGCGCGCAGGTTAGCGGCGAGGATGCCCAGGCGCCTGCTGAGGCTGGCCTCCTGGGCGCCGGTGAGCGGCATCATCATGCCGGGGGACGGGCTGCGCCCCGCGGTGACGACGAGCTGGCTGCTGGACAGGTTGGGGCCGGACGGGCTGAGCGGGTTGCCGAACCGTTCGCTGCCGACGAGGCAAATCACCATGGCCAGGAACATGGCGAATGCGACCGCCGCCAGCGCTGCACCAGACCGGGCCCGGTAGCGGACCAGGTCACGCAGCGCGACCCGGACCGCGACCGGCAGCCTCGGTCCGGCGCCGGCTGCCAGGACGCTGATGCCCAGTGGGGCCAGCAGGAAGATCCCCCCGATCGCGCCAACTAGCCCGATCAGCAGGGGCAGCGCGCTAGTCCCGCCGTTACCTCCAGGCGGCTGGGTTAGGCCGCCGGCGAACGCCAGAAAGGCCAGGCCGACCGCGAATGCTATGGCGCCGGGCAGGGCGGATCGGTGCACTGCCCTCGGCGGCGCTGGGCGCCCGGACAGCGCCGCCACTACCGGGACCGCGGCCATCGCCTTAGCCGGATTGCGGGACGCCAGCACCGACGTCACGATCGCGAACACTGCCGCGATGGCTATCGCCCACCACGGCAGGCTGGCGGACTCGACCACGTGGCCGGTGGCCTGCTGCAGCGTCGGCACGTAAGCGAACCAGGCGGCGAGGCCAAGCGCCGCCCCGGCCAGCGCGGCGGCCACGCCGACAACGAGGCCGTTAACGATCATGACCAGCCGGAGGTTGCGGTCGGTCGCGCCGATCGCGCTGAGCATGCCGAGGGCACGGAGCCTGCGCTGGGCCAGCACGGAGAAACTGGCCACCGACAGCATGCCGATGAATGCCAGGCCGAGTATCTCCACCACCAGGATGAGGACCGCCGGCGAGAATCCGCTCTGGTTCTCATTCGGAACGAACAGCGCCGCCGCCGGCACGCCGGGTAGCGTCACGTCGCCGTTACTGGTCGCCAGCCGCGCCGCAGCTGGGCCGAGGAGCATGATCACCTGGCTCGGGTGCGCGACCTGGCCCGGCGCGACCAGCGCGAACTCGTCGGCCAGGTTGCTCGGGTCCTGCACGATGCCGGTCACCCGCCAGGTCGTGTCGGCGGCCCGCCAGCTGCCACCCACGTGCGCCCCGTACAGGGTCGCCAACTGGCTGGTCAGCGCGACCTGACCGGGCCCGGCCGGGTACGCGCCGGTGACCAGGCCTAGCAGCGGAGCGTTAAAGTGCCCGTCCGGATTCTCGGCCCGTAGCCGTGCGGACTGGTTGGTGCCGGTGGCGATGTTCTGATTCTCGATGACATCGGCCGGGCCCCAGCGGCGCTGGATGGTGGCGATGTCGGCGGTCAGGTGCGGGTCCGTGCCGGGCAGCTTGGCCATCGCGGCAGCGGTGCCGTAACTGGGCCAGTTCGGGTTGCCGAGCGGCCCGTTCGTGACGACGCCGGCGCCCCAGACCGTGGCCGCGACCGCGAGCGTGAGCAGGCCGAGCACGAGCAACTGCTGGCGCCATTCGCGGCGGAACAACCGCCAGCCCCAGCGAAACACTGCGCGCCGGGCGACGATGCCGCCGCCCGCAGCCGCGTCCAGGTCGGGCGGGTCGCCCAGCGCGATGCTCATCGGACTTCCCTGGGCATGAGGAGAGATTCGGGGCCTGGCGGCCGGGTGGTCTGGCCGGTCATCCGCCCGTCCCGCAAGAGCACTACCCGGTCGGCCCAGGCGGCCAGCTGCGCGTCGTGGGTCACCACCACCGCTGCAACGCCTCGCTGGCACGCCTCGTGCAGCAGCCGCATCACCTCGGCGGCATTCACCGAGTCCAGCGCGCCGGACGGCTCGTCAGCCAGCAACAGGCGGCGGTCGCCGACCACCGCGCGAGCGATCGCGACTCGCTGCCGCTCACCGCCGGACAGCTGATCGGGGAACCAGCTCGCCCGTCCGGCCACGCCAAGCGCTTCCAGCGCGGCCAGCCCCGCTGCGCGCGCCTTCGGCACTGCGACGCCGTCCAGTTCCAGCGGCAAGGCGGCATTCTCGATGGCGGTAAGCCCGGGCAGCAGGTTGAAATCCTGGAACACAAAGCCGATCACCCGCCGGCGTAGCCGGGCTTTGCGGCCCGGCGGCATCCCTGCCAGCGCCATGCCGCAGACCAGCACATCCCCGCTGGTCGGGTCTTCCAGGCTGCCGGCGATGGTCAGGAGCGTGGACTTGCCCGACCCGCTCGGCCCCATCACCGCCACCATCTCCCCGGCCCGCACCGACAGGTCCACCCCGGCGAGCGCGTGAACTCGGGCCGGCTCCTGCCCGTAGATCTTCGAGACGCTGCGCAGCTCCAGCACGCTCACCGTGCTGTCGCCGTCCCCGCCTTCTTCCGGCCTCATCGCCTGGCCGCCAACCGGCGAAGCCGCGGACCTTCGGCAGGGGCAGGGGAGGGCCGGCGTGGCTCGGCGGCGGCCCGCGCCAGCCGCACATCCGCGGCGTCCAGCCAGCGGATCACCGCATCCAGCCGGAAGAGCTCGGCGTCAACCATGAGCGCCAGGCCCAGGTCATCGCGGGCCTCGCCCTCCTTTAGGCGGGTCCACTGCTGCATCAGCTCCAGCAGGTACAGCCGGTGCGCCTGGATCACCTCGTGCGCGTCGGTGCCCGGCACTCGCGCCGCCACCAGCACCTTCATCACCAGCTCATCGCGCGGCGGCGAGGTCAGGTCCGGCGGCGTGCGCAGCCAGGCGGCCAGCGCCTCCGCGCCTTGCGGCGTGATCCGGAACCGCTTCTGCGGGCCGTCCTGAGCGGTGCCCTCGGATTCGGCCAGCCCGTCGCGTTCCAGCCGCCCCAGAGTCTTGTACACCTGCCCGACGTTCAACGGCCACACTTCGCCGGTCCCGGCCTCGAACTCCTCGCGCAGCTGCAACCCGTACTTCGGCCCCTCAGACAGCAGCGCCAGCAGCGCGAGCGGGACACTCATCAGATCACCATGCCTGACATCATGCCCAGCATAATATCCGACATACTCAGTGCGGGCAACGCTGGTTTTGCACAGCCGGATGCATGAGGGTCGTCACGGATAAGCGGCCAATTTGCGGCGGCTGCCGACCGAATAGTTCCGCGGACCGCATAGTTCCGCGGACCGCCTGGGCCGCCTTGTCGGCAGATCGATAGCTGGATCCCAAGCGCCGCGCCGCCCGAGCAGATCGTGACGTTTCTGGCAGAGATCCGTGACAGGGGGCGGCGGCACAGAGGCGGCCGCGCGGCCGCCACCTTCCCGGATGTCCCCACGCCACGGCTATCCGGGCACGTCGCGTTCGGTAGCGACCCTCGGCATGTCACGATTCTGCCCGAGCCGCCCAATTATGAGGAGGCGTGGCGAGGCTCGCCGGGGGAGCGTTCCCGCACTGAACCCGCTGCGGGTCTGGCTGGTCCGGGTACCAGCACCGGCGCCCCGGCCGGGCAGGCGAATGATCTGCAGCCAGGCTCACACGCAGGCGGGATCAGCGCAGCACGCTCACTCGGTGGCCAGCGCCGGCGTGCACAGCACAGCCAGGCCAGGTGTGAGCGCGGCCACCATCCTGGTGGCCACCGGTCAGGGCCGCATCCACAGCACGCCCAAGCACAGGAACACCAGCCGCAGCACGGGCACACCGATATCACCAAACGCTGGCGGGACGCGGCGCTCACCGAGGACACCACCGGGTGGCCCATGGGATGCTCACACTGGAATAGCGGCAGGGGGCCCGTGATCGTAGCCCCGCTGCTGTGCCTAACGCTTCGGGGCTCGCTAGTCCGGGCGGTCCGGTGGGCGAAGCTATGGCTGGAAGCGCTGGCGGCCACGGCGTCCTGGGCGGTCCCGGCTCGGTCGGCGCGTGGGCCGCTGCCCCCGCCCGCCGCCGCGCATCCGGCGGCGAGAACCGCGACCGCGCCAAGCAGTGCTCCCGCTCGTCTTGTTAGTTCCCGGACATGCAAGGTCATAATCGCGCCCTCTCAGCATGGCTCAGGTGACATCCATCTGACGCACTGCGGCCAAGACAGGTTCCAGTTGGATGCTCACGTGTATCCGCCGCGGTAGGAATGCCTGGGGGTGGAAGCCTGCCGCTAGCGCTACACGGAAACGGCGAGGAACGCTCACGCAATGCGCAATGGGGTGCGCCAGAGACCGGGCTGCTTCTGCCGGGTTCGCGGCGAGGATAGGCCTGTCTCTTAAGCGGCCGAACACGCTTGCAATGTTCCTCGTGCCCGCCACTGCGGGATCAGCGTCTGCCCTGCCCGCGGAGCGTGGTCGCCAGCCACTGGTCAGTCGCAGCCGTAGATGAACCGGTACATGTACCAGCCAGGGTTCAGGGCCGGCGCTGCGATGACCATTGCCGTCCGCTGTCCGGGGTCGCGCCCGCGGACGTAGTCGGACCGGAAGCTGCACATGTAGTCGCCCCTCGGCGTCGGCTTGCACGACGTCAGCCGGAGGTCGGTATCGGAGGAGCGCATCGCCTGCAGCGAGGTGAACGCCTGCGGGTCGGTGACCGCATGCAGGGCAGTGGTGTCGTCCTCGTTGTAGGCGGCCGCCAGGTAGGTCATAGCAGCCTGGGGGGTGGTGAAATGCGGTCCGGCGTACCCGGTTGCGGCGGAGCTTGTGGTGGCGGTCGCGGGCGCGGCGGCTGGCGCGGGCCGGCGGGCGGTCGGCGCGGCCATCGCTGTGGCGTGCCGCGGCCGAACTCCGATGGCGGTGGCCTGGCGCGGCGCCGTGGAGGCACAGGCTGATGCCAGGATGATCAAGCCGGCCGCGCCAGCCAGCGGGATGACGCGGCGCACCACCGGCTCGCATGACACGCGCCTGGGCTCCGAGCGCGCAGAGCCTGGTGCTGACCTTCCGCGCTGAATGGCTGAAATGTTCATGATGTTTCCTCTCCCCGTTATTCGCGGCAGGTGCCGCGTCATGAGCGATGCTGCGTTGCGTAGCGCACCGGTTACAAGGGGACGCATCCCCGGGTGGGGAGACCTCCCCGTGGCATGCCGACGCGAGTTTTAGCGCACCCGGCGGGCCGGCGCGGCGCCGCGCCGCTGCGCACTGGGCCTGACAAGCCTGGGAGAGCTCGTTGACGCGCCGTGCCCGCGAATCTAACGTGATGGCAGGAAGACGGGCTGGTGCTGCTGATCGTGATGTACCAGGCGCAGACGTGGCGCGTCCGTCCGGAAGGCGAGCCGTTCACTTTCGGCCGGGCGTCGGCATGTTCTTTGGTGCTGCCCCAGACCGCCCGGGGCGTGTCCCGCACCGGCGGGAGCTTCCGGTGGCACGACAAGTGCTGGTGGCTGCACAACGACAGCAGGTCCTCGGTACTGGGCCTGACCGCGGGTTCCGGGTCGACCTTCCGCCTGGCCTGCAGGTAGCGCTCCAGCAGTGGCATGCCAAGGTGACCGTCACCGGGACGCTGGACCGCTACACGCTACGGCTTCGCCTGCCGGAGCTTGACGACGTGCCCGACCCCGGGCAGGACGCCCCCGTCACCGCGGAGCACGCGGTGACCAGCACGGGGTACCGCGCCCCGCTCACCGGCACCGACCGGCTGGTGCTGGCGGCCCGGTTCGAGTCCTACCTGACCTGGCGGCACGACGGGGAGCCGGCGCCGGCCAGCGCACGGGACACCGCGGAGCGAATCGGCTGGCAGGCCCACACCGTGGCCAAGCGGTGCGAGAACATCCGGGACCGCTACGTGCGCCTGGGCGTCCCTGGGCTCCGCGGCGCACGGGCCCTGGAGGAGCTCGCGCTGCTGCTCATCTCCACCGGCGAGCTCACCGCCGCTGACCTGCAGCGCCTGCCCGCGAAGGCCCCGCCCGGCTGACGGGGCCAGCGCAAGCCACACGGGCAGACCTCCGCGTGTCTGCGCCGCGGTCCCGGCTCGTCCCGTGGCCAGGACACCGGCTGACGCCGGGGTGCCCTTGTTAGAACGCGGAGGCCCGGTGTGCCGAAACGAGGGCTGGCGCGGACCGGCGCCATACGCGCGTGGCCCTAGTGACGGCGCAGCCGGCCGCCGTCCTGAACGGTCTGCACTGGTAGACACGTTCGGCAGCCGGTAATACGTTTAGCTGAATTTTAGGACTGGCTGGCTTTTCTGGAGGGGAAAGATGAAGGCCAATATCGGGCAGTTGGCGCGCGGGGCGATGCCCGCGACGCGAGTTAGAGTTGCCGGGGTCGCAGCGGGAGTTGTGGTATTGGTGGCTGCGGCCGTGGGTGTGGCGGCGGCATCGATTCCCGCCAGCAACGGTCTTATCCACGGCTGTCTCATGAAAAAGGCCGCACGAAACGGGACTCACGCGCTCGCGGTCATTGACCCCGCGCACACCTCGAAATGCCCGTCCGGCTACAAGAGTCTTAACTGGAACGTGAATGGCTCGAACGGTTACAGCGCCCGGACGTCCGACACCCACCTGAATGACACGCTGACCCAGGTCGCCAGCCTGGCGCTGCCGGCCGGCAGCTACGTGATCACCGCGAGCGCATGGCTCGAGAACGTCAGCCCGAGCAATACCTCATCGCTGGGTGTCTGCGAGCTCGCGTTCGGATCGGCCACAGACGAGGTCGAGTCAGGATTGCTCGGGCCCTCCAGCACCCCGCTCAACAACCAGACCCTCGGCATGACCGTCGCCGGGACCGGGAGCGGCGGCTCCAGCGCGACGCTGTCTTGCGAAGCAGTCGGCAACAGCGGTGATACTTACGCCGAGACAGCGAGCATGACGGCCGCTCAAGTCGGAAGCCTGCACTCATAGGATGACCGGCCCTGGCCCTACTGCTGGCTGGCCACGTCTTAGGGCTGGCCCGGATCCCTCAGCGTAACGCTCAGGACCCGGACCTGTCCGTTCCAAACGGACCGTAGCCGCCGTTCGGCGCAGCGTTAGACCTCGTCTGCTTCGGATGCGGTGTCAGCTGGTGACTGGATGGGGCGGACACGCCAGGCCCTAGTCGCGAAGGAGCTTGCGCCCTCGGTCGGCGTCGTCCAAGCAGCTCGGCTGGCGCGGGCCGGCGGGCGGCTGGCTAAGCGATCGGCTTGCGTGCCCAGGCTGACATCATCAGGTGCGGCATCATCAGCGTGCGGGGCTCGGCGAGATGCTGCCGCACTGCCGTGTCGAGCTCGCTGAGTTCAGCTTGGTCGGCTAGACCGAGGGCCAGGATTGCCGGGCGTAGGCCGCGGACCAGATCCGGTATGACGGTGCGCCGGGTGTGACCGGCGGGATAGTTGCCGGCGTGCACGGTCACGCGGACGTCCTCGAGTCCTGCTTCCCGGAACAGTTCGGTCAGACGTCGGCCAATGCGAAAGTCGGCGCCAGTCCGGACGAAGCTGGCCTGGAACAGATCGAGCATCCGGTCCCATGCCAGCGATGGCGGGTAACACAGGGAGCATCCGACATCGGGTTCCTGGCTTGCCACCCATCCGCCTGGGCGGGCGAGCCGGACCATTTCCGCCATCACCTCAGCCGGCTCCGGGATGGTCACTAGCACCGTGCGGGCGTGGACGAGGTCGAACGCGCCCGCGGGCAGCCCGGTGTGCCTGGCGTCCCCGGTCAGCACCTCGACGTTGGCGAGCCCGTCGGCTGTCAGCTGCTGCCGGGCAGCCGCGACATGAGCCGGGTCGGCGTCGACGCCAGTGACGTGGCCGGCCGGTCCGACAGCTCGAGCGAGCAGGTTCAGGATGCCGCTCGGGCCACAGCCCAGGTCGGCTGCCGCCTGTCCTGGCTGCAGTCCGATCTCAGCGAGCAGCGCTAGCGCCTCGGGCCGCAGTTCTTCTGATTGCCGGCGGAGCCTCGCGGTCTCTTCGGGATTGATGCCGAGCGCATATACCTCGGCCGCGTTTCGCGCCATGCGCCTAGCGTGGCCGGTGCGGGTTCCCGGCGACTCACCACGGACTTACCGTTGACTAACTATGGAGTTCAGCGTTCTGGGTCCAGTCGAGGTGACCGCGAACGGGCGGCCGCTGGCACTAGGCGGTGCCCGCGCCCAGGCTGTCCTGGCGACACTGCTCGTGCAGGCCAACCACGTTATCGCCACGGGCCAGCTCATCGATGAGCTGTGGCCGGACCTACCCGCGGAGAAGGCGGCGGCCAGCCTGCAGGTGCGCCTGTCCGGCCTGCGGAAGGTGTTCCGCTCGACGGGAGACGGAGACCGGCTCGAGACCCGTTCGCCCGGCTACCTGCTCCGGGCGACGCCGGCGGAGGTCGATGCGCGGCGGTTCGAAGATCTTGTCAGTGCCGCGAGCGTCGCGCTCGCTGCAAACGACGGGCCGGGCGCGCTCGGCCAGCTGGACTCCGCCCTCGGACTATGGCGAGGACCGGCGCTGGCGGGTATCGACACGCCATCGGTGCGGACGGAGGCAGCCCGCTTGGAAGAACTCCGGTTGGCTGCGCTCGAGGCACGGGCCCGTGCCATGCTGGCGTGCGGCCAGCTCGGCGAGCTGACCGCGGAGCTCGAGAGGCTCACGGCGGCTCATCCGCTGCGCGAGAATCTGTGGTCCCACCGGATGCTCGCCCTATACCGCGCTGGCCGTCAGGCCGACGCGCTGCGGGCCTACCGCGACGTGCGGGCGATACTGGCCGAGCAGCTTGGCATCGAGCCCGGCCCGCTGCTGCGCGACCTGCACGGCCGCATACTGCGGCAGGATCCGGGACTGGAGCGACCGGCGGTGAGCCCCGGCAGCGGCGCGCGAATCACCGCGCCGCAGACCCGGTACGTGCTGACCCCGGACGGCGTGCACATCGCCTATCAGGTCCTCGGGCACGGCGACCGGGATATCGTATTTGTTCCCGGCCTGATGAGCCATCTTGACCTGCTCTGGGAAGAAGCTGACACAGCGGGTTTCTTTCAGCGGCTGGCGACGCTCGGCCGGCTGATCCTGTTCGACAAGCGCGACACCGGGCTGTCGGACCGGGCTGTCGGCGACTCGTCGCTGGACGAGCGCATAGGCGACGTCCGGGCAGTGATGCGCGCTGCCGCCTCGGAGCGGGCCGTGCTGTTCGGCTACTCCGAGGGCGCGCCTATGAGCATCCTCTTCGCTGCGGCTTACCCGCAGCACGTGACGTCGCTGATTCTCGGCTCGGCGGCGGCCCGCTGGCTGCCGGCCCCGGAGTACCCGTGCGGGGAGCGCGCCCGGGAAATGTTCGGCGCGCTGGGCGAGATCGCGGCGAACCGCTGGGGCCAAGGCGACAGCATCGACTGGTATCTTCCCAGCCACGCAGAGTCCCGGCACGCGCGCGAGCTGTTCGCCCGGTTCGAGCGGCTGGCGGCAACGCCTGGCGCCTTTCTCCGGATGCTCGCGATCATCAGCGAGATCGACGTCCGGGACGTGCTACCCGCCATCCGTGTGCCGGCGCTCGTGATCCAGCGGCTGGGCGACCGCATCACACCGCCGTGTCACGGCCGCTACCTCGCATCGCACATCGCCGGAGCCCGCTACTTCGAGCAGCCAGGGGATCACTCGCTACGCTTCGCCGGCAGCGGCGACAGCGATGCCCTGTTCGGTGAGATTGCTGCGTTCCTGGCTGCCGCAGCGGAGCCGCACGAGCCCGAGCGGGTGCTCGCGACGATCCTGGTGGCGGACGCGGCGCCGCTGGCCGGGAAGCAGGTCCAGGATCACGGCGGTCGGCTAGTCGCGGAGTCGGGTCAGAGCATTCTGGCCACCTTCAGCGCACCCGGCCGGGCGATCCGGTGCGCGCTCGCGCTCCGTATGCAAGCACCGCCTGGTTACGAGGCACGCAGCGGGATCCATACCGGGGAGGTAGCGCTGGCAGGGGAGGAGATCTCGGGCCCGGCGCTGCAGATCGCCCGGACCGTGGCCGGCCTAGCCCAGCCCGGCGAAATCCTCGTCTCGCGCACAGTCCGAGATCTGGTGGCCGGATCCGGGTGCAGCTTCAGCGACCGGGGCAGTCATCAGCTCCATGGCGCGGGAGATGGCTGGCAGATCTTCGCGGTAACTCACCCGAGCTGTGACACGGCTTGATCAAAGCTCGTTAACCATCGTCGCGCAATGCGCCGGCACCTCGACCTCGCCCCCGGATGACAACCGTCTCTGCCATGGGCGGCCAGCAGGTCCGCGATAGTGAAGAGATTGGCGGTCCAGATTGGGCGGTCGGGTCGTCCTCGGTCCGGAAATCCCTGCCTGCATGTGCGTGGTCTGCTGGCGGGGAGGAATACCGTGAAGTCATGTTCTTCGAGCCGTTGCCGGCCGGCGAGGAGTCGGCGCCCCGCAGACTGCCAGAACTTCCGCCGTGGTCCGGCCCGCCTGCGCTGGAGGCCGGCGTTGTACTGGCCGTTGAACGGACAGTGGCCCGCAGCGCCAACGTCGTGGTGCGCGTGCCGGTAATCCGGGCTTTCAGCTCCGGCTGCATGCTCGACGTGGAGGTCGTCTGCAGGCAGGGCACGTTGTCCGAGGACAACTGGTGGGATCTTCTCATGTCTGCGCACGCCGACTTCCCTGGATCGCGCGGCGGCGCGCGGCTGCCGGACAAGCTGCTGCGGTTGGGCGTACGCTACCCGGCCGGCGCGAAGGCCACCACGATCGGCCAGCACCACCGCAGGACACCGGCGTCCGGGGATCCGACGGGCCCGCTGCTGTCGTGGTCACCGGGCAGCGGTGGCATGCACGGCCGCGAGCTTGGTTTCAGCGGGTTCGGGCTGTGGCTGTGGCCATCGCCGCCAGCTGAGAACTTCGAGTTCGCGGTCGAGTGGCCGTTCGGCGGCATCGAGCTGAGGATCACCGAACTCGACGGCGCCGCTATCGTGGCCGCCGCCGCCCGGTCGGCCCATTACTGGCCAGACTCCCCGCAGAGCGTGGAACCCTCACTGCACCCCTGACAAGAGCTCCGACAGACGGCGTTGCGTGCAATATCCGCCATACCTGTGCTCGGCAGTGGGGCAGGGTTTGCCACCTGGCGGCGCACCCATGAACAGCTCGTTCCACCGCTGCCCGTCGAAGCGACAACGAACCCGGTCCAGTGCCCGGTCTGCGGCGGCGCCCCGGCCAAGAGCACGCAACGCGACCTCGACGCACTCGGCGCGCCGGCCAAGGCACCGCTCCAGAACGAACTCACCGCTTCGAGGATGTGCTGGCCCGGACTCGCTTCGGTGTTCCGCAGCAATTCTTCGTCCCAGGCATCCCCGACCTGCTGCGAGATCGTGAGAGCGTCCTATCCGGCTACTTTTCCCTCTCATCCTCGGCGCCGCACCTGTTCGGTGATCGTCTCGACGACTTCGCCGGGGAGGTGCGGGCGCTGCTCGCGAACCGTTCTGCCGACGGTACTTTCTGGGACTGGCCGGGCGACACCGAGGTGGTAATGGCCCGAAGCCCGGCTGAACCCTGGCGGTGAGACCTCCTCTGAAACCCCGGTGGCCAAGCCGACGAGTTCGCAGTCGCCGGGCATCGCCGATGGGTTGCCGGACACCCAGCTGATCGGCCGCACCGCCGCGGCGTGATCGACTGGGTGCCTGCCGCGGATTCCCGCGGCCATGCTGCGAGCGAGAGGGCTGCACCGATGGCAGACGTGTCGATCTATAAGTACGTGCCTCATCACCGGACGAGGGAGAAGCTCGCCGGGCAGGCCCCCGGCCCAGTCAAGGCAATGGATCAGCTGCCGCGTGACAGTCCCGCACAGCGGTTCAATGCGTGGTTCGCGGTCAAGGTCACCAACGGCGTGGGCACGATGTGGTGCGCCTATGCCTTCGCCGCGCTGGCTCTGGTGAGCCTGCCCTCGGCGATCAGATCCGGTAACGCAGTCACGCTGGTGTCGTGGATCTCCCAGACCTTCCTCCAGCTGGTCCTGCTGTCGGTCATCATCGTCGGCCAGAACGTGCTCGCCGCGGCTGCAGACAAGCGGTCCGAGGCAACCTACAACGACGCCGATGCCGTGCTGCACGAAGCCGTCAAGATCCAGGAGCACCTGCTCGCCCAGGACAAGGTGCTCGACACGCTGATCACTAAGATCGACGCGCGGCAAGGATAACGGCCGCCGGATGGGCTCGGATTGTCGCGCGGATACGCTCGGCCTTGCCGGCTCACCGCCGGCGTACCTTCGCCCAGTGCCTTGCTTGTGCTGGCAGGCCCGAACCAGCCCCGACGGCCCTTGGGCGATCCGCTGGTAAGGCGATGGCCACTTGGCGGACCGCTGCAGGCCATGTCGGCGCCGTTATCGTCGGGACCCTAGTTTCCGGCGAAGGAGGTACCGCATGCCTGCATTCCGGAGAAGGCCGCGCGCGTTGCGGCTGGCCGGCACGGTTCTCAGCGCCGCCGCACTCGCAGTGGGAATGACGGCAGGCGCCGCGGGCGCCACGGTAGCCGCGTCTGCCCGCGCGAGCCAACCGCGGCACAGCGCCCCGCACGTCATGGTCATCTGGATGGAGAACACCGACTACAGCCAGATGGCCGCCAGCCCGGCGATGCCCGAGCTCAACCAGATGGCACGCGAGTACGCCGACTTCACGCAGGCCTATGGCTGGCACTACCCGAGCCTGCCGAATTACATCGAGCTGCTCGCGGGATCCAACCTCGGTATAACCTCCGACTGCGACATTACTGACAAGGGCTGCTCCAACTTCCACCACGAGAAGATCGTCAATCAGCTGGAGGCGAGCGGGCTCTCGTGGCACGCCTACTACCAGGGCGATGAGTCTGGCTGCGACCAGGGCGACGGCAGCGGGAACTATCCCTACTGGCACAACTCGTTCCGCTACTTCGCGGATTTCAAGACGCAGTGCAAGCACATCTCGAACTTCGGCCCGCTGCTTTCTGACCTGTCCGGCCCACGCCCGCCGGACTTCAACTGGGTCGTGCCCGACCTGGTGAATAGCGGCGGAGATAACGGCACGATGAACTCGGGCGACTCCTGGCTGGCCGGGGAACTGCCGCGGATCATGGCGACGCCCTGGTACCGCCACGATGGTCAGATCGTCATCCTCTACGACACCGGCTACAACGACTCCGGCGGCAACGGCGGCGCGAGCGGCGGCCAGATACCGCTGGTCGTGATCTCGGCCCACGACCGGGGCACGGGCGCCATCTCAACGCCGGTAAACACGTCCGGCGTGCTGCGCTCGATCGAGCACGCATACGGCTTCCCTTATATCGGGAACGCGGCCAATCCAGCCAACGGCAGCCTCGGCGGCGCGCTCGTGTCCGAACCCGGGCAAGGCCACGGCCGCGGGCACGGGCACGCCCGTCCGACCCTGCACGGGGCACTCGTCAGCACCGACTTCCGCCGGGACCGGGTCGTCGGCGGCACGCTCGCGCTGCAAGGCGTGTACCGCTTCCCCAGCGGCCGGACCATAGCGGTGGGCAACAACAATGCTGGCGAGGGTGTAGTCGCCTCGAGCGACCCGGCCGCTATCGACGTTCCCGGCACCTCCGATCTGGAGTCGGTCAGCTGCGCAAGCGCCACGGTCTGCTATGCCGTCGGGCTGGCGGCTAGCTCCCTCGACGAGGCGGTGCTCGTGCGCGTGGTCAACGGGCAGCCGGCATCGGTCACCAGGCTGCCCGATTTCATCGGGCTGTACGGCATCGCGTGCCCGGCGGCTACGACCTGCTATGCAGTCGGCTATGACAACTCCGGCGACGCTGGCGCGGTCACCACGATCACCAACGGCAGGGCGTCGGCGCCCGCGGAAGTCCCGAACGATGGGAACACTCCGTGGCTGAACGCGATCTCCTGCCCGACCGCCACGCAGTGCTATGCGGCCGGGCTGGTTAACTACGTGCCCGCGATCGTGCCCATCACCTCGGGCACTCCGGCCGCGGCGGTCAACGTCGCAAACGCGTGGTACCTCAACGGACTCGACTGCCCGACGGTCGGCAACTGCGTCGCGGTCGGCGAGAACAGCACCGAGCAGGGGATCGTCGCGACGCTGACCGGAGGGGTAGCGGGCACGACCACGGTGGTGGCCGGCACCGAGTACCTCTACGGCGTGGGCTGCGCTGCCGAGGGCGACTGCCTGCTCGCGGGCAATGGCATCGCCGGCCTGCACGACTTCGGCGCCGGCGTTCTCGTCCCCTACGTGGGCGGCGTGCCGAAGGCCACCCGCGTACTGGCCGGCACGAATGGGCTCGGCCAGACCGTCTGCACGCTGACAATCAGGGACTGCATGAGCGCCGGAGCCGTGTTCGGCGCCTAGCGCAGTCTTCCGGCCACCCACCGCCCAGGTGCCGCCCGCTCAGGAGCCGCGCCTGGGCGGTGCCATTGCCGACGCGGGTCAGCTTGTCGTCCAGGGCCGGAGCTTGTCGGGGTTGCGTATTGCCCAGATGTGCTTGATCCGGTCGGCTGCGACGTCGAACGCCAGCACCGTCACCGTCACGCCGTCTTGCTGGGCTACCAGGCCGGGCTGGCCGTTGACCATGCGCTCCAGGATCGTCATGTTGCTGGGTGCCCGGCGGGCAATATCGGCCAGGTAGCGGGCGATCTGGTCGGCGCCCTCGATGGGGCGAAGCGCTGCGCTGGCCAGGCCGCCGCCGTCGGCCGTCACCGTCGCGCAGGGGTCGAGCAGGCCGATGAGGGCGTCGATGTCGTTGGCTTCCCATGCCTTTTTGAATTCCCGGACGAGGACGGCTTGCCGGGGTCCCGGGGTCGAGGGAGCCTGCGCGGCGCGGACGCGGCGGCGGGCTGAAGTGGCCAGTTGGCGGCATGCCGCCGGGGTACGGCCGGTTATCTGGGCCACTTCGGCGAAGGGGTAGCCGAAGACATCGTGCAGGATGAACGCGACGCGCTCGGCCGGGGTCATCGATTCGAGGACGACGAGGAAGGCCATGTTGACCGACTCATCCAGGGTGACCCGGTCGGCAGGGTCGGCCGTGCCGCCGCCGTGCCGCCCGCTGATCCATTCGGCCGGGTCGGGCAGCGGTTCAGGGATCCATTCGCCCACGTAGCGCTCCCGCCGGGCCCGAGCCGAGCCCAGCAGGTCCAGGCAGACTCGGCTGGCGACCGTGGTCAGCCAGGCCCCAGGGTTCTCGATGGCGTCCTGCTGCTGCGGCGTCATGGCGTACCAGCGGGCGTAGGTCTCCTGGACGGCATCCTCGGCATCGGCCAGTGAGCCCAGCAGCCGGTAGGCCAGGTTGACCAGCTGTCGCCGCTCGCTCATGACCGCGTTCAGGCCTGGGTCGGGCCGGTCCTGTCCTGGCCCGGATGGGGTGCTCATGGTGCTGCCTTACGTGTTCGCATCTGCCCTCACCAGTGTCGACGAGATACCGAACCGGAATGTGACGCCACCCCGCCGTCGCCTCACATTCGGGGGGGTTGTGTCGTCGTACCGATGAGAAGAGCACACCATTCAGCGGGCCACCGGCTCAGGCAGTGACCCGCAGCAAACGGCAAGGAGATGACGATGGAAGCCCGTTTCGATTACCTCGGCAGCACCCTGACGATGAAGTTCGTCAAGCACATCAACTCGGCCGGGGCCGTTCTGCGAGATTCAGCCCTGCCCGCCGCGACGCAGGAGCTGGTGAAGCTCAGGGCCAGCCAGATCAACGGCTGCGGCTTCTGCACCGACATGCACACCAAGGACGCCCTGAACGCGGGGGAAAGCCAGCAGCGGCTGAACCTGGTCGCGGCGTGGCGGGAGGCGACCGTCTTCACCGAGGCCGAGCGGGCCGCACTGGAACTCGCCGAGCAGGGCACCCGCATCGCCGACGCAGCTGGTGGTGTCACCGATGAGGCCTGGGCGAACGCGGCCAAGCACTACGACGATGACCAGCTCGCCGCGCTGGTGGGGGTCATCGCCGTTATCAATGCCTACAACCGCATGAACGTCATCGTCCGGCAGCCCGCCGGGGACTACCAGCCCGGCCAGTTCGGCTAAGGTACCTGGGTGGATGAGCGGATGTGGTCGGTCTACGACACGATGGGCCGCGATTATCAGCAGCACGCTGCTGACAGCCCGTACAACGCCCACTACGACCGTCCGGCGGTTCTCGCCGCGCTGGGGCCGGTCCGCGGCCTGCGCGTGCTGGATGCGGCCTGCGGGCCAGGGCTTTACACGAAGGAACTGGTGGCCCGCGGGGCCGACGTGACGGCCTTTGACGCGAGCCCGGTGATGGTGGACCTGGCCCGGGCTCGGATCGCGGACCGCGCGCAGGTCCATCGTGGCGTCCTCGGCAAACCGCTGCCCTACGACGATGGCGCGTTCGACCTAGTCGTCTGTGCCCTTGCCATTCACTACGCCGACGACCGCGCAGTCGCGTTTGCCGAGTTCTGCCGCGTCCTGACTGCTGGCGGCGCGCTGGTTGCATCCACACAGCACCCGACGATGGACTGGCTGCGCAAGGGCGGATCTTATTTCGACGTGAAGGTGGAGACCGACATCTGGCACACCGCGTCAGGCGACCAGGCAGTGCGTTTCTGGCGCGAGCCGCTGTCCGCGCTGTGCGGCTACGCCACCGATGCTGGATTCCTCATCGAGAAGGTTATCGAACCCCGGCCGGCAGACACGATGCGCGAGCGCTATCCCGAGGACTACCAGAAGCTAACCAGAGAGCCCGGATTCCTGATTCTCCGCCTCGTCAAGCCACTCGAAGCCCGTCGCAGCCCCGGTAGCTGATCCTTCGTACCCGGCGATGCCGCGCTTGACAAGCCACACGTTTGCGGGCCAGGACGTGACGAATCCGATGATCATGCCGACCTGCATGAGCAGCCAGAACAGGCCGACCTCGAACGCCGTCAGCGAGATGACGTCGGCTTTGGCGGCCGCGACCAGGCCATCCTTCAATCCGAGACTGCATCCAGCGCCGCAGCGTAGATTTGGACTCATGCGCTTCGCCTTCAAGACCTCACCGCAGCACACCACCTGGGACGCCATGCTCTCGATGTGGCGCGCGGCCGATGACATCGAGATTTACGAGTCCGGGTGGACCTTCGACCACTTCTACCCGATCACCGATGATCACGCTGGCCCGTGCATGGAGGGTTGGGTCACGCTCACCGCGCTGGCGCAGGCGACACGGCGGCTGCGGATGGGGACGCTGGTCACCGGCGTGCACTACCGGCATCCGGCGGTCTTGGCCAACATGGCGGCGACGCTCGACATCGTCTCGGGCGGCCGCCTGGAGCTGGGCATCGGCGCAGGCTGGAACACCGAGGAGTCGGGCGCCTACGGCATCGAGCTGGGCACGCCGCGGGAGCGCAGCGACCGGCTCGAGGAGGCCTGCGAGGTGATCACCGGCCTGCTCACGCAGGAGACGACGGACTTCGCCGGGAAGTTTTACCACTTGACCGCCGCGCGGTGCGAGCCCAAGCCGGTGCAGCGGCCGCACCCGCCGATCTGCATCGGCGGCAGCGGCGAACAGCGGACGCTGCGCACGGCGGCGCGGTTCGCCCAGCACTGGAACTTCCTCGGCGGCAGCCCGGCGGAGTTCAGCCACAAGCGCGATGTGCTCTATCAGCACTGCGCGGATCTTGGGCGGGACCCGGCCGAGATCCTGCTGTCCAGCCACGTGGCGTACACCGGGGATCCGGCCGAGACCGCGGCGACGGCCGCCGCGCTCGGCCAGGCCGGGGTCGAGCTAGCGATCGTCTACTTCCGGCCGCCGCTGACGCCGGCCGTGCTCGAGCCGCTGGCGAAGGAACTGGCCGGGCTGGGCTGATCACGGCGGGCTGACCGAGGCGGGCTGACCGAAGCATTGTCACCGCAGCTCGGAGCGGGCACCATGGGCGAGTAATGGCATATACGCCGTGGTAGTCCAGCCACCAGCGGTATGCGAAGGTGCCGCCGCGGAGGGTCGACATGCCTGCCGAGTCAGTCGCTCCGGACGTGGCCGGGGCAGGTGCCTGGGCGGACGAGCGCGGCGCGACCTTCCGGGTGGTCGGCCCGCAGTACCCGATAGCGGGGATCCGCCTGCAGACCGACCTTCGGCTCGCGCCCGGCCTGCTGGACTTCCGCCGGACCGGCGATGGCTGGGTCCTAACTCTGGAGCGGCCACCGGTGAGCCGGCTGGAGTACCTGCTCGAGTTCCGCTATCCAGATGGCCGCCACGAGGCAGTACTCGACCCCGGTAACTCGCTGACGGTTCAGGGTGCGTTCGGGCCCAAGAGCGTGCTGGAGTTTCCCGGCTACTGCCCGCCTGACTGGCTCCGGGCTCCGGCCGGGCCCGCCGCCAGCCGTGCCGTCGAGGTCCCCGCGCCTGAAGGCCTGCTCGCCGCGCGGGTCTGGGGCCCGGCCGGGGTACCGGATTCCGAGCCGCTGCCCCTGCTCGTCGTGCACGACGGACCAGAGTACGACACGCTGGCGGACCTCACCCGGTACCTGTCGGCCGGCCTGGCGGGGGCCTGGCTGCCGCCGGTGCGCGCGGCACTGCTGGCGCCCGGACCGCGCGACGACTGGTACTCCGCTAACCCGCGATACGCCCGGGCTCTGCGCCAGGCGATGATTCCCGCGCTGACCAGCCAGCTCGCCACCACCGCGCGGATCGGGATGGGCACCAGCCTCGGCGGCCTGGCGATGCTGCACGCGTACTGCCGCTACCCGGATACGTTCGACGCCTTGTTTCTCCAGTCGGGCAGCTTCTTCATGCCCCGTCTGGACAGCCAGGAGCGGTGGTTCCCGCACTACCGGCGCATCACCAGGTTCACGGCCCGGCTGCACTCCGGGGGTCTGCCCGCCAGGGTGGTGCCGGTCGTGCTGACGTGCGGTGCGAGCGAAGAGAACGCCCCGAACAACCGCGTGATGGCGCAGACACTGGCCGGCCGGGGCTACCCCGTTACCCTCCATGAGCTGAGCGACCTGCATAACTACACCGCCTGGCGCGACGCTTTCGATCCCCACCTCAGCCATCTGCTCCGGGATGTGTGCCGGTGAGCGGGCAGGTGGCGGAGCTGTGGTCGGACGCGATCGGCGCGCCCGGCACGGTGGTTCGCTACGGCCACTGGGGCCGGCCGGTGCTGGTGTTCCCGGCCGAGCAGGGCCGGGCGCGTGACTTCGAGCACAATGGCATGATCGGCGCGATCGCGGGCCTGATCGACGCCGGGCGGCTGAAGATGTACTGCGTCGACAGCTACGACGCGGCCTCGTGGTCCAATCGCGACATCTCGCTGGAGGATCGGGCCCGCCGTCATGGCGGCTACGAGTCGTGGATCCTCGGCTCGGTGGTGCCGTGGATCTATGCGGATTGCGGGGGAGCAGCCGAGGTGATGACTCTGGGCTGCAGCCTCGGCGCGTTTCACGCGGCCAACTTCGCGCTCAAGCGGGCTGACCTCTTCCCGCTGGCACTGTGTTTCTCTGGCAACTACGACCCGGCCTCCTGGCAGGGCGGGGGCGAGCGAGGCACCGCCGCGTACTTCAACAACCCGGTGGACTATGTCGCGAACTTGCACGGCGATCACCTCGATTGGATGCGCGGCCGAGTCAGTCTCCTGCTCGTATGCGGCCAGGGCCAGTGGGAGGACACCACGGGATCGCTGGAGAGCACCAAGCAACTGGCCGCCCTGCTCGCGAGTAAGGGCATCCGGCATGAGCTCGACCTGTGGGGTCACGACGTGCCTCACGACTGGCCGTCGTGGCGTGCCCAGCTTGCGCATCACCTGCCGAGATTCTGCTGATGAGTGGAGCCCCTATGCCAACTGAACGGCACCTGATCGGCCTGCTGCTAGGAACCGAGGAGGACTGGCCAGCAGCGTTCGAGGAGATCGTGCGCAGGCTCGGCCCGGTGCCAGGCCGGGCCGGGGTTAGCCATGCCTTCGACTGCGAGCGGATCACGATCGAGCCATTCGGGCTGCGTGACCGGCCCCGCTACGACCTGGTCATCGACCGGCTCGCGTACTGGTACTACGTGCCGCGGGAGTGGCTGAAGAAGGTCGCGCTGATGGACAACGTGTACCTGCTGAACAGTCCGTTCACCTTCCAGTCGATGGAAAAGCACGCGGCCTACTGCGCGATGATCCGGCTGGGCCTGAAGGTGCCAGAGACAGTGCTCGTACCGTACAAGAACCCGGTGGATAACGCTCGCTACGCCTACACGGCGGCGCGCTACAACCGGCCGTTTGATCTCGATGCCATCGCCGAAGGGATCGGCTATCCGCTGTTTATGAAGCCCTACGACGGGGGAGCCTGGCGCGGGGTCTCCCGGATCCATAACGCTGCCGAGCTGCACGCGGCCTATGACCAGAGCGGCGAGATGCTCATGCATCTGCAGGCGGCCGTCGACTATGACGTGTTCGCCCGGTCGCTGTCGATCGGCGCCGAGACGATGGTCATGCGGTTCCGCCCGGAACTGCCGATGCACGAGCGCTACGCGGTCGACCACGAGTTCCTGTCGGCACAGGTGGGCGCCGAGGTGGTGACGATCGGCCGGCTGGTCAACGCCTTTTTCCGGTGGGAATTCAACTCGTGCGAGACGCTGGTGAAAGACGGTCAGGTCTATCCGATCGACTACGCGAACGCATGCCCGGACGTGTCTTTGACCAGCCTGCACTACTACTTCCCGTGGGCGCTGAAGGCCCTGGTCAGATGGTGCGTCTTTGCGCTGGTCTCGGGCCGCAAGCCGAGGCTTGACGTGGCTGCTGACCAGTACTTCGCGATCGCGGACGACCTCGGGCTGTCGTATGCGGACAAGCTGGCGGCCTACCGTGAGCTCTCCGACGGCTACTTCCAGGCGGCGGAGTATCACGACTTCTGCCAAACCGTTCTGCCGCACCTCGACGAGATCGTGCTGGACTGGGTTGCGAGTCGCGATTTCGATCAGCTGCTCATCGATACGGTGCGGTCGGTCTATCCGCCGGATGAGCATGACCAGTTCATCGCGCACTTGCGCGGGTTGCTGGGCCTGTGGGTCAGCGACGAGAGCAGAAGGCTGGAGGCTGCCTGATGGGTCGCGACATCCAGCCCGTCAAGATCACCGGCGAGGACAGGCGCACCTACCGGGCTAAGCTGGCGCGCTCATTGGACGTGTTCGCGCGGATGCTCCGCGACAGCCTGTTCGAGGCCGACTCATGCCTGGTCGGCCAGGAGATCGAACTGAACCTGGTAGACGACAATGGCGCGCCGTCCATGCAGAATGCGGACGTCCTGGACGCGATCGCCGATCCGTCCTGGGCCACCGAGGTGGGTCAGTTCAACCTCGAGATCAACGTGCCGCCCCGGTTGCTCGACGGTGATGCGCTAGGCAGCCTGGAGGAAGAAATCCGGGCCAGCCTCAACGCCGGGGACCAGAAGGCGCGCGGCATTGGCAGCCGGCTGGTGATGATCGGCATCCTGCCGACGCTACGCAAGGCCGACGTGGACGCGGGCGCGATGTCAGCGAACGAGCGGTACAAGGTGCTGAACGAGCAGATCTTCGCGGCTCGCGGTGAGGACATTCGGATCGAGATCGACGGCGCCGAGCAGATCCTCACCCACGCCGACAGCATTACGCCCGAGGCAGCCTGCACGAGCGTGCAGCTTCACGTGCAGGTCAGTCCCGATGCCTTTGCGAGTTACTGGAACGCCGCCCAGTCCATCGCCGGCGTGCAGGTGGCGCTGGCCGCCAACTCCCCGTTCCTGTTCGGCCGGCAGTTGTGGCACGAAACCCGGATCACGCTGTTCGAGCAGGCCACGGACACTCGGCCGGACGAGCTCAAACGGCAGGGAGTGCGGCCAAGGGTATGGTTCGGCGAGCGCTGGATCACCTCGGTGTTCGACTTGTTCGAGGAGAACATCCAGTATTTCCCGGCGTTGCTGCCGATCTGCGACGACGAGGATCCGCAATCGGTGCTCGACAGCGGCGGCTGCCCTCAGCTTGCCGAGATGAGCCTGCACAACGGGACGGTCTACCGCTGGAACCGCCCGGTCTACGCGGTCGTCGATGGCAAACCGCACCTCCGGGTGGAGAACAGGGTCCTGCCAGCCGGGCCCTCGGTCGCCGACACCATGGCGAACGCCGCCTTCTACTACGGCCTGGTCCGCGTGCTGGCGGAATCAGAGCGCCCGGTCTGGACGCAGATGTCCTTCACGACGGCCGCCGAGAACCTGCACGCGGCCGCGCGTCACGGCATCGGCGCGCTGCTGTACTGGCCCGGACTGGGCGAAGCGCCGGCCGCGGAACTGGTCCTGCGCCGGTTGCTGCCGATGGCGCGCGAGGGACTGAGGAGGTGGGGCGCGGACCGGGTTCACATCGATCGCCTGCTCGGCATCATCGAGCAGCGGTGCCTGACCGCCTGCACGGGTTCGGCGTGGCAGATCGAGACGGTATCGGCAATCACCGAGCGGACCGCGGCCGATCGCGACGAGGCGCTGCGGCTGATGACTCAGCGCTACATCGAGCACATGCACACCAACCAGCCCGTGCACACCTGGCCCAGCTCGGCTTGACCCAAGGCGGCCGCCAGCCCGCAGGCTGGCGGCCGTCGCGGGGATTGCGTGCTAGCCCTCCTCGCCGAACTTGCGGATCTCCTCATACTCCATCTCGGTGAGCTCGCGGGGCAGGTCGCCCTTGGCCGCCTTCGCGGCCTGCACGTGGTGCCGGATGTCTTCGACGATCTCCGGATTCGCAAGGGTGGTGACGTCGCCCACGTCGGCGAAGTTGGACACCGATGCGATGACGCGGCGCATGATCTTGCCGGATCGCGTCTTGGGCATGTCCGGCACGATCCACACGTTCTTCGGCCGGGCGATCTTGCCGATCACAGTCTCGATCGCCTTGCTGACCTTGTCCTCCATATCCTTCCCCGGCTCGAAGCCTGGCTTCAGCGCCACATACACCTCCACCACGCGGCCTCGGATGTCATCGATCACCGGGACCGCAGCCGCCTCGGCGACCTCGTTGACGGTCAGGGCGGCGGACTCGATCTCCTTGGTGCCGAGCCGGTGGCCGGCCACGTTGATCACGTCATCCACCCGGCCCAGGATCCGGTAATAGCCGTCGGCCGCCTGCACCGCGCCGTCGTTGGCGAAGTACGGCCAGTCGCGCCAGTCCTTGCTCTGCGGGTCCTTGTTGTATTTCCGGTAGTAGGTGCTCAGGAACCGCTCGGGGTCGCCCCAAATGGTCTGAAATATGCCAGGCCAGGGGTTGCGGATGCAGATGTTGCCCGCCCTGCCGGCCGGGACCTCCTGGCCGTCCTCGTCGTAGATCACCGGGTAGATGCCGAGCACGCCTGGGCCGCAGCTGCCGGGCTTCATAGGCTGCAGGGCAGGCAGTGTGCTGCCGAGGAACCCGCCGTTCTCGGTCTGCCACCACGTGTCGGTGATCGCAGCCTGGCCCTTGCCGACTTCGGAGTAGTACCAGCGCCACACTTCGGGCTCGATTGGCTCACCCACGGTTGTCATGGACTTGAAGTTGTAGTTGTACTTCCTCGGCTCTTCCGGGCCGACCTTGCGCAGCATCCGGATCGCGGTCGGCGAGGTGTGGAAGATGTTGACACCCAGCTTCTCGGCGATCCGCCAAGGTCGGCCGCCGTCCGGGTAGTTGGGGACACCCTCGTAGATCACCGTCGTCGTGCCGAGGGCGAGCGGCCCGTAGACGATGTAAGAGTGACCGGTAATCCAGCCTATGTCGGCCATGCACCAGTACACGTCGTCGGGGTGAATGTCCTGGTAGTACTTCGACGTGCCGGCCACGTACGACATGTAGCCGCCGGTGCTGTGCTGGCAGCCCTTTGGGCGGCCCGTGGTCCCGCTCGTGTACATCAGGAAGAGCGGGGCTTCGGCCGGCATCGACACCGGCTCGACGACTTGGCCCCGGAAGCCGGCAAGAAGCTCATCGACGAAAAAGTCCCTGCCGTCGACCATGGGAGTGGCCGAGGCATACTGGCCGGGGTGGCGCCGCCAGACGAGCACCTTGTCCACCTCCTGGCCTTCCTTCGCCGCTTCCGCGAGCGCCTCGTCGGCCTTGACCTTGTGATCGGTAAGCGCGCCGGCCCGGTAGTAGCCGTCCATAGTGATCAGCACCCGGCTGCCTGAGTCCGCGATACGGGTGCCGCAGGCATGCCCGCTAAAGCCGCCGAACACCTCTGAGTGGATGACTCCGAGCCGCGCGCACGCGAGCATCGTCACGGGTAGTTCGGGCACCATCGGCATGTGCAGGGTGACCCGATCGCCTGCCTTCAGGCCAGCGAAGTCGCGCAGCAATGCGGCGAACTCATTGACCTGACGCAGTAGCTCGCCGTAGCTGATGTGAACGTAATCGTCGGATTCTAGTTCGGGGACAAAGCTGATCGCGGTCTTGTCCGGATTGGCTGCGGCGTGCCGGTCGACGCAGTTGTACGACGCGTTCAGCTTGCCGCCGACGAACCACTTGAAGAATGGCGCGTTGCTCGTATCGAGGATCGTGTCCCAGGGCTTGTCCCAGGTCAGCAGGTCGGCGTACTCGGTGAAGCAGTCCGGGAACTTATCCTCGGTGAACCTGTCGAGAATCGCGGGATTGTTGGCGTTGGCGTGCTGCACGAACTTCTCCGGCGGCGGGTAATACTCTTCCTCGCGCCAGTGAACGGCGATCTGGGACTCAGAGACCTGCATCTCCGAACTCTCTGTCATTCTCGTCCTCCAGGCCGGAACTGAATACAGCGCCTGGCGCCATGCCGGACGCTTGATGATGACTGTACGTGCCGCAAGTCGCGAGTCCCATACAGAATTGGCGCGAATAAGGGTGAAACCAGGCACCGGCAGCCTGTCGCTGACAACCTTGTCATGGGCGCCCTCACGCGTTACGGGGACCTCAATCGTAACGCCGCGGGACATCCGCGAACAGGCCCGTCAGGACGGCCCTGCCGCAGATCGCTAACGGGTATCAGTCCTGGCAGGACAGGTTGACATCGCGCCGATCGGCGGTAGGTTACTGCGCAGTCCAGCACCGGGCCACTAGGTCAGGGAAGGTCAGCCGGGCCGTTGGCCGCGCCGTGAGGTGGCCACCAGTTCGGCTCCGCGCATTGCGCGACAGGCCCGAGCCCTGGCTGGGCGGGGGGTTGGATCCGGGAGGGGCCTGGGTACCCAGTAGACAACGGAGAGCAAGCCCGTTACCGACGGGACGCACTCCGGTCCGAAGGGATTTCCCAGGCCCTCTTCCCGGCATGGACTTCGGCAATCGCTGGGGAGCGCCCGCCGAGTTGTGATGTGCTAGGCGGGCCGGGCCTGGCACAAGGCAGTGAGGCCGGCCGGGACGCGGAGGTACCGGATGCGGGAACGGGCTTCGGCCGCATGGGTGACGCGGCTGCGTGCGGGGTCCGGGCCGCGCACGGTGGCACGCTGATGGCTGGTCGCGACGGGGGATGGGCTCCGATCGGGCCGGTCGCCGTGGTCATCCCGACGTACAACGAACGGGAGAACCTCGAAGACATCGTGGCCGGAATACGGGCGGCGGTGCCCGACGCGGATCTGCTGATCGTCGATGACAACAGCCCGGACGGCACCGGCGATCTGGCTGACAAGCTCGCGCTGACCGACGAGCATGTGCAGGTCCTGCACCGGACGCAGAAGGCTGGACTCGGCGCGGCCTACTTGGCCGGCTTCGGCTGGGCGCTGGATCGCGGCTACGGCGCGCTGGTGGAGATGGACGCCGACGGGTCGCATGATCCGGCAGAGCTGCCCGCCCTGCTCGCGGCCCTTGCCACGGCGGACCTCGTCGTCGGATCCCGGTGGGTGACGGGAGGCACGGTCCGCAACTGGCCCCGGTCACGGGAAATCCTCTCCCGTGGCGGGAACGCGTACGCGCGGATGGCGCTCGGCCTGTCAGTGCACGATGCCACCGGCGGTTACCGGGCATACCGAGCTGAAGCGCTGCGTGATCTAGGCCTGCACAACGTCCGGTCGCAGGGCTACTGCTTCCAGATCGAGCTCACCGCGCGCGCCGCTCAGGCCGCGAAGGTCATCGCGGAAGTCCCGATCACGTTCACCGAGCGTGCTCGCGGGACCAGCAAAATGAGCAAGGCCATCGTGGCCGAGGCGCTGCTGAGAGTGACCCAGTGGGGCATAACGCGCCACTTCCGCGCAGATCGCGGATAACCGCCTGCCGTCAGGCGCTCTTGCGGTGCCTGCTCGGCTGCCGCGGCTCGGGCGCTTCGGTCGGCGCGCGCTGGCCCCTGATGGCGGCGAGCCGCTCGGCCAGCACTTCCTCTAGGTCGGCCATCGTGCGCCGCTCCATCAGCATGTCCCAGTGGCTACGGGGCGGCTTGATCTTCTTGGCGGCCGGCAGGTCGCCGGAGGCTGTAACAGCCAGGGCTCCGCAAATCCGACATTCCCAGTTTGTCGGCAGCTCAGCTTCGGCCGAGAAAGGCACCGTGAAGCGGTGGCCCTTAGGGCAGTCAAAGGCCACCTCCTGGCGTGGCGCCAGGTCGGTGTTACGGTCGTTCTCGTAGCTTGTGGCTCCGAGACGCGTGCCGCGAAGTGCTCGCTCGGCCATGTTGTTACTGCCTCCCCAGGCGCTCAGCCGTACTACTTCACCAACGGTGAGGACACGGACAAGATTCCCGGTGGGCGGCAGTTCCAATCTCCTGCGGGCCGGCGGATCTGACGAGAATGCCTTGCTAGTGAGCGATTCTGGGTTGCCACTGGCCGCGGCCAACCAGCAGATCGCGCAGCCTCTCGGTCTGATCGGTCATGATGCCGTCCACGCCCCGGTCGAGCAGGCTGGCCATGGTCTCGGCGTCATTGACGGTCCAGACGTGCACCTGGAGCCCCGCGGCATGTGCCCGGCGGATGAACGGCACCGTGGCCATCCGCACCGGGATCTGGGCGCACTGGACTGACCGGCTGGCGAAGCTGGCGCGCAGGAGTCCGGCTGGCAAACCGGCCCTGATGGCGCCTATCGAAGCAGGCGTGGTCGCCGAGCAGACGGGCTGCGGAAGAAGCCTGCGGGTGGCATTGAGCCGGTGGCCGGAGAACGAGGTCAGGCAGACCCGGTCCCAGGCGTTGGTCTTCCGTAGCACCTCGACCAGCGGCCTGATCGCTGGCTCATCCTTAATGTCCACGTTGAAGCGGACGTCGGGCCAGGCCATCAGCAGGTCGGCCAGCACCGGTATGGGTTCTGTGCCATCGATCCTGGCCGCTGCCACCTGCACGGCCGTCAGCTCGGCGATTTTCCCAGCACCATCGGTGACCCGGTCCAGCGTCTTGTCGTGAAAGGCCACCACGGTGCCGTCCGCGGTGGCGTGCGCGTCAGTCTCGAGGTAGGCGTAGCCGAGTCCGACGGCGTGCTCGAAGGCTTTCCAGGAGTTCTCGGGGTGATGGCTGGCGCCGCCCCGGTGCGCGAACGCCAGCGGCCGGGGGTGATCAAGGTATCCGGAGGGCACGGCCCTCATTATGTGGGATTTCGGGGATCGTCGGTGTTACCCCCCGGCTGTGTCCATTCGCGGCGGCGGGCTTCGGCGATGGCGACCGCCGCTGCGGCCGCCACGTTGAGCGAGCCGACCCTGCCAACCTGGGGAACGTAGGCGATTATGTCGGCAGCGGCCAGCAGGCCCGCCGAGCAGCCGTGGTCCTCGTTGCCAAGCGCCAGGCAGACGTCGCCGGCCAGGTCTGCCTCATGCAGCGGCACCGCCTCGCTCGCCAGCTCGATCGCGACCACCCGGAACCCGGCATCCCTGGCCGCGTGCGCGCCGGCCGCCCCAGACGGGGCGTACTCGAAGGAGATCAGCCGGTCGGTACCGAGCGCCGTTTTGCGCGCGGACGGATGCTCAGGCGGGGCCGTGTCGCCGCACAGCCAGATCTGCCGGACGCCGAACGTCGCGGCGGTGCGGATAATAGAGCCGACATTGAAGGGCTGCCCGACGCCGTCCAGCAGCAGGCTGATAGACGCCTGGGTGCTACGGCGCCAGCCGCGATTCAGTCGCTTCACGTCCGTCATGCCGAGCTGGCGACGCCCGCCGCCAGGCGGTCCGGCCGGGCCAGCGGGTCCCCCGATCACCGCCGCACCTCCAGTACGCGATAGCCGGACCGCGCCGCGAACCTGTTGGTCAGCCAGCCTGATTCCTCCAGCCAGCGTTGCAGCGAGTCTGAGCCGAGGTTGCGCTGGATGACCAGGTAGGCGGCCGCCCCTGGAGCGAGCCTGCCCAGCCAGGTCGTCAGCATCGCATGCAGGGCCTGCTTCCCGATCCTGATCGGCGGGTTCGACCAGATCAGCTGGTAGCTGGCCGGCAAGCCAGGGTCGTCGGCCGCGAGGCAGCGGACATTGGAGATCGCGGCGGCGGCCACGTTCCCTTCACACAGGGACAGTGCGCGCGCGTTCACGTCCACGGCCCAGATCCGGGCAGCTGGCGCCCGCTTTGCCAACACGAGCGCGAGCGGGCCGTAGCCGCAGCCGAGGTCCAGCAGGTCGCCGTTAGCGGGCGGTAGCGGCGCGGTCTCCAGCAAAAGCCGGGTACCGGGGTCCAGGCGGCCGGGCGAGAAGACGCCGGAATCAGTCGCCAGGGTGAGGTGTATGTCCGGCAGCAGTACCTGCACAGTCCCCGGCCGGTGCCGCGCGGCCGGCTGCTCAGCGAAGTACTGGCTGCTCACGCGGGCTGACGCCGGCCTGCTCGAGCGCCGGGGTGATGTACTTCCTGGTCACCCAGCGTTCCACCACGAAGGTGAGCACCGGCAAGATGCCCGCCAGCAGCACGATGATCGTGCCGGGGCTGGCGACCCTCATCCGGACCAGCCTGGTCATGGCGAACGCCACTACGACGTAGATGATGTACAGCACGCCGTGCGCAGCCCCGACGACCTCGGCCGGTCCCGGGTAATGCCCGAGGTACCGCAACGGCACGCAGACAAAGCAGAGGATCACCAGCATGGTGCCGGTCACGTAGGCCATGATGCGGTAGCCGCGTACTGCCAGCCGGAGTGCGTCACTACGCACCGCTGACCTCCTGTCGTCGGGTATCCATGCGCTAGTCATCCGCGCGAACCGGCCGCGTCCTCGTCGGTCGCTTCGGCCTGGTCAGGCTGGCCAGGTAGGCATTGTAGGCGGCAAGTTCGGGATCGTCGGCAGCGTCCGCATCGCCGTCGGCGGCGTTATGCGCCGCATCCGGCAGGCCGAGCGAGCCGGTCGCGTCGTCCGGGCTGACCGCGGCGAACCCCCGCTTGGCGGCCGCCGCACCGGGATGGCGCCACTCGTCCATGATCGTCTTGGCCCAAAAGACCAGGACGAAGATCGAGAAGACCGGCCACTCAAACGTGTATGCCCAGCTCAGCGTGTTACCGCTCTGGGCCCGGTGTAGCTGCCAGTCGCCGAGCCAGAGCATGCCCACGGCGCAGACCAGCACGAAGCCATGCCAGGCCAGCCATCGGGGGCTGACCAGGAAACGCCATCTGGCCGGCGGCCGGGCACTGGACATGGCAGGAAGCCTAGCGCTACCTGGAGTAGTGACGGAGTGGCAGGCGCCACGTTAGCGGGTGATTCGCCACACCTTGCTCACGCCGGAGTCGCCGGGCGCGAGCTCGAACCTGGATTCGCGCGTGCCGACGTGCTGATACCCGAGCTTGGCCGGGACCCGGCCGCTGGCCAGGTTGAGCTCGTCGTGCTGGATCTCCACCCGGTCAATGCCCGGCAGACCGAACGCGGCCTCGGTCAGCGCGGCCGAGGCCGAAGTCGCGACGCCGCGGCCGGTGAAAGAGGGGTGCACCCAGTAGCCGATCTCCAGGCCGCCCGCCCCGATCCTCGCGATCAGCCCGGCGCTGCCCGCAGGGCTCCCGCCGACCTGGATGAGGTACTGGAACGCGGTGCTGGCTGCCCAGTCCGCCTCGCACCGGCCGAGGTACTCGCGCGCGTCGGCCAGCCCGTATCCGTTGGCCGCCCAGGGCATCCAGGGCCTCAGGTGCTCCAGGGACTCATTGACCAGCCGGAAGCAAAGCTCGGCGTCGTCGGCTCGCCACCGGCGGAGGCTGACAGCGGCGTAACTGAGCGTCTCGGGCGGCACGGTCCTCCGGGGCGCGGTCATGACCCGATCATGGGCCGCCTTCGGTTGCGATCGCAAACAGGAATTACCCTGCCGGACCACCCGGCCAGCTGGGCCGTCGCGCAGCGTTGCGATAGCCAACCAGCGAGTTACCATGCCGACGGAGCGTCGCCCGGCCATAATCGAGCACATGTCTCTAGCTGACCTGCTGGCCGGGCGGAATCCGCACGCCGGCCGCTTGCCCCGGCGCCTGGAAGACCTGCGCGGACCGACCCAGGGCGTTATCGTGCTGCCGCGGCACCTGTCCTGGCCTGGCATGCGCGAGTGTGACGTAACCGACGCTGCTACCCGGCGGAGAATGTACGGGATCGTGCTGACGCAGGGCCAGCACAATGACGTCGCGCGGTTCCTCAATCCGCGCCTGCTGCAGCAGGACTGGCCGCTGATCAGGGACTCACTCGACCCGAAACTACGCGGCATATGCGAGCGGCGGTTCGCACTCGGCGACAAGGCCGAAGCCGGGGAGTTGGCGGGATAGCATCCGTGCCAGGCCCGCGCGCTTTGGCCGCCCTGACTGCCACAGCAGTTGTGATTTCTGCGATTGTGGTCCTGTGGATTCGGAGATGACAGAGAACCAGCAGGTAGCCACCGCTCAAGCTCGGGCTGAGCCGGTTCAGCGCGGGAACAAGTGGTGGGCGCTGGTTGCCGTCTGCCTCGGCACGTTCATGCTGCTGCTCGACATTACGATCGTCAACGTCGCGCTGCCGGACATCCAGCGCGCGCTGAACTCGAGCTTCTCCGACCTGCAGTGGATCGTGGACGCCTACGCGCTGACGCTCGCAGCGTTCCTGCTGACCGGGGGCAGCCTGGCCGACATGTACGGGCGCAGGCTCATGTACCTGGTCGGGCTGGCGGTGTTCACGATCTCGTCGGTGCTCTGCGGTTTCGCCGCTAACACGATCATGCTGATCCTGTCCAGGGGCCTGCAAGGCGTCGGCGGCGCGGTCATGTTCGCGGTATCGCTGGCCCTGCTGGCCGACGCGTTCCGGGGCAGGGACCGCGGCGTAGCGTTCGGCGTCTGGGGCGCGATCACGGGCCTGGCAGTGGCTATCGGGCCGTTGCTCGGCGGAATCCTGACCTCCGGGATCTCATGGCGCTGGATCTTCTTCGTGAACGCGCCGATCGGAGTTGCCGCGCTCATCATCACGGTGCTGCGAGTGACAGAGTCGCGGCAGGCTAGGGCCACCCGTCCGGACTGGGTTGGCTTCGTGCTGTTCACCGGGGCGCTGGGGAGCCTCATCTACGCGCTCATCGAGTCCAGCCGGCGGTCCTTCACCGATCAGCTGGTACTCGGCTTCTTCGCCGCCGCGTTCGTGCTGTTCTGCGCGTTCGTGCTGGCGGAACTGCGGTCGGCTCGCCCGATGTTCGATCTCAACTTGTTCCGGCTGCCGACGTTCAGCGGCGGCCTGGTGGCGGCGTTCGGGCTGAGCGCCTCTATCTTCTCCATGCTCCTTTACCTCGTTCTCTACCTGCAGGACATCCTCGGGTACTCGGCCCTGCAGACCGGCGTGCGGCTGACGGTGATCTCCGGCGGAATCCTGGTGACGGCCACGATCGCCGGGCGGCTTTCGTCGCGCGTGCCGGTCCGGGTGCTAATCGGGCCGGGCCTTATCCTGGTCGGCGTCAGCCTGCTGCTCATGCGCGGACTGAACGCTTCATCGGCCTGGACTCAGCTGATACCCGGCATGATCGTCGGCGGCCTGGCCGTCGGCCTGGTGAACCCGCCGCTGGCCTCCACCGCCGTCGGCGTCGTCCGCCCGGAGCGGGCCGGAATGGCGTCCGGCATTAACTCGACGTTCCGCCAGGTCGGCATCGCGACAGGCATAGCCCTGCTCGGCTCGCTGTTTGCCAGCAAGGTCGTGGCCGGGGTCAGGGCCGGGGTGGCTGCCGCCCCGGCGGTGGCCAGCCACGGCGCGCAGATTGCCGCGGCGGTCCAGTCGGGCCAGATCGGCCCCGTCATCGCCCGGCTGCCGGTGCAGATCAGGCCGACCGTCGGGCTGATCACCAGGGCGTCCTTCACCTCGGGCCTGAACGAGATCCTGCTGGTCGCCGCCATCATCGCACTGGTGTCGGGCGTGGTGTCACTGGTCGCGATCCGCAGCCGGGACTTCGCACAGCAGCGCCCCGACGCCGTGGCGCCGCCTGGCTGAGTGGCACTACGTGCCCGCAGCCGGGATGGCTGCCCGAGGCCTGGCTGAGGGCCGGGACGCGCCTTGGGCCCGGTCCGCTTACAGTTACCGCATGCGGAAGTACGTCATTATGGGCGTCCAGGGCAGTGGAAAGGGCACCCAGAGCCAGATGCTTGCGGCAGACCTGGACCTCGTGCACATCGCGGTCGGCGACATCTTCCGCTGGAACGTGCAGAACCATACAAAGCTCGGCGCGCAAGTGCGGCGCATCATGGCAGCTGGCGAACTGGTCAGCGATGACCTGGCCGAAGGCGTCGTGAGAGACAGGCTCACGGGGCACGACTGGAACTACGGTTTCATCATCGACGGTTTCCCGCGCAACGAGCGGCAGGCTGAGTTCTTCCTGGAGAGCTACGACATCGACGGCGTCATCCACCTCGATCTGCCGGACAGCGAGGTGCGCCGGCGGGTGCTGGCCCGGCGGCTGTGCGAGGGCTGCGGGATGGACTACAACCTGATCGACAGCACCCCGCGCGTCGAGGGCCAGTGCGACGCCTGCGGCGCGAAGCTGATCCAGCGCGAGGACGACACCGAAGAGGCGCTAGCCGTGCGGCTGCGTGAGTACCACGCGAAGACCAACCCGGTGCTCGACATCTTCCGCCGCAAGGAATACGTAGTCACCGTTGACGCCCGCCAAGACAAGATCGCAGTCCAGCAGTCCATCAGGAATGCCCTGAATCTGCCGCCCTACCGCGGCCAGCCGGTGCCGGTGGACGCGGATGCGGGTCGTCGTCGCGCCTGACTCCTTCAAGGGCAGCATCAGCGCGGCGGCGGCCGCGGCCGCGCTGGCCCAGGGCTGGTCGAGCCTGCGCCCCGAAGACGAGATCATCGAGCTGCCGCTCGCCGATGGCGGCGAGGGCACCCTGGCGGTGCTTGCCTGCGCCGAGCCAGCCGCGCGCTGGCACCAGGCCCAGGTCAGCGGGCCAGGCACCGCACAGGTCACCGCCGCATGGCTGGAATTGGACGGGAACGTGGCCGTCATCGAGCTCGCGGCCGCAGCCGGGCTGACGCAGCTGGGCGAGCTGCTGCCCCTGCAGGCCCACAGCTACGGTGTCGGCGAGCTGATCGGGCATGCGCTGGACCAGGGCGTCCGCCAGGTGGTCGTCGGGCTCGGCGGGTCCGCTTGCACCGACGGCGGGACCGGCGCGCTCGCTGCGCTCGGCGCCAGGTTTCTCGACGCGGCGGGGCGTGATCTGCCGCGTGGCGGCGGCGCGCTGGCCGGACTCGCCGCGATCGACCTGGCCGGACTGCGTCCTGCGCCGCCCGCTGGCGTTACCTGCCTGACCGACGTGCGGGCACCGCTGTTCGGGCCGTCCGGGGCAGCGGCGGTGTTCGGCCCGCAGAAGGGGGCCAGCCCGGCCGACGTCGCGGTGCTGGACGCCGGCCTGGCCCGGCTGGCGGAACTTCTCGGCGGAGATCCGGCGCAACCCGGCTCGGGCGCGGCCGGCGGGACCGGCTACGGGCTGGCCGCGGCCTGGGGCGCCAGGCTGCTGCCGGGCGCGGCTGAGCTTGCCCGCATCGCCGGCTTGCCGGCCGCGCTGGCTGGCGCGGGCCTGGTCATCACCGGTGAGGGCCAGTACGACCTGACCTCGGTGACGGGCAAAGTAACTGGCGCGGTGCTGACGGCAGCCCGCGGGGCGCGGGTGCCCGCCGCCATCGTGGCTGGCCTGCTATCCGCGCAGCCGCCGGCCGGGGTGCGCGCGGTCGAGCTGACAAGTCTGGCCGGCGGCAGCGCACAAGCCATGTCCGCCGCCGCCCACTGGCTCAGCGAGGCTGGCCGGCAGCTCGCTGCCGCCTGCTAGCCGGGGGATATCGGTACGGGAGCGGTGCCCACCTCATACTCTGGGCAGGTGCGGGAGATTGTGGTTTTCGGCGGCAGTGCGCACCCCCGGCTATCTGCGGAAATCTGCACTGATCTGGGCGTACCGCTGTATCCGGTTCGGTTGCGCCGGTTTGCCAACGACTGCCTGGAAGTTCAGCTTCAGGCCAACTGCCGTGAGCGCGACGTGTTCATCATCCAGCCGCTCGGTCCGCCCGTGCAGGAGAACCTCGTCGAGTTGCTGCTCATGCTCGATGCTGCGCGCGGCGCGTCCGCCGCGCGGGTGACGGCGGTGATTCCGCACTACGCATACGCGCGGTCGGACAAGAAGGCGATGCCGCGCGTGTCGATCGGCGGCCGTCTTGTCGCCGACCTGCTGGTCACCGCCGGCGCGAACCGGGTGCTGACGATGACGCTGCACTCGCCGCAAGTACACGGCTTCTTCTCCATTCCCGTCGACCACCTGCATGCGCTGCGCGAGTTCGCTGATCACTTCGGCAGGCTCGACCTCAGCAACTCCGTGGTCGTCTCGCCGGATCTTGGCAACGCGAAGAATGCAGCTGCGCTGGCCAGGCTGCTGCAGCTACCGGTCGCTGCGGGCGCGAAGGAACGGCACAGCGACGAGGAGGTCACGATCAGCTCGATCATCGGTGACGTTGGCGGCCGCGACGTGATCGTGCTGGACGACGAGATCGCCCGCGGTACCACGATCCTGGAACTGCTGGCCAGGTTGCGCGAGCATGGCGCGCGGTCGGTCCGGATCGCGTGTACGCACGGGCTGTTCTGCGACGGGGCGCTGAAGCGGATCGCCGCGCATCCGGAGGTTGAGGAGATCATCTGCACGAACACGCTGCCGATCGCTGACGGCGAGGCCGGGCCAGAGCTGCAGGTAATCTCCATCGCGCCCGCGCTAGCCGAGGCGATCAGGCGGATTCACGAAGGCGAGTCGGTTAGCGCACTGTTCGGCGTCACCTAGCTATCGCCTGCTGACCTGGCCCACGCCGCAACCTGGCTGCGGGAACTGAAGCCCAGCTTGGCCAGGATGTTCGCCACGTGGCGGGCGGCTGTGGCCGGCGTGATGAACAACTCGCTGGCAATGGCCCGGTTGCTCAAGCCCGCCGCCAGCAGCGCTACGACCTCGCGCTCCCTGGCCGTCAGCCCGCCGGCTGGCCCGGCGGCGACCTGGCTGGCCCGCGGGCGGCGAATGAGCTGGCTGCGGGGCGGCGGTTTCATCGTCTGCCTGCCAGCCGCCGGGCGGCCAGCGCGCCTCGCCGCCGAGTGCCATGCGCACCGCTTCGGCTGGCGTCATCGCGGCGCCCTCGGCCCACAGCCTAGCCACCGCGTGCTGGCCGAGGCCCGCTGCGGAATCTAGTAGCCGCTGCGTCCGCGCGCCGGGCACGGGCGGCAGGTTGGCCTCGCGCCGAAGCGTAGTGACTGCACCGGCCAGGCTAACCGCGGTCTCCGGATCCCCCTCGAGGACCGCCAGCCGCGCCAGCACCTCCAGCCCGCGCGCCATCCCGATCCGGCTTCCGGACGCATAACTCAGCCGGAGGCTCTCGGCCAGGTGCTTTCGCGCCGCGCCGAAGTCCGATTGCTCAATCGCCAGGCGGCCGAGCCCGGCCAGGCAGCGCGCGGTCTCTGGCCGGGCTTGAACCTCGCGCAGGATGGCCAGCGCCTCAAGGTAATGATCCCGTGCTGTGTCATGGTCGCCGCGAACCCTGGCCAGATCGCCAAGGCCGATGAGCACCCGTGCGGTTCCCCATTGCTGCTCGATCGCTCGCATCAGGGCAAGCGCGGATTCGGCCAGCTCCTCGGCCTCGCGCAGGTTGCCGCGCTGGGCTGCCACCGTCGCCATCGTGCTGAGGGCGTATCCCTCGTTCCACCGGTCGCCGGCTGACCTGGCCGCGGCCAGCGCTTCTGCCGCTTTGGCAGCAGCTTCTTCCAGCCTGCCCGCGTGGAGTGCGATTTCCGTCAGCAGGTTGAGCGCGGCGGCCACGTAGAACTGATTGCCCGCCGCCCAGCACAGTTCAAGGGCTTCCATCGCAAGCTCCTCAGCCCGCTGCGAGCCGCTGGCCAGTGCCAGCTGTGCCCGGCTCGCCAGCGCCGGACCGCGGACGGAGTCTGGCAGGGATGCAGCGCTGTCCACGGCGAGGAACGCGTCCAGCCAGGCGGTGCCCTCAGCGAAGGTCCCGCGGACGATCCACACTGGCAGCGTCGCTACGCAGATGCGCATGCCGATCTCGGCGTCACCGTCGGCCAGGCACGTGCCAAGGACCTCCCGGACGTTGGCCAACTCCAGGTCGAAGCGGCGGAAGAGGTTGACGCGCGCCGACCATGGGGCGGGTACCACCGCCATGCCGATGGCAACCAGCTTCTCGACTTCGCGCAGCGTGTAGTCCCGGCGGCGGCGCTGCATGTGGCCGGCCTCGCCGGCCAGCGCGAGCCAGTCGGCCGCGTACTCGCGCACCGTTTCAAGCAGCCGGTAGCGGGCCTGGCCCAGCGCCTCAGGCTCGACCTCGACCAGTGACTTGTCCGCAAGTGCGGTCAGCAGGTCGACAACGTCAGCGGCTGGGAGCGTGTCGTCGGCGCACACGTACTCGGCCATGTCGAGAGACCAGCCAGCCAGGACCGACAGGCGGCGCAGCAGCACCTGCTCGGGCGGCGACAGCAGGTCATAGCTCCAGTCGAACGTTGCGCGCAGCGTCTGCTGCCGGGCCGGCGCGGTGCGTTCGCCTCCGGTTAGCAAGGCCATTCGCCGATTAAGCCGAGCGGCGATCTGATCCAGGGAGAGGACCCGCACCCAAGCCGCAGCAAGTTCGATGGCCAGCGGCAGCCCGTCGACGGCCCGGCAGATATCCGCGACCCGTCCCAGGCCGGCTTCGGTCAAGGAGAAGCCAGGCGCGATCGCGCTGGCACGCTCGCCGAAGAGTTGCACCGCGTCGTATCCGCGCAGTCTGTCGGCGTCTGCTTGGCCGGCAGGCGGGACGGCTAGCGGCGGAACCTGCCAGGCTGCTTCTGCCGCGATCCGCAGCGGCTCCCGGCTCGTGGCCAGGATCTGGAGGCCGGGCGCGCTGGCCAGCAGCCGCTGGCACAAGGCGGCACACTCGTCGATGAGGTGCTCGCAGTTGTCCAGGACGAGGATGGCCTGGCGGTCCCGGAGCGCGTCCGCCAGCGTGGTGACCAGGGGCCGACCCGGCTCCTCGTCCACGCCGATGACCGAGGCGACCGTTGGCACGACGTCGTCAGCCCGGCGGAGGTCTGCCAGTTCGGCGAACCAGGATCCGTCGGGATAGTCGACCGCGACTTCAGAAAGCACCCTTAATGCGAGCCTGGACTTCCCGATGCCGCCCGGGCCCCACAGTGTCGCGGCACGGGCAGACCGCAGCAGCGCACGCACCTCGCCGACCTCGGCGCTGCGCCCGATGAAGCTGCTGAAATCCTCCGGTCGGCTGGCGACGTCTCGCATGTATCTCTTCGTTCCCCCAGGCCGGCCGGAGCCGACCTGCCACGTCGTGCAGGTTTCCCGATCACGGTAACTCGATGCTCGCGCATCCGATGCAAAAACCGATGATTCGCCCGGAGGAAGGCGGATGCGTGACGATGCCTGCATAAATATCCGGTTGCCCGTAAGTCGCTATCGGGTAGACGTGCGTCCTGGCCGGGCGCCGGCCTCGAGGCTGAGCAGGTACCGCTTGCGATCCAGGCCGCCGCCATAGCCGGTCAGGCTTCCGTCCGAGCCGATGACCCGGTGGCATGGGATGACGACGGCGATGGGATTCCTGCCGTTGGCCAGGCCCACCGCACGGCTTGCTGAGGCGTTGCCGATCGCGCGGGCGAGCTGGCCGTAGGACCAGGTATCTCCATAAGGAATAGTTTCCAGCGCGGCCCACACCCGCCGCTGGAACTGCGTGCCGGCCGGCTCGAGCGGGATATCGAAGGCCGTCAGCCGGCCGGCGAAGTAATCCTCGAGCTGCCGTACGGCCGACGCGAACGGCTGGTACGCAGGATCACCGGTGCCGCCAAGCGCGTTGCTGGCCGGCTGGCGCCCTTCGGTGTCCATGTACAGGCCCGTCAGCTTGCCGTGCTCGGCTACCAGGGTGAGCGATCCTATGGGGCTAGGCACCACGATGTGCGCGCGCTGCGCGACGACACGGTCCGGGCTGATCATTATTGGCTCCTTAGCTGTAGCTGTAGCTGTCTGTCAGATGGCAGGCGGTTGATGTCGTGATCGCTGGTGGCCCACAAGTACTGGACTGCGTACGCGCGCCACGGCCGCCACGCGGCGGCACGGGCGATCAGCGCCGCGGGCGCGGCAGGCAGCCCTGAGACCTGTGCCGCGGCGCGGACGCCGAGATCGGCTGCCGGGAACGCGTCCGGGTCACCGAGCGCCCGCATCGCGATGGTTTCGACAGTCCATGGCCCGACACCTGGCAGCGCGGCGAGCCGGAGGCGTGCCTCATGCCAGTCTCCGCCGACGCCTAGGTCAATGGCCTGGCCAGCCAGGGCGGCCGTCAGCGCGGCGAATGTCTCGCGCCGGGACCTGGGCACGGCCAGCGTGGCCGGATCCAGGCCAGCCAGCACGGCCATGCCGGGAAACAGCCTGGTCAGGCCACCGGACTGGTCGTCGACGTGCTCGCCGTATTCGGCTGCGAGCCGGCCGGCGTGAGTTCGCGCGGCCGCGGTGGAGATCTGCTGGCCGAGCACAGCCCGGACGGCGAACTCCGCCGCGTCAACGGTGCGCGGTACCCGGCGGCCGGGCGCCTTGCGGACGAGCGGGGCGAGGGCGTGGTCGGTACTGAGCAGGTCGCCGATCGCGACCGGGTCAGCGTCGAGGTCGAGCAGCCTGCGGCACCGGCTGATCGCGCTGGCCAGGTCGCGCAGGTCGGTCAGGGTGAGCAGGCAGCTGACGTGATCGGGCAACGGCCGCAGTTCGGCGATGCCGTGACCGTGCGGCAGCCGCAGGGTCCGCCGGTACGCGCCGTCCCGCCATTCCTCCACGCCCGGTACGCCGGTCGCCGCCAGATGGCCGAAGAGGTTGCTCGGTTCCAGCGGCGCCCGGAATGGCAGCCGCAGCGAAAGCGTGCCTGCCGTCGCGGCGCGCTGCCCGCGTCCGGCACGATCGCGCAACTGCGTGGGCGAGAGCGCGAACACTTCCCGGACGGTGTCGTTGAAGGTGCGGATGCTGGCGAAGCCAGCCGCGAAAGCGACGTCGCCCATGGGCAGGGCCGTGGTCTCGATCAGCAGCCTGGCGGTTTGGGCACGCTGTGCCCTGGCTAGTGCCAGCGGGCCCGCGCCGAGCTCGGCCAGGAGCTGACGCTCCACCTGCCGGACGCTGTAGCCGAGTCGGCTGGCCAGGGCAGAGACGCCGCCGTCGTCCATGACGCCGTCGCCGATGAGCCGCATGGCGCGGGCCACGACGTCAGCGCGCACGTCCCATTCCGGAGAGCCGGGGCTTGCATCCGGTCGGCATCGCTTGCAGGCCCTGAACCCGGCTTGCTGTGCGGCCGCCGCGCTGGCGAAGAAGCGCATGTTCTGCGGTTTGGGCGGGACGACAGGGCAGCTCGGCCGGCAGTAGATGCCGGTGGTCAGCACAGCGGTAAAGAACCACCCGTCAAAGCGTGCGTCTTTGGACTGGACGGCGCGGACGCAGCGGTCCCGGTCAAGATGTATGCGGTCTTCGGCCATGGATCCAGCATCGGCGATGTCAGGCAGTACTACTAGCGAAATCACGACACAGAGGTGACAGCTGGCCAGGTTGCGACGATGTTGTCGCAAATCTGCTAGTGCTTCACCGGCCCTCGCGCGAACGCGCTTGTCCGCAGTAACCTGCGGTCGTGCTGGCTTCCGCGGGTCCTGAGTTCGCCGTGATCGGTGAGTCGGTCGTCGATGTCGTTGATCCTGGCGATGATTCGGCCTGCCTGGCGCGGCCAGGCGGTAGCCCGCTGAACGTCGCGATCGGGCTGGCCCGGCTCGGTCACCCGACGGCGTTCGCCGGGCGGCTATCTGATGATCCCCTCGGCACGATCCTCATGCGCCATCTCGAGCGCTCCGGCGTCGACATCTCGCGGGTGGTGCGCGTACCCGAGCCGAGCACGGTCGCCCTGCTCCAACTCTCCGGCGGGCATGCGAGCTACCAGTTCTCTGTGCAGCGAGCAGCGGACTTCCGGTGGTCGGAGGAGGAAGTCTCGGTCCTGCCCGCCGGGGCGGGCGCGGTTCATTTCGGCTCGCTGGCATCCTGGCTGCCGCCAGGCGATGAGGTCATCAACACGCGGCTGGCCGCCTTGCGGGCAGCCGGGTCGGTGCTGATCAGCTACGACCCGAACGCCCGGCCAGGGCTGCAGGCCGACGCCGACGCGGCCAGGCGCAAAGTCCAGCGATCGGCGGCCCATGCACACGTGATCAAGGCGAGCGCCGAGGACGTGGACTGGCTGTACGGCTCAGCCGGGCCAGGCGGGCCGGGCTGACGTGGCCGAGAGCTGGCTGGCACAGGGCACCGCCTTGGTAGTCATCACTGACGGCGCCAACGGCGCGACCGCGTGGACGCCACACCTGCCGCCGGTCACCCGCCCGGCGTTCCCCCTGCAGGTCGCGGACACCGTCGGCGCCGGGGACGCGTTCACCAGCGGACTGCTAGATGCCCTGGCGCGCCGGGACCTGCTAACGCCGGGTGCGGCCGCCGGGCTGGATGATGTGGCCGTGGTGGCCGGCCTCCTCGACGATGCGGCAATGGTGGCTGCGATCACCTGCAGCCGGCCCGGAGCCGATCCACCCTGGCGGGAGCGAGGTGGAGCAATACCGCTCTGGCGTCGCTAGAGCTGGTCCCTAACGTTTTCATCCGCCCACCCCAGCGTCACCCAGTCCTTTCGTATCGCGCAAAGTTGCGCGCCGCGAAAGTTCGGCTATGCTGTGCACATGACTTCGGTAGACCTGCCGACCGGCCTCGCGCGCATGGCCGACCTGCCCCCGGCGGCGGAGTGCTCGCACGAGCCGGCCGGCCTGCGGGAGCGGAAGAAGATCGCTACCCGCCAGGCGCTGGGGGTCGCGGCCATGCGGCTGGCCGCTGACCGGGGCCTGGACAATGTCCTTGTCGATGACATTGCCGAGGCGGTGGGCGTGTCGGCGCGTACCTTCAACAACTACTTCGCCAGCAAGTACGAGGCCATCTGCGCCCTCGCCTTCGACCGCGCCATGCGGATCGGTGCCGCCCTGCGCGACCGGCCAGCGGCTGAGCCGCTGTGGGATGCCATCGTGGCCGCAGTGATGTCTGAGTACGGCACCGCTGACCACGCGCTGGATGAAGACTGGATGGCCGGGGTCCGGCTTGTTTCCAGCACCCCGGCCCTGCGCGGCGAGTACCTCAAGGTGCAGGCGATGACCCAATATTCGCTCGCCGAGGCCATCGCGCTGCGGCTAGGCTTCCGGCCCGGCACGAACATGTTTCCGCGGATCCTGGCCGCGTCGGTGACGGCTGCCGTGCAGGCGGCCATGGAGCACTGGCTGCATGCGGACCCGCCGATCGCGCTGGCGCCGGTGGTTCGGCGCAGCCTGCGCCAACTCGCCGACGGGATGCTTGACGTGCTGCCGCCCCGGTCCGCCCCCCAGGCCGCGAACACTAGCTAACGGCGCCGGACGACGACGACCCCGTTCCCTTCCGAATTGACGACCTGACCTCCTGAGAGAGTGCCTTGCTGATCCGATTGCTCCGCGAGTACCTGCGGCCGTACCGCAGGGAGTTGTTGCTGGTGATGATCTTCCAGCTGGCGCAGACGCTGGCCACGCTGTACCTGCCCACGCTGAACGCCAACATCATCGACAAGGGCATCGCCCTCGACAACCAGCACTACATCTGGACCACTGGCGGCCTGATGCTGGCGATCACGCTCGCCCAGATCCTGTGCGCGGTGGTGGCTGTCTATTACGGCGCGCGGGTCGCGATGGCGCTCGGCCGGGACGTCCGGCACGGGGTGTTCAGCCGGGTGCAGCGGTTCTCCGACCGGGAAGTGAATCACTTCGGCACGCCGTCGCTGATTACCCGGACGACCAATGACGTCCAGCAGGTCCAGATGCTGGCCATCATGACGTTCACGCTGCTGGTGTCTGCACCGATCATGTGCGTCGGCGGCATCATCCTGGCGCTGAACCAGAACGTGAAGCTGTCCTCCATGCTGGTGGTCGCGGTGCCCGTGCTCGGCGTCCTGGTCACGCTGATCATTTCCCGGATGCGCCCGCTGTTCCGGCTGATGCAGGAGCGGATCGACCGCATAAACCGAGTGCTGCGCGAGCAGATCGGTGGCGTCCGGGTCATCCGGGCGTTCGTGCGCGACCCGGCCGAGCGGGCGAGGTTCGGGGTGGCGAATGACGAGCTGTTCGACGTATCGCTGGGCGCCGGCAGGCTGATGGCCCTGATGTTCCCGTCGGTCATGCTGGTCGCGAACCTGTCCAGCGTCGCGGTGGTCTGGTTCGGCGGCCACCTGATTGCTAGTGGCGCCCTGCAGCTCGGCTCGCTGGTCGCTTACCTCACCTACCTGCTGCAGATCCTCATGTCCGTCATGATGGCCACGTTCATGTTCATGCTCGTGCCCCGGGCCGAGGTCAGCGCCGAACGCATCATGGAGGTAACGGGTACCGAGGCGGTGCTGCTGCCCCCGTCACTGCCAGTGCCCGAGGTGACTGCGCCCGGCGAGCTTGAGCTGCGCGCCGTTGATTTCAGCTATCCGGGCGCCGAGCAGCCGGTGCTGTGCGACGTCAGCCTGATCGCGCGGCCGGGGGAGACCACCGCGGTGATCGGCGGCACTGGCAGCGGCAAGTCCACGCTGGTCAGCTTGATTCCTCGGCTGATGGACGTCACCGGCGGCCAGGTCCTGGTCGGCGGAGTGGACGTCCGGGAGCTGGCCCCGGAGGCGCTGTCGGCGGCGATCGGCCTGGTGCCGCAGAAGCCGTACCTGTTCTCCGGCACGGTCGCCAGCAACCTTCGGTACGGCAACCAGGCCGCCACCGACGAGGACTTGTGGCAGGCGCTGGAGATCGCTCAGGCCCGCGACTTCGTCGAGAAGATGCCCGACGGGCTGAGCAGCAGGATCGCACAGGGCGGCACCAACGTGTCCGGCGGTCAGCGGCAGCGGCTGGCGATCGCCAGAGCCCTGGTGCATAAGCCGCAGATCTATCTGTTTGACGACTCGTTCTCGGCGCTGGACTACGCGACCGACGCCAGGCTGCGCGCGGCGCTGGCGCGCGAGGTGGCGGATGCGACGGTGGTCATCGTGGCGCAGCGGGTGGCCACGATCCGGCACGCGGACCGGATCGTGGTGCTCGACGCGGGCCGGATCATCGCCACCGGCACGCATGCCGAGCTGATGCGGACCAGCGAGACCTACCGGGAGATCGTGCTCTCCCAGCTGACGGAGCAGGAGGCGGCGGCGTGAGCGTGGCCAACGGCGTGGGGGAGCGGGCCACCCCGAAGCGCGGTCCCGGTCCGGCCCCTGGCATCGGGCCAGGCGCCGGGCGCGGTCCGGGCATGTTCATGGCGGGGCAGTCCACCGAGAAGGCGCTCAATTTCCGCGGCTCGGGCCGCCGCCTGCTCGGCATGATGGCGCCGCACCGGCTGGTGATCTACCTGATCCTGGCGCTGGGCGCGGCCAGCGTCGCGATGACGGTGCTCGGCCCGCGGCTGATCGGCGATGCCATCGACGTGATCGCCTACGGGGTGTTCACGCACCGGCCGGGCGGCGTCGACTTCGGGCATGTCGGGCAGATCCTGATGCTGCTCGTGGTGCTGTTCGTCGGGTCCGCGATCTTCGCGGCAACGCAGGGCCGGCTGACCGCACGGATCGTGCAGCGGACCGTGCAGACGATGCGCGAGGACGTGCAGGCCAAGCTGGCCAGGCTGCCGCTGAGCTACTTCGACCGGCAGCCGCGCGGCGAGATCCTCAGCCGGGTCACCAACGACATCGACAACCTGGCCCAGTCCATGCAGCAGACACTCAGCCAGCTGGTGATCTCGCTGCTGACGATCGTCGGCGTGCTGATCATGATGTTCATCACGTCCTGGGAGCTGGCGCTGATCGCGCTGGTGACGATCCCTGGCTCAGCCTTCGCCGTGACCAGGATCGCCAAGCGGGCCCAGCCCCAGTTCATCAAGCAGTGGTCGACTACCGGCAAGCTGAACGGCCACATCGAGGAGATGTACACCGGGCACGCGCTGGTGACCGCGTTCGGCCAGCGGGAGAAGGCCATGCAGACCTTCACCGAGCACAACGAGGCGCTGTACCAGGCGAGTTACCGGGCGCAGTTCATCTCCGGCACGATCCAGCCACTGATGATGTTCGTAGGCAATCTCAACTACGTGCTGGTCGCCGTCGTCGGCGGGCTGCGGGTAGCCGCCGGGGCCCTGCCGCTGGGCAGCGTGGTGGCCTTCATTCAGTACTCGCGGCAGTTCAGCCAGCCGCTCACTACGGTCGCCAGCATGGCGAACCTGCTGCAGTCCGGCGTGGCATCCGCGGAGCGGGTGTTCGCGCTGCTTGACGCCGAAGAGCAGAGCCCGGACCTGACGGCCCCTGCGGCGCCCGCGGGAGTGCAAGGCCGGGTCGAGTTCGTCGACGTTTCGTTCCGTTACAAGCCGGAACAGCCGCTGATCGAGGATCTGTCGCTGACCGTCGAACCCGGCCAGACCGTGGCTATCGTCGGACCGACGGGAGCCGGGAAGACCACGCTGGTGAACTTGCTGATGCGGTTCTATGAGGTGGACTCCGGCAAGATCTTGCTGGACGGGGTCGACATCGCCGACATGAAGCGCGAGGAACTGCGCGCCCTGACCGGCATGGTGCTGCAGGACGCCTGGCTGTTTGGCGGCACCATCGAGGACAACATCGCCTACGGCTCGGCGGGCGCCACCCGCGAGCAGGTCATCGAGGCGGCGAGGGCGACCTACGTGGACAGGTTCGTGCGCCACCTGCCCGACGGGTACGACACGGTGCTGGAGGACGAAGCGACAAACGTCAGCATGGGGGAGCGGCAGCTCATCACGATCGCCCGTGCGTTCCTGGCCCGGCCTGCCGTTCTCATCCTGGACGAGGCGACAAGCTCGGTGGACACCAGGACCGAGTTGCTGATCCAGCGCGCGATGGCGTCGCTGCGTCAGGGCCGGACTAGTTTCGTCATCGCGCACCGGCTGTCCACTATCCGCGACGCCGACGTGATCCTCGTGATGGAGAACGGCAAGATCGTGGAACACGGCACGCATACCGAGCTGCTGGCGGCCGAGGGCGCCTACGCGCGGTTGTACCAGGCCCAGTTCGCCCAGGCTCTGGTGGAGGTGGCGTGACGAGATGGACTTCCGGCAGACAACTCGCAGGGTGATTGAGCAGTTCAGGGCGGGCGGACTGGTCGCCGCCTCCAAATTGCCCCCGTGGCAGGCGTCGCCGAGCCCGTAGCCAGCGGCGAGGGCGCCATCGACGCGGAAAGCGAGTTGCTGCTCGCTCGAATTCACCGTTACAGATGGCAAGATCACCAGGATCGCGCTGCGCGCGGACCCCGAGCGCATTCGTGAGCTAGATGTCGTGAACGTCGGAAACTGACCGCGCACGGGCCGCCACGGCGCAGGACGCGAAGAGGTAAGCCGCGGTAGGCGCGGCATTCACCGGTGGCGGCCGAGCGTTATCGCGCCTGCGAATATCAGGTTGAGGCCGCCATAGAAACCAACGAAGAAAAGGATCAGCTGCGCTGTCGCTAGCGGTGTGCCGAAGGCAAACCGCAGCACTAGCCCGGCGACCATGAGCAATGCACCGCCGTACAGCATCGAGAGCGCGGACTTGTGCGTTGGCGGCGCGGGGCACGTCCAGTCGGCTCCGTGCACTGCACGTGGCGCTCCGCACTTGTGGCAGCGATCGAGGTTCGTCACCCTGCCATGAGAGGTGTCAAACTGCGGGGTTACGGCCAATGGGCTCGACATAGCGCACCTTCCGGCTGCGAGTAGACGACCATCGGCGGCCGGCACTGGCCGAAACCCAGTCGCAGACAACGGTCTCGTTCCGGCTGCCCGGATTCGCTTCAGACGATACGCCTCGTGTCGGAACGGCACTACGCAGCGCTGCCAGGCATGAGCGGCCGAATTGGCCGGCCCGGCCTTGGCAAGACATATTTACCGAGCGTCTACCTTCGGATGGTCGACCGAGTGGATGTCGTGGACCCTGCGGGCGTAGAAAGCGATGGAGGCGGCTTGCGCCGCGCTAGGTGAGCCGCGCCGCGCGATCGCCGGGGGGCCGCAGCCGACGTTCGCCCTGTGCCGGACTGAACTGATCTGAGGCCGTGGTCTGGCGGACGCCGCGGCGCCAGACGGCGCGGATGGACAGCGTGTCGGCGATGGTGGTGGGATCGCGGTCGACCAGCAGCAGGTCGGCGCGGGCCCCGGGGGTGATGCGGCCACGATCGGTGAGGCCGAATCGGCGCGCGGGCGTGGCGGTGGCCGCCCGCAAGGCCTGCACTGGGGTCAGGCCCGCTGTGACCAGCAACTGGAGCTCGTGGTGCACGCTGGCGCCGTGGGCCATGCCGCCGAAGGCCGGGTCGGGTCCCGACACGTCGGTTCCGGACAGGATGTCCACGCCCGCGGCGTGCAGCGCCGCCACCGCGCCCAAGGCGTCGTCCAGGTTGCCTTGTGCGTAGACGTTCATGCAGCCGCGCAGCGCGTCGAGCCACTGCGTGCTCAGCTTGGAACTCACCCGCTCGTCGGCGGCGAACCGGGCGCCGGCGTGGCCGGTGGCGGAGGACAGGACGGTCAGGGTGGGGATCACGAACGTGCCTGCCCCGGCGACGTCCGCCACGATGTCGGGGGTGGCCCGGCCGTCTGCGAACAGGTGCCCGAGGCCGTCGATGCCGGCTCGCACCGCCCGCCGCGCGCCGGCGATAGTGGTGGCGTGGGCGATGGCCAGCTTGCCGTGGCGGTGCGCCTCCCGCACGGCGGCGTCGAGGACGTCGTCGCTGATGACCGGCAGTCCCGGGTGGCCCACGACGGTACTTCGATCATGATCTTGACGTAGTCGTAGCCCTCGGCGACCTGCTGCTCGATCATCTTCGCCGCCTCCGCCGGGGTGGAGCAGAACGGAAAGGCGAAGCCCTTGAAGGCGTCGGCGGGCGGGCTGTACTCACTCGGGTGCCCGCCCGGCGGGGTAATCCCCATCCCGGCCGACCGCAGGTCCGCGACGTCATCGCCCGCAATGGCGGCGCGCTCCTCCGGCGTCCAGTGGCCCATCATCTCCAGTTCGGTGGTGACACCGAAGCGCAGCGCCAGGCGCAGCCCGTCCAGGTCGGTGTGGACGTGAGAGTCGATCAGTCCGGGCAGGAGCGTCCCCCCGCCTGCGTCCACGACGGCGGCACCAGGCGGGACCGGCCCCCCGACCGCAGCGATGCCCGCGCCATCCAGTATGACCGTGCGCGCCCCGATGACCTGCTCGCCATCGAAGACCCGGGCGTTGGTAACGGCTGTGATCTTCATTGATCCTCCCCTTCCTCCCACACTCCCTTACCACCGTTAAGTCCTTACCGCTGTTAAGTTAATTGAACACTGTTAAACTGTCAAAGTGACCGCCTCGCTTAACCGGGTTCCCCGCCTCGACCGTGATCACGTGGTCCGCGCCGCGCTGCGCCTGCTCGACGAGGTCGGCCTGGACGGGCTGACGCTGCGACGCCTGGCCGCCGAGCTGGACGTCAGGGCACCAGCGCTGTACTGGCACTTCGCGAACAAACAGGACTTGCTCGACCACATGGCGCACGTAATGACGCAGCCGTGGATGCACACCCTCCGCACGAGCCCCGACGGCCGACGGTGGGAGGACTGGCTCACCGAGGTCGCGCGCACCTACCGGACACTGCTGCTGTCCCACCGCGACGGCGCCCGGCTGGCCGCCAGCACCCGGCCGCTGCCGGACAGCCTGCCGCTGCTGGACGGATGCATCACCGACTTCCACCAGGCGACCGGCTGCGGCCCCGGCCAGGCCCTGCAATGCCTGACCACGATCATCGCGTTCGTCCGCGGCTTCGTCCTCGACGAGGAGGCCGAACGACAGCGCGCTCAAGAACAGCCCGAGCCCCAGACCCATCAGGGGACCAAGCGCATCGCGCCCCGCAGCCCGCTGCCCGTTCCGAACCTGGACGCCGCTATGCACGACGTCGGATCGCCCAACAGCGAGGGCACCTTCGAGTACGGGCTGCACGTGATCGTCGATGGCATACGCGCTGCCCTGCACAGCGACACGACATCGGGGAACGACGGGCAGGCAACCTCCGAGGTCCGCGAGGCTGCCGTGTAGCCAGTGCGGTCCGCGACCGGGTCGATCGTGCACGCGGCATCTCAGTGGTCAGGTGGAGCTTGGCACTGGTTGTGCTCGGACCAAGATCAAGGACACCATGGCACTAATGACAGGAGATGCATGATGCAGTTGTACGTACTGCCGCTTGGCGGCTGTTGCTGTAACTACGAGGTCATTGCGCCGGGCATCGCGGACGGCAAGCGCATCCACATACCGGTGCCCTCGTTCTTGATCCGCCTCGATGATGACTCGCTTGCGCTCATCGACACCGGGATGAGCCGTCTGCACATAGCTGATCCCGAGCTCACCTGGCGAGGCACGCCCCTAGCTGAAGTGCTCGTGCCGGACATGCGGCGCGAGGACAGCTTGCTGTGGCGCCTCGCGGAGTTGGACATTGCACCCGCCGACATCAAGTACGTGATCAATACGCACCTGCATTTCGATCACGCGGGCAACAATGACCTGCTGAAGGACGCGACGTTCTTTGTGCAGCGCGAGCATTACGAGCACGCCAAGGACAATCCCGCTTTCCCCAACCAGTACTGGAACTTGCCGGCCCTGAGCTATGAACTCCTCGACGGCGAGACCACCCTGTTCCCTGGTGTCGAAGTGATCCCGACGCCTGGTCATGCACCAGCGCACCAGTCGGTTCTGCTGCGGATGCCCGAAAGCGGCAACATGGTCATCTGCGGTGACGCCGTCTACTGTCAGGAGAACTACGACCACGACGCATGGGGCGGCCAGGCGGACCCGGACACGGCACGCATTAGTGCCCTGGCGTTGCGTGACAGGGCGGACCGTGAGAGCGCTTCGATGATCTACGGCCATGACAGAAACCAGGCGAAGACCCTGCGCTTTTCAACCGACTCCTACCGGTAGCTTCGCGCCGCCAGGCGGCCAGCGGCCGAGCATCATCCGGCAGTCATGGGAGGTCACCCTTCTTGAAGGCACTGGCGCCCGGATCTCTGCGTAATCAGGTGCAGACGCGCTCTTGGACGACCCATGCTGTCAGCAGCCATTAGATGAGTGCGTCAGACTGTGATGGTGTCGCCGGTCCAGGTGATTTCTCCCGCACGGTCGCGCGGTGCGATCAGGATCACCCCTTTGGCAGCGAGTTCTCTGGCCGACTTCGTCTTGCCGGCGGCGAGGTAACGACGGATGGCATCAGCTGGGTCACTGCCAGGCGGCGCTGGCAGAGAGCGTCCCATCAAGTCGACGTGTCGGCCTGGATAACGAGCCGGATCGCCGGGGTAGCGGCCGAAACCTCGAGGGTCCGTCCTTCACGCCATTGGGCCGGTTCACGTAATGCAACGCTGCGCCCTGGCATAGCGCCCGGCCGGGCAAACATCCCAGGTACCGGCCAGAGCCATGTGGATTGCGCTGGAACAGCTCGGCCTCGGCGTCGCCGGCCAGTTCCGCCGGGCGCGCGAGATCAGCTAATTCGATCGTCGCCAGTGATCGCCCACTCTGCTCTGGCGTGGCCCATATTCGCACGAATCCGTCAGCTGCCGCCAAGCCACGACGGCCGCCATGGGGCATGAGCGGATGCTGCGTCGACGACCTGTGGTTCTGAGATCGCGGGTCGGGGCGGGTCACGCTGGCGGGCACGGAACTCGGCTTGCTCTTGTACCGTCCGACCGGCGGACGGTAGAACCTGTATATGCGTAAGGTGGAAGCTGCGGCAGAGCAGACTGCCCATGTGCCGCCCGGGGTCGTCTGGTCCCTGCTCAGCGACGTCATGGTGTACCCGCAGTGGGGACCATGGCGCAAGGCCGGCTACCGGAGCGAGGGTGACGCGGCCGCGAACGGCAAGGGCGCCGTCTACTGGCTGGAGGGGTCAAAGCGGTACGGGTTCCGGTACCCCGTCTCGGTTGAGGAAATCCTCGACGTCGAGCCTGGCAAGCGGCTGGCCTACACCGTCCTGCGCGGCATACCGGTGCGCAATTACCGGGCCGAGGTCACGCTGACCCCGTCACCCGACGGCACCCTCATCCGCTGGGGCGCATCGTGGGACCGGACCATCCTGGGCCGCCTGGTGTACCGGTCGCTGCGTAACTTGTACCCGGTCATCGTGGCCGGCCTGGTGAAGGCCGCGGAGGCTCCCCAGAGCTAGACGCGACACCTCAGCCTTCGACGCGGCGCTGCCCGACACGTTCATCGAGGTCGCGAGCATTCCTGCCGGTGCCTGTTATCGGCACGGTCGTATCCCTCCGCGTTCGGTTAGATTAGGTGCCGGAGGCCATGAAGGCCGCCAGGATGTAGTTCGGGTGGCGGTCAAGGTTCTGGCGTGCACGGTCGTAGCGCATGGTGGAGCGCGGATCAGCATGCCGGGCGGCGATCTGGTCGTCGCGTAGGTCCACTCCGCCTCGGCCAGCCGTTCGGCGGCGAACTGGCGGATGTTTTCCAGCAGCCGGTACCGCAGCGCCTCGCCGGCCGGCTGGGTCAGGACCAGGCTCTTGTCGACCAGCGAACCAAGCAGATCCGCGATGTCGGCCGCGGCGATGCCAACGATGCCGCATACCGCCTCGGCTGCGTTCAGATCGAAGCTGTCGGCGAACACCGACAGCCGCCGCAGCAGCCCCTGCTCCGCGCTGGTCAGCAGCCCGTACGACCAGTCAACCGTGGCCCGCAGCGTCTGCTGACGCTCTGCCGCGGTGCGGCTGCCGCCACTGGCAAGCACCCCGGCGTAGACACCCTCGCCCACCCGCTGCAGCAGCGCAGTCGAGCCCTCGATGTCCGTGAACAGGAAGGTGACCATCTCCACGGACAAAGCGTAAAAGGTTACCCGTTCAACCGCAGGTGGGTCACCGCTCTGCGCCGCAATGGCGTCCACGGCGCCGCGAGCCGAGCCACCCGGTCCGCGCGACTCTGCCTGAAGAGTTCGTCCGCGAGTGGAGCGCCGATCGGGCGGATCTATAGGCGCGGCTATCGGGGACGATGACGGCCGCGCCCCATTCGTCGGTCTGCTTGGCCGGGACCGCGCCGACAAAGCAGGCGATCGACTGGCGGCCGGGTCTCCCGCACGGGAACCAGACGGTTCCGCTCGCGGAGAGGCGCGTATATTCGGCCCTCCGCGGCCTCTCGTAGTCGGCGCGGATGGTAGGTGACCCACGCATCGGCACGGCCGACGGCCTCCAAAGTATTGCGAGTAATCATGCGCATCACGGCTCGTCAAGGCTTTGAAGCTCCTGAGCAGGGCTGGTGATGATTTCTCGGTTCACCCAGCTCACCCAGCTCCTCACGCGCCTCATCGACGCAGACGAAGCCGAACCCCCAGAGCCGCCGACCTGAGCGCCGTCTGGATCAGACGTGGGCGAGAACGCCGCCTAGCGGCCGGGGCACCTGGTTCAGATCCACGGCGTCGGCCAGCAAGCGAGCGTAGCGGTGCTTGTTGCCCGACCGGCCGCTCATGAAGCGGCGGAGCTGGTCTTGTGCGGGCCGGCCCCGCTGGGCAGGCTGGCGCTGCAGCGTCCGCAGCGACCTGAGCTCGCCCTGCGCCGCGATGATGCGCTCGACCGCGTCGGTTCCGAGCGCCCTGATCAGCTCATCTTCGAGGTCGAGTGTGCACACGAAGAATCCGAGCGCTTCCATCGTGGCGCCAGACGCCTCGGCGCCGATCCCGGCTCGCCGCAACGCGCGCCGGAAATAGTCCTCCTCGGCAGCGTCGCACAGACCAGCCAGCTGGACGTTAAGCCCGTCCGGACCATACTGCTCCAGATAGCGCCCGAGGTTCGTCGCGCCGTGCATCGCAATGACCGCGACCCCGTCAGCGGCCAGGTCACGGCCGCGCCGCCGGGCCAGCACCTCAAGCGCGAGCCGGTCGCTCAGTCCCTCAACCAGAACGACCGCCTGCGGCCGGCTATGAAGGGCAGGATCCGCGGTCATGTCGGCAAGGCTACTGTCGGGCGGCATTCTTGCCGGATGCCGTGTCCTTCCCGCCTGTGCTCCGCAGCACGTCGCCGGCCCTCGCCATCGAAATGCAGGCGGCGCGGCGGGGAACCGGGCCATCAAGCGCCATAGAGCAGTCGGCCAGCACAGCCCCGATCGTGTTCCAGGCGCTTACCAGGAATCGCATGTACGGGCGTTTCTAGTATTAGCGGCCAAGAATCGCAAAGTGTACGGCGCATGCTGCATTAAAGTGCTTCAAGGTCAGCTTTCCCAGGGAGTACGCCCACGAGCACGTACAGGAATTAGGTACGTGGTCGGAAGTTATGACCTCGCCAGGCACGCCGCTGCGGCGCTCGGCGCGACCCGGCTGGCACGGCAGCGGCTGCCCGACGAGGGCAAGAGCAGTCCCCTCGGTCCTGGCTTCCTGGACAGCTCCGTCAGCTAGGGCCAGCCACTCCCGTGGCCTGGCACCCGATGACCGCTCGGCTGGTACGTGGCGTTTGACGCGCACCATGGCTCCGGGGATTTTGTCACTCGCCCGGCTGTCCATGTCATCCAGAATATCCGCAGAGCGGGGGAGGGGTGATTCTCATGGTCATCTGAGCGCAGCACGAATGCCGTCACGCGCCGGCCGATCGCGCGGGCCGGCGGTTACAGAGCACGCCCATGGATACCTGGCGGCCGCTGGAGACTAGTCAGTCAGTCAGAGCACGACGATGCCGGCGTGACTGCCGGGGGGGTACCGGCGAATGTCCCCCAGGCGCTAGGCCTCCAAGATCACGAAGATCGAAGCTAGCTGCCGGCAGGGGTGAGGACGCCGCGGAACCGGACCGTTCCGTCGAGCATCCTGTCGAATGCTTGCGGCGCGTCCTCCAGCGGCGCGATTTCGCTGATGGACCGGACCCCGGACTGCGCCGCGAACTCCATCGTCTCTTCGACCTCCCGCGCGGTGCCGCTGGCATGGCCCCGCAGCGTCTTCTGCCCGTTAATCAACTGCAGTGGGCTGACTTCGATCTTCTCCGCGGAGACGCCGATCGTAATCAGCTCACCGCGTGCCTGTAGGCCATCTATGGCCGCCGTCATCGCCGTCGGCTGGCCAACGGTCGCCAGGACAACCTTCGCGCCGCCGAGCGCCTGCAGTGTCTGGGCCACGTCCTGTTCCGTGCTATTGATGTAGTGCCGTGCGCCGAGATGCTCGGCGGGTTCTTTCTTGCCGTTGCCGCGGTCGATGGCGGCGGTGTCGAAGCCCATCTTGTCGGCGAACTGGACTGCCAGATGGCCAAGGCCGCCTAGCCCGAGGACCGCGACCAGATCGCCAGGCTGGGCCGAAGTGCGGCGCAGCCCGTTGAATACGGTCACGCCGGCACAGCCCATGGGGGCGGCCTCGACGAAAGTCAGCTCGTCGGGTATGCGAGCGAGCGCGCTGGTGGGCACCACGGTCGATTCGGCGTAACCGCCCGGATAGGCCAGCCCGGGTACCTGCAGGTGCACGCAGTTGATCGCGTCACCCCCGCGGCACGCCTCGCACCAGCCGTCGTTGCCGCCGAACCAGCCAACAGCCACTCGGTCGCCTATTTTCCAGGCTTCGACGTCCTCGCCGATCATGTCGATCCGGCCGGCGATTTCGTGGCCGGGAGTCAGCGGGAACGGCCCGTCGCCGAACAGGCCTTGCACCATATCGGCGTCGGTGCGACACACCCCGCAAGCCTCAACGGCGATGCGGACCTGCCCGGGACCGGGGCTGGGTTCAGGTAGATCAACTACCCGCAGTGGCGCATTTACCTCGTTGACCTGAACGGCCCGCATTGTGCTGGACATGAACCGATCTCCTTCGGTTAATCCGGACCCTCGAAGTCGGGCACGCTGAAGGCTCGCCTGTCCTGGCTCCCAACGCCGACCTGTCGCCCGATGACCGGCGCCCCGTCGCCTTCAATCGCCTTGGCCGCGCCGACGCCCTCCGCAAGCCGTCTTACCCGCCTGCCACTGGGCTATACGCGTCCCGCATTGCTCAACTAGCTTCGATCGTGATCATCAGTTCGACGGCAGGCCCGAAGGGACTCTCGGATGCGAGCATGCCCTTGAGGAGACCGGCGAGGATGATCAGATTCGCGGGCCCGTCGGCGCGGCTTGGCGCGGATCATGATCATCTTTGCGGGGGAGAAGGACGGGGGAGCACCGCCGTCCGGGGCTACCGCGGTAACTCTCAGCGTCCCACAGGAGCTGCCGTCAGGGCAGCACTAGTTCAGCTGGCGCCAGGAGGAACCGGGCGTGCAAGATTCGGGCGATCCGGGGCTCGACGGTTTCCATGTCCGTGTGGGTCGTCGTGCGCGTTTTCCAGCGTCGCTGGGTGGCGTACCTCTGGCCGCGATGAATTCGGTCGGTGCGAGCACTGCGTGGCCCGGCCCGTCTGGGCGGCCGTAGCCCCGATCTCAATCGCGCCGATAATGAACATTATGTTAAGTAGAGAACCCGCGATAGCCGTTATCCAACGCAGCCCGCAACTCTGCCGCTGCTGTCGTCCGGTCTCAACGACGAGGAGTGGCCTTGCCACTCAACCTGAGCCAACCCCTGATCAGCAGCCTGCCGGTGGCACAGTGTCCTTTGCTGGTGTCACCGGCCACTTCAGCCGCCCGTCATAGCAGCGTCGATGCCTTCGCAGTCGTCCTGGTGGTCACCGGACCGCACCTGGCCACCCTGTACGCCGCCAGCGGGATCACCGGCTGCACCTGTGCGAACGCGGCCAGCGCCTTCCTCAGCCGGCTGGCCGTCACCAGCCCCTACCGGACCGTTTACGAGCTAGGCATCGGGCTCATCCTCGCCGCGCCCGCGACCATCGCCATCTTCTGGGGCGCCCCGCTGATCGCCCGCGAGCTCGAGACCCGGACGTTCGCCCTGGCCTGGACCCAGAGCATCACCCGCACCCGGTGGCTCGTGGTCAAGCTCGCGCTGGCCGGCCTGGCTGCCATGGCAGTCACCGAGGCGCTCAGCCTCATGCAGGCCTGGTGGGCGGCACCCATCGGAAAGGCCATCGGTCTCAGCAACGCCTCCCCACTCACCCAGGGGCCACCCGCTCCGTTCTCCCCCGGCCCGCTCAGCTTCGTGATCTTCGCCACCCATGGCATCACCCCGCTCGGCTACGCGGCCTTCGCCTTCGCCCGCGGAACCGCAACCGGCGCCCTCATCCGCCGTGCCGTGCCCGTCATGGCCGTCGCCCTGGCCATCTTCGCCGCCGCACAGGTCGCCATGCCGCTGTGGATCCGCCCGCACCTCATCCCGCCCGACCGGACGGTCGCCAGCGGCCCGTCGTTCGTCGAGGCTGCGGGGGTGAACCTCGGCAACCTAAACGCCACCGTCGTTCCCGGTCAGCCCGGCGCCTGGATCCTGTCGAGCGGAGCCATCAACGCGGCTGGGCGGCCTGTCAGCATGATCCCCGTCGCCTGCCAGGGGCCCGCCGCGGGAAAGGCCCCGTCCCCAGGACTCTGCATGGCCAGCCGGGGCATCCGGGAGGCCGTCACCTACCAGCCCGCCTGCCGCTACTGGCCCCTGCAATGGATCGAGACCGGGATCTTCCTGGCCATCGCGCTTGCACTGGCCGGTGTCTGCTTCTGGCGGCTTGGCCGCCGTCGAACCTGACGTGCCCGGCGAGGGTTATTGTCGTGGAGCCTGTGAGCCCGTTAGAGGAAGGAGTCTGCGATGACCATCGAGCTGAACCACACCATCGTCCCGGCGCGCGACCCGAAAGCGTCGGCGCAGTTCCTGGCTGGCATCCTCGGCCTGTCCGTGGACCCGCCGGTGGCGCATTTCACTCCCATAACGCTCGCCAACCACGTCACGCTGGACTATGACCAGCACGATGACTTCGGCTCACACCACTACGCGTTCTTGGTCAGCGACGACGAATTCGATGCGGCCTTCGCCCGCATCCAGGACTTCGGCGTCACATTCTTCGCTGACCCCGCATGCCAGCAGCCGGGCGAGATCTACCGCAACCGTGGCCGCCGGGGCACGTATTTCCGCGATCCTGACGGCCATCTCATGGAGATCCTCACGCCGACCAGGTGAGGTTATTTTGCAGACTAACGAGCTGACCCAGGCTCGCGTCCGGCGCCGGCCAGCGTCACCAGAGGCCAGGAACGAGCCGACGGTGTGGCCGGGCGCCAATTCGATGGAGTCGCGGCAATGCATAAAGCTGTTGCGATCACGCGTTTTTTGGCTAACTCCGTGTAATGGTTGGCTTCGCGCACCGTGCCGGGGCCGAGCAGGGTCACCGCCGGGACGCGGAACATCGTCACGCTCCAACGCATATCCCGCCCCGCGCTGCATAGAAGGCCCGCCCAGCACCGTGTGGGCAAGGCCGACGACCTCGCCCCGGTGCTCGGCGAGAATGGTGCGCGTCTCCGAGTGCGGCACGCTCACGCGACCTACCCAGGCGGGCAGCAGGTAGCTGGGTGTCGCCTCGCTCCGGCAATGTTTGGCGCGCTCGGCAGTGGCACAATCGTCGGCAAGAGGAACGGACTTCTTGGGCATTGTTGTGACAGCTGCAGCAAGCCCGCCAAGATGACGACAGGAGATGACGTTCTGTGGCGGAGGACGTGGTTGCGCCGGTCGGGCCCGCTGCCGAGCTCGACACGACAGTGTCGCATTCGGCACGCATCTGGAACTACTGGCTGGGCGGCAAGGACAATTATGCCGTCGACCGTCTGGCCGGCGACAAGGTTGCCGCGATGCTGCCGATCATCGTTATCCAGGCCCGCGCGGATCGGGCCTTTCTCGGGCGGGCCATCCGCTACCTGATCAGCCAGGAAGGCATCCGCCAGTTCCTGGACATCGGCACCGGGCTACCGACCGCGGACAATACCCACGAGGTGGCCCAGCGGCTGGCGCCGGAATCGCGCATCGTGTACGCCGACAACGATCCCCTCGTCTTGGTGCATGCCCGCGCGCTGCTTACCAGCACGCCTCAGGGCTCGTGTGACTACGTCGACGGTGACCTGCATTATCCCGACAAGATCCTCGCTGAGGCGGCGCGGACGCTCGATCTCGCCAAGCCTGTTGCGCTCATGCTGCTCGGTGTCCTGCACCACATACCTGACACCGATGAGGCGTACGCCATCGTCAGACGGCTCGTGGCGGAGCTGGCACCGGGCAGCTTCCTGGCCATCAACCATTCGACGAGCGCTGTTTCCGGCGAGGCGATGGAGGAGGCAGTGCGGCACTGGAACCAGGTTGGCACGCCGTCGATGACCCTGCGCAGCCCAGAGCAGGTCGGCCGTTTCTTCGACGGGCTCGACCTGCTGCCACCTGGAGTTGTGTCATGTTCACTGTGGCGTCCCGAGCCAGGCCCATCGGCCGGGCCGCCTACGGAGGTGGACGAGTTCTGCGGAGTCGCGCGCAAAGCCTGAAGCGCTAGCTCCTCCCGCGAGCAGGCCTCGGCTGCGATCGCGTTGCAACCGCGCCTCTGTCGCTGTCGGGGAGGTGCGGCAACCGGACTTTCCGGGCAGGCTGGATGCCATGAGCCGCCAGCACCCTGACACCAGCAAGAACGGCCACGGCCATGACCATGACGCCGAGCACCGGCACGGGCACGGTCCGCGGATCGCGACGAGGCTGACCCATGTCCTGCGACCGCACTCGCATGAGGCCGCCGACAAGGTAGACGCGGCCATGGAGGCCAGCGCCGAGGGCATGCGGGCACTCTGGATTTCCCTGGTCGTTCTGGGCGTGACGGCGCTGATCGAGGCCGCCGTCGTCGCCATCTCAGGCTCGGTCGCCCTGCTTGGCGACACGCTCCACAATGCCGCAGACGCCCTGACGGCAGTCCCGCTCGGCATTGCGTTCGTCGTCGGCAGACGCCCGCCGACCCGGCGCTACACCTACGGATACGGCCGCGCGGAGGACCTGGCGGGCATCGTGATCGTGGTCATCATCGCCGCCTCCTCCGTGCTGGCCGCCTATGAAGCAATCGATCGGCTCGCGCACCCGCGGCAAGTGACTAACCTGATCGCCGTAGCCATCGCCGCAGTGGCCGGGTTCGCCGGCAACGAGCTGGTGGCCCGGTACCGAATCCGGGTCGGCCGCAAGATCGGCTCGGCCGCACTGGTGGCCGACGGCCTGCATGCCCGCACCGATGGCTTCACGTCGCTGGCGGTGCTCCTGGGTGCGGGCGGCGTCGCACTCGGCTGGGACTGGGCTGACCCGATCGTCGGCCTGATCATCACCGTGGCCATCCTGGCCGTGCTCCGGCAGGCTGCCCGCGAGATCTACCGGCGGCTCATGGACGCGGTCGATCCCGCCTTGGTCGACAAGGCCGAGGACACCCTGCGCGCGACGCCCGGCGTGCTCGATGTCGGTCAGGTCCGGCTGCGCTGGATCGGCCACCAGCTGCGCTCCGAATGCGAGGTCATTGTCGACGCGGGCGCCAGCGCGATCGAGGCGCACCAGGTTGCGGTCAGCGCCGAGCACAATCTCCTGCACGCACTCCCCCGGCTCACGGCCGCGCTTGTGCACGCCGATCCCCAGCCCCGCGATAGCGACGATCACCATGCGTTGCTCCTGTCACATCGTTGATCACGGACATGACCGCTGGTCTTAACTCGCGGTTCAGATCACTTCGGCCTCCTGGGCAGATGTCGTCCCAGGTCAGCCCACCGCAGGCCACCATCGGGCCGATTCGCCCCAGTGCTTGAATGACAAGAAGAGAGCGATCGGTAGACACGCACGCAAGGCATAGCGGTCGGGGGGTGCGGTCGTGGACATACCGGCTGACACTGGGTCCGCTGATCCGGGCTTCGAACTGAGACAGGCCGCGACTTCGGTCCGGCAGCGATACACCGAAGGAGTGCACGGCCACGGGTTCTGGAAGGTGACAGCAGGGATATGGGATCGGTGGGCCGAGCGCGTCGAACTAGGAACTGAGCTTTCTCCAGTAGCGCATGCAGAGTTTCAGGCCGCGCTCTATAGCGCCCGAAAGTACATGGAAATGCGGCATAGCGGATCTGAGCGACTTGTGCTGACCGGAGAGGTGTCATGCGCCAAATGCGGGCACGTATTCGCTGCGAAGGAGGATGAAAACGTGCCAGCCACCGAGCTGTCCTCGCGGCTGCTCGGGCACATCTGCAGCAACGTGCTCCAGGGCGCGTGACTACGAGCAGCGTCATGGAGTGCATCGATAACGTCTCAGTGGCGAACCCTGTGGTGCCCGCCAACTCGCACCCCCCGGTGCATCGCTCATGGCCCGGTTACACAGCGTCTCCCATGGTGACATAGCGTCAGCAGCATCAGTAGCCGGAGCAACGGGGGTGGAGCCCGGATATGGGCGCGGCAGACGCAACGATCAGCAACTCGGGTCTGCCGGCTCGCGATCGAGCCGACAGTAGCGAGCGGTTGCCGGGCATGGCCTGGATTCCGGGCGGCGAGTTCCGGATGGGATCGGCCGACTTCTATCCGGAGGAACGGCCGGTACATGAGGTAGTCGTGGACGGCTTCTGGATGGACGTGCATCCGGTGACTGTGGGCGAGTTCCGACGCTTCGTCAGGCAAACCGGATACCAGACCGTTGCCGAGCGCCCGCTCAGCCGTTCTGATTACCCGGACGCCGATCCTGACCTTCTGGTCCCTGGGTCGCTAGTGTTCCGGCGCACCGCCGGTCCGGTAGACACCCGCGACTTCCGGCAGTGGTGGGCCTACGTTCCTGGCGCATGCTGGCACCAGCCAGAAGGACCCGGCAGTGACCTGCGCCGCCGGGACCAGCATCCCGTTACCCATATCGCTTACGAGGACGCCCAAACCTACGCGTCCTGGGCCGGCAAGTCGCTGCCAACCGAGGCGGAGTGGGAGTTCGCCGCCCGCGGCGGTCTGGACGGTGCCGTGTATGTGTGGGGTAACGAGTTCGCGCCAGCGGCGGCACCTCGCCAACACCTGGCAGGGCGAATTTCCCTGGCAGAACCTGAAGCTAGACGGATACGAAGGGACCTCGCCGGCAGGCGCGTTCCCGCCCAACGGCTACGGCCTGTACGACATGGCGGGCAACGTCTGGGAGTGGACCTGCGACTACTTCCGCCCGCGGCACGGCACGGCCGCTGCACCGTGCTGCATGCCGCGCAACCCGGTGATCGCCGAGCCGGGAAGGGACCTGACATCAGCGATTCCGCGACGTGTCATCAAGGGCGGCTCGCACTTGTGTGCGCCGAACTACTGCCTCCGGTACCGGCCTGCCGCCCGCCAGGGCGAGGCTGTCGACTCCGCAGCCGCCCACCTGGGATTCCGGTGCATCGTTCGCCAGGCTGATTAGTGCTGGTAGCCAGTACCCTGGCTGGCGTACCGCGCGGACGTAGGAACGATGCGCACGCCCAGTGGCACCAAGGTCACGGGGATGATCTTGAAGTTCGCGATGCCGAGCGGGATCCCGATGATCGTCACGCATAGCGCTACTCCGGCGATCAGGTGCCCGAGCGCCAGCCACCAGCCGAACAGGATGATCCACAAGACATTGCCGATCATCGAGGCTGCCCCTGCATCTGGTCGGCGCTCGATCGTGTGCCCGAACGGCCACAAGACATAACCTGCGATCCGGAATGCGGCTATGCCAAAGGGGATCGTAATGATCATTACGAAGCAGATAATGCCCGCCAGAACGTAGGCGATGGCCATCCAGATGCCCACAAGCACAAGCCACACCACGTTGAGAACCGCATTCAGCACGCGGGCCCCCAGCCCCTCGACGTGCCGCCGCGCGGCGGCACACGGGTAACTGTGCCACAGCGGGCGCTGGCATTGATTCACCCGCAGCGGGTGATGAAGCCGCAGTAACAGCCAGTAAACGGTGGGTACGTACCACGGCGTGACCAGGCAGTCGGTCGCGCACCAACCGCGGACTGCCGCGGGGCGGCCATTACTCAAGGGGAGCCAGCGTGAGCCAGCCATTCACGGGCACGATCAACATCGACATTCGTGACTCCGTCCCGGACTGGACTCCTTTCGAGCCGCCGAAGGCGCCCGACAGGTCGCCAAACGTCGTGTACATCGTCCTGGATGACGTTGGCTTCTCGGCTATGAGCAGCTATGGCGGCCCGATCGAAACACCGAACATCGACCGGATCGCCGACGCTGGGGTCCGCTACACGCAGTGGCACACGACAGCGCTGTGCTCCCCCACTCGCTCCTGCCTGCTGACCGGCCGTAACCACACCCGCAACAGCATGGCCTGCATCACCGAAGGTGCCATCGGATTCCCGAACGGCAGCGGTTCCATCCCGCCGGAGAACGGCATGATCTCCGAGATCCTCGGGGAGCGAGGCTGGAACACCTATGCGTTGGGCAAGTGGCACCTGACTCCTGAGGCCGAGTGCAACGTTGCCTCGCCACGGCGGAACTGGCCGAGCGGGCGCGGATTCGAGCGGTTCTACGGCTTCCTGGGCGCCGAGACCAACCAGTGGTACCCGGACCTGGTCTATGACAACCATCCGACCGACCAGCCCAGGTCGCCGGAGAATGGCTACCACCTGACCGAGGACCTCACTGATAGGGCACTGGAGTTCATCCAGGACGCCAAGACCATCGCCCCCGAGAAACCGTTCTTCCTGTACTTCGCGCCAGGCGCATGCCACGCGCCGCACCAGGTTCCGAAGGGCTGGATCGAGAAATTCAAAGGTCGGTTCGACATGGGCTACGAGGCGCTTCGCGAGCAGACCCTGGCCCGGCAAAAGCAGCTTGGGATCGTCCCCGGCGACACCGCCCTGCCGCCCATCAACCCGCTAGGCACGCCTGAGAGCCACACAGATCCCGGCAAGCCAATGCCGGAGATGGACTTCACGCGGCCGTGGGAGACGCTGTCCGCGGACGAGAAGCGGCTGTTCTGCCGGATGGCGGAGGTCTACGCGGGGTTCCTTGCTCACGCCGACCACCACATCGGCCGGTTGCTTGACTTCCTGGAGGAGTCCGGGGATCGCGACAATACGCTGGTGATCCTGGTCTCCGACAACGGCGCGTCGGGTGAGGGTGGCCCGAACGGTTCGGTCAACGAGAACAAGATGGCCAACGGCATCCCAGATGACCTGGCCGAGAACCTGACCAAGATCGACGAGCTCGGCGGCCCGCGGACCTACAACCACTACCCGACCGGCTGGGCGATGGCGTTCAACACGCCGTTCAAAATGTGGAAGCGGTACGAGTTCAACGGCGGCACCGCGGACCCGTGCATCATGTCCTGGCCAGCGGGCATGAAGGCACGAGGCCAGATCCGCCACCATTACCACCACGCCGTCGACATCGTGCCCACAATTCTGGACGTGCTCGGGCTCGATGCACCTGAGTCGATTAAGGGGCATCCGCAGTCCGCATTCGACGGGGTCAGCATGCGCTACAGCTTCGAGGATGCGTCCGGTCTGTCGGCGCGGCGGACGCAGTTCTACTCGATGCTCGGCTCCCGGTCGATTTGGCATGACGGCTGGAAGGCCGTGACTACCCACGTCTCGCTGGCCGGCTGGGGCGACTTCGGCAACGACACCTGGGAGCTCTATCACACCGACGCCGACCGTTCCGAGTGCCACAATCTGGCTGACAAGGAACCGGCCAGGGTGCGCGACCTGATCAACCTCTGGTATGCCGAGGCGGGCGCGAACGGCGCGTTCCCGCTTGACGACCGTAGCGCAGTGGAAATTATCACCACCCCCCGCCCGCTGCTGACCGAGCCGAAGAACCGGTACGTCTACTTCCCAGGCGGTGCAGAGGTGCCGGAGGCCCAGGCAGTGAACATCCGTAACCGGTCCTACTCGATCGGCGCGCTCGTCGACATCCCGCCGGGCTCGAAACCCGCCGGGGTGCTGTTCGCTCACGGTTCACGGTTCGGCGGCCATGCGCTCTACGTCAGCGACAGCCGGCTGCGTTACGTCTACAACTTCTGCGGCAGCCAGGAGCAGCGGATCGTGGCGACCGCGGATGTCCCGGCCGGAGAGAAGAACCTGATCCTCTCGGCGTCTTTCGACAAGGACGGCGAGAGCCCGCCCGGCGTCGCGACCGGCATCCTGTCGCTCTACTACGGCGACAAGAAGGTCGGTGAAGGCCGGATTCAGACCCAGCCTGGCAAGTTCTCCATCGCCGGGGTGGGCTTGTGCGTCGGGCGGGACAGCGGTGAGGCCGTCACCGACGATTACCCAGGCACATCGCCCTGGCGGTTCACGGGCGGCACCATCCACCGGCTGGTGGTCGATGTGAGCGGCGAGCCGTACCAGGACCTGCAGCGGGAGGCTGCGGCCATGCTCGCCAGGGAGTAGCTGGCGTTGATGGGGCAGTTAACCGCCGCCGCCGCCGCTGCTGCGGCGGGCCTGGTCGACGGCGAACCTGAGCCGGTCTTGATCGGGCACCGACAGGTCGGTCCGGATCAGTTCCATCGGCTCGCCCTCGAACGCGTGTACAACGGCATCGATCTGGGCATCCGAGCTGAGCAGCACCAATGCCGAGGTTCCCGGCCTCAGGTCGCTGCGGACCGAGTCCATCATGGCGCCGTCGATCACAGGATGCTGCAGCCGCCGTACGAACGATGGCATTTTGCCGCCTTGCTGCGTCACGTGTTCCTGGGTCATCGGCTCTGACGCGTACTCGGGCCAGCGGAGCACGGCCACGTCCATCACGTTGATGAGGTCTTGCGAATCCAGTTGCTTGAGCCTTATAACGGCGGTGTCGGCTCCTTCGGTGCCCGCAAACCGCCATGCAGTAGTAGGCATTTACCGCTCCTCCCCCGGCCTCGCCGGGCTGCCGGTAAGCACGGTAAGCAGGCGAGAGCTGTTTCTGGCGCCCGCCAGTCTCCTTCACCATCGTCCTCTCGGCCGTGCACGAGAGCGTCACCCGTGGTGGGTGATCGCCCGATCGCGGATGCGAGTGGACATGGCCGGCCGGCGGATCTGCTGGCCAGTGCGAGGCCAGAGCCAGGGCAAGATGCTTGGGTGAGTGCTATCAGCAAGGGCCAGCACCTGCCTCCCGACGTCCGGGAAGCCACTGAGCGGCATCTCGCCGTCCTGGACAACTTGGCGCCTGGCCTGGTCGACAGTTTGTACCTCACCGGGTCTGTGACGCTCGGTGACTACCAGCAAGGCCGCAGCGATATCGACTTCATGGCGTTCACCAGCAAGCCCGTCACCGATCCCGAAGTGGTCGCCTTGCTGGCGCAGGTGCATGCGCTCCTGCTGACCGACTTGCAAGCCGCCTTGCCTGCCAGCGGCCACTATGACGGCAACTATGTTGCGCTAGGCGTGCTGCCGGCGGTCCCGGACGACCAGCCTCGCGTGCCGCATGTCGTCAACGGCACGTTCTACGGCGACGAGGTGAATGGCCAGCTCACCCCGGCCACCTGGACGGAGTTCGCGAAGTACGCGATCGCGATCCGCGGCCCGGAGCCTGGTGAACTCGGCATCTCGATCTCGCCGGACCGGCTGAGCCAGTGGCTGCTCGGCAACCTCAACGCCTACTGGAAGCGCCGCGCCGTGGATGGCATCGAGATGCTCCGGGAGCTCGACGCCAGCAAGGCGCTGCCGGGCGACGTCGTCGCCTGGGATGCACTGGGCGCCGCCCGGCTCCACTACACCCTGGCTACCGGCGACATCGCATCCAAGGCGGCTGCCGGCGAGTATGCAATCGGCCTGTTCCCCGATTACACGGAGGTAGTAAGCGCCGCATTGAACTGGCGTACCACTGGAGCGGGCGAGTTCACCTATGCCGACTGGAGTTCGTGTGCGGAACTGATTCTCGACATTGTCGCCGACGCCAACAGGCACTTCGGGTCGGCGACAGATAGCCCTGAGCCAGGTTCGACGAGTTAGGACGCGACGAAGATCAGGTAGCCGCCGAGGGCGATCAGCGCGACGCCGGCCACCTGCTCCGCGTGCTCGCGCAGGCGCTCGCTGATAATGGAGCCGAGTGCGAGCCCGAGCTGGCTCACCACGAACGCGAGCACGGCGATCGCGACGATGACCGGCACCACGGGCAGCTTGACCAGGCCAAGGCTGAATCCGATGGCAAACTCGTCCATGCTGATGCTGAGCCCGAGTGCAACCATGGCAAGGCCCGAGACACCACCGATGCGACCGGCTGCTTGCTCGTCGTCATCGCGCCGCGCCAGCATCCAGATGCCGACGCCGATGACGGCAGCCGCCGCGAGGTAGTCGGCAGTCGGCCCGATGGCACGGGCGAGGCCGCGGCCGGCAGCAAGGCCGATAAGCGGCATGCCCGCCTCGAACGCGACGAATATGGCTGAGATGCGCATCCGCGCCCGCCACCCAGTTGGCGCGGCGGCCCCGATAGCGGCGGCGACGGCGAACGAGTCGAGGCCGAGCGGGAGCACGAAGGCCAGCAGCTTCAGCACGGCTCGCGAATCTACCCTTCGCTCGGCAGCCGCGGCGGATTGATGCGGAACGCATTGCTGGGCCTCGGCGTCCAATGGCTGCCTGGAGGAACTATGAAGGACCGACCTATGCGCTCACGCCCTACCATGCTGCCACTGCTCGCGGCCGCTTCCGTCCTTCTCATGGCTGGCTGTGCCACTGCGGTCAGCGGCGGCCATCTGGAGGCCAGTGAAACCGGAGCGTCGGTTCATCCGGCCGGCTCGTCGGCTGAGGTGACCATCGTCCGCGACAACGCCAACGGCAAGACCGTGCACGTGCCTGCCGGCGACAGGGTTGAGCTAATCCTGTCTAGCACCTACTGGATGGTGCACCGCAGCACGGCACCAGGCGTGCTCCGGCAGGACGGGCCCACTCGCCTGCTCCCCCGGCCGAAATCGTGCCCGAAGATTCCGGGGCTCGGCTGCGTCCCGGTGAAGACGTCTTACACGGCGCTCGCGGCCGGGCAAGCCGTGATCACAGCTAGCCGCGGCTCGTGCGGCGAAGCCCTGCGGTGCGTGGGACATCAAGGACGGTTCAAGGTCACCATCGTCGTCATGAAGTAGACGCTCGGTGCCAGCTCAGGATCCGGCGTCCGGGCCGAGTCCCCATCAATGAGCCCGGCCGAAGTCGACTTGCCATGACGTCAGCATGCTGCTGTCTATACCGATCAAGACGCCAAGGTGGCGCAGCAGCGAGCGCGGCACTGCCAGCTCGTGCTGCTGACCGTCGCACGTGATAGCGCCGATTGTGTGTCCGCTGATCGTTATCCGAAGCGGACCATGCCCGGCGGGCGTCGGCTGAGCCATCCCGATTCTCATAGCGGCGGCGTTGTAGCAGCTGCCCAATACCGCGTAGGGGCCGCCGGACCGAGTCACGCTGGAGTCATCGTTCAGTTCGTTACCCTGGCCGGTGTAGGCATCCATCCAACTGTACGAGGCCGGCGGTGACAGCGCTGGCAGCGGAGCGAGGCTCGGCACCGCGGGCGCACCTGGCAGGCCGACCGGCACCCAGTCTCCCCGCCCGATGCCGAAACCCAGCACCACGTCCGAGGTGACTTGGCCGGCGTCGGCGACGAATACCCCGTGTGGCGCGACCCCGGTGATGCTCGTGCGACCAGTATTAGTGGAAGCAGCCCAGCCCCCGAACTTGGATCCGGGCGCAGGCAGGACCACTATCCAGTTGATCCAGTTGTCAAGGGCCGTCCCTGATGCCGTCTGCACCGGCAATGTACTCCGAGATGTCCGGACCGAAAGACTGCGGTCTGGCCGGAGCAGGCGTGCTTTGGAAGATCCCAGTTGCTCGCGTTCCCGGACCAGGCCGGCTGGCCCTCCATGACGTCCGATGCGCTAGCAGAGCCGACGACCAGAACCCGGCCGGTGTCCGGGGTGCTGGCCTCGAACATCACTGCAACGTCCTGGCCGTGGGCGACGGTCTGACCGACATACCAGACCACGTGGTAGGACGCCACAAGCCGAGCGATCCGCCGGGGCGACGACGGGGCAACCGAGCCCTGCTGGTATTGCGCCGGGTCGCCCCATGCCAGGACCGCGTTGTTGAGCACAGATTGCGGAACGCTGCCGTTCCGGTAATCGGGCCAGGGCAGAGCCCAGCCGGGCACGTGGCGGGCCTGTGGCGGCTCGATGCAGAATGCCCTGGCAGCCGCGCCGACGCCGACGGCAATGCCGCCACCGCCAGCGCAGAGACCAGAGCGCCAGTCAGCTGGCGCTTGCGGTGCCGGATCGCGCGCCGTCGTACGGCCTGGAAGCGGCCTGGCGGCATCGGGGGCTGATCGTCGGTGAGGTCGGCGAGCGCCGCACGCATCAGCTGTTCATCGGTAACCGGGGTCATCTCAGTCGCCTCCCGCGGCGGCGAAACTGTCGTTCGTCATGGGCTGGGTCCGGTACGGCCCGAGCGCCGCCTGCTCACGCAGCGTGGCCAGCGCCTTGGCGGCCTGGCTCTTTATCGTGCCGACGGTGACGCCGAGCAGGGCGGCGACCTGCGCCTCGGACAGGTCTTGGTGGTAACGGAGCACCACGACGGCGCGCTGCCGCGGCGGCAGCTTCGCCAGCGCGGCTCGCAGCGCCTGCCGGCTGTCAACGCTGGAATAGTTGTCCGGCCCGGCCGCGTCGGGCAGCTGTCCCGACGGGACCTCGCCGCGCCAGCGCCGGCGCCACCAGGATGACCAGGTGTTCAGCATGATCTTCCGGACGTAGGCCTCCGGGTCGTCTCGCTGGATTCGCGACCAGCGCGGATACGCCCGGGCCAGGGCCGTCTGCAGCAAGTCCTCGGCCAGGGCCCAGTCGCCGGTCAGCGCGTAGCCGAAGCGCTGCAGTGCCTGGCCGCGCCCGGCGACGAACTCTTCGAACATGGCCGCTCCTGCCCGGGTGCCTCAGGACGAAGAACCCACTGCCCGGTAGACCGGCTGGTCACCGCGAAAGGTTGCCGTCCTGCCCGACATTCACCGAGGTAACGGGGCGCCCAAGACTAGCCCAATCTGGCTGCTGCCCGGCCGTCCAGCCATAACCTGGCCCTCAGGGCTGCGGGGCCAGCTGCTTGGTAAATCTCAGACCGGCGAAATCCCCTGCCTGCCGCCACTGCTCGATGTAGCGGAAGTAGGCGGCGGCGCCGTGCACGTACCCGCCGAACAGGGAATGGGCGCTTAGCTCGCCGCCCTCGTTGTTGTAGTAACCAGGCGTGCAGCTCGCCAGGAATGATCGCATGATCGGGTTGGCAACCATCATCTCCATCCAGGCGTCCTCCGCCTCCTTGCTGACCTCGACTTGGTCGAATCCGCCGGTCAGTGCATGCCCCAGGACGGCCGCAACTGTCTTCGCGGAGTCGGAGAGGTTGTGTGGCACGTTGGCGACGAAGTTGGCGCCCTGGGAGAGCTGGACCACGAAGGCATTCGGGAAGCCGTGCATATGGATGCCGTGCATGGACCGCATCCCGTCCGCCCAGTACTGCGATAGCCGGATGCCGTTCCGTCCGGTGACATCGAATCCGGTGCGCCGGGTGGGTGCCGTGCCCACCTCGAATCCGGACGCGTAGATGATGCAGTCGACTGGGTACTCAACCCCCGCCACTACGACCCCGGCCGGGGTGATCCGCTCCACGCCCCTGCCATCGGTGTCGATGAGGTGGACTGTCGGAAGGTTGTAGGCGTCCAGGTACTCGTCGTGGAAGCAGGGGCGCTTGCACAGCTGCCGGTACCACGCCTTCAGGCCCTGGGCTGTGACCTGATCCCTGACGATCGTGTCCACCCGGCTGCGAATCTCCGACATCTTCTCGAAGTCGGCAGCTTCGACCTCGGCCATGATCTGCTGGGCGGTGACTGAGCCGGAGCTCTGCTCGAGGATCCGGCCGCGCATTCGCTTGGACAAGTCGGTCCAGCCGTCGTTTACAAGGTCCTCGGCCGGCCATTCGCCGGGGGTCATGTTCGCCACGAAGTTCTCCAGCCAGCGTTGCTGCCAGCCGGGAGTCGCCACGTCGGCGAACCACTCCGGATCAATGGGCTCATTGCCGCGCACATCGATCGACGATGGCGTCCGCTGGAAGACGAACAGCTCGCGGCATGCGACCGCCAGATGCGGGACGCATTGCACGGATGTCGCACCGGTGCCGATGATGGCGACCCGCTTGTCGGCCAGCCGGTCCATGGGCGCTCCGGCCGGGTCCCCGCCGGTGTAGCCGTAGTCCCAGCGGCTGGTGTGGAACGCGTGCCCATCGAATGTCTCGATGCCGGGGATGCCGGGAAGCTTCGGGACGTGCAAAGGTCCAGTGCCCCACCCGACGAACTGGGCGGTGAACTCGTCTCCCCGGTCGGTGCGCACGATCCACCGGCGGCGAGAGTCGTCCCACTCCAGATCCGTGACGCGGGTATGGAAGAGAGCGTTCTCGTAGAGGCCGTACTGCTTGGCGATACGGTGGCAGTGCTCGAGGATCTCTGGTGCGTGGACGTACCGTTCCGTCGGCAGGTGCCCGGTCTCTTCGAGCAGCGGAAGGTAGATCATCGACGCGGTGTCGCACTGGGCCCCCGGGTACCGGTTCCAGTACCAGGTGCCCCCGAAATCGCCGCCCTTCTCGACAATCCGCACATCGTCGATTCCGGCTTCCTTAAGCCGGGCACCGGTCACCAGCCCGCCGAAGCCGCCGCCCACGAAGGCCACCGTTACGTGATCACGTTTCGGCTCACGCTCAACCTGCTGGGTGTACGGGTCGTGAAGCAACTGCTCGAACTGCCCGTGTAGTTGCAGGTACTGGTCGTTACCGTCCGGCCGCAGGCGCTTGGCGCGCTCCTCGGCGTACTTGCGGCGCAGGGACTCGATCTCTACGGTCATGCAACCCTCCCAAGACGGAATGTTGCGCATTCCAGGTCAGAAGGTCAAGGGCCCGGCCCGGCGGCCAACCGTAACCAAATTGCCCGACCTCGGCGAGTGCTGGCACAGTGTGCGAGTGCAGAAGGACTACTTCGACGAACCGGTCGCCGCGTATTACGACGATAACGAGACCGGGATGTTCGCGCCCGAGTCGGTGAATCCGGCCGTGGGCTTCCTCGCTGAACTGGCCGGGGACGGTGCAGCTCTTGAGCTGGGCATCGGCACCGGGCGGATTGCCCTGCCGCTGAGCAAGCGCGGCGTCCGGGTACACGGGATCGACCTGTCCGCCGCGATGGTGGCGAAGCTGCGGGCTAAGCCAGGCGCCGAGGCCATTGGCGTGACCATCGGCGACTTCGCATCCGCGCGGGTTGACGGTGCGTTCCGGATCGCCTACCTAGTCTTCAATACGATCATGAACCTGACCGCGCAAGACGCGCAGGTCAATTGCTTCCGCAATGCCGCCGCGCACCTGGAGCCCGGTGGCTGCTTTGTCATCGAGGTGATGGTTCCGGACCTGCAGCGCCTGCCGCGAGGAGAGACCGTGCGGCCCTTTACCGTGTCGCCGACGCGCCTGGGCTTTGACGAGTACGACGTCGTTAGTCAGCGACTGGTCTCCCATCACTACACGGTTCGCGAAGGCAAGCTGGAGACGCTGTCGGTGCCGTTCCGCTACGTCTGGCCGGCTGAGCTCGACCTGATGGCCAGGATCGCGGGGCTGCGGCTGCGCGAGCGGTGGAGCGATTGGCATCGCCAGCCATTCACCAGCGGTAGCACCAGCCACGTATCGGTCTGGGAGAAGCCCTGGTAGCCGGGCAGGGGCGGGCGCACCCAGCCGGGCGATAGCCGACCGCCAGCACGGCAACAGGACAATAGATCGGTTCGCCTGCCGCGGATTGTCGGCGGTATTCGATATTATGATCGAGTACAGCGAATCACGTGAGGCGGTGATCGTACTCGTGAGCGACACGCATCCGGGCGACGCGCACCTGCGCGGCACGGCCGCAGGCCTCGAGGAGCACGCGCCGCGGCCCGCAGCTGATTCCTGCGACGGCACGGCGGGCCTGGCCACCGGCGCGTGCGGCTCCGCCGCCGGGGACGACGCCATGAGTGACGGCTGGGAGTGGCGGGTCGGCGATGACTATGACGATCCCGATCCCTGTGACGAGGATTACGATCAGGACGCTGAGCACGCCTCGTGGCTGGCGTCGCTGCCCGCCGATGTGCGGGCCGAGTACCAGGCCGGGCCGTGGACGGGGGATGGCGAGTCGATGCCGGCCGGATTCTTGCACCATGATCACGGCGGCCCTGCCGGGGCCGGGTTTGCCGCCGGTGGTGCGCTGGACGCGCTGGTGCCGGGGCCGCTGCTGGCCGCGGCGGCGGCGGCCGCGGCCGGCCGCGACCAGGACAGGCATGGCGCTTTGGGTGAGTCGGAGCTCATCGGGGTGCTGTGCGCCTGGCAGCGGCTGGCCTCCTGGGCTCAGGCCGGGCAGGTAGCTGCGGTGATCACCTTGGCCCGCCGGCGCGCCGCCCAGGCCGCCGCGTTGAAGAACCGTCACCTGGCCGAGCACACCGACGACGAGGTGGCCGCCGCGCTGACCCTGACCGGCCGTGCGGCCAGCCGGCTCGGCTCGGTTGCCGCCGGGCTGGAGCGTCTCCCCGAGGTGCTCGCGGCGCTACGGGCCGGGCGGATCGACTGGGCGAAGGCATGCGTGTTCGTGGATGAGCTGGCCGCTGTTGACGATGCCGATGCTGCGTGGTTGGCACGTCAGTTCCTCAGCCGGGGCGGCGGGTGGACGAGCGGGCAGTTGCGCAGTTGGCTGCGCCGGGCCGTGCTGCAGCATGACCCGGACGCCGCCGGGCAGCGCCGGCGGGAAGCCCGCAAAGACGCCAGGGTCGAGGCTTGGGACGAGCCATCGGGCAATGCCGCCCTGGCCGGGCGGCAACTGCGGCCCGCCGACGTGATCGCCATCGACAAGCAGCTCACCTCGATCGCCGAGTGGCTGCAATCGAGGGGTGCGGTCGGCACCATCAGCCAGCTGCGCGCTGCGGCTTACACCGCCCTGCTGGCCGGCCGCGAGCTCGCCACCCTCCTGCCCCCCGCCACCCCCAGCCCGGACTCCGGCAGCGCAGCCACGGGCAGCGCCGCGACGGGCAGCGCCGCGAGCGCGGGCTGGCCGCGGCTCACCGGGACTATCCACCTCACCATGCCGCTGTCGGCGTGGGCTGGCGTCAGCGGGAACCCCGGTGAGGTCGCCGGGTACGGCCCCGCCGACGCCGGGACCTGCCGGGAGCTGGCCGCGATGATGGGAACATCGGCCCGCTGGTGCCTGACCCTCACCGGGCCCGACGGCCGCGCCGTCGCGCACGCCTGCGCCCGCCGCCCGCCCCCGCCCGGACCGGGCTTGCTTCAGTGGGCCGCAGGGCTGCGGGCCAAACTCACGTTCCTCGAAACCGGTCAGTGCGGCCACGCCCGGCAATCACCCCGGTACGTTCCGCCGCCGAACCTGGTCCACCTGATCAGGGTCCGCCAGCGCACGTGCTCGTTTTCTGGCTGTCGCCGTGCCGCGGTCCGCTGCGACATCGACCACACGATCCCGTTCGACCAGGGCGGGCGCACTTGTGAATGTAATTTGGCGCCCGCGTGCAGACGACATCATCGCGCCAAGCAAGCTCCCCGCTGGCACCTTGAGCAGACCCAGCCCGGACACATGACCTGGCAGATGCCTAGCGGCCGCACCTACACCACCAGCGGTGACCCTTACCCGGTCTGGTAAAGCATTGGGTCTAGCCGGCTGGCAGCAGGCGCAGTAGCTCCTGGGCACTACCAACGCGGACCAGGTAACGGCTGCTCTCAGCTGGGACGAGGCCGTCGCTGGCGAGCGATTCGACCACGCTAGTAAGGCCATCCCAGAAGCCGCCCACGTCCAGTAGGGCAATCGGCTTGGTATGCAGCCCGAGCTGATGCCAGGTCCAGATCTCGAAGAGCTCATCTAGCGTGCCGAGCCCGCCCGGCAGCGCGGCGAATCCATCGGCCAGCTCCGCCATTCGCGCCTTTCGCTCGTGCATTGAGCCGACGACCTCAAGCCGGGAAAGGCGCTGGTGGGCGACCTCAGCCGCAAACAGGCCGCCGGGAATGACGCCGATGACCTCACCCCCGGCCTCAAGCGCGGCATCGGCCAGCACGCCCATCAGGCCCACGCTGGCGCCGCCGTAGACGATGCCCACGCCCGCCTCAGCCAGGGCTCGCCCGAACTCGGCCGTGGCCGCGACGTACTCCGGCCGGCGGCCAGTCGAACTGCCCAGGAAAACCGCGACGCGCATCATGGCCTTAGAGCGCCCAGCCGAGCTCGGCTGCCAGGTAACGCAGCACCGCCGGATTGAACTCGGCCGGCCACCGCACATCGTGGTCCGCCAGGATCTGTCTGGCCGTCTGCCGGAATGTCGTCGCAGCCGCAAGCATGCCCGCTAGCACGCTCTCTCGCGCTGCGCTGGGCGCGGGCCGTTCGGCACAGGCCTGCCGCTGCTGCGCCGTTAGCTTCGCCGACCATTGCTTGATGTCCATCGGCGGGAGCGGCTGATTCGACTCGGCAACACCGCCGCCGAGCGAGCCGACCAGCCACATGGCCCCGATCCGATCGTCAGCCTCGGCGGCAGCGAACAGGGCGCGGGGAGGCATGCCCTGCAGCGTACCGATCGATGCGGGACTAGCCGATCGTGCGGCTGCGCCCACGGAACTCGGCCACGACCTCCTCGCCGCGTCGAACCGTGACGTCGTAGATGCCGCTACGACCGTATCGGGTGCGTTCGGTGGCGGTCGCGACCAGGACGTCGCCCTCGCGGGCCGTCGTGATGAAACTAATGTCCGCCCCGGCCGCGACGGTGACCGGGCCGTCGCTATTGCAGGCGCAGGCGAAGGCGGTGTCGGCCAGCATGAAGACGAATCCGCCGTGACAGATCGAGTGCCCGTTCAGCATCTGCAGCGCGACTCGCATCTGGACGACGGCGGTGCCACGGCCGACGTGCAGCAGCTCCATGCCAAGTCCGCGGGACGCCTGGTCGGCCGCGAACATCGCCGCGGCCGGGCCGCGCGGAGGCTCGTGCCCGCTCGGTTGCCCTAGCATCCGGCCAGTTCTGGCATGCGGCACTCCACCCCTCACGGCACTCCCGCCGCCGGCTCGCGGCATCGGGTCTGCTCGGAATCGTAGTGACTGGTGCCAGGGCGGGCGCGCTAGTGTGCTGATCATGACCTCATTCCGGCATGCGGGGACGGTGCTGACCGATCGGACGTTCTCGGTTCCCCTTGATCACGGTGAGCCCGATGGCGAGCACATCGAAGTGTTCGCGCGAGAGGTCGTTGCCGTAGACGAAAGGCCTGCCGACTTGCCCTGGCTCGTATTCCTGCAGGGCGGGCCGGGCTTCGGCTCGCCGCGGCCGATAGGTCGGGAGAACTGGCTGGACCGGGCGCTGCGGGATTTCCGTGTGCTGCTGCTGGACCAGCGCGGCACCGGACGCTCGACGCCCGCGAACCGGCAGACGCTCGCGCGGCTGGGTGACGGCAAGGCGCAGGCCGACTACCTGGCGCACTTCCGGGCCGACTCGATCATCGCCGACGCCGAGCTGATCCGGCGGCAGGTCACCGGCGGCGCGCCGTGGGCGGTGCTCGGCCAGAGCTTCGGCGGGTTCTGCACCGTCAGCTACCTGTCGATGGCGCCGGTCGGGCTGAGCGAGGCGTTCATCACCGGCGGCCTGCCGGGCCTCACGGCAACCGCCGATGAGGTGTACCGGCTTACCTACCGGCAGGTGGCAGCCAAGAACCGGGACCACTACGAGCGTTACCCGCAGGACGTGACGCAGGCCAGGCGGGTGGCCAGCGCGCTGGCCGAGAGGCCGGCCGTGCTGCCCAGCGGCAGCCCGCTCACGGTCGAGCGATTCCAGTCCCTGGGCCACATACTCGGCTCAAGCACGGGCAGCCACACGCTGCATTACCTGCTGGAAGACCCGTTCGCCGGCGCTGAGCTGAATGACGACTTCCTATATCGAACCGAGGCACAGTTGTCGTTCGCCTCGGCGCCGCTGTACGCGGTGGTGCACGAGCTCTGCTACGCGCAGGGGGCGGCGACCCGGTGGGCAGCGCAGCGGGTCAGATCCGAATTCGCCGAGTTCTCGGCAGAAGCTGCCCTGAGCGGCGACGCGCCGCTGCTGTTCACCGGGGAGATGGTCTATCCGTGGGCGTTCGAGCAGGACCCCGCACTCCGGCCGCTGGCCGAAGCGGCCAGCCGTCTCGCCGAGCGTGATGGCTGGCCCGCGCTCTACGACGCCGATCGCCTGGGCCGCAACGAGGTGCCCGCCGCCGCCGCTGTCTACTTCAATGACATGTATGTGCCGCGCGAGCTGTCGCTGCAGACCGCCGACGCCATTCACGGCCTGCGGGCCTGGGTCACCAGCGAATATGAGCACGACGGGCTCCGGCTCAGCGACGGCGCCGTGCTCGACCGGCTGATCGCTATGGCACGGGGCGCGGCCTGACCCAGCCGGCGGGCTATTGACCCAGGCCAGGTTGACGGTTCGGGGCAGCTTCGCGACGCGCGGCGCGCAATGACCAGGCCAGGCCCAGCCCGGCGGCTAGGCTGAGCCGGTGATTATGCGCACCTGCCTGTGTTTGATCAGGCGGCAGACAGCCGGCGGCCCCGACGTCCTGCTCGGCCTCAAGAAGTCCGGGTTCGGCGCCGGCAAGTGGGTCGGGCTCGGCGGGCACATCGAGGAGGGCGAGAAACCTGAAGCCGCCGCGGTGCGCGAGGTCTGGGAGGAATCTGGCCTGCTGGTTCCGGCCGATTCGTTGCAGCACATGGCCAGCATCGAGTTCAGGTTTCCGGTCCGGCCGTCCTGGGATCAGACAGCCGAGGTGTTCGTCACCTGGGTGTACCAGGGCGAGGCTGCGGAGTCCGATGAAGTCGCGCCGCGCTGGTTCGGCGAGCATGAGCTCCCGCTCAGCCTGATGTGGGATGACGCCAAGCACTGGCTGCCCCTTGTACTCGCCGGCGAGCGGGTAGATGCGCTGATCACCTTCGCCGATGACTGCGCCACCGTGGCCAGCATCTCGCCAGAGCTCCCGCGCCGCAGGCCTGGCAGCGCCTGACCACAGCCCGCGGCAGCTGTTAGATGCTGCCAGGCGGCAGTACGAACAGCCCGGCTACCTTTCCTTGCTTGTCGTAGACGACGCGCCCCTTCATTTCGCCGGACTCGAATGTCATCGGGATGTCCACGATGGTCAGGTCCCCGGCCTGACGAGCTGCGGCCTCCCCCATTCCCTCGTACGCGCCGACCGTTCCGATCAGCATGGCCCACGCGGCGGGCAGGCCGCCGAGCGCCGTTAGCCGCTCCAGAGTCAGTTCGTTGAGCTCCGGCATGACGTCGTCGTAGCGCTCCTCGATCCAGTTGATCATCAGCTCGGTTGCCTTTTCGGCGGCGCCTGGCAGCATCGCGGCGCTCATGGGCTGTCCCGTTCTCGGATCGACCGGGTGGCCGAACCGCTGAAATGCTGCCTGCCTCGACACGCCTAGCACGTCGCCGAGTTCCTGCCACGTCCGGCCAGCTTCCCTGGCGCGCTCCACGCTGAGTCGCAGCACTGCCGCAGCAGTGGCGGACATCTGGCTTGCGATCCTGACGGCTTCCAGACCGGCCGGGCCGGATGAGCTCGCGCCCGTTGAGCTCTCCTGCGACCCGGCCGGACGGGCCCGCTGGCCCGACGGCGCGGGTTCAGGCTGACTCGCCTCGGCCAGCGCTCGCGCCATCGCTTCCAGCTCAGCTGCCAGCGCGCCGAGGCTGCCACTGCTTGGTCCCACAGTGGTCTATCGTGATGGCCCTGCTGCATACTGTCAATTTTTAGTTTACAGCGGTGGCTTGCCCTCGTCGGCGGCGAGGCGCCGGTAATGCGAGTTTCGCAGCATCAGCAGGCCGAATGCGCACGTGCCGGCCAGCAGCGACGCGATCACCACGGCCGTCTTGGCGATGTCAGCCTGCGCCGAGTAGTCACCGAAGGCCAGGTCGCTGATCAGCAGGGATACCGTGAAGCCGATGCCCGACAGCACCGCGACCGCGAATATGTCGGCCCACGCCAGCTCGGGACTGAGCCTCGCCCTGGTGAACCTGGCCGCGCGGTAGGCGCCGCCGAACACTCCGAAGGCCTTGCCCACGATCAGGCCGGCCAGGATGCCAAGGCCGATTCGGCCCGTGACAACCTCCCGTAGCGCGCCGCCGGAGATCGTCAGCCCGGCAGCCAGGAGCGCGAACGCCGGTACCGCGAGGCCAGCCGAGACGGGCCGCAGCTGGTGCTCGAGCCGCTCGGCAGGCGAGTCATGATCACCGGACCCCGTTACCGGTATCAGCACGCCGAGCGCTACCCCGGCAACCGTCGGGTGCACTCCGGACGCGTGCACAAGCACCCACACCCCGAGGGCCACCGGTATCGTGATCCACCAGTACGTCAGCTTGATGCGCTGGAGCAGCCAGAAGACGGCCAGCAGGGCCGCGGCGCCGGCTAGCGGCAGCACCTTGATGCCGCGGCTGTACGCGACGGCGATCACGACAATCGCGCCGACATCGTCGACAACTGCCAGGGTCAGCAGGAAGGAACGGAGCGCGGCGGGCAGGAACCTGCCGGTGATTGCCAGCACCGCGAGCGCAAACGCGAGGTCGGTGGCGGACGGGATAGCCCAGCCGCGGGCGGTCGGATGGCCCGCGTTGACGGCCAGGTAGATGAGCGCGGGCAGGATCATGCCACCGAGGGCAGCGGTGACCGGAACGAGCGCGGCGGAAATATGCCGCATCTCGCCTATCACCAGTTCGCGCTTCAGCTCGAGACCGGCGATGAAGAAGAAGATCGCCAGCAGCCCGTCGGCCGCCCACGCTTCCAGGCTCAGGTGGAGCTGAAGCGCTGCCGGGCCGATCGCATAGTGCCGGAGATGCTCGTACCAGTCGCGGGCCGGCGTGTTGGCCAGGATGAGCGCCAGCACCGTGGCACCGAGCAACAGTCCGCCGCCGACAGTCTCGGCCCGGAACGCGTCGGCCAGCAGGCGCAACTCGCGCGGTCCAGGGCGCCGGAACAGCACCGTGCCGCCATCGCGATCATCGCGACCCGCGGGCCGGACCCGCATCGGTGCCTCCCGCCCGCTGCCCGGCCGGAGCTGGCCGTGCTGATCCCCGGTCAGTAAATGCCCGTTCCCGGGCTCGTCACTGGTAGGAGATCAGGACCGGTACGGGAGCGTGGTGGATGGTGGCGGCCGGACCGAGCATCGGCTTGTCCTTGACGTAGAAGTCCTTCCAGCCGAAGTGCACGCCATGTGGGGCCGCACTGATGATCGCCGCCCAGGTCTGGTCCTTTGTCGACGGCGCGCCCTGGCCGTCCATATTGATGACGATGGCCAGGTCGTTGTGCCGGGTATTAAGCCGTGCCTCGTTCTGGATCATCGACAGCCGGAACTGGTGGAGCTCTAGCAGCTTCTGCGGCAGGTGATGCCGGGCGGTCAGCTGGGCCAGCCAGTTCACCACGCTGTTGATCTCGGTGATGCTGACGCTGCCGATCTGCTGGAGCGGCAGCTGACCTGGCTGAAGCTTCCATTCGGGGTCCAGGGCAAGTCCCACGTCTGGCTTGACCAGCAGCGACCGGTAGACCTTAGCCTGGGCGAGCAGGTTAGCCCTGCCAGGCTGAAGGTCGAGGATGACGTACAGGCCAGCCCTGTTCGCAGCGTTGATCCACCGGCGAAGCAGGGATACTGGCGTCACGTACGAATAGCTGCCGCTGGGCCCAGGCGACCCCTGGGCCACCGTCGCGATGATCTCGAAGGCCGGGATCACCGGAACCTTGGTGAGCTTGTTGTACTGCGCGGCGACGGCCTTGGCCCGCGAGATGCTGGCCGTCACGCCCTGGTGACCGAGGACCCCCAGCGCGGGCGTCGTTGGGTTCCCGTACAAAGCGACGATCTTGCGCATGGGGAACAGCAACTGACCGCCGCCTGGTAGCTGCTGGCCGGTCTCGGCGACGACAACCCGGTAGGACAGCACGCCCGGTGATCCGAAGCCCGCCCCGACTGCCAGGACATGCCGCGGCCGGGCGGCCTCGAGCGCCCTGATGGCCGACGGGTCAGTCCCCGGGTCGTAGCCGCGGACCGTGATGACCTGAGCGCCGGCCAGGGTAGCTGTCGCCTGTGCTGCCTGCGCCGCCGCGGAGCTATCGGAACTGCCCGAGCTGCGCTGGCTGAGCAGGAGCACGAGATGCTTCAGGCGCACTGGCGGGCTTGTTCTAGGCAGGCCCGAAGCTCGGACCACGACGTGAACCTGGGGCAGCAGCGCGGACAGTTCACGGGCCGGAATGCCGACCGCAAGCACCACGCCGGGATTAAGGGACTTGATTTCCGCTCGCAGCGGGCCGTTGCCCGCGCGGCCAGGCTGGCCGGCGGCGAGCAGTAGCGGAGCGTGTGCTCGCACGGCAATGGTCGCGGCCTGCGCCACCAGTGCTGGCTTGCTGCCGTCCGCGATAACGGCCGCCGGCGCGGACGCGAAGAGCAGGGCCGCCGTCCTTGCCGCGACATCTTCCGCTGTACCCGACAGCACGGTCGCCGGGGCCAGCGGCTGGCGGGTTCGGAATTGGAGGCTGGCGTGAGCTCGCGGCGTGCCAGTGATCGAGCCGAGTACAGACACCAGCACGGCTGCGGCCGCGACCAGGACGATTCCTGCTGTGGTCCAGATCACAAGCCGCGGCAGGCGGGCGGCTCTGCGCCGGGTGCGGGTGGCGTGGAGTCCGTGCTGCACGGTCGAAGTCCATTCTTGCTGAAGCGGTTCGCGTCCCCCTTGGGCACGGAACCTAAGACTCGGGACGCATGCCGATGGTTGCAGATTGTGAGCGCCGGCGCTGCGCGACTCGCAGAATCTGCTGAGTAATCACGCGGCCCGGCTGCGGGCTTCGCCGGCACTCCCCGCGGAGTCAGGTAGGTAGTTGCGAACAAGCAACCTTTTCGAGGTAGGCTGACCTGAGTGGGCGTGATCTCAAGGCGGCAGCCGGACCAACTGCAGGCGTGGGGGCAGCGGCCCGACCGGTATAAGTGGGTCGCGCTGTCCAACACCACGTTGAGCATGACGATGGCGACTATCGACGCCTCGATCGTGATCATCTCGATGCCGGCCATCTTCCGCGGCATTCATCTGAGCCCGCTGGCCCCGGGCAACATCACGTACGTGCTGTGGATGATCATGGGATACCTGCTGGTCCAGGCGGTCCTCGTGGTCACCCTCGGCCGGCTCGGCGACATGTTCGGCCGGGTCAAGATCTACAACCTCGGCTTCGTCGTTTTCACCCTCGCCTCGATCGCACTGTCGCTGGATCCGCTGACGGGCGGCCATGGTGCGCTGTGGCTGATTTTGTGGCGAGTCGTGCAGGCATTCGGCGGGGCCATGCTGATGGCCAACTCCGCGGCCATCCTGACCGACGCGTTCCCGGCCAACCAGCGCGGCATGGCGCTCGGCATTAACCAGATCGCCGGGATCTCGGGCCAGTTCGTCGGGCTGCTGCTAGGTGGCCTGTTGGCCGCCTGGGACTGGCGGGCGGTGTTCTGGGTCAACGTGCCGATCGGCGTGTGGGGCACCGTCTGGGCCTACCGCAGCCTGCGCGAGATAGCGGCCACGAAGAGGGCAAAGATCGACTGGATCGGCAACGTCTTGTTCGCGATCGGCGCCGGCAGCCTGCTCGCTGCGATTACCTACGGGATCCAGCCCTATGGCGGGCACGCCACCGGGTGGACGAATCCCGCGGTGATCAGCGGCCTGGCCGGAGGCGCGCTGTTGCTTGTGGTGTTCGGCATAGTGGAGACCAAGATCGCCGAGCCGATGTTCCGGATGGGCCTGTTCAGGATCAGGGCTTTCGCGGCCGGCAACGCGGCCAGCCTGATGAGCTCGATGGCCCGGGGCGGCCTGCAGTTCATGCTGGTCATCTGGCTGGCCGGGATCTGGTTGCCGTTGCACGGCTACGACTACACCGTCACTCCGTTGTGGGCCGGCATCTACATGCTGCCGCTCACGGCCGGATTCCTCATTGCCGGGCCGGTGTCGGGCTACCTGTCCGACCGGTACGGGTCGCGACCCTTCGCTACCGCCGGGCTGCTGGTCGCGGCCTGCGGCTTTACCGGGTTGATGCTGCTGCCCATCGACTTCTCGTACTGGGTCTTTGGGCTGATTATCTTCTGCAATGGCATCGGCTCCGGCCTGTTCGCCTCGCCGAACACCTCGTCGATCATGAGCAGCGTGCCGGCCGAGCACCGCGGCGCGGCGTCGGGCATGCGGTCGGTCTTCATGAACTCGGGCATGTCACTGTCGATCGGATTCTTCTTCTCGCTGATGATCGCCGGTCTGGCTAGCACTCTCCCCCGCACGCTGGACAGCGGCCTGCGGGCACAGGGCGTTCCGGCCGCGGCAGCATCGCACATCGCCCACCTGCCGCCTGTCAGCACCTTGTTCTCCGCGCTGCTCGGCTATAACCCGGTGCGGGGCATGCTCCAGCCCACCGGACTGCTGGCCAGGCTGCCGAGTCACAATGTGGCGGTGCTGACCGGCCATACCTTCTTCCCGCACCTGATCTCGGGCCCGTTCCACCATGGGCTGGTGATCGTGTTCAGCGCCGCCATCGCCATGTCGGTCCTCGGCGCGCTGATCTCGCTGTTGCGCGGCAAGCAGTTCTACTACGCCGAGGCCGGCAGCGACGGCCAGGCCGAAACCGCGGGCGCGGCTGTGGCTGCGGCTGGGCACGGCGCAGCAACGCCTGCCGGAGCAACGCCTGCCGAAGCGACGCCGACCGGGACGAGCCTGCCGGTGGCCGACTGACCCGGCGCATCCGGCTCGCCGGGATAGCAGCAGGGCGCACCGTCAGCGGTACACTCAATCCGTGCCGCGATATGAATACCGGTGCCGCGCATGCGGAGACACCTTTGAGCAGACCCGGCCGATGAGCGAGTCGTCGGCACCTGCATCGTGCCCCCAGGGGCACGATGACACGGTCAAGCTCCTGTCGACCGTCGCCGTCGGTGGCCGGGCCGGCCAGGCTGCGCCGCAGGCTGGCGGCGGTGGCGGGTGCTGCGGCGGGGCGTGCGGCTGCGGCTGAGGCTCAGCAGCTAACCAGAGAAGCGCTCGACCTGGCGCATCTTGTTAGTCGCGTCCAGGGCTGCCACCTTGTACGACTCAGCCAGCGTCGGATAGTTGAACACCGCATCCACCAGGTAATCAACTGTGCCCCCGCAGCCCATCACGGCCTGGCCGATGTGCACGAGCTCGGTGGCACCGGTGCCGAATACGTGCACGCCGAGCAGGGTGCGGTCCACCGGGGACACCAGCAGTTTCAGGACGCCGTAGGAGTCGCCGATGATCTGGCCGCGAGCTAGTTCGCGGTACCGTGACACGCCGACCTCGAACGGCACGCAGTCGCGGGTGAGCTGATCCTCGGTCTGCCCTATGAAGCTGATCTCGGGGAGGCTGTAGATGCCGATCGGCTGCAGCTGGCTGACCTCGCCGAGCGGTTCGCCGCAGGCATGATGTGCGGCGCAGCGGCCCTGCTCCATGGAGGTCGCGGCCAGCGCCGGGAAGCCGATGACGTCTCCGACCGCGTAGATCGTCGGGACTGCGGTCCGGTAGACCTCGTCGACGCTGATCCGGCCCCGGTTGTCGGCGGACAGGCCAGCGGCGCCAAGGTTCAGCTCGTCGGTCATCCCCTGGCGGCCAGCCGAGTACATGACGGTGTCTGCCGGTATCCGCTTGCCGCTGGCCAGGGCCGCAATCGCGCCCTCCGGCCGGGCTTCCACCGCTGTTACCGTCTCGCCGAAGCGGAACGTTACGGCCAGGTCGCGCAGGTGGTATTTGAGCGCCTCGACCACCTCCAGGTCGCAGAACTCCAGCATCCGGTCTCGCTGCTCGACCACGGTCACCTTCGTGCCGAGCGCGGCGAACATCGAGGCATACTCGATGCCGATGACACCGGCCCCGGCCACGACCATGGAACGCGGAACCGTGGCGAGGTGCAGGATTCCGTCGGAGTCGATGATCGTGCGTTCGTCGAAGGCCACGCTGCTCGGGCGGGCAGGCCGGGTGCCGGTGGCGATGATGATCCGGTCGGCGCTGACGGACTGGCTGCGCCCGGCACTGTCGGCGACCTCTACCGTGTCCGCGCTGATGAAGTGAGCCGTGCCGGTCAGGATCGTGACCCTGTTGCGGCTGAGCTGGCTCCGGACGACGTCGTTCTCCTTGCTGACGACGTGATTCGTCCGGGCGGTCAGGTCACCGATGGTGATCTCGTCCTTGAGCCGGTAGCTCTGCCCGTACATCTCACGCTGATCAAGGCCGGTCAGGTACAGCACCGCCTCGCGCAGCGTCTTGGACGGGATCGTGCCGGTGTTCAGGCAGACCCCGCCGAGCATGTCCGGCCGCTCGACGATCGCGACCCTGCGGTCCAGCTTGGCGGCGGCGATCGCCGCCTTCTGCCCGCCTGGGCCTGATCCGATCACCAAGACGTCAAAGTCGCGCACATCCCCCAGTGTGACGACGACGCGGCGAGTTCGGAAGGCCACGGGACGCGCTGCCGTCGCGGGCCAGGCCGTTAGGCTGTGCCCAGCCGACTGCCGGAGGTCCGCATGCAGATCAGCACTGACCGGCTGCTTGCCGAGATCGAGGCAAGCGCGGGGAATACTGGCCGGGATCATCAGCCAGGGTGATCCCGACCTGCCCGTGCCGTCCTGCCCAGACTGGACTTTGCGGCAGCTCGGCACCCACCTCGGGCGGGTGCACCGGTGGGCCGCCGAGATCGTCAGCAGCAGGACGGCCGAGGCCATCCCGATGAAGGCCGCGCCGGACGGCATCCCGCCCGCGGATCAGCCGGGCCAGGCGGACTGGCTGCTGGCCGGGGCGCAGCGCCTGACCGAAGCCATCCGCGCCGCCGGCACCGACCCGGTGTGGGCCTTCGGCAGTCTGGCACCCGCGACGTTCTGGGCCCGGCGACAGGCGCACGAGACGATGGTGCACCGCGCGGATGCGGAACTGACCGCTGGCCTGCCCGTGGTACTCGACCCCGAGCTGGCAGTCGATGCCGTCGACGAATGGCTGACGATCATGGCGGGCCCGCGGTACGGACGGCCGGACGCGCGGGCGACCGCCCTGCCAGCAGGCGCATCGCTGCACGTCATTGCCATCGCGCGCGATCAGAGGGGAACGTGGTCATGTCAGTGGCTGATCAAGCGGGTCGGCGACAGCGTTGAGGTGCTGCCAACGGCCGAGCTGACCGCGCGGGACCTTACGGAGCCCTACCTGACCGTGTCCGGGCCGCCGGACCAGATCCTGCTGATGCTGCTGCGGAGGATGGCGCCGGAGGCGGCCGACATCAGGCTGTCCGGCGACACCGCGCTGCTGACCGGGTGGCTGGCCGGCACCCCGTTCGGCTAACGACTCGGCTGGCTGCCTTCGCTAGAGCCAGCTGACCCGTGCGCTGACCAGGTCCTCCGCCTCGGGCGCGGTACCGAGTTCGCCGGCCTTGACCTGGTCGAGCATTCTGCTCACCGCGCGCTGCACGTCGGGTACCGCGCCGCGCAGCCGCTCGGCATCGGCGGCGAGGATCGCGTCGACCTCGATTCCGGCCTGGCCGAGCAGGCCCTCCAGGTCGGACAGCATCGCGGCGACCCAGCCGACCGGGTCACTGTTCAGCGCCCGGTCGAAGACGCGCTTGCCGGGCTCCCAGCCGTGCATGCCGGGGTGATGGTGCGCCCGGTTCAGGCTGCCGGGCGGCCCGTCGGCGCTTTCGAGCAAGTCAGCTCGCCAGACCGGCTCGCCGATCGTAATCGGGCGCGAGGAGTAGATTGAGCCGGTCAGCTCGCCTGGCCGAAGCATCCTGACCTCCAGCCGCACCCCGCGCTCAGCGCCCTCCTGGCCCTTAGCCGGATTCGGATCGAGGAAGTAGATGTCGCCCAGGACGACGCCGATCCGGTCGAAGCCGAAGACCTGCAGCATGAAACCGTCCCATCTGGCTGTGCCGTACGCCGACATCATCTCTCGGGACCGGCCAGTGCGGCCATAGCGGGCCCTCGGGAGATTCCGCCCGCCCTTGGGCCGAGGTCCCGGCGATTCCCGACCTTTGGCGCTGGCAGCCAGGCCCGGCGTGCTGTTGGCTGAGGGCGAGGCCACTCGTCGAAGGGGGCGTCATGACTGAGAACGCGTCGATTATCGGGGCGCACCCGTTCTTCCGCGGGCTCCCAGCTGAGTACGTCGAACGGATCGCTGGTGCCGCGACTCACGTTACGTTCCCCGCTCAGCACCGCCTGTTCGACGAGGGCATGACGGCGCAGAAGTTCTGGCTCATCGACGCCGGCCAGGTAGCACTCGACGCCCTGGTTCCCGGCGTCGGCCGGGTGATCATCGAAACCCTCGGTCGCGGGCAGGTCGTCGGCCTGTCCTGGCTTGAGCCGCCGTATCAGTTCCGGTACGGGGCCGTTGCCACCCAGCCCCTGCAGGCATTCGAGTTCGACGGGGCAGCCGTCCGGGCCGCGTGCGACAAGGACCCGGCGCTCGGCTACGCGCTTGTCAACCGGTTCATGGCGGTGGCTGCCCACCGGCTGCAGGCAACCCGGGAACGCCTCCTGGCTGCCCGGCCGGCCGGGGCGTGAGATCTCATCGGGGCAGCTGCGTCCATCCGCAGGACCAGGCCTCGCCGGGACCGCCGCGACGTTACAGGGTGAATCGCCGCCGCCGACTAGTATGGTTAACGCAAGATTAATCCATGATGTCTATTTATCTATTATTCTCTTAATTCTCTCAATCTGAGCGAGTGAGGTCGCGGTAGTGGGTAATGGCTCGCGCGAGTTCGTGCTCGGCGACGCGGGAGCCTCGGCCGACGAGCTGCTGGCCAAGGCCGCCGCTGCCGCCGGAAACGCGGCCGGCGACGGACTGCAATGGCAGCGCGTCGGCGTGGCCAAGACCTGGCGCCGGACCTGGCTCGACACCTTCGACTGGCGGTTGTACCGGGCGGGTCTGACGCTGGAACAGTCGGCCGGGCGAGGCGTGGCCGAACTCGTGCTGACCGGGCGGGACGGCGAGGCAATCGCGGCTGAGCATCTTCCCGGCGGGGCGGTCAGCTGGCCTTCCCTGCTCGCCGGCCTGCCCGCCGGGCCGCTCCGGGAACGGCTCGAGCCAGTCGCCGGCATCCGCGCGCTGCTCCCAGCGGCCCGCGCTATGAGCAAGGTGACTGAGCTGCGGGCACTGAACGGCGACGGCAAGACGATTGCCAGGCTCGCGGTTGACACGATGTCGGTCACCTATCCTGCACGGGCAACAGCCGTCGTCCGGCTGACTCTCACGCCAGTGCGCGGTTATACCGGTCACGCTGACCGGCTTGAGCAGGCCCTGCGCGCCCAGCCGGGCGTCGGCAACGGCAGCGAATCCGCCCTCGTGACCGCTCTTAGCGCGACAGGCAGCCGGCCCGGTGAGTTGCCGGGTAAGGCGTCCGGGATGCTGCTTAGCCCGGAACTGCCCGCTGGCAGGGCACTGGCGTCGATCCTGACCGTCCTGCTCGACACGATCGAGGCCAACGTGCCGGGCACGGTACGCGACATCGATACCGAGTTCCTGCACGATCTGCGCGTCGCGGTGCGATGGACCCGGTCGGCTCTGAAGCTCTGTGGCCCGGCGCTGCCGGGCGAGCTCGCCCGCAGTTTCAAGCCGGAGTTCCGCTGGCTTGGTGACCTGACGACGCCGACCAGGGACCTCGATGTCTATCTGCTTGGCCTGCCCGGCATGGCGGCCGGGCTGGTCGCGGCCACCGAGGATGACCTGGCCCCGTTCCGTGATCATCTGATCAGGTCGCGTGCCGCCGCGCAGGCCGGGCTGTGCCGTGGACTGCGCTCGGCCCGGTTCGCCCGACTTACCAGTGGCTGGCGCACGGCCCTGGCCGGGGTGCGGCCGGCTCGCAAGCGGCCGACAGTCGCCGAGCTCGCTGCGAAGCGGATCGGGGCCGCGCACCGCAACGCGCTGAACGCCGGACGCGTGATCAACCCGTCCTCGCCCGCGCAGAACTTGCATGACCTGCGCAAGCGATGCAAGGAACTGCGCTACCTCGTGGAGATGTTCGGGTCGCTGTACGACCCGGCCGAGCGCTGGCAGGCCGTGCGCGAATTGAAGGCGCTTCAGGACATTCTCGGCGAGTTTCAGGACTGCGAGGTCCAGATGGCGGAGATCCGCGCCTTCGCCGCTGAGATGCTCGCTGACCATTCCGCGCCGGCGCCCACGCTGCTGGCCATGGGCGAGATCGCGGCGGACCTGGCGCGGCGGCAGCGCAAGGCCAGGAACGAGTTCGACGGCAGGTTCGCGGCGTTCGCGAGCCCCGCCAGCCAGCAACGGCTGACGGACCTGGCGAGGACCAGCGCCGCATGAAGATCTTCGCCACCTACAACATCAAGGGCGGGGTGGGGAAGACTGCCACGGCCGTGAATCTGAGCCACCTCGCGGCCGGGGACGGATACCGGGTGCTGCTGTGGGACCTGGACCCGCAGGCCGCGGCTACCTTCCTGTTCCGGATCAAGCCGCGGATCAAGGGCGGCGGGAAGGGGCTGATCCGCGGCACCAGATCGATCGAGGCGGCCATCAAGGGCACTGACTACGACAACCTGGACTTGCTGCCGGCCGACTTCACGTACCGCAACCTTGACCTGCTGCTCGACTCGGCCAAGCGGCCTGCTAAGCGCCTCGCCGCCCTGCTCGCGCCGCTCAAGTCCGACTACGACGTCGTGTTCCTGGACTGCCCGCCGAGCATCTCGCTGCTGTCGGAGAGCGTGCTGGGCGCCGCCGACGTGCTCCTCGTGCCGCTCATCCCGACGACCTTGTCGGTCCGCACCCTAGATCAGCTGACGGAGTTCGTCGCCGGGCTCAATGGCCACCGGCCAGCCGTGCTCGCGTTCTTCTCCATGATCGACAGGCGCAAGCAGCTGCACCTGCAGATCGCCGAGGAATTGCCGCGGGCCCGGCCGGACTTCGCCGCCGCGGTCATCCCCGCGCTGTCGGCCATTGAGCGGATGTCGGTGGAGCGGGCGCCGGTCACCGCGTTCGCGCCGCGCAGCGCAGGATCACGGCAGTATGGCCAACTCTGGCAGGAGGCGCGCCAGCGGGCCGGGCTCACCGCCCCTGGTCGGTGACCCCGCTGGGCAGACGGCCTGGCCCGGACGTCAGCCGAGACTGTCCAGGAAGTTGATCATCGCATCGGTTACCTCGGCCGGTCGCTCCTGCTGGGTCCAGTGCCCGCAGCCGGGCAACAGCACCTGGCGTGTGAGCCCCGGCAGGAACTCTTCGAGTCCGTCCACCGGAATGAAACCGATGACCGGGTCACGCTCGCCTGCCACGAACAACGCCGGCACCGTGATCTTGGCATGCTGCCACGCGCTCGTCAGCTCCCAGTTACGGTCCAGGTTGCGGTACCAGTTGAGCGGGCCGGTGAAGCCCGACCGCGCGTACTGCGAGACGTAGGCGGCGATGTCCTCCTCAGTCAGCCAAACGGGCAGTTCCGCCGGCGCGCTGGCGGCGTCGAGGAAACCGCCGCCCGCCGGGATCAGCGACATGCCTGGCGCCTGGCCCGACAGCGACGAAAGCACAGTTCGGAAGGTCATGGCCGGATCGCGGCTCAGCTCCGCATCGGCGACCCCGTGCTGCTGGAAGTGGACCATGTAAAAGCCTTCGCCGAGTGCTTGCCGCAGCGTGGCGATCGGCGCCGCGCTGCCCCGCGGCCGGTACGGCACGCTCAGCCCGATGACGCCGCGGATCCGGTCCGGGCGGAAAAGCGCGGCATGCCAGGCAACCGGCGCGCCCCAGTCGTGGCCGGCCACGACCGCCTGCTCCTCGCCCAGGGCATCCATCAGGGCGATCACGTCGCCGGCGAGATGCAGGATCGTGTACTGGCCCACGTCGGCGTCGTGACCCGGGCCACCCGGCGGCCCGGTCGCGCAGTAGCCGCGCTGGTCGGGAGCCACCGCGTGATAACCAGCGGCGGCCAGGGCAACGAGCTGGTGACGCCAGGAGTACCAGCTCTCCGGGAAGCCGTGCAACATCAGAACCAGCGGCCCCTCGCCAGCCTCGGCGATGTGCATGTTCAGCGCGCCGGCCTGGACATGACGGTGCGCGATCTCGATGTGGCTTGCCGCCGGGTCTGTCATGGCGCGAGAATAGCCCGGCAGCGGATGCTATGAGCGACATGTCATTGTCATACCAAGTCTTTCTAGCCAATTGCGTGCGCAAGTGACCGTTGCACGGAGCATCCTGTAGGTCAGGGATCGCTAGGTCTGGAAACTGCGACCGGATCCCGCATGAACGAACTGTGTCCGTTGCGCGGACAGTCCGCCCAGAGGGGGGCCAGTGAGTCGCAGGGTGCTTCGGCTGGAGATTCCGGTCTTCCCGGAGCGGATGATGTTCCGCGTGCATGACCCGATTGCGGATCTCGACGCACCGGGCGCCGCCGTGCCGCCGCTGGACTCGCTGATCAGTACCAGCCGCGACCAGCTGATTGTCTCGTGCGCGCAGGAGCATTTGGGCGTGCAGCTGACCATCGAGGAGTGGGACGACGCGCCCCCGCCGTTCAGTGATGGCTATGAAGACGAGGCCAAGTGCGTGCTGTACTTGCGCGGCCAGCTGTGCGTCGACATGGGCTCCGGCGGGCGAGCAGTGTACGGCTTGCGACTGAGCGGCGGAGTCGGCGATTACGGAGTCCGCGTCTACACCAGGAACCGGGCGGCCGCGCTGCAAAGCTATGACGAGCTATATCAGCAACACGCCGACCCGCTGAGCGACGAATTCCAGCAGGCACGTAAGCAGCTCGAAGGCCTGGAGCAGTACCTGCTGCAGCTCTGGCGTGAGTCCTAGCGAGACCCGCGGCGACGTCGCCGGCCTACGGGTCGGCCACAGAGCTAGTTGCCCGCTCCTGAGGTCTGCGAGCCAGCCGTCCCGTTAGTGATGAGCGACGAGTTAGCTGAAGGATGAGTGCTCGGCCCCAGGTAGTGCTGTCTAGCGAACGGGCTGAGCACGAACAGCACGAGCGTGACGGCCGCAACGAGCGTCAGGGCGAGCACGCCGCTGATCGCCCTGGCCCGCCGGGACAGGAACGGGCTGTGCATCCCCTGCTGGCCGAAAGCACTCAGTCGGGAGGCAAGCCGGGGGTCATCAGCGGCAAGATTCCGCTCCATCTCCTCTAGGATGCGCTGCTCATCCATCGACAAGGCCACAGCGCCACCTCCGCCCGGGACCGCTCAACTCCAGCGTGGCTGGCCTTAGCGAACCAGCCCTATTCCACGATTGTTTACTAGGCCTTTGCTGACGGCAAGAGGAAGCGGACATGTCGGAGCCGGCAGCGGGACGTTTCTTCCGGAAGGACGAGATGATGCTCCGACCGCCCACCGGGCTCATACGCCGGACCCAGTCCGGTCGAAAATACATTTGAGTAATTCGAAACTTTATTCTATGATCAGCTGTCATGCGCTGGGACTCTCTGCGGCTAGCTGACGGCGAGGCGGCACGCGCCACCCAGGGAGCCCTGTTCGACCGGGCCGCGATCACGCGGACGTTCGATACGCCTGGCTTCCGCGGCATGACCTTTCATGAGGTGCACGCCCGGAGCCTGATCAGCAAGGTGCCCGAGGCATCGCGGATGCCTTTCCGCTGGACGATCAATCCCTACCGAGGCTGCAGCCATGCGTGCGCGTACTGCTTCGCCCGCAACACTCATACCTACCTGAACCTGGACTCGGGGCATGACTTCGACACCCAGATCGTGGTGAAGGTCAACGCCCCGGAGCTGCTCCAGCGTGAGTTGCGGGCGCCGCGCTGGTCGGGCGAGCACATCGCGATGGGTACCAACGTCGACTGCTATCAGCGGGCTGAAGGCAAGTACAAGCTGATGCCGGGCATTATCACTGCGCTGGCGGAGGCAGCTAACCCGTTCTCCATCCTCACCAAGGGCACGCTGATTCTGCGCGACGCGGATCTGCTCGAGCGAGCAGCCGCTGTAACCGAGGTCGGGCTCAACGTATCCGTCGGAATTATCGATAAATCGCTTTCCCGATCTATCGAGCCTGGAACCCCGAGCCCGGAGCGTCGGCTGGGCGTCTGCGCGGAGCTGTCCGAGCGCGGGCTGCGGTGCGGGGTGCTGATGGGGCCGGTGCTGCCGTTCCTGTCAGACTCCCCCGCCCAGCTGGACGAGGCGGTGGCACGGATCGCCGCCGCTGGCGCGACGCATGTCAGCCCCATAGTGCTGCACCTGCGGCCGGGGGCCAGGGAATGGTTCCACCGCTGGCTAACGCTCAATCATCCCGAACTGGCTGACGCCTACCACGGGCTCTACGGCAATCGGGCATATGCACCCGCCAGCTACCAACGCGGGATCGCCGATCATGTCGCGGAGCTGGCCAGGAAGTACAGGGTCGGGCGGGCGAGCCCAGCCGCAGCGCGCCGTGTGCCCACGGCTAACCAGGCGAGCGCTGCGGGGCCCGCTCAGGAGGCCGCGGCCGGAGTCCAGCTGTCGCTGCTAGAGCCGTGACGGTGCCCGGCTGCTAGCGGCGGTGAAACGGGCAGGCCTTCCGCCCGCCACGCAAGGAAGCCACCGTCCATGTCGGTGGCCAGCAGGACCCCGAGATCCTGCAGCGCGGCTGCGGCCAGGCTTGAGGTGTATCCCTCCGAGCAGAAGATGATCGGCTGTAGTTCGTAGCTCGCGACCGAGAGCCTGGCAGCCGAGGCGGGGTCGAACCGCCACTCCAGCACGTTGCGCTCGACGATCAGCGCGCCGGGTATCGCGCCTTCGGCGTGGCGCTGTGCCTCCGGCCTGATGTCAACAAGGACGGCGCCGGTGCCGACTGCCTGCCTCGCCTCGACGGGACGAAGCCTGATCAACCGGGCCCTGGCATCGGCTAGCAGGTCGCCGACCGAACGGGATCTGGCCGGCCGCCTCACCAGTCCCGCTCCGCCCGCTCGGTGCCGACGAGCTTGAGCCCGGAGCTCGTCATCTCATAGCGCCGCATCGCCGATAGCGGCGGCGAGTACGCATGCACGCTGACCGCGGCCTCGGCCGATTTGCTGCCGACATCGTGCAGGTGATGAGCGCCGAACGTGGTCACCGAGCCCGGCGGGGCGACCCGGTGGCGAAGCTGGCTGGTGCCCGGCGTGGCCAGCGTTTCCAGCAACTGTCCGCGCGCGATCGCGAAGGCGCCGCAGGCATGTCCGTGATCATGGAAGCCGGTCCGCTGGCCCGGCAGCCAGCTCAGCAGCCAGATCTCGTAGTCCGTCGTGAGCGCCAGCCGCCGAAACCACCGGGTGCCCTCGGTGAACTGCACGATCTCGCGCCAGTCGTCCGTCGCGGCTGCCGTTGCGCGCACGAGTCTGCCCAGTTCGGCCGGGTTCAGCGGCTGGCCAGCACGAAGGTGCCCGCGGACCGGAAGCCCAGGGTCAGCCCGAGTTGCTGAGGTCATCCTAGTAATCCAATCGAGTTAATCGTCTTTTGTCTACCGTAGCACGCCGCCTGATACCGCGCAGGTCAGAGCCGTCTACTCTGTACCGGAGTTGCCGGCGGCCGTTAGCGTCGCAGCGCAGCGCACTGTTGCACCATCAGCGAGGGAGGCCGATTGCCAGGCCCGGAGTCCTCGCTTGCCAGCAGATCAGCTACAGGTGCCCGGCATCAGAGCTCAGGGCCGGGAGCGGCCGACATCGCGGCCATCGCGGTCGGCGGCGGTATCGGCAGCGTCGCGCGTTACCTGCTGTCCGCGGCATTCCCGGCCGGGCCCGGATTCCCGTGGGCGATCTTTGCCGTGAATGTGTCCGGCTGTTTCTGCCTGGGCGTGCTTATCGTCTACCTGCTCGAGATCTGGCCGCCTCGGCGCCTGCTCCGGCCGTTCCTGGCTGTCGGGCTGATCGGTGGCTACACGACCTTCTCGACCTACGCCGCGGGCGTGATGATGCTGCTGACGGGCCGGGCCTTCGCGCTGGCCGATGCCTACGCACTGAGCAGCGTGCTGGCTGCCCTAGTGGCCGTGTGGTGCGGCCTGAAGGTGGCCAGGGCGCTGGCTAAGATGCCATCAAGGTCCGCCAGGGAACGGCGCAGCGGAGATGCCAGATGAGCTTGCAAGGGCCGGCCAGGCGGATCACTATCTTCATCGGGGAATCGGACCGCTATCAGCACAAGCCGCTCTACGCCGAGATCGTGCACCGCGCGCACAAGCGGGGGCTGGCGGGCGCGAGCGTTTTCCGGGGCATCGAAGGGTTCGGGGCGTCGTCGCGTATCCACACCAGCAGGCTGCTGTCGCTGAGCGAGGACCTGCCGATGGCGATCATCATCATCGACACGGCGGAGCGGACCGAGGAGTTCCTCGACGAGGTGGCCGACCTGGTCACCGGCGGCCTGATTATCGTCGATGACGTGCACGTGCACACCTACGCCGGCGGTAGCCAGCCGTGATCGTCCTCGCAGTCCTGGCCGGCGGCATCATCGGCGCGCCGGCCCGGTACCTGGCTGACCGGATGCTGCAGGCCCGGCACGACAGTGTCTTTCCGTGGGGAACTTTCGCCATCAACATGACGGGATCGGCGCTGCTCGGTTTCCTGCTCGGTGCGCAGCGCCATCTCGGGCTGCCGCCTGTAGCGCTCGCGCTGCTTGGGACCGGCTTTTGCGGCGGCCTCACCACGTTCTCCACGTTCAGCTACGAGACGCTCCGGCTACTCGAAGACGGCGCCATCGGCGAGGCCGGGGTCAACACGATCGGCAGCCTGGCCGTCGGCGTGCTGCTGGCCTGGCTCGGCTACCGGCTGGCCGTCGCCATCTGACATTCATGCCGGGGCTTCCGTGCAGGCCGATCCCTCGGTGATCCCGGCCAGACACCGCACGTAGAGTGGATTGCCGTGGAAGCACTGCATAACAGCCGGATACGGCCAGTGGCGGAGGGCCTGACGGTCAGCACTGTCAGGTCTGTTGATCCTGGCGACTTGCTCGGCCCGGCTGCCCGGTCCAACCGCTTCTGCGTGGATACACCAAGGCGACGGGCTGGTGGGCTGGGGTGAGGCGGCCCGGCTGATGATCCCGGCTGGCGTCGATAGGTTCGCAACCGGCGAGAAGTGGCTCGCCGAGCTGTTCGAGGCCGCGACGGTCCGGGATGAGGTCAGCGTGCCGGGTACCGGCCCGGTTGCGTTCGGGAGCTTCACCTTTGACCCCGCCTCTGACGGCTCTGTCCTGATCGTGCCCTCGATCGTTCTCGGCCGCAGGTCCGGCGTCGCCTGGCGGACAACCATTGCCGCGAGCGGCGCGGTGCCAGACTTCCCGGCTACTCCGCGGGTCAATCCGGCTGAGGTGCGCTGGAGCGACGGGAGCCTCAGCGCACCGCAATGGGAGCAAGCGGTCTCTGCGGCCGTATCGCGGATCAAGTCCTGGGAGCTGCGGAAGGTCGTCCTCGCCCGTGACCTGCACGCGTGCGCGTCCGGCGACATTGACGTGCGAGTGCTGCTGGCCAGGCTGGCTGCCCGTTCCCCCGATTGCTACACGTTCGCCTGCGCCGGCCTTGTCGGCGCGACGCCGGAGCTGCTGATCCGGCGGGAGGGACGGCAGATCAGCTCGCTGGTACTGGCCGGCACGATGGGGCGGGGCGGCAGTAAGTCCGACGACGAGGCGCTCAGCTCCGCGCTGCTCTCCTCGGCGAAGAACGCCGAGGAGCACCGCTATTCGGTGGAATCCGTGCGCGAGATGCTCGCCCCGCTGTGCGCCGAGCTAGCTGTCGATCCGGATCCGTTCCTGCTCCAGATGGCTGACTACCAGCACTTGGCGACGTCGGTAACTGGCGTGCTCGCGCGGGACGCCTCAGCGCTCGCGCTCGCTGCCTCGCTGCATCCGACCGCAGCGATCTGCGGCACCCCGACCGAAGTGGCGCTGGAGCTGATACGCGAGCTGGAGGGGATGGACCGCGGCCGCTATTCAGGCCCGGTGGGCTGGGTGGACGCACGCGGCAACGGCGAGTGGGGCATCGCGCTGCGCTGCGGCGAGATTGACGGCCGGCGGGCCAGGCTATTCGCCGGCTGCGGCATCGTCGCCGGCTCGCAGCCCAGCGCCGAGCTCGCGGAGGCCGAGACTAAGTTCCGGCCGATGCGCCGCGCGCTCGAGGGTTAGCCGGCTCTGCGGCGCGTCAGGGGATCAGGACGATCTTCCCGCGCGTGTGGCCCTGGTCGAGCAAGTCGTAAGCCTCACGCACCTGCGTCAAGGGGAACGTCGCGGCAATGGGCACCTCGAGCTTCCCGGCCGCGATGAGTTCCGCTAGCTCGGCCAACGTGGCCGCGCTGGCGCCCGCGGCGCTGCCCTCCGCCTTGACGCCGTACTTCTCGACGGCCGGGAAGTCGGCGATCGTGTCTATCCGGTCAGGCTCGACACCGAGTTCCAGCCCAATCTCCACATAACCGGCGCCGAAAGTGTCGATGAACGCGTCGACCCGGTCGGCTGCCTGTCCGATACGGTCGGCCACCCCGTCGCCGTAGCTGACGGGGACCACTCCGTGCTCTGCGAGCCAGTCGTGGTTTGCTTTCCCTGCCAGCCCGATGACGGTAGCCCCAGCCAGCCTGGCCAGCTGGACCGCGATCGAGCCGACTCCCCCGGCGGCGCCCGAGACCACGACGGTATCGCCTGCGGTGAGGCTGACGGCCCGGACTGCGGCATAGGCGGTCGCGCCGACGACGAACAAGGACCCGGCTACCTCCCACGGCACGGCCGGCGGCTTCGCGGTGAGGTTCTCCGCCTCGGCGAGCACATACTCAGCGTGGCTGGCCCGGTTGTTAGTGAAGCCGATGACCTCATTTCCGGCTGTGAAGCCGGTCACGTCGGGTCCCGGTCTGCGCGACGATCCCGGCGAAGTCGCTGCCCTCGCCGGACGGGAACGTGGCCGGGAACCGCGAATGCAGCAGGCCATCGCGGATCTTGGCCTCGCCGGGGTTAATGCCCGCGGCCTTGACCTGCACCAGGACCTGTCCGGGCCCCGGTTCCGGCGTGGGCACGTCATCGACGCGCAGCACGTCGACGTCACCGTACTGATCGAACCGCACTGCCTTCATGACGGATCCTCCTTCGTCCCTGGCTCGGCCTGGGCCAACCGGGGCCGCGCCCCAGTTATGCCCGCGTCAGCCGCGTCGGACTCCTATACCTGCGACGTGGCAGCGTCCCGGCCAGCGGGGGCCGGTAGGCCGCCCGGTCTGAACGCTGACCGGAATCTAGTCGCGGCCGTCGAGGTGCGCGGTGTCGTTATAGCCGCGCACGATCCAGCGGTCGCTGGTGATCACGAGCCGGGAGATCGACGCGTTCTCCGCACCGACGAAGGCGAACGGCCGTGATCCGCTGGCCAGCGCCACGGCCTGGCCGATCACCCCGCCGTGGGTAACCGCGGCGACCAGCTGGCCGGGGTGAGCGGCAGCCAGCCGCTCGATTGCCGCGCCCACCCGTCCGGCGAACTCGGCGGCGGGCTCGGCACCCGGAATGACGTCCCAGCGCTCCTCGGCGATCATGCGCTGAGCGACCGGGTGACCGGTAGCCACCATCTTGCGGAACTCGCCGCCCTCCCAGTCACCCAGGTTGACTTCCCGCAGGTCAGGCTCAACCACTAGATCGAGGCCGAGCGCCTCGGCGAGCGGTGCCGCGGTCTGCGCGGTGCGCTGCAACGTGGTGACGTAAATCGCGGCGATACTGGCCGCCCGCAGCCGTGTCGCGAGCTGGCGTGCCTGCTCCTGGCCGAGCTCCGACAGCGGCGGATCGCCGTGGCCGCCCACCAGCGCGAACGGTTTACCATCCTGGTACGCCTCGGACTGGCCGTGCCGCACCAGCAGTAGGTCGAGGGCACCAGGCGGCGGTTCGAACCGGTGCTGGCGGTAAGACGCCGGTTCCGGGTCAACGCCCGCTATCTGCGTCATAAGCCCAGAAGCGTACCGGGCCTGAGTTACAGGGGCTTGCGTGCCTTCCAGACTTCTTCTGTTGGCCATCGGCGGGCCCACTCGATGGTGGCGAGCGGATGTGATGGCACGGCACCGGGGGGCGGCTGCAGCTCGAGGAGGTCCTCGACCTGCAGGCCGCTGCGGTGCAGTAGGCGGATCATCTCGCCGTGGCTCAGGTGGAACTCCACCGATTCGTCATCTGGCCACTCGAACCGGTGCATGCCGAATTGCGGGCGCAGCAACTGCTCGGTGGCGGGCAAGCCGTCCTGGTCCGGGACGGTGAGCATGAGCAGTACCGAATTGACCAGGAAGATCAGCTGCCCGCCGGGCCGGAGCAGCCTGGCGGCTTCGGGAATCCACGCCTGCGGATCGCACCAGATGCTCGCGCCGTACTCCGAGATCGCCAGGTCGAAGCTGGCGTCGGCGAACGGCGCCTGCTCGGCGCTGGCCTGCAGGAGCGGGAACGACAACCCGAACCGCCGCTGCAGCTGACTGGCCGTGGCCAGCTGGGCAGCGGAGTTGTCCAGTCCAACCGGCCTGGCGCCACGGCGCGCCAGCCAGGCCGAGACGTATCCCGTGCCGCAGCCGAGCTCAATGCTGGCCAGGCCGTCCAGGTCGGCCGGCAGTACGCCAGCATCGGCCTCAGCGATGCCCCAGATGCCCCAGGACGGTTCGGCGGCGGACCAGCCGCGTAAGCCGGGCGTCGCGTATGCCGCCGCCCACCGGTCCCAGGTCGAGCGGTTACGGACTACATGATCGGCTTCCATGCGCCTGCCCGGACCTTCCGGACCGGTCTCAGGCCGATAGAACCTTGGCCTTCTGCCGGTCGAACTCTTCGGGGGTGATCACGCCACGCTCGCGCAGGCTGACGAGTTTGTCCAGCTGATCCGCTGGGCTACCGTCCGCGTGCGCGGCCGATTGCACGTATTGGCGGAAGGCCTGGTCTGATTGCTGGGCCTGCTGGACCGCGCGTTCGTGCATGGACCCGCCGCGCACGATCAGGTACGCCAGGACGCCGATCAGCGGGATGAACAGCACGAACAGGAACCACAGCGCCTTAGCGCCGCCCGACAGGTCCCGACTGCGGAAGATATCCATGAAGATCGCGATCAGTACCCAGATCCAGAGCACCCACAAGAAGATCTCGAGGATCGTCCAGAAGACATTCAGAAGCGGATAAGACGACCCGGAAGCGGCCAGTGTCATTCGTTGTCCTTCTTCTCCTTCGCGCCCGCCGAGCGGCAGTATCGTCGTCGGCCTTTGGCGTATGGCGAGATCAGCATTCCCTCGCTGCCTGTCACCGACATCACCCGGCACGGGTGAGAAAGGCCGGCGACCGGCTTGCTAGGCCACGTCGATCGCTGCCGCGCAGGCCTTGGCAATCGCGGTGCGCAGCGCCGACTGCTCGGCGCGGTCGGTCCTGACCTCGACCAGCCGAAGCCCGCGGCCGGCGAGCGCTTCCGGAAGCTCGGCAGCCTCTCGGACGAGCAGGTATGGCAGTCCGGCCGCCGCGGCGAGGTAGGAGAAATCCGTGTCGTGCGGTGTGCCGAAGACTCGCTCGAAAGGTTCGGGAAACGCGGCCTGCTCCAGGGCGGAGAAGATCCCGCCGCCATTGTTGTTGACGACGATCAGGCACAAGTCTGGCCGCGGCTCAACGGGCCCGATCATCAGGCCGGGCGCGTCATGCAGCAGCGCGAGGTCGCCGAGCAGCGCCACCGCGGGGCCGCCGCCGGCGCGCTGATGCGCGAGTGCCGCGCCGATGGCCGACGAGACCATCCCGTCGATCCCGCTTGCGCCGCGGTTGGCGAGTATCCGCAGGTCCGCGCGCGGGGCTAGGTGCCGGTCAAGATCCCTGGCCGGCATGCTGGAGGCTACCCACAGCAAGGCGCCGCCGGGCAGTGCCGCGCCCAGGTCACGAGCCAATAGCGGCTCGCTGAGCCCGCCATCGCTGTCGAGGACCGAGTCGACCGCTGCCGTGGCGGCAGCGTCTGCGCGATGCCAGGAATCAAGCCAGCCAGTATCCGGGGCCGCTGGGGCTTGCCGGAGCCGGACCGAGCTGGCAACGTCGGTGGCGGTACGCGCGGGATCGGACCACCGGCCATCGGGCTGGCCGAGCACGACGTGCCGGGTTGCCGGAGCGCCGTTGCCAGTCCGGCCAGCGCAGCGCAGCAGCGCGAGTTGCCCGCGGGACAGGCCAGGACGGCCCGCCGAGATGATCAGGTCTGGCCGGTGCGCCGCCAGGAAATCGGCTGAATCGAGCAAGTACTCGTAAGAACGCAGCGCGGCCGGCCCGTACCGCGCGCCCGACGAGGGTTCGGCCAGCAGCGGCCAGCCAGCGCTGGACGCGAGTGCTGCCAGTGACTGCGGATCAGCGGTCCCGTCGCCGCACAGCACGAGACCGCGTTCGGTCCAGTCGAGCTCGGCTTGCGGCAAACCGCTCGTCGCGCCAGCGAGCGAGCTCCGTTCCAGGAACCAGGTGCGCGACCATGGCGCGCCGTCGGCCCGGCCCTCCAGCGTCTCCGGCCAGGCCGCGTCCGCCTCGGGGACCAGCGGCTCACGGAACTGCGCATTGACATGGACCGGGCCAGCCGAGGCGACTCCGTTCCCTGACGAAAGGGACCAGGCGCGGGCGGCCAGCGAACGCCAGTACCCGACCTGGCCGGTCCGGTATTCGGTAACGCCGGTCTCGGAAAACCAGCGGACGGCTCCCCCGTAGAGCTTGACCTGGTCGATCGTCTGGTTGGCGCCGGTGCCGCGCAGCTCAGGCGGTCTGTCGGCGGTGAGGACGAGCAACGGTACGCAGGACTCGTCGGCCTCGATAACGGCGGCGTGGACATGCGCCGCCGCTGTCCCCGACGTGCAGACGACGGCGGCCGGCCGGCCGCTCGCCTTAGCCAGGCCGAGCGCGAGAAAGCTCGCCGACCGCTCGTCGATGCGCACGTGTAGCCGGAGCGCAGAATCCGGCGCGGACGCGGCCGCGTACAGCGCCATCGCCAACGGCGCGCTCCGGGAGCCGGGCGCAATGACTGCCTCTTGCAGGCCGCATCGCATCAGCTCATCCACCAGGACGGTGGCGAACGCCGTCGACGGGTTCACGGCCGGCTCAGCCGGCCAGCCAAGCGGCGGCGGGCAGGAACTCGGCCGCGGCCAGCAGGCGGCCCCGCCACGCAGCAGGATCCACTTCCCAGCGGGCCAGTTCGCCTGGGTCGACCACCGCCGCCCGGACCGGCAGTTCGCCGCCAGACTCAGCCAGCGGCGCATCAGTCACGTCGCCAGCCAGCAGGCTCATAGTGGCAAGCCCGCACGCATACGGCAGCTCGGGCAGCGCGGCCGCCAGCGCCACGCCGGCCGCCAGGCCGACCGAGGACTCGACTGCGCTGGACACCACCACGGGCAGGCCGCAGGCGTCGGCGACCTCCAGCGCCGTCCGCACGCCGCCCAGCGGCTGCGCCTTCAGCACCACGATGTCCGCGGCGCCGGTCGCGCGCACCGCCAGCGGGTCCTCGGCGCGGCGAATCGACTCATCGGCGGCCAGCGGAACGTTCACCCGGCGCCGCAGCGCGGCCAGCTCCCCCAGCGTCGCGCACGGTTGCTCGGCGTATTCAAGATCAAACCGTGCTAGCGCCGTCAGGACGCGCTCGGCCCTATCGACGTCCCAGCCGCCGTTAGCGTCGACCCGGACCTTGCCCTCAGCGCCGATCGCGTCCCGTACCGCCTCCACCCGGGCGATATCGGCCGACTCCAGCTGGCCAGGCTCGGCGACTTTCACCTTCGCGGTCCGGCAGCCAGATCCGGCAACGATCGCGTGGGCTTGCTCGGGACCGACGGCCGGCACCGTCACGTTCACGGGAATGGTGGTGCGCACCGGTGCGGGCCAGCCATGGCCTGCCGCCTCCAGCGCGCACGACAGCCAGCGCGCGCACTCGCGCGGGCCGTAATCGGCGAACGGTGAGAACTCGCCCCAGCCGGCCGGGCCGTGCAGCAATGCGCCCTCGCGGAGTGTCGTGCCGCGGAATCTCACTGGCATCGGGATAGCGAAGGCCCGCAGCGTCGGCAGCAGGTCGGCGACTAGTTCGCGCAGGTCCACGCCGGCTCTGCGGGAGCCGCCTGGATCCGTGCCCTCTCGATCTGGGGCAATCACGGGCGGCGCGGGAACTTGCCGAAGTCGGGCGCGCGCTTGTTCACGAAGGCGTCCCGGCCTTCCTGCGCTTCCTGGCTCATGTAGTACAACATCGTTGCGTCTCCGGCGAACTGCTGCATCCCGGCCGCGCCGTCAGTCACGGCGTTCATCGCGCCCTTGAGCATGCGCAACGCCAGCGGCGATTTGGCCAGCATCTCCTGCGCCCAGGCGACCGTCTCCTCTTCCAGCTGGTCCAGTGGGACGACGGTGTTGACCAGGCCCATTTGCAGGGCCTCCTGCGCGTTGTACTGGCGGCACAGGTACCAGATCTCGCGCGCCTTCTTCAGCCCGACGGTCGCGGCAAGCAGCGACGAGCCGTAGCCGGCGTCAAAGGAGCCGACCTTCGGTCCGGTCTGGCCGAAGACGGCGTTGTCGGCGGCGATGGTCAGGTCGCAGCACACATGCAGCACATGGCCGCCGCCGATCGCGTATCCGGCCACCATCGCGATCACCGGCTTCGGCGTGCGCCGGATCTGCACCTGCAGGTCGAGCACATTCAGCCGGGCCACGCCATCCGGGCCCACGTACCCGGCGTCACCGCGGATCCGCTGGTCTCCGCCCGAGCAGAAAGCCTTGTCCCCGGCCCCTGTGAGGATGATCACGCCGATCTCCGCGTCATCCCGGGCCACGTTGAACGCGTGCGACAACTCGAACAGCGTCGTCGGCCGGAACGCGTTCCGCACCTCGGGCCGGTTGATCGTGATCTTGGCAATGCCCTCCGCGGTCTCGTACCGGATGTCGGCGTAGTCCTGCCCGTCCGCCGGCCCTGATGACTTCCAGTCGACCACCGCGGCCCTCCCGATGTTGCCCTGATCTGCCCGATTAACCTTACGACCGTGACCTCTCGGCCATTGCATGCGGTCCTGCTCCCGCCGTCGGCCGGCCAGGAGATGCTGGCCGCGCTCGCCGCCGCCCTCGACGGATCCGGTCCGGCAATCCTGCCGCTCGACCCGGCGTTGCCTGCACGTGCCCTGAGCGCGGCACTTGATGCCTTCGCGCCCGCTGCCATCCGAACAGCAGCGGGAACGAGGCCGATACCGGCCTCGGCGTCCAGCCGGGGTCGAGGCGTTGCGGCCGATACCGCGGTCGTCATCGCGACGTCGGGGTCTACCGGCGCGCCAAAGGGCGTGGAGCTCAGTGCCGCCGCGCTGACCGCATCCGCGTCGGCGTCCTTGCGCCGGATCGGCGCCGGGCCTGGGGACCGATGGCTCTGCTGCCTGCCGACCTTTTACATTGCCGGAATCGGGGTTCTGGTCAGGTCCTTGATCGCTGGCACCGAGCCGGTCATCTCGCCGTCTGTGAGTCCCGACGTGCTGGCCCGAGCCGGGTGCCAGCACGTCTCGCTGGTGCCGACGCAGCTGCGCAGGCTCCTGGACGCCGGCGCCGCGCCCGGATCGGTGCAGACCGTGCTGCTTGGCGGCGCGGCAGCGCCAGACGGCCTGCTGGCCGAGGCCCGGTCCGCGGGCTGGCGGGTGGTCACCACCTACGGAATGAGTGAGACCTGCGGTGGCTGCGTCTATGACGGCTACCCGCTCGACGGGGTGTTGGTGCGGACCGGCGCCGATGGGCGGATCATGATCGGCGGACCCGTGCTGTTCTCCGGTTACCGGCTGCAGCCAGGCCACACCGAGGATGCTCTCAGCGACGGCTGGTTCCGGACCGCAGACCTTGGCGTCGTGTCGTGCGACGGGCGCGTCACCGTGCACGGCCGGGCCGACGACATGATCAACTCCGGCGGGACGAAAGTAGTCCCGGGCCAGGTCGAGGCGGCGCTCGGAACCTGCGCGGGCGTGGCGGACGTTGTCGTCGTGGGCGTACCCGATGCTGAGTGGGGCGAGGCGGTGACGGCGTTCGTGGTGGCCGCGGACCCTTCCGATCCGCCTGGCTCAGCCGAGCTACGGGCTCATGCCCGAAACGCGCTTTCCGGGTACGCGGTGCCCAAGAAGTTTGTAGTTGTGCGAGAATTTCCGCTACTACCGTCCGGTAAGCCGGACAGGGTCGCATTGCGGCACATAGGAGCGCAGGGAGCCTGACGTCTGGATTGAAAGTGGCCACGGGCGGGGGACGTGAGCCCGGACGCATGGTAGCCAAAACTGGGCGTGCGTCAAGATCGCGGGAACATTTCGCCGCCTCGTGCGTTACAAGATAGTGCCTGAGGTGGTAACTGCCAAGCCCGCCAAGGGTCCCCGCTAACGAAAGTACCCGCGCCGGCCAGGGCGCGGTGACCCAGCGCATGCCTGTTATGCGCCCACGAAGGGAGTGTCTCATGCCGAGGAGCGCGACTTTGCTGTCGCCCGCCCGCGAGGATGAGGAGACCACGACCCACGTGGACGAGCTGATCCAGCGCGGCCGCGGCCAGGGCTATCTGTCCCTGCCCGAACTTCGCGATGCCTTTGACCAGGCGCGAGTGTCCCCGACTGAGGCCCGTTCCATTATCCGTGAGCTGACCGAGGCTGGAGTGCAGCTCGGCAACGAGCCATCCGGCGCACCTGCGGGCAGCCAGCCTGCTGACCCGGCAGGCGAGCCCGACCTTGCCGCCGATGCCGACCTGCCCGATGTTGACGCCGAGCTTGCTGAGCTCGCGGCCACCACGGTGCCGGAGGCCAGCGTTAGCGCTCCCGAGACCGACCTGGACGACCAGACCTCGGTCATGGGCGATTCGGTACATACCTACCTGAAGTCGATTGGCCGCCGCAGCCTGCTGACCGCTGAGGAAGAGGTCGACCTGGCCAAGCGCATCGAGGCCGGCCTGTTCGCTGAGTACAAGCTGGAGACGGAGAAGCGGCTCTCTAAGCAGAACCGCGCCGACCTCGAGGACGTTGCCGAGGATGGCAGGCGGGCGAAGGCCCACATGCTCGAGGCCAACCTCCGGCTGGTGGTGTCGGTCGCCAAGAAGTACAGCGATCGCGGACTGTCGCTGCTTGACGTGGTCCAGGAGGGCAACCTGGGCCTCATCAGGGCAGTAGAGAAGTTCGACTACACCAAGGGCTACAAGTTCTCCACCTATGCGATGTGGTGGATCCGGCAGGCGATCCAGCGCGGGTTCGCGGACTCCGCTCGGACGATCCGGCTTCCGGTGCACGTGCTGGAGATGCTGAGCAAGCTCAGCCGGGTCGAGCGCGACATGCACCAGCGGCTCGGCCGTGAGCCGACCCCGGAGGAGCTCGCCGTCGAGCTCGACCGGACGCCAGACCAGATCGAGGAACTGCTTCGTACCAGCAGGCAGCCGATCAGCCTGGACTCCACTATCGGCGAGGACGGCGAGACCAGCATCGGCGACCTGATCGAGGACGTGGATGCACCCGAGGCAGGCGAGCTTGTCGATCGCCAGCTGATGGCCGACCAGCTGCGGCATGCGCTCGACGCGCTGACGCCGCGGGAGGCCACCATCATGTCGATGCGGTTCGGGCTGTATGACGGTAACCCGCACACCCTGGACGAGATCGGCAAAGCGCTCGGCCTCACCAGGGAGCGCATCCGGCAGCTGGAGAAGCAGTCGCTGTCCAAGCTCCGGCACCCCAGCCGCGCCCAGCCGCTGCTCGATTACGCCAGCTGACATCCAGAACCAGTAAGCCGGGCCCGACCCCCCGCCGGGCCCGGCTTACTGCTATTTACGGCACCTGACACCACCAGCCGGATAATGGCCGGATGGACCCGACAGGACGGCCAGCCCCGGCCGGAGAATCGCTTGGTGACTGAGTCCGCGGAGGCGCCGCAGCTGTCACTGCGCACCGTCTGGGCGCGGAACCTTGAGACGCCGCTCCGCCGGTTCGTGCGGACCGAGACCGGCAGCGCCGCGGTGCTGCTCGCGGCTACCATCGCCGCGCTGGCCTGGGCCAACATCTCCCCGCACTCGTACACCTCCGTCTGGGCTACTCAGCTGTCCATAAGGCTTGGCAGCAGCGGCCTAGCGGCAAGCGTGCACGAATGGGTTAATTCCGGGCTGATGGCGTTTTTCTTCCTGGCCGCCGGGCTGGAGGCACGCCGCGAGTACGACATGGGCGAGCTGCGTGAGCGTCGGCGGCTGGCCTTGCCACTGGTGGTAGGGCTCGGCGGGATGGTCGTTCCCATCGGCATTTACCTGGCCTTCAACGCTGGCCGTGCGTCGGCCGGCGGCTGGGGCACGGCCATGTCCACCGATACCGCTTTCGCGCTCGGCATGCTGGCCCTTGTCGGCACCGGCGTGCCGGACCGGGTCCGCACCTACCTGCTGACGTTCGCGATCGTCGACGACGTCGCCGGCATCGTGATCATCGCACTGGCCTATAGCGGGCACATTGACCTGACCGCGCTCGCGATCGGACTCGGTGTCCTGGTCGTGGCCGCGGTGGCCAGGCTGCGGGGCCTCCGGAACGGAGCCTCTTACCTCATGCTGGGGATCGTCGCCTGGATCGCCTTCTTCGACTCTGGCGTAGACCCGGTGGTCGTCGGGCTCGCGATGGGCCTGCTTGCCACTGCCTACCCGGCGCAACGACCCGATCTTGAGCTGGCTTCGGAGTCGTTCCGGCTGTTCCGCGAGCAGCCCACGCCCGAGCTGGCCCGCGACGCCCGGGAGAGCGTACGGACCGCGCTGTCGCCCAATGACCGGCTGCAGCAGCTGTTTCACCCGTGGACCAGCTATCTGATCGTGCCGCTGTTTGCCCTGGTGAACGCGGGAATCACGATCAGCGGCAGCTTCCTGGCCCGCGCCTTTACTGCACCGATCACACTGGGAATCTTGCTCGGCTATGTCATCGGCAAGCCGGTCGGCACGGTTGGCGCGGCGTGGCTACTCGCCAAGATCAGCCGCGGTCGCATCCGGCCGCCCATCGGCTGGGCCGCCGTCGCCGGTGCGGGCGTCATCGCGGGTATCGGCTTCATCGTGTCGCTGCTGATCGCATCCCTGGCGTTCCACGGCGTCGAGCTCGCCGAAGCAAAGGTGGGCGTACTGTCCGCAGCCTTGTGTGCGTCGGCGCTGACCTGGGTGGTCTTCCGGATTACCGCGATGCTGCCGAAGCGGCTCCGGCTGTATGCGCTGCTTGGCACCACCGAATCCGTCATCGACCTGGCCGTACCGGTCGACCCCGATCGCGACCACGTCAGGGGCGCCGCGAATGCGCCGGTCACGCTGCTGGAGTATGGGGATTTCGAATGCCCGTACTGCGGTCAGGCCGAGGCAGTGATTCGCGAGCTGCTGGCTGACCAAGGCGACCTCCGCTATGCGTGGCGGCACCTGCCGCTCAATGACGTGCACCCGCATGCGCAGCTCGCTTCCGAGGCGTCGGAAGCCGCCGGTCTGCAGGGCAAGTTCTGGGACATGCACGACCAGCTGCTCGATCATCAAGGCGAGCTCACCGGAAAGGACCTGATCCGGTATGCGGGGCAGATCGGCCTAGACGTCGACCGTTTCATCCGCGACCTGCGTAACGGCGCGGGTCAAGCCGGGGTCGCTGAGGACGTTGACTCCGCTGACATCAGCGGCGTATCCGGCACGCCGACGTTCTTCATCAACGGCAGGCGGCACCACGGCGCCTACGACATCCAGGAACTTTCCCAAGCGGTCCGTGCCGCACGGGCCCGAGCCCTGATCAGCTCGCGTGGCCGTGACGGAGCCCGTTCCCGTCAGCGTTCCGGTAAGCGCCCTGGCTAATCGCGCAGAGTCAGGCCGGATCAGGCTGGGCGGCCGCTTGCCGGAGCAAATCGAGCAGCTCGTCGCCGGACACCACCCGGTTCCGGCGCGGCGACCCGGTCAGCAGCCCGCCGTCCACGGCGATCGCTTGCCCGGTGACGAAGCTCGACGAGTCGCTGGCCAGCCACAGCACGGCCTCGGCGATATCGAGCGGCTGGCCGGCCCGCCGGATTGGCGCGACATCGCTGAGGGCCAGCGACATGAACTCGACGGTGCGCTGAGCCTCGTCCCCGTCCAGCCCGGCCGCCCGGCCGAAGATCGCGGTGGCGATGCCGCCAGGGCACACCGCATTGACCCGGACGCCGTGCTCGCCCAGCTCGTTGGCCGTCGTCAAGGTGAGCTGGGCGATCGCGGCCTTGCAGGCGCTGTAGTCGTGGCCGGCGAAGTTCGCCCGGCTCGCCGCGACGCTGGAGGCATTGACGATGCTGCCGTGCCCTTGGGGCCGCATGACCCTGGCTGCGGCCCGGATGCCCAGAAACACGCCCCGCAGATGCACGCCGACGGTGCGGTCGAAGGACTCGACGTCAATCTCCTCGATGCCGCCCGTTGAGCCGGGGTTGCCCGCGTTGTTGAACAGGCAGTCCAGGCCGCCAAAATCTGCGACGCAGGTCGCGACGGCCTGGTCAATGTCGCCTTCTCGCGCGACGTCGGCAAGAACGAAACGGGAGCGGTCCCCCAGCTCAGCCGCCAGTCGCTCGCCACGCTTCTCGTCCAGGTCGGCCAGCACCACCGAGGCGCCTTCGGCGATGAACAGCCTCGCCGTCCCCTCGCCGATGCCACTCGCGGCTCCGGTGATCACCGCGCGCTTGCCTGCCAGCCTGTTCGTCATGGTTGTCTCCGCCAGCTCACCCGTGTCCGTCGGCGCAAATCCTGTCGTTCATCGCCGATCGGGTCAACCTGATCGGCGTGCGGCCGTCCCGGACCGGCTGCGCTCGCCCGGCACGCCGGGATTCGATGCACATAAGTAGCAAACAGTACAAAGTTTTGAAGGACGGAACGGTCCGCGTTGGGCGTCGGTGTGACATCGCCGCCAAAAGAAGGGCAGCTCTGCCACTCCGACGCCCAACGATTCGGCGAGACTCACGATCGCAAAACGGATAATAAGTCCGTATCGGTCGGGCAGCGGAGCGGCCCGGACCGCCGGACCGTCGCCCGACGACAAAGCTGGTGCCTACGGCGCCGGCGATATCGAGCCCGGCGGCGGAATGGTGCCCGGCCCGTGGACGCTGCACGCAAGGGCGCCAGGATCGGTGTCGAGCAGCGGCCGGGCCAGCCGCGGCGGATGCAGGAAGGCCGGCGTGCTGAGATCGAGCATGTCTAGCATGTTGTTGGCGTTCGCGTCGCGATAGGTCATGGCCGGCAAGTTCCACTTGGTCTCGACCAGCGCCAGGATGCTGGTGTGATCGAAGACCTGGTGGGAGACGTAGTCAGGCCGCGCCCACGGCGAGACGACGACGCAAGGAACCCGGAAGCCGTACTGCTTGAATCCGGTGTACGCGCTGCCGCCTTCGATGGTCGGCGGAATGTTGTCGGGAGCGAGCGCCGGCGGCGGGACCACATGATCGTAGTAGCCGCCGTGCTCGTCGAAGTTCCAGATCAGCAGCGTGTTCTTCCAGCCTGGTCCGGTCATGACCGCGTCGATGACCTTCGCGGCGAACTGTTCCCCGTTAGCGATGTTCTCCGGGTTCTCTTCGGAGTGGGTCAGGAAGTCCGGCTCAACGATGCAGAAGCCCGGAAGCGTGCCAGCCTTGGCGTCGGCGAAGAAGTGGTCGCTCGACTGAATCTGGCCGTGGTACCTGACGAGCAGCTTGGGGAACAAAGCAGCCGTCGGAGTGGGCAGGACGTCTCCCAGCCGCGTGTAGAAGTCCGCAAAGGAAACGCGCGCGCCGTGCAAGAGGTCGAAGATCGTGCCGTTTGCTGGGTACCTCAGGCCCGGCACGCCGTCGTTGACCATGCCCAGCGACGTCCCCGCCATCAGGTAACGGCGGTTGGGGTAGGTCTGGCCGAGCACCGAGCAGAAATACCTGTCGGCGAGGGGGAACGTCGATGCCAGCGAGTAGTAGAAAGGCAGGTCCGCCTTCTGCCAGTACCCCATTGATACCGGTCCGCTGGCGGACTCCACGAACCCGTTGAGCTTGCCGCCGTTCAGCTGCGTGTGGCTGGCAATCCAGGTCTGACTGGGATGGCCGGACAGCTGGCAGGTAGTCGGCATCCGGAACGCGTGCTGGATCCGGCCGTCCGAGTAGGGGTTCTGCGCCGTCGGCTTGCCACCCGGGCCGAGCGTGAACCCATCCGCGCCAGCGCGGCCCAGCATGCCGAAGTGGTTGTCGTAGGAGTGGTTCTCCATCATCAGCACGACGATGTGCTTGATCTGCGGGATCGTGTCCTTGCCCGCCGGGAGGTGCGGATACGGTCGTGAGCCCGGCTTGCGCAGCGCCACGCGACGGGCGCCCTGGCCCACCGAAGCGGCAGCGTCGCCGATGCGCCAGCCCGCTGGCACCCGCAATCACGCCGGCCGCTAGCGCCGCCTTCATTAGGTCACGCCTGGTGCGGCCCTCGCCCCGCGCCGCAGCCGCCGAATCTCCGCCAGGTTCCTTCTGCTGATCGTGCACAATGCCCTCCTGCTGCAGCTTTGTCAGGGTGTGAGCGTTGCAGACTTGCACCGCCGCGACAAGGCCTGGCGGCCGGTTGTCCCTCGGCGCGCGGCAAGCACCGCCCGAAGCGGGGCCGCCCCGCGCGTCAACGCGTTCCGATGCACTCGTGAACTAGCCGCGGCGAGCGCAACGACTAAGGAAGTTCATGCCTTCCCGAGCCGCGTCTTGAGCCAGTCCAGCGCCGCAGTTCCGTGCGCTTGCTGGAACGCGCGTAGCGTGGGCAGGCCAGGCGGGTCGGGCTGGCGGCCAACGTAAGCAAACATGCCTGCCAGCGAGGCCACGACCACGGTGACCGCGTCCTGATCGGCCACACCGGCCAAGGCATGCGCGCTGAACACGTTCTCCGGCGCCGGCCCGCCGTTCACGGCGACGTTCGGCAGCATCGCCACCAGGTCGAACCACGGCGGTGCCAGGCAGGCCCACGGCCAGTCGACAAACACGACCCGGTCTGGGGTCAGCAGTATGTTGTCGGCCCGCACATCGCCGTGGGCGAGCGAATTACCGTGCACAGCCTCGTCCCAGCGCTGCTCACGTGCAACTAGGTCGTCCAGGTGAGTGACGACCCACGGATCGAGCCCGGTCAGGCCATCGGCACCGGACGCGGCGGCTGCGGCCAGCAGTCCCCAGCCCCGGCCGAGATGGCGGAACCGGCTCACGGCCGGCGGCGCCTCGATCGGCGCCGGCGTCAGCGCGATGGCCTGGTCAGCCAGGGCATCGAGCACGCGCTCCAGTTCGTCGGGCTGCCATGGCTGCGCGGGCATCCGCCCGTCGACATCCTCGAGGATGAGGATCACCCAACCACCTTCGTCAATGGCGCCGAGCAGCCGCGCCACCGGGGCGTTGGCCGGCAATGCGGCCGCGATCTGCGCCTCGGCCCGGTGGATGCCCGGCGAGTCCGGGTTGATGTCCCCCACTGCCTTGACGAACGCTCGCCTGCCGTTATGAAGGCGGACCCTTGCTGCCACCCCTGGCGAGAACCCGCCGGGCTGGGTAACGGCGTCCACGACCCGGCCGCCCAGCTGACGCTCGACCTCGGCCCGGAGGGCGGCAGGTATCGCCCAGAATGGCAGTCGCTTGCCCTCGGCCGCCGGCGGCGGCAGAGCCCGTTCCGTCATGTGGTCATGATCTTGGCCAGCGGCAGCGCCGGCAACTGATTATCCGGCGAGAGAGCGCTATCCGGGCCAGGTCACATGGCGGTCAGGATGAGCGGGCCGGATACGGTCACGGCGACGGTGTGCTCGACATGCGCGGCTCGGCTGCCGTCGCCGCTGCGCAGCGTCCAGCCGTCTGGATCGACGCGGTAGGTGTCGTGACCGCCGGCCATAAACCAGGGCTCGATCGCGATCACCAGTCCAGCCTCGAGCTTCAGGCCCCGGCCCGCCCGGCCTTCGTTTGGCACGGACGGCGACTCGTGCATGGTCCGCCCGACCCCATGCCCGCCGAAGTCGGTGTGCAGTCCGTAACCCGCTGACCTGGCCTGCGCGCCGATCGCCGCGGAGATGTCACCAAGACGCCCGCCAGGCATGGCCGCGGCAATCCCGGCGGCCAGCGCGTGCTCGGCGGTCGAAATCAGTTTTACGTCGGCCCTCCTCGGCGTGCCCACGGTGAACGAGATCGCCGAGTCCCCGGTCCAGCCGTTCAGCGTCGCGCCGAGGTCGATGCTCACCAGGTCACCGTCGGCCAGCCGGTACGGGCCGGGGATTCCGTGCAGTGCCGCGTCGTTCACCGATGCACAGATCACGGCGGGAAACGGGGTATGCGCGAAGCTGGGCTGGTAACCGAGGAATGGCGAGGTCGCGCCGTGGTCCGCCAGCACCGACCTGGCTACCTCATCGAGTTCGGCCAGCCTGACGCCGACGTCTGCGTGCTTGCGGACTTGCTGGAGCGCGGTAGCAACGACGCGGCCGGCCGCGCGCATTGCCTCGATCTCGGCCGGTGTCTTGAGCTCTACCACCCGAACATGGTGGCAGCACCACGCCGCCGGGCCAACTGGCGCCCCCGCGCGGCGCTACCCTGCGGTCCCGGAGCCGCCGGGCTTCCACACGTACGGGGTGGTGCTCGCGACCGGCGTGAACCCCAGCCGCTTCAGGATCGGCCGGCGCATCTGCGAGGCGTCCACCTGCAGGTACTTATAGCCGCGGTCGGCGGCCCGCCCGGCCCGGTAGGCCACCAGCGCGCGGAAGATGCCCTTGCCGCGCCATTGCGGCACTGTGCTGCCGCCCCACAGCCCGGCGAAATCGGTACCGCGCACAAACTCGATCCTGGCCGAGCTGACCGGCTCGTCGCCTGCCATCGCCACCACCATCTCGGTCAGCTGCCGCGGATCGCCGAGCGTCGCCAGCAGAGTCTCGGTCAGCCAGGACATCTCCTCGCTACCCGGCTCATGCCGGTGCACGGCCATCAGCGCATGCACGCCCGCCTCGTCCGTCACCGGCTCCAGCCTGACGCCAGCTGGCAGCACTACGTCAGCCTGAATCGCCGCCGTCTCGGCGACCAGCATCAGTTCCTCGTCGTCAGGCACGAAGCCAGCCGCCACCAGCCGGTCCGCCAGGTCGGCTGGCCGGTCGTAGTCGTAGAGCTTCCATTCCACGCCCTCGCCGCCGGCCGCGAAGTAGTCCCGCTGCGCCGCGATGACCTGGTCTGCGTCCCCCTCCTCCAGGTCCGACCAGGTGATGGTGGAAAGGCCCTGGCCAGGAGCAGCGAGCCAGCGGACGATGGTGCCGAGGTCCTCAACCGCCGAGCCGGCCAGGTCGACGCGTGTGCTCCGGCGGACCTGAGCGTCGTACTCCGCGAGCACTTTCTTCGTATCCATCCCGCGAACTTCACCACGGCCCGGCCCCTCGCGCAACTGGTATGCCGGCGGTAGCGGCCTGGCCGGGCGAGCACCTACCCTAGGAACGGTAAACACCGTTTTCTTGTGCTGCCAGCTCAGGAGCCGCCAGTGACCGCCAGCACGCCTGACTCCGCCGCCGCCCAGGCCGAACCGCAGCCGGCTGACTTCCTGATTATCGGCGCCGGCTTCGCTGGTCTCGGCGCTGCCATCAAGCTGGTGGAGGCGGGGCACTTCGACCTGGCCGTGCTCGAGCGCGCCGACGATGTCGGCGGGACGTGGCGGGACAATGTCTATCCCGGCTGCCGGTGCGACGTTCAGTCGAATCTCTACTCCTACTCGTTTGCGCTGAAGCCAGACTGGAGCGAAACCTACCCATCCCAGCCTGAGCTGTGGGAGTACCTGCGAAAGATCACCGACGACCGCGGCCTTCGCCGTTACCTGCATTTCGGTCATGAAGTGACGAGCGCGCGCTGGGATGCTGGGTCCGGCCGCTGGCTGGTCACCACGACGAAGGGCACCTTCGCAGCCCGGTACCTGATAGCCGGGGTGGGTTCGCTCGTCGAGCCGTCGCTGCCAGACATTCCCGGCATCGAGTCGTTCGCCGGCACGATCATGCACTCGGCTCGGTGGGACACAGGCTGGCGGCCAGACGGCCGGCGCGTAGCCGTTGTCGGTACCGGCGCGTCGGCGATCCAGATCGTGCCGTCGATCCAGCCGAACGTCGAGCACCTGACGGTATTCCAGCGGACCGCCCCGTTCGTGGTGCCGCACAACAACCATCCCGTGCGGTCGCGGACCAAGGTGCTTTACCGGGCCGTGCCCGCCGCGCAATGGGCGTCGCGGCTGGCCGTGTACTGGATGCGCGAGTTCGTCGCGCTCGGGTTCATCAAGAACCCCAAGATCCTCAAGCGAGCCGAGGCGGTTTGGCGCAAGCACATGGAAAGCGCGGTGACCGATCCGCAGACGCGCGCGCAGCTCACTCCGACCTACGACCTGGGCTGCAAGCGCGTGCTGCCGTCCAACGACTTCTACCCGGCGATCGCGCAGCCGAACGTCAGCCTGGTCACCGAGAAGATCATCGAGTTCCGGCCGGATCGCGTAGTGACGGCCGACGGCGCCGAGCACCCGGTTGACACGGTGATCCTGGCGACCGGATTCCACGTCACTGACAACCCGATGTTCGCAAAGGTTCACGGTCAGAACGGCCGCACGCTCGCGGACTCGTTCGGTGAGACCTACCTGGGCACTGTAGTGACCGACTTCCCGAACTATTTCCAGCTCACCGGGGCGAACACCGGGCTGGGCCACTCCTCCATGCTGCTCATGATCGAGAGCCAGCTCGCGTTCATCATCGATGGCATCGCCAAGGCCGAGGCGGGGGGCGGCCGCTTCGTGGTACGCCCCGAGGTCGCCGCCGCTTATAACGCCGAGCTTCAGCGCAAGCTGCCGAAGACGGTCTGGGGCTCCGGCTGCTCCAGCTGGTACCTGGACAGCGAGGGCCGCAACACGACGCTGTGGCCTGGCTTCACCTTCGAGTTCCGCCGCCGGACGCGCGAGTTCCGCGCCTCGGACTTCGTGATCGGCTAGCCGGAGCCCAGCTAGCCAGGCTCGCCGTGCGCCAGGCACGGCCGATTGGCGGGAGAGCCTGACGCGCGTCGATAGGTTAGCGGTGTGCAGATGCTGGCAAGTCAGGTAGCGGTCGTGACGGGGGCGACTAGGGGCGCGGGGCTCGGGATCGCCAAGGTGCTGGGCGGTGAAGGCGCGACTGTGTACGTGACCGGGCGCAGTGTCAGGGGTGAGCCGACTGTCCCGGAGTATCCGGGCAGCGTTGAGGACGCGGCCGAGGCGGTGACAGAACGAGGCGGCCGCGGCATCGCGGTGCGATGTGATCACACGGACGAGCAGTCGGTCATTGAGCTGTTTGAGCGCATCCGGGCCGAGCAGGGGCGGCTGGACTTGCTGGTGTGCAATGCGTGGGCCGGCTACATGCCGTATCCCGAGCACAACGACTGGTTCGGGCAGCCGTTCTGGGAACAGTCGATGCAGCGGTGGGACGGCATGTTCACCGGCGGACTGCGCGCTCACCTGCTCACCGCACGGTACGGATTGCCATTGATGGTGCCTGCTAAGCGCGGGCTGGTGGTGTTCACGACGTTCACCATGGGCCGCAAGTACCTCGGCAACGTCTTCTACGACGTGGCGAAGAACGGCATCTGCCGCGCGGCCGAAGTACTGGCCGGTGAGCTAGAGGACCATGAGGTTGCGGTCGTCGCGCTGACACCGGGCTGGGTGCTGGTCGAGCGCATGACCGAGCTGACCGACGGCCAGCGGGCCCAGACCGAGTCTCCGGAGTACATCGGCCGGGCGGTTGCCGCGCTGGCCAGCGACCCTGGCGTGGTCAGGAAGACAGGGCAGACGCTCGCCGCGGGCAACCTGGCGCGGGAGTACGGCTTCAGCGACATCGACGGCAGCCAGCCAACCGCCTACCCGATCGTCCGGTAGGACGGCCTGGTCCAGCGGGCGCCGAGGATGCGGTACAGCCCCGCCTGGTTGTAGTAGATGTTGGTGATGACCTGGATTGCGATGAACGTGACCGGCCAGAGGGCTCCGCCGAGACCTGGCACGACGTCGGTGGGCAGCGAGTACGACATCACGACGCGCACGGTAGCGTCGACGAGCAGCGCCGTTCCCCAGATGACTGTAGAGGTCCGCCAGATCCGGCGGAACCTTGCGTTCGCCTCCCATAGCGATTCCCAGGACGCGGTCCCGAAGACTGCCCTGCCCTCCATAAACGAGCGCGCGAAGATGAATGCGGCTGGCCGGCGCGCGGCCAGCGTGGCGAAGAACCAGAAACCCCACAGCGCGGTGATGAGCCCATCCCGCGCGAGCAGGAATCGCGGGTTGTGCGCGATCAGCGACACGACGATGGAGACGGTGATGGTGGCCAGGACGACTAGCGCGACGGGGTCGAGCTGACGGTTGACTGCGAGTTTGTAGCACGCGCTGAGCCCTGGCACGACCGCGGTGATCGAAAGCGCAGCAAGGTTCGACACCCCGGCCGCGTGCAAGACGTAGTAGAGGACGATGGGCGCGCCGATATCGAAGGCAAGCACTGCGAGCTGGCCGCCGGGTGCGGCGCTGGCGGGGCGCGGACCCGGTGCCGTCGCGATCTCGCGGGCTTTCATGAGTCGCGCCTCGTGGCGAGCTCAAAGACAGTCGCGACCTCGGCGCCGTAAGCCTGGACGTCCAGGTCCGGGTTTGCGGCCAGCGCGAACGGCAGGCCGTCGACGGCCCGTTGCACGAGCGTCGCCAGCACGCTGGCGTCGAAGTCGCGGAACTCACCGCTGCGCTGCCCGTCGAGCAGGATCTTCTCGATCGGCGACAGCACGCTCCGCTCTGTCGCTTGACCATAGTCGAACCCCCCGTTAACGAAGATCTCCAGCAGCGCCGTCATCTGCTCGCGATGACCCCCGATGAACTCGACGTTGGCTTCGATGTAGGTCCGCAGCGCGGCGGCGGCACTCGTCACTCCGGCAAGACGCGCTGCCATGTGCGACCCCATGGCGGTTACGACCTCCTGGACCACCCGATCGATCAGCTCACCGCGGCTGGCGAAGTGATAGGAGATCAAGCCTGTGCTCGACAGCCCGGCTCGCTTGGCGATCTGGGCAAAGGAGGCGTTGCGGTAGCCCACATCGGCAATCGTGGCGATAGCCGCCGCCACGATCTGAGCACGCCTCGCGGTGTCGGTGAAGGTCCGCCCTGACCTGGCGTCGGCACCCGCTGTTGCTTGCATGAGCTAATATTAGCTCATCTGAGCAAAGACGCCCACCCCTGCGGACTCTGGCAGCATGAGAGTTCCGCGAGTCAGGTCAGTGCTGCCCAGGTCAGTGCTGCCCAGGTCAGTGCTGGCCAGGTCAGTGCTGTGACAGGAGGATGTCGAGTTGTCCGGTGTCAGCGTGCGGGCCGTAACTGAGGCCGACCTTGAAGCGATCGCGGAGATCGCGATCGCCACCGGTCAGCACGATGAGTGGTCGGCCGCCAACGCTGCCTACACCAGGCACCTGATGCGCCGCGGCCGGGTCGTGGTAGCGGAACTCGGCAGCAAGGTCGCCGGCTTCGGTGCCGTGCAGCGGCTCGGTACCGGGTCGGATGCGGTCACGATTTTGTGTGACCTGTTCGTCGACCCGATGGCGCAGGGTAAAGGCTGCGGGCGAGCGATACTCATTTCTCTTTGGGCGGGCGCTCCGCGCCGGATGACCTTCAGCAGCCTGCACTCGAACGCGGTGCCCTTGTACACGAGCTTCGGCCTGGATGCGTGGTGGCCGTTGCTGTACCTGCACCGGCAGCCGGGTCAGCTGCCGAGCGCAACTGGGTGGGCAGTGGAGCGGACCACAGCCGACGACGTGGCGCGGCTCGAGTTCGGCTGGACAGGCCTGGACCGAACGGCCGACCATGAGGCGTGGACCGCGCGGCCTGGCGGTGCCGCGGTGATTGCCAGCGTGCGCGGCGAGGCCGTCGCCGTCGCCGCCGTGATCACGGCCGGGCCAGAGCACGGCATCCAGCATCTGGCCCTGTCGCCAGCGTCGGACGACACCGCGGCCGCGGCTGCGGTCGTAGCTGTCCTAGCCGAACTCGGCGCACCGGATCGGGATGCGCATGAGCACGGCGCGGCGCATGTCTGCCTGCCAGCGCCGCATCCGGCAGTACGGCCGCTGCTCGCTGCGGGCTGGCGGTTCGACGAATTCGACCTCTTCATGGCGACTGAGCCTGGCCTGCTCGACCCGCGCCGCGCCGTTCCCTCCCCCGGCCAAGCCTGACTTCCGGCCATCCGTGAGGCGGGCGCCAGGTACCGGCATCGCGGGCTGAGCAGGTCATCTCAGCTGTCTGCTCGCTGACTTCCGCGGCGGCCGGCTGTTGGGCGGACCCAATGGGACGGCATTCACTATCCACGGCGTACCGCCGAATCTCACCTGCGTGTCATGCGCCCGACACAGCACAGTCTTAGACAGGCGATAGCCCAGGGTGAGTTCCCAGGCCACTACACCGAGTTCCGTGCACGGCGTATGCCAAGTTGTCCTGGTCATCATGTCCGGGCAGACGACGCTCCGGCCGGCCGCGCACATCCCCGTGAATTCCCGGCAGCGGTCACAGAACCCCAGCCGCGCGGCGATCAGATCCCGGATCCGTAAGCCGCAGGTAGGGCAGACAGTGACGCCGTAGATCCGTGCTGGAGCGTCGCGCCGACGGCGGAGAATGCCGAGCCTGCCTCGCTCCAGCCCCCGCGCACGGGCGCCACGACCGTTGCGACCGGAGTCGCTGCGGCCGATCTGGACGGTAGCTGCGCCATAAAGCTTGCGGGACATAAAGCCCTGCCTCCCTTTCTTCTGCCCTAAGCCCCCGGGGCAGGTAACAACGTGCGGGGCGGTCACACCTTCCGGTCATTAACGCACGTAGGCGATAAAGTCAGAGACTACGCTCTGTGACTAGATTAAGACAGCTTGTGACCAGAGCTACAGCGTGGCACGCCTGGAGTCGCCTGTCCAGCGATGTCGCAGGTCCCACGCACCAGTGAGGCTGTATCAGACCTATGTCGCTAATGCGGGTGCTCAATCCGGTTAGAGCAGGCGCACCGCTGCCAAGATGGTGTCAAGCAGCTCGCGGGCTGTGCGGCTCCTGCAGAACCTCGCCGATCCACGCGGCGGAGTCGGCTCGGTCAGCGAGCGAGGTCGGCGCGGGCGAACTCGAAAAGGACGCACCCGAGCTCATGGCGCGGATCAGCCGGACCACTGTTCTCCCAGTCGATGACGCACACCCCGCCATCGCCGCGGAACTCCCGAGGTTTCAGGTTTGCCAAGGCAGGAAGATCGTCGCAGGCGTCGCGCTCGCGATCGCGGGTCTGCTGCTCATCATCGCCACGCACTTGGGTCACTTCAGCTAGCTGGCAGGCTGCGCTATGTGAGATCGCCGACGGCGAGAAACATCCGCCTCATCAAGCCGGGCACTGTGGTCGCCGCCCGGCATCTGCCGTCGCGAATGCAGCGTTCCTGATGATCTCCAAGGAACCCTTCATCGCCACGTTCCCTCCCGCCAGATGCCGGGCGGCCTGACACGTGCCGGAAGCGGCCAGGCTGGGCCACTTACGGGCATTGCCGGCGATCTGCCTTGTGGCCGATCACGAGGACGATACAGTTCAAAGCGCCGCGCGTGCCTCACCCGTAAGGAGACAACCAAATCTCCCAACCGCTCGCCAGCGCCGGCAGCAGGTTCGGCCTAGCAGGCCGGCGAAATGGCAAAGCCGCCGCACGCGGACGTGACAGGCCTGCGTCAACGTGGCTCAGCGGAGGTAAGGACGATCGATGAGTCCGCGCCCTGCAGCGTCCCGCCACGACGCGACAGCCCGACAGTTTCTGGCGACCGCCGCCCGCCTGATCGACGCTTACCTTGATGATCAGCCGCGCGAGAATCGGCCAGCCCGGCTCCGCTCCATCCGCTTCCCGGCTGCTTTGGACTGGCTTCGAACAGAGGACGTCATCCGGCTCGCCGCTGCTTCGGGCAACGGCGGCCCCAGCCGCAAGGCTTTCTTCAACCGCTGGCCGTCACGCGACGAGTTCCTGGGCGACGCCCTCGTTTACGCTCTCGTCTACGACGAGGTAGCCGAGGACCCAAAGGAACAGGGCAGGCAGATGCCGGCCCAGGCCGCGGCTGCGACGCCTTTCTCGGCTGCAGTGCTAGGCATCTCTGACGGCCTGCTCGACTCTCTCCAGCGCCATCCGCGCAGCTACCTGACCTTGCACATCGGGCCGCTGCTTCCCCAGCACCCAGGACTAGCGCGGGCTTTGCTGCCCGCCATGCAGCAGGGCATCTCAGTCTGGGCCGACGGCTACGCCGCACTGCTCACCGACCTCGGCTTGGTCCTGCGGCCCTGGGTGGACGCCGCAGCGTTTGGCCCTGGCGCTGCAGGCGGCGCTCGACGGCTTCCTGCTCCGCTATCGCATCCAGCCAGACGAATACCCGGCAGCACGCTGGGAAGGCGCTGGCATCTTCGCCGATACCGTGCTCGCGATCATCCTCGGAGTCATCGATGCCGACCGGACCGGCCAGCCCGGCAGAGCCGTGCTCGACCAGCTAGTTACCGATCAGCGCGGCAACGCCAGCCGTTCCGGTGCCGACTAACCGGCCTGCAGATCGCCAGGCCAACGGCAGGTCTAGGCGTTGCGGATGGAATGTGGGGAACGGGGCCGGGCGTACTCGCGCCGGTGCCTAGAGGAAGGGGCTGGGGCCGGTCATGGGTACGTCGGCCAACCCGGCTCGGTCCTTGACGATGGCCGCGACCGCGTCCGGATCGTCCGGCGTCAGGTACGGCTGGACCGCGCCACCGGTGTCGATAATGATCGCCGCGCGCTTTCTGGGGCGCTTGGGGTCGAGGCTCGCCCAGTACTGCGGGTTCGCGGTCCCCCAGATCCGAGCTCGCCCCCGTGTTGGCGAGAGCGTCACCAGGCGGGCAGCCTTGATGGCGGAATACGGGATGTGCTTGGTACCCCAGAGGTAATACCAGCGGACCACGATGGCGTCCTCAGTGCAGGTGATCCGATTGTCGCGGTACAGGTCTGCCATGCTGCCATCATGTCACCGGCCGGAAGGCCGGCGAAAGGATTGGTTTACAGTCGTTCTCATGGCCACTGTGGGACGACGTCCGGCGGATCGCGCTTGCCTGCCGGGGACCGCTGAGCGCGAATCGCGCGGCGACTTGGACTGGCGCGTAGCAGATAAGGCTCCGTCTGGGAGCGGCCTGCGCAAGGTCGACCGTGCCGCGCTCGGAGACAGGGTGCCCGACGGCCCTGTGGTTGCGGCACGCATTGGCGGCGGAGGCGTGAAGCACGCGCCGATTGCCGACGATCCGGCGGTCTACTCCACGCCGCACTTCAACGGCTACGCCGCCATCTTGTTCGAGCTCGCGCCGGTTAGCCTTCGGCGCCGGGAAGTTCCTGCGCTATCTCCCAGACATGCCCGTCCGGATCGGCGAAGGTCATCGTTCGCATGCCCCATGGCCGATCGGCCGGGCCGCTCAGCAGGGCCACCCCTGCCTGTCCAGGTCCGGGCGTACCGCATCCACGTCAGCGACGATGATGGCGAACTGGCCGGCACCCTGCAGCGCCTGTTCCAGCACCTCGCCGGGCGGCGGCTGATTCGTGGCGGCGCTACGCCTGTGCAGGAAGACAAACATGTTCTTGAAGCGGAACATCACCGTATCCTGGTCCGCATCCATGGCCGACAGGCCGAAGACCTCCTGGTAGAACTTCTTCGACCGGTCCAAGTCCCCGACGAACAAGGTCATAGCAGCGATCTCTTTTTCCCAGCCACCCATCTCAGATTCCCTTCATCAGATCGCCCGGCTGCCCAGCGGCCAGGGCATGGTACTGATACGACGAACGGCGTGCGCGCGAATGGACTCGGGGCGCCCGCGATGGGCGCTGATGATGCCCGCAACGCCCCGAGCAACCTGTGGAACATTCACGGTGCTTCGCGCCCGTCGGCGCATACTCTTCAGTAACCTTGAGGCGACGTTTGGCTGGCGCATGTGCGCACGGTCATCAATCGCTTTCTCATTGGCCGCACTGACGCGGCCGTTTCTCAATCATGAATGCGAGGCGGAGAATGAAGATTTCGGCGAGCCTGGCGGCTTTTTGGCATGTCCGCGGCCGTGCCGGGCCCGGTGCTCGTGCTCGCCCTGCTCGCCACCTCACTGCCTGCGCAGGCAGCCACGCTGCCACTGCAGGGCGAGGCATCCGCATTCTTCCATTCGACGCTGATCTGGAATTACAACGCTTCCCCGCCTGGTGCCAACAAGCACTGCGTGCCATCGGCCATGCACCCGTACCCGGTCATCCTGACCGAGGGCACCTTCAGCAGCATGTACAACAGCTTCGGCTGCGATTTCGCCGGACCTGGTGAACAACGGCTATTGCGTCTACACGGTCAACTACGGCCAGACGATCCCGCTGACCGGGTTCTACGCGATGGGTGACGTCGCGGCGTCGGCGTTGAAGCTGTCGTCCGAGGTAAAAAGGGTGCTATCGCAGACCGGCGCCCGCAAAGTAGACATCGTCGGATGGTCGCTGGGCGGCATGATGCCGCGCTACTACATCAACAAGCTCGGCGGCGCATCGAAAGTCAACATGCTGGTTGGTCTCGCACCGTCCAACTACGGGACGAACGTCGACGGGCTGGTCAGCCTCATAACCGACTACGGCCTGCTCGGCGTCGCGACCTCTCTCCTGTCGGTCACGTGCCGAGCCTGCGTCGAGCAGCTGCACAGCTCATCATTCCTGAAGAGCCTGAATCAGACGCCGACAGCGCCGAGCGTGAAGTACGTGGTAATCGAGACCAAGCGCGACGACGTCGTCACTCCCTATACCAACGCATTCCTGCCCGCCGGACCCAACGTGCAGAACATCACCCTGCAGCAGCAGTGCCCGCGCGACGCGAGCGATCACGTCTCCATCCCCTACGACTCCAATGCACTGCAAGACATGATCAACGCGCTGGGCCGGGATAATCCGCGATTCCAGCCCACGTGCGCTGCCGTCGGGCCGATCTTCGGCAACGTCTAGATCCGCGAGGCAACGCGGCCGCGCGCGCTGACGGGCTGGTGGCCTGGTGCGACCGTCCCGTCAGGTCGGAATCCAGAGGCAGAACGGGTGACCCGCCGGGTCAAGATAGACCCGCACGTCGTCTTGCGGCTGGTACTCGGCCAGCGTCGCCCCGCACCGGACCGCGTGCGCGCCGGCTGCGTCCAGGTCGTCGACCTCGATGTCCAGATGCATCATCATCTGCTGGTCGCCGGCCGCGGCGGGCCACACCGGCGGCACGTGCCCCGCTTCAGTCTGGAACGACAGGCTCGCGCCACCGCCGGGTGAGGCAAGCGCGACCCAGCCCGGCTCGTCGGCCCGCGCTTCCCAGCCGAGCAGTTCCCGGTAGAAATCAGCCAGTGCGTTGGCATCGGGCGCGCCGAGCACCGTCGCGGTCAAAGTCATCGCCGGGCTAGCCATCTTCCCTCCCGAATGGACGTTTCTTGCGACGCCGACGCTAGCCGAAGCCTGTGACACTCTGGTGTGCCGCGCGGGTATTGTCGGGCGGCATGTTCCAGCGGGAGCACCGGCACGAGCGGACAACGCGATGACCGGACAGGCAGGCCAGGCACGGCCGCGGGTCCGGCAGACGCCACTGTTTGCGACCTGCGTGCCCGGTCTCGGCCGGATGCTGCGCAGGGAACCTGAGTCCGACGGGACTATCGTGACCGGCACGGGCTCGGACGGCCGGATGGAGATGGTCTTTTTCGCGGCCGACCGCGCGGGCCGGACGGCGCTCATGAGCTCGCGGCTGGCAGCGGACGTGTTCGCGGAGATCGGCCGTGCGAACCGGGCTGGAGGTGCTGGACCGAGTGCCGTGGCCGCCATGGCATGGCAGCCAGATGCCGTGCAGCGGGCCCTGTCGGTGTGGGCCGAAGAAGTCAGCCCGCTGTCGGGCTCGATGAAGTACCGGGTGATCGCGAGAGTTCGCAGCGAGCGAAAGTTCCTCCGCAGTGAGCTACGGCAGGCGATGACCGCGATCGTCGGCAAGGACAAGCCCCGCTGGACGCTGGCCGGAAACGCGCGACTGGAGATCTGGATCACCGAGTGGCAGGACGGGCAGTATGTCGCTGGTCTTCGCCTGAGCGGCGCAGGTATGCGGCCGCACGGCCACGCCACGGCGGACCGGCCGGGCGCGATGGTGCCGACACTGGCGGCGGCGATGGTCCAGCTAGCCGGCCACCCACGCGGCGTGCTGCTGGACCCGTGCTGCGGGCAGGGCATGATCCTGAGCGAAGCGCTGGCAGCCGGCTGGTCGGCGGAAGGCACCGACATTGACCCGGCCGCGGTTGAAGCCGCAGGCCGGACCGCTCCGGCCGCGAGCGTGCAGCTAGGCGACGCGCGCGAGCTGCTGCTGCCCGACGACAGCGTCGGCGCGTGCGTCTCACGGCTTCCGGCAGGCGCGCAGCGTCAGCTGCCCGGAGGCTGGCAGGTCTGGGCAGGCACCGTGCTCAGCGAGCTAAGCCGGGTTACCCGGACCGGCGGAGCAGTAGTCGTGCTGGCGCCGGAGTTGGCCCGCGGTGCCATTCCGGGCTCGCTGCGGCTGCGCAAGACAGTGCCGGTCCGGTTGGCAGGCGCAGCCTCGGCGATCTGGGCGTTCCGCCGGGCTTAGCTCACCTCGCGGCGCTTGCGGCCAAAGACGAAATACGACAGCGGGCCGAGCAGGTTGACAACCATTGCCGAGCGCCAGAGGGCCTTCGGACCGCGGATCTGCTCGGCCGGGCGGCGATTTATGTCGACGAGCGCAGCGATCTTCATCGATAGTTCGGCAGCCGCGGCGGTAACGATCAGGACCCGCTGCCGGTCGCTGAGATCACTCCATTTCGTCCGGGCCATCGCGACGCCTCCGTTCGGTTGAGCTGCGAGCCTGATTCTGCCGCACGGGCCGCGTGACCGGCGCATGGTAGCGCGACGCGAGCAATTATGTGGCGGTATATTCCCGACGGAACTCTGGAATAAGGGATGAATCACCCATCGGACCGACGGCTGTGGCGCGCGTAGTGCCACAGCCGCGTAACAATGATCCATGAGCAAAACTCCGCTTGCGCCGCCACCCGGCGACAAGCCCGTGCGTACCGCGCCCCCACCGCCGCCTGCCTGGCGGCACTGGCTCTGGGTTCTAGCGCTGTTCGTTGCATTGCTGTACATCCTGCCGAGCTTCGTGCACACCACGTCGCCGACGCAGCTGACCTATACGCAGTTCATCAGCGATGTGAACGCCCACAAGATCAAAACCGTCACGCTGCCGTCCGCGTCCACCAGCGGCGCGAATGTCACGGCCACCGGCACGTTGACCAACGGCCACCAGTTCTCGACGGTGATACCGGCAATCCTGGCGGGCCCGTCGCTCACGACCAGCCTGCAGAAAGCTCACGTGTCCGTCACTGCCGAGCCCCCCAGCAGCTCGATAGGCGGGATCCTGCTGAACCTCCTTCTGTTCATCGTGCTGCCCTTCGGGTTTGTGTTCTATCTGTTCCGGCGGATGGCACGGACAACGGGAAGCTCGCTGCAGGGCGTGATGGGGGTCGGCAGGTCGCGGGCGAAGATCTTCGACGCCGAGCAGCCCAAGACGAAGTTCAGCGACGTGGCTGGCTACGAGGGCGTCAAAGCGGAGATCACCGAGGTCGTCGATTTCCTGCGCAGCCCGGAACGGTACCGGCGGGCGGGCGCCATGGCGCCACGGGGCGTGCTGATGATCGGTCCGCCCGGCACCGGCAAGACGCTGCTGGCCAGGGCCGTGGCTGGCGAGGCGAGCGTGCCGTTCTTCTCCGTGGCCGGATCCAGCTTCGTGGAGATGTTCGTCGGGGTCGGCGCAGCGCGGGTCCGTGACCTATTCGCCGAGGCGCGCAAGGCGGCCCCGGCCATCATCTTCGTGGACGAGATCGATGCCATCGGCCAGCGCCGGGCCGGTTCGGGCGCGATCGTGTCCAACGACGAGCGGGAGCAGACCCTCAACCAGCTGCTCTCGGAGATGGACGGTTTCGACATGGCCGCGGGGATCGTCGTGCTCGGCGCGACGAACCGCCCCGAGGTACTGGACCCGGCCCTGCTGCGGCCCGGCCGGTTCGACCGGCAAGTCGTGATCCCCCTGCCTACCCTGGCCGAACGGGCCGCCATCCTCGCGGTGCACTGCCGGGACAAGAAACTCGCCCCGGACGTGGACCTGGAAAAGGTGGCCCGCGGCACGCCGGGCTTCTCGGGAGCGGACCTGGCCAACCTGGCCAACGAGGCCGCGATCTTCGCCGTGCGCGAAGGCCGCGACGTGCTGACGCAAGCCGACTTTGACAACGCACGGGACCGTATTCTGCTCGGCCGCCGGGAGGGATCGAACGTCCTGCTGCCGGAAGAGAAGCACGCGGTAGCCATCCACGAGGCTGGTCACGCGATCGTTGCTGCGCTGTCCGACCATGCGGACCCGGTTGCGAAGATCACGATCCTGCCCGCCGGGCAGGCGCTGGGCGTCACCCAGCAACTGCCGCTGTATGAGCGGCATTTGTACGGCGAGGACTACCTCAAGGAGTCGCTGGCGGTCCGCCTCGGCGGGCGTGGCGCTGAGCTGGTTGAGCTCGGCCAGGGCTCGACCGGGGCAGCTAATGACCTGGCGTCGGCTACCGATCTGGCCACCAAGATGGTCCGTGAATTCGGCCTGTCGCCTGCGCTCGGCCCAGTCGGCTATCCCGAGGGCGGGTCGGTATTCCTGGGCGCCGGCGGCTCCGGGTTGTCGAGCAGGCCGTTCGCCGAGGCGACCCAGGCAATCATCGACGAGGAGGTAGCGCGGCTGCTCCGCGAGGCAGAGGAGTCAGCGGTCGGGCTCATCAAGTCACACCGAGACGAGCTCGGTCAGATCGTGTCGTTGCTGCTCGAGCGCGAGACGATCGACGGTGCCGAGGTCTACCGGATCGTCGGTCGGCCAGTGCCGGAACGGCGCGCAGAAGAGATGACTATTGCACCCCATGGCGCGAGAGACGAGCGCGTTCCCGTCGCACGGGCCATAGCGGCCGACCCGGATTCCTAGCGCCACCAAGGCCTTCGCCGGATCTCGGCCAGCCGCTCTGCGGGCTGGGCGAGATCCGGCGAATGCGCCGCCAGGTGCTTGAGGTGATGGCCGACCCACAGCGCATCAGGCCGGTACGAATCCGGCCCGTCGTCGCCCGCCGCTGCGGCGGTCCTGGGCACGTACCCGGCAACCGGAAGCGAGCCAAGGGCTGGCATCGGTGCGTTCCGGCCGGGTTTAGCGACGAGCGCGGCGAGGCGGTCGTAGAACCCGGCCAGGTCGGCCGACTCCCGCTCAAGCCGGGCGTGCGGCTCGCCGTCGTGCGGGTGCGGTCCGGCGCCCGGCAGGCTGGCCAGCGAGAGTGCGGTAAGTCGGAGGCGCATGGCACCTATCACCAGCGTCCACAGGTCTGCCTTGGCGAGCCGCTTGGAACCCTGCTCGGTTAGGTAGCCACGCATGGCGTCATCCAGCCGGGTGCCCGCGGCCATGGCGGCCATCGCCCGCTCGGGCCCGTACTTGCGAGCACCGAGCGCCCAGCTGACGGCCTCCTCCAGGTAGCTTGCGCCGCAGCGGAAAGCGTCGGCGAGGTTGTCCCCGACAACGGCGGAGACGCCACGGGGCCAGAACAGCAAACCGACCACGAGGCTGACGGCGCAGCCGATGGCGACGTCCTCGACGCGCAGCAGGCCCACCTTCCAGCCGGCCGGCGCGATCAGATTGAACAGCAGCACGACCGTCACGGTGAAGGCAGCTTGGCCCGTGACAAACGGAGCCGTTCCGGGCGTGTAGGCCGCGACAAGGATCGCGAGCGGGAAGACTACCCACATCGCCACCGGGTTAATGCCGATGGCCAGGAGCAGGGCAGCTCCGACGACAACCCCGGCGGCGGTGCCCGCTAGCGCCCGCATCGCGGTGCTGCCAGTAGCCGCGGCACTGGTCCGCAGCACGGACAGCGTGCCGAGGACGACCCAGAACGCATGCTGGAGGTCTGTCAGCTTCGCCACCGCGACCGCTGCCGCCAGCGCAATGGCCCCTCGGGCCGCGTTCCGGAACCATACCGAACGGAGACTGGCGTCGGTCGCGATAATGTCGGCGGCTCGTGCCGGGATCGGCAGCCGGGCGAGGGCGGCCCCGACCTTCCCCGGCTGGCGAAGCTGAGCCGGTTGGCCCGGCGCCCCGGTCATCCACCTCCGGCGCTGCAGGCTCACCTCGGCCGGGCTGGCGCGGCGACCGGCGATCATCGCGTCACCGACCGCGGCCGAGGTGGCGATGCCGATGGACTGCGCGTGGAACGCCTGATCGGCCCGGTGCACTGCGATCTCAGGCTCGCCGGTCAGGTCTTGCAGGCGGCGGGCACTGGCCAGGCGCGCTTGCCAGATCTGCTCCAGGTCAATGTCAGCATCCTGGCCGGACAGCAGCGCCGCGATCTGCTGCAGCGCTCGTGCCGACGCGGCCAGCAGCTCACGGTCCTCGGCAGCGGCCGGAATAGTGAGGTGGCCGTCAGTCGCGTCGGAGATGAGCGAGGTGCACCACTCCAGCATGTGGATCAGGCTTGCCAGGCCCTGGTCGGCGGTCGCGAGGCCGATCGGCCGGTACGGCGTGGAAACGAATGCGTCCATCAGCTCGTCCTTGGCCGCGATGGTCGCCGCCCGGTCGGCGTCCGTCGCGCGGCCGGCCGTAGCGGCCGTAAGCTGATTCGCCAGTGCAGTGGCCACGGCGGCCGCCTGTGCTCGCAGCCTGTCACCCGGCGAGCGCGGCGACAGCAGCAGGACCGCGGCAGTGCCGGCCACCGAGGCCAGCCACCAGCCGGCCAGCCGCCAGCCGAGCATGCCGGGCGTGCCCACGGTGGCGACCGGCAAGATGTAGGCGAGCAAGCACGCGGTCACGCCCGATGCTGCGTTCGGTCCGGCCGAGCCGGCAAAGTAGACAGCGAAGGCCACCGGAACTGTCACGATGGCGGCCAGCCAGGCCGATCCGCTGACCAGCGTCCCGATCGTTAGCGTCACGCTGCCAGCTACCGCCAGGCCGACGTGGGCGATCGCCTTGTCCCGCCTTGTCCCGCCGAACGACGTCATGACCAGGGTGCCAAAGCCGCCGAAGGTCGCGAAAATAGTCATCTGCGAGTTGCCGATGACCTTCAAGGAGATCGCGAACAGCGCAGGTATGACGATCGTGGCGCGGGCAGCACGCATCGCGGCCGGGACCGACCAGGTCACCTGCCACCTAGGCGGCGCAAACCGGCCCGGCGGGCGGCCTGTATCCCCGGTGCCCGCCGCGCTGGCTGACTGAGTTACCGCACTCTGAGTCATATGCGTACCACTCTGTCACCGCCTGGTGGGGGCGTACATCCCGGTCCGGCCGCCAGGCGAGCGGTCTAGGCAAAGGCTAGATCTCTGACTACAGTCAGCTAATGGACGGCGAAATGATCGCCCAGATCCGCAGCTTCAACCGGACGGTGACGCAGCGGATCGGGGCCCTTTACGACGAATTCCTCGCTCGCGACCGCCCGCTCGGGCAGGCGCGCGTGCTCTGGGAAATCGGCACGAATGGCTGCGATGTCCGGCTGCTGCGCTCGCGCCTTGACCTGGACTCTGGCTACCTCAGCCGCATCCTCCGAGCGCTAGAGAACGACGGGCTCGTGGAGTTGGAACGCAGCGGCGCCGACGGGCGGGTGCGTGTCTTGCGGCTGACCGCCGTCGGCTCCGCCGAGGTCGCCGAGCTTGACCGACGGTCTGACCGCGCGGCGTTGGCCATACTTGAGCCGCTCACCGAGGGGCAGCGGGCACGTCTGGCTGGCGCGATGGCGGAGGTGCAGCGGCTGCTGATCGCGTCCATGGTCAGCATCGGGCCGGCCGACCCGCGCAGCCCGGAAGCGCGTTCGTGCCTGCGTGCCTACTTCGGCGAGCTGTCACGTCGCTTCCCCGGCGGTTTCGACCCGGCGCTCAGTATTGCCGCTGCGGACGAACAGCTGACTCCGCCGGCCGGGCTCTTCCTGATCGCCATGCTGCAAGGCGAGCCTGCCGGGTGCGGGGCAGTCACGTACCACGACAGCGATCCGGCAGAGATCAAGCGGATGTGGGTGAACGAGACGGTCCGCGGGCTGGGGCTCGGCCGGAGAATCCTTGCTGAGCTTGAGGCCCAGGCGGCATCGAACGGTGTCCGCATGTTGCGGCTGGAGACCAACGACACGCTCGCCGAGGCGATCGGCCTGTACCGCTCGGCGGGCTACCGTGAGGTCCCGGCGTTCAACGACGAGCCGTACGCACATCATTGGTTCGAGAAGGCGCTCAGCTAGCCGCGAGCCGGCAGGCCAGGTCGACTGCGGGCAACCACGGGTCGTGGCCACCGGCGGCGACCGGATCCTCGCTGTTGTGCAGCCAGCTCGTCACGCCCCGGTAGATAAGAGCCCGGATCAAGTACTGGCCAAAGTCCGCAGTTCCGCTGACAGCATCCAGGAGCCGCGCATCTGCGCCTTCCCAGACCAGCGCGTCCGCGACGACGATCGCGGCGGCGAACGCGACTGGCCGCCAGTACGGCGAGAAGTCGATGACCGCGGGCGGCAGCTCATCGTCGAAGAGCACGTTGCCGCCGAGGTCGCCATGGATCAGCTGGCTGGCCGCCGACACGGGCCGCCGCGCTGCAGCCAAGCGGCTCAGATGGGGCACCTGAGCGAACCGCGCGACGGGCAGTTCCTCCCAGGCGACCCGGTCGCCGACGGCCCACCGGTTGTCGCGGTGATCGAGGAACCCTGGCCGAGGGAAACCCGCTAGCGCTCGGTGGAATCGGTCGCCGACGCCAATCACCTCCGGCCAGCGGGCCTCGGCATGGTGTCCCGCCACGTACTCGGTCGCACACCAGCCGTCGACGCAGGCCGAGCCGTCGACCGCGAGGCGGTACCTGGCGACCCGGAATCCGTCACAGGTGATCTGCGAGAAAATCGAGGCTTGCCACTCCAGCTCGGTGCCCTGGAGATCAGCGGGCTTGAAGACCAGGTCGCCCGCACGCCATGAAGTGCCCTGGCCGCCTGCCAGCGCCTCAGCCGTCCGGCCCGCAACGCCGAAGCTCGCGAGCACGGCTTGCGGTGGGGGTGTCGGTCCCATTTGGATAGGCCTATCAGACGCAAGCCGCAGGAGGACCGGGATGGCCGGAAAAGTTCCGTACGTGAGCTATCTCCAGCTCGGAGACGACCCTCACCTGGTGGCCAACTCGTGCAGGTCATGCGGGGCGCTGTTCTTCGACCGGCGTAACGGCTGCGCCAGTTGCGGCGGCACCACCTTCGGCTCGCGCCGCCTGGCCAACGACGGCGTCCTCCGGGCGTTCACGATCGTGCACCGGGCCTCGCCAGACGTCACCGTGCCCTACGTCTCCGGCATCATCGACCTCGACGGCGGCGGCGTCGTGAAGGCAAATGTGGTCGGGATCGACCCCACGCCCGATCAGGTTGCGCTGGGGATGAAGGTAAAGCTGACCACGTTCCCTATCGGAACTGATTCGGACGGCACGCAGGCTGTCAGTTTCGGGTACGAGCCCGCGTGATATCAAAGTTCCATGGCGACTCCGGCTGACCCGGTGCTCGACAGCTTGAGCACTGGCCTGCCCGAGCTGCTGACGCTAGAGCGCATCGAAGACGACATGTTCCGCAGTGTCGTCGTCAGCCCGGATCGGGCTGGGCTGTTCGGCGGTCAGGTCGCGGCCCAGGCGCTGCGCGCGGCCGCGGAGACCGTACCGGCGGGCCGGCATCCGCATTCGCTGCACGGTTACTTCCTGTCCAGGGGCGATGCGTCCAGGCGGGTGCTGCTGACGGTGTCGAGAGACCGCGACGGGGGTTCCTACTCCAACCGCCGCGTGATCGCCGTGCAGAACGGCGTCGTGATCTTCAACATGGCGGCGTCCTTTCACGTCGCCGAGGACGGCGCCGACTATCAGGCGCATTCCGCGCCGGGAGTGCCTGCGCCCGAGGACCTGCCGGACGACCAGCGCTGGCACCGGATGCACGGCGTGGAGATCCGCATCCCGCCCCAGCCGCAGCCGGGCCAGCAGTGGCCGTCCCGGATGTGGGTCAGGTCCCGGCACGAGCTTGACTCGGACACCCTGCACGCCTGCGCCCTGGCATACGTCTCCGACATGTTCACCGGGCTGGCGGCGGTGCCCGCCGTTGCCGTCAGTGGCCCGCTCACCAGCATCGACCACTCGGTCTGGTTCTACCGCAAGGTCGAGCTTGATGACTGGGTGCTGATGGACCTGCAGCCGGAGTCCACCTCAGGCGGCCGGGGCATGTACACCGGCCGGATCTTCAGCCGGGACGGGACGCTGTGCGCCGGGATCGCGCAGGAGACGCTGTTTCGCCCCGGCGCCGCGCGGATCGGGCCGCTGGCGCAGCAGCGATGAACCCATCCTCCGCGGATGTCACGGCTCACGGCTCCTCCGTTCCGGCCGGCCAGACCCGACCGGCCAGGCCGTCCATGAGTACAGAACGGAGCGCCTAGGTGACGGAAGGTGCTGACACGCTTGTGCTGCGGTCCGAGCCGCGGCCCGGAGTGGTGCAGCTGACGCTGTCGCGGCCGGACAAGCTCAACGCCATGACCGAGCCCCTGGTCAGCGAACTGCACCGCGAGTTGCGCGAGCTCAGCTCGGACCTGGCCTGCCGGGTCGTCATCCTGACAGGCGCGGGCCGGGGCTTCTGCGCCGGGCTCGACCTGACCGGTTTCGGCACGATCGAGGGAACGGAGTCCCTCGGATCGGCGCAGCGGACCTGGCTGGTGCAGCGTTCTATCGCCGGACTGGTCCAGGAGATCCGGCGGATGCCGCAGGCGGTGATCGCCGCTGTCAACGGCCCGGCGGCGGGCGGCGGCCTGGCGCTTGTGTGCGCCAGCGACATCCGGATCGCGTCGACCAGCGCGGTGTTCGCTACCTCGTTCATCCGGATAGGCGTCACCGGCTGCGACATCGGCACGTCCTGGATGCTGCCCAGGCTCGTCGGGGCGGCCAGGGCACACGAGCTGATGCTCACCAGCCGCCGGTTCGACGCTGACGAGGCGCTGCGGATCGGCCTGGTGACCGACGTCGTCGAGCCCGACCTGCTAGCCGGCCGGGTCGACGCGATGGCCGCGTCGCTGCTCGCCGCGCCGCCGCTATCGCTGTCACTCACCAAGCAGGGCATGTGGCTGGCGCTGGAGATCCCGTCGTTCGACGCCATGGTCGAGGTGGAGAACCGCCAGCAGGTGCTGACCAGCGGTACTGCGGACGCTGCCGAGGCGATGGCGTCGTACCGGGGGCGGCGGGAGCCCGAGTACCGCAACCGCTGAGGCTGGCGGTCTTGGCCGCAGCGAAGTTACGCTGCTGGAATGGCTGACTCCCTGTGGATCATCGGCGTGGCGATGACGAAGTTCATGCGGTACAAGGACAAGGACCTCATCGACCTGGGCAGCGAGGCCGCCATGGCGGCGCTGGCGGACGCCGGGCTGACGATCTTCGATGCGGATGTGCTCGCGGCTGGCTGCCTGTATGACACCAATGGCATCGGGCAGCGGATCCAGAAGCAGATTGGCCAGACCGGCATCCCGGTCTACAACGTCACCAATGCCTGCGCCACCGGCGCGACCGCGTTCCGGGTGGCCGCGATGGCCATCAAGGCCGGTGAGGCGAGTATCGGGCTCGCGGTCGGTCTGGAGCAGATGGGCAAGCTGGGGCTGCTCGGCGCATCGGCGGGGAAGAAGGATAAGCCGTATGAGCCGGCGGGACGGTATGGCGCCGTCGGGCCGGTGGAGGGCATCCTCGGCACTAGCCTGATGCCGGGCACGTTCGCGCAGTCCGGCATGGAGTACGCCTACGAGCACGACGGCGTCGGCTTCGAGCAGTTCGCCAAGGTCGCGGAGAAGAACCACGCGCACTCGACGCTCAACCCGCTGGCGCAGTACCAGAAGGCGTACTCGCTCGGCGAGGTCATGAACGCCGAGATGATCGCCTATCCGAACACCCTGCTGATGTGCTGCCCCACTGGCGATGGCGCGGCCGCGGCGGTGCTGTGCAGCGGGGAACGGCTGATGGGCATGCCCGCCGAGGTTCGCCGGCGCGCGGTCAAGGTGTCGGCGTCGGTGCTGACCAGCGACCCCTACGTCGACGGCGGCTCGGTCCAGTTCGACGTGAACACCCTCACCCGGCAGGCAGCCGACAAGGCCTACGAGCTCGCCGGGGTCGGGCCGCAGGACCTGGACCTTGTCGAGCTGCATGACTGCTTCGCCACCGCCGAGCTGCGGCACTACGACAACCTCCGGCTGTGCCCGGAGGGCGGCGCGGGCGAATGGATCGACAGGCGCGGTCCGTGGCGCGACGGCGAGATCCCTGTCAATGTCTCAGGCGGGCTGCTGTCCAAGGGCCATCCGCTCGGCGCTACCGGGATCGCCAACATCTACGAGGTCTCCACCCACCTGCGCGGCGAGGCCGGCGACCGGCAGATCGAGGGGGCCAAGGTCGGCCTCACGCACGTCATCGGACTTGGCAGCGCCTGCGCGGTGCACATCCTGGAGAAATCGGCCGCATGAGCGCGCGGCTGACCGAGCTGCCTGGCCGGGTGCCAGTTACCGCCGGCGCCTACGACCTCGCCGGCCTTGGCTATGTCGAGCAGGAGTTCCGCCTCGACGGGACCGCCGCGTCGTACCGGCTGACGGCCGAACGCGGACCCGATGGCCAGTGGCCGGTCGAGGCCGATGAGCCTGCTCCGTTCGCGACCAGGCTGCTGCTGCGCCGGCCCGCGAACGCCGCCGACTTCAGCGGGACGGTGGCAGTCGAGTGGCTCAACGTGTCGGGCGGCCTGGACGCGGCGCCGGACTGGATGCTGGCGCACACCTACCTTCTCCGCCATGGTCACGCCTGGGTCGGCGTGTCCGCCCAGCGCGCCGGGATCGAGGGCGGCGGCATCGTCGATGGCATGCACCTGAAGGTAACGAATCCGGAGCGGTACGCGGCGCTCTCGCATCCCGGCGACCGGTGGGCATTCGACATCTTCAGCCAGGCCGGGCGCGCGGTGCTGGCCGAGCCGGACCTGCTGCCGCGTGCCGCAAATGGGGCGCCTGCTCGAATGCTGGCCTGCGGGCACTCGCAGTCCGGCTCGTTCCTGACTACCTACGTCAATGCGGTGGATCCGGTCGCCGCCGTCTACGACGGATTCCTCGTGCACGGCAGGCCAGGCGTTGGGGCGTCGCTGGACACCGGGTTCAATCCGGCCGCCCTGAACACCGGCGGTGAGCGCATCCGGGGTGACCTGCGCGTGCCGGTCATCGTGCTGCAGACCGAGACCGACGTTGCACTCCTGGGCAGCGGCCGGGCAGCTCAGCCTGACAGCGAGTTGCTGCGCAACTGGGAGGTGGCCGGGGCCGCGCACGCCGACACCTACCTGCTGTACGCCAGCGGCCTGGACGACGGTCATCTCCCGGCGGAGCAGCTGGCCAGCTTGCTCAGGCCGACTACTGACATCCTGATGGGCAGCACGGAGTCCCCGATTAACAGCGCGCCCCAGCACCACTACGTCGAGTGCGCTGCGGTAGCGCAGCTGAATGCCTGGGTGCGCGGCGAGGCAACGCCGCCATCCGCGCCGCGGCTGGACCTAATCGCTGACGGCCGCGACTTCCGGCGAGACGAGCTGGGCATCGCCATCGGTGGCATCCGCACGCCATGGACCGATGTGCCGACGTCGGTGCTGTCCGGGACCGGCCAGCGCGGCGAGCTGTTCGCCTTCCTTTTCGGCACGACGGCTGAGCTCAGCCAGGTCGACCTCGCCCGGCTCTATCCCGGCGGCCAGGAAGATTACCTGGTTAAGTTCGCGGCCTCGCTGGACGCTGCCATCACGACAGGGTTTCTGCTGGCCGAAGACCGGCCGGAGATCGTGGCGCTGGCTGCTGCCTCCTGGGCGGGCTAGGTCACATCAGCCGAACACGAATTCCTCGATCAGCCCCGTCAGTGCCAGCGGTTGGTCACTTTGCACCGCGTGCCCCGAGTCCGGCACGGTTTCCGCGCGCAGGGCGGGCTGCAGCTGGCGAAAGTGGTCTAGGTCGCCGTCCGGCACGAACCTGGAGTCACCCCCGCGGATCAGCATGATCGGCGCGGTGATCTCGGCCACGTCTTCCCAGAGCGGGGTGAAGTCCGCTAGCCCGGTTGGCTGGCTGAACAGGTCGTATCGCCACGTCCACCTGCCGTCAGGCAGCTGTACGGAGTTGTGGCGGACGCCGCGTTCGACTGCCGGCCGCGGACGGCGCGGGCTGGCGGCGATCGCGGCCTCGGCCATCTGCTCGAATGAGTCATACGTCGGCGGCCCGGCGATCAGGGCGACGGCCCCCTGATCGGCCCGGCTGAGCTGGCGCACCGGGTCCTGCACCTGTGGCGTCACGTCCACGATCACGAGCTTGCGCGCCAGCTCCGGCCTGGTTGCAGCGAGCCGGATCGCGGTGACGCCGCCCAGCGACATACCGACGACTGCCGATGGTCGTGGTGCCGCCTGATCCAGCACGGCGGCGACGGCCTCGGCGTTGCGCCAGGGCCCGTAATCCCGGTCGGCGCGGCGCGAGGAGTGGCCGTGACCGGGCAGGTCGATCGCGATCAGCGGACGGCCGAGTGCGAGCGCGACAGTGTCCCAGGTGTGGGCGTTCTGGCCGCCACCATGCAGCAGCACCAGTTCCGGCTCAGCATCGCCCCAGACGATGGCGCTGACCTCCAGCTCTGGTGCGGCCAGCTCTGGTGTGACACTGAACGAGCGGCGGGCGACGACAGGGGACCCGGCGAACGGAAGGCCGATCTCGGCTGCATTATCGGGCAGCATGCCGAATTCGTCATAGTTCTCGACGCCGTTCATTGGCTCATCCTCGCGTTTTCTGGCAGTTGGTGTCCAGGAATCAGCCATGGGTCCGTGCGGCACTAGTAGAAGCCACCCGGAGCTACGATCGGAGGCGTGGACGAGGCGGTGCGGACCTACATCGACAGCATCCCCGCAGAACACCGGCCGTTGTTCGACCGGCTGCACGGCCTGATCCTGGCCGCGCATCCGGATGCTGTCGTTGTGCTGTCGTACCGGATCCCGGCGTATAAGGTCGGCCGAAGACGGCTCTTCGTCGCGGCCTGGCAGCACGGAGTCTCGATCTACGGCTGGCAGGAAGACCGGGACGCTGGGTTTAGCGGCCGTCATGCGGAGCTCAAGTCGGGCAAGGCGACCATCCGGCTGCGGCCGCAGGACGCGGCCGAGATCAGTGACCAGGAATTCACCGACCTGATCCGCGCCGCGCTCAAGCCCTGAGGCGAGCGCTCCAGCGCAATCTGCGTGCTCGGTCAACCGCGCCGGACCGGGCCAGCTTGTGGTGAGATGGAGTTATGGCTGCCGACTACGGCGGCATCGTGCGCTCGGCCGAATGGCGCCGGATCCGCGAGTTCGCCCTAACGTCCCGTGACTCCCCTGCGGGGTTAGCGGTGCAGGGCGAGGCTGGGGCCGGCAAATCGACGTTGTGGCGCGCCGGGGTCGATGCTGCGGTAGCAGGCGGTCACCGGCTGCTCCGCAGCGAGCCGTCGGTCTCCGAAACCGACATGTCGTTCGCGGGTTTGTCCGACTTGCTAACCGAGCTCTTGCCGACGGTCGCGTCAGACATCCCTGCCCCCCAGCTCGAGGCACTTGAAGTCGCGCTGCTATTGCGGGCCGCGGGGAGTCAGCCGCCGAACGCCAACGCAGTCGGCCTCGCCGTGCTTGCGTGCCTGCGTGCCTGCACTTCGGCGGGCCCGGTGCTCGTCGCCATCGATGACGCCCAGTGGCTTGACGGCGACAGCCTCGACGCGCTGGCTTTCGCGCTCCGGCGCATGACTGCCGGGCCGCTAACGCTGCTCCTCGGCGCAAGGACCGAGGCGGCGGCTGACCCGCTCACGGTCGGCGCCGCGCCGTTGTCGGTCCGCTGGCGCATTCTGCTAGGGGCGCTCCCGGCTGCGGAGGAAATCGAGCTCGCGCCACTCGACATGTGGCAGGTCCAGAAGATGCTGCCCGAGGGTGTCTCGGCGGAACGAGCCCGGCTGGTCGCCAGGCAATCGCGCGGCAATCCGTTTTGGGCAAAGGAGATCCTGGCGAGCCTGGACTCCGGCGAGACGACCGTGCCACCGCTGGTCAGGAGCCTGGCCCTGCGACTGTCGAGGTCGCTCAGCCCGGCTGCGGCAGCCGCGCTCGCCGCCGTTGCCGCGGCCGGCCGGATTGGCCTGGCTGAGGTACTCGAAGTACTCGACTACCTGGACGATCCCGCCGCAGCGGTGGACGCCGCCGTGGTTGCGGGTGTCCTGGTCGAGAGCGGCAACCGGATCGCGGTCGCGCACCCCTTGATCAGCGCGGCAGCGGTCGAGTCGATGCCGCCTGGCCGGCGGTCGCGGCTGTATCGGCGGCTGGCCGCGATCTTCTCGGCTGACCCGGAGCGTCATGCGCATTTCGCCGCGCTCGCCGCCGGGCCGGGGCCAGACTCCGCCGTCGCAGAGGTACTCGAGGCGGCTGCCGCCGCTGCCCACGCCAGGGCCAGCAACCAGGCGGCTAGTCAGTTCGCGGTCCAGGCTGTCGAGTTCAGCCCTGCTTTCGAACCAGCCGTGCTGCAGCGCCGCCGGATCCGCGCGGCCGAGCTGCTGTTCCTTGCTGGCGATGTCGAGGGATCGCTGGCGCAGGTTGAAACGCTCGACATCCACCGGCTGGCGACGCCGGACCTTGAGCGGGCACTGCCGCTGCTGCTGGACACGACCGAGATGATTCATGGCGCGAGCACAGCCATCGCCCTGGTCGGCCGGGCAGTCAAGGCCGCTGGCACCGACCCGCGCCGCCGGGCACTGATACTCGCGCTAGCCTCCGACGTCGTGTACGGCATCCCCGGAGAGCGGCGGGCTGCCGCCATCGAGGCCATCAGCTGCGGCGAAGCCGCTGGCGACGACGCGGCTCCGGCCGTGCACCGGGCGCTGCTGAACCTCATGGTCGCTAAGGTAACCGCCGGCGAGGGCCTTGACGGCGAGTTGCTCGACCGCGCCGAGCGCCTGGAGGCGCGGGCCCCCGTCGCCCGGTTGTACGACAGCGCGGATGTCTGCCGGGGGCTGTGGTCTCGGTGCGTCGAGGATCTGGACACCGCGCGCACATCTTTGCGCCGGTCCATTGACAACGCGAGGGACGCCGCAGAGGACTACGCACTGGTGACTTTCCTGTCCTACCTGGCAGCGACCGAGGAACTCGCCGGAGACTACGAAGCAGCCGCGGTGGCGCTCGCGGATGCAGAGCGCGTCGCCGCCTGGCACGACTGGCCACCATCCCCGTGGCACCTGGAGCCGGTTTGCGAACTGCGGATCGCCGCCGGACGGCTGGACGAAGCTCTCAGCATCGCCGACGAGCACCTGCCGGACGACGAACGTTCCGCAATCCCCGCGCGCTTCGTGGGAGCCTGCGTACGCGGCAAGGTAGCCGCGTGGCTCGGTGACGCAGTCGCGGCGACGGCGGACACTTCGAACTGGCCGCGCGGTGGGCAGATGAGTGTGAATGGGCCGATCCCGGCGTCCGGGACCTGGTAGACGCGATGCTCGCGGAGGCATACCTGGCGGTGGAGCGGCCCGAGGCGGCGCTGCCGATCGCGGCGATGCTGCGGGCCACCGGTACCCGGCTCGGCCGTCCGGTGCTGATTGGCGACGCGGACAGGATCGATGCGCTGGCCGCGGCTCAGGCCGGCAAGCTGGACGAGGCGGCCGAGCTGGCCCGCGCGGCTGTTGCCGCGCACGAGTCCGCGCCGTTGCGCCTGGAGTTGGCGCGCAGCCTGCTCGCGCTCGGCCGGATTGAGCGGCGCAGGAAGGCGCGCACCGAGGCTCGCGGCGCGTTGCGGCGCGCTCATGAGCTCGCGTCTGCGGCTCACCACCGTCCGCTGCTCGCGGAGATCGAGCGCGAGCTGCCGCGGGTGACAGGCACCCGATCTCAGGCTGAGCTCACCGCTACTGAGCAGCGCGTAGCCGACCTGATCGCCAGCGGTGCCACCAACCGCGACGCGGCCGCGGCGCTATTTGTGAGCGTGCGGACCGTCGAGACCCACGTCGCCTCGATCTACCGCAAGCTCGGCGTCCGTACCCGAGCTGAGCTGACCCGGTACCTTCTGGGCGCAGCTACCAAATAACCGACAGCATGCTCCGTAGGACTACGGATACGAGCGCCGCTGGACCGCCTCGGAGCTGGCTGATATCCGTGTTCGCAGCGGATTCGCCCCGACCGCTCCGTCCGTAGCGTCGTGGGCATGAACACAGCACTCGCCGTTACGACAGAACTCGCGGGCCCGACCGCAACCATCCTCACCCCGGCCGAGCATGACTGGGATGACGCGCGGAAGGCCTGGAACCTCGCCGTTGACCAGCAGCCCGCTGCGATAGCCCGGCCCGGCTCAGCAGCGGAAGTCGTCGCAGCGGTTGAGTTCGCCCGCCGCCACAGTCTGCGCGTGGCCGCACAGGGCACCGGCCACAGTGCGGCGCCTCTTGGCTCGCTTGCCGACACGCTCCTGGTCAAGACCGAGGCGATGCAGCAAGTGAGCATCGACCCCGTCGCCAGGACCGGCCGGGTGGCGGCTGGGGCGCTCTGGCAGCCGGTCGTCGACGCGGCCGGGGAGCATGGGCTGGCAGCACTCGCGGGATCGTCCCCCAACGTGGGTGTCGTGGGCTACACGATCGGCGGCGGCATGGGCTGGCTCAGCCGAACCTACGGCTTGTCGGCGAACAACGTCGAGTCGGTCGAGTTGGTCACCGCTGACGCCACGCTGGTGCGCGCCGACGGGTGCCGTGAGCCCGATTTGTTCTGGGCGCTGCGCGGCGGTGGCGGCAGTTTCGGCATCGTCACCGCGCTCGAGATCCGCCTCTTCCCGATCAGCAGCGTCTATGCCGGGTTGCTGTGGTGGCCGGCTGAGGCCGCCACTGAGGTGCTCCAGGCCTGGCGGGAACTGACCCAGAGCGCGGTCCCGGACGAGTTCACCACCGCTGCGCGGCTGATGCGCTTCCCCGCGGTCGGTGACGTGCCAGCGTCGCTGCGGGGCCGATCATTCGTCGTCATCGATGTGATCCACCTCGGCGCCAAGCACGAGGCCGACTCGATCCTGAAGCCGCTCCGAGCGCTCAACCCAGTCACCGACACCATGCAGATGATGCCCGCGCCGGCGCTTGGCCACTTGCACATGGACCCCGAACACCCGGTGCCGAGCGTCGGCGACGGGCTCACGCTCGAGACGCTGCCCGCCGACGCGATCAACATGGCGGTCGGTGAGTTCAACTCTCCCGAAGGTGCCGCGCTGCTGGCTATCGAACTGCGTCAGATCGGCGGCGAGATGCGCCGGGCACGGCCGCAGAACGGTGCAGTTGCGGCAGTCGACGCGGACTATGCCCTCTATGCCCTTGGCGCGGCGCCCTCCCCGGCGGCGGCCGTGGCAGCCAAGGCCGGCGTTACGGCCGTTATCGCGGCGATGTCCCGCTGGGCGGCGCCGCAGATGTACCTCAACCTGGCGGACACCAGCCGCGACCCGGCTTGTTTCTGGTCCGCCGCCGCGTATGACCGGCTGCGTCGCATCAAGGCGGCTGTCGACCCGCACGACCTGATCCGCTCCAATCACCCGATCACGCCAACAGCCGCGTGACCAGTTCCAGAAGGGCACACCAGTCATGTACACCTCCAGCAGTGACGAGCATCCCCAGCCTGCGGCCACCACTGCCACCCTGACCACAACCGTGGCCGGGTACCTGTTCAAGCGCCTAGCCGAAGCCGGCGTGGTGTCGGTCTTCGGCGTACCCGGGGACTACAACCTTGGCCTGCTCGACGCTGTTGCGGACAGGCCGGCTATGGCTTGGGTGGGCATGGCGACAGAGCAGGGCGCCGGCTACGCGGCCGACAGTTATGCGAGGCTGCGCGGTCTCGGCGCGCTCGTGACGACGTTCGGCGTCGGCGAGCTCTCGGCGCTGAACGCCGTTGCCGGAGCCTACGCGGAGTCTGTGCCAGTCGTCCACATCGTCGGAACCCCGGCGCTGGCAGCAAGGCAAGACGGCACCACTCTGCACCACAATCTGCCGGGTGCTGGATTCGGGCACTTCGCCCGGATGGCGGCCGAAGTAACCGTTGCCCAGGCAGACCTCCGGCCGGCGACGGCCCCGGCGGACATCGACCGAGTGCTGGCGGCGGCGGTCCGCGCCTCCAGGCCGGTCTACCTTACGATCCCGGCCGACGTGGCCTCGGCGCCCGTTGCAGCTCCGGTCGCGCCCCTGCAAGTCAGCCGGCCAGGCGACGATCCCGATCCGGCTGTGCTGCGCGCCTTTGCCGACCACGCGCGCCGGCTGCTCGGTGGCGCGACTACGGCCGGCCTGCTGGTCGGCCATCTAGCCGCCCGCTACCGGGTGACCGGTGATGTCACCCGGCTCGCCGCTGCTGCCGGCCTGCCAGTGGCCGTGCTGTCAATGGCCAAGGGTGACTTCCCGGAAACTGACCCGCACTTCGCCGGCCTCTACGCCGGCGCCGCATCGGCCAAGAGGGCACGGCTTGCGGTCGAGGACACTGACGTCCTGATCACCGTCGGCGTCACGCTGGCCGACACGGTCACGGGCGGCGGAACGCATCACCTGCCCGTGGCCGGGCGGATTGACCTTGCCCCCGACCGGGTCGCTATCGGCACTGCCAGCTACCCCGGCATCGGCCTGCAGCACTCGCTGGCGGTACTGACGTCGGCGGTTCGCGATGCCCGGATCCAGCCGCGCACCGACCTTGCGGACTCGGCGGTGGTTGAGGCGGACCCGGCCGGGACCGAGGGACAGCTCACCCAGCGCAGCCTGTGGGCGAGCCTGCAGGACTTCCTGCTGCCGGGCGATCTGGTGATTGCTGATCAGGGCACCGCCTTCTACGGTGCGGCTGGCCTGACGCTGCCCGAAGGCGCCCAGCTCATCGGGCAGCCGATGTGGGCGTCGATCGGATGGACGCTGCCGGCCGCACTTGGTGCCTCGCTTGGCGCGCCAGACCGGCGGGTCGTGCTGGTGATCGGCGACGGTGCCATGCAGCAGACGGCGCCGGAGCTCGGTACCCTCCTTGCGCATGGCGTGGCACCGGTGATCATCGTCCTGAACAATGGCGGGTACGCGATCGAGCGGGCGATCCACAGCCCGGCCGCCACCTATCACCGCATCCCCGAGTGGGACTGGACTGCGTTGCCGACAGCGCTAGGCCTCACGTCATCCCCGCTCACGATCCGCGCAGCCAGCCAGCGCAAGCTGACCCGGGCACTGCGCGGCGCGGTCCGCAATGCCGGCCGGCTGATCCTGATCGAGGCCGTCCTTGACCTGGCCGACGCACCGCCAATGCTGCGAGATCTGACCAGCGTCCTAGCCGTCCGAAACGAGTACGCCCAGCCATGAAAACGCAAACCCGGCCCGCCCCCACCATGCTGCATCCGGTACACCTGAACCCGCCGCCGCTGCGCACCGCTGACGGGCACGACCGTGAGGAGCGGCGGACCAGCTGGCTGGAGCTGTTCTTCGACTTGGTCTTTGCCGGGGCCGTCGGCCAGCTCGCTGGCGCACTCCAGGATCACCCAGGCCTCGGCAACCTGGCGCGCTTCATGATGCTCTTCACCCCGATCTGGTGGCTGTGGGTGCAGCTCACCTTCTACGCCGACCGGCATGAGTCAGAGGACACCGCACACCGGCTTTCCTTCCTGGCCGCCATCTTGTTGTGTGTGGGCTTGGCCGCCAGCGCTCCCAGGGCGCTGGCTGGCAGCACGTCCGGCTTTGTCATCGCGTTCGTGAGCCTGCGCGGCCTGCAGCTTATGCTCTATGCCAGAGCCCGCCGCCACCTGCCGGCGACCCGAGCGCTATATGGGCGCTACCTGATCTTCTTCGGTGCTGGCGGCGCGCTATGGCTGGCGTCGCTGGCCGCCCCAGGCCCCCTTCGCTTCGCGTTCTGGGCAGCGGCCCTGGCCACAGACGCCAGCGGCGCGCTGGCGATGCTGAGGCCGGGTCAGCGGGTTCCGCTCAACCCCTGGCACCTGGCCGACCGTTTCCAGCTCTTCGTGCTGATTGTCCTCGGCGAGTCGGTAGCCCGGCTGATCAGTGCCGCGACGCTGCGGCCGTGGAGCATGCAGCTCGCCGTGGTGCTCGGCGCGGCGCTGATCACACTGGCGGCGCTGTGGTGGACCTGGCTTACCGCCGCGGACCGGGCAGCGCTGAATGGCCCCCGCTCGATCGCTGGTTTCACTGCGGTCAACCTGCCGATCGTCGCTGGCGTCGCCGCCGCCAGCGCTGGCCTGCATGCCGCGATCCTGGCCGCGGACGGAGCGACCACCATCGCGGTCGGCCCTAGGGCGGCTCTGTACGGCGGCGTTAGCCTCTACCTGCTCGCAAGTGCAATCCTGCCGTCCCGCAAGCTGACCCAGAGCGCGCGGACGGTCCGGCTGGTGACGGCCGGGGCTGCTATGGGCCTGGTCTTCATGGGCGCCATCGTCGTCCCGGTGTACCTGGTACCCGCGCTCGCGGTAGTGCTAGCGCTCGGCATTGCCGCCGAGTCGCACCCCAACTGGCCGACGGCCCTGACCGTCAGCCTGGCCAGGCAGCGCCGATGACCGGCTGTGCGGTTCGGTGGAACGCTGCGTGTCAGGGCGGCGGATATTTGCTGATCACGGTCGCGATGCCGGAGTGTCAACGCCCCTAATCTCACCTGATGATGAGCTATAGCCTGAATAATTATTAAGAACTTACTATCTCTATATCTGCCCTGGATATAGCGAATGGCAAATGCATGTTTGTCTGCCAGGCAATTGCACAAACCAATTGTGGGTGCGCAGAATAGGGATCATGTCTACCCCTCCCGGCCAGTTAGGTCACACCAGCACCGCATGTATCCGGTCGCAGCGAATTAGTACCGCCGACAGTAAATGGCGATACACCGGCCTGTTCGAAGTCATCTGCTGCGATTGCGGCGATGACCCGGCTCTGGATTACCCAAAGGTCAGTCCCCTCCTCCGGCGGCTTCGCGGGCCGTACCGGACCTTGGAGCAAGCACAAGCAGCCCTTGCCAGACATTGCGGGCGAAATATGTGGCGGGCCCGTTATCTGTGACGAAGGAATGTACGCCCTCCGGCGCTGCGCCGTGCCCGGCGTAGCGTCGATCGCTCCCCGCATCCGCGACCGCGTTAGTTAGTGTGCCAGTGTGACGACGGTGCGGTACGACGAGCCACCAGGGCCCGCGTTCCTGTTTGACCTGGACGGAACGCTGATCGATAGCGTTTACCAGAACGTCATCGCCTGGCGCTACGCGCTTGCCAAGCTCGATATCGATCTGTCGGTCTGGCGGATTCACCGGCGGATCGGGATGAGCGGCGGCTTGTTCGTCTCGGCCCTGCTGCGCGAGACTGGCCGTTCGCTGTCCGAGCGGGACATCGAGCTCCTTCAGCAAGATCATGTTGCTAACTATCTCGCCCAGGCCGACTCAGTCCGGGCCCTGCCCGGCGCCAGCGAACTGCTCGCCGCGCTGACCGCGCAAGGCGTGCCGTGGGCGATCGCCACCAGCGGCCGCAAGGCGATGGCGGTACGGGCGCTGGCGATGCTCGGACTTGACGATGACGCGCCGATGGTGACCCGCGATATGGTCCGGCGCGCCAAGCCCGATCCGGACCTGTTCCTCGCGGCCGCCGCGCTGATCGGCGTCGAGCCGGCGCAGGCCTGGGTCGTCGGGGATAGCGTCTGGGACTTGCTCGCCGCGCGGCGGGCCGGCGCCCTCGGCATTGGCCTGCTTTCCGGCGGGTACGGCCGGGAGGAACTCGAGCGTGCAGGTGCGTACCGTGTCTACGCTGACCCCGCCGAGCTGCTGGCGCGGGCGGACGAGGTCGGGGTCCGCAATCTCGCCACGCCAGCCGATCTGTAACTCGTGCGCAGTACGTCCGTCCGGTTACGCCCTAGTTGATGGCGCGTCGGCAGCTGCTGCTGGACACTAGGTGCAGACCGGATATCCGGCGCGAGGAAGGACCAGCCATGGGAGATCCGCAACCAGCCACAGGCGATTCCGTCAACGCAGTGAATGGGGAGTCTGGCACCCTAGACACCGCGCGCGAGGCAGCGCTGATCCAGGAGGTGATCCGGGCGCAGGAACGCCACCGGGAAGGCGGCGTCGAACCAGAACTTCGCGGCGCGGACGCCGATCCCGACCCGGAGACCTGACGGCGGTGCGGACAGCGGCTGCCGGGGCCAAGGCTGCTAGGACCGAGGCTGCCAGGACCGAGGCCGCTAGGACCGCGGGCGCCGGTGGCGGGCTGCCGGCCGCGACGCCCGCGGGTTCGGGACGCGGCCCCGGATCGCCGCTGCGGTGTTCCATCGCAGCGCGCCGGCCAGGTCGCGGGCGTGCTCCCTGACCGTGTAGTCCTGCCTGGCCTCGCCGTGAGCGAGCGCGAGATCCAGGTCATGGCCGCACTGGCCGAGCACGACCGAGAAGTCGCGGCGCACCGGCTCGAGCAGGTCATAGCCGAACGACCGGTGCAGCCTCGAAAACAGCGGCTTGTACAGCCGGGCGCGCTCGTGCAGCCCAGATGAGTGGGACATGGGGTTCTTAGGCCGCGTCCTGATGTAGTCGGGCAGGACGTCCGCGAATGCCTGCCGGACGATCCACTTCTCCTGGCCCTCGCGCACCTTAAGGCTGACGGGCAGGCGCATGGCGAGTTCGATCAGGGACAGGTCCAGGTAGGGCACTCGTGCCTCCACGCTGTTACCCATGCTGACCCGGTCGACACGCTGCAATTCAGTGCGGTACAGATTCCCGATCATGTGCGTGAAAAGCTGGCGCGACGCGCTGGTCCCTATCCGGTCATACATCGCGTAGCCGCCGAACAACTCGTCCGATCCGTCTCCGGTGAGCAGGACCTTGACGCCCAGGGCGCGGGCACGGGCGAAGAGGGGAACGGAAACGACTGCATTGATGATGTCGCCGTACTCGGTCAGTTCCGACATCCGGATCGCCTCGCGCACATCCTCCCAGCGGATGTCACCGGGCCGGATCTCGATCACCTCGTGCGGCACGCCGAGGTCTGCCGTCAGGCGCCGCGCGAACTGCAGGTCTTCGCTGCCTGGCGCGCCGATGGTGAGCGCGACGCAGTCCGGATGCATGTCCCGCACGTGGGTCAGGACAATTGAGCTGTCCAGGCCGCCTGACAGGATGACGCCGACCGTCAGATCGGTGTCCAGCCGGACTCGGATACTGTCCTCGAGTAGGAGCCGAAGCAGTTTGATGCCCTCGGCGGGGTCCTCGATCAGCGCCTGATCCGCGCCGAGGCGCGGCAGGTCGACGTACGGCACGAGGACTGGCGACGCAGCTGGCTCGGCCCAGCCATGGTGCCCGGGCGGGACCTCTGATACTGGCGATCCGACTGGCACGAGAGCCTTGACTTCCGAGGCTATGTGCAGTCGGCGGTCGCAGCTCGACCAGTACAGCGGCTTCACGCCGACAGGGTCGCGGGCGAGATAGGTCCGGCTGTTGGCCCGGTCGGCGATCGCGAACGCGAACTCCCCGCGGAACCTGCCAACCGCGCGTTCCCCCCAGGTCAGGAACGCCTCTAGCACCACCTCGGTGTCGCTTTCGCTGCAGAACTCGCGACCCAGGCTGATCAGCTCGGCGCGCAGCTGCCGGTAGTTGAAGATCTCGCCGTTGTAGCACAGCAGCCAGCGGCCGTCAGAGGACAGCCATGGCTGCACGGCCCGGTCGCGGTCCACGATGCAAAGGCGCTGCGTGCCGGCGAGCAGGCCGTCCCCGGTGGCGGTTTCCTCGATCTCGCCACGGGTTGCTAGTGAATCCAGCATCTGCCGGAAGAGCCCGTGGTCCGCGCCGGGGCCAACGATGAGGGCGATGCCGCACACCGGATCAGCCCACCAGGTGGTCGGGGATGAGCCGCAGCGCCCGGCCAGCGCCGGGTCGCACGCAGACGTGCCAGGCCTGGCCTTCATCGATCACGTTGATGTCGCCGGCGCGCTGATGCTCGAGTAACAAGCCCTGGAGTACGTCATCGGCCTGGAATTGCCGGAACCACGCCATCTCGACGTCGGCCGCGAACCCGACGCAATGAGTGCTGGGCAGCAGCGCCGCATAACCCAGGGAACGCAGATGCCGCTGGTGCTCCACGCTGCGCGTCAAGCTGGTCACCCACAATCGAGGCGTGCCCGGGGGGGCCAGCCTGGCGAATTCGGCTGCGATCTGGTTGAGCAGCACGACCAGCTCCGGGCGGGCGCAGGCGAACCGGAGCCCGGCGGTGCGCGGTGCGCGTCCGGGCGCCGCGAATCGCTCAGCGGACCGCACGGCCCGGCCAACTAGCGTCACGCTCTGCCGGCGATAGCGGAACAACAGCATGTCGCCGCTGCGCAGCGCCTCCAGATCGAGAAGCTCACTAGACCTCAGCACGTCGGCGTCGTCTCGGTAGGGCGGCAGATGGCCCCACCAGAGCAGTTCGATCTGGGACAGCAGCGCGATCCGGATCATCGCCGTCAGGTTGCAGGCTGAGCTGCGGGCACTTTGCCGGTAGGTCCGTACTTCCCGGAGGACCCGCTGCGTCACCGCCTGCGGTCCCGGCATGGTAGCCGAGAAGATCATCGCGAACTCGGGTTCGGCCAGCCGGCGGACCAGGATCCGCTCGGCGGACGCCGCGCTCGCCCGCTGGCCGAGAGCCGCGAGCTCGGCCAGTACGTCGGCCACCGCGCCGCGATACGCAGCCAGGTCAGACTCAAGCCTTGCGGCGCCAGCCAGCAACATGTTCGCCCCCGTTCCCCGCCCGCCCGCCACCCGTCAAAAGCGCTCCCCCAGCGGGGCCCTCGTTCCCCGGAAAGGCTTCGAACAGAGAGTAACAGGGGACCAACGGAAAGTGACGCCAGTTAGCATGGCACGACGTTTGCGCAGTTCGGTGGGCTCGCAGAGCGCATGCGTCAGTTGTGGCGTCTTGCGGCAGCGCTGCTTCGGCGCACCCGCGGCAAAGCCCACGAGCCTATGCTTCCGGTGTGCAGAATGCGAACCCGGAATTCGCCGATATCGGCAGGCTCGCCCGCCGGCTGATGCGGCGTACGGTCGCGGCCGCCCGGGCCGGGGAGGAGTCAGTCGGGGCGCCTGCTGGCCGATCACCTTGGCCCGCAGGCCGCCGAACTCCCGGTGGCGAAAGGGTCATGGCCCGCCTACGACCAGGTGAATGTCCAGACGGCCCTCGATGCCTGGCTCGACGAAGCCGGGCCGGCACGCATCGGCTGGTCGGGCTGACCGACTACCGCCATCAGTGATTTCGGGCTGGCCGACCTGATGCAGCAAAGTGAAGCGGTGGGGACGGCCCCGACATCGGCAATGTCGCTCTGGAGGCGCTTGCCCGCGGGCCCGGCCGGGCTAACCCGGCCCTGCGTGCAGTGCGGGCTCTACCTCAGCACTGACCAGGACGGCCCGGTAGCGCTGCTGCTCCGTGGGCCCGAGGCGAACACGGGAGCGGCGTCGCCGTCGAGGTTGCCTGCGACGCAGCCGGACCGGGCGCAGGGCATCATCGACGAGATCCGGCGGCTCAGCATCGAGCTGAACGTCTACCGGGGGCATGTGATCTCATTCTCGGGCGATGAAATATTCGGCCGTCACCGGACCGCGCTGCTCAGCTTCGTCGACCGGCCGCAGGTCCACCGGGACGAAGTCGTCTTGCCGCGCGGAGCTTCTGGACGGGATTGAACGCCAGGTGGTGGGAGTCGCCCGGCATTCCGCCCGGCTGCTGGCCAGCGGCCAGCACCTCAGGCGCGGGGTGCTCCTCTACGGCGTGCCTGGCACCGGCAAGACGCACACGGTCCGGTATCTGCTCGGCCAGCTGTCCGGCGTGACCGTCGTGCTGCTGTCCGGCAGTGCGCTGCGGATGATCGCCGAGGCCTGCTCGGTCGCCAGGATGCTGCAGCCTTCGGTCGTCGTGGTGGAGGATGTCGACCTTATCGCCGAGGAACGAGGCCACCGTCCAGGGCCAGCACCGCGCTGCTGTTCGAGTTGCTCAACGAGATGGACGGCCTCGGCCAGGACATCGACGTTGACTTTCCTGCTCACGACCAACCGCGCCGACCTGCTGGAGCAGGCGCTGGCCATGCGGCCCGGCCGGGTCGATCATGCCGCCGAGCTGCCGGTCCCGGACGCCGACGCCCGGCGGCGGCTTGATCGGCCTGTACCGCGGGAAAGCTGGAGCTCGACCTTTCCGATCCTGATGCGGTTATCGCCAGGACCGAAGGCGTAACGGCGTCCTTCATCAAGGAGCTGCTCCGCCGGGCGGCGCTGCAGGCCGCGGAGAATGAGCCAGACTGGTGACCATAGCGCGCGCGCCGCTGCGGGTGACAGACGCCCACCTAGCGGCGGCGCTTGATCAGCTCCTTGACACCCGCAGCGCCCTGACCCAGGCCCTGCTCGGCGGAGCTCCCTCGGGGCCCGGCTGAAGCAGGCCCGCCTCGGCCCTGGCCGGCGACCTGGCGTAAGTTCGACCTGGATCAGCATGATCAAATTCAGCCGATTAGGAGATGCGCATGCCTCTCGACGCTGACGTCGTCCGCCTGGCCAAAGCACCCACGCTGGCATCTGTCGTGACCCTGATGCCGGACGGCCAGCCGCAGGCCCTTCTCACCTGGATCGACACCGACGGTGAGAACCTGCTGGTTAACACCGAGCCCCAGCGGCAGCGGTCGCGGAACATCCGCCGAGACCCGCGGGTGACCGTGCTGCTGCACTCGTCCGAAGATCCATGGGACTGGGCCGAAGTCCGCGGTCACGTCACGGAAAAGATCGACGGCCAGCAGGCCAGGGATCATATCGACGAGCTGTCCCGCAAATACGTGGGCAAGGATTACGGGAACCCCATCGGCCCTGACGGCCGGATCATCTTCGTGATCAAGCCCGACAAGGTCAACACCCCGAAAGCGCTCGGCCGGCGTTAGCTGGCCGGGCGTTAGTGGCGGAACATTAGCTGGCCGCACTTTCGGCGGTCAGCTGGCGGGCCATCAGCTCGATCAGCTTTTCCAGCCCGCGGATCGGCCGCACCATCACCGTGAAGCTGACGAGCTGGTGGTCGGCGTTCCAGCGGAGCATGTCGATGCCCTGAACGTAAACGCCCTCGAGGTTGGCCTCAAACTCCAGCACCGCGCTGGTGTCGTCATACCACTCACTGATATAGCGCAGCGACGGCCCGAGCACGACCACCGCGCTAGTGAGATACCGCGTAGTCAACTCCTTGCCGGGCTGCGGCGCGAAGACCGCGGGCGACCGGAAGACGACGTCGTCGGCCAGCAGTCCGGCCAGCAGACTGGGGTCAGCGGCGTCGACGACAGCGTGCCATGCCCGCACTGCGGGCGGCTGCCCGGTGCGCAGTTGTTCCTCAGACATACCGCTAGTCAACCGCAGCGCAGTACGCGGGTCATCAGCAGGGATCGGGCTGTTCGTTACTGATGCGCGTCGTGGCGTGGGATGCTCGTTGTCACTGCCGTGCAGTCGCAAGGAGGGCACGATGGCGTTCGCGGTTCGGGGTCCTCGCTTGATTGTCGGCGGTCTGGCAGTAGCGCTGAGTGCTATGACCGTCAGCGTTCCCCTCATAGCAGCGTCGGCCAGCACCGCGCATATGAAGCCAGCCGTGTTCTACAACTGGGCGCAGTTCCGGTTTGCCTCCGATCACGTCGGCGCTAACCCGGCCGCGAACGGCCTGACGGCCAGCACCGCAGCGAAGCTCAAGAAGAAGTGGAGCTTCAGCACGCTGTCCTTCGAGCAGTCCTCACCGGCCGTGCAAGCTGGCGTTGTGTATATCGGTTCGCCGAACGGCCAGGGCGACCTGTTCGCCCTGAGGGCCAGCACCGGCAAGCTGATCTGGCGGCACTTCATCTCGGCCAAGGGAGTCACGTCCTCCCCCGCTGTCGCCGGCGGGATCGTCTACGTGGGCTCAGGATCTAATCATCCCGGCGTGATCGCGCTGCGCGCCAGCACTGGCCGGACGGTGTGGTCGTTCAATACCGGCGCGGCAGTGGTCGCCTCGCCTGCGGTGGTGGATGGCGTCGTGTACATAGACGGCGAGGGTGGCGACCTGTACGCCCTGAACGCCAGGACCGGCCAACAGCTGTGGAGCTTTGCCGCCGGGGGTGACTTGGTGTCGTCTCCTGCGGTAGCGGGCGGGCTTGTCTACCTCGGCGGCGCCAGGAGCAAGATCTACGCGGTTAGTGCGGCAACCGGGAAACTGAAGTGGAGTTTCCGAACCAGGGCCGGGACGTTCTCGTCGCCCGCGGTCGTCAACGGGGTGCTGTATGAGGGCGCCAGTTACTGGCTTTATGCACTGAACGCCAAGACCGGGAAGGAACTGTGGAACTATGCCACGGGCAGTGCCGTAGCCTCGTCGCCGGCTGTGGCTAACGGCGTCGTCTACGTGGGCTCGGACGACGCGCGGCTGTATGCCTTCAAGGCCTCGTCGGGCAAAAAGCTCTGGAGTTACCCGACCTTCGACGCGGTGCAGTCCTCACCAGCGGTGGCCGGAGGCGTTGTCTACGTCGGCTCGAACGACGGCTCGCTCTACGCGATCAACGCGGTTACCGGCAAGAAGCTGTGGTCGTACTACACCGGCGTCGGCGTGTACTCCTCGCCAGCCGTCTCGGATGGCGTCGTCTACGTTGGCTCCGACGTCGGCAAGGTGTACGCCTTCAGCCGCTAGCGGAGTGCGGCTGCCAGCACCGCGCGGTGCCGTTCGGTCCACCGCTGTTGCTCGCGCACCGCGGCGGTCGCGCCTGCCTGGTACAGGCGCATCATCGCCGGATCGCCAGCGGCCGCGCCGGCCCGGATTCCGTGCCAGCAGCGCTCCTGCCACCACAAGATCGTGCTGACCACCGAGGTGCGGTCAGCCAGGCCGTAAGCGTCGCAGATCAAGCGGACTCGGCGGGCGGCCTGCCTCGGGTCGCCCGCGGCCGGGCCGAGGCCGGGATACTGCCAGCACACGTGCGCGATGTCGTGGATCCGCAGGCCCGGCGCGGCGATGTCCCAGTCGATGAACGCAGCCGGCCGCAGTCCGGTGCCGAGGTCACGGTAGACAGTGTTTTTGGGCGACAGGTCGTTGTGGCATACGACTTCTGCCCTGTCGGCCAGTCCCGTGCCTGCGGTCAGGTCATGGAACTGCCGGACCAGCCGGGCTGCCGTCACGAGACTCTCATCGGAGCGGACCTCGGCGGGCTGGCTGGCTTCCCAGGCGACGTGCCCGGCAAGGAAGCCCAGGATCTCCCTGCCCAGGTCGTCCACTCCGAGGAAGCGCGGCGCACCGTCCCAGCCGGCTCGCTCCAGATGGGCCAGGAGCCGATGGACGAAGGCCGAGTTCGGTCCAGGGCTGCGGCGAACGGTGTCACCGATCCGGACTACGTGCGTGACAGACCCGCCGGGCAGCAGCTCGTCTGGCATCGTGCCATCATGCCTCGCGAGCACGCTGCCGCGTTACCTCGACTGAACCGCGACTGAGCCGCGCCTGGATACGCTGGCGTGCGTGGCTGATTCTGACATCATTCCCCGGCGCATGGTCGAGCAAGCACTGATCCGCCGATTCCCCGGCGCGTGGTGAGAGCACGGTGGAGGCAGCCGCGCAAGCGCCACCCGGCCGGGCCGGCGTGCTCGGGGTGGTGGCATACGGGCAGCGCCTCGCCGACATATTCTGCGCCGTCGCCTGCAGTGGGTGACACTGTCGAGAGTCGGCCAGATGTGCCTTAGACCGGGATCGCCGCGCCGTTGACGAGCCCCGCGGACGGACTGGCCAGGAAGAGATAAGTGCGCGCGATGTCGGGCACCTTCGGCCATTGGTCGTGATTGGCCGACGGTATCGCGGCCCGGTTGGCGGGCGTGTCGATGATGCTCGGCACGACGCAGTTCACGGTGACACCGCTGCCGCGAACCTCGTCGGCTGCCATCGAGACCAGGTGGAGTACTGCGGCCTTGCTGACCGAATAAGCGAAGCCTGAACCCGCGGTCACGATGCCTGCCCGGCTCGCGGTGTGCACGATCCGGCCTTGTCCGGCTGGCCGTATGACCCGCAACGCATGCTTAGTGATCAGTGCGGCGCTCACCAGGTTCAGCTGGAGCTGACCAGCCAGCTCGACCGGGTCGAGTTCAGCCAACGGCCGCTTGGGCGCAAAGCCGCCGACAGTGTTGACAACCGCCCAGGGTGGCGGTGCCGCGTCGAACATGGCGCCGAGCGCGTCGTCGTCGAGGGCGTCAACGGCCGCCCACTGTACGCCGGGCAGCTTCCGGTCGGCTGGCGGCTCGGCTCGGTCTGCACCAGTGACAGCTGCGCCGGCCTGGGCGAACGCGGCAGCAACGCCGTGCCCGAGCGCGCCAGTGGCACCGAACACGACAACCGGGCGGCCAGCGTAGTCCTGTTCCATGTCGGCTTCCTCACTCTGCTGCGGTCAGGGACGCGACCAGGTAGGCCACGCCGAACGGGTCATCGCGATAACGGATCTGCGTGGAGCATGGCGTGCCGTCAAGCGCGCCGGCTAGCACCTGCAAGGATGCCCGGCCTGTCGCCATGAGCTCGCGGGCGACCCCCGAATCGATGGTCAGCAGCGCGGCGACGTCGCCGGACAGTATGGCGCGTTCCACCTCCGCATCGAAGGGAACGCTGCGCTCGTCCAGGTAACCAGGAGCTGTGCGGCTTCGCCGTGCACTGCCGTCGGCCATGACGAGCAATGCAACCCGGTCGCTCTCCGCGGCTAGCCGGGCGCCAAGTGCCGCGCACTTCGCCGTCGGCTCGTCCTCGGCGATCGACTGCAGGATCAAGCGGCCGTGGTACCCCGCCTGTTGCAGCAACCGGGCGCCCAGACCGACCGACAGTGGCAAGCTCGGCGCGTTGCCGCGAGCCGGGGCGCCGCGGCCGGTAGCTCCTGCGCCGAGCTTGCCGTGGTCGGCACCCGGGGCATAAGGACTGAGGTCGAGCTCTGCCCGGACATCCCAGGATCGAGTAGCGTCCGCGACTCCGACCACCGCGACCAGCCCGGGCCGGCCAATCATGAGAGCAGTCACGGCGTCGACGCACGCCTCGCGCAGTTCGGGCAGCACCGGGTCCGTGCCGGTCACCTCGCGCGCCAGCAGCGGCGGTGCCGGGCATAGGGCAGCTGCTATGAGCACCGGCTACGCCAGACCCCTGACCGCGCGCGCCGGCGGCCGGTCACCCCTGATCGCGGACACCATGTCCACGACCTGGCGTGATTCGGGGACCTGGTGTACTCGGAAAATCCGGGCGCCGAGCCAGGCGCACACCGAGGTTGCCGCGAGCGTTCCCGGCAGCCGCTGGTCGGGCGGCAGGTTAAGGGTTTCGCCGACGAAGTCCTTGTTCGACAGTGACACCAGCACCGGCCAGCCCGTCTGCGTCATCTCCTGCATCCGCCGGGTGACCTCCAGTGAATGCCAGGTGTTCTTGCCGAAGTCATGCGCAGCGTCGATGATGATGCGCTCTGGCTGCACGCCTGCCTCCAGAGCGCGGTATGCCAGCTCTTGCGTCCGGTCGAGCACGTCGGCCATCACATCCGCGTATGCAACCCGGAACGGCCTGGTCCGCGGCCGCTGCCAGCCCGCATGAGCGCAGACCAGCCCGGCGCCGAACTCGGCGGCCACCTCGGCCAGCCTCGGGTCGAAGCCGCCCCACGAGTCGTTGATGAGGTCGGCTCCGGCTTCGCAGGCGGCCCGGCCGGCCTCGTGCCGCCACGTGTCGGCGCTGATGATCAGGTCCGGGTAGGCGGCGCGGACCGCGCCGATGAAACCCGCGGTCCGGCGGATCTCCTCGGCAACGTCCACTTGCGAGCCAGGTGCGGCGGGTACGCCGCCCACGTCGACGATGTCGGCGCCCTCGGCAATGACCTGGTGCACGCGGTCTATCGCGGCCGACTCGTCCCAGGTCAGGCCGGGCCGGAAAAAGGAGTCGGGAGTGCGGTTCACGATCGCCATGATGAGCGGCTGGCCGGGCGGGAACGAATGCGTGCCAAGCTTGAGCATGCCCTGCGGACGCGATGTGCCGTTCGCATCCTCCGCACCCGCGGCCGGACGGGCGGCGTTACTGTCCAACTGTCACCGTGCCTGGCCGGTCCCGCAGCGATGAGGCGGGCGGCCGTTCTGCCACCGGAACCGGCCTGGTGATCTGCCGGGCGGTGCCGTCCGCCGCGCGGCCAAACTGCTTGAGGTCGGTTGCGGCTGGCAGCTGCCCGGCTGGCCGCCGCCGCTCGGCCACCAGCAGCAATTCTGCCGCCATCAGGGCCAGGTCATGATTTGCCTGGTGCCGGTGCGCCCTGCTGCCCAGATCGACCTGAGCGATGGCGTCGAGACCGTAGCGCGCCGCGGTGTCCAGGAGCGAAGCCAGTTCGACTCCGTAGCCGACCGGGATGCTCAGTGATTCCATCAAGCTGCGCCGGGCCGCCCATTCGCCGGCTAGCGGCTGCACAACGGCCGCAAGCTCGGGCCACCACAGGCTGATCAGCGGCCGCGCGACCAGTTCGGTGACCCGGCCGCCGTCCGGTGAGGTCGAGCCATCGGACTCCGTCCGCACCCTGGTGTAGAAGCCCTTGACCAGGCGTACCTCGCTGTCCGCCAGCAGCGGCCCGAGCAAGCCCGAGACGAAGTGCGGGCCCCACCGGGTCAGGTCGGCGTCGATGAAGATGAGCAACTCACCCTTGGTGACCAGCAGCGACTTCCACAGGGCCTCGCCTTTGCCGGGGAAGCTGCCGGCCGACGGCGCCACCTCGGCGGCCTGGTACACAACGGCGCCGGCATCCGCGGCTACCTGCGCCGTCGCGTCGGTCGAGTCGGAGTCCATCACGACGAGCTCGTCCACAAGCGGGACGCGCTCGACCAGAGACCGCGTTATGGCGCCAACAACGCTGGCCACGGTTCCCTGCTCGTTCCGGGCCGGGATGACGACGCTGACCGTCGCGCCGAGCCGTTGCTTGGCCTCGAGTAGCCGGCGTGCTGGCCAGTCCTGCCATCGCGAGGTCCGGCGCCGCAGCCACGCGTCGGTGCGGTCTTCCATAACTCGATCAGCCTAGTTGAGTGATGCCGGCCCAGATTCAGCCAGCTAGGGAAGCAAGGAATCCCGCCAGCTCATCGTGACCCAGGTTCTTGAATGCGCCACGGAAGGGCGCCGTCAGCCCGGCGGCGCCAGCCACTGGATGCTTGCCGGGAGCAGGTAGCGGTCGGCGGCTGCGTTGAGCACTCGGCGGGCTTCGTGGATGTGCTCGGCGTTGTCCCGCAGCGCTGCTCCCGACTCCTCCGGTGCGGTCACTCGGCGCGCAGCGAGCCGGTACCAGCCGGCGCCGAACCACTCGAACAACTCGGCCGGACCGGACTCCGGCGGAACCGCCAGGCCAGTCATTCTGGCTAGCCGCGCCGGATCCAGCCGGCCCGCCAGCGAGCGCTCGATCGCGGCAGGGAATACCCCGGCCAGGAACAGTGCGAGGTCACCCAGGCGTCGCCAGACCGGCGGACGCTGCTGCTCTGGTAGTGCGTCAAGCAGGCCGGCCAGCCTTTCCAGGTCGAGATCGTTCCAACGCCGCCGGCGCAGCCCTTGCTCGGTGCGGGTCACGATGACGCCGCTGGAGGACCGCGCGAACGAGGCAAGAAGCTCGGCCAGGAACAGCCGGTGAACCGGCTCGGCGAGGTAGGCGGCCAGCAGCGGGCCATCGAAGACCGGCACCCGCCGCCCTAGCGCCGTGCGCTCCGGAACGTAACCGCTGCCGCTGAGGTCTGCCGCGACACGGTGGATCGCGGCCGCGAAGACCAGGAACGGCGATACCAGCGTGAATCGCCCGCTGGCGTCGGCGGAGGCCACGTTCATCAGAGCAGTCGAGACGGCCGGCCGATTCAGCACGTCGAGCAGCAGCGCAGGCTCGCGGCGCAGGGCCCGGATACGTGCGCCGGCCTCGGCCGCCGACACCTCGTCAGCATGCACCAGAGCCCGCAAGTCGGCATCGGTGAGGCGGCGCAGGTACTCCGTACCAATCCGATCGAGATCATCCATGCCGCCCATTCTGCGGCAAGGTTGCTGATTGAGGCGATCTGCAGGCCGCGGAGCCAGCGCTTACGCGACGGCAGGCGGGGGCATAGCAACAGCGATAGGAGATTCCAGCCGCCCAGCCGACCCGGAAGGGCCGTCGGGTGAGCCTGATGCCCTGGAACCCGCCGCTGCGTGTCGACCGCAGTCCAGCCCGGACGGCCCGGGCACACACTGGATCAGATCATGACCACGCCTGACCTGCCTTCGCCGGCCCGCTTTTCGGGCCGGCATCACATGAGGAGGGCAAATCGTGACAGATAAAGGTGATACAGCACCGGCAATCCGTAACATCCCGATCGGGCTAGCTGTCACCGGGACGCGTCGGGAGTTCGACAGCCTCGGCGAGGTCGAAGTGCCCGCCGACAGGTACTGGGGCGCGCAGACCCAGCGCAGCCTGGAGCATTTCAACATCGGCAACGACCGGATGCCGAAAGAGGTCTACCACGCATACGGCTACGTGAAGAAAGCGGCGGCGCAGGTAAACACCCGTGCTGGCCGGCTGCCCGAATGGAAGGGCCAGCTGATCCAGCGAGTGTGCGACGAGGTAGTCAGCGGGGCGCTCGACGATGACTTCCCGCTCTATGTCTGGCAGACCGGCTCCGGAACCCAGTCCAACTTGAACGTGAACGAGGTCATCTCCAACAGGTGCATCCAGCTCGTCGGCGGCACGCTCGGCTCGCAGCAGCCCGTCCACCCGAACGACCATGTCAACATGGGCCAGTCGAGCAACGACACGTTCCCGACGGCCATGCACATCGCCGGCTACCTTATGGCGACTCAGAAGACGATCCCGGCGCTGCGCCGCCTCCGTGACGCCATCGGCCGCAAGTCGAGGGACTGGGCAGATGTGGTCAAGATCGGCCGGACGCACCTGGAGGACGCCACTCCGCTCACCGTCGGCCAGGAGTGGTCCGGCTACGCCGGCGCCCTCGATGACGCCATCGCCGAGGTCGAGCACGCCACCCGTGGCCTGCTGAAGCTGGCCATGGGAGGAACGGCCGTCGGGACCGGGCTCAACGCCCCGCCTGGCTTCGGTGACCACGTGGCGGCGCAGATCGCGGCCATGACGGGCGCTGCTTTTGAGTCCGCGCCGAATAAATTCACCGCGCAGGGCACCCTGGACCGGATGGTCCGAGCGCACGGCGCGCTCAAGACCGCCGCCGTCACGCTATTCAAGATCGCCAATGACCTGCGCTGGCTTGGCTCAGGTCCGCGGACAGGAATTCACGAGCTGGTCCTGCCGTCCAACGAGCCAGGCTCATCGATCATGCCGGGCAAGGTCAACCCGACTCAGGCTGAGGCCATGCTGATGGTTGCCATCCAGGTCATCGCATCAGACGTAGCGGTAACCATGGGCGGTGCGGAGGGCAACTTCGAGCTCAACGCCTTCCGCCCGGTCCTGATCAGCAATTACCTCCACTCGGCACTGATCATGGCTGACATGTGCGACCACCTCCGGCAGTTCATGATCGAGGGCGCCGAGCTGAACAAGGCGAAGCTCAAGGAGAATATTGACCGCTCCGTGATGATGGTGACCGCATTGTCACCAATCATCGGCTACGACAAGGCCTCTGTTATCTCGCACCAGGCCATCGCCCACGATCTGACGCTCAAGCAGGCGGCGCTTGCGAATGGCGTCACCGAGGAACTATTCGATCGCGTCGTCAATCCGCTGGCGCTCACCCGCGGCGGTTCCGCAGACCTGTCGTGACCTTCGGCGCCCCGGCGGCTATCGTGCCCAGGCCTAGCCCCGGATGACCGGAGCGTTGCTGGCCGGCCCGAAGGACTAGGTGAAGGCCTTCATCCCCGCCCTGCTAGCGGACGGCGCGCACGGGCATCACGGCGAACGCGCCGGCGATGCCGCAGCAGCCGCCCAGGATGAACAGCGAACGGTAGCCGCCCAGGTGGCTGATGATCAAGGCGGCGAGCAGCGGGGCGATCACCTGCGGGGCGGTATTGGCGATATTGAGCACGCCCAGGTCCCTGGCGGCGTCCTCGGTGCGTGGCAGCACCAGCGTCACCAGGGCTGCATCCACGGACAGGTAGCACCCGAACGCGATCCCGGCGAACGCGGCGAAAATCTCGACAGAGCCGAATGTCGGCGATAGCACCGGCAGCAGGCAGCCTGCTCCGGCCACGGCCGAGGAGGTGAAGACGAACGGCTTGCGCCGGTTCAGCCGGTCGGACAGCGGCCCGGCGATGCTCGCGGCGATGATGGCGCCGACCGCGCTGATCGCCGCCAGCACGGTCACGCCCTGTGCGGGCTTCAGTCCGCCGGGCCGGATGTAGTCGGTGAGTACGTAAAGCTCGAAGTTCACCACCAGGAAATAGCCGAGAATCGCCAGCGCCCGGCTGGCGAACACGCACGCGAAGTCCCGGTGCGTCAGCGCGGACAGGAACTCGGCCAGCCGGGCGGGCACCGGCCGGGTGTCGCGCGGTGGCCGGGCCAGGTGCGCCGTGCTGGCGTCCGCGGTCCGCAGCACGAATTGCCACGCAGCGAGGATCAGCAGCCCGCCGAGCACCAGATAGCCCACGGCTACCTGCCCGGTGAACAGCCCGGCCAGGCCGATCCCCGTGACTGCGCCCAGTATCGCGGCAACGCCAGCGACCGATGAGGCTGTGCCGCGCCTCGCTGGGGCGACCCGGTCCGGGATGACGGCGGTGAGCGGCGCCTGGAACATGTTGGCCGCTGCCTGCGCGAGGCACCAGGCGACGAGCACTAGCAGGACAGTATGGGCCTGGCCCAGGAACGCCAGCATGGGCAGCAACGATGCGGAGGCTCCGATCAGCCACGGCGCGCGCCTGCCGAACCGGGATCTGGTCCGGTCCGACAGCGATCCGCCGAGCGGGTTGAACACGGTCGCGAAGATCGCGCTGACTCCTGCGACCAGGCCGAGCGCGGCGACCTTGTGCGCCCGGTCGATCTGTTCCAGCTGGGACGGCAGCAGAACGCTGCCGATTCCCGCATACATGGCGGACTGCGTGCCGCCAGTGATGCCCAGGCTGATCATCAGGCGCCTGAAGCCGGTCCGGCCGGACGCCATCGGCTCGGTTCCGGCGGCGACTTCCATCTCCGTCATGGCTCGTCCCTGGGACTGCTGCGCTGGCAGGCTAGGTAGGCGAGGGTTCGTCAAGACACCGAGATGGCGGTGGAGAGGCGGATATCGGCGATGCTGTGCGCAGCCTCGATCATGTACTCGCCCTTGACTGTCTGCCAGCCATCGGCCCAGACCTGGAACGCCCGCTCGGGCAATTCGATCGTTGCTGCCGCGGTCTCGCCAGGACCCGCAGTCAGCGCCGGCAAACCCGGCCAGCCAGCGCTGCGGTCGGCCGGCATCCGGATCGGCCGGACGCGCGTACAGCTGGACGACTTCCCGGCCCGTTCGCGCCCCGGTGTTGCGCACGGTGACCGTGACCCGGTAGTCCTCGACGGCCAGCTGCTCGTAAGCCCAGCGGGTATAGCCGTCGCCATGACCGAACGGGTATCTCGGCCCGACGCCAGCCCGCTGCCAGGCGCGATAGCCGATGAACACGCCCTCGTCATAGCGCAGCAGGCCGCCGGACGGCGTGACCGACAGCACCGGGCAATCCCCGGCCGATACGGGCCAGGTGGTCGGGAGCCTGCCGCCGGGTTCGGCCGCGCCGAGCAGCACATCAGCGAGCGCGCTCCCGGCGTGCTGGCCGGGAAACCAGGCCAGCAGCACCGCGGCCACCTCGTCGGCCCACGGGAGCTCGACCGGCGAGCCGGCGTTCACCACGACGATGGTGCGAGGGTTGGCTGCGGCAACCCGCCGTACCAGCTCGTCCTGCCGGCCGGGCAGCGCGAGCGTCGTGCGGTCGAAGCCCTCCGATTCGACCTCATCGGTCGTGCCAACCACGACGATCGCCACTTGGCTGGCGCGCGCGACGCTTTCGGCCTCATCGAGCAGGTCGTCCGCCGGCGGCATCGGCGGGCCGTAGCCGAGTGACAGCGAGACGATCGCGAGCCCACGAGCGAGGCTGACGCGCTGAGTCAGCGAGACGGCCACGCGCTGTCCGGCCTCGAGCGGCAGTACAACCTGGCGCTCGGGCGGAGCGAGGAACGACATGGCGATGTCGTCGGAGTCGGGCTGCACTTCCCCGTCGAAGAGCGTCACGCCGCCGGCTGTCAGAGTGAACCGGCCGACCCCCCGGATACTGAGGTTGTGCGGACCTCGGACCTCCGCGGTTAGCAGGCCGGATATCTCCACCGTCGCCAGGTTCTCAACGTCGACGCCCGCGGGCATCTCCATCCAGCGGCCAACGGCGGACGCTAGCGGCGACTGATACACCGTCGCGCTAGCTCGGTCGCGGAACGTAGCCTGCAAGCCGGACCACTGCGGTGCCGCGGCCGGGGCGAGGTTGCCGGTGCGCGGGTCGGCGCCGAATGCGTACGACAGCCGCACCGACGCTGGCAGCGCTGTGGTCAGGCCTTCGAGCGGCGAGACGACGTGCTCTGGGAATACGGTTGCGCTGCCGCCGCCGAGCACTCGCGCGTCCTTGGCCAGCGCACCGATCAGCGCAACGCTGCTGATGAGGGGAACGCTGAGCGGCAGCAGGCCGGCCGGGTTAGCCGCTAGCACGAACGAGCGAGCGGCGATCTGCCTGGCCAGCTCGTTCCCGTTGATGGGTGCGGGCCTGCTGGCGGCAGGCACGGACTCCGGCGCGCCGGCGAGCGCGCCGACCCGGGCGGCGAGCCTCAGCACCCGGCGCACCTGCTCGTCGATAACTTCCATCGCGACCGCGCCAGCCCGCACCGCCTCGACCAGCTTCGCGCCCCATGGGCTGCCCAAGGCAGGCATGGCGATGTCGAGGCCACCGTTCGCCGCGCGAACGCTGTCGCGAGCGGCCAGCCAGTCGGACACGATGACGCCGTCGAACTCCCACTCGCCCTTGAGCACGCCGCGCTGGAGCGGGGCGTTCTCGGTCATGGAGATGCCGTTGACCCGGTTGTAGGCCGACATCACCCCCCAAGCGCCGGAGTTACGGATTATCGCCTCGAACGGCGCGAGGTAGAGCTCGCGGAGCGCGCGGTCGCTCACCTCGGTGCTGGCGGTGAAGCGCTCGCTCTCGTAGTCGTTCGCCACGAAGTGCTTGACCGTGGTGGCGACGCCCTGGTCCTGAACACCGGCCACGTAGCCGGCCCCGATTGCGCCCGTGAGCAGCGGATCCTCGGAGTAGGCCTCGAAATGGCGGCCCCCGAGCGGGCTGCGATGCAGGTTGACCGTCGGCGCCAGAAGTACGTGCACGCCCTTGCGCCGCGCCTCCTGCCCGAGCAGGCGGCCCGCCGCCCGGGCGAGTTCCGGATCCCAAGTCGCGGCCAGCGCTGTCGGGCTGGGCAGCGCGACGGACGGGTCGCTGGCCGTCCACTGCGTGCCGCGGACGCCGACCGGGCCATCGGACATGACGATGGACGCCAGGCCGATCTCGGGCACCGCCGGCAGCGACCAGGTGTCCTGGCCGGACAGAATCCGCACTTTCGTCTCCAGGTCGAGACGGTCGAGCGCGGCCTGCACCGCAGCTTCTTGCGCGGCGTTCGGGTCGGACATGCGAACCTCCTTTTGACTGCGCCCCACTATGGTGCGATACCGGCAGATCCGCCAAGTCGGTCAGCGCGTCAGCACTGTATCGGGCAGGACGAGCCGGACAACCGCGCCGCCCTCCGGGCGGTTGCCGGCGGTAACCGTGCCGCCGTGCGCGCGAGCGATCGCCAGCACGATGGCCAGGCCCAGCCCCGCACCTCCGCCTGCGCGGGCCCGGCCGCTGTCGGGTCGCCTGAACCGCTCGAAGGCATGCGGCAGGTAATCGGCCGGGAAGCCCGGTCCGGCGTCCGTCACCGCGATCGTGATGTCTGGCCCGCTGGCCTCGGCCGCGATCTCGATCTGCGTCCCGGTCGGCGCGAACCGCAGCGAGTTGTCCACCAGGTTGTCCACCGCCTGCCGGATGCGGGCGGGATCCACCTGCGCGATCAGCTCCGGCGGCACTGTCACTCTGCAGGTAACGCCGGCCTGGGCACTGCGCTGGGCGGCCTGCCGCGCGCTGCGCGACAGCAGGTCGGTGAGGTCCGTCGGCTCGGTCCGAATCGTGAGCTGATCCTCGTCACTGCGCGCCAGCAGCAGCAGGTCATCGGTGATCCGGGACAACCGGGCCGCCTCCTCGGCCGCCGCGGCCACGGCATCGGCTAGTTCCTCGCGGCTGCGGCCGGGCTTGGCTGCCAGCTCCAGCTCCCCCTGCAGCACGGCGAACGGAGTCCGCAGCTCGTGACTGGCGTCGGCCACGAATGATCGCTGCCGGGCCAGCGCGCTGTGAAGCCGCGCGAGCAGGTTGTTCATCGTGCCCGCAAGGGCCGCGATCTCATCGCGGGTTCGGGGCACCGGGAGCCTGCCCGACGGGTCGGCGGCCGACAGCGCGGCCGCCTCCCGCCGCAGCCGCTCCACTGGTGCCAGGGCAGCGCGGGCCAGGAAGTAGGCGCCAGCCGCCGCGATGAGCACGAATGCAGATCCGCCGACAACCAGCCTCGTCACGACTGCCGATATGGTGCCATTCGCCGATTCCAGCGAGATCCCTGCGACAGCGATCCAGCCGGGCCGGCCCGGTAGCTTGGTGGCCATTAGTCGCTCAGGGCCTTCATCGAAGCTCGTCGTCAACGTGACCGGCCGGTGCCGGGCAGCCCGCTGCTCGGCCCGGTCCAGCAACGGCCGCCGGCCGGCGTCGGGGCTTGCCGCCGTGACCCGGCCGGACGAGTCGATGTACTGAGCGACAGTCTCGCTATCCCCGAAGCTCTTAAGTGGGGCAGGCAGGATGCGCTGCTGGACGGCGCGGCTGAGCTGGCCTGCGAGCTGCGTGTCAACGGCGTTCAGCACCACCGAGCTGACCTGGCTGACGAGCAGCCAGCTGCCTAGTGCGAACGCGGCGGCCAGGGCCAGGGTGAAGACAGCCGCGACGCGCAGCCGGATCGACATGGCGCTCGCCCTCAGGCCGGCGGGGGCTGGCGGAGCCGGTAGCCCATCCCGCGGACCGTCTCGATGTCGCGGCGGCCAAACGGGAGATCTACCTTGCGCCGCAGGTAGGCGACGTACTGATCGACGACGTTGGAACCGCCGTCGTAGGCGAAGTCCCAGACAGCATCCAGGATTTGCGACCTGGTCAGCACCGTGCCCGGATGCCGCAGGAAGAGTTCCAGCAATGAGAACTCCTTAGGCGAGAGCTGAATCTCCGAAGCATCGCGCCAGGCCTGCTTCGTAGCCGGGTCGAGTCGCAGGCCGCCGACGGCCAGCACGGCCGGCCGGGCCCGGTCGTCGCGCCGGGCCAGTGCCCGGAGCCGGGCGGCCAACTCGAGCAGGCTGAACGGCTTCACCAGATAGTCATCGGCCCCGGCATCGAGGCCGCGGACGCGGTCGCCGACGGCGTCCCTGGCCGTCAGCATCAGCACGGGAACCCACACCCCGGCTGCGCGCAACTTGCGGCACAGCTCAAAACCGTCGAATCCGGGCAGCATCACGTCCAGGATGATCGCGCCGTAGCTGTTCTCGGTTGCCATCCACAAGCCCTCGGGGCCGTCTGCTGCGACGTCGACCGCGTGTCCCTCCTCCTCCAGCCCTCGCTTGAGCAGCCGGGCCATCCGGGGCTCGTCCTCCACCACCAGTACGCGCATAGCAACGAGATTACGCAGGTCAGATGTCGTGAAGATGTAAGGAACATGTGAGCAGCTGACATCGTCCGCTCACGGTCGTCTCATCCTGCGCGCCGCAAGCTGGAAGCGCCGGACCAGTCCGGCCGAACGAGAGGACGAGACCATGGCTCAGGAATACCCCGGTCAGGAATACCAGAGCGGGCGCAGGCGGCTGTCGGCCACCCCGGACGACGACGGGAGCGCTGACCGGCCAGCGGGCCGGTATGCACCAGCCTGGCGAGATTCTGGCGTCCGGAGGACACGGCGGGCCGCCAACTGGACTGCAGCGGCGCTCATCGCCGGCGTGGCGGCGACGTCCGGCTATTTCGTGCACGCCGCCGCGAACTCGCCCGTCGGCGCTGCGAGCGGAACTACAGGCGTCACGCAGCAGACAGTAGCCGGGCACGGGCACAAGCCGAGCTTGACTCACTCCGTCGTGACCTCAAGCGGCTCGGGTGTCACAGTCGGCGGCTCCGGCTCGGGCGGCTCCGGCTCGGGCGGCTCCGGCTCGGGCGGCTCGGGCGGTGGGAGCCCGGCCACCTGGCGGGACAACTGATGTCTGTCAGCATGCTCAGCATGACCGGCCGGCCGGTCTGGAAGATCATCGGCTCGGGTTCTGCGAGCGTAGCAATAGCCGAGCGCGATGCTCTGGGCACGACGGCCAGGGTCGTTGCCTGGCCGTCGCCCGCGTTGCGGTCGGTCGTCGGTGCGGTGGACCGTGAGCTCGAGCGGCTGGACCTGGCCGCGAGCAGGTTCCGTGCCGACTCGGAGCTGTCGAGAATCTGTCAGCGTCACGCTGGTCCTGTGCGGGTCAGCGCCGCCCTGGCTGAAGCGGTCAGCGTGGCGCTCGCGGCCGCGCAATGGACCGGCGGCCTGGTGGACCCTACCGTCGGCGGTGCCCTGATCGGGCTCGGCTACGACCGGGACTTCGCCGAACTCGGCACCGGGCACGGGGTCGGCCTGGCTATCGAGCCCGCCGAGGTGCCCGGCTGGCAGCGGGTGTCTCTGCACGGGACGTTGCTGCACGTGCCGCCCGGCGTGCGGCTCGACCTGGGGGCGACCGCCAAGGGGCTCGGCGCGGACTGGGCCGCCGCCGCCGCGTACCGGCTCGGTGCGGCCGGCGGCGTCCTGGTGAGCCTCGGCGGCGACATGGCAGCGGCCGGCGAAAGCCCGGAGGACGGCTGGCCGGTGCTGGTCGCCGACGATCACCAGCAGACGGAGCCATCCACATCGCCGTCGTCACCGACTCAGCTAGTCCGGCTGGCCGGAGGCGGCCTCGCCACATCGTCGGTCCTGTGCCGACGGTGGGTGCGGTCCGGGCGGGTCGTGCATCACATCATCGACCCGCGCACCGGGATTTCAGCCGACGGCCCGTGGCGGACGGCCAGCGTCGCCGCAGCGACGTGCGCAATCGCGAACGCGGCATCGACAGCCGCGATTATCAGCGGCGGTGCCGCGCCCGGCTGGCTTGCATCACAGGGGCTCGCGGCTCGTCTCGTTGGCCACGACGGCTCGGTGACGCTGACCGGCGACTGGCCATCGGCCGATAACGGGCAGCTTGGGTTCCAGCGCGAGCCGCCGCCGCGGCCTCCGGCCGGAACGGAGCCGGCCGGGCATGCGAACGGAGGACAGCGATGAGCGCGGTTGCGGCTGGCGCGGCTAGCAGCCAGTACCTGTGGTTCATCTCTCGCGGCAGCGGCTTGGTGCTGCTTGTGCTGTTCAGCATCGTCATAGTGCTGGGAGTGGCGACGCGGCTGGGTGCCGCGCCGCGGCGGTGGCCCCGGTTCATGGTTGCCGAGATGCACCGGACCCTGTCGCTGTTCGGGATCGCGCTTCTGGCGCTGCATGTGGTAACCGCGATCCTGGACCCCTACGTCACGATCGGCTGGGCGGCGACGCTGGTGCCGTTCGCCTCTCCGTACCGGACAGCTGCAATCGGCTTCGGCACGCTTGCGGTCGATATGGCTGGCGCCGTGCTGATCACCAGCCTGGTTCGGGCCCGGCTGGGCTACCGGGCCTGGCGGGCCGTGCACTGGCTCGCTTACCTAGCATGGCCGGTGGCTTTCGTGCACTCGCTGACGGCCGGCGGTGACCTTCACTACTGGTGGGTCGCCCTGATCGAGATCTGGTCGGCCGCGCTGGTGGCCACGGCGGTGATCGCGCGCCTGCTCGGCAGGCGGCGGCCTGATCCGGGCCTGGGGCCGGCCGTGCGGCAGCCAGCAGATCGCGGTTATGCAGAGCGCCGATGAGCACCGACCGCGCAACGGCAGCACGCGTCGGCAGCAGCTCCGCCGAGCACCTCGATTCCGCCTGTATGTTGCCGCGCCTGTTGCCGAGCAGCTACGGAGCGGGCCAGGCGAGCCTCAGCGATCACCTGGTCCGGCACGGTCCGCTGCCCTGGCAGCGATCGAGCGACCGAGCCGGGGCGAGCCAGCTAATCGCCGAGGTGGGCCGCGCCGGGCTGACCGGCCGTGGCGGCGCCGCCTTCCCGACCGCACGCAAGCTCGCCGCCGTCGCCGCCGCCGCGACCCGGCCCGTCGTCGTGGTGAACGGCACTGAAGGTGAGCCAGCCAGTGCCAAGGACAAGGTGCTAATGGCCACGCAGCCGCACTTGGTGCTCGACGGAGCGGCCGCTGCGGCCCGGATGCTCGACGCCCGTCACGTCGTGTTCGCTGCCCATATCGCGGTGAGCGAGATCATCCAGCAGGCGGTCGCCGAGCGGCGCGCCGCGAGGCTGGATGACCCGAGGATCCGCGTGATTACTGCCGCTGACGGCTTCGTGGCCGGCGAGGCTAGCGCGGTTGTGAACTGGGCGGGCGGCGGGCGGCCGGTGCCGACGCCGACACCGCCTCGGCTGGCTGAGACCGGCCTGTACGGCAGGCCGACGCTGGTGCAGAACGCCGAGACGCTAGCTCACCTGGCGCTCATCGTGCGGCACGGCGCGGACTGGTTCCGTGCCGTCGGCACTGCGCAGGAGCCAGGCTCGATGCTGGTGACGGTCATTGGTGCGGTAGCCGACCCAGGGGTGCGGGAAATCGAGATCGGCACGCCGGTCGCCGACGTGCTCGGGCAGGCGGGCGGACCAACAAGCCAGCTGAGCGCTGTGCTGGTCGGCGGGTACTTCGGCAGCTGGGTTCGGTGGCCGGCGGCGGCGCCGCTGCCATTCTCAGCAGCCGGCCTCGCGGCAGTACGGGCGGCGCCGGGAGCTGGCCTGCTCGTTGCGCTGCCCGCCGATTCATGCGGTCTGGTGGAGACGGCACGGCTTGCCAGGTACCTGGCGGACGAGTCGGCCGGCCAGTGCGGCCCGTGCATATTCGGCCTCGACGCCATCGCGGCGGACCTGGCGGCAGTGGCCGCGGGGCGCACCGCCAACACTGCGCGGCTGCGTCGCTGGCTCAGTCAGGTCGACGGCCGGGGCGCTTGCCGCCACCCCGACGGCGCGGTCCGGATGATCCGCAGCGCTCTTGACGTCTTCGTTCCCGAATTGGACCTGCACGCGCAGGGCTGGTGCAGCGGCACGCGCGAGGCGCAGGTACTGCCGATGCCGCCCCGGCGGAAGCGATGACTGACCGGCCTGAGCTGCGCGTCAACCCGATCGCCTGCGATGGCCGGGGCCTGTGCGCTGAGGTCGCGCCGGAGCTGATCGTGCTGGACGACTGGGGCTTCCCGATCATCCGGCCGGGTGGCGTGCCATCGGGCCTGGAGGCCGACGCGCTCGAAGCCATACGGCTATGTCCCAAGCTCGCCTTGCGCCTGGCGTCGAGGTCGGGCAACCAGGCGTGACCGTTTACCGACAGGCCGTCGTTCCCGCCCGCCCCGAGGCGGCCCGAATCTTAATCTCATTTTGCCCGTCGCCGCGGAGTCCGCCGCAGCACGGCCGGCCGAGCTGAGCCATTGCCTGATCGCAACGGCACACTCCTGCGGCATTTCCAGTTGCGGAACATGGCCCGCATCGGGCACTACGACGAGCGACCAGGAAGGATTGGCCCGTGCCGCTGCCCGCGCCGCAGATACCGGCACCAGCCGGTCACGCTCGCCGTGCAGCAGCAGCACGGGGCACTCGACTGTCCGGATGCCGTGCCGGTATCCCAGGCCGCCGCGGCCGATCCCGGCCATGGCGATGACCGACCGGGTCGCGTTCGCCGTGTCGCGGCCAGCGTCGCTGAACTTGGCGCGGCGCCGGGCCACCTCGGCGTGCTCTGCCCTGACAGCCGGGTCCACGCGCGAGGGATCAGCGCAGCACAGGGTCAGCATGCCGGCGACCGCGGCCTCGGGTGGCAGGCTACGAGCGCTGTCGAGTACCACGCGCCCGAGCACGGGCATGCCGCCCAGCGCGAACATCGCGGCGACGAGCAGGTCGGGTCGGGCAGGCATGAACGGAAGCGCGGGGTCGACCAAGATCAGCCCGGCGACCAGATCAGCCGAGTAGGCGGCCTCCAGCAGCGAGATCATGCCGCCCATGGAGTTACCCATCAGGATCACCGGCCGGGCCGACATCGACCGGATAAACCGGTCCAGCAGGTCGCGGTTCGCCGTCACGCTGGTGCCGCGGCCACCCGATCTGGTCAGGCCGTGCCCGGCCAGATCCGGCGCCAGCACGCGGTAGCGGTCAGTGAGCAGCGGCGCGAGCGCCGACCAGTTCACCGCGGAGCCGCCAAGACCATGCACGCAGACGATCATCGGCGCGCGTGCCGGGCCGCCAAAGTCGAGGTAATGGACGGGGCCGTCAATGTCAGCCCACCGCGTTCCGAGGCGTTTCGAGCCGTCGCGGTCGTCGTCGCGCGTCGCCATCAGCTAGTCAGTTCCCGCGGCTTTCAGCAGCTCCGTCACGCCTTCCTCGATGCCTGTGGCCAGGGCCTGAATGTCCGGCGTTGACGCATAGTCGCCGGTGATCCCGAACGTCACGCTATCGCAATAACTCAAGATGCAGATGCCGGTCCGGAGCGTGGTTGCGATCGGCACGTAAGGAATGATCTCCAGGAGCCTGCGGCCGAGTCCGTAGAGCGGCTCGCGCGGACCGGCCACGTTAGTGGTGACCGTCACGATCTCGCGTTGCGGCAGCTGGTAAGCCAGCCGCACCGCCAGCGACGCGAGCGGGTACGGGGTGTACCGCCCGAGCGCCACCAGCGCCTCACCTACGGTCGCTTCCTTGGCCTCCTTGAGTTCTGCGAGTTCGGCGCGAACGGCGGCAAAGCGCTCGACCGCGTCCGCGACATGGGCCGGCAGGTTTGCGACGATCACTGACACGCGGTTGCCATAGCTGCTCTCCTCGCCGGGCGCACGCACCGAGACCGGGACGAGTGACGGAACCATATGCGGCTGCGGCTCCTCGCCACGGCTCAGAAGAACGCTGCGGAAGGCACCGCTGATTGCGGCCAGCACGACATCGTTCACAGTGCCGCCAAGCGCTCGCTTGATGGCCTTGATGTCGGTCAGCGACGCTCGCGCGCAGGCATACCGGCGCTGCCGCCCGATCGGGCCGCTGAGCGAGGAGCCGGGCGCCGGCCTGGCGGACGTCGCCAGCTTCGCCGCAGCCCTGGCGGTTTCGGAGGCCTGGCGGATTGCGTCGGCCGGCCGGGTGATGGCCGCTCCGACCGCACGAACGGTCCTCGCCGGCAGGGACATCATGTCCTGTACGGCCTGACCGGCCAGCTGCGCCGGTGACGGCTCGCCCGGTGGCTGCCAGCCTGCCTGCTCCGGTGCACCCGACGTCGGCCGCGGAGCAACGGGGCTTGTATCGAACATCACCCGGTACAGCTCGGTGCCCGACACCCCGTCGACCATCGCATGGTGCACCTTGGAGATCAGCGCCCACCGGCCGTCGCTCAGGCCATAGACCAGCCAGTACTCCCAGAGCGGGTAATCGCGGTCTAGCCGCTGCGCCATCACCCTGGCCATCAGCGTGTTCAGCTGCTCATCCCCGCCTGGCGCCGGGAGCGCCGTCTGCCGCAAGTGATAACGGAGATCGAAATCTGGATCATCTATCCAGACCGGCGGCCCGAGGCTGAGTGGCACGGTGCGAAGCTTCCGGCGGTAGATCGGGACCTGCGGCAGGCGGGCTTCGAGCGCGGCCAGGAACTCTTCGTAGAGCGGCGCCGGACCCTCGAACACCGCGATGGACGCGATCGCGAACGAGGCGTGCTTGTCCTGGTCCTCCGCGTCGATGAACTGGGCGTCCATCGGCTTCAGTCGCTCCATCGCGCCTCCCGCCCCGCTGCGACCTCGCGATTCTCAAGGCCTCGTTCCCCATACCTAACCGGACTGCAGGCCGGCGGAACCCTTGCGAGACTAGGTCGTAGGTCCTGGCTTTCGCAGACCTGGGGCATGGTGCCGTCAGATTCCCGGCCGCTGCGGCAGGATCGGATCCGTGAGCCTTCCGTTTCCATCGCCGACGATCGCAGTACCGTCTCGGTCTGAGGTGTTTGTCGGCTATCTCGATTACTTCCGGTCCAGGGTGCTTGCGAAGGTGACGTCGCTGCCGGAGGCCGAGCGGCACCGCAGTCGGCTGCCGTCCGGCTGGACCCCGCTGGAGCTGCTGAAGCACCTGCGGCACGTCGAGCTCCGCTGGCTCGAGTGGGGCTTCGAGGGCCGGGATATCGGCAATCCGTGGGCCGACTCCCGGGATGGCCGCTGGCACGTCTCACCTGGTGAGAGCCTGGAGAAGCTGACCGCCGAGCTGACGGCGCAGGGCGGCCGGTCCAGGGCCGTGATCGAGTCCCACGACCTGGCCGAGATCGGGCAGCCCGGCGAGCGGTGGGATGGAGCCGAGCCGGCGACGCTAGAACGGGTGCTGTTCCACCTTGTCCAGGAGTACGCCCGGCACCTCGGCCAGCTCGATGTCGTCACCGAGCTGGCGGGCGGCGAGGTCGGAGAGTAGCCGCGACCACCGCGACCTGCGTCAGCGAGCCGCAGGTTCGTCGGCCCGACTTGGCCCTCTTGCGTCGCTATGCGCTCGCCGTATCTCCTCGTCGACGTTCCACCGATTCTGGCTACACAAATCCGTTTATAACGGTAGCGCCGAATAACCAGAATCGGTGGAACGTCAATGAGGGTCGAAGTCCTTCAGCAGCGCCCGGCCGATGATGAGTCGCTGGATCTCGCTGGTGCCCTCGTAGATGCGGAACAACCGGGCGTCCCGGTACATCCGCTCGACCGGAACGCCGCGCATGTAGCCGAGGCCGCCGTGGATCTGCACCGCCATGTCCGCGGCGCGCCCGACCATTTCCGAGCAGAACAGCTTGGCTGCCGACGGGCCGATCCTGCGGTCGGTGGCGGAGTCATAGTTCCGGGCCGCTTCCAGCACCATCGCCCGGCCGGCATACAGACCTGTCTGCATGTCCGCGAGCATGGCCTGCACGAGCTGGAACTCGCCGATGGGGTGACCGCCCTGCTTGCTGGAGCGGGCATGCGCCACCGACTCGGCGAGCAATCGCTGCGCCATGCCAACGCACATCGCCGCGATGTGCACGCGGCCGCGCACCAGCGACCTCATCGCTTCACCGAAACCGGCGCCTTCCTGCCCGCCGACCAGCGCCGAGGCTGGGGCGCGGACCTCATCAAAGAACACCTCCGCGGTCCAGGCGCCTGCCTGGCCAGTCTTGCGATCCTTGGGCCCGACCCGGACTCCCTCGCGCCCGGCCTCGATCAGGAACACCGAGATGCCGCGGGTTCCGCTTGCTCCCGGATCGGTCCGGGCGAACACCACGAACAAGTCGGCAACCGGCGCGTTGGTAATGAAGCGCTTGGCGCCCGAGATCACGTAGTCATGGTCGTCCCGCACGGCCCTGGTGGTCAGCCCGGACGGATCGGAGCCGGCTTCGGCCTCGGTGAGAGCGAATGAGGCGATCGCACCGTCAGCGAGCCGCGGCAGCCACTGCTGCTTCTGGGCATCCGTGCCGGAGTTGACCAGCACCTGTCCGGCGATGCCGTTGTTGGTGCCGAACATGGAGCGGAACGCTGGCGTGGTATAGCCGAACTCGAATGCCAGCTGCACGTCCTCTACGAGGTTCGCGCCCAGGCCGCCATACTGCTCCGGCAATGTGTAGCCGAACAGTCCCATATCCACGGCCGCCCGCCGCAGGTCGTCCGGAATCGCGTCCGTTTCCTCGATCTCGTCCTCGCGCGGGACGACCTCGTCCCTGACGAACTGGCGGACCGCGGCAAGCACGTCGGCGAAGTCTTCAGCTCTCATCTCGCGTCTCTCGGCTCGGGACGCTTCGGCAGCGCCTGCGGATGCCATTGTCTCCGATGCCGCGCGGAACACATCCGGACTGGCTTGCCGATCGCAGCCCGGCCAATCGGTTCCGGGCTTTTTTCCTGCCGCTGATGGCCTAGTGGGGAGGTCTCCCCTTTTCGGCGTGTCGCTAGCCGCCTATGGTCGGATAACCGCCTGACATGGCGAGATTCGCGGCAACGGGAGGCTGGTCCATGGTCGGATCATTGAGGAAGCGGCTCGGCCAGGCCGGGATGGCTGCCTGCAACACCGATGTCGCGCGCCGCCGTGTGACGCGGCGTGTGAGGAAGACTCCCTGGCAGGGTGCCATTAATACAGGAACGGGGTCGTTCCGGATATGGCGGCCGCGAGCATATTCTCTGCGCTTCATTACGAAACGTGATCGTCTCGTATCAGCCGATTGCCAGCTCGCCTACGTGTGTGCCTGCGGGTAAACCGGAGGACCCGCCGAAACGTCTGATTAGTGACAAGTGCGAGGTGGTGCCGTTGTCAACGCGAAGCGGTCCCCGCTCACTGTCCGGCCGGGACCTGGGCCAGCGGGGCCCGGAGGCCCGTAGCGCGTTGGCCGCGATGCTCGAGGAGCACGCGGCGCACGTCTTGGACTACTGCAGTCGGCTAGTTGGCGATGACGCTGAGGCCGCCAGCGCGATGGAAACCGCCATGAACGCGGCGCAGACGCTGCTGGGGGATCCGGACCGGCTGCGGGCCTGGCTTTTCGCTCTGGCGCGACAGGAGATCGTGACCAACGCCCGGCCGCCCGGCCAGGACCCGGACGCCGAGATTCTGGAACTTGTGTACCGGCATGGCATCAGGCCGGAAGACCTGCCGGCTGTACTCGGGGTAACCCCGGAGCGCGCCAACGGGATGCTGGCAGACGCCGAGGCCCTGGCCGAGTTGCCTGCCGAGATGGACGCTCTGGCCCCGCTCGATGAGCCGGCCGAAATCGATCGGCTGAACGAGGTCGAGGAGCTGGCGGAAGTCGGTGCGCCGGATGAGCTGGACCAGGTCGACGGGCTGGTAGCGGCTGGTCCCGAACTGCCCGCAGAGCCCGGTCAGCCAGCGGATGACGACATTGCCGAGCCCCTGCCTGCACGGATCTGGGATCGCACGGTCGAGGCATATTTCGACAATCACGACATCGACGTGAGCGGCATGCCGGCCACTGCGAAGATGCTAGCTGACCCTTCGCCGTTTGGCCGAGCGCGGCGGCGCCTCGGTATTTCGGCGATACTCGTCGCCGCTGCCGGCACCGCCGCCGCGGGCATCGTCTACCTGGGCAGCTCACCTTCCGGCCAGGCCCAAGCCCATGGCGCCGAGAAGCCAGGCATCGGCCTGGCCGCCCCTGCGGTTACCTCGCCGGCCCAGGCGGCCCGGCTTCAGGCGAAGAGCGCGCCGAAGCGTCATCATCACCATCACCAGGCGGCCAAGCGCGCTGCCGCATCGTTCCCGGCTCCGCCCGCCGGCGGCGTCGTGCCAGTGACCTCGACGTCGGCCGCGACACAACCGACGCCGCGGCACTCCCAAACGCCGCCACCGCACACGTCACCGTCGTCGGGCCCGCCGACCATCGGGCCCTCGCCGAGCTCCACGCCGCCGCCGACCTCCACGCCGTCGCCGACCTCCACGCCGTCGCCGACCGCCACGCCGACCGCCTAGGCGTGTCGCAGGCTCGGCCCCGGTCGCGGAAGTCGCCGAGCGATCAGCGTGCTGCTTCGAAGAGTGCTGCCACGCCTTGCCCGCCGCCGACGCACATCGTTTCGAGCAGGTACCTGCCGTCCCGCCGGCGCAACTCGCGCAAGCCCGTTGCCAGCATGCGCGCGCCGGTGGCCGCGATCGGATGCCCGAGCGAGATGCCCGAGCCGTTGACATTGAGCTTGTCGCGGTCGTCCCACTGCCAGCCGGCCAGCACGGCGAGTACTTGAACGGCGAATGCCTCGTTCAGCTCGACCAGGTCGATCGAGCCGAAATCAAGACCGGTTTTGGCGAATAGCTTCGCCACCGCCGGCACTGGCCCGATGCCCATGGTCGCTGGCTCGCACCCAGCGGCCGCCCAGCCAGCCAGGTAGCCTGCTGGCTCCAGGCCGAAGTCCTCAAGGCGGTCCTCGGCTACGACCAGGCAGGCAGCGGCTGCATCGTTCTGCTGACTGGCGTTACCAGCAGTAACGGTGCCGCCCGGCATGATCGTGCGCAGCTTTGCCAGCGACTCGGGTGTCGAGTCTGGCCGCACTCCCTCGTCCGTGCTGACCACGAGGGGGTCGCCGCGACGCTGCGGCACCTGCAGCGGCACAACCTCATCGTCGAACCGGCCCGCCTTCCAGGCCGCAGCCGCGCGCTGATGGCTGCGGGCCGCGTAGGCGTCTGCCTCGTCTCTGGTGATGCCGTACTGCTCGGCCAGGTTCTCCGCGGTCTCGATCATCCCGGAGATCCTGCCGAATCGCCATTCCGGCTGCGAGCGCTCACGGCCGCGATCGAGCCGGTCATAGAGGAACTGGTTACCGGACCGGGCACCCCAGCGCATTGACGTCGTGTAGTGCTCCACCCTGCTCATGCTCTCGACGCCGCCAGCGAGAACCATGTCGGCGGCACCGGTCTGCACCATCATCGCGGCGGTGACGATGGCCTGGAGGCCACCGCCGCAGCGCCGGTCGAGCTGGAAGCCGGGCACGCTGACCGGCAGGCCAGCGTGGAGCGCTGCCCACCGGCCGACGCACGGAGTCTCGCCGTTGACGTAGGACTGGGCGAAGGCAACATCGTCGATCAGGCTTGGGTCGACAGCTGTCCGCTCGAGCACGGCCTTGATGACGGTAGCAGCGAGGTCCTCGACAGCGACATCGCGCAGGCTGCCGCCGAACGTGCCTACCGGCGTGCGTAGCGGTGAGACGATCGCGGCTCGGCGCGTGGTCATGAGGTTCTCCTTCCGTCAGCCCTCGGCCGCGGCCCGGTCAGCCGCCGCCTCGAGCTCTGCCCTGTGGTCAGGATGCGCAATCGCGATCATCCGTTCGCGACGTTGCGGCAGGGTAAGCCCGCGCAGGTCGGCGATTCCATACTCGGTCACGACGACGCCAGTGTCAGCGCGCGACAACGTGGCCGGTCCGGTCAGCCCGGCGACGATCCGGCTGGCCGGCCCGGCCGTCGACGGCAGAGCCAGGACCGGGACGCCACCACGGGACCGGGCAGCGCCGCGAGCGAAGTCAGCCGCGCCGCCGACGGCGCCGACGTAACGGCCGGCCGCAGTCTCGGTGTTCGCTTGCCCGGTCAGGTCTACCTCGGTGGCCGAATTGATGGCCACCAGCTGGTGCTGCGCGGCGAGGACCGCCGGGTCGTGGGTGTAGGCGGTGTTCCGCACCTGGACCGACGGATCTGCCGCAGCGCGAGCGATGAGCGTCCGGGTGCCCATCAGGAAGCCGGTGACGACCAGGCCCTGGTCGACGCTCTTGCGCGCGCCGGTGACGGCGCCCGACTCGATCAGGGCGGCGACGGCGTCGGTGATCATCCCGGAGTGCACGCCAAGGTCGCGGTGGCCGTGCAGGCGGCGTGCTACCGCGGACGGCATGCTGCCGATGCCGAGCTGGATGGTCGCGCCGTCTGGCACCAGGCCGGCGACATGACCCGCGATCACGGCATCCTCCTCGCGCGGCGGTGCCTCGGGATACTCGGCCGGGGGCCGGGACAGCGGAACCAGCGCGTCGATCTCCTCCGGGCGCAGCCTGCGGTCGCAGCCAACGTCCGGTACCTGGTCGTTTACCTCGGCAATGACGACCCTGGCGGTGTCGACAAGCGTCGCCAGGTAATCGGCGGCCAGCCCAAGCCCGAATGTGCCATCTGGCCCGGCTGGCGGCAGTGAGAGCAGCAGCACGCTGGCCCGTAGCGGCCCGGTGCCGAGTATCCGCGGCAGCTCTGAGTAATGGCAGGGCAGGATGTCCAGCGCGCCGACCCGCGCTAGGGCGCGGTTGGCGCCGGCCGCCGTGTAGGAGCTGAAGGCCAGGTAGTCGGAGTGGTCCGGATGCACTGCAGACGAGCTGGAGATGCCGGTGAAGCACCTGATACCGCCAAGTTCCTTGCGCTGGCTGGCCAGGGCTTCGGTCAGCGTGAGCGGCTCCGCGCACGCCTGGCCCCAGACCACCAGGTCGCCGGGCCTGATGTACCTGGTCAGGTCAAGCGAGCCAAGATCAACGCACTCGGCGGTCACCTGACCGGGTTCCGATCCAGCGAATAAGTAACCAGCCGAATCACAATCCGCAGCTTAACCGGGCGTCGGGCAGCTCGCGAGGCCCGGCGGGGGCCATCCGGGTTCCGGGCTCAGGCGATCACGGCGGCATACCGCCAGTCCAGGACGTCGCGCGGGTCCGGTCCATCGGCCCGGACAACCGACCGGAGGCGCACCAGGCCGCCACCGCCGGGCAAGTAGTCGACGTGGTCGACCGAGATCGTGCTGCGAAGCGTGTCGCCTTCGTGCACCGGGCCCAGATGATCGCAGCTCTCCCAGCCGGCCACCGTCACCATGGACGGCAGGCTGCGGGCTGCCTGGGCAAGCGCAATCCCGATGACATGCCCGCCGTACACGAGCCGCTTGCCCTCGGCCGCGGCCGCGTCGTGGTGGACGGCCGCGATGTTCAGCGTCAGCCTGGCTAGTTCCGGCGCACTCGCCACAACGTCGCCACCGGCGACGGGCCAGCTCTGGCCTGCCCGCAGATCAGCGGGCCGGGGCCCACCGACTCTTCGCCCGAAGTGGTCCAGTCGCCAGCCGCTGACCAGCGTCTCGGCGTCTGCTGCCGGTGCATGCTGGCCGGGCGCAGCCAGGTCGTCGGCGTGCCCCGTCTGCCCGGCGGGGTCACGCAGCGGCAGCATGGCGCAGCGCCAGAAGTCCAGTACGGGCCGGCTCTCCTGGTCGGCCGTGGTGATCCGCAGCACGGCCAGCCCGGTGGCGGCGCGGCCCTCCCGTGGCCGGTTCTGCCGCAGCGCGACTACCTGCGTGGACGTCCGCAGCGTGTCCCCGATCAGGGGCGCGCGCCGGAACGCGAGGCCGCGGTAGAACAGGTTTGCCTTCACCTGCTGGGTGACAACCGTCGACTGGCCGATTGCGACATCCCAGGCCAGGCCCGGCGACGCCAGGACGTCACCGCCAGTGACCTCCCGGCACAGCTCGGCGTCGAGTGCGAGAGAAAGCCGGTCACCGGTGATCGACTGGTGGACGGCGGCCAGGCCGGAGGTTAGCGTGATGCCGGGCGCGTCACCGAACTCCTGGCCTACCGCCAGGTCGTCGAAGTACGGCCCCTCGCCGTACGGGGAATGCATCGATTGCGCTCCTTATGGCCTGGCTGTCTCAACGGACGCCAGCCTGGCGATGCTTGTAACCGAGGTTAGAGACGGAACGTCGAACTCAGGGCACTGGGGAGCGGGTTGTGAGCGGTCTTTCGGCGGAAGAACGAGCGGTCGTCAGGACGGTGGCCGATTTCGTCGATCGTGACGTCCGGCCGGTCGCGCGCGAACTTGAGCACGCCAACGAGTATCCCGAGAAGCTCATCGGGCAGATGAAGGCCCTGGGCATATTCGGGCTGGCCATTCCTGAGCCGTACGGCGACGCGCCGGTGTCGACCCCGTGCTATGCGGAGGTGACGGCCGAGCTCGCCAGGGGCTGGATGAGCCTGGCCGGGGCCATGGGGGGTCACACGGTCGTGTCGAAGCTGCTGCTCCAGTTCGGCACGCCGGAACAACGGGAGCGGTACCTGCCGCGGATGGCGACCGGCGACGTGCGGGCCGCCATGGCGCTCACCGAGCCCGGCGGCGGTTCTGACCTGCAGGCGATGACCACCATCGCTCGGAGAGATCGGGACGGCTACGTCATCAACGGGGCCAAGACGTGGATCACCAACGCCCGGCGGTCCCAGTTGATCGCGCTCCTCTGCAAGACCGACCCCGAGGCCACGCCACGGCACCGGGGCATCAGCATCATGCTGGTCGAGCATGGCGACGGTCTAGTGGTCTCGCGGGACCTGCCCAAGCTCGGTTACAAGGGCGTGGAGAGCTGCGAACTGTCGTTCAGCGACTACCGCGCGCCCGCCAGCGCGCTGCTGGGCGGTGAGCCGGGCCGCGGATTCGCCCAGATGATGAAGGGCCTGGAGATCGGCCGGATCCAGGTGGCGTCGCGGGCAGTCGGCGTCGCCCAGGCTGCGTTCGACGATGCCCTCAAGTACGCGCAGCAACGGCAGAGCTTCGGCCTGCCGATCTGGAAGCATCAGCAAGTGGGTGCGTACCTGGCCGACATGGCCACGAAGCTGACAGCCTCGCGCCAGCTTGTCCAGTACGCCGCCGAGCGCTACGACGCAGGCGAGCGATGCGACATGGAGGCCGGCATGGCCAAGCTGTTCGCTTCGGAGGCCGCGATGGAGATCGCGCTGAACGCGGTGCGGATCCACGGCGGCTACGGCTACTCGACCGAGTTCGACGTCGAGCGGTACTTCCGTGACGCGCCGCTGATGATCGTCGGCGAGGGAACCAACGAGATTCAGCGCAACGTGATCGCCCAGCAGCTGATCTCACGCGGCGGCCTCGGCCGTTAGCCTGCGGCCAGCCATCGGAGACCGCCGATTGCCGCCGGCGCCGCGATGCGGTCTGTAGCGTTGCCTGCGGGGGTATTCACGTGGCGGGGGCCGACGAGGTGCGCGCGCAGGCGCTGGAGGTGGCGGCCGGGTGGTCGGCGCCGGATGCGCCCGACTCCTGGCAGTTGACGGCAGCGCTCTTCTGGGTCATCGCCGGGCACGACGACCTGCTCGCTCGGCTGGCAGAGCTGCCGTCTGATCGGTTGCCGGCCTTGCTCGCGAGCGCCGCCATCTCGTTCCTGGTCCGCCGGGACGAACCCGTGCCACTGGCGCGGTACTTCCCGGCGCCGGGCCAGCCACAGCCGCCCGTCGACGGCGGGTTCGAATCCGCCGCCCGCGCCTTCGTGTCGGCTCGGCTGGATGAGCTACTCGAGCTGTGCCGCGGGCACCGTTATCAGATGAATGAGGTTGCCCGATGCACGCAGGTGGCGCTGGGCATCGCCGCCACGACCGGGCCTGAGGCAGGGCCGGTCGCCCTCGTCGACGTAGGGACCGGCGCCGGCCTCGGCTTGCAGCTGGACCGCTACCGCTACCTGGTTGGCGATCAGGCGTCAGGGCCGGCCGCAGCCGGCCTCAGTCTGAGCTGCGAACCGCGGGGCTGGCGTCGTCCGCCACCAGCCGAGCTGCCGCCGATAGCGGAGCGCACCGGGATCGACGTCAACCCCGTCGACCTGGGTGACGTCGACGCGCGGACCTGGCTAGCCGCCTGCTCGCCGCCGGAAGCCTCGGCATTGACGCGGCTGACGGCCGCGATCGAGGTGGCCAGGCAGAATCCCGCTTCGATAGTGGCCGGCGATGTCATTACGGTGCTACCTGGCGTGCTGGACAGCCTGCCGCCGGAGCTGTCCGTCGTCGTGGTCGATGCCTACGCGGCCGTGTTCCTGTCAGCTGGCCGGCGCGTGGAGCTGACCGCAATCCTGGCCCAGGCGGCTCAGCGTCGGCCGGTGATCTGGCTGTCGCTCGATCCGCTGGTGCCGCTCGGGCCCGACGGCAGCGACAGTGTCCAGGGCGTGGCATTGCCCAGGGCACTGGTCAGTGATTACCAGCGCCACGGTGTCTTCGCCGTCCTCGGCGCGCGAACCTTCGGCGGCCGCTGGGATGACGGCCTCCTGCTAGCGCGCGCGCACCCCTCCGGCCAGTGGATCGAGTGGCTCGCCTAGCGGCTGCCCCGGCTGGCGGCTAAGGCCCGATTCCGTCAAAGGTCGCCCGGCCCCATCAGCGGCGAAGATTCTCTATATACTTTTTAGCAAGTCTTGACGGTCTCTTACTGAACAATCACCATCTGCTTGGGCCCTGTCAGGGCTGATGCGCCCGGATCCATCCCCCATTGCCGCAGATCTCGGAGGATATCGTGCCGCGCACCCGTGTAGTTGCGTCCGTTGTCGCGGTTGGCGGGTTGCTGCTGACCCTGGGTTCTGCAGCGCCCGCCATAGTCGGGGCGGCTGCCCATCCTCTCACTACGGCGCATCCCAGCCTGCTGGCTCGGGCGGTTCACCCGTCCCTGCGGGTGGTCTCCGTGCGGGTCCGGAAGATCGTGCGGGTACACGGCATCGTGCGGTCTGCGCGGGTGGTGCCCACCCAGCGTCAGAGTGCGATCACGCTGACTGCCGATGCGGCCGGGGTGAAGGAGTTCATGGTTCCGACGCCCGACAGCCAGCCCGAGGGCGTGGTCGTCCTGAGCGGCAAAGCGTGGTTCGCCGAGGCCGCGGGCGACAAAATCGGCAAGGTCACCACGGCCGGCGCGTTCACCGAGTACCCGGTTCCAGCCGAGCAGTATAACAGCGGAGATCTGCACAGCATCACGGTGGGCGCGGACCAGAACCTGTGGTTCACCACCTACAGCTACATCGGCCGGATGACTACGTCGGGCACGTTCAGTCTCTTCCCGATCACCCCGGATAGCTACGCCTACGACATCACGCTCGGCCCCGACGGCAATGTGTGGTTCACCGAGGTACTCGGGCGAGTCGGGTACGTGACCCCGGCCGGGGCCGTCACGGAGTTCGCCGTCGGATCGGGCATCAACCCCGAGTACATCACCGCCGGGCCGGACGGCGCACTCTGGTTCACGGCCAAGGGCCCGAGCGGCCAAAACTACGTGTACCAGATCACCACCGCCGGGTCGCTGACCCAGTACGTGCTGCCCTCGACCTGGATCCTGGGCGACATCACTACCGGCCCTGACGGGCGGCTGTGGTTCGACAGCCACACAAACTCGCTGACGGCGCTGACGCCGGGCGGTACCTACACGACCTACCACTGGAAGCTGAAGTCCCCGAACGGCTACAGCCCGCAGTACCTCCGGACAGATGGCACCGCGCTGGTGTTCGCTTGCCTCGATAACGGCTCGATCGGCCAGATGACCACCAACGGCACGGTGTCGTTCACCCCCATACCCTCGGGCAACGGGGCCACCGGCCTGGGCGTGGGCTCGGGCGGCAACATCTGGTTCTCCGAGGTCAACGGCAACGCGATGGGCCTGCTGCCAGCCGGCCCGAACCAGTTCCCGCCCGGCGTGCCAACCACCCAGGACACCGGGTGAGCGCTTGCGCTGTCGCGGGTGTGGCCGCCAGGACAAGCGGCCCGGCCCGATCAAAGCGATCGCCGAGACGGCGATACGGGCTAACCATTTCCCCGTCCTTTCCGATGGCGTGCCAGCACCGCCGCCCGGAAGCCGATCCTCCCCGCATCAGTGCAGTCTCTCAGGATGACAGAACTGTCTAAACCCCATCAGCCGGAATTTGCCATCAGGCCATTGGCTAGGCGCCGTAGCGACATCAGCCCGCCATGTCGGCCGCCCGCCGGGTGTTGAGCACGCGGTCGGCTGGTATCCCGGCTTGCTCGGCACGGGCGCAGCCGCTATCGAGCCAGTCCAGCTGGCCCGGCGCGTGCGCGTCGGTGTCGATGGCGAACAGGCAGCCCATGTCAGCGGCCAGCCGCAGCAACTCATCCGGCGGATCCTGCCGCTCGGGCCGGCAGTTGATCTCCACGGCGACGCCCTGCTCGCGGCAGGCGGCGAACACCGTCTCGGCATCGAACTGCGACGGTGGCCGGCCGCGGCCCGCGATCATGCGGCCAGTGCAGTGGCCGAGCACGTCGACGAGCGGGTTGCTGACGGCGGTCAGCATCCGGCTGGTCATCGGCTCGCTAGGCATTCGCAACTTCGAGTGCACGCTGGCGACCACGACATCGAGCCGCGCGAGCAGATCATCGCGCTGATCCAGCGTCCCGTCCTCGAGGATGTCCACCTCGATGCCGGTCATAATACGGAACGGCGCCAGCTCGGAATTCAACTGCCCGACAAGCTCCAGCTGGGCTTCCAGCCGTTCCGCGGACAGGCCGCTGGCAACCGTCAGCCGCGGCGAGTGATCGGTCAGCGCGATCCACTCATGGCCCAGATCGCGCGCTGCCTGTGCCATCTCCAGCGGCGGGCTGCCGCCGTCGGACCAGTCGGAGTTTTTTAAATCCACCCGCTGCGCAATCATGGTCATACCGGAGTAAAGCGGCGGTTATTACCGCGTCCGAGGGGTCTCTTTGAGGGTGCTTGGTGCTGTTCGCCTGTCCAGGTGGACAGACGAGTCCACGTCGCCAGCCCGGCAGCGCGAGCAGATCGCGATATGGGCCACGCTCCACGGGCACCAGGTCGCGCACGTCACAGAGGACACCCAAGCCCGATCTGGATTCCTCGGGTCAGGCCGGGAGGGTAGATCACCTGGATCAGGTAATGCGAGATGAACCCGCCCCGGTATCCCGCCTCCCCACCGCGGCGGAGCAGGTAATTCTGCAGCCCAGTAAGCGGGCAGGCGAACCTCATATTCACCATCATCGACAGGACGCCAACCTCAGAATAGGTTCAAACGCCGATCTGAGGCCTGCTGGTGGGGTGGCTAGCGCTGGTGCCTGGACCTGACGTCAGCCTTTGTAGGCGATCGTGACGTAGTCAAAGCCCGCGACGGCCCAGATGCTGTACCCGGTGACGAACACAGTCCCCGCCGTGCGGCTAACCGCCACCGAGACGCCCGCACCGCCACCGCCCGGACTGCCGTACCGCTTGGCCCACAGCTGGGCGCCTGTCGCGGCGCTGTAGGCAACCGTAGCGAGCTCCAGGTCGCCGTCGACGAACTCCCAGCTTGACCCGCTGACGTACACCCTGCTCCCATTCGGGCTGACCGCCACCGAATATCCCTCACCGACGTTGCCGGGGCTGCTGTAGCGCTTGGCCCACAGCTGGGCGCCGGTCGCAGCGTTGTAGGCGACCGTGGCGTACTCGTAGGTTCCGGCGGGGGTCCCCTCGCTGGATCCGGTGACGAACACCGCCTTCCCGCTCGGGCTGACCGCTACCGAATAGGCTTCGTCGTCCTCGCTGGCGCTGCCGTGGTAGCGCTTGACCCACCGCTGGGCGCCCGTAGCGGCGTTGTAGGCCACGGTGGCGTAGTCATAGCCGCCACTGCTGCCGAGGCTGGACCCAGTGACGAACACCATCGTGCCGCTCGGGCTGACGGCCACCGAATTCGCCCCGCGATTGCCTCCTGCGGCGCTGTTGTAGCGCTTGACCCACCGCTGGGCGCCGGTGGCGGCGTTGTAGGCGACCGTCGCGTAGTCATAGCCGTTGTTGGTGCCGAGGCTGTACCCGGTGGCGAACACCGTGCTCCCGGTCGCGCTGACGGCCAGCGAGTGGGCGTAGTTCGCGCCGTTGCCGAGGCCGTTGTATCGCTTGACCCACTGTTGAGAGCCGGTGGCGGCGTTGTAGGCGATGGTGGCGTAGTCATCCCCGCCTGCAGCGCTGAAGCTGGTTCCGGTGACGAACACCGTCTTCCCGTTGGGGCTGGCCGCTACCGTGACGGCTTCGCTCGCGTAGCCGAGGCTAGTGCCGTAGCGCTTAACCCATAGCTGGGCGCCGGTGACGGCGTTGTACGCGACCGTGGCATAGTCGCTCCCTCCCACGGGTATCGAGGCTTTGCCCGGTGACGAACACGGTCTTCCCGCTCGGGCTGACCGCGACCGAGGCGCCGACATTGTTGCCGCCGAGGCCGTTGTAGTTCTTCACCCACAGCCGAGCGCCCGTGTCGGCGTTGTAGGCGACCGTGGCGTACTCATAGTTGCCCTTGGCCCCCTGGCTTCTCCCGATGACGAACACGCTGTTCCCGCTCGGGCTGACGGCCACCGAACTGGCGTCGTCGGTGCCGCTGCCGGGGCCGTTGTAGCGCTTCACCCAGAGCTGCGTGCCCGGACTGACCGCCGTGTGTGACGTCGCTGCCGAGGACAGTCGGATCGCCTGCGGGGCCCTGGGCGCCGAGCCTGAAGCGCTGGCCACGGTGACCCCCGCCGCGGTGAGCGCAAGGCCTGCGGCCGCGGCGACGCAAGCGCGAGTGATGTACCTGTGCATCCGAAGATCCCTTCGTCCCCACCCGCCGCGGGCCGGCAGTGCCGCCCACTATGGGCACTGCCGGGGACGGTGTGTCAAGGGCACCGGCCTGACACGGCAACCGACGCGGTCAAAATTCCCTATCCCTTGGCGGCCCGACGGCCTGAGCGGGGTGATCGCGCTGCTAGCTGACTGACACCGGCAGACGCGCGGGCCCGCGCAGGTTGATCCGGCCGTTCCAGACCACGTCGCCGTCCAGGGCCAGGGCGGGGAAGCGCGTGGTGAGCCGGGCGAGGGCGATCAACGCTTCCAGCCGGGCCAGGGATGCGCCCGGGCAATGATGCGGCCCGGCGCCGAAGGACACGTGCTGGCGTGCGTTGTCGCGGCCGAGGATGACCTCGGCAGCATCGGCGCCAAAGAGGAGCTCGTCCCGATTCGCCGAGCCGTGGCTAGCCAAGACGAAGGCTCCGGCCGGGATGACGGTGCCGCCGAGAGTGACCGGTTCGAGGGTGACTCTCCCGCCGGCTCTAGCGAACACTGACCTGGTCAGCGCTTCGCGTGTTGATCACGCGGTTGGGCTCGATGCCCATGGCCTGCTCGCCCGCATGCAGCCGCTATCGAGCCAGTCCAGCTGGCCCGGCGCGTGCGCGTCGGTGTCGATGGCGAACAGGCAGCCCATGTCAGCGGCCAGCCGCAGCAACCGGTCCGGCGGATCCTGCCGCTCGGGCCGGCAGTTGATCTCCACGGCGACGCCGTGCTCGCGGCAGGCGGCGAACACCGTCTCGGCATCGAACTGCGACTCTGGCCGGCCGCGGCCCGCGATCATGCGGCCGGTGCAGTGGCCGAGCACGTCGACGAGCGGGTTGCTCACGGCGGCGACCATGCGGCTGGTCATCGGCTCGGCTGGCATTCGCAACTTCGAGTGCACGCTGGCGACCACGACATCGAGCCGCGCGAGCAGATCATCGCGCTGATCCAGCGTCCCGTCCTCGAGGATGTCCACCTCGATGCCGGTCATAATACGGAACGGCGCCAGCTCGGAATTCAACTGCCCGACAAGCTCCAGCTGCGCTTCCAGCCGTTCCGCGGACAGGCCGCTGGCAACCGTCAGCCGCGGCGAGTGATCGGTCAGCGCGATCCACTCATGGCCCAGATCGCGCGCCGCCTGTGCCATCTCCAGCGGCGGGCTGCCGCCGTCCGACCAGTCGGAGTGCGTATGGCAGTCGCCGCGCAGGACCGCGCGCAGAGCGGACTGCTCGGCCGGAACCGCCTCGCCGAGTAGCCGGGACAAGTAGGCCGGCCGTTCGCCGCCAGCCGCCTCTGTGATGGCCGAAGCGGTGGCCGGCCCGATGCCGGCCAGCTCCTCGAGCGTGCCCCGGCTGATTCGCTGAGCTAGTTCCACCGGCGGCAGGTCCTGCACGACCTGCGCTGCGCGTCGGAACGCCCGCACCCGGTAGGTTGGCGCGCCGCTGCGCTCAAGCTGGAAGGCGATCTGCCGCAGTGCGCTAGCGGGATCCACGGGCCTACTGCTCCGACAGGATGGCCTCGAGTTCGGCCATCGGATCGCGGACAACCGGTCCCCTGGTCTCCACCGCGGCGTAACGGATCTCGCCCGGGAACACCAACGGGGCCGCATAGTCGTCCCCCACTGCTGGGCCCCACTCGTATCCGCAGGTCAGGCCCACGCCAACGCCATTGAACCCGGATGGCGTAAACCGCGGTATCTGTTGCCGGGCGACTTCGGCCCCGTCACAAGAAAGAACAGCGAGGCCGCCCAGGCCGTCGTCTTTCGTGAAGGTCAGCTCGACGTGGTGCGCGCCCGGAGCGACGGGCTCGGCCGACTGCACAAGATGCCGTTCCCTTCCATACAGGTTGTGCACGTATCGCAGCCTGCCGTTCAGGATGTGCAGTGACCAGCCGCCCAGCACGCAGCCCATGGCCAGGAGGACGCCGTCGGCCTGGCCGCCGTCGGGCACGACGACATCGGCGATAAGCGCGTGCGAACGGTTCCGGATGTTGACCGCGACGGACTCGGGAACCATGGCGCCGCCGGGGAAGTATCGGTGCACGTCGCGCGGCGCGCGGCGGTCCGGCTTCGGGTTGACCAGCGCCCAGAGCACCCGGTTGTCCAACGGCAGCACCTGGTTGCGTGCCGCTTCGTGCCACCACAGCTCGATGAGTTCGGCGAGCAGGCCCGGATGCTGCTCAGCCAGATCCCGTGACTCCGACAGGTCGTCCGCGACGTGGTACAGCTCCCAGACGTCGTCGTCGAACGGCGCGTTCGGGTTCTGGTCGTCGTAGAGCGGGCCGACCGGGTGGAACGTCACGGCCTTCCAGCCCTGGCGGTAGATCGCACGGGAGCCGAACATCTCGAAGTACTGGGTCTGGTGCCGTTCCGCCGCAGCCTCGCCGCTGGCCGGCAGCAGGTACGCCAGACTCGTGCCGTCCAGCGGGCTCTGCGCGATGCCGTCGATCGTGGCCGGCAGCTCAACCTGGGCCAGCTCGAGCACGGTCGGCAGGACGTCGATGGCATGGGCGAACTGGTGCCGGATCGCTCCGGCGTCGACATCGCCGGCCGGCCAGGAGATGATGCACGGATCGGCCACGCCGCCTTCGTGCACCTCGCGCTTCCACCGGCGGAACGGGGTGTTGCCGGCCATCGTCCAGCCCCACGGATAGTTGTTGTGCGTTCGCGGCCCGCCGAGCTCGTCGATGCGCTCGAACATCTCCTCGCTGGACGCCGGATCCAGGTTGACCAGGCGGACGTCGTTGATCGAGCCCTCCGCGCCGCCCTCCGCACTCGCGCCGTTGTCAGAAACCACCACCACGATCGTGTTGTCCCGCTCCCCCAGGTCGTCGAGGAAGTCCAGCACCCGGCCGATCTGCTCATCGGCATGCGACAGGAAGCCGGCGAAGCATTCCATGAACCGCGCCGCGACCTGCTGGTCGCGTGCGCTCAGCGAATCCCAGGCGGGCACCCAGCCGGGCCGTTGCGACAGCACCGTCTCGGGGGGAACGAGGTTCGCGGCCAGCTGGCGGCCGAAGGTTTGCTCGCGCCATGCGTCCCAGCCCTGGTCGAACCGACCGCGGTAGTGGTCGCGCCACGGCGCCGGAGGCTGGTGGGGTGAATGGCAGGCGCCGGTCGCGAAGTACAGGAAGAACGGCTTGTCGGCGTCGACCGCTCGCAGGTCGCCGAGAAACTCGATAGCCCGATCGGCTAGGTCGGCGCTGAGGTGGTAGCCGTCCTCGATCGTGGCGGGCGGCCGCACGCAGTGATTGTCGTGATACAGCGCGGGCACGAACTGGTGGGTCTCACCGCCATGAAACCCGTACCAGCGATCGAATCCCCTGGCCAGCGGCCAGGTCGACCGGGATGCGGCCATGTTCGTCTCGTCCTCGGGCGACAGGTGCCACTTGCCGACCGCATAGGTTGCATAGCCGGCCGCGCGCAAGATCTCGGACAGGTAGCCGTTGGATCGGGGCGGCTTGCCCCAGTAGCCGGGATAGCCGATGGCCAGGTCGGCCACCCGCCCCATGCCGCTGCGGTGATGGTTGCGCCCGGTGAGCAGGCACACGCGAGTGGGCGAGCACAGCGAGGTGGTGTGAAAGTTGGCCAGCCGGACGCCGCCCGCGGCCAGCCCGTCAAGCACCGGTGTCTCGATGTCCGAGCCGTAGCAGCCGAGCTGGGCAAAGCCCACGTCATCGAGCACGATGAGCACCACGTTGGGCGCTCCGGCCGGAGGCTGCGGCTCGGCGGGCCACCATGGCGTGGAGTCTCGCCAGTCGCGGCCGATGTGCCCGCCAAAATCCTGCCCCAATGCCGGTGTCCTTCCTTGCCTGCTCCTGTCCGGCCTATAGTGCCAGGCCCGCTGCGCCTGCGCGGCGGCGACGACCCGTGCCAAGCGGGTCGCGCCGGGGCAGGCGGTCGGTAGTTTGGACGGGTGGCGGACCAACGTGCGGCCCCGCCGGCGGGACGCAAGCTGAAGACTGCCGGCCGCTACGTCCTCGGGGTTGTCCTGGGCGTCGTCGTGTTGCTGCTGCTGGTCGGCAAGCGGGCCGACCTGCTGGCCGCCTGGCGGCAGCTGCGCGACGCCAACCTGGGCTGGGTGTTGCTGGCCGTCCTGGCTGAGGCGATGTCGCTGCTCACCTTCGCCTCGCTGCAGTACCGGGTGCTGCGGCTGAGCGGCGCGCGGATCACCGATGCCCGCCTTGTTCCTGCTAACGCTGGCAAACGACGCGATCGCGAACACCGTTCCTGGCGAGCCTGCGGTGTCGAGCGCGTACCGGTACCGGTATTACCGGCGGCGCGGGGCTACCGGAGCCAGCGCGGGCTGGACCATCTTCACGATCTTGGTCGCCCAGGCGATCGGCATGTCGCTGCTGCTTCTGGTGGGCGTACTGCTGGCGCTGGCGAGCAGCACGACCAAAGGCGGCGCGGGCACTGCCCTGGTTGGCCTGGTCATCGTGGCCGGCGCTGGCGCGGTGCTGGTCCGGCGTGACCTGGTCATCGCGCTGGCCGGGGCCGCGGTGCGCGGCGTGCGGCGGGTAACCGGGCACCCCCGTGGCGACCTCGGCGCCCGGATTGAAGCCACTCTCGCCCGGATGCGGGAGATCCCGCTGAGCAGGCCATCGACGATTGGCATCGTCGCCATCGCCACCGCGGTGTGGGGCTGTGACTTCCTGTGCCTGGTCTGCGCGTTCGGCGCCGTTCATGCGGCGATTCCCTGGAACGGCGTCCTGCTGGCATACGGAGTGGCCCAGGTGGTCGCGTCGTTTCCCATCGTGCCGGGTGGCATCGGGATCGTGGAGGGCAGCCTTGCGGTCGTCCTCGCTGCCTACGGGACAGGCCGGGTGCCGGCGGTCTCGGCGGCGCTCGGGTTCCGGATCGTCAACTTCTGGCTCGCGATCATGATCGGCTGGATCAGTGTCGCGGTGATCGCGTGGCTCGGGCGTCGCCGTGTGCGCGCAGGCATCGAGCTCATCCCGGGCGGCGACCTCGAAGCGATCGCGGCGGCGCCGCCCGATTAGCCCGCCGACGCTCCGACATCAGCTTGACCATTGCCTTCGCGGTTGGCGTTCACTAGCGTCCTGTGAGGCGCGGTTTGTATTCGCGGCAGATTTCGTAGCAATGACGCACGAAGGGGAGCCTCAGTAATGAGAAATGCTCGATTGTTAGCTCTATGCGCGTCCGCGGGGCTGGCGGTGTCGTTCGCGGCGGCGGGCACGGTTGCCGCCAATGCATCCACCGCCCCCCGGCCGGGTCGCATCAGCCTGCATGGCTCAGCGGTTCCGGCAAAAGAGCGCGCGCACCCCGCAGGCGCGGTAGCGCGAAGCAGCCAGGTGAGCTTCGACCTGCTGCTGAAGCTTCGGAATGCCTCCGGCGCGGCGGCATTCGTCCGCGCGGTGTCGAGCCCAGGGTCACGCGAGTTCCACCACTACCTGACCGATGCACAGTGGGAATCCCGGTACGGGCCGACAAGGTCCGAGATGGCAGCGGCCGAGTCGTGGCTCCGCCACAACTACTTCACCGTCAGGTCTGTTCCAAGGACCCGCCTGTTCGTATCAGTCACCGGATCGGCGATCCGGGTCGAGCGCACCTTCGGCGTGACGCTCGGGTACTACATGGTGAACGGTCACAAGGTGCGGCTCGCCAATGGCACGCTGAGCATTCCGGCGTCGATGGCTGGAGTCGTCGCCGGTGTCGTGGGCGTCAATGAGTACCTGGCGAGCACCGGACTGGCGGCGGCGCCCGTCGCCACGAAGGCGGCGAAACCAGACCAGGAGCCAGCACCGCCGGCCGGCTTCCGCAACCCGCAGCCCTGCTCGAAGTACTGGGGCCAGAAGATCGACACGGCCGACTCGGCCTCCCTGTATGCGCCCTACACCGCGCCCCTGCCGTACGACATCTGCGGCTATAAGCCGGCCCAGCTGCGAGGCGCTTACGGATTGGCACACTCAGTAGCAGCGGGTAACGACGGCGCGGGCGTAACGCTCGCGATCGTCGACGCCTACGACTCTCCGACGCTGCTGTCGGACGCGCAGCTGTACTTCAGGCTCAACGACCCGGCCCACCCGCTCAGCTCAAGCCAGTTCGCCAGCGTCCAGCTGGGGACACCCGACAATGAAGGCGAGTGCGCTGCCAGCGGCTGGTTCGACGAGGCCGCCCTGGACGTTGAGTCCTCGCACTCGATGGCGCCCGGAGCGAACATCCAGTTCATCGGCGCGTCGGACTGCACGGACCCGGGCCTGCTGGCAGCGGAGCAGGTTGCCATCACCAGCGGTGCCTCCGTGGTGACTAACTCGTGGGGTGACTTCGCGGGCGACCTGTTCGCGGACGCGGCCACCCACACCGCATATGACAACACGTTCATGCTCGCGGCCTCGACCGGCGTCAGCATCCTGTTCTCGACCGGCGACGACGGCGACAACTTCGCCGACTCCGGGCTGGCGGTCCCGGACTACCCGGCGACGAGCCCGTTCGTCACGGCCGTTGGCGGGACGTCGCTGGAGGTGAGCGCTACTCGGTCCCGCCTGGCCGAGTACGGCTGGTCGACGGCCAAGCAGGTACTCTGCGCACCACCGACCCTGCCGACATGCGGGTCCGCGACCAGCCCGATCGGCGCAGCTCAACTGGCAAGTAGGCGGCGGCGGCGGCACGAGTTACTACTACACCCAGCCGTACTACCAAGCACCGGTCGTGCCGTCGGCCCTTGCCTTCCGCAATGCGCCGATTTTCGGGCCCGTACCGTTGCGCGTCATCCCGGACATCGCGATGGACGCTGACGCCAGCACCGGAATGCTGATCGGCCTGACTCAAACCTTCCCCGACGGCGTCTACTATGACCAGTTCAAGGAAGGTGGTACGAGCCTCGCGTCACCGTTGCTTGCCGGAGTCATAGCTGACGCCGACCAGGCAGCGGGCATACCGCTCGGCTTCCTGAACCCGGTGCTGTACAAGGCATACCTCAGCAAGCCGTCGGCGTTCTTCGATGTCGTCGCTCCAGCCAACCCCGACGCGGCGGCCGTGATCCGCGTGGACTACGCCAACTCAGTGGACAAATCAGATGGCTACGTCGTGAGCCTCAGGGCGATCAACTACGCAGGACCTGAGACTTACTGCGACGGGACGGGCAATTGCGCCACGCGCAACGTGACGCTGACGGCCACTCCTGGATTCGACAGCCTTACCGGCCTCGGATCAGTGGGGCGGCGCTTCATCGCCACACTGAGCAAGTACTGATCCGTTGATTGGCGGGGGCGCCAGGAAACTGGCGTCCCCGCCACTCGCGTCAAAGGACTGGGCTAGTTCCTCCGTCGAGGTTGATGGCCGAGCCCGTTACGTACGAGGAGCGATCCGACAGGAGATAGGCCGCCAGGTCGGCGAACTCTTCGGCCCGGCCCACCCTCCCCAGCGGGATGTCGGCGTGCTGCGCCAGCTGGCGATACAGCTCGTCTTCGGACTGACCGGCCGCGTCTGCGCGCCGCCGCCACTGGCCACTTTCGACCAGGCCGATAAGCACAGCGTTGACCCGGATGCCATGCCCTCCGAGGTCCTTGGAGGCCGCCTTCGTCATCGCCAGGCCGGCAGCACGAGAGGCAGCGGTCGGCAACGACCCAGCGCCTGGCGCCTTGCCGGCCACTGCGAGCACGTTGACGATGGCCCCACCACCGGCTGCGACCAGGTGGGGCACGGCGAGGCGGGTGCAGCGGACCGCGCCAAGAACCTTGAGGTTGAGATCATCGGCCCAGTCCTCGTCGGAGACCTGATCAACCCGTCCGGCGGCGCTCTTGCCCGCGTTGTTCACCAGGCCGTCCAGGCGGCCCCACCGATTGACGGCCGCATCGACGAACCTTTCGAGTTCAGGCAGGTGGGTGACATCGGCCTGCACCGCAAGTGCGTCGCCGCCGGCCGTTCGCAGCCGCTGCTCGGTGGCGGCCAGCCGATCGGGGTCCCGCCCGCAGACCGCCACCCGGGCCCCTTCCTCTACCAGCCGGCCCGCAAGTGCCGCTCCCAGCCCGTCGGTCCCGCCTGTAATGAGGACGACCTTGCCATCGAGGTGCAGATCCACAGGGCCATCTTGGCGCAACGGGGCCTTGAGGTGGTCTGCGCGCTCAGCTTGCCGGTGCCTGCCGTCACGGCGTAGATCTGGTGGCGGCCATGCCCTGCTGACGATGTGACCGGTCCACATACCAGCCCAGCGCAGTGCAGGCGTGGCCCTTGATGCAGGCAACCGACAAGAGGGTCGCGTCCCTGAACATGCCGGTCAGTTGGTTCTTCGGCGGTGTGACGTTGGTCGCTGGCTTCCACTTCCCGGCCGACTCGATCACCGCCATCGGCACGGCCGCGAAGTTGAGTATGTAGCTGCCCACCGCCACGCAAGAGCCAGCAGCGGTGCAGGAGACTGCATCGAGTGAGGCGGCCTCGAAGCCATTGGCCCGCGGCGGCCGGATTTCGGTAGCGCGCGCCCATCCGTGCTTTGTGCCGCTCACGGCCATCGCATGCGAGGCCGCTGTCTTGTCGAAATAGCCGCCCACGGCCGTGCAGGCACCGGTTGAGCTGCAGCCGACTCCGGCGAGCATGGCGCCGGGGTCCGGGCCGGCATTCGAAGGCACTGCTATCTCGGCCGCATGCCCCCAATGGCCATCCGATTCCACGACGGCGAGCGGCTGGAGGTGCTGAGACCTGTCGGCGTATGCGCCGGCAGCCGCGCAGTTGCCGGCTCGCCAGCATGTCACCGCGTCAAGGGTTGCGTTGGGGTTCGCAGCGCCATTGCTAGGTGCTGCGATCTCTCTCGCGCTGGCCCCAATGGCCGTTCGATTCCGGCACAACCATCAGCTCGAAGCCGCCCGCCTTGTCCAGGTAACCGCCGACAGCAAGGCAGGAACCGGCTCCGACGCAGGCTACCGCGGCGAGAGTGGCAACACTCCCATGCGTGGCAGCGTTGGCAGGCAACGTAACTTGGGCTGCACGTGCCCAGTGGCCTTTCGACTCGGTGGCGATGAATCCGTGCTGGCCACCAGAGTTGTTGTAGTCATACGCGCCGACCGCGACACACGACTGGACGGCAGTGCAGGCGATCGAACTCACCGGTGCAACCGGGTTCGCGACGAACGCGTTCGAAGGCAGACGTAGTTCTTGAGGCCGGGCCCAGGTGCCCTTCGACTCGGACACGACCATTGGCTCGAATGCCTTCGCCTTGGATTCGTACATGCCGCCTCCGGCACATGACCCAGGGCTCGCGCACGCCACAGCGTCGAGCGTCGCCTGCGGGCTCGGGAGGGCGTTCGATGGCGCGAGGATCTCCGTCGAGCGCCAGGCCGATCCAGTGAGTGCGGCAGCCGCGCCAGCCGGAGGGGGAACAATGGCGAAGCTGATCAGGCCGGTCACGATGGACAGTGCGCTGACAACCGCGGCGCGGCTTCGCAATTTCCCCATCGGGTTCTCCCAGATGGAATGTCGGCTTGCCCGCTTAACGCAGGCCGTGCGTCAAGTTAAGTGTCGCCCAGGCACGCGTGAATTGACAGCGAATTGGCCGGGAGACGACCGCGTTAGCCGGTCGGGTACAGCCCAGGCCAGAAAAAGCATGAGTGGTAGGTGTCGCTGGCGCAGCAGCTACCACTCATACTTCCTCACCAGGGTCGCGAACTTCGGTGGCGTTTCCTGCTTCGCGGCAGACTCTTGCGGCGCTAGCCGATTGGCTCAGGGTGGAGCTGCGCGAACGGCGGCCGGGCCGCCTCGTCGTCGGTCAGCTGCAGCGGCAGCTGCACCCGGCCCTGCCGCGCCGCCCGGTACGCGGCGTAGATGATCTCAAGGACCGCACGGCCGTCCTCGCCTGTCTCGCGCGGCGCCGCGTCCTCGGCGACGCAGCGCGCGAAGTGATCCATCTCCTGCGGGTAGCCGCCATGCCACAGCTCCTCGAACACGGTGAACGTCCAGCCGCGGGTGTCCGGGGCCTTCTCCACCGCATAGCCGTAGCCCACGTCGCTGAATGTCGTCAGCGACGAGCCGCGCACCAAGTCGGCATAGACGACTCCGCGCGAGCCGGCAATCTCGGCCCTGTCGTCCACACCGCCCGGCCGAGCCCAGCTTGCCTCGATCAAGCCCAGCCGATCGCCCTCGAACCGGACGGTGACGATGGCGTGATCGTCGGCCCTGGTGCGCTGGTGGTGGACGAAGGTGCCGACCTCCGCGGTCACCGACAGGGCTGCCGGTTTGCCGTGCACCCAGCGGGCGAACTCGACGCCGTGACAGCCCATGTCCATCAGGACGCCGCCGCCGGCCAGGTCCGGATCCCAGAACCAGTCCGAGTGCGGCCCGAAATGCTGCTCCGACTGACGCACCAGGTACACCTCTCCCAGTGCTCCCTCATCGGCGAGTTCCTTGGCCCGGACGTATTTCGGCGCGAAGCAGATGTCCTCGGCGTACATCAGCTTGACCCCCGCGGCCGCGCAGGCAGCGATCATCTCGTCGGCCTCTTGCAGCGTGCGGGCCAGCGGCTTCTCGCACACCACGTGCTTGCCAGCGGCTGCCGCAGCTACCACGATGTCGCGATGCAGCCAGTTCGGCGCGGCGACACTCACCAGATCAACGTCGGGACGCGCGACCAGCTCGCGGTAGTCGTCGTGCCACGCCGGGATGCCCCACTTCGCCGCGAAGGCCGCCGCATGCTCCCGCGACCGGGATGCAACGGCGCGCACGGACGCCAGCGCCGACTGCGAGAACGCCTCGGCATGCACCTGGCCGATAAACCCGGCCCCAACCAATCCGACTCCAACCTGACCCGAACCCATCTGTGCTCCTTTCGCGCCGGAGCGACCACCCATAATCGGCCACGATCCAGGTCAGGTATACCGCAGGCGGCAACGGCTGCACGATGACCGAGGTTGCGCGCGTCCTGGTCGCGGTCAAGGCCCCGTGCAGGACCCGGAGCAGCCGCGGCTGGTCAGAACCGGACCGGCATGTGCTTGATGCCGTTGATGAAGTTCGAGCGGAGCCTGCTGACCTCGCCGTCCAGCTGGATTTTCGGCATCCGCTCAGTCAGGGCCTGCAGCAAGATGCGAAGCTCAACCGCCGCCAGGTGCCTGCCCAGGCAGAAGTGGGGGCCGCCGCCGCCGAAGCCGACGTGCGGATTGGGTTCCCGTCCGACGTCGAACCGCTGGGAGGCGGCGAAGACATCCTCATCGCGATTGGCCGAGGCGTAGAAAACTACGACCTTGTCACCCGCGGCGATCTGCTGGCCGCCCAGTTCGGTATCGCGGGTGGCCGTCCGGCGGAACAGGTTTACCGGGCTGACCCACCGCACGATCTCCTCGGCCGCCGTCGGGATCAGCGCGGGCTCGTCCAGCAGCCGCTGCCATTGATCCGGATGCTCGAAAAGGGCGAGCATGCCCCCGGCGGCCGCGTTCCTGGTGGTCTCGTTCCCCGCCACCGTCAGCAGGAGGAAGAATAGGTCGAACTCATCGCTGGTCAGCGCCTCGCCGTTGTCGTTGGGCCGCAGCAACTGAGTAACGATGTCGTCGGCGGGCTCATCCCGGCGGCGCTCAGCCAGCATGGCCCCGTAGGCATAGACCTCGGCGGCGGCGTTCTGCTGGGCCTGGGGCGCGACCTGGAACTCCGGATCAGCGGACCCGATCAGCAGGTTCGACAGTTCGAAAATGCGTCCGCGGTCCTCAACTGGCGCGCCCACTAGCTCGCAGATCACCCAGAGTGGCAGCGGTGCGGCGATGTCGGTGACGAAGTCGGCCTGGCCACGCCCTTGCACCTCGTCCATGAGCTCGTGGCAGATCTGCGCGATATGCGACTCGAGCCGCCCGATCATCCTGGGCGTGAACCCGCGGTTCACGAAGGCTCGCTGCCGGGTGTGCTGCGGGGGGTCCATGTTCAGCATCATCAGCCGTTGCAGCTCGATCTGCGCCTCAGGGACCTCACCGAACAGCGACAGCCGGCGGGCGGAGGAGAAGAGCTCCGGATGCCGGGACAGGTACTCGACGTCCGCATGCCGGGTTACTGCCCAGAACCCTGGCCAGCCGGGCTCGCCGCCAAATGCGTGCCAGCACACCGGCTGGTGTTCGCGCAGCCAGGAGAACTGCTCATACGGCGGCCCGCAGCGCTGGTAAACGTCGGGGTCGACGAGGTTGATCTCCGGCGCCACGGTTTCCGCCTTTCGCCAGCCAGCAGTCGGCACGACAATCCCGGCTGCCCCGAAATCCACGATAAGGGCATTACGGCGTCCGCAGAATCTCGCGCAGCGGATAATTCCGGTCACGTGGTAGTGCGGGCGCGGCCGCTACCCTCGGCCCGGCAGCCTTCAACTGGCTTGCCAGGCGTTTGCCGGCAAGCCGCACGGCACGTGACACAGTACGTGACATGAATCCACTGTCACGCATCACCGGCCGGGCGGTTGACCGGGCGCTCGGACTGCCTCGCGCGGACGAGCCGTACCTTACCCGGCGCGACGTCGGCAGTGCCGATGCCTGATGGCGTCGTGCTGCTCGGAGACCACTACCGGCCCGCCGGTGCCGACGGCCCGCGTCCGGTCGTGCTGATCCGTTCCCCCTACGGGCGGGCCGGTGTGGCGGCCGTACTGTTCGCCGCCCCGCTCGCGCGTCAGGGGTTTCAGGTCTTCATCCAGAGCACCCGCGGCACGTTCGGTTCCGGCGGCGAGTTCAGGCCGTTCCTGCATGAGCACGCCGACGGCCTGGCCACAGTGGCGTGGCTGCGTAACCAGCGGTGGTGCGACGGCACCGTGTCCATGGTCGGCGGCAGCTACCTGGGCCACACCCAGTGGGCGATCGCGCCCTACGTCGATCCGCCGCTCAAGTCGGTCTCGCTGCACATCACTGCGGCCAGGATCACCGCCGCGTTCTACGAGCATGGCGCGCCCGGCCTGCGAAATGCGCTGACCTGGTCCGCCCTGATCGGTAATCAGGAGCGTGGGCGGCTGCCTCACCTCATCCCCAACCCGCTGCAGGTGGCCCGGATCAAGCGGGCGCTGCGGAAGGTGCCGCTGCAGGCCGCCGACGTGGACGTGGCCGGCGCACCCGTGCTGTTCTGGCGGGACTTCGTCGACCACGCAGCGCCGGGTGACTCGTTCTGGTCCGGCGTTGACCATGACGGCGCTGACCTGACCAGGATGCCGCCCGTCAGCATGGTGACAGGCTGGTGGGACCTTTTCCTGCCCGAGCAACTGCGTGACTACGCGGCGCTCCGCGACGCCGGCGTATCCGCCCGGCTGACGGTAGGGCCGTGGCTGCATGGCGAGCCAGGCGAGTTGCGCGCGATCACCCAGCAGGACATCGCGTGGCTCAGTCATCACCTGGCCGGGGGCCCGCCTCCAGGCGGCCCGCACGTGCGACTGTTCCTTCAGCAGGCGGGGACCTGGCTGGACTGCCAGCAGTGGCCGCCGGCCGGGTCGTCTGCTGTCAGCTATTACCTGCGCGCAGCGGGCGGCCTGGCTACCCAAGCCGAACCCGGATCCGCTGCGCCAGCCACCTTCAGCTATGACCCGGCTGACCCGACGCCGTCAGTTGGCGGTCCGCTGCTCAACCCGCCGGGCAAGCAGGCCGACAACGCGGCCGTCGAATCCCGGCCGGACGTGCTCACCTATACCAGCGAGCCGCTCCGCGCGGATACGGATCTCGTCGGCCAGGTAACGGCCCGCATCTACGTTCGCACCAGCTTGCCACACGCGGACGTGTTCGTCCGGCTATGCGACGTGGACACCGGGGGCGTGTCCCGCAACGTGGTTGACGGCATCCGAAGGCTGAGCCCCCAGACCGTGCCGGCGCCCGACGTTGAGGCCGGCGCCGATGGCGTGCTCGCGGTGGACGTGACGCTTTTCCCGACGGCGTACCGGATGCTCGCGGGTCACCGGATGCGCGTGCAGGTCACTGGGGGCGCGTTCCCGCGGTACGCGCGCAGTTTCGGCACGGACGAGCCATTCGGCGCGGCCAGATCCGGCCAGCGCTGCCGGTTCGAGGTGTTCGCCGACTCAATGCACCCAGCGCACGTGCAGTTGCCGGTCCTCAGCGTGCACTAACCCGGGGATCCGGCCGACGGGCCCTTTATCGGCCAGTGACCGCAGTGCGCGTGTTGACGCAATCGATCGGTTGCTATATTATGGCAACCAATCAGTTGCTACGTCTTGGAGGCTGTCATGGCATTCCCCGATCGCATCGAGCGGGTCGTCGAGATCGCGCACCCGCCGGCCAAGGTGTGGGCCGCGCTTACCACGGCCGAGGGTCTGGCCAGCTGGTTCGGCGACCAGGCGACGATCGACCTGCGTCCGGGCGGATCGGCCCAGATGACGTGGAGCGAAGGCCACATCGCCGACATGCGGGTCGAACGGGTCGAGGAGCCGGCGGTGTTCGGTTTCACCTGGCACATCTACGGCCTGCCCGATGACGATCCGCGCCGCACCTACGTCGAATTCACGCTCGAGCCGGCCGGTGCGGGCACGCGGCTGACCGTGGTCGAATCCGGCTTCGCCCAGCTGCCAGACGACGCATACAGCAAGGCGTACGACGGCAACACCGACGGTTGGGCGAGCGAGCTGGGCGAGCTGGTCGCATACCTCGATGCCGCCTGACATCGAGGCGATCGCCGAGCAGGTTTTCGTCGCCCTGGCCGACCCGAGCCGGCGCGCCATTCTGGCCGCGCTGGCCTCGGGTGGCCCCGCTACGGCCACTGACCTGGCCGGGCGCCTGCCGATCACGCGGCAGGCGATTGCCAAGCACCTGGCCCTGCTGGCCGAGGCGGGCCTGGTGACGGCCGAACCCGGGGAGCGGCGCCGGGTCCGGTACCGGCTCCGCTCTGCCCCGATGCAAGTGGCGCAGCAGTTCCTGGCCGCGCTGGCCCGAGATTGGGACGGCCGGCTCGAGGCGTTGCGGGACCACCTCAGCAGGTGAGGCTCGCCATCGGCTCGCTGGCCCACGCAAACCCGTACCGCGAAAACCGCGAAACTGGAGGGAATCATGAGTGATCAAAGTTTCGCCAATACCGTCTCGGCCGATCAGACTGCGAAGGAAGCGACGCCCGTTCCGCGTTCCGTCCCCATGACGACCGCAAGGATCGCGGCGACGGCAGCCGCGCTGACGGCGATGCTCAGCCTCGCCGCCGCCTCCTGGGTCGTCGCTGTGCGGCAGATGAACGGCATGGACATGGGGACTGCGACCCGGCTGGGTTCGTTCACGTTCTTTGTCGGCCTGTGGGTGTGGATGATGGCCGCGATGATGCTGCCGGGCGCGGTCCCCGCGGTCGTGAAACGTGCTCAGGCCAGCGGAGCACGCGCCGTACCTCTGTTCGTCGGGTCCTACCTTGCCGTCTGGGCACTTGTCGGCATCGCGGTGTACGCGACGTACCGACCGCATGGCTCCATCGCCGCCGGCGTCGTCACGATCGCGGCTGGCGGCTACGAGCTCACGCCGCTGAAGCGGCACTTCCGCCGACGCTGCCATGAAAGCGCGCATTCCGGGTTCGGGTTCGGGCTGTACTGCGTCGGCTCGAGCATCGGGCTGATGCTGATGCTGGTGGCGCTCGGCATCATGAGCATCGCCTGGATGTCGGTGATCGCCGTCGTAGTCGTCGCCCAGAAGCTCCTGCCGGCCAGAGCCGCCATCGATTTTCCGCTGGCGCTCGCGATGGTCGGCCTGGGATTTCTCATCATCATCGCGCCCGCCTCGGTTCCCTGGCTCACGCTACCGATGTGAGAGGCCGCCGGGGCCGGTAGCGCCTCGCAAAGCTGTCGTGTCAACAGTCGTGTCAACAAGAGCACCATGTCCGCGAGACCGCAGGAGGAGATAACAAATGACCGATCACAAGACCGGTACCCGGCAAGAGTGGCTTGCTGCCCGAAAGGAGCTGCTTGCGGCCGAGAAGGAGCTGACGCGGCGCGGCGACGAGCTGGCGCGGCGACGGCAGGAGCTGCCCTGGGTCCGGATCGACAAGGACTACCGCTTCGAGACTGACGAGGGCACCGCGTCCCTTGCGGATCTCTTCGCGGGCCGCTCCCAGCTGCTCATCTACCATTTCATGTTCGGGCCGGAGTACACCGGAGGGTGTCCGTCCTGCTCGGCGATCGCCGATGGCTTCGACGGCTCTGTCGTCCACCTGGCGAATCACGACGTCACGCTCTGCGCGGTGTCGCGTGCTCCGCTCGCGAAGCTGCAGGGGTACAAGCACCGGATGGGCTGGAGCTTCCCGTGGGCATCGTCATTCAGCAGTGATTTCAGCTACGACTTCTACACCGCGCACACTGATGAGCAGCAGCGGTCGGGGCCAATCGACTACAACTTCACAACGATCGACATGCGGCCGGACCTCGATCCCAGCCCAGACAGTCCGTGGGTCGTCGCATTCTCCGGGCGCGTGGGAACGGACTGGGCGACCTATCGGCAGGAATCTCCCGGAATGAGCGCCTTCGCGCTTGAGGACGGGGTCGTGTACCACACCTACTCGACGTATGCACGCGGGCTCGACGGCCTGTGGGGTATGTATCAATGGCTGGACCGTGCGCCGCGCGGCCGGAACGAAACCGGCCCCTGGTGGCGCCGCCACGACGAGTACGACGGCGGCTGAGTCCAGCCGAACGTCCCGCCAGTTGCGGACCTTCGCATCTGTCCCCCACCAGCAGCCCGGGGGCTTGCTAGTCAGGTCAGGCACGAGCCTGCTGATCAGGAGGGTGCATGGCCGATCGCCCGCTCGCAGCTGGCGGACTCGCAGGCGGCGGAGACGCCGGGCCGACGCTTGGCGCGGAGGATGCGCCACGCTCGGCCGCCGTGACGGCCGCGTACATCGTCCAGGCCGCAATCTGGGCGCCGTCGGTGCACAACACCCAGCCGTGGTGGTTCACCTTTGGCGATGCCGGGCTCACCATGTTCGCCGATGCCGGCCGGCAACTGACAGTGGCCGATGCCAGCGGCCGCGAGATGCTCATCAGCTGCGGTGCCGCGCTGTTCAACGCGAGGCTGGCGGTTCGCTCGCTCGGCTACGTGCCCGACACCCAGGTGCTCCCGGATCCTGCAGAGCCGCTGCTGATCGCCCTGGTGAGCTGCGCCGGGCGCCAGCCGGCCGCCGAGTTCGAACAGCAGCTGTTCCGGCAGGTGACGAGGCGGCGCACGCACCGCGGCGGCTTCGATCCGCTGCCGCTGTCTGCCGAGCTGCTGGCCGTGCTTGCCGCAGGAGTGGCCAGGGACGGCGCAGCACTTCGCATCATCGCTGACCCAGCCGACTGCGCCATGCTCGCGGCCGAGGTCCAGTCGGCTGAGGATAGACAGCATGCCGACGCAAGGTACGTGCAGGAACTGGCAGCCTGGGTGGTGCGGCCAGAAAGCGTGCGGCGCGACGGAGTACCGCATACCGCCTATCCAAACCGGCCAGAGCATACGCTGCCGGACTTTCCGGGCCGCGACTTTGCCCACGGCCGCGACTGGGGCCGGCCCCGATTTGGCTCGCCCACCGTCAGCCACTCGGCTGGCGTGGCCTGCCTGCTCACGACTACTCAAGACCGTCCGGCGGACTGGGTGGCCGCGGGACAGGCGCTGCAGCGACTGCTGCTGACCGGCGCCTGCTGCGGCGTGGCGGCGGCGATGCACAGCCAGCCGCTTGAGCTCGCAGAGCCACGGGAGTTGATTCGCTCCCGGCTATGCGAGGGCGATTACCCACAGCTGATGCTCCGGCTCGGAACCGTCACGCAGACGGCGGTCAGTAGGCGCCGCCCCGTCGATGCCGTCCTGCGCCGGGCTGCTGATAATCCAAGCTCTGGATATTCCGGCCCCGATGGCGATACTTGACGGAGCCGCAACAGGCAGACCGACCGGAAGGATCGCCATGGCTCCGAGCAGGTTCAGCTACGCCTCGTCGGACGGCGCGCAGATTGCCGCCTACCGCTGGGACCCGGCCGGGCAGCCGCGCGCCGCAGTCCAGATCACGCACGGGATGGGCGAGCACGCCCAGCGCTACGGGCACCTGGCGCAGGCGCTGACCGAATCTGGCTACGTGGTCTATGCGCAGGACCAGCGCGGCCATGGCGCCAGCGCCAGCCCGGATCAGCCTGGTGACCTGGGCGAGGGCGGCTGGCCGGCCCTGGTCGACGACATCGGCTTGCTGACGACGCGCATTCGCGCTGAGCAGCCAGGTTTGCCGGTGATCCTGCTTGGTCACAGCATGGGCTCGTTCGCGGTCCAGCAGTACCTGCTGGACCACAGCGCAGACGTCGACGCCGCCGTGCTGACCGGAACTGCCGTCATCGACTTGCTGGAACCGGCACTCGACCTGGATCAGCCTCTGGACCTGGCGATGTTCAACGCGCCGTTTCAGCCGGCCCGCACCGACTACGACTGGCTCTCGCGCGACGACACCGTCGTCGATGCCTACGTCGCGGACCCGATGTGCGGGTTCGGCATCGACCCGCAGTCAGCGAAGGACATGTTCATCGGCGCGCGGCGGCTTGCCGACCCGGCCCAGGTGTCGGCCATGCGGTCCAGCCTTCCGGTCTACATCGCGGTGGGTGAAGCCGACCCAGTCAACGGCGGCCTGACGCTACTGACGCCGCTCACCGACCGGTACGCGGCGGCGGGCCTGCGCGACGTGACGGTCAGGACCTATCCAGGCGGCCGACACGAGATCCTGAACGAGACGAACTCCGACGAGGTCGTCGCGGAGCTGATTCAGTGGACGGACCGGGTCGTGGCCGGGGCGAACGCCCCGGGCTAGCCACCAGGCCGCTCCATCCAGCGCTCGGTGCGCGCCAGCGGGCCGAACCCAAGCCGCCGGTACAACGTGCGGCCAGGCTCGGCCATCAGGACCTGCCGGATTCCCGCCACATCGGGATGCCCGGTCGCCTGCGCTACCAGGAACGCGCCGAGCCCCCGGCCGCGATGCGCAGAGTCGACGAAGACGTCGCACAGCCAGGCGAAGGTGGCCTTGTCGGTGACCAGGCGGGCGAAGCCTGCCTGCGAGCCGTCGGCCGCATACAGGCCGAGCACCAGCGAATGCCGCACCGAGCGATCCGTTACGTCGAAGGACCGGCCCTCGGCCCAGTAGCTCTGACGGCTCATCCAGTCATGCACCCGCGCCATGTCGATCAGCGACGGGTCGTCGCTGACCCAGTAACCATCTGGCCCGAATACCCGCACGGCCGCCCTTCCGTCGTTCGCTTCGTGCTCTCTCTAACATGGGCCTGTGTGCACTGATGAGAGCCCTGCGGGCTTCGTTCCCGCCGTACTGCACGACGTAGAGCCAGCGCTAACGATCAATACGGAGCCGGTCGAGGCCGTCGTGGTGACCACGCTGATGGACAACGTTACCGACATCTTCATGCCAGACCAGGGCCCGGCGCGGCGCGCTTACGACCTGGCTGCGATGAATCCGGGCTACCTCGTCCCGGCGCATTGCACGGGCTGGCGTGCCCAGCACGCGATGTCCGTTCGCTTCCCAGCTGCGTTCGTGCCTAACACCGTCGGCACCAGTTTTCGTGTGTGAGGGGAACGGGGTCCGCCGACTTGCGCGGTCAGGAGTCCCTGCACTCCAGCAGCGGCTGCCCTGGCCGGCGCAATCCGTTTTCCGGCTGGCCTGCGGAAAGGCTAGACCTGGCCCTTGTCGGGGTCTCCGGCCGGCACCGGCTGCGTCACGATCACCTCGGGTGGCCCCGCGACCTTGCCGGCCAGCTGCGGGTTCAAGGCTGCGAGAGCGGCGCCCTTGCTATGCGTGCGGAGCGCCTCAGGGCTCGCCCACTTCTCGACCATGATCAGCCGGTCCGGTGCCTCGTGCAGCGCGTACAGCTCGCAGCCATCCTCGCCGTGTACCTGCGCGATGGTGTCGCGGAAGGCTGCTATGACCTCGTCGCGGTGCTCCGGCTTGGGCACGATAGTGGCCACAACCACAACCGACATGGCGTTCCTCTCGCTAGCTGGCGGCCGCGGCGGGCTCCGCGCGCAGCGGCACGGCGGGAAGCATCGGCGCAGCCGGATTGATGATCACTATATGGCTGCTCGCCCTGCGCAGCAGTTCGCGGCTGGTACTGGCGTCCATCAGCTCCCCAAGCCCGCCGTGGGTGGGCGCGCCGATGACGATCGTGGTAGCCCCGACCGCGTCGGCGTACTCGGCCACCATCCGGCCCGCAGCGCCATGATCGGCGGCGTGCAGCAGGATCTGCCCTTCGGCCGGGACGTGGCGCGCGGCGAGCTGATCGAGGTGCCGGCGAACCAGGGCCCGCGCGTCGTCGATATCCTCGCCGTCGACGCCGACCTCACTGGCCACGGCTGCTTCCCTGGCGTGCACGACATGCACGGCTCGGCCGCCTAGCCCCGCCAGCCGCGCCGCCGCCTCGGTCACCATGCTCGCCATCGGCGAGTCGTCGACGGCGGCCAGGATGACCGTGGGCTCCGTGCCCTCGACGGACGCGGCGGATGCCGCCGTGACCGCGACGATGC
>CAVQCR010000005.1:0-230897 GCA_963711055.1 uncultured Actinomycetota bacterium | reverse complement strand
CGTCAAAGAACGAGTTGTTCGGGTACAGCCGTTGATGTCCACGTTTGAACCTCCGGCTGAGGTCTGGAGCCATGATTCCGCAAGCGCAGATCGACAGAAGCCGATCCCTGACAGCGGATCGGTGGACACGTCTTAAACGAATACTGCCCACGGCCGTGGTTAGCAGTCAAGCGACGAGAGTGCAGACCTGGGCATTGACCTCCGCAGACAGCCGCGGGGGGGCTCGCGAGCCGCTTGGACGGTCGAGGGCGCAGCACTCATCGAAGTACGCTACCTCTGCGGCGTGTTCGAGGAGGTCGGCGACTCGGGGATCCCCATCTCACTGCCCGCCTGCGGTCCGTCAGGTCGCATGCCGTCGACGTCCAAGCGACCGTGCCGGTGCCGCCAAGGACGCTGCCGAGTCTCTGCGGCTGTTCCGCCAGCTTGGTGAGATCCTTGTGCTGGCGCTCGGCCGCCAGGTTTACCTGGTGCCGACGCTCACCTCCCAGACGGGTTGAGCGCGAGTTTGGCGGCAGGCGCGCAACCGGCCCGCGCGCCGCGCCGTTTTTCCCTTGCCAAAATGACTCTTGCAGGGATGCCCGGCCTAAGGCACTATCGCATAGCAGCTATCCGCCCTTCAGGTCGTGACCACCCTGTTCCGGTTACGGGGCCGCATGTCCGCGGACGGCAGTCGGATCGGGTCGGCATGACGGCCGAAGGGAGACACCGTTGAAGAACGGTCAGCAGTCACGAGCTCACGGCAGGCCTGTCGGGCTGCGGGCCCGCGCGATCATCGCCGGAATCGCAAGCGTCGCAGTATCCGCGGCGTACCTGACGATGGCTGCATCTGCACAGGCCGAGCCGGCGACGGGCTTAGGGGCGTCGGCCTTAGCCCCCGTCCCGGCGGACGCCCCCATCCCGAGCGGCGCGGTGCGCATCGGAACGGTGCCGAGTTCCGCCGTCGTGCACTTGGACGTAGTGCTGGCGCCGCGAGATCCTGCGGCACTCAGCAGGTACGCCACTGAGGTGTCAACTCCGGGCTCGCCGATGTACCACGACTACCTGCCCGCCGGGGCGTTTCCGTCCGTCTTCGGTCCGACCCAGGCGGCGATCACCAGCGTACGGTCCGCACTCCGCACGCTCGGCCTGCACCCAGGTGCCATCAGCGGCAACCACCTGAGCGTCCCGGTCACGGCGACGGCCGGGGCGATCCAGAGCGCGTTCCAAACGACCCTGGCCACCTACCGGCTGCCGGGCGGGCACACCGGCTTCCGCAACACCAGCGCACCGCGCCTGCCAGCCGCGGCAGCCGCGCATGTGCAGGCGATCGTTGGCCTTGACAGCCTGGTCCAGATGCAGCCCCTTGTCGCCAGGCCGAGCTTCGCCGGGAGTCCGGCACGGTCACGGCGCGCGGCACGACCCGCTATTCCGAATGGCGATCCGACGGGCGGACCGCAGCCATGCCCGGCTGCCGTCTCGGAGCAGGCCAGCCTCAACACGGGAGCCTCGTGGGTGTTCACCGAGGACCAGCTTGCCTACTCCTATGAGTTTTCCCCGCTCTACCACGCGGGCGACTTCGGCCAGGGCGTGACCGTGGGGATAGTGGAGTTCGACGAGCCGAACCTGCCCTCTGACATCGCGGCCTATCAGAACTGCTACGGCACCCGCGCCAAGGTGAGTTACCAGGAGATCGACGGCTACAAGGCACACGGTGCAGGCGAGGGTGAGGCCGCCCTGGACATCGAGAACGTGGCGGTACTGGCACCGCGGTCAAACATCATCGTCTACCGCGGCCCGAGCAGCGGCACTGGGCTATACGACGTGTATGGCACCGTGGCCATCCAGGACCGCGCCCGTGTCGAGTCCGTGTCGTACGGCGGCTGCGAGAAATACTTCCCGGCAAGCTTCGCGGCGACGCTGAACGTGATCTTCGAGCAGAACGCCGTTCAGGGCCAGACCGTTGTCGTGTCCTCGGGCGACTCGGGGTCCGAAGGCTGCTTCGACAACGACAAGAAGGCCAACGAGCTGAGCGCGGACTTCCCGGCCAGCGACCCTTGGGTGCTGAGCGTCGGCGGCACGTCGATCGTGAACTCCAGTCCAGTGCAGCGCAACTTCGAGGTCGTCTGGAATGACGGTTACGACGGACACGGAGCGGGCGGCGGCGGTGAATCCACCCTCTTCGCGGAACCGTCGTACCAGAAGGCGTTCGGAGTCTCATCAGGCGGCGCTCGAGGCGTCCCAGACGTCTCGGCTGACGCCGACCCCGAGACCGGTTACCTCATGTGGCACAACGGCGGGTGGTTCCCAGTCGGCGGAACCAGCGCGGCCGCGCCACTCTGGGCAGCGCTCATAGCCATGACCGACGCGAAATGCCCCTCATCGCCGGCCGGGTTCGCCAACCCGACGGTTTACTTCACGGCCTCGCCTGCCGTCAAAGCCATCGTGCTCAACGACGTCGTAACGTCCTCTCACTATCCGAATAACGTCAACAACAACTTCACGAACTGGCAGCCGGGAAACCAGTACCCGGTGCTTAAGGGCTACGACAAGGCGACCGGCCTCGGAACTCCGGTGGGCGGGACGCTGGCCACGCAGCTATGCAAATACGACGCGCAGCCAAAGGGTTACCGGCTTGCTACGGCCGGCGGCCAGGTCTACTCGTTCAACGCACCCAGCCACGGCTCGGTCAGCGGCCGACTCGCCTCGAAGGTCGTGGGCATCGCCGACGATCCGTCTACCGACGGCTACTGGCTGGTCACTGCCAAGGGCCACGTTTACGCCTTCGGCGCGCCCAACCACGGCTCGGTCAGCGGCCGCCTGGCATCACCGGTCGTCGGCATCGCCGCGGACAAGTCGGGCTCTGGCTACTGGCTGGTGACAGCCAAGGGCCACGTTTACGCCTTCGGCGCGCCCAACCACGGGTCGGTCAAGGGCCGTCTCACTTCGAGCGTTGCCGGCATCGCGACTGACCCGGTCACCGGCGGCTATTGGATCGCCACCGCCGGCGGCAAGGTCTACGCCTTCGACGCGGGCACCTACAGCAGCAGGAAGCTGTCGAAGGTGACCGCAATTGCGGCCGATCCGCTTCACCAGGGATACTGGCTCGTCACCGCGAAGGGCAAGGTCTACGGTTTCAATGTCTCTTCGCATGGGTCGATGCCCGTAGGAAACCTTTTCGGGAACGTCATCGGCATAGCGGGTGACGGCGCTAGCGGCGGGTACTGGCTGACCACGACCCACGGCAACGTCGCCGGATTCCTCGCTGCCGTGCACGGCCAGCACCCAGGCCAAGGTTCTAGCGACCCGATAGTCGGCATCGCAGGGACTCACTAGCCAGGGTCAAGGGTTGGCGGGCGCTAGGTTCCCGTGGATGCCTCTGGCTGAACTAGTCCATTCGGCTGCCTTTGGGCGGTTAGCCGAGCGCCTGCCAGCACGTCCTCGGCACGATGGCAGGCAACCTGGTGTCCGGGTGCGGCGTCCCGAAGCCGCGGCACTTGCGTCCGGCACAGGTCGATCGCGAGCGGACATCGCGGGTGGAAGACGCAACCAGCCGGCGGGTTCGCGGCGTCCGGCGGGTCGCCAGGCAGGACGATCCTGGACCGGCGCTCGGCTACCTCAACTTCAGGTACGGCTGAGCGCAAGGCGTGGGTATACGGGTGCGCAGGCAGGCTGAGCAGGACATCGGTGGGGGCGATCTCGGCGATCCGGCCAAGGTAGAGCACGGCCGTCTGGTCGCAGAGCTCGCTGACCACACCGAAGTTGTGCGTGATCAGCAGGTATGACAGCTGCCGCTCGTCCCGCAGCCTTGATATCAGCTTCAGGATGCGGGCCTGGGTCCGGACGTCCAGCGCGCTCGTCGGCTCGTCGAGGACCAGCAACCGAGGCTGCACGCTGAGCGCCCTGGCGATCGCGACGCGCTGGCGCTGACCACCAGATAGCTGGTGCGGGTACCTCTCAGCGAACGTCGGGTCTAGCCCCGCTTCGGCAAGCAGCTCGGCGACTCGCCTGCCAGTACCGCGGCGCGGCGTTACGTTATGGGCACGCAGTGCCTCGGTGATCGTGGTGCCGATCCGCATACGCGGATCGAGGCTGTTATCCGGGTCCTGGAACACGACCTGCGCATCGCGGCGGTACCCCTTCAGCGCGGCTCCGCGCAGCGAGCCGACATCCCTGCCGTCGAAGGTGACGCTGCCGCCAGCCACCCGCACCAGGCGGAGGATGGCCCGCCCGATGGTCGACTTGCCCGAACCGCTCTCGCCAACCAACCCGAGGCCGAACGGGCCGGCCGGGACATCGAGCGAGACGCCGTTTACGGCCAGGACGGGCCCGAACCGGACGGTGAGATCAGAGACCCGAAGCAGCGGCGCTGCGCCGCTACTATCGCGTTCGCCCGTTATCTCTGGCTTGCGGCTCGTTCCGCCGGCGGCAGTGACACCGCGGTCGGCAGTCATGTCGCGCTCGCCAGCTTGGGCACGGACTCCAGCAACTCGATCGTGTACGGATTAGTCGGCGCCGACAGTACCTGCCCGGCTGGACCTTGTTCGACGATCAGGCCGTGGCGCATGACCGCGACACGGTCGCAAAGCTCGGCGACTACAGCAAGGTCATGGCTGATGAACAAGATGGACATGCCGACGGCCGCACGCAAGCCGCGCAGCAAGTCGAGCACCTCGGCCTGGACCGTGACGTCAAGCGCACTGGTCGGTTCGTCGGCCAGCAGGATCTCGGCGCGCAACGCGACCGCGATCGCGATCGCCACTCGCTGCAGCTGACCGCCGGATAGCTGAGACGGATACCGGCGCATCAGATCGGGAGACAGCAGTACCTTCCGCATCGCCTCTGCGGCCCGGTCCGCCGCCTCGGACTTGCTGGCACCGTGCAGCCGCAGCGCCTTCAAGAACACCGCACCGACCTTGTATACCGGGCTGAACGCGGTCGACGGGCTCTGGAAGATCGCGGCGATCCGACGGCCGCGGATCGCCCGGAGCTCCTCGGCGCTGAGCCCGATCAACTCCTGGCCGTCGAGCTTGACGCTGCCGCTGACGGCGGCGCCGACGGTGTGCGCGAGGCCCAGAATGGCAAGCGTGGTCATGGATTTCCCTGAGCCGCTTTCCCCGGCGAGGCCGACGATCTCGGCGTGGCCGAGCTGCAGGTCGTCGATCGACGCGACGCGGCGGTCGCCGAACCGCACTTCCAGGTTGCGGATGCCCAGACCCCGCGCTGGCCCGTCGGGCTCGGCACGCCCCGCGCTCTGTTGCTGGGGGTCCAACCCTGTCACGGCAGGAAGCTCCGCTTCGGATCGAGTAGGTCGCGCAGACCGTCGCCGAGCAGGTTGAACGCGAACGCGGTCACCAGGATGGCAAGCCCAGGGAATGTCACCAGCCACCAGTCCGGTGTGAAATAGCTCTGACCTTCGGCGACCATCAGCCCCCAGTCCGGCGTCGGATCCTGGGCGCCGAGTCCCAGGAATGACAACGCCGAGGCCGTCAGGATGACTCCGCCGACGTCCAGGGACACCTGCACGAGCAGCGGGGTGACGGAGTTCGGCAGGACGTGCCGGAAGATGATGCGCAGCCGGGAGACGCCCAGTGCCCGGCACGCCTCGACATAAGGCCGGCCCGCCACCGATGCGGCCTGCCCGCGGAGCAGCCTGACGTACCAGGGCCACCAGACCGCGGCGATCGCAATTGTCAGGCTAGTCAGGCTAGCAGGCAGCACGGCGGCCAGCGCCAGCGCGAGCAGCAGCGGCGGGAACGCAAGGAACACGTCCGTCACCCGCATGATCAGCTCGTCTACCCAGCCGCCCAGGAAGCCGGCCGCGACGCCCAGCGGCACGCCGACGCCGCAGGCGATCACCAGGACGATGACCGCGATGACCGGCGAAACCCTGGTCCCGTATATGACCTTGGACAGGATGTCGCGGCCGACCTCATCGGTGCCAAACCAGTGGCCGGCCGACGGCGCCCGCAGCACAACGAAGGGATGCGTCGCGGTGCCGGCGTCGGCGGGGGACGGCGCGAGGAGCGGAGCGAAGATCGCAACCAGCACGATCAGCAGGACCAGCGTGCAGCCGACCGCCAGCAGCGGATTGGCCCTCAGAGCACGCCACATGAGCGCGCCGCGCGGGACCGCGGCATCAACTGGGGCTATCGTCGGGGTCTCGATCATGACAGCCTGATCCGGGGATCGATGGCGGCCTGCACGACGTCCACGACCAGGTTCGCGACGACGTAGGCGATAGCGACGAACAACGTGACGCCGAGGATCGCCGGGGTGTCCAGGGTAGTGATGGACGCCGCCGCATAGCTGCCGAGGCCGGGCCAGTCAAAGATGGACTCCACCAGAAACGTGTTGACGAGCGAGTAGCCGAACACCAGCGCCAGCGTGGCTGCGACCGGGGGCCATGCCAGCTTCATGGCGAAGCGGCCGAAGATCTGCCCTTCGCGGAATCCCAGCGCCCGCGCATTGAGTATGTGCGTTTCTCCGATCGTGTCGAGCACCTGCGCCCGCACCATGCGGGCAATGAGCCCGGCCGGATAAGCGGCGACGACGATCGCAGGCAGGACGAGGTGACCCAGGGTGCTGCCCAGCATTGGCCAGTTGCCGCCGAGGATCGCGTCGATCACCGGGAATCCGGTCCGCTTGATCAGCGGGTGGCTGAATAGCAGGCCTGGCGAGTACTCGCCTGCGGCGGGCAGGAGCCTGAGCCTCTGCGAGAAGATCAGCTGGAGGATAAGCGCCATCCAGAAGATCGGCATCGACACGCCGAAGATCGAGCCGGCCCGGATGACCTGGTCGGCCGGCCGACCGGGCCGCCGGGCCGACATCAGGCCAAACGGGATCCCGATAGCGACAGCCACGAGTAGTGCGGTGATGACGAGCTCCAACGAAGCCGGCGCTGCCGTCATGATGCCGGACAGCACCGGCTGGTGCGTGTGAATGGAGACGCCCCAGTTTCCCCGCGCGATTCCGCCGATGTAGGAGAACAGTTGCACGCCCAGCGGCCGGTCCAAGCCGAGGAACCTCCGCGCCGCCACGATCTGCGCGGCTGAGGCGTGCGGTCCGGCCCACGTCGCGGCCGGATCGCCCGGGACCAGGTGAGCGACCGCGAACGTCACGACGATCACGCCCACGATCACCACGCCGGCGAGCGCGATCCGGCGCGCGACGAAGACCAGCATGGGGCTACGACTTCGGCTGCAGGTCGTAGACGAAGATGACGTTCGGGTACGCCGGGTTCACCTGGAAGCCGGAGAAGTTGCTCGTCATCGCGTACTGGTAGTTGGCGTTGTACAGGAACACGATCGGCGCCTGCTTCAGGACCTCGACCTGCATGGTCCGGTACAGCGCGCTGCCCGCCGACTCGTTCGTGGCTACCAGCGACTCAACGCTGTTGATCTGCGTGTTCAGCGCCGGGTTTGAGTAGTACGACAAGTTGAAGTAGGGCTGCTTCTCACCCAGTAGCAGGTTCACGAACCATGAGTACGGGTCGGCATAGTCGGGCCACCAGTACTCGATGAAGATGTCCTGCCGGGTTGATGCCGTCGACGACTTCGCCTTCGACCACTGCGTGTTCCAGGCTAGCGGCTGCACGCTGAGGTTGACGTTCAGCTTCGCCAGGCTGGACTTCAGCAGCGTGGCGACGACCTGCTCGTTAGTGTCGCCTGCGGTATAGGTCAGGGTGAGGTTCAGCGGCTTCTTACCGGGTCCGTAACCGACCGATTTCAGCAGCTCCGCAGCCTTCGCCGGATCGTAGGTGTAGCTCGGCAGGTTGGTGAAGTGGCCGAACAGGCCGGCCGGGACGATGCCGCTGGAGGGTACACCCGCGCCGCCGAGCGCCGCGGTGATGCCGGGGTAGTCGGTGTCGTAGGAAATGGCCTGCCGGATCGGGAGGCTCAGCGACTGACTGTTGAGCTGGGCGAGCAGGTTCTGCCAGGAAGGCGAGCTGACCAGGCTGATCCCGGAAACCCCCTTCAGCGACTGCCAGAGCGTCGGGCTGAGCTGCTCGACGAAATTGACCTGGCTCGAGCGCAGGAGTTGCGCCGCAGTGGTGTCCTGCGGGACCACCCGGAATACGACCTTGGCGTAGTGCGAGCCGCTCCAGCCTCCCCAGTACTTGGGGAACTCCTTGAGGATGACCTCGAACTCCTGGCCGCTGTTCCAGGTCTGCAATGTGTAGGGTCCTGTGCCTGCATCGTGCGGCGTGTTCAGCCACTTGGTCAGGTTGCCGCCCAGGCCAGCCGCCTGGGTGTCGTAGATGTAGGCGGAGTAGTCGGCCGACGCCTCCAGCGCGAGCGGGGACGGATAAGACAGGTGGAACACGAGCGTGTATTGACCTGGGGCGTCGATCGTCTTTACCGCGCCCCAGATGTAGGAGGCCCCGCCGCCGAGGGCCTTGGTGCGCAGGATGGCCGCCTTAGCGGCCTGGGCGCTCAACAGCCGGCCGGTGTGGAAATAGACGCCGTGGCGGAGCTGGAATGTCCAGGTCAGGCCGTCGGAAGAGTGCGTCCAGCTGGTGGCCAGCAGCGGTTCGACCTGGTGCGTGACAGGGTTGTAGTGCGTGAGCGTCTGATACATGTTGCTCATAGCGATGATGCCGTTGGAGTACTCGGTCGCTGGATCCCAGCCGTCCACCATCACCTGGGTGTAGGTGTCGTAGGTGAACACGTTGGACGACGTCGGCGACTTAGAGCCGGAACTGTAACTGCTGCCGCCGCAGGCCGCCAGCAGCAGCGTAAGGGCGAGTCCGGAGGCGACGGAGACCGTTGCCCAGGCTCTGTTCGTTTTCATTTCCCACCTCGAATGCTGCCCTGCGTGAACTTAGTAACTTGCTTGGATACCTGACCGGGTGCGCGGCGGTTCGCCCGCCGCCGCGGCCGGGGCGTCCGTGTGCGCGCCCGCCAGTTCGGTGGCCCGCGCGTTCGCGTGTGCGTCCGCCGAGAGTCCGCCTAGAGCACCAGCCGCCTTGGCCCGGATCCGGACCGCGGGTGAGGTGAGGTAGGCGAGCGGAATCTCCTCCAGCTCGACGATCTGGACGGTTTCGGGATCGGCGCCAGCAGCGACCGCGTGGTCCCTGGCCTCCGCGCTAGCCTCGTCAAGGGCAGCCTGCCGCCCGCCCGGCCCGAAATGGAAGATGCGGTCGATTTGCCCGCTTACTGAGGCGATCGCGGCGCCGATCGCATTCGCAGCGTCGAAGTGGTCGGGCCGGATCACCTCGCTGACCCCGGCGAGCTCATCCGGGATCAGAATGCTGCCGCCGCCGACTGCGATCAGCGTCAGGTCGCCCTTGGCGGTCTTAACCCGGTCGATGGCATCGGCCAGTTCCACGTCTGCTGCCCGCGACGCCGCCTCGAGCAGCCCGCGCCAGGACCCGATCCGGGACGGATCCCCGAGCCGCGCCCGCCCGACCGCTACCGCCGCGTCAGTCAACGTCGGTGTCGAGCCGCCGAAGATAAGCGCTTCATCTCGCAGCCGGAACCCGACGCTCTCGGGCCCGAGCCGCACCCTGCCTCCATCGGCGTCTCCTGACAACGCGGTGCCGCCGCCGAGAGCGATTGTGACCAGGTCCGGCATCCGGAAGTTAGTGCGGATGCCGCCGATCTCGACGCCCTGCGAGGACTCCCTCGGGAAACCGTTCACCAGTACCCCGACGTCCGTCGACGTGCCGCCGACGTCAGCGACCAGCGCGTCGGTCCGGCCAGTGAGGAAGGCGGCGCCGCGGATGCTGTTGGCGGGCCCGCTGCCGATCGTCAGAACGGGATACCGCAGCGCGTGGTCCAGCGCCATCAAGGTGCCGTCGTTCTGCGCCAAGAACGTCACCGGGGAGAGCGAGTGAGCCGCCAGAGCCTCCACGAGGGCACGGCCCACGTCGCCGGCCACGCCTACTAAGGCGGCGTTGAGAATCGTGGCGTTCTCTCGCTCAAGCAGGCCGACCGAGCCGATCTCGTGGCTGAGCGAGACGTGGACCTCGCCCAGCTCACGTTTGACGATCTCGGCGGCGAGTAGCTCATGTCGCGGCGAGACCGGCGCGAAGACGCTGGTGATCGCCACTCCGTCGCAGCTGCCGGCGACCGAGGACAGGAACCTGGCGACCGCGTCTTCGTCGAACGGCGACAGGTCCCGGCCGTCGAACTCGATCCCTCCAGGCACGATCACCGCGCCGGCCGACACTACGGCAGTCAGGTCGGCCGGCCACTCGAACATCGGCCGGACGCCAAGCGTGGCCGGCGCGCCGATCCGGATGACGGCCACGCGACCGAGCTTGCGCCGCTCTAGCACCGCGTTCGTGGCGTGCGTGGTGCCTAGCATCGCGTGCGTGATCCGGGAGGCAGCGACCCCAGCCGTCGAGATCACCGCGTCAAGCGCGGTCACGATGCCGCCGGTCACGTCGGGAGTTGTCGGCACCTTAACCTTCGCGAGGACCTGATCGGACCGGTCGAGAATCACCGCGTCGGTGTTGGTCCCGCCGACGTCGATGCCAAGGCGGTAGTCAAGCGCAGGCACTGGCGAGCTCCTCCACGGGCACGTAGTTGAACTCGTAGCCGAACGCGAGCGGCCCGGCCATCTGCAGCCCGAATGCGGATCGCCAGATCGGCGCGCACGGCATGGCGATCACGGTGACTCGCTGGCCATACCGGACCCGCTCGGTCGGGATCGCATCGGCGGTCTCGGCGTCCAGGACGGTTATCAGATCAGGCACCGAGGCGAGTACCCTGCCCTGCTCAAGTGCGACGAGGTTCTCGTTCTGAATCTCAAGCCGCAGCAGCCGCCCCGCATCATCGCCGATGCCTTCGATCACGACCGATCCGCGGACAAAGCCCTTCGTCGTCCTCCGCTCGACATCGGTCACCTTGCCGCTCATCAGCGGGAACCCGCCAGTCACCGCCAGGAGGGCGGCGATCGGGTCGCCGACCGCGGTCGTCAGCGCGTCGCCGATCTCGATAGCCAGCGTGAACGTGCCCCGAACCGTGGCGCCGCGCGCCTGCCCGACCGTCATCGTGTACTCGGTCGCCGCTCCGGATCCACCGAACTCCACGGCCGCGGACCGCTCAAGCCGCTCCATCCAGGCGCCGGAGATCGCGTGGAAGATCAGGACGTTACCGCGCTCGTCGGTCATCACGCCAGGGCTCGGATCGATCCCGGCTAGGTGCATGGTGACCTGCGGGATTAGCGGGAACGCCCGGCCCATGCCGTCGGCATCGACGACGGGCAGCCCCATCCGCCCGGCCCAGCACAGCGGGAGCAGTCCGTTGGATCCGCCGATCTCCGCGGGCATCAGGGCGGCCACCGTGCGACCGGTGAGCCGCTCAAGGTGCTCGCGCAGGACTGCTCCCTCACCGCCGTTCTCGATCTTCTCGATGTGCACTGTCGGCGCGCCGACCATCCCGCATGGCATGATCAACGCGTCTGCAGGCAGATCGTCGAGGTCCACAAGCTCCGTCGGCCCGACCTCCTCGAGCGCCTGCAGCGCCAGCAGCAGCCCGATCCGCGGGTCGCCGCCGCCCCCGGTGCCGAGCACGGCACAGCCGCGGGCGAGCGAGCGCAGCGCGGGCTCGTCGAGCAGGTGTTTCATGATCGAACGCTACTCATGCGATTGTTTCCTCCACGTATCCGTCCTGTTTGGCATTGTTACCAAGCTCTCCTGACAGCGACGACCCGTAGAAGTGAGTCGCCTCGGCGGGAGTGATGAGTTCGTCCCGCAGGTCCGCCAGCACGCGGCCGGCCTCCCGCTCGCGCGGATCGCCGTAGCCACCGCCGGTGCCGGTCACCAGCCTGACCACGTCGCCGCGGTGCAACTTCATCCGGGAGACCTTGCCGAACCGGGGACCGAGGGGCGTGCCGTCGCGCAGTACCTCGACGTAGTTCTGCGAACCATCCCGGCCGCCTGCGGCTCCCCACGGCGGATACATGTGGCGGCCCCAGGCCACGGTGAGGAGGGCCTCCTCGCTGCAGATCCGGTACTCGCGCACCAGCCCGCGGCCGCCCCTCCGACGACCCGCGCCCGCTCCAGGGACGATGTCGAAGCCGAACCGCTCGACGAGAACGCCGTAACGCTGCTCGGCAACCTCTACCGGGATCGTGTAGGTTTCGCCGTCGCCGACAGAGACCAGCCCGTGCTGGCCGTCGGCGTCGCGGGTCGCTCCCCAGCCGCCGGGCTGCGGCTCGACAAGGAGGGCTTCTTCTCCGGTGTCCGGGTGGTTCAGGGCCAGGGAGGTGGAGCATACCGAAACGTAGGTTCCCGCGGGCAGGCGGTCGGGGAAGGCTGGTGCGACCGCGTGCCAGACCAGGTCCGAGGCCATCTCGGTGGCCTCGAAGTAGGCCGCGACCGGAGCTGGACGCGTCGCGTTGAAGATGCAGCCGGGCGGGGCGATGATCGTCAGCGGGCGGAACCAGCCATCGGTCGCGGGCTCGGCCGGGTCGGTGATGGCTTTGAAGACGGTGCGGACACCGGAGACCAAGCCGCTCCAGGTGCAGTTGATCGGGCCGGGGACCTGGGCGTGACTGCCGGTGAAGTCGCAGGTCACGCCCTTGTCGGTGATCTCGACGCGAACTTTGACGGGGAAAGGGCCGTTTCCGAGGCCGTCGGTGTCGGTGAAATCCTCTGCGGTGAAGACCCCGTGCGGGATTCGGGCCAGGGTATGCCTGCACAAGCGCTCGCTGCGATCCAGTGCGATCCGCATCGCGCTGCGCACTGTCGCGGTGCCGTACCGGGCGCACATTTCGAGCAGGCGGCGTTCGGCCACTTCCAGGCAGGCGGCCTGCGCGGCGAGGTCGCCGAGGGTCATCTCTGGCAGGCGGCTGTTGGCGGCGAGTATGGCGCGGATGTCGGGCAGCGGCATGCCGTCGCGATAGGCGCAAACGAATGGGAGCTGCAGGCCTTCGGCGTAGACGTCCTGCGAGTCGGCGGTCCACGATCCGGGGTCCTTGCCGCCGACCTCGGTCCAGTGACCCTTGGCCGCAGCGAACCCGATCAGCTCGGTGCCGGATTCGGCCTCGGCGAAGACCGGGCGGACGAGCGCGACGTCGGACAGATGAGTGCCGCCGCCCGCGTACGGGTCGTTGGCGATAATCACGTCGCCGCGGCGCAGGTCCCGGCGCGCGATCGTCTCCTTGACCACGTCCCCCAGGGGGCCGAGGAACCCGGCGATCCCGTTGCCCTGCGAGACCAGGTCGCCTTCGGCGTCGGTGATGCCGACTCCGAAGTCGAGCACCTCGTAAATGATCGGGCTCTGCGAGGTGCGCTGGAGCGACACGAACATCTCGTCGCTGATCGCGGCAAAGCCTTCGCGCAGCACGTCCATAGTGAACCGGTCGTCGGCGAGCAGGCCGTCGTGTTTCACGGCCGCTCCTCGACGATCAGGTTGCCAGCCTGGTCTGGCCGCGCGACCTGGCCGGGAAGGACCAGCGTCGTAGCGGCCGACTCTTCGATGACGCAAGGCCCGGAGATCCAGTGCTGGCCGGTCCCGGTGGGCTCGGCCGCCAGCCCGGGCAGACTGGCGCGATCCAGCACAGGGACCTCCTGGGGAGCGCCGTAGGGGTCGAGGTCGACTAGGCGGCTCCGTGCAGGCGGCTGCGTTCCGGGCGCAGCGCGGTCGGTCCAGCTGATCTCCGCGACCGCCTCGGTCGCGCTGACCCTGACGGAGACGACCTCAAGCGGAGCATCGAGGCGGAACGAGTAGTTCTCCAGGCAGCGTCGCTCGAATGCGGCGCGGATGTCGGCGAGAGCGGCCGGGTCAGGCACGGGAACTTCCAGCGTGTGCTCCTGCCCGGCGTACCGGAGCTCAGCGTACCTATCGATGTCGATCTTGCCGGGCTCGCCGTTGCGGTGTTCGCCCAGCTCGGCTGCCGCCGCTTCCTCGACCGGGACGAACGCCGCTGTCAGGTCGGTGGTGTCCAGTGGCCCGACCACGGTGCGGATCGACTCGCCGCGCAGCGGGCTGGCCAGCATGCCGAATGCGGAAAAGTGGCCGGGGCCGGGTGGGATGACAGTGCGGGAGATGCCGAGTTCGCGCGCGAGCAGCGTCGCGTGCAGCGGACCGGCGCCGCCGTAGGCCACGAATACGAAGTCACGCGGGTCATGGCCGCGGCGCAGGGTCACTAGCCTCAGGGCGTGACTCATCTGAGCGACCGCGTACCGCACGACGCCGCGAGCGACCGATCGGGCGCTTGCTCCTATCTGCCTGCCGAGCCCGGCTAGCGCCTTCTCTGCTGCGCCGCTGTCCAGCGGCATAGTCCCGCCGAGGAAATAATCGGGGTCGAGTCGGCCGAGAAGCAGGTTCGCATCGGTGAGGGTCGGCTCGACGCCGCCACGCGCGTAACAGGCGGGCCCAGGGTCCGCGCCCGCGCTACGGGGCCCGACATGCAGGCCGCCCGCCGAGTCCGACCACACGACGGACCCGCCGCCCGCGCCGATCTCGATGATCTCAATGGTCGGGACCTGCACCGGGTAACCGGCGAACGCCGGCGTCCTGCCAATATGGTGCAACGTGTCGATCCGTACATGACCGTTGCGTACTGCTGACGTCTTGGCAGTGGTGCCGCCGATATCCAAGGTGAGGACGTTGCCGTTGCCAAGCCGACGGCCGAGCTCGGCGGCGGCCATCACACCGGCCGCAGGCCCGGATTCGAGCAGGGCGATCGGCGCTTTCGCTGCCTGGGCGAACGAGCAGACACCGCCGTTTGACCGCATGGCACGCAGCGGAGCGGCCACGCCCCGCCGGCGCAGCGCGGCTTCCAGCGAGTCGAGGTAGCCACCGACGACAGGCTGGACGTAGGCGGATAGCACAGTGGTGCTGGTCCGCTCGTACTCCCGCCACTGGCTGCTGACCTCGTGCGAGGCGACGACAGAGATGCCGGTTAGCCTGTCGCGAAGCGCGGCAGCAAGTCGCAGCTCGTGCAGCGGGTTGGCCCATGCATGCAGCAGGCAGATTGCGACCGCAGAAACCTCGGCGGTCGCAATCCTCTCGGCGACGCCCGCGATTTCGGCGTCGCTGAGCGGCTGAGCGGCGACGCCGAGGTGGGTCATCCGCTCAGTGATCTCAAAGCGCAGATGCCTGGGCACGAACGGCACGGGCTTGGCGTATGCGAGGTTGTACAGGTCGGGTCGGTTGGCTCGGCCGATCTCCAGGACGTCCCGGAATCCGCGGGTGGTAACCAGCGCGGTCGGTGCGCCGCTCCGCTCGGTGACGGCGTTGATCACAACTGTCGTGCCGTGGATGAACGCCTCGATCGAGTCGGCCGGCACGGTGGAACGAGCCAGTGCATTGAGGACGCCGTCGCTGAGCTGACCTGGAGTTGTGTCCGCCTTAGCTCGCACCACCTGCCCGCTGACGGTGTCCACGGCCACAAGATCGGTGAAAGTGCCGCCGATATCTACCGCAAGCCGGACACGCGCGCGATCGGCTGCGGGAGGGAACATCTCTGGATCGTCTCAGTCATCTAGCCGACTAGTAACGGGCAGACTGCACAATGCTCTACCAAAAGATGTGCAGGATGCCTAGCATCACGGTTGATGACCAGCATCGATGCGGTTCTAACCGCCCTTTCCCACTCTGGCTTGGCCCAGGTAAACAATGTCGGCGTCCACCGCGAGGTCATGAGCGTCCGGATGGCCGAGGAGTTCGCTGACCTCGAAGCCGCGCCCTCGGGCAGCCTGGTGATCCTCGGCCGGGTCGCATCCGAGTTCGCCACGGACTACCGGTTCGACATGGCGCTCCGCTGGGCGGCCCTGGCCGGCGTCTCGGCCGTGGCCGCCTTCGCGCAGGGGCGGTGGCGGCCGCCCGTCACGGCGGTCGACATCGCCAGTCGAGCTGGCCTGGCACTGATCTCGATTCCCGCGAAGCTCGAACTCACGGAGCTATTGCTCGCTGTCTCGGCAGAGATCAGCGGCGGGCCCGCGCTTGCCCTCGCGAGGGCGGCCGCCGCACTCGATGCGGTGGACCGAGCCGAGCAAGCCAGAGCCGACTTGGAGACGTTGTGCGCGATGGTCGGCGCGGGCCTTGGCAGCCCGGTAGTGGCTGAGCGGTCAACCGGCCGGACTGATGCGGTGTCCGGCCCCTCTGTCAGTGAGGCAAGCCGGCTCGCGGCCCCAGACGCTCATGGCGACCTAGCGGTCGCGGCCCGCCTCGTGCTTCGCGCCGCTTCTGATGCAGCGGCACGGCTGGCCAACGACGAGCGAAAGGCACGCGAGCTCCCGATCCGATCCCGCTCCCAGCTCCTAGCCGAACTGCTGATCTCCGAGTCCGCACTGAACGACGACATGGTCGAACGCGCGAGGCAGCTTGGCATCCCGCTCGCCGGATGGCACGTCGCCGTCCTGATCGAGGCCGACAATCTCAGCGACGTCGCGCGGGACGAGATAGGCCGTTTCGAACTGCTCGAATCGACGGGTCAAGTGGCTCTGAGCGCGGCAGCGCTGGCAGGCGGCACTTGGTACCTCTCCCGGCTAGCGCGGGCCATCGTCCTTGTCTGGATGACTAGCTCGGATCCAGGCGTGCAGGCTGGTCAGCGCGCCTCGCGGTCCGCGGCCCGCGCGCTGAAGGTCATCGAGGCGAGGTACGCGGAGTTGCGGCTGCGAGCCGGCGTGAGTTCGCCGCACGAAGGTCCGCTCGGCCTTCGTGCCGCTGTCGCCGAGGCCCGCGGCGCGATTATTGCCGCCCGCGCCAGCGGCGGGGCGCCTGGCGTGACTGCCCACGACGCGACCGGTGTTCAGCGGATGCTGATGGAGTGGTACGCCTCCGACACTGCCCGAGCGTCGGTCCGAGTTCAGCTCGCGCCCCTAGAAAGACTCGGCCCGGCCCGTGCAGAGACGGCGATACGTACCCTGGCCGCGTTCCTCGATGAGCAGGGCTCCATCGGCCGAACGGCCCGGCGCTTGCACCTGCACCGCAATGCGGTCACCTACCGGATGCGCCGGATCACCAGCCTCCTCGGGATCGATCTCGACGATGCCGACCAGCGGCTGGCGCTGCAGCTAGCCTGCAGAGCGCGACTACTGCGGTGAGCTGCCATCGGCTAGCTGCCTGGCGTGCCATGCGAGCATTCACGGGCTGGTTCAGCCGGCGGTACGCGTTCGCAATAATCAGCATCGGGATAGCGGGGAGGATGAGGACTAGCTCGCTGCCGTCGCTGCGGGTGCGGAACAGGCCGGCCACGCTTATCCTCAGCCACGAGTCCGGGTCTGGTGTTTCCGGCTCTGCTGCGACGCGGGCACGCTGCGCGTCGGACGTCCTGCCGACGGCTCACACTCAGGTCTGTGTCAGACTTCGCGGAGCCTCTCGCGAAGCGCCTTGAGGCTGTTCGCCGGCGTCGCAGCCTCAAGGCGCAGGCGATCCATCACCTCCAGGTACTTGCCGACGACGTCCTGCTTGTCCACGTACTGAGCGCTCGCAAGTTGTTCGTGGTAGACCATGTCGGGCAGGTCTTCCTCGGCGAAATGCAACACGCTAAACGAGCCGCCGGCTGCGGCGTGGCCGCCCGCCCTGAACTGCATGATCTGGATCGTCACGTCGGGCCGCTGTGCCATCTCGATGAGATGCTTCAGCTGGGCCCGCATTGCCGCAGAGCCGCCGATCGGGCGCCTCAGCACAGCCTCGTCGAGCACTACCTGCAGGCTAGTCGGATCCGGTCTGGACAGTATGGCCTGACGGGCAATCCGCAAGCTGACCCGGCGGTTGATCTCCTTTGGGTTCGAGTACTCCAGCAATATGACGGCGCGGGCGTAGTCTTCGGTCTGCAGCAGCCCCGGTACGAACTGGGCCTCGTAGGCACGGATCTGGACAGCGGCCTCCTCGAGGCCGATGTATTCCTCGAACCAGCCGGCCAGGATATCCGAGTAGTCATGCCACCAGCCAGGAGAGTTAGCACGGGCAGCGAGCCCGCGTATCTCCTGCAGTTGCGCCTCGTCGGTCACGCCGTACAACGTCAGCAGGTCAACGATGTCACGGTCCTTAAAGCCGACCCGGCCGGTTTCAAGTCGGCTGATCTTCGAGTGCGAAGCACGGATGACGTAACCCGCCTCTTCGGGCGAAATCCGCTTTGCCTCGCGCAGCCGCCGCAGCTGTGCTCCGAGCAGAATGCGCATCACAGTAGGGCTGCCAGCGCCGGTGGGCGCGGCATTGCTCTGCACCGGGCCCTTGCGGGACCCGGCTGTTGTGACCACTGCATCCCCCCTGCGCAGGCCAGGTGAAGTGGATTGACCTAAGGAGTTTCCCACGCGAGGTAGCCGTTGCGCTATAAGGGAAGCCGAAACTGCGGTGAAATAACGCAAGTTCGCCTTTGCTGCGCGTCGTGGCCAATGTCACCTACTCTCTTCTCCCAAGCGGCGGACCTCTTGAGCGGCACTTTCACGTGCGCGTCACAGCGTCGTAGCGGGCAAACACCCGAATGACCGGGCTTCATGTGGGAGGCGCGAGTTAACTGCCTGCTGCGAGGGACACGACATCGGGGCTTCCCGCAGGCACGAGAGTTGACGGGCCGCCCGTGAGCTGCGACCGCCTGGCAGCAGCCCACCCGTGCTGGGGACCGCTGACATGGCCGCCGAATCGGGCTGTGAACTCCAGATCGTGCATGCTCTCGCCCTGCATGGGGGCTGGGTGGTGCAAGGCGCTGGGAGAAGGCCGTCTGGGGGGCGCTCCCGCTGCCCGGTAGTGGGCCGACGACGACTGGCAGCGACTTAACACGACCCGTTCCGCACTAGCTCGCGCCTGACGGATAGTGAATTCGGAAGTCATCCGTGACCAGTGGGGATGGCGGGACTCGAAGCTGCGGCCTACGGCTGCCAAATCAGCTCCCGCCAGTTGCCGGACGTGCTCCGCGTCGGCCGGAGCGGCGGTTACTTGGAGCAATGTCAGTGGTGGGCTCGGGTGGGCTGATGATGGGCTGCCATTCCCTGGCCAAGACTGAGGATCCCACGCAGATCGCGATCGCGAGAGGCCCGGCTGGGCGCGCATTCGGTGGCCAGCGACGTATCAGCCGGCGCCTCAGGTGCTCCGTGCAAGTGGGAGGGCCAGGCCCAGCCGGGCTCCGGAAGCGGGGTACCGAAAATCGCCAGGAAGCGTACTTTATGGCACGAATTTAGTGATGCTGACTTTGGCCGAAACACCATTTCCGATAAGGAGAAACGCATGTCTAATCCCACGACCGCCACTCCCGATCCTACCGACGGGACTACACCCGTAACCCTGCCGACTCAAGATGCATGCTGTCAAAGCCCATGCGATCCGGCATGGCGAGGCGAGCCGAGCTGTACCACATTCACCGAAACCAAGGCTGCCGTTGTAAGCCTCGCCAACGAGCCGGCGAAAGGTGACATTGCCCGCGGCTTTGTGACCGTCAACGTGACCTACAGTCATAAGCTCTGCCTCACCGGCAAGCAACATGGTGGCTTGGCCTACACGCTCACGCTGCTGCCTGGCGAAAAGATGACCCTGTACCACAGCGACCGGTATCGCCGCACTACAGCGGAGACGGAGCGGTACTCCGTTCAAACCACGTTCGCCCAGTTCGTGTCGGCGCTGCACCAGCAACAGAACTCCAATGACTCCAGTGCGCTGGTCCAAGTCCTGAACAACCAATCTCAGAGTGCCAGTGCAGCAGGCGGCGGCGGCATAAACCTGGGCATCTTCAGCATCGGCGGCGGTGGCGGCGGCAGTAGCTCGTCGAGTTCCAGCTCCGCGGTTGATCTGTCCACCCAAGCGAGCGCCAGCCAATTCTTGTCCCTGGCCCAGCAGGCCGCCCAGTACACCGACCTGCAGCGATCGATAACGATCAGCAGCTACGAGGACTCCGAAACGGTCGCCACGACCCAACGGACGCTGGTCAACAACAACCGCTGCTATGCCGTGACCTACTTCGTGCGCAAGGTGCTCGACGTGTATGTGAGCACAACGACGGTGACCTCGGTGACGTTCGAGGTCACGGTTGGAAACTACGTGTCAGGCGTCTTGACGCCGAATCAGATCGGGCAGGTCGAGGCCGCTTACAGGGCCGCAGTGGAAGCGATCCTTCAGGGACTGCCAGCTGTTGGCGAGGTGATCCAGCCGCCGGCGGTTTTGTCCGTGCCCACGGACGGCGTGGTCTACGATCCCGAACTTGCGCATTGCTGTGCCCTCGATCCCGAGCTTGACCAGGCAGACCTGATCAAACTCGAACGTGAGCAGGCGGAAGCTCAGAAGATCGCCCTACAAGTGCAGCTCATGGCTCTGGAGGTCCAGCGTCGGCAAGCCCTGCTTGCGGCGGGCACCCTTACCCCGTTCGAGCCCGCGCCGACGGAGACCATCGTGGCCTAGCCGCTGCCGACTCCGGTCGAATGTGCCCGGCGGACGTCTTAGCCGTCCGCCGGGCCATTTCGTTCGCAGCTGGCTGAAGGAGGTTGTCGTCCAGCCGGGCTCGTTAGCAGCAGCGGTGCGTGCACTGGCGCTCGCAGCGAGTACAGCCGCCGGGATTGCATGCGGCGTGGTTCTGATCACAGCAGGGCAGGAGAACGGGGCCTACGCCGGGTATTGCCTGAGATCTCGCCTGCGCCAGCAGGGAATCTGCGGCTTGCCTCGCGTTCTCGCCGGTGCGCGACATCCGCGACGCGATGAGTCCGCTGACGATCGGTGTCGAAAACGATGTGCCGCTCCACTTCGCCATCCCGTAGAACTTTCGCTCCTCGGGCGCGTATGGATGCACGTGGCATTTGTAGGTGCCGGTCGTATAAGCATTGACAAGATCTCTGCCTGGCGCGTATACGTCGACCCACGACCCGAAATTGCTGAATGACGCGCGGCCGCGCCAGTCACCGCCGAGCGCGCCGACCGACAAGACCTCGGCGAATGCGGCCGGCCAGCTCGGCCTGCGGATGCCGCTGTTGCCTGCGGGAGCGACGCAGACCGCGCCGCCGTAGTCACGTAGCTGCTTTAGCCATGCCTGGAAGCCGATCAGGGGAAGATCGTGCCTGGACGGGCAGGCGACGGTGACGTGGAAGATGTCGGCCCCGGAGCCGAACGCCGAGTTCAGCCTCATGACCAGCTGCGACTCCAGGGTGCTGCCAGCGGTCAGGCAGACCTTGGCCACCGTCACCTGCGAGGCCGGAGCCATGCAGCGCAGCACGCCGGCGACAAAAGTGCCGTGGCCGGTGTAGGGCGGGATAACTGGCGGGCTGGCCGGCTGTCCAGGAGCAGGAGGCTGGTAGGTCTCATAATCTTCCGGGTTGTCGGGCCGCACCCCGCTCAGCCATGGATGACCTTGTGCTGCGTGTTCCAGCAACCCCGTGTCGGCGAGGTACACAAGCGCCGTGCCTCCCCCGTTGTCAGGGCACACGGAGGGGAAGGGCTCGATGTCGCTGTACACAACCGCCGGCTCTGTCGCCGGGCAGAATGTCGGCTGTGGCGCCGCCGTCAGAACGTGATCCGGGGTCGCGATCCCCTGGCCGAGTTGCCCATCGATCAGGTCGAGTGCGTCTGGCACGCTCAGCGGCAGCTTGCCGTCCTCTGGGGGCAGCAGGCGAAGACGAACCACACCTGCGATGACGGGAACGATCGGCCCGCTCTCATCTCGCCTCAGCTCCCCCTGAGCCGGAGCGCCGAGAATCCCCAGCACGCGCTCGAGATACTGGTCGAGTACTAGTATGTGCCGCTCGTCGTACAGGTAATCGACCTCGCTGGCGGTGCGAGCTACCCCGATGTGGATTCCTCTGTCTTGTTGTCCTTTCCCGCCCTGAGCAGGGTCATCGGGAAGTTCCGCGAAGGCATCGATGATGTACTCGATCTCACTGACGATGCCAGGCGGCAAGTCTTGGCGCCAATCGGCTGGCTGGTTGGTCATGATGGGCTCCGTTTTACAGGAAAGCATGCATTTTCGCCGTCCTAGGGCCCCGTATGAAGCAGGCCCGCGGTTCCGGGCAGGCGCAGGTGACCGTGCCCGGTGGTTTTCGGAGTGACCGCCGGGTCTTCTAATACGTTGCGCGGCGGTATTTCCGGCCGAGTCTGCTGACGCGCGCCAGGTTCGCGGAATACGGACCGTGGGCCTGAGGTGCCCAGCGAAATTGCGAGCTTCGGCAGGTGCTGAGCACGATACCAGCGCGGATTGTTCAGGATCTGGATCTACACTGTGCCACGTGAATACCGGCGCGTCCGCGTCGGATCCGCAGGGCGCGGACGACCTGCTGAAGCTGGCTGTATCGCGTCCGCACGACGCCATAGCCAGAGCGCGGGACATCCTAGCCGGGCGCCCCGGCCCATATGAGGCATCTATCGCGCACCAGGCCGCCGGAATAGTGCTGCGCGACACAGGGGATGTCAACGCTGCCATCGGCGAACTGCGCAGCGCCTTGCGCGCGGGCCGCCGCATAGGGTCACGCGAGCGCGAAGCGGACGTGCTGGCCTCCCTTGGCGTGGCGCTCGTGCACGTGAACCAGACCGCTCGAGGACTCGCCGCGCTCGATCACGCTGTCGGCTTGTCCGAGGGTGTACTGCTGGGCCGAATGCTGCACCGGCGCGGTGCCGTGCTGTGGGTCCTTGGCCGGTACCCGGCGGCGCTGGCCGACCTGCGGCGGGCCGTCGGCCTGCTGCGCCGCGGTGGCGATCTGGCGTGGACTGCGCGTGCCCTCAGCGCTCGCGGCCTGGTTTACCTGGATCTTGGCTCACCGGCCCGCGCGGACGCTGATTTTTTGGCCGCAGGCCGCTTATACGCACAGACGAGCCAGGAGTTGGAATCGATCCATGCGATGGGCCACCGGGCCTGGGCAGCCTACCGGTCAGGAGACCTTCCGGCCGCGCTATCTCTGCTGGATGAGGCCGCGGCCCGGTACCAGTCGCTCAACGTTCCGACGCCGGTTCTCAGCACGGACCGATGCGATGTGCTGTTGGCGGCGGGTCTCACCAGCGACGCGCTAGCCGAAGCGGACGCCGCCGTGGCCGATATCGAGCAGGCACGCGGCCCGTCCAGCTGGCGGGCCGAACTGCTGCTCACGGCCGCTAGTTGCGCGCTGGCCGCAGACCGGCCGCATGCGGCGGTAGAGCGCGCGCAGGCCGCGCGCAGGCTGTTCCGGCTGCAGCAGCGCGCCTGGTGGGATGCGCACGCAGGGCTCATACTGGTCCAAGCGCAGTTTACGATCGGCCCGCCGTCATTGCGGCTCCGCACCATGGCGAACCGGGCCGCCCTACGGCTTGACCAGCTCGGCTCCCGCGATGCCACGCGAGCGCATCTGCTGGCCGGGCGAGTGGCGCTGGACCTAGGGCGCCGGGATGAAGCTGACCTCCACCTGACGCTGGCCGCACGAAGCCGACGACGCGGCCCGGCTATGGACCGTGTTGTCGGCTGGCTCAGTGCGGCGCTGTGGGCTGAGGCCGCAGGTGACCTGCGCCGGATGCTGTCCGCATGCCGACGTGGACTTGAGGTACTGGACGAGCATCGGTGGACCCTGGGCGCAACCGAGCTTCGCGCTCAGGCCACTGCACACGGAGCGGAGCTTGCGGCTCTCGCGCAGCGGCATGCCTCGCGCCAGCAACGGCCCCGGCTCCTGCTCGCCTGGAGTGAGCGCTGGCGGGCCACGGCTCTCGCGGTCCCGGCCGTGCGCCCTCCGGCGGGCGCAGCACTCACGGCCGATCTAGCCGCGTTGCGGCAGGCAAACGCGCGCCTAGCAGAGGCGCGCCGCCTGGGCACGCCGACCGCCGTGGTTGAGCGTGAGCAGCTGCGGCTGGAGAAGGCGGTCCGTTCGCGTTCATTGCAGGCCCGCGGAACACGCGGCGCCGGCAATGCCATCGTTGACATCGCGCAGCTGCTTGAGGCGCTGGGAAGTACACAGCTGATTGAGATAGTAGACGTCGACGGCACGCTGCAGGTCCTGGTCGCTGCGGCCGGACGCGTTCGCCAGTTGCAGGCTGGCCGCGCCCAGGACGCCAGCAGGGCGGCCGACTTCGCGCGCTTTGGGATGCGGCGGCTGGCCCGGTGCGGGCCTGGCGATGAGCTGGACAGCGCGGCGGCCATGCTCAGCGCGGCTGGGCCCGAGCTACAGCACGCCGTTCTGGGGCCGGCGGCCGCGCTGCTACATGACGGTCCCCTGGTCGTCGTCCCGCCTGGCAAGCTGCACGGGATCCCGTGGGCGTTGCTGCCAGTACTCAGCAACAGCGCATTCAGCGTGGCCCCATCGGCCGGGTCCTGGATGCGCGCGCATGCGCTGCGGCCGCCTAGCCAAGCACAAGTCGTCCTCGCCTGCGGTCCGGGACTGGCGACAGACGGCGCTGAGGTAGCGCTACTGGCCGAGCTGTACGAGGGCGCAACGGTCTTGTCGGGCGCTGATGCGACGGCCGCCGGGTTGCTGTCCGCGCTCGATGGCCGATGGCTCGCCCATATTGCCGCTCATGGCAGCTTCCGCGCTGATAGCCCGCTGTTCTCATCGATGCGCATGCATGACGGCCCGCTGACTGTTTACGACCTCGAGCAGCTGCACCGCGCGCCGTACTGGCTGGTTTTGCCTAGCTGCGACTCCGGCGTGCTGGCGCCGGCCGGAGCCGATGAACTGCTCGGCCTGGCCGCAAGCCTGCTGCCGCTCGGCACGGCGGGGATTATCGCCAGCGTGGTCCCGCTTAACGACCGCGCCGCCGTGCCCTTGATGATGAGCCTGCACCAGTGCCTGCGTGCAGGCCAAGGCCTTGCCGAGGCGATGTGCAGCGTCCGGCGGGAGAGCACCGGAGACCCGATCCAGCACGCGGCGGCGGCATCGCTGCTGGCTCTCGGCGCTTGCTGAGTCAGGTTCCTTTCGTCATATTCGCAGGTCACAGAGTGATCCATCCGGTCAGGGCGTCGATGTCGGCGACGGTACGGCAATGCAGGCGGAACGGGCTGGCAGGGATCGGCGAGATGGAGAAGCGGCCGATCGCGTCAGCGTGCACGACCGTCTCGGCGCTGGCCCCGGACTGGACTGTGACGGTCGCGTTCTGGGCCGGCACGATCTGGCCGAGCAGCGATTCGTGGGCGGCGACCTCAAGCTCGATCGTCAGGTGCGCCGAGGTGAAGGTCAGCGCGCGAATGGAAGCTGCCTCCGCCCGGAGGCTAGTGGCCATTTCGTTGTCGCGCACCGAGTCATAGGTCAGCTCAGCGAGCTCGGCATCGATGTTGCGCCAGGCAAAGGCGTTCTGAGCCGCCTCGACGAAGCCGGGCGGCACTGCGTGCCGGGCCAGGAGAGCCTGCCGCAGAGCCGCGAGGAGTTCTTCGTCATCCCAGCCAGTACCCATCATCGTCACCTTCCGGCCTCCGCGGCGCGGATGCGCTGACTTTCGTCACCAAGGACCGCGGCCAGGTGGGGCGACCGGCGGAGCCTCGCTAGGCACCGGGCGCGGGTCGGGCCGATGCTTCCCACTGGAATGCCTAAGGTCGAGCTGATACGCGCGTAGCCCGGCGGCGGGTCAGCCATCAGCATCGAGAGCAGCTCCTGGCAGCCATCAGGAAGGTCAGCGAATGCCGCGCGCAGCGCTGCATTCCGTTCAGCCTCGATGAGGTCCTGCTCGATGGCCGCCGCGTGAGGATCAGGCGCGTCCTGATCCCCCGGAGGCAGGCTCTCGAGATCGCGGCGGGCGACGCGCAGCGTTCGCAAGCACTCACGCCTTGTCGTGGTGGCGAGCCAGCCGGGGAGCGCCGCCGACTCGCGCAGGCGGCCGATGTTCTCCACCAACAGCAGCCACACGGTCTGACCAACATCATCTACTTCCTGACGGCGCAGCTCGTAGCGGAGGCAGATCGACCACACCAGCGGAGAGTACCGCTCGATGATCTCGTTCCACGCCTCCTGATCGCCGCTACCCGCCCTGGCGACTAGAGAGATGACCGATGGGTCGTCGCGCATGGCTGTCCTTTCCAGGCGCCCGCACGCCTGGGCATTAATCGCGACCAGTTAGGGCCTTGGCGCCACCGGGTACGTGCCGGGCCCGCCCTGACCGCGGAAACGTCGTCTTGACCGCCCAGGCGCGGCAGTCCGACCACCCATTTCCGACGCTCTGTCGATCCGGTTGTACCTCGTCACAGCCAGTCATGCCAATCCGGAGTCCGGCCGGTGCGGCCTGATACAGACAGAAGAGAGTTACCTTCATGCTGCCTGGCTGCTAGCGGGACATCCGACCTGGCCGATGCCCACGTAGTGATCTGCGCTCGGCGGGCCGACCAGCCCGTAGTCACGTCCGATGCCGGTGACCTGCAGAAGCTTGATCCCGCCCTCGGGCTGGTCCCGTTGTGACAGCACAGACCATCATGAACGCGCAAGCGCATCGGTGGTGGCCAAACGTCTGGGTCATCACCCACGCCTGCCCGGTCCTGGCCTGGTCGGTGAACGATCCGCCCGCCGCGCACAGGCCACCCGGCGCGCACCACACCGTGCTGATCGAGGCACCGTTCAGCGCAGGGACCGGCACCGGCGCCGCCTTCCCCCACCGGCCGGTCCGCTCGAGCACGGTGAACCACTGCTTGTTCTTGTGCCGGTCGGTGTATGTGCCCACCGCGACGCACGCCCCGGTCCGCGCGCATGACCCAGACCCGACCTGCGCGTTCCCGCCCGCATTCAGCGCGGCTGTGCCCGGCACCTGGATCACCGAGCCCCATCGGCCCTTCCGTTCCAGCGCGACGAACGCCTGCGCGTGGCGGTGCTTGTCGGTGTACATGCCGCCCGCCACGCAATCGCCGACCGCCCAGCACGACAGCGAATTGACTGATGCGTTGTAGCCCTTGTTCAGCGCCGCCAGCCCGGGCACCGGCTCGGCCTTCCCCCAGTGCAGCCCGGTCTTCGCCGCGACGCCATCGCTCGCCGCAGCCGCGCCCGCGCCCGACACCAGTCCGGCGCACAACACCGCCGCGCCCGCCAGCGCTGCCACAACACGCCCCCGCGCCCACCGCCCGCGGCCCGCGGCCGTTCCCTGGCCCGGCGTCAACGTCATGGCCTCTCCCTTGACTGCTGCCGTCAGCTCGGCGTCGTCCCGGGCACTACCGCGCCGGCCATGCCGCAGGCCCGCGGCCGGGCGTCACAGGCCAGCGTGCCGCAGGCCAAAACGCCACACAAGGAGAAACCTCCCCACCAAGGTGAGCCGAGCCCACACGGCCCTAACCACCTCGAACATCGCGTCCCCAGCGATAAAGACCCGCGCGAGGGCAGCACGGCGTGGACTGTAAGGACGGACGTGCCCGTGCCGGGCATCGGATATGGAAGTGCGCGCAGCGGCATGACAGTGCCGCGTGCCGGCCCCTCGACTTGGCGAAGCGACATACCCGGGTGCCGGGCGACGTCTCGCGAGGGAGCGAGGACTCAGCGGGCGGGAACCGGCTCGGACGACGGCCGCCACTCCCGCCTGATCAGCCCGTAGACCCACGAGTCAGAGACCTCGCCGTTCACGACGCAGTCTTCCCGCAATGTCCCTTCACGCACGAAGCCGAGCTTCTCCAGCACGCGGGCAGATGCCACGTTGCGCGTATCGGTCTCAGCCTGGACGCGATTCAGGTCCAGCGTGTCGAATGCCCACCGCAGCAAGACGCGCGCGGCCTCCGTCGCGTAGCCGCGGCCCCACGCCGCATCGTCGAAGCAGTAGCCCAGCGACGCGCTGCGGTAGTCCGGATTCCACCGGTTCAGGCTGCACCAGCCGATGAACGCCCCGTCGCAGACACGATCCACGGCCAGCCGCGCCCCGGTGCCCTCCTGTGCCATCTGCCGGCAAGCCGTGATGAACCGCTCGGCGCGCACGCGTTCGCTCCACGGCGGCGCGTCCCAGTAGCGCAGCACGTAGGCGCTGCTGTGCAGCGCGAAGAGGTCGTTCGCGTCCGCGTCGTCGAAGGGACGCAGCCGGAGGCGAGCGGTGTGCAGCGTGGGGGTGGGCAGCGACGTGCCCGTCATGTTCCCTCCCGTGATTGATGGCCGATCAATCAGACATCCGATGCCGGCCACTCGCAACGGGATTTCTCGGCGGGCGGGCAGAACGACGTGCCCGCTCATGCAGAGTCGCGCATTAGGCGGTCCGCACGGCACGCCCTCCGAACGTCACGATCACAGTTGCGGCGCGGACATCGTTCGGCAGGCGATGAGGACGAAGTTTCTGGGGATGGGCGTATGGCTCGGTTCCCTGCGCTGGTGCATAGGCAGGAACGCAGTTCGAGAGCGGGAGGGGGAGCCAATGTGCACAGTCACTGAGCGACTGTGGGAGCCAAAGGGGGGAGGGCGGCCGACCCGCCAGACCCTGAACCATCGCAACTCCCGACCCTCGAGTGTTGCGACGATCGCTGGAATCCGCCCTCCCACTTTGGTTCTGGTTCCGCCACGTCGCCACCGCTCTTTCCCGCTCGCCGAGCTTCTGGTCTACACCAGCCGCGAGCCGAGGGTGGCCGGTGTCTCGGGGCGCAAATCGTTTGGCCAGCCGTAGCCGGGAGCGCCACGCTAGCCTCGCACCGATAACTGGCCGCCGACCACAGTCCGCCCAGCCAGCGCATGTTCCATTTCGTACAGTCGCTAAAATGGGCTATAGGCCTATTGCGTACAGTCTGCCCAAGGTCCCTGAGGTTCCGCAGCCGCAGCCGCAGCGGCAGGACAACGACCTGGATCAGGTCCCGGCCCCACTTGTCCAGCGGCCAGCGGAGTCATCCCTACTAAAAGGGCCCAAAGGCCGTGAGACCGCACCGGTCGGTCGCGCCGCGCTGCAGCTAATGCATGGTGTATTGAGATCCAGCTACAATGGATTCATGTCACTGCTCCAGATCAGGGACGTCCCCGATGAAACGCGGCGTGCTCTGAAAGCGCGGGCGGCGGCCAGCGGCCGGTCGTTGAATGCGTACCTGCTCGACTTGCTGCGCCGTGAGGTGGCCCGCCCGTCGGTCAGCGAGGTGCTGGAGCGGGCGGCCAGGCGTGCCGAGCGCTCCACCGCGTCCGCGCTCACTGCGCTGCAGGCAGCGCGCGATGAGCGGCAAGAGGTAGTCGGCGGGCCGGCTTCGCGGTGATCGTCATCGACTGCTCGGCAGTAGTCGACGCGCTCACCACTGCCGACGATGCAAACAGCCTGCGCGCTCGCATGTCAGACGAGGACCTGCACGCTCCGGCGCTGCTCGACTTCGAGGTTGTGGCTGCCCTGCGCGGCCTGGTGCTCGGAAGCCACCTGACGCCGACGCGGGCGGAGGACGCGCTGACCGATTTCGATGACCTGACCATTGAGCGCTGGCCATCCTCCGACAGCCTGCACAGGCGGTCATTCCAGCTCCGGCACAACGTATCCGCTTACGATGCCGCCTACCTCGCGCTCGCCGAAGCGCTGGACTGCCCGATGCTCACCCGCGACGCCAAGCTGCGGAACTCATCTGGCCATCACGCCCGCATAGAAGTTCTCTGACTCAGATGCGCGCGACGGATCGCAGGCTCCAGGCCCAGAACGGCCGTCTCACCTATCTTCTTAACTCTTGCTTTAGATGGGTGACAACTTCCATCTATGCACGCTGAGGCGCCCGCTCTCATGCCGATCCCGCGCTCCCGGCATCAGGCCGAACTCCCTACGCTGCTTCTGTTGCTTCCGGGAGTTCTGCCTGGGTAACCCCGGCGGTGATACATATTTCGGCCATCTGGTGCTGCTTCCAGCTCCGCCAGGTGCTCCGCAAACCGCCGGTCGGCTATGGGACGACCTTGCGGTACCAATCATCCCAGTTGCCGGACTTGTCGCCAGCGACCAGAGAGATCGCCTTGCGCCTAGGCTCGAAACCGAAGAGCATCCGTAACTCAGTGCTCGGCCTTGCGCAGTCAGCTCACCAGTGGAAGTCCGGCTTGAGCCAGATCTTCTCGCGCAGGTACTCCTTCACCTGCGCGATGTAGCCGAGCGCGGGCGGGTTCCGCCATTGGCCCGCGAACCAGGCACCGACGCAGCCCCAGACGTCGCCCTTGTGGTATTGGCTGCCTCTGGGCATGCTGTTGAGCCAGGTCTCGTAGCCGTCATAGCATGACCGCCAGATCGCGTAGGCGGCGTCGGCATTCATCGCAGTGGACCGGGCGAGGGCCGGCCAGCCGCCCGCCCGTAGGTGTTCTGCAGGATCCCGTAGGTCACCGGGCACTCGCCGGCTTTGCCGTCCCGGCCGAGCTTGTTACCGGGCGGGCAGTCGGCTCGGTCCGTGGTCCAGCCACCGAGCGTGTCTTGCTGCCACCAGCTCTCCACGGCCGCTTGGGCGAACACGATGTCCTGGTTGATGCCCCACTTGCAGGCCGCCCACCGGAGTATGTCGATCGTGGTGCCAGTGAAGTCGCCGTTGATCCGCCTGGCCAGCTTCCGCGCGCTGGGGCCGTCCTCGGCGAGGAACTTCGCGCCGACGTGACGGCCTTTCCTCCTGTTGTACGGCTTGTTGGCAGACCTGACCTCGGGCTGCGGCGAGGAATTAACGAGCTTGGCGCAAAGTGCACCGCTGGGCAGCTTCGCGCCCGGCTGCAGAGTGTGAAAGTAGACGCTGGCCTGGCCGACTCGCCCAGCCGTCGTAGCGCAGCCGACAGGGCCCGCGACCACAAACGCGAGCGTCACGACGATCCTGCCGAGACGCCAACTGCCGAGACGGCAGCGAGCCCGCGCGGCCCGATGGCTCATCAGCGCCACTATAACTTCAGTCGGGATCGCTGCCTGGAGCAGGGCTTTCCCTGGGATCCCAGGAGCCCGGCCGCGGTTAACTCGGTGATCCAGTGGCCCCAGACCTCTTGACAACCGAGGTCCTAGGCCTCCAGATCGCCCTTGCCAGCCTCTGGTCGAGCTGACGCTGGACCTGCAACGCCTCAATGGCGACTTGTCGAGCGTCCGGCTGCTCTTCGCCGACGAAGTCAGCGCGCTAGCCCTCAGGGCCTTCGCAACCACGGTCCGGATAAAGCCCACCGACATCGTTGACAAGCGGCGATCTGGCCGGGCCAATAACTTCCGTCTTGACCTCTTGCAATGCATGCCCATTCATTGCTCCGCATAAGCATGACGCTGGGCAACGCATTAGGCGATCACCACAGCAAGCCCTCGGAAGGTCACGATTGCAATTGCAGCGAGGACATCGTTCGGCAGTCGATGGGCGCCACTCTTCCCGGGATGGGCGAGTTGCCGGTTCCCTGCGCTGCTGCACAGGCAGGAAACCATGTTCGAGAGCGGAGTGGGAGCCAATGTGCACAGTCACTGAGCGACTGTGGGGAGGCGAAATGGGAGCCAACGCACGCAGTCACCGAGCCATCGTGGGCGACATCAGGCAATGCCAAGCAACCAGAGGCGCCTGCCCGGATGATCGACACAGGCCTGACAGTGTGTTCGAGAAAATGCCCTCGGGATGGCGGTGCCTAGTTTCAGGACATCGAGGACGGGTGTCTCAGGACATCGAGGACAGCCAAGGTAGGTGCTGACTCGGTCACTGGCTCGGCGTGTCTCAAGACATCGAGGACAGCCGCGGCCGAGGGTGCGGCCATGTCGAAAGCCCGGCTTGTCATCACTGCTGTCACTGTCGAGAAGCGCCCGGTCAGCGATGTCGCCCGCGCGTACGGAGTTACCCGGTCGTGGATCTACACGCTGCTGGCCCGCTACCGCGCCGAGGGCGAGGCGGCGTTCGAGCCGCGGTCGCGGCGGCCGAAGACCTCGCCGGCGGCCGTCAGCGAGGCCACCGTCGATCTGATCATGCGGCTGCGCAAGGAGTTGTCCGGGCAGGGCCTGGACGCCGGGCCGCACACCATCGCCTGGCACCTGCGCCGTCACCACCAGGTCACCGTGTCGGCGGCGACGATCAGCCGCTACCTGACCCGGCTCGGGTTAGTGGTTCCCGAGCCGCGCAAGCGGCCCAAGTCCTCCTACCTGCGGTTCGCCGCCGACCTGCCGAACGAGTGCTGGCAGTCTGACTTCACCCACTACCGGCTACGGCCCGACGGCAGGCCCGGCGCCGACACCGAGATCCTGGCCTGGCTGGACGACCACTCCCGGCTGACTGCGCCTGACCGCGCCACCGCCGGGTCACCGGCCCCATCGTGGTGGACGCCTTCCGCGCTGCCGTCGCCGCTTACGGCGCACCGGCCTCCACGCTGACAGACAATGGCACTGGTCTACACGACGAGGTTCTCCGGCGGACGGGCGGCCGCAACGGCTTCGAACATGAGCTGCGCCGCCCGGGGGTCCGGCAGAAGAACGGCAAGCCCAACCATCCCCAGACCCAGGGTAAGATCGAGCGGCTCTGGCAGACCCTGAACAAATGGCTGGCCGCCCAGCACCCCCAGCCCGCTGACCTCGCCCAGCTGCAGGCGCAGCTAGACCCCTTCACCAGCTACTACAACACCCGACGCCCGCACCGGTCCCTTCAGCACCGGGCCACCCCCGCCGCCGCCTACGCTGCCCGGCCCAAAGCTGCCCCCGGCAGCCGCGCCGCCGACGCCCATGACCGGGTCCGCGCCGACATCATCGACAAAACCGGCACCATCACCTTGCGCACCGGCGGGAAGCTCTACCACATCGGCGTCGGCCGGACCCACGCCCGAACCCACGTCCTCATGCTCGTCCACGACCTGCACATCCGCATCGTCCACGCCGCCACCGGCGAACTGCTCCGCCAGCTCATCCTCGACCCCGCCCGCAACTACCAGCCCACCGGCCAGCCGCCCGGACCCACACCGGGAACACCCCGCACAACAACAAACACCCCGAACCCTGACGTGGGTTCGGGGTGTCCTCGATGTCTTGAGACATCACATGGTGGACGTGGCGGGAATCGAACCCGCGGCCTCCTGCTCCCAAATCAGGTCGATACAGCCGCCAGACGTAGCCTGATGTTGCCTGGTGGGGCGTTCACCTGGGACAACGCTGGCCCGACGGCGCCGGACGTGGCTTAGTGTCTGTGCACGTTGGATCCCACTTTGGCTCCCACGTTATAAGCGATAACGCGATTATGAGCACAGTGCTTATAATGCCATATGCTTATGGATGTGATCCGCTCGCTTCGGGAAGCCGGCGTCGCCGTCCGCCAGCTTAAGGCGCCGCGGACCGGCGAGGCTGGCGCTGACGCGATCCTGGCTGTCGAAGTCAGTGGCGTCCGGGCGCGCTTCGCCGCTGAGGTGAAATCGCGCGCTCCGTATCCGGGCGAGCTGCCCGGCATCGACCGCAAGCGGGAGGCGCTCGCGGCGCACGGCGTTCCCCTGCTGGTCGTTCCGTTCCTCTCGGAGTCGGCGGGCGCTGCGCTGACGGAGGCTGGCTGGTCATGGGGCGACGAGCACGGGAATTTCGACCTGCGTGCAGCCGGGCTTGTGGTGCGGCAACGCAGATCAAGCTCTCCTCCCTTGCCTAGGCGCAGGACGCTGCCGCACGGGTCGGGCAGCCATGCCATCGTCCGGGCGCTCATCGGCCTGCGCGGCGATGACGACGTCAGCGTCGGCGCGACGGCGCTGGCCAGCCGGGCTAAGGTGTCCCAGCCCAGGGCGTCTCAGGTCCTCCGCCAGCTGCACAGCCTCGGCCTTGTCGACAGCGCCGGCCACGGACGGTGGCGCCCGCGGCGCGAGGACCTGCTCGATCGATTTCTGACCGAGTACCTGGGGCCCGGTGGGTCGGAGCAGTACTTCTACACCCTCGACCCGCCCGCCGAGGTCGCGATGCGGCTGGCAGGAACATCCGCACGACGGCATGACTTGGCTGTATCCGCCGATGTCGGACCGGACCTCATCCGGCCATGGCGCCACCCCAGCACCCTGATCGTGTACGCCAACGGGGCATTCGATGCCGGTGACATCCAGAGCGTCGAGGCCACCGGGAAGACCGACGCCAATGTCATCATCAGGATGCCCGCCGACCAGTCCGTGTTCCCGCCAGAACAGCTTGTAGCCGAATTCAAGGGCGCCACCATCCCCCTTGCGGACCCGGCCCAGATGATCTGGGATCTGCAGGACCTTGGCGGTGCTGATCGCGCTGAGGCCGCCGGAAAGCTACGGCAATGGCTGCTAGACCAATGAGCCGCATCATGCTGGCGGCCGGGTCAGTCGCCGACGACCTCGGCTACGTTGCCCTGTCCGACATCTCAGGTGTCCTCGGCACGCAGACCACCGACTACCGTGTCATCGGCGGCCTCATGGTGACGGCGCTTGCCGCCCGCTGGGATCTGGGTGCCAGCCTCTACCGGGAAACTCTCGACGCTGACCTCGGCATGCCGCCGATCGTCGCCCGCGACCTCGACGTCGCAGGCCGGCTCAAGGCAGCCGGGTACCAGCAGGTCGCAGGCGACAGGTTCGAGCGACCCGTGCCTGACGTTCCGGCAGGACTCCCCGGTCGTGCCCCGGCCGCCTACCGCGCCGCCATCGACGTCCTTGTGCCCGCCTACACGAGCCGACCCCGGCAGAACGTGAAAGTAGGGCCCGACCTGGTAACAACGGAGGTCCCTGGTCTCCAGATGGCCCTTGCGCGTGCTCCCGTCGAGCTGGCACTGGACCTGCGCCGTCTCAATGGCGACCTGCTCAGCGTAAAGCTGCTCTTCCCCGATGAAGTCAGCGCGCTAACCCTCAAGGCCTCCGCAACGATCGTCCGGATGAAGCCCACAGACATCATCGACATGTGGCGCTGCCTGGAGATCTGCTGGGCAGCCGAAAGTGACTCTGCGGCCTTCAGCCGCGGGGCTGCGGCTCAGGGCGCTGCGATCATCCGGGAATTGTTCCACCGCCAAGCTGGACCGGGCATGCAGCCGCTCATCGATCAGCAGCGCCTCAGCCAGACGCCGCACAACGGCGATACACCCGCATCCGGGCCCTGATCGCACGCCTGCCGCCACCGACCTGAGAGGCGATTTCAACCGGCGTGTTCAGCCGGGCCTGCGCCTGCGTGGCCGTGCAAGCCCGCAGACGCAACGCGCGGTCATGCCTGTTGAGCGGATGGCCGTGATGCGCTCGAAGGCTTCTAACCCGCGCTAAGACTTCGGCGTCCAGCGAACACAGCTAGCGATGTGTCGAAGCGGCATCGCTTGCTTGCCGTGCGCTTCACATACCACTTGAAGGACCATCCGCGAACGCTCGAAGGCGTTTACTCGATCTTCGGCGGGCATGGCGATCGCCATGGACGTGGTCGCAAGGAAGGACGCCCGGTGTTCAGGGGTGAGTTCCCATTCCCAGTCGATCTGCTTGAACTCAAGGTCATCATCGTCGAAGTAAGAGAGACGTCGGTTCAGGCCCGGCACCGTACCTTTGCTCTGACGGTCGTACTCGTCGGAATCATCGGCGATTGAGAGCTCCCAGGGTTCAACCGGCGCCGCGACCACATTCCAAACGAGACCGAGCCAACCTCCTGGCTTGAGTACTCGGCGAATCTCTCTGATCGTGGGCTCGGGCTCGAAGAAGTGCCAGGCGTCAGCCACCAAGACAGCGTCCAACGACGTGTCCTCCACTGGAATGTGCTCGGAGTCTGAGTGATGAGGGTGCGCAGCCGGGTTGTTGCGCCCCAGCACCCTCAGCATCCGCTGATCCGGCTCGACAGCGTCAACGTCGAGCCCATGCGAGCAGGAGTTCGGTCAGCTTTCCTGTCCCGGCCCCGACATCGGCCACGCGAGCAGGAGCAGAGGGCGCAAGCCAGTCGACTGCCGCCGAGGGGTACGACGGACGCCATTTGTCGTACTCGGGGGCGACCACTCCAAAAGACGTTGCCCGAGCATTCGTGTTCACGTCGGTCACTGTAATGGCGATCATCGCTTCTCCCGGCACATTCGCGCGCTAGTGCCGCTCTGCGGGCGGGCAAGCAGGTTCCGCAGATCCGCGAGCGGACGAGGGCACAGTGGGCCGATCGGAGCGCCGGTGCTAGTGCCCGTCAGACCGACTGTCCGTGCCGAATGTCATTGCACTGTGGACTGACGGTGCGCCAACGTGCACAGTCATTGAGGCACGTCAGGCGATTCCGAGCGATGACACAATGGCTTCGCCAGTAGTCTATAGACTCGAAAAATAGCTACTACCAGTCGGGATGGCGGGATTCGAACCCGCGGCCTCCTGCTCCCAAATCAGCTCCACTCAGCTGCTGGACGTAGCCCGACGTTGCCCGGTGTGGCCACTACCTGGGACAACAATCGCCAGACGTCGCCTGACATGGCGCAATGTCTGCGCACGTTGGCTCCCACTTTGGCTCCCGCATAGCTCTTTATCAAACGCCCCCCAGCACGTCGATGCTAAGCCATCGAGAAAGACGCCGGTTAGGACTTAGCTTAGTGCTGGGCTGCGCACCTCACCGTGCCTAACTACGGCTCACCGACACGGCCGAGACGTCCGGAAGCGAGCTCCGCGGCCGTGTAGTCAGATGCCCGACCAGCATTCTGCAAGACATCGGCGAAGGCGGCTGCCTGCGCGGCGGTTATCAGGCTTTGGGTAATCATCAAATGCAGCAGCTTGTGCACGCTGAGGGGTTCAACGCCCCTGTTCTTGGCGGCGACGCGCGCATCGTAATCGTCCGAAAGCATGAGCGGCTTGAGGGTTTGTGCGCGAGATGCCAGGGAGATGATCGCGGCTTCACCGTAGTGCTGCATGTCGTGAACCAGAGCCCGACCACCAGCGACCAGTGCCTGAATTTCGACTGCAAGTTGTGTGCCGATGGGATCATCGACCCGAACGGGGGTACCGAGCCAGTCCAACTGGCCTAATGCCGAGCTGGCCCACGCGGCTGCGACATCGTCGGTTCCAGCGAGTCCTTCGAGTTCTGCCACCACAGCCCGGACCAGCACTCGTCGGTGAGTGGAGAGCGTACCTGCCACCGCCCGCTGCAGCGGCGGATGCACGGCCAGGGTTACAAGTGCGCTAGTGTCGCGTGGCATTAGTCCCTTGACGGTCTGATTTTCCCCGGCGAATTTTCGCGATTAATTCGTCGGCGTCCTTGGTCCAGATGAACGGCTGGCAGCGCTGGTTGTAGGCGTCGATGAAGGCGCCGATCGCGGCGGTCAGGTCCTTCACGGATCTGAAGGTGCCGCGGCGGATGGCCTGGCGGGTGATGATGCCGAAGAAGATCTCGACCATGTTCAGCCACGAGCAGCTCGTGGGCGTGAAGTGCAAGGTCACCCTCGGGTTCTGGGCGAGCCACTCTTTCACCTTCGGGTGCTTGTGTGTTGCGTAGTTGTCGCACACCACGTGCAGTTCGGTGTCCGGGTGGGCTGCGGCGACCTTCTTCAGGAAGCGCAGGAACTCCTGGTTGCGGTGCTTTGGGTAGCAGGCATCCGCGGTTATCCGCCCCGTGGCCACTTCCAGCGCCGCGAACAGCGTGGTGGTGCCGTTGCGCTTGTAGTCGTAGCTGGCCCTGGCGGGCAGGCCGGGCCGCAGCGGCAGCATCGGCGCCGTGCGGTCCAGCGCCTGGATCTGGGATTTCTCGTCGATGCTGACCACGACCGCGTTCTCAGGGGGCGCAAGATACAGCCCGACGACGTCGCGGATCTTGGTCTCCAGCTCCGGGTCGGTGGAGAACTTGAACGTCTCGGCCCGGTGGGGCTGGATGTTCCACTTGCGCCAGATCCGCGCGACCGACGCGAACGAGACGCCCAGCTCGGCGGCCATGAACCGCGCTGACCAGTGCGTGATGCCCAGCCGCTCCGGCGGGCGGCCGTCGTTCGCCAAGGTGGCGACCACCACCTCGATCTCGTCGATCACCGGCGGGCGGCCCGAGCGCGCCTCGTCCTCCAGAGCGGCGATCCCGCCGGCCAGGTAGCGCTCCCGCCAGCCGATCACCGTTGGCCGCGACACGCCGGCTGTTCTGGCAATCTGGGCGTTGGACACCCCGTCGGCCGCCAGCAGCACGATCCGCGCCCGCTTCGCCAGCCCGGCTGGCACGGTCGGCAACCGCGCCAGCTCCGACAGCCGCTTCAGGTCGCCTTCACGCAGTGCCAACGCCGGAGCCAGGGACATGCTCCATTGTCTCGCGGATCAGACTGTAAACCAACTTATAACACGGGACACTAGTGTCCGGGAACCAAACCTGGGGCTTAGCCTCTTCAATTTGTCCCGATGGCACTTGCGTCATAGGACGATGCTGGTGCTCGTCGCAGATTGCGACTGATCTGCCATGATCTCATTCCATAGCTGCTCGTCATCGTCGCGTTCCAGCAAGGACGACAGCGGCGACAGGCCCAAGCGCTGCTGACGGGCAGCTTCGAGCGCTCGGCGCGTCAGCCGTTCCGGTGCTCGGCGGAGACGCCGAACGGTCGTCGCGGCTCCCGACGGAGCGACGTCCCTATGTCGGTTTACAAGCGATGTAACGCCACGGCTGCGCAGCATCTGCCCATCGTCGTAGCTCATAATTCCAATGATGTTGAGCTGATATGCCAGTGCGGCCATTGACACGCCGAAGTGTTCCATCAGTGCTATTGCGGACCTCTCGCTGACATGACCTGGAGGCTCGCCGAGCCATTCCAGCACCGTCCTGATGCCACGCTCTGGCATGAGGAAGTGTCCAGCGAAGGCATTGACCCGTAGTTCCTTGGCGGTGCTGGCAAACATGTCACTTGCAGTTTCCTCGATGATCTCATTCGGATCATTCAGCAAGTGATGGCCTAGCTCGTGGGCGAGTGTGAAGCGCAGATGGCCGTCGGAGAAGTCACTGCTAGCAAGAATGAGCGCAGAAGGCGCGCAGTGAACACACAGTCCATCGGCCTCCGTTCCGAGTGGTGACAAGGCCACGTCAACCGCAAAATTCTGTTCTATAAGTGCGGCGATATCACCGAGTGCGTCGCTGCCAAGATCGAGCTCGCGGCGACTCAGTTCGGCCAACTCTCGTCCTTGGCGTTGAGCAGTGGGCTTCGATCGCGGGAGCGTGCTGAACTTCACCCTTGCTTGTTCGAGAACCCGTATGCCTGCTTCACTAGCTCGTGAAGGGGGCATTTCGACGACCTGCGTCAGAAGGTCCTCTATCTCCAGCAGTTGACGTGCTCGTCGGCGTGCTGGCCGTAGCGCTTCGGCAGGGTTACCTGCAGCAAGTCGAGCCGCTACAGCGAGCACGGGCCGCTCAGGGCGCCCGAGGAGGTGGTTGACTGTGACGCCCAACGCCGCCGCAACACGTGGCAGTTCGGCGATGTCAATGCGTCGGCGGCCAGACTCAATCTTCGAAATCTGGTCCTTACGCAGCCCTACGATCTCGCCAAGCTGTGTCCCGCTCATTTGACGGCGCTTTCGGGCAGTTGCTACACGGGCTCCGACTTGGGCTGGAAACTCCTCAGGCGTCAACGACTCTGCCGAGGCTTCAGCCATGCCAAGCGCTGCTAGCCCGGTCTTCCCTCTCGCCATGACACGACTCCATCCGTCGACGATGTCCACACTTTCACTAAGTTGCTTGTATCGCAACTTTACTCCCGCAGCGAAGGGTGAAGGTTGCGATCGCCGCATCGTTGCATCGATTGGCCGTGTTGGGCACCCAGCGGCGCGGCCCAGCACCGCGGAGCACTTCGGGCCGCTAACCCGCCGCTGCATCCGGGGTCCGCTCCACTCGCGCGCCAGGAGTGATGCGCTGGCATACCGGCGCCGCCAGCAACTCGTCATTACCCGGATCTCCGACAGTTCGGCACCGAATGTGGCACCTGGGTCGTGGCACAGGGTCCGTCGGGCCTAGGTGAAGTGCTAGTCGGCTGCTCTACCTGTGAGACGGAAACGACAAGTTCGAGACCCGGAACCGGGAACAACAGCGAGTTCACCCAAGATCGGCCAGCCAGGCCGCCAGCCGGCTGGCAGCTGCTAACCCGGAAGCTGCACGGCGCCCTGTCTGGCGGCGAGAAGGCCATCGCGCTGCACCTTCCGCTGTTCGCGGCCGTCGCCGCACACTACCAGGCGGTCCCACAAGCCCCGCGCATCATCCTGCTCGACGAAGTGTTCGTCGGTGTGGACACCAGCAACCGCGGGCAGGTTTTCGCCCTGCTGTCGGCGCTCGACCTCGACCTGGTGCTGACATCCGACCACGAGTGGTGCACCTATGCCGAGCTCAGCGGCATCAGCATTCACCAACTGGTCACCGGCAGCGACGACGACGACGCCGTCACCACGGCACGGTTCACCTGGGATGGCACCGTTCTGCTCCCCGACGACCAGCAATTCGGCTAGCCCCGGAAGTACCGTCAGATCACCTCGTTGACCAAGGCAGACTGCACGTCGAACCTGGGTCATTGGACATACAGAGCTCACAACCGGGCCAGCCACCGTGAGGCATCTTCTTGGCCATCGGCCGCTGCCGGGCTCACATCCGCTCGCGTCAACGGGTAGAAACGTCTTCTCGGCTAGTCCTTCAGCCTCGCTTTCACCCAGCTCACTCCGCCTTCCGCCTACTATCTCCGGCTCCCGGCGATCTTGCTGTCAACGATCTTGCAGAACGTTTGAGATCCTAATCCCAGGCGCACGGGCGTGCGCGCCGCCAGATGATGATGGTGAGAAAGAACCGGAGGTGAGAAGCAGGAGTACCCGGACCACCGGTCGAGGATCGACGAATCGCGGTGCCCGCGAGGGATGTCAGCGATGGGAGCAAGGTACTGCAATTGGCTCCGACCGCCGCGCCGATCGCCCGCAGCCCGTCCTGGTCTGCCATGAATCGGCGCGCCGATGCCCGCGCCATCGGCGACCATTCAATCCTCACGAATCGGCGAGCAACTCGGCCATGGCCTGATCGTGGGACACCGCGCCGGGCCGGCCAACCGCTGCCCACTGGCGGTGTGCTGCGAGCGTCGTCTCGATCTCCGCTGACTCGATAACCTCGGCAGGAGCCAGGCGCTCGACGGCCTCTAGCCGCCGCAAGTCGGCGAGGGGCACAATCGCCGCTTCCTGGCCACCGAGATGGATCACCTCGTACGGCTCGTGCGGATCCGGCATCGCTGGCTGAGCGGTCATGACTGCCACCATAACGACCTCCGCTGCCAGATGAGCAACGGCGCGGCTATCCGCTATCAGATCGAGGGTGCGCAATCTGCGCTGCATGAGCGAGCTAGTCTTGTCACACGACTCAGCCCCGAGGCGCGTGGCATAGGCCCACCCGTTTCCGCCGATGCGGGTCAGCCAGCAGCGGCATTCATGCGGCGCCGAAACGGTCATTATTCTGACGAGCAACGATGTAACAGTGGAGTACGTTCCTGAACGCGATCCGCGGCCGGAAAATAAGCGGGGGAGGCTGCGGGGTTTCCCCGCCCCGTCCGGTCGCGCTGGGACATCACGCGCAGGCCGCCCCGCCGCATCCCCGATGCCTGGCGCATCGCCGATGATGGGCGCATGGAGTGGACCTTCACCGGCGAGGTGATCGAGTGGCGCGGACCGGCGCCGTACCTTTTCGTGGCCATGACGGCTGAGGACAGCGAGGATCTCAAGGAGGAAGCACGCGGCCTGATCTACTGGGGCCAGGTGCCGGTCCACGTCACGATGGGCGGCACCGAGTTCACCACTGCGCTGTTTCCCAGAGACGGCCGCTACCTAGTGCCCGTCAAGGTGGCGGTGCAGCGAGCGGAAGCGATCGGGGAGGGTGCGACCGTCGAGGTGGTCTTGCGTCTCAACGTCGCGCGGAGGGAATGACGAGCGGAGGAGGCCGGTCGCGGACGCCATGAGCGCGCTGCCCGCGAAGCTGGACGCCGCAGTCAGCCGTGAGAACGCCCGACCTAACTGCATCCTGCGGACCTGCTGCCGCTTGAAGAGTTCCGGCTATCAGGACGGGCTGTCGTGCGGCTCGCGCGCTTTCCGTCTGGTGACGGTCCTGCGTTTGCGCAAAGACTCGAGCCATTCCTGCCCGCTGAGCAGTCGCGTGGTCTTGCCCGACCTGACCTCGCCTGCCGCGGCAACTGCCATCGCGACGCTGGCAGCGGTCATATCATCAGGGGCCTCATACACGACGACCACGTCATACTCGCCAAACGGAAAGCCCGCCACCACGATCGTGGCTCCCAGCTCCTCCAGGGCCGGCCGGATCACTTCCACCGGGTCTTGCGGTTCCTTAAGCTGATCCGCCATTGACTTGGCGGTATAGGAGGCCTGGTACATGTAGAGCGGCATCGAGTTTTCCCCTTAGGCGGGAACAGGCAAACAGATCACCAGCCAGTCCTCGTAACCCGCGGCAGCTTCTGCCGACGGATGCACGGCAACGGGCTGAAGACCGCCGCCGTTCAAAGATCGTAGCCCCGGCCCCGTCGGGCACGCCAGCCTCCGCCTCGCCGACCAGCCCGTTTCCTCAAAACATGCCAGGGCCTTAGAACCCGGCTAAACTCCGGCCGATGCTGCTGCCGGGCGGAGCAAATCTGCTGCACCAGTGCCACGGGTGGATGACACGCTTCCGAGCAGTCGAAGGCCGCTATGCGTGATTCGCCGATTGGCCACGGCGTGCGGCAGGACGCGCCCGCGCGGCAGTGGTCGTGCTCGCAGCCGGCTTGCCCCGTGTGCTGGCGCTGGGGTGGGCCAATGGGCTAGGAATGGCGTCATGGCCGACCTCACCAGCTTCATTCGCGGGATGCCAAAGGTCGAGTTGCACCTGCACATCGAGGGCACGCTTGAGCCTGAGCTGAAGTTCACGCTGGCCGGGCGCAATGGCGTCCCGCTGCCGTATGCGAGCGCATCGGAGCTGCGCGCGTCCTACACGTTCGATGACCTGAGCTCATTCCTGGCCTGCTACTACGAGGGGATGGGCGTGCTGCTCACGGCGGACGATTTTCATGACCTTGCCTGGGCTTACCTGAAGCGGGCGCACGACGAGCACGTGCGTTACGTCGAGATTTTCTTCGATCCCCAGGCACACACCTCCCGCGGCGTCCCGTTCGGAACCGTCGCAGGCGGGCTCCGCCGGGCGGTCGTCGCAGCGCGGCGCGAGCTTGACCTGCGTGTCCAGCTCATCATGTGCCTGCTGCGCGACCAGTCGGCCGAGTACGCGATGGCGACCCTGGTGCAGTCCCTTCCCTACCGCGACTGGATCGCGGGCGTTGGCCTGGACTCCGACGAAAAGGGCAACCCGCCGCTGAAGTTCGCCCGCGTATTCGCGCGGGCCAGGGCGGAGGGCTACCAGATCACGATGCACTGCGACGTGGACCAGGAAAACTCCGCCGAGCACATCCGCCAGTGCCTCGAAGTCATCGGAGTCGACCGGATCGACCATGGCGTGAACATCCTGGAAAGCGACGAGCTGACCGCCGAACTCAGGCGCCGCAGGCTGGGCCTGACCGTGTGCCCGATCTCCAACCGATGGGTGACAGGCGACATGAAGGCGGCGCAGATCAAGGAGATGCTAAATCTCGGCATCCTGGTCACCGTGAACTCCGACGACCCGGCGTACTTTGGCGGCTACGTCACCGACAATCTGATCGCGGCGCAGCAGGCAGCCGGCCTGGGGGCGCAGGAGCTGCTGCAGCTTCAGCGGAACGCGATCGCTATCGCCTGGCTGCCGCCCGGCGTCAGCGACCAGCTACTGGCCGAGATCGAGCAGTACTCCGACGCAGCACCTTAGGCTGACGCTATACCGCAATCTGCCAGTCCCCGGCACTCGGTCATGGCCGCGACCACGGTCGCTCGCCAGGTTGGTCGCCGAGTGGTGGAGTCATCGGGGCAACCGCGCGGATAACCGCGAACCTTGCGCTGGTGCCCGGCTGCACAAGGTTCGCCGTGACGGAGCCGGGCTGAGAGGAGTCGAGGTGCCTGATCTCGAACTGGTTGCAGTCGCCCTTGGACAGTCTCCTGCCGATCTTGTGATCCGGGGCGGGAACCTGGTCAACGTCTTCACTGAGGAGATCTACCCGGCCGACGTGGCAGTTTACGGATCGAAAATAGCGGCAGTGGGCGATGTCTCAGGCCAGACCGGGCCGGACACGAAGGTCGTCGACGCCTCGGGTTTGTTCCTGGTGCCAGGACTCATCGACGGTCACCTCCACGTCGAGTGCAGCAAGCTCTCGGTCACGATGTTCGCCAATGCCGTCGTGCCGTGCGGCACAACCAGCATCGTCTCGGGTCTCGACCAGATCTGCGTGGTGGCTGGGCTGGAGGGGGTCAGGGAGTTCCTCGACGAGGCCGCGCTCGGGCCCCTCGGGGTGTTCTGGGGCGCTCCTTCGAAGCTGCCTTACACGTTCCCCGAGTCGACTGTCGGGCACACCTTCGGTCCTGAGGAGCACGCGAAAGCCCAGGGATGGCCGGAGTGCGTGGGCTTGTGGGAGACCGTGCAGGAATTCGTCTTCGAGCGCGACCCCAAGGTGATGGAGGCCATGGACATGGCCCAGCGCAACCGGCTCCCGGTTTTCTCCTGTGCGCCGCTCGCCGAGGGGGCGAAGATCGCGGCGCTCGCCTGCGCGGGGTTCCGGGCTGATCACGAGTGCTACTCGGCGGAGGAAACCCTGGCAAAGCTGCGCAACGGCTTGTACGTGATGATCCGCGAATCCTCGGTGGCCCACTTCCTTGCCGAGAACCTGCGCGTGATCACCGAGCACAAGGCGAAAGCCGATCGGATCGGCTTTTGCACCGACGACGTCACAGCCACGGATATCTTGTCCCAAGGACATCTCGACCATCTGGTGCGGATGGCCATCGAGCAGGGACTGGAGCCGATGCGCGCCATTCAGATGGCCACCATCAACTGCGCGCAGATCTACCGCATCGACCAGCTGGCGGGATCCATCTCCCCGGGCAGGGTGGCCGACGTCTTGATGATCGACGACCCCTCAAGCTTCCGGGTACGGCGAGTGGTAGCCAAGGGCAAGCTCGTGGCGGAGGACGGCCAGATGATTGTCCCCGCACGTCCGCCAGCTCGCAGCCCGGGGCTGCTGCACACGATCTCGGCGGAACGTGTCGAGCCCGCGGATCTGCAGCTGCGCGCCGACCCGCAGGCCACCAGTGCCAGGGTCCTGTCCATGGCGATGTCCGACGAAGTGCCCTTCGTCCGCAAGCGCCGGGAGGTCGAGCTCGAGGTGACAGACGGAGTGGTGCTCCCCGACGTCGAACGTGACGTGCTGTACGTCACGGTGGTCGAGCGCTACGGCAAGTCGTCGCACCGGCCCGTCGCGTTCGTGTCGGGCTTTGGGCTGAAGGCTGGCGCGATGGCCTCCTCCGCCTCCCCCGACGACAACAACATCTTGTGCATCGGTACCAACCCGAAGGACATGGCCACGGCCATCAACCATCTCGCAGCCGAAGGAGGCGGACAGGTAGTGGTACGCGACGGAGAGGTACTGGCCTTCCTGTCGCTGCCCATCGCAGGCATCGTCGCCGACCTGCCCCCGCAAGACATGGCATTCATGGAGGCCCAGCTCGACGAGGCGGCCCGCAGCCTTGGCTGCCGCCTAGCCTCGCCGTTCATGTACCTGATCTTTCTGTCCATCACGGCCATCCCGGACTACGCGATCACCGATCTCGGACTCATCGACTGCGTCACCTTGGAGGCGATGAGCCCGCTGCTCGAACAGACCCCGAGCTAACAGCAGGGCGCGCAAACCGTCATCGCGGCCGCGATCCTGCGTCAGCTGCACGCCATCATCACTACCGGTCAGGCCTGGCCGGAGATTGCCACCCATGGCACGCGGCGGAAGCCCCAGGCACTCGCAGCCTGAGATCACCTTCGCCAGAATGCGCAAGCTGGCGGCCGGGGCGAGCCCTCCGCGGCATTGAGGAACCACGGTTACCTCGACGGTCATCATGGGCAGCCCCGCCCGTTGTCTCCTCAACCCGATCACGCGCTGCTGGGACAACCCCCGTAACCGCTATGCAGGGACAGACGAGGGAACGAGGCACCGGCCAACAGCTTGACGCAGAACGACTCACGCTGATGACCGGACGTTCCGAGGCGAGCCTTTACACCCTGCGTTTGCGCCTTCAGACACTGATCAAGGTTCTGGCGGCCCGTAGATCCAGGACGTGAACACCACTTCTCGCCCTTCTGGGTCCTGGAAGGTAACGCCACCGTTGTCCTGCCAGTACTCGATCTGCGCAACCGGGCGGACGCCCGCCGCGGCCAGCCGTGCCGCTACCCGGTCCCGGTCGGCCGCATCGGCCAGGTAGAACACCAGCTGATCCAAGCCGTCACCCGGCTGACTCGCGTCGGTCAGGCGGACGATCTCCAGGTGAACTGGGCTGCCCGGCAGGCCCAGGATCGTCCCGTCCAGGCCGTAGCTGTCGTGGAAGGTTTCCAGGACTGGCAGCCCGATAACGTCCCGGTAGAAGGTGACAGTGTCGTCGTATCGGGCGCTCCACCGGACGATACGCAGCGCACCCACCGGAAGGTGCGCTGGCCACATTTCGTGCCGCGGCTCATGGGTATCCACGGTCACAGTCTTCATCAGGCCGGGCGGCGCCAGCGATCAGACCTGCGCCGACGGCCACTGCAGGCGCGTGCCCTATGTCTACGTCTGGCCTGCTGCGGGGACAGACGACTGTACCGCCCTTCCAACTGGCGGCATAGTAATTCGTTTTGCGTGTCGGTCAGAGATGTGAAGACGTCCTCCTGATGCGCTTGTCGGGCTTGGATCCCATACGCACGAGGAGGACGTCCGTGAGTAACGGTAACGGTGTTTCCCGGGGTGATCGCAACAGGAACGCGCGGCTGGCCCGGCTGCGGGAGCGGGTGCCGGTGACGAATGCGATCGTGGGCATCGACCTGGCAGACACAAAGCAGATGGTCGTGGGTGACCGATCATGACTCCAAGGTTCTGGCCCGGCGCACGTTCCGGTGCCGCGCCTGGGACCTGGGCGCGGCTCTGGACTGGGCAGCCGGGCGGGCCGCTGCGAGAGGGTGGGCCGGGGTGACGGTGTCGTGCGAGCCGACCGGGCACCGGTGGCGGGTGCTGGGGCAACTGGCCGCCGACCGGGACATGGCGTTCGGCGTGGGTGCAGCCGATGGTCACGTCGTGGGCGCGCAGGACCGAGGACCTGACCTTCGACAAGACCGATGAGAAGGACGCGGTGCTGATCGCCCGCCTGACCGCGCAGTTGCGCTGTTATATCCCCGAGCCGGTCGATGAGACCTGGAGCCGGCTGCGGCATCTGGGTGCACGCCGGGAGCAGCTAGTCGAGGAGACAGTCAGCCAGGTGCAGCAGATGCGGGACCTGCTGGAGTGCGTGTGGCCGGCCGTGCTGGACGCGGCCCGGCAGCCGTTCCGGTCCCGGACCTGGCGGGCGGCGCTGACGGTGATCCTGGACCGTGATGCCGGCGACCTGGCCCGGACCCGCCGGCTTGGCCCGGCGCGGTTCGAGACGGCGGTGCGCCGCGAGGTTCGGCGATCTGGCCCACCCGGATACCAGCGCCCCAGCCACGTACCTCTCACGGCATTGCTGATCACGAATGGAGATGCCGGCCTCTGCATAAGAATGCGATGCCGGAACTCGCTCACCACGCATGACAGCGAAATGAAGGCCCACGCGGTCGAGACCGGCTGCGCTCATACGACGCCGCTCTGGGTGCACGGTTGAAGGTGCACGGTTGAAACAGTCCACTCGCGCTCGCTGCGTCGCGACCTGATGCTCGCGAACGCGTGACGATCGGGCGAACCGTAGTTCGACCTGCTGGGTTAAGCCGTATCCGTCTACAAGGTGGGAGCCAACGTGCACAGACACCGAGCTACGCCGACCGGCATCAGACGACAACAGCAGACGGGCCGCCTGCCTGGCAGAACCGACAGCACATTCGGAAAATAGCCGTCGGGATGCGGGGATTTGAACCCCGGACCTCCTGCTCCCAAATCAGCTCCGCACAGCCGCCTGACGTAGCCTCACGTCGCCGGATGTGGCCTTGACCTGGTACAACTGTCGCCTGACATCTCCCGACGTGGCCTGGTGTCTGTGCACGTTGGCTCCCATATTGACGCCCAATCGGTGGTCAACAGCACGAACAGATGTGACTATCGAACAGAATATCTAGCATTGGCTGCCTCGTGCTCAGAGTGGCCACCGTTGCGGCAGGTCGCGAGCCCAGACTTGTACGCTCGCGTCATACAGAACGACTGCTCGGCGTCCACCCCCCGACGGCGGCCCTGCAATCACGGGCTTAGCTGCCTGCAGGTCCTCCAGGCATCACCACGTGCGTCGCGGGTCCATGAGGTGCAGTTCACGATAAGAGCTATCCACTATGAACTACAGTTTATGGTAGACTCTACTCATAGTGAACTCTAGTACACTGCTTAGTGTACTCACTGTGACTCGTAGTTCACTGAGGAGGCGTTCTCGTGCCTAAAGTCTCGAATGAGGTGTCGCTTCGTAGCCGGAAGCTGCTTGACGGGCACTTCGATGAGTGGCAGCAGCTCAGGGCACTTCCGCGGCCGCCGCGCGGCTGGATTCGCGCGGTGCGCGAAGCACTGGGCATGAGCGCTGCCGTGCTCGCTGGCCGCATGGGTACCACGGCGGGTGCAGTGACCCGGCTTGAGCAGTCCGAAGCCGCAGACCGGATCCGCGTGGATACGCTGCGCCGCGCCGCCGATGCCCTTGGATGCGATCTGGTCTACCTGCTTGTGCCGCGCCGCCCGCTGACGACGGTTGTGCGTGACCGGGCACGTGAACTTGCGCACTACCAGGTAGCAGCCGTGGAGCAGACGATGCGCCTAGAAGACCAAGCAACCGGGCAGACGCAGGAGATGGAGGATCAGCTCACTGAACATCTGCTCGAGCACGGCGGCTTGTGGAGCGAAATTCCCAATGACTGACCTCGTAGCCGGGCCCGCAGATGCCACCCCGCTAACCGACGAGGAGCGTCAAGGCCTGCGTCTGCCTGTCATCACCCGCGATGAACTGAACCGGGCAGAGGCGGACAACATCAGCCGTGCCATGTCCTGGCTCTTCTTCTCGCGCCGCCGGCTCCAACCAGCGTCAATAACCCGGGAAGCCTGGCTCAAGAGCCTCCACCGGAGGATGTACGACCAGGTATGGACCTGGGCGGGCCAGTACAGGACGACCGACCGAAACCTTGGCGTACCGTTCTGGCAGGTACGCGTGGACATGCGCAACCTCGAAGCCGACGTAAACGCCTGGCTTGCAGACAGCACTGCGGCCCGCTATAGCAACGACGAGTGTGCTATCCGATTCGGGTATCGATTAGTAGTCATCCACCCGTTCCCCAACGGTAACGGCCGATGGTCGCGGCTAGCCTCGGACGCGCTAGTTATGGCACTTGGCGGCGCCCGATTTACCTGGGGAGGAGCTTCCTTGACTGAACCCGGCGCGCTGCGTCGAGATTACATCTCGGCACTTCAATCGGCAGACACCAGCGGAGACTTCGGACCTTTGATGGCATTCTCCCGGCGGTAGAAACGACAATGACGTACCGTGGTTTCAAGGCGATCGAGTAGTACTGGCTGCTGCAGTAATCTTGCATTCGGTGAAACACTAGCGCTCAGTAACACTCCATAAGCGTCATCAAAGAAACTGAAGCTTAGTCCCGAGCCCCGGCGAACACGATCTTCTCCATCATGACGGCGACCGTTCCGATCGCGTAGAGGGTGTCATCCATCGTCTCGGGCGTGAACATTACTGCCACTGGCTCATCTTTGTCGAAGTAGAAACCGGTTAGCATGTGGGCAAACGTGTTCCGGTTTGGGCCGGTGACCGGAATGGCCAGGGCCAGCCTTGATGCGGGGATGCCGTTCGCGTGCGACGATCCGTTGATGAAGCCGACTCCCCGCCCGCTGAAACAAGAGCTGATTCGGCGGCGATGCACAGCGCATCTCGCGGTCCGAGTAACTGACTGTCCTCGAAATGCGAGTGGGCATGCCATTCAGCGCATGAGCATTCACGCGGCCAAGTCACTCTCTTCGGCAGAGTCGCGCATCAGGCGGTCCGCACACCAGGCCCTCGGAACGTCACGACACCCCCATTGCGCCGCGGACATCGTTCGGCAGGCGATGAGGACGAAGTCTCTGGGGATCGGCGTGTGGCTCGGTTCCCTGCGCTGGTGCATGGGCAGGAACTCAGTTCGAGAGGGGAACGGGAGCCAATGTGCACAGTCACTGAGCGACTCGGGGAGCCAAAGTGGGAGCCAACGTGCGCAGTCACCGAGCGATCGTGGGCGACATCAGGCAACGCTAAGCAGTCAGAGTCTCCTGCCTGGAAGGTTCACACAGGACTGACAATACATTCGAAAAATAGCTGTCGGGATGGCGGGATTCGAACCCGCGGCCTCCTGCTCCCAAATCAGCTCCCGCCAGCCGCCAGACGTAGCCTCACGTCGCCCGATGTGGCCATTACCTGCGACAACAATCGCCTGACATCGCCGAACGTGGCTCAATGTCTGTGCTTGTTGGCTCCCACTTTGGCTCCCCGATTTTGGCTTCCGTCCAAGATTGCACGGGACTTAGCGTCACTAATCGCACGCAAGGCGAACGGTGACATTTCGGCTAGGGGGTGGCCGTCAGGCTACCTTCCAGGTCCGGTCTCCAAGCCGGGCGACGACGTCGATACTGCCACCGAGCGCGGCGACGTAGGCACGCACGACGTCGATGCCGGAGATCTCGCCATGCTCGATCTTGGAGATGCGGGCCTGCGACACACCGAGAGCATCGGCGAGCTCCGCCTGCGTCACCCCAGCCGTGGTGCGCATCTCGGCCAGCTGATGCCCACGCACGTACGCCTCCCGGCGCTCGCGGGCTGCCGCCTTGCCGTCAGCCCGCTCTTCGCCCGTCCGCGGATCAACTGCGCCGGACTTGGCCTTGACGTCACTCCATTTGGAATAGCTGCTGCTCATCGTTTCTTCGCCTTTTCTGCTTCCAGCTCGATCAAGTGCTGCCTGAACCGTTCGTCCGCCAGCGGAATCGCCTTGCGATACCAGCCATCCCAGTTTCCTGCCTTGTCGCCGGCGACTAAGAAGATCGCCTCGCGCCCGGGGTCGAACGCGAACAGCAGCCGTATCTCGGTCGTCCCGGACGACGGCGGGCGCAACTCCTTCATGTTGTGGTAGCGGCTGCCCTTGACCCTGTCAGCCAGCGGCCGCCGCAGTGCAGGGCCTTCTACGGCGAGCTGGTCGATGGCGTCCTCGATGAGATCGGCGGTCTCGGGGTCGCTCTTGCAGAGCGCCAGATACCACACCTCGACCTCATGATGGAGGCTAACCTCCCACGCCATGATCTGGATTATAACCTATCGGTCATGTCCGGGCTGGTGAGTTCTGGCGGCATCGTCACTTGGGCCGGGCGCACACTTAACTCTCCCTGAGCGATACTGGCGCTTGGCGTAGCGGCGATCCGCCGAGGATCGGGGAATCCGAGGCTGGTGTATCCGGGGGCGCGGCCGGCAAGCGTTGCAGCGAGCACGCCGGTTGCAGCGTCGTGATAGTCGTGCACCTCCGCGGTTCCCTTTCCGGGGTAGGGGCGGAGGATGCGCCCGGCGTACTGGACTATGCGTCCTTTCCACCTGACTGGGGCGGCAAGGAACAGGGTGTCGAGTACAGGGCAGTCGAATCCCTCTCCGGCATATGGCCCGGTGGCAACCACCAGCAGCGGCGGGCCGCCGGGCTGTGGCTGGAGGCGGGCCAGCGCAGCCGAGCGGCTCTTGGCGCCCATGCCGCCGCGCAGCAGAACAGGGTCATGACCCATCGTCTGCAAGCCGTCCGCGAGTTGCTGCAGGTGCGCAATCCACTGCGTGAGCACCAGACAGTGGCGGCCTCTTGCTAGGGCTGCTGAGACATCGGCGATGACCTGACGGCGACGGTCCTCGTTGCCTGCCAGGTCGCGGTAGATCGCGGCCATCCCGCCAGGCGCTTGCGGGTCGGCGTTGCCGGTGTAGCGATAGTCGGTCGGGTGGACGTGCAGCACAGGAACCGGCCGGGTGCCCCTGGCTGTCGGCGCGATGCCGGGAAGAGCAAGTTCTTGTCGACCCAGTCCTGGTCTCGCTCGCGAGATGGAACGACAGTGTGCCGGGTCGGCCCGACTTGCCAGGCGATGAGATCGTCGAGCTTGTCGCGCCGGTAGGGAGTGGCGGTTAGGCCGAGCCAGCGGCGCGCCGGGATTTGCCTGACAGCGTCCTCGAACGCCGCGGCCGGGACGTGGTGGCATTCGTCCGCAACCACCAGCCCGTAACCTGCAGTCAACTCGCCGACATCGGTGCGCCGTGCCAGCGTCTGCAGCGTGACTACATCAACGGTCCCGCGGAGCTTGCCACGGCCGCCGCCGAGTTGGCCGGGCTTTACGCCGAGGAACTCGTCGACGCGGGCCCGCCACTGGTCGGCCAGCGCCTTGCGGTCGACCAGGATGAGCGTTGATGTAGCGTGTTCCGCGATCAGCGCGCAGGCGACGACCGTCTTGCCTGAGCCTGGCGGCGCGACCAGGACACCTTGTTCATGACTGGCCAGGTCGGTGACGGCCTCGCGCTGTGGGCCGGTCAAGGTGCCGGTGAAGGTGAATTTCTGCTCGGTCCCCGGCGACCGCTCGTCGGTTACCTCCAGTTTGCTGCCTGCTTCCTCGGCCAGCGCCACGACAGTGTCAAGCAGTCCTCGGGGAAGGATCAGGCCTCCGTCAATGGTCTCATCGAAGCTGTGCAGGAACCTGGGCACGTTCCAGGTGGAGGCTCGCATCCGCTGCCGCTCGTAGAACAGCGGATTACGCATCGAGGCCGCATGCCTAAGCGTCGCGGCCAGGCCTGGCGTCAGCTGGGCTTGCTCCAGCCGGATCCCAGATCCGAGCCCGGCATGAATGACCGGCGCAGGCACCGGCCGCGTCGCCGAGGATGCCGCCGCCCCCAGCCGCGTGACTTCCGACCCCACCAGCACCCGGCCCGCCTGCCCGGCTGCACGCTCGGTTTCGCGCGGGCTCATCCGGCCCAGAGACGACAGGTAAGCCCACTGGTCCGGGTACGGCTCCAGCGTCCCCGGATCCACGAACACGGTCCTGCCGTCATCGCGGGCCGGCTTGAACAGCGGAGCAGCGATCAGGTTGCCGATCCCGCCAGCCGGAAGCAGATCCTGGGACGGGAACAGCCGGTCATAGCTGGCCAGCTTCATCCGGCCGCGCAGCGCCATCGCCTCCCTGAGCAGCCCGGTGCCCAGACGCCGGGCGGTCGCTGCTGGGACCGCGGCGGTGAAGAACACTCAGGCATGAGCACCCACGCCCGAGCGCGATACCTCGAGGGCTGCAGGCACCCCAAGCGCCCTGGCCGCTTTCAGGTACATCAGCGCATCGATCATCGCGTCTGGCCCGTCGAAGTCCGCCGCCAGCAACGAGCAACAGTCCCCGTCCAGCAGCGGGTACAGGCCGATGTGCATCTTGCCGGACAGGTGCCCGGCCAGTACCTCTGCAGTCAACGGCAGGTAGTCCCGCTCGGAACGTGGGACGCCCTTGCGGAATCCGCCCCGCATGGCGGGTACCCAGCCTGTCCTGCCACTGCGGCGGTTGTCATACCGGACCGCGTAAACATCTGTGCGAGCGGCAAACAGCGCGCCGAAGAATGCCACCTTTTCTTCTGTCGCGGAGCTGGCGTGCACCGGGCCGGGCGGTGCCTCGAAGAACCCCGCCTGCGCTGGCCCCGGCGGCGCGGCCTGTCTGGGAGTCAGGTCTAGCAGCCGAAGCAGACGTGCGTTCTCACGCCGCAGCCGCTTCAGCTCAGCAGCCACCGCAACGGGCAACTGGCGATCGATACCGTCGAGAATCTCGCTCACGCTGACTACGGTACGTGGCGGCAATAGGCGGCGGTGGCCGCCGGATTCCGGCGGGTGCGCATGTCCGACGGACTGCGTCACACGGACGCACACTGGACCAGGTTGTGGTGGCCGCCCTGACCATCATCGGGCAACGCACGGCACGGGGCAGCTGCGCGACGCGCGGGTCCCGCCGTCCGTGTCCTGGAGCGAAACCCTTCCGCAGATTTCTCGACGCGATCGGCAACAGGCAGACCGCCAGGAGAACGAGGGCAGGACGTCGAGTGCCTACAACGCTGTTTCCCCAGCCTGGCTGCACTGACTAGAACTCGGGCTCGATGACCAAGAGGTGGGAGCCAACGTGCACAGGCAGTGGGCCACGCCGGGCGACATCGGCGGACGCTCAGCCAGGAACAAATAGCCCGGCAATCGCATTGACGCAATAGAGTCTAAATTCGAAAACCAGCTGCTACCAGTCGGGATGGCGGGATTCGAACCCGCGGCCTCCTGCTCCCAAAGCAGGCGCGCTAACCAAGCTGCGCTACATCCCGGTGCGCGCTGCGCTGGCTGGCCGGCCCAGCAGCTTATACGGCACGGCGCAAGTGTACGGGAGTCCTGACTGGCTAAGACAACCGCTGCACCGACGGTCGCGGCGGAGGATAGGGGACTCCGTTACCTGCCTTATGTCGGGACCTAGTGAGAACATCGGCATTATGGCACGCGGCAGAGGCGGCAAGCTCGCGCGATATCAGGCCATGCGCGACTTCACCCGCACTCCGGAGCGGCCGGCCAGGAGCCAGGCCGGGACCCAGCTAGCCAGGCAACAGCCACGGCGACGGCTGACGGCAAGCAAGGATCCGCCGGACAGCCGCTGCGGTTCGTCGTGCAACGGCACCGCGCCCGGCGGCGCCATTACGACCTGCGATTCGAGATGAACGGCGTACTGGCGAGCTGGGCCGTGCCCAACGGGCCGACCCTCGACCCGGCGGTCAAGCGGCTCGCGGTGCACGTCGAGGACCATCCGATCGAGTACATCGACTTCGAGGGCGTGATCCCGGCCGGCGAGTACGGCGGCGGCGACGTGATCGTCTGGGACGCCGGCACCTGGGAACCGTATGAAACCGACGATCCGGCCGGGGCCGTCGCGGCCGGCGAACTGCACGCCAATGTGCACGGCGAGAAGCTCAAAGGCAAGCTGGTCCTCGTCCGGCGGGGCAAGCGCGGCGCGGAACAAGATGAATGGCTGCTGCTCCACAAGAACGATGACTACGCCGTTAACGGCTGGGATCCCGAGGACCATCCGAGGTCGGTGCTCAGCGGGCGGACGAACGACGAAGTGAAGGCCGATCCCGACCGGCTCTGGCGCTCGGATCTGCCCGCCGCGCAAGCGTCGATCGAGCTGCGGCCGCGGCCGATCCCCGGACCGTCGGACGCCGAGCTTGCTGCCCTGGACGATCTTGGGGGAACGGGGACCTGGGAGGTCTTCGGCCGCCGGCTGAAGCTGACGAACCTGGATAAGGAGTTGTTCCCGGCCCGCGGACGCGAGCCGGTCGTCACCAAGCGTGAGCTGATCCGGTACTCGGCACGGATTGCGCCGGTCGTCTTGCCTTACCTGGCGGGCCGGCCGCTGAACATGCACCGGTTCCCCGGCGGCGCGGGCGAGGCCGGCTTCTGGAACAAGCAGCTCCCCCAGCACGCGCCTGACTGGCTCCCGCGGTGGGACAACCCGAACGCTGAGCCAGGCAAGACGACCACCTACCTGGTGGTTGACGAGGCGGCCGCGCTGGTCTGGGCAGCCAACTACGGCGCGCTGGAGTGGCACGCGTGGACCTCGCGGGCTGACCACCCGGACAACCCAAGTTACGCGCTCATCGATATCGACCCCGGCTCGGCCACCTCATGGGCGGACATCCTGGTGCTGGCGCGGCTGCACCGGACGGCGCTGGAGCATCTGCGGGTACGCGCACAGCCGAAGGTAACGGGGCGCCGCGGTATCCAGATCTGGATTCCTGTGCGCGGCGGGCTTAGCTATGCCGACACCCGCACCTGGGTCGCGGAACTGTCGAAGACGATCGGCTCGATCGTCCCGGACCTAGTCAGCTGGAAATGGGACGTGACCGAACGTCAGGGCCTGGCCAGGCTCGATTACACGCAGAACGTCAGCAACAAGACGCTGGTTGCCCCCTACAGCCCGCGCGCTGCGCCGGGCGCGCCTGTGTCCGCGCCGATCGAGTGGGCCGAGCTCGACGACCCGTCGCTGCGGCCCGATGGCTTTACGATCCGGACTGTGCTTGATCGGGTGGCTGACCGAGGCGACCTGTTCCGGACCGTCCTCGGCGATGGGCAGGACCTGCCGCCGCTGCAGTAGCTGGCTCCGGGCAATGGTCCCGCGGCCCCGTCCAGGCTGCGCGTATAGCAGCCGGGACCCGGTACGCTACCGTTGGCGGTCGCCGCCTCGCGGGCGTAGCTCAATGGCAGAGCCCCAGCCTTCCAAGCTGGTCATGAGGGTTCGATTCCCTTCGCCCGCTCCAACGTAACGTTTACCCTGTATCCCGCGAGACGCCCATGAGTCTTGCGGTGTCGAGCGGTCGTACTTCCGAACCCGTTACCAAGGAGAGTCCCTGTTGCGCAGCGTGACCTATTCCATGGCCGTCTCGCTTGACGGCTACATCGCCGGGCCCGACGGCCAGTTCGACTGGAGCATTCCCGACGAGGAGGTCTTCCGCTTCGCCACTGACGAGACACGGCAGGTCGGCGTCCAGCTGCTGGGACGAAAGCTGTACGAGACGATGCTGTACTGGGAGACCGCCGACCAGGATCCACCGCTCGACGACTCAGAGCTCGAGTGGGCCGCGATCTGGAAGCCGCTTCCGAAGGTGGTGTTCTCCACCACGCTGTCGGCGGTGCAGGGCAATGCCCGCCTGGCCTCCGGTGGCCTGGCGGAGGAGATCGAGCGGCTGCGAGCGAGCCGGGGGAGGGCGACATCGCGATCGGCGGCGCGACTCTCGCCGCCGAGGCCGCCGCGCTGGGCCTGATCGACGAGTACCGGGCCAGGGTCTACCCAGTGCTGGTTGGCGGTGCCGTACCGTTCTTTCCCCAGCGCGAGCGCCGGGTGGATCTCGAACTCCTCGAGACCCGCACCATCAGCTCCATCATGCAGAGTCGTATACCTCCGCTACCACGTAGTGCGCTAACTTAGCCGGAGTCGGCTGGTCACGGCTGACAGCAACGGTGACAGCAGCAGCAGTGCTCTACAGCACTCACCGGCGACCGGCCGCAGGGCAGAACGCGCATCATCCGCGACGACTCTGGATATGCCCGGCCTGAAAAGCGGACAGTCGTCCAACGCTCAGGCGTGCCCGCTGCGTGCCCGATGGAGTGGCGAACCACCGGCAACCACGGTCACTGGCGGACAAAAGCCAGCACCGATCACCTGCGCCAATGCAGGTCACGGCGCGCATAGTCGCAGCCTTCCAAGCCGGTCATGAGGGTTCGATTCCCTTCGCCCGCTCCGCAAATCCGCAGGTCAGGCGCACTGTCAGGACTGCGGCCAGCCGAGATAAGCAAGCCTGCCAGCGTCGGCGTGCCCGATCGAGAACGGAGGCTCGACGCAAGGGGCGCCCGCTGGTCAGGGTTCGTCGGCAAGCTTTGACCTGATCACCCGCACCTGATCGGCGAGACGCGGAACGTCCACTACCGCCACATCCCAGAGGATGTCGAGGTCCACCTCAAAATATCCGTGCACTACGCGGTTGCGGACCGCGACAATCTGGCGCCACGGTATCTCGGAATGCTCAGACGCAAATTCATCCGACAACCCAGCCGCAGCCTCGCCGATCATCTGAATCAGGTGCACCAAGACGATCTGCGTATCTTCATCAGCATCGAATGTCTCCCGGCCACGCGCCACACGCGCCGCGATCTTCTCTGCGGCCTCGATGATGTCAGAAAGCCGCTCAGAGTCACGTCTCACAACGCGACGGCCTCGCGTAGCACGCGATCCCTAATCCGTTCCTTCAGACCACGCGCGGTGGCGACCTGGGTGAAGACTCCCAACTGGTCCTCGACGCCGAGAGCGAACCCGGCCATGTCGAAGTAGCCGTGCCCGCGGTCGACATCGACCAGCAGGTCCAGGTCACTGTCCTGGCACGCCTCACCCCGTGCAACCGAGCCGAAGACCCGGATGTTACGCACACCGAACCGTTCGCCCAAGCGCAAGATGTCGGCGCGGTGAGAACGTACTTCGTCGAGTGTCACCGCGCGCCGCGGCGCATCAACTTTCACCGGCTCACCTCCTGTGTCCTATGCACAGCATATGGTTTGCAGGCCGCGCGATCCCGCAGGACAAGCTCACGCTGTCGCGTGCCCGTTGCGTGCCCGATCGGGCGGTAAGACGCCGCTACTAGCGATCACTCACAGTGAAGTCGGTTATCGTCTGACCTGCGCTGGCACTGGTCAGAGCCTTGGCAGTCGCACCCTTCCAAGCTGGGACTTAGCCAGGACGTTCCCAGTCAGGCAAAACGGCAGGCGGGAATAGCACTGCGATATTATCTGCGGAGCGATGCAGCTCGTTGTCGGCGCCGCCCTCGCCCAATAGCAGCTCGACGTTGGAGCCCTGAATGGTCGGCGTGATCCGCGAACACCAGTAGCCCTCATTCGGAGCCCACGGCCGATAGGCCAAAGAGACATCCGACACGCGCTGGCCGACAAGCTGATCCCACCGACCCGCGCGGGACACATCCCAAATCGCCACGCTGGCTTCTGGCGCAACCGCGGCCCCAACTACTGGCACTTCTCGTATCCAGATCCCTTCGTGCCAACCAGGGCTGTCCCAGCTGACCGTGAACCGCCTCCCGCAGGCCATCTCAAACTCGACGCCGTGATCAACCGAGTCCCCGAACGGGAATCGCCACGTCGGATCGCGGCACTCGTCCTCACCCGTGACATACCTGGCACCGCGCGACCCATCAGGCCGATCGGGCTGCACGTAGTCCAGATCGCAGTACCGAACCGCCGCCAGTTGGAGGCCGACTATCTGACGCGCGCGAGCGCGGGTCTCCTCGACCTCGGCAAGCGTCTCCACCCACGACCAGTCCATCCCGCCATCTTTCCGGGCCGCGTAAGGAAGGCTGACAGCTACCCTGACAGCAACGGCGCCAACCAGCGGCCGTCAGTCGCAGCGACAGGTGCCCTTGCACGCTGCAGTTGCGCACTCCAAGCTGGCCGTCTGCTACGCCTGAAAAACGGACGGTCAGTCGCCGCTTTTCCTGAACACGTGCGGGACCCTTCACGGAGAGGCCAGACATCCTATCCTCAAGTGATGGAATTGGACCGGCGGACGCTGAGCGGGCAGATCCTAGAAGCGCGTCTACCAGGCAGGCCCGCAACGCTATGAAGGCAACGCCTGGCGAGCAGCCGCGCTCCAGGTTTCAGCTGACGTCAAGACGCTCCGCATCCGCGGCCGTCGCCGGGCGGTGCCCTTCCACGGCTACATGCCGGTGGTAGCGCGCAAACTGGCAGACGCTGTCGTCACCGCGATCGGCAGTGACGGGTCAATCCTCGAAACGATCGACCTGCGCCGCGACCCCTCCGACCTGTACCGCGACCTCATGCACCGCGACCCAGAGGGCTGGCCGTTCAAAAGAAGGTAGATGCAGACAGCAGCGTGCCACATACGTGCCACACGCCGTGCGCCATAGCAGTCAACCACGGCGACTCATGGTCAGCTGGCTGCTCGGACCGGCGACTACGTCTGGCCTGATCATCCGGCATCCGATCACCCGATCTTCCAAGCTGGTCATGAGGGTTCGATTCCCTTCGCCCGCTCCAACCAGAAACTCCAGGTCAGAGCACTATGTGCGGACAACCACCGACCTTCTAGGCATAGCCCCGGCTGAGTCCCGGCCACAGAGATGCTGATCGCGTCATGCTTAGGCGGTCGACGGTGCGTTACCGCGAGGCTTCGGCCGCGCAGCGTCAAGTGTTCTCTGAAGTTCTCCTCCGGTGTCAGGAACCGGGACGATGGCCCTCAGCTCCTGCTGGGTCATCGGCCGGTATGCCAACGCCAGCACACCGCACTGAAAGACTCGGCTGAATACCAGGCGGAGCCCTTGAGGGCGGCCGAGGTCCGGGAAAAGCGGTGCGCCGCTCCCGACCGCTACCGGGTGAACGTAGAGGCGATATTCGTCCACCAAACCAAGCCGGACCAGGGACTGGACGAACCGTACACCTCCATGCGCAAGGATTTCGCCGCCCGGCTCGGCCTTAAGGCGGGCAACCTCCTCCGCCATGTCTCCGCTGGCGATCCGGGCCTCCGGCCAGCGGGCCTTCCCCAGGCTTCGCGAGAACACCACTTTGGGGGTGTCATTCATGAAGGCCGCGACGGGATCGGTGGAAGTCGGCCAGGTGTCGGCCATTGACTCGTAGGTTGCGCGGCCCATGATGTGGGTGCCCGCGCGGCTCAACCCGGCCAGGAAGTGCTCCTCGTAGTCATCGTCGTCCGGGGCGGGCGGCAGCGCTGCTGGCCCAAACGACCGCCAGAACTCTGTGCCCTCCTCGCAGATGTAGCCATCCAGCGAGATGGCTGCCTGCTGGAGTACAAGCTTCCTCACAGGCCCTCCTAGGTCCGGCCGGTTCTCGAACACTAGACGCTCCAAGCGCTCAATAATCATCGCAGAGCGGCCTGGCGTCCCTCCGGCCCAGCCGTCGGTAATGGCGACGGTATTGCGGGCCACAAATGGGCCACACGCCACAGAGATTCATAAGCAACAGCGGTCAGTCATGCGCGCTGACCCCGTGCACCAGCAGTAATGCTGGCCTGGTCGGAGCGTCTGCCCTACCACCAATCTTCCAAGCTGGTCAGGAGGGTTCGATTCCCTTCGCCCGCTCAGATACCTTCGCCCGCTCCACGGGACCGGCCGGCGCTGCTGCGGCTAGCCAGTTGTTTTCCGGTAAGCACGATTGCTCTCTGACTCGACAGCCCGGAGTCCCTGCTATGCGTCCCGGCGCCGGAGGACCCAGAACGCGATGCCGACCAGGACCGCGGCGAGTACCACGCAGATGCCAATCTCCATGCCCTGGAAGGCCCAGAACCTGCTGGCTGGCTGGTAGGTCACTGAGCCTTGATAGCCGTGCGCGGCCAGGCAGGGCAGGGCGGTTTGCGGGTTCGGGTTGTTCTGCATAGCGCGAAGGCATGCGGACGGGAGCGGCACCCCGTTGTAGTTGGGAACGGCGTAATCGAGTGCGGCGGGCTTGCCGTCTGGGCCGACGAATCCATTCGTGACCAGTAGATAAGAACCTGGGGGCGTGAAAGGCGCCGTGAGCTTGTAGTACACGGTGACCGGGGTCACGAAGTGCAGGCGGAGCCAGAGTGCGATGACGAGCCGCACGGCGGCGAAGCCGGCCAAAGTGATGCCCAGCGCGGGCAGGGTGCGGCGCAGCAGCGTGCCCGCGCAGATCCCGAGGGCCATGGCGAAGATCGCGTAGCCGACCGGCACGATGTCGGTGACGTCGAACCGGTTGACCTCGAAGGCGTCGGCCGTCAGCGCGTTGTACGGTCCTGACCACCAGGTGACGATGGCCGAGACCACCCCGGCCAGGACGGCAGCGGCGAGAAGCAGCCATCCTGCACGGACTGCCAGCCAGCGCCGCCTGGTGATGCTCTGTGTCCAGGCGAACTGGTTCGTTCCGGTCTCCAGTTCGCTTGCCACCGTCGGGGCGCCCCAGAGCAGGCCGGGCAGCACCGGCACGGCGGAGGTTGCGACGACGAGCGTTGCGATGATCGGGCTGCCGAGGGAGAGACTCGAGCCGGCCAGGCTGGCGCAGGAATTGCCAGTCGCGCAATGGGCCAGGGCGGAGTGCCACACCGCTGCTGCGTGCAGGCCGGTGATCAGCAGCACCACGGCCAGCGCGGCGAGCAGCGCAGCGGCGAATGCGGCCTGGCATCGGTACTGCTGCCAGGTGACCCAGGTCATCGGTCCGCTCCAGCCGCCGACAGGCGGGTGACTTCGGGGCCGGTCCAGTAACCGGGGTCGTTCTGGCTCATGTAGCCGAGCACTATCTCCTCCAAGTTAGCTTCCTCGACGGCCCAGGCGGGATCGATCACCGGGCCGTTCAGCCGCACCAGCAGTGTGGTCTGCCGCGGCGTGGTGTCCTCCCGCACGATCGCGTGCGTCCGCGCGATCGCCGTCGTGTCCTTGCGCGGGCCGGTGAGAACCCGGTGCTCTGAGAGCAGCGTCTCGATGTCGCCGCACAGCTGCACCCGGGATTCGGCCAGCAGGATGAGGTGGTCACAGACCCGCTCGATGTCCGCGATGAGGTGCGAGGACAGCACGACGGTCAGGCCGCCGTCCGCTGCCGCCTCGGCCAGCGTGCCGAGAAAGCGCTGCCGGGCCAGCGGATCGAGCGCGGCGAGCGGCTCGTCCAGCAGCAAGAGCCCCGGCTGTTTCGCGAGGGTCAGCGCGAGCGCGACCTGGGCCCGCTGACCCCCCGACAGCGTGCCCACCGGCCGGTCCAACGGTATCCGCACTCTGCTCAGCCGGTCCCGCACGGACTCGCCATCCCAGCGCGGGTTCAGGTGCGCGCCGATGCCGATGTGATCCTGCGCGGTCCGCCGCCCGTACAGCGGAGCCTCCTGGGCCAGGAAACCGATCTCCGCCAGGTACGCCGGGTCCTGGCGCGCCGTGCCACCGAGCACGACGGCCTGGCCCGCGGTCGGCGCGGCGAGCCCCGCAAGCAGCCGCAGCAGCGTCGTCTTGCCCGCCCCGTTCGGCCCGACGAGCGCGGATATCCGGCCCTCGGGAACGCTGATCGTGCAGTCGCTCAAGGCGGTCACCCCGCGGTACCGCTTGGTCAGCCCATTGGTCTGGATCACGGCCGTCATGCGATGTCCTCCTCGGCGGGCGCCTGCAGCGTGACCCGCAGCAGCGACTCGATCGCCTCGTCATCCAGCCCGGCGGCACGGGCCTGGCGCACCCACGTGGCCAGAGCCCGGCCGAGCAGCGAGTGCGTGCCGGGCGGGGGACCGGGCGGCCGGGCCCGCACGAACGTGCCCTGCCCGGCACGCGCCTCGACCAGCCCCTCGCGCTCCAGGTCGCGGTAGGCCTTCAAGACCGTATTGGCGTTCACCACTGCCACCGCGACCACCTCCCGCACGCTCGGGAGCTGATCGCCCACGTCCAGCACCCCCATCCGCAGCGCCTGCCGCGCCTGCTGCACGATCTGCTGGTAGGGCGGCACTCCTGACCGCCCGTCCACCCGGAATCTGATCACGTCAGCGCTCCACTGTCTTAGGTTGCTAAGACAGTATGGCACTCGTCAGCGCCTGTCAAGAAGACCCGGTGTTTCCAGATCGCTTGTCCCAGGTCGGGTGACACCCGCCTTCCTCGAAGGCCGCATCAGCGAGGCGTCTCCGGTCGGCACGCAGTCGATGGCCGAGCCCTCCGCACATAACTCAGCGACGGCAAGCGACCCGCGCCCCAAGATCACCGTGCCATTAGCGTGCCATTAACCATGGCCAACGACGGGCAACCGCGAGTACCCATGGATACCATAATCGGCAGGTCAGCACCCCTACGGCTACGTTGCGGTACACCTTCCGAGCTGGCTCATGCTCCAGGCACCTGCGTGCCAGCGAGCGATGCCCGGATCTTGGTGCAGGTGCCACAGTTGATCAGCGTCCGCACCACCAATCGGCTTTAGTGTCAGCCGGGCCGTCAGCCGCTGTCCGTCGACGGGTTTGGACGCTCCCGCCCTGCCAGATTCGTTCATAAACGCCTTTATAGGTACATCCGGGAGGGCCCGGACGCCGCGCTACATTCGTGCCGTAACAGCCGGGGATTCCCGGTCCGTCAAGAAGACCCCCAGGTCGAAGACTGCTTCCGTGCTCCCCGGCAGCCACGGGGAAGTTCGGCGACAATCGTTGGGACATGCCTGCGCAACCCGAAGGCGAACGAGCACGGAGCTATAGCACCGAATGAGCCGCATCAGCACGGGCAGGTAGCGGAGTCGTTCGGCTCGGTCGCCGAACGCTACGACCGGGCCCGTCCTAGCTATCCCGCCGCCCTGGTGGAACGTATCGTCACCGCTAGCCCCGGCGCCGACGTGCTCGATGTCGGCTGCGGTACCGGCATCGCGGCCCGGCAGTTCCAGGCGGCCGGGTGCCACGTGCTGGGGGTCGATCCCGACGCGCGCATGGCCGGCCTGACCCGGCAGAGCGGGATCGAGGTCGAGGTGGCGAAGTTCGAAACCTGGGACCCGGCCGGCCGCGAGTTCGACGCCGTCATCGCCGGACAGGCCTGGCACTGGGTGGATCCGGTGGCGGGAGCGGCCAAGGCGGCGCAGGCCCTGCGCCCTGGCGGGCGGCTGGCCGTATTCTGGAACGTCTTCCAGCCTCCGCCTGATGTGGGTGAAGCCTTCGCCGCCGTCTACCGGCAGGTCATGCCTGACTCGCCGGGCAATTTCTGGACGGAGCCCGTACTCGAGGTGTACTCGCCGGGGTTCATCAAGGCGGCCGACGGGATCCGGAAACGGGCGCGTTCGGCGATCCGGACCAGTGGCGATTTAACTGGGACCGGCCCTACACCCGCGACGAGTGGCTGGAACAGGTGCCTACCTTCGGCGGTGCCAGCCTGATGCCGCCGGCGAAACTGCAGGAGATACTGGCCGACATCGGCAGCGCCATCGACGCGATAGGGGGCAGCTTCACGATGCACTACACCACGGTGGCAGTCACCGCGGCGCGAACAAGCGCTCCTGCCGCGGCATGATCAACAGCGAAACCGGCCTCGACCACTACCAGGTCCGCCGCAACACCGGTCGCTACGCCGCCCCGGACTCAGCGGCGATCGTGGCGGCCCGGTGTCACGCTTTCAGGAAGGCCAGCAGGTCGGCGTTGATGGTCTCCGCCTGCGTAGTGGGCATGCCGTGCGGGAAGCCGCTGTAGGTCTTCAGCGTTCCATTCGGGAGAAGCTTTGCAGTCAACGGCCCGGAGTCGGCATAGGGAACGATCTGATCGTCATCGCCGTGCATCACTAGCACAGGCACAGAGATCTTCTTCAGGTCTTCGGTGAAATCGGTCTGCGAGAAGGCAACGATGCCGTCGTAGTGTGCCTTCGCGCCGCCCATCATGCCTTGGCGCCACCAGTTTTGAATGATTGCCTCAGATGCTTTTACGCCTGGGCCGGTTGAAACCATAAAATGGCCCCTCGGGTAGATCACGATAGAATTGGGCGCGGTTGGCCGCGAGTTGTGCCTGCAATCCGTCGAATACCTCTTTGGGAAGACCGCCCGGATTGGCCTCGGTCTTCACCATCAGCGGCGGCACTGCGCTTATCAGGACAGCCTTCGCCACTCGGCTCTGGCCGTGCCTCGCGAGATAGTGCGCCACCTCGCCGCCACCAGTCGAATGCCCGACGTGAACGACGTCCTGTAGATCGAGATGTGCCATCAACGCCGCAAGGTCGTCGGCATAGTGGTCCATGTCATGGCCATCGCCAGTCTGGGTGGATCGCCCGTGGCCGCGCCGGTCATGGGCGATGACGCGATAGCCGTGCTGGAGGAAGAAAAGCATCTGCGCATCCCAGTCATCGGCCGACAGAGGCCAGCCGTGGCTGAATACGATGGGTTGACCGTTTCCCCAGTCCTTATAGAAGATTTCCGTGCCATCCGGTGTAGTGATCGTACCCATGTGGTCCCCCTGACGCTTTCGGATGACACCGATAACGGCCGGCTCCCCAGTTATCTACAGCCCGCCCGCCGCTTTTAATTCCGCTCCCTACAGCCATCAAGCATAGCAATGAGACAGTCTGGCTATCGTGGACCCCTCACGGCCGCTGTCCTGCCGACGAACGCCTGCCAGGCCGGACGTGATCTGTTTACCAGGGAGCCTGAGTCGTGGGAGGTGTCCAGGCTGCCCGCGCCGTCCTGATTTCGCGCGAACGCGCTGGAGCCTGCTCGGGATGGACTATGGCCTCGGCGATGCGGTTGATAAAGCTGCTGATGGTCGCGGTGGCGGCCTTGTTCATGATCGCCCGGTCGAGCCCCGCTCCAACCGATCCCAGCGGCGGCCGATAGGCCCCGGCGACCGAAAGGACGGTGGCATCCTCCCCGGCTGGTGTCAGAGTGATGTCAGCATCCAGGGCCGGGAACAGGCCGCTGCCGTGACCGGTCACCTCCCACCGCAGGGTCAGCACGGCCGAGTCGCCATGTGTTACCAGGTCGCGGTATTGCACCTCCACCAGCTTGGAGATGCCCGGTGCCGCGCCCAGCGGGCCGACCCGGGTCAGGTGCGTGATCCCCTCGTCGTAGGACTGCCCGGAGACGCTCGCCAGCGAACTGCCGCGGGCGAGGTTTGCCAGCCTGGCCTGGGCAACATTGAAGCTGACTTCCAGTCTTACTTCGTCGCCCACGATCACCTGATCATCAAACCTGATCAGACGATATGCGCCCAGAGGACCTAAGTCCCGCAGGCTAGTGCCGGTGGTCACCAGCGCCCGACCAGTCCACGACGCCGTGTCATTACCGGCGCGGTCGAGGCTGCGGTGCCGTGCCGGAGCCCTCAGACTTCGAACGTCACGTTATTGACGAAGTAGAAGGGCGCCCCGGTGTTGTCGTTCCCGTGGAGAACTAGTTGCTCCCCCGTTCGCTGCCAGGTGCAGATGAACGATCCCGCGGCTCCCTCGCACTGGGCGAAGCTCCATCCGTCGGAGGCATGCCATGTCCGCGCGAAGAGCTGATCCACCGCCTGCGGGGTCGCTTCCTCGCCGGCCAAGGCTCGGTTGTTCTCAGTCCACGCCTGGAAGACGAGCTGGGACGCAGCCTGTCCGCCCTGAGCGCGAAGGTAGTTCAGCACCAATGCGTTCCAGGTGTTGGGCCCGACGATCCCGTCCACGCTGAGCCCGATATCTCCCTGGAAGAACCGCACGGCGCTCTCGGTTTCCGGGCCGAAGATGCCATCGATCGTGAGCCATCCGCTGCGGGAGTGAATCTGACTCTGCACTGCACGGACAGCATCTCCGGTGCTGCCCGTCGATACTTCGACGATCAAGGCCGTCCACGTCTGGTTCCCGACAATGCCGTCCACGGTCAGCTTGTGACTTGTCTGGAATGCACGCACCGCCGCGGCGGTCTTGGGCCCGAAGTCGCCGTCAACGGTCAGGGTCGCGCCGTGATCATTTAGTAAGTACTGGATGCTGCGGACGTTCTCGCCAGTTGAGCCTTGCTGTTCGATCGGCCAGTTCAGAGCCATTAGCCTGCCCCCTCGCTTCGCCGCTTCACGCCAGACCCAGGCTGGCGAAAGCTATCGGATGCATGCAGTATGGGCGCTTCAGTACCCCAGTCAAGGGCCTGTCTGCGCGCAGCACTCTGAGCCGGTCACCAATAAGGGATGGGAACGGGGACCTACCCGATCTCGGTCACGGATGGGCGCGTCTGCGTCGGGGCAACGCCTTATCCGACACCGGCCCCGTCAGCCTTGGCAGCCGCGCTCCGCCAATCCGTCGAAAACAGGCGATTGCGCTGGTAAGTTGAGCTGCCCGGCTGAGCTGCCCGGCTGAGGAGGTCGACGTGAAGGCGCTCGTGTTCCAGCACAGCCTGGCCCGCGAAGCTGCCTCGACCATCGGCGGGCGAATCGACCGGCGTGCCTTCGTATCCCGGTTCGCGCCGGTCCGCATCGAGGATGTCGACGAGCTACCGCTGCCGGCCGAGGACTGGGTTCGCGTGCAAACAACCTTCTCGGGTCTGTGCGGCTCTGACGTGAAGCAGATTCTCCTGAATGGCGCCCGCGACAATCCGCTCACCGCACTCGTTTCCTTCCCGCACGTGCTTGGCCACGAAGCCGTCGGGCATCCGTGCGGATACGGGCGAACGCGTCGTGCTCAACCCATGGCTATCCTGCGGCCCCCGCGGCATCGAACCGCCGTGCGGGGCCTGCCAGGTCGGCCGTTATCCGTGGTGCCGCAACTTCCGCTCCGGCACACTGCCCGTCTCCATCCATATCGGTAACTGCGCGTCAGCGACCGGGGCGCATGCCGAGCGGTTCGCCGCGCATGTCTCGCAGCTGTTCCCCATCCCCGACTCCGTCTCCGACGAAGCAGCAGTACTGGCAGACCCCGTGAGCGTTTCACTGCGGTCGATCCTGCTAGCGCCGCCGCCAGACGGCGAGAGCGTCCTTGTTTACGGCTCGGGCACGCTCGCGTTCGCGGCGATCGCGCTGCTTCGCCATCTTTACCCGGCCACCGAGGTATGGGCCGCGACCCGGCCCGGAGCACGCGCCGCGCTCGCGACCCGGCTAGGAGCTCAAGGCCGTTCTGTCGACGACTCCAGACGAACTCGTCGCGCAGGTCGCGCGCCGGGTCGGCACGACGCCGCTTGAGCCGTGGAGCAAGCGCGACTGGCTGCAGGACGGCCCGGCCGTCGTCTACGACACGATCGGCTCGACCGAGACGGTCGAGACGTCGCTCCGGCTGCTCGCCACCGGCGGCACGCTGGTCGTCTCCGGCGTCGAGCCACCGAAGCGCTTCGAGTGGACCCCGCTGTACTTCAAGGAGCTGCGTGTCATCGGGTCGAACGGCTTCGGTGTCGAGGAAGTCGGCGGCGTCGCCAAGCACGCGATGGAGCACTACTTCGATTTCATCGCAGACGGCCTGGACCTGACGCCAGTTATCACGCATCGCTTCCCGCTCGACCAATGGCGCGAAGCCGTGCTCGCTATCAAGGACTCCCGCCGCACCGGCGCGGTCAAGGTACTGCTCGAACCCGCCCGCGATCCACCAACTGGGCCGTGCGGCCCGCTCGTCGGCATAGCGCCGGTATCGTCGGAGCGTGACGGCGCCACCTGAGTGCATTCAGCTGCGTTGGTCACGCCCGGGGCGGAAGATCTCCCGCGCCTCCCGCAGCGCGTAAAACACGATGACGAGCGCAGCGAGCGGGTCCGCCCACCACAGTCCCGCGGCGGCGTTGAGAGCCAGTCCGGCCAGCACTGCGACTGCGAGAATGCCATCTACCAGCGTCACCCGGCCCTCAGTGAGCAACACCGGGTTGCCTAGTGCCGCGCCGGTTCGCGCCTTCCCGGCCGCCAGCGCGAACATGGCCATAGCAGTTACGGCTGTCCACATGATGCCAAGCGTGCTGTGCCGCGGGTGGTAACCGTTGGCGAGCACCACGGCCGATTGCACCGCCAGGTACGCAGCGAGCGCCAGGAAAGCGGCGCCGATCAGGCGCAGGGCTCGGTGCTGGCGCTCCTCCCCGCTGCCTGAAAGTTCCCACAGCACGACAGTGCTGGCGCCGATCTCGATCAGCGAGTCCAGACCGAACCCGGCCAGCGCGACAGATCGCGCCCCGATCGCAGCGATCGCAAGCACGACGATGCCGACCACGTTCCAGCCGAGCGTGATCCCTTCCAGGACCCGACCGTGGCGCAGCAGCTCGGCCGCACGGCCGAGTCCGTCGCGCCTGGCCCGCGCCGACAGCACGTCCCGCATGTTCCCGGTCATATCGTCATTCTGGCTTACCTGAGGTAACGGGGCCTGGCACGGGCAGCCAGTCGCCGGCAGGTGCGGCATAATCGGACGATAGTCTACAGATCGGGCAGGTGAGCGGCAGGCATGAAGATCCGGATCGAGGGCTATGACCTGCCAGGGGCGTCGGGTAGCCCAGTCCCGACGCCGGTGATCGACTGGTCAGCCCGAGCTGACAGCTGATGCCGTGGCTGAACGGCAGCTACCGGGCGGTGTCGCTAACGCCGGCCGCGTGACCCGGGTCGGCGACCACGTGCTCCGCCCGGCCAGCCCGCACTGGCGCACGATCCACGAACTGCTGCGATCGGTGCGAGCGGCAGGATTCGACGGCGCGCCAGCGCCCGCAGGTGTCGAGCCCGCTGGACGCGAACGGCTGGAGTACATCGAGGGCGACGTGCCGGTGCCGCCTTACCCGGCGTGGGCGCAGTCCGACGAAGCGCTCGCCTCGGTATCTCTGCTGCTCAGGCGCTTCCATCAGGCGTCAGCGGCTTTCGAGCTGGCCGGGGCGACGTGGAGCAGTGAACTGGCTGACCCGGCCGGCCGCGGTCCGGTGGTCTGCCACAACGACGTCTGCCTGGAGAACGTGGTTTTCCGCGGCGGAACGGCGGTCGGGCTGGTCGACTTCGACTTCGCCGCTCCGGGCCGCCCCGTGCATGACCTCGCGGCCTTCGCCCGGCTGTGCGTGCCGATTGATGATGACGCCAGCGCGGCCCGGCTCGGCTGGCAGCCAGCCGACCGGCCCGGCCGGCTCCGGCTTGCCGCCGACGCTTACGGCCTGGACGCGGCCGGGCGCCTGCTACTGCTGGAGATTCTGTCCGGCCAGGTCGCCCGCGGAGGCGAGTTCGTGCGCCGCCACGTCGAAGCGGGCGAGCCTGGCTTCGTCGCGATGTGGAACCGGATGGGCGGCGCGGAACGATTCGACCGACGCCGCCGCTGGTGGGATCACTACCGCGAGCGATTCGCGGCGGCTCTACGCTGACAGGCATGCGCTCCGAATCCGGTCCGGCCTTCTGCCAGCTGAACTTACTCACGCGCGACATGGCCGCCGCACTGGCGTTCTACCGGCTGCTCGGACTGCAGGTCAGTGAGTCACCAGGCAGCGCGCACGCCGAGGTGCTACTGCCCGGCGGCGTCAGCATCGAGTGGGAGACCATCGAGTCCGCGGCGGTGTGGGACTCCGGTTCGCGCCCCGGCACCGGCGGAAGCGTGATCGTGGGCTTCGGGGTGGCGACCCGTCCGGCGGTTGACGACCTGTATGCCAAGCTGACCGGAGCCGGTTATCGGGGTCATCAGCAGCCTTACGACGCGTTCTGGGGCGCCAGGTACGCGATCGTCGACGATCCTGACGGCAACGCCGTTGGCATGATGAGCCCGGTCGAGGACGAGCACAGATACTGGCCGCCGCGGCAGGCGCCCAGAGCTTAAGCCCCATTCCCCGGCAGCCCGCCCCGGAGCTAACCGCGCTCGTTCCCGGCGAACCGCTCGTCCACCTGCACGGCCGTCAGGCCGAAGTCGGCCAGCGAGTAGCGATGCGCGGGTCGCGCCGCACTCTGCGCCGCCTGCGCGTGCAGGGCCCGGACGGCGTCCCTGGCGGCGTCGCTGTAGGGCAGCCCGAAGGTCGCGTAGACCGATTCCACCGTGCCGACCGGGTCAGCGGTGAAGTCGGCGTAGTCAACATCGAGGAACTGCGCGGGATCATGACGCGCCCGCGCGGCAGCGAACTCCGCCAGCCCGCGCGCCCACAATTCCAGCTGGCCAGCCCCGATGACCCCGCCGCAGAACGTGTCCGACCAGCCCTCGGTGGCGTGCGCGGCGAGACTGCACATCGAGCCGATCACCGCCCGCGGCTCACGGTGAGTCTGGATCACCAGCGCGTCCGGGTAGACCGCCATGATCGCGTCCAGGGCGAACAGGTGACTCGGGTTCTTGAGCACCCACCGTTTGCCGGCGTCGTTGAGCCCGATGAGCTGCAAGTTCCGCCGGTGCCGCCGGTATGGGCCGGTCCAGTCCTGGCCCCGGAGCCAGGCCGAGTAGGTCGGCAAGTGCGCCAGGCACTCATACGACACTGAGCGCAACGTCTGCCGCAATAGCTGCCAGCACTCTTCCACCTGGTCGGCCGCGATGTAGTGGACGCCCATGAACTCGGGATGCTCGACGTGATGCCGCTGGTACCCGGCTTGGATGTGCTGGAACACCGGATCGGCATCCCAACTGTTTCTGGGTGGCCGGGGCTGCGGCACTTCGGTAAGCCACAGCTCGAGCCCCTGGTGGTCCGGATCGGCCGTCAGCAGCCGATGCAACGCGGTCGTCCCGCTCCTGGGCAATCCCGTTACGAAAATAGGCCGGTTGATCTCGACCGCGGCGTGCTCTGGATGGCCAGCCCAGGCTGACTCGCTGACCAGCCGCGCAGCCAGCGCGCCGCGCAGGCCGACTCTGGCGACCTTGCGGCCCAGCGGAGTCAGGTCGGCGTCGCGACCGTACGAGTCGAGCAACACTGCCAGGCCGTCGCTGTAGTCATCGACGCCGAAGTCGATCAGGCCAGTCATCCTGCTGGCCGATTCGTGCAGGTCGTCGACGGTGCCGACGTTGTCCCGCTCCGGTGTCGTCATGCTGCTGACTCAGTGGTGATACTCGCCGCAGTTGACGTCCAGGCACTGGCCGGTGATCGCGCGGGCCAGCGGCGAGGCGAGGAAAAGCACGGCGTCGGCGATCTCGTCTGGCTCCGGCAGCCTGCCGAGGTCGATGTTCGCGGCGGTCTCCGCGTAGATCGAGTCGGGGTCGACGCCCCGCTTCTTCGCCAGGTAACCGAAGTACCACTTCAGCGACTCACCCCAGATGTGGCCGGGCGCCACCGAGTTCACCCGGATGCCCTGCGGCCCTAGTTCGGTGGCCAGGCTCTGCGCCATCGCGAGCAGCGACGCCTTGGCCATCTTGTACGGCCCCATGGTCCGCTGCGAGAACCTGACGACCATCGAGTTCACCATCACGACCGCGCCATTGGTGGCCGCCAGCGCGGGGATGAACAAGCGGGTCATCCGCAATGCCGAGATCACGTTGTTGTTGAAGCCGGCCTGCACCGCGTCCAGGTCGACCTTGCCGAGGTCGGCGATCGGCGGCATGGCCAGTGCGTTATGCACCAGCGCGTCGACCTTGCCGAACTCCGCGACTGCTGCCTCGGCCAGGCGCTCGGCGTCAGCCGGCACGGTCATATCGGTCGGCACCACCAGCGCCCGGCGGCCGAGCTCGGCGATCTCCTTCGCGACTTCTTCCAGCCGGGCCGCGGTCCGCGCGGCCAGGACCACGTCGGCCCCGGCGGCCGCGCCGCGGACCGCGATCTGGCGGCCGAGATCCGGGCCGACCCCGGAGACGACCAGAACCTTGTCCTGCAGGTACATCAGCCCAGCATCCTTTCGGCGACAGCGGCCTGACGCGCGGCGATCCGCGCTGTGTACTCCTCGGGCGTGCACCGGGCCTGCTGGTAGTAGGGCAGCGCGGCCGGCAGGTCGGCCAGCGCGACTATCTCGGCCCGCGGGCCATCCTCGGGCCCCAGGTCCCTGGTCAGCCGTTGCCACCGGATCTGCACGTAGCCGCGCCTGCGCCCGGTGAGTTCCAGCCAGTTCGCCACTCCCGGATTGCGGTCGCTGATCACGAATCGCAGCATGCCGTCGGGATCGGTGCGTGCCTGGTCGCGCGTGAGGCTGGTCTGGTGATTGATGTAGTCGAGCGAGATGTACCACATGCTGCCAAGCTGGATGCCCTGGTACGGGGCCACAGCCTGGCCGGCCGCAGGCACCGTCACGATCATCGCCTTGTCAGCGTCGAGATCGAAGTGCCCGGCCGAGGAGAACTGCGTGGCCAGCCCGCCCGGCGTCCGCCGGGGCTCGGTCATCGTGTTGACCGGTTCCTTCAGGTAGAACCACTCGGGAAAGGCTAGGAACGTCTGCAGCCGGGACAGCAAGATCTTCCCGGCGACGGCGTAGCGCTTGGCCAGCAGTCGCCTCGTCTGGCGGCTGCGGCGCGGCACCGATCTTGTCCGCGCGCTGGATCCGCAGGGTGCCGCGCCGCTCGCTGGCCCAGTCGCTGTACACCTCGCGGACGACCAGCATCGCCGAACCCGGCCCGAGGGCGACGTAGCCCGGCGGCGCGTCCGGCTTCGGCGGCCCGAGCCGAAGCTCGAACGTCCCGTCCGGGCCGATCTGAAGCCGCCGGTCGTCAAACGCGGTGAGGCTGTCAGGCACGTCGACCGGTGAGTAATCCCCGTTCAGGACCTGGAAGCTCAGGTCGGCGGTAGTCCCCCGCCGACCGGTTACGACGTACTCGGCGTCCTCGCGCAGGTAGGCGTGCAGGTAAAGAGCGTCCGGGTTGTCCAGCCCCAGCTTGGTGTAGGGACCGGTGGACTGCACGAAGTACGGGAAGTCGCGCTGGTAGGCCCACGCCATGTGTAGCGAAGCCTGGATGCTCCCGGCCAGATAGTCGTAACCCTCGGCCAGGTCCTGCTCGGTCTGCACGTGCGGCGCGGTGGTGATGATCTTCTCGGCCTCGACCACCGCGTCCGCGAACGACTGGGTTAGCACGGCTACCTTTCGCTCAGTCGGCCGGGCCGCCCCGCCAGCAGCAGGTGCGCAGGGTTCGGGGTGCACGGGGGGCGGAGCCCCCCGTGGCGCAGGGTTCGGGGGGTGCACGGGGGCGGAGCCCCCCGTGGGTTACGGTAGAACACGTTCTAAATATCCGTCAACGCTAAGCCTGAGCCGGACTCGCTTCAGGAGCGGCCTCCGCCGACTGGGGGTCCGTCTTCGGCGGTGCCCACATGTTGTCGATGAAGCGCAGCGACGGGCTGTCGTCCAGGGAACTGATCGTCTCGTAGATCCGCTTGTAGCCGATGTGCGAGATGCGCCACCTGCCGTCCTCGCCGCGCTGATAGGTGTCCTCGTAAAACGCCGCGCCCTTGATCAGTACCCGGAAATCCATCGCAATTACGGTGTCCTCGAACGACCAGGTACCCGTCGCCGTATCGCCGTCGATATCGATCTCGGGCTGACCACACCGATGCACGGTTATGATCGACGGCCCGAGGTTGTCGCGCAGGTAATTCACGATTTCCGCCCGCCCGTGCAAATTTAGCGGCTTGCGCACAGCGTGCGTGCCGTACTCGGCCCGCGCGTCCGGCGTGAACACCTCTTCCATCTCGTCCCAGAGTTTCAGGTCAACGCAGCGCAGATAGCGGTACTTCACCCGGCGGATCTCTTCCAGCGCGACAAGGTCCATGTCATCCAGCTTCCAGATCTGATTGACTTCCAACAAGAACATGTTCTACCTGAGGCGGTCAACCCGGCGCGACATGCCGCCGGGCCGAAGGCCCCGACAGCTCAGCCGGAGGTTCCGTGCGCTTCTGCTACGCCGAGTCGATGACCGAGCCCTCGTTCTACGCCCCGCTGGCCCGCGCCGCCGAGGATGCCGGCTATGACTCGATGGTGATCCCCGATAGCATCTGCTACCCGGCCGAGTCAGACAGTATCTATCCTTTTAACCCCGACGGGACCCGCGACTTCCTCGAGGACAAGCCGTTCCTCGAGCCGTTCTCGATCATCCCGTTCCTCGGCGCGGTGACCACTCGCCTGCGGTTCATTACATTCGTGCTCAAACTCCCGGTGCGCCACCCGGTGCTGGTGGCCAAGCAAGCTACCTCGACGGCTGTCCTCACTGGCAACCGGCTAGTGCTCGGCGTAGGCACGAGTCCCTGGCGCGAGGACTACGAGATTCTTGGCGTGCCCTGGCAGGGCCGCGGGCGGCGGATGGATGAGGAACTGGAGATCCTCCGCGGGCTGTCGGCCGGAGGCTACTTCGAGTTCCACGGAGTGGTATTCGACATCCCGCCGATCAAGATCGCGCCGGTGCCGACGCGCCCCGTTCCCGTCCTGATCGGCGGCCACGGCGAGGCAGCGCTGCGGCGGGCGGCGAGATCCGGCGACGGCTGGCTGCACGGCGGCGGGAAACCGGAGGACCTGCCTGGCCTGCTGACCCGGCTGAATGCGCTCCGGCGCGAGGAGGGCACCGCGGACCGCCCGTTCGAGGTCCATGTGATCTCCATGGACGCTTACTCGCCGGACGGGGTCCGTCGGCTGGAGGACCAGGGCGTCACCGACGTCATCGTCGGCTTCCGCTGGCCTTACCACGTTGGCCCCGATACCGAGGCGCTGGCGCCTAAGCTCGACAAACTACGCAAATACGCCGACGAGGTCATCGCCAAGGTCCGCTGACAGCCGGCCCGGCCCGGCTCCAAAGGCCAGTTCGCAGCGCTCAAAGCGTGGCACACACGACGTTCTCCGGGCAGCGGTTACCCTGCCACCATGACTACGTCGCCGCTATCGCCGGATGAGATCCGCGCCGTCGCTGAGGTGCACCACGAGCTTGGGCCGGATTACAGCTCCGCAGTCATAGGGTCGTTCTTCAGAGAAGATCGACATGGAGATCGCGGCCCGGGTCGAGGCCCGTGTCGCCGACATGCGCCAGCCGCCCCGCATCGCGCAGGCAGCCAAGGGCCTGCCGTCAGCCGCAACCATGGCTCGCCGGCGCACCTTCCTCGCGGGCGCGGCCATCGGCGCGGTGGGCGCAGGAGTGCCCCTGACGTTATTCGCGCTCGGGCACCTCGACTATGGCGGGTCCGGCTGGCTGGCGACAATCTGGCTGGTGATCGCCTTGGCCTTCATCGCGGGAATGGCCGGCGCCGGCGCGCTCCGATTGCCTCAGGCGCACCGGAGCGCCGACGAGACTGAGCCTTAAACTGCTGGCCGGAGCGTGGGGCCGGATGCGGCCGCAGCCGTGCGGTCCAGGCCGCCTAACATCGACTAGATGGAGGCGCAGCCAGCGGAAAGGCGGGACACGGTCGGCGTAGCCGGCCCGCCGGACGAGCAGAAGCGGCCGGTCGTCGCCGTGGCAAGTCGGCTGCCGGTCGTGCGCGGCGACGATGGCTGGCAGATCTCCCCTGGCGGCCTGGTGACCGCGCTGCGGCCAGTGATGGCGACACACGCCGGGGCCTGGGTCGGCTGGGATGGCGGAGCGAAAGGGATGCCAACTGCGCTTCCAGACCTGAATCTCAGCCTCCGGCCCGTGAGCGTCTCGCCTGCCCAGGCTCGCCAGTACTATCACGGCTTCGCCAACTCGACCTTGTGGCCGCTGCTGCACGACGCCATCGAGAAGCCCCGTTTCGATCGCGGCTGGTGGCAGAGCTATCGCAGTGTCAATGCCGCCTTCGCTGACGCGGCCGTGGCTGCCTTGGCCGAATGGCCGGGCGCGCTGGCGTGGGTTCACGACTACCACCTGATGCTCGTGCCCGGCCGCATCCGGGAACGGCAGCCCCGCCAGCCAGTCGGCTTCTTCCTGCACGTCCCGTGGCCATCACCGGAAATCTTCGCCCGCCTGCCATGGCGCCAGGACATGCTGCTGGGGCTTCTCGGCGCAGACGTCGTTTCTTTCCATACTGATCCATTCCGCGAGAATTTCCTGCAGTCATGTGATCGCCTCCTGGACGCCACGGACGTCACGGTCAACGGATCGACGATCACGCTGGCCGACGGGCGGGCGGTGGCAACCACGACGGCGCCGATCTCCATAGACGCCGGCGAGCTCAGCAGCCTGGCCAACAGCGAGGCCGTCAGCGACGAGGTCGCCTCGCTCCGACAGCAGTTCGCTGGCCGGACATTGCTGCTCGGCGTCGACCGCCTGGACTACACCAAGGGCATCATCGAGCGACTGCTGGCGGTCGAGATGCTCCTGCAGCGTCGCGAGGACCTGCGGTCCAAGCTGGCATTCCTCCAGGTGGCTGTGCCCAGCCGCGACGACGTGCCGCAGTACCGGAGCCTGCGCGCCGAAGTCGAGCGCCAGATCGGCCGGATCAACGGCCAGTTCACCGAGCCCGGCTCCGAGGTTCCGGTCCATTACCTCTACCGGGGCCTGCAGCCAGAACAGCTCGCTGCCTACTACGCGGTCGCGGACGTCATGCTGGTCACCCCGCTTATCGACGGCATGAACCTGGTGGCCAAGGAGTTCGTGATAGTGCAGGACGCCCGCGGCAGCTCAGGGTGCCTCATCCTCAGCGAGTTCACCGGCGCCGCCGCGGAGCTCCGGGAGGCGTTGCCATGTAATCCCTTCGATGTGGAGGGGCTGTCCTACCGGATCGAACGCGCGCTCGAGCTACCAGCCGGGGCTCGCCGCGCCGCCCTCGTCGAGATGGCCGAGCGGGTGCGTGCGCACGACGTTCACCGCTGGGTGGCCGACCAGCTCAGCGAGATCGCGTCGCACCCGCCCAGTTTTGGTAGCGGCAGCTGACGCAGCCCGCCGGCGCCCGGCTTGTCGTCTCAGCCGGTGGACATCTCAGTCACCAGCTCGCCAACCAGTTCGCGCGGCAGCCCGTGAGTCTCGTGCAGGTACTGGTAGTCGGCCTCGGTCAACCGCCCGGACGGGTAGAGCCGCGGCAGCAGCGACCGGCCGCGGGTCAGCAGCTCGCGGAACTTGGCCTCCTCCGAGAGCAGCACGCCCGTCACCGCCGGCGAGTCGACGGACTGGCCGAACCGCTCCGCGGTGTCAGCGATCAGCGCGGCCGGCAACTCAGTCAGCGACAGCGAGCGGTCCGCACGCCAGAGCGCCGTGAGCGCCCGGCGCACCAGCCGCCGCAGCACATAGCCCCTGCCGGTATTGGATGGCTGGATGCCGTCGCCTACAACCACGATCGCCGACCGCAGGTGGTCGACGATGATTCGTAGCGACCGCTCATCCAACAGGTCAGGCCCACACGTCACCGGCCCCGGCAGCACCGGTCCCGGCAGCACCGAACCCGGCAGCAAGGATCTCCATGGCTCGAAAAGGTCGGTCCCGAACACCGACTGGACACCCTGCACCACCATGACAAGGCGCTCCAGCCCCATGCCGGTGTCGACGCTCGGCTGCTCGAGTGGGGAAAGACTGCCATCGGGGTGCCGCCGGTACCGCATGGTCACGTGATTCCACAGCTCAACCCACCTCAGGTCGGTGCTCGGCGTGCCCGCAGGCGGCCCATCACCAGTCCAGGCAAATATCTCCGAGTCCGGCCCGCAGGGCCCGGTCGGCCCGTTGGACCACCAGTTGTCATCCACGCCACCCAACTCAACCGGCAGGCCGAGTTCCCGCCACGTATCCAGTGCGCCAGCGTCAGGCCCGACCTTGTCGTCTCCGCCAAACGCCGTCGCATGCAGCAACTCACGCTTCAGCCCGAAACCGTCGCAGATGAGCTCCAGGCCCCATTGCAGGCTCTGCGGTCCGCCGTAGTCGCCAAGGGACCAGGAGCCCAGCATCTGAAACACCGTCAGGTGCGAGCTATCGCCAACCTCGTCCAGGTCAGTCGTGCGCAGACAACGCTGGATCCCGGTAAGCCGGCGGCCAAGCGGGTGCGGTGCCCCCTCCAGGTACGGCGTCAGCGGATGCATACCCGATGTGGTGTACAGCACCGGGTCGCCGGGGCGTGGCAGCAGCGAGCTGCCCTCGATAACGCGATGGTCCCGGTCGCGGAAGAACTCGATGAAAACCGAGATGATCTCGCTGGTGTTCATGGCAAGGGCGCCTCTCCGTAGACAGGGCGCCGGGAAATATGCCGCGGACGCAGCCATCGAACCTGGAGGAGAAGCGCCGGCGAGCCGTTCCCGGTCGCCAGCAGGGTGAATGGTCAGGCAGCGGCAACCGGCAAGCGGATAGCTCGCGCGGCCGCGACGTTGCTCGTGCGACTGACCTTCATGCTCAGTACTGTACCCAGCAGGCTGCTGAACTGCGCAAGGACTTTTAGCGGAACAGGGACGCCGGCTAGCGTCCGCCGCAACCAGGCAGACCTCGCCGCCGCACCGGCAGCGCAGTCAGGTCTCACGCCGGGACCCCTGGCAGGATCAGGCTATGGACGTCGCGCGCAGCCAGCGGCAGTGCCGGCCAGTGGCCGTCATGGCCCAGCTCTCTGTCCGGCGTGGGCAGGAGGCCGTGCGGTTCTACAAGACAGCCTTCGGTGCGGTCGAGGATTACCGGGTAGGTGGCAGCGAGCAGAACCCGGCCGTAGTCGCCCAGCTGTCGGTAGGCGACGCGACGTTCTGGGTCGCCGACGAATCGCCCGAGCACGCGAACTTCAGCCCTGAGACAGTAGGCGGCTCGACCGCGCGGCTGCTGCTCATCGTCGAGGATCCGGACGCTGTCATCGCCACGGCTGTCGCGGCCGGAGCACGAGAAGTCCGCCCCGCTGCAGATGAGCACGGCTGGCGACTCGGTCGGATCGAGGACCCTTTCGGGCACCACTGGGAGATTGGCAGGCCGCTCATTGCGTGGCCGCCTGACCGCCCGGCGCATGGCGGTTAGGCCCGCCGCATGGCGGATAGGCCGGCCGCACGGCACGGTGCGCACCGGTACGGACTGGGCTCATCGTTTGCGGGCCGCTCCGTTGCGATAGGGCGGCGCAGTGACACTGCCGCCCCTAGAGGGGCGGCGTTGTGAGAGTCACGCCCTATCGGCAATGGAGCTTGATCTTGAAATCGCTTGAGCCCGCGACCGTTATAGGCGTGTTTGACCGGTACGACGACGCGGCGCCGACGGTCGCGGCGACGCGGCGCACCACCAGGGGCAAGTATCCAGCACCAGGTTGCTGCCGCCTACCTGGGACTGGGAGCTTCCGGCGCGCTCGCTTCGGTCAGCGCAGCCTGGCCGTCGGCCGCGGCGTCGTATCCCGTGACCACGTCGTTAGCCGGGCCGGACAGGTTCTTCTTGACCGACTCAAGGATGGTGAGACCCTGGGCCACCAGTCCGGCAGCAATCTCGCTCAGCCCGTCCGCGCCGTTCAGCACGCTGACATTCGCCCCGGCCAGGCCGCTCGCCGCTTCCTTGACGATCAGCGGCAGCTGCTCGATCAGCATCCGGTCGAGCGCAACCCGGTTGTTGGAAGCCGCGGCCGCGGCCTGCAGCCGGGTACGGTCCGCGTCGGCCTTGGCCAAGACCATGACCTTCTCGGCCTCGGCTTCGGCTGGCTTGATCACTTCGGCCACGAGCTGGCGCTGCCGCAGCTCGGCCTGCCGGTGCGCCAGGTCGGTCTGTGCGGAGAGCACGCTCATCTGTGCCTGCGCCTGAGCCAGCGGACCGGCCTGCGCGGCCTCGGCTTGCGCCTTGTCTACCTCCGCCTTGTATTGCGCCTGCACGACCGCTGTCTCTCGGGCGTACTCGGCCTGCTTGCGCTGGGAGTCCTGCTGCGCTTGCGCCGATTGCTGGTTCGCCTGCGCCTGCGCGATCTGGGCCGCGCGCTGGATGGCAGCGTTATGCGGCGCGGCCATCGCGTCGATGTAGCCGCTGTTCATGTCATCGATCGACTGGATCTGCAGCGAGTCGACGGTGAGGCCGATCTTCGCCATCTCGGCCTTCGATCCGTCCAGCACCTCAGTGGCGAGCTTCTGCCGCTCGGTGACGATCTCCTCGACCGTCATCGAGCCGATGATCGACCGCAGGTGCCCGGCGAAGATGCGGCCGGTGAGCGTCGACATCTGGTCCTGATCGGACAGGAAGCGCTGACCGGCGTTGACGATGCTCTCATCGTCGTTGCCCACCTTGAACGCTATGACAGCGCGGACGTTCAGTGAGATGCCCTGCTTAGTCACGCAGGTCTCGGAGACCTCGGACTCGCACATGGACAGGGTAAGATAACGGACTTTGCGGAATAGCGGCGGTACGAACGTACCGTGCCCGACGACGACCCTGAACGGCGCGCCGCTCCGGCGGGATCGCCCGCCCGAGATCAGCATCGCCTCGTCCGGTGCAGGCACCCGGTAACCAAACATCTCTCATCTCCAGTTTCAGTCGGGGAGACGCCCGACGACCCCCGAAATCGTTTCGAGCCGTGCCGGAAGCTGCCAACCCCGTGCCGACGACCCCGTCGGCTTATCCCAGTATGTCCCCGATCGAGGTCACTCCGATAGGCCTTCATCGAATTGCGCGAGCGGATCGGTCCAGGCGCTGACGTCAACCGCCCGGTGACCCCTGGACTCGATCACCAGGACGGTGGCGCCTTTGGGCAACGGGTCAGGCGACCAGGCAATAAACGCCTCGGAACCGCCGCGGACCTTGACCACTACCTCGCCTGGCCCGGCGGCGCCGCGGGTCGCGACCGTCAGCCGGCCGATGCAGCCGATGAGTGCCTCGTCACGTGCCATCTGGAGTCACCCTCACTACCTGATTGCCTCCAGACTCGTTGCTCAGGCAAACCGACTGCTGAGCCGCCCGGGCCTAGCTCCCTTTCATAATCCAGTCCCTGCCCATCGGCCGTCTACCAGACGGAATAGACCGGCCCCCAGGCTGCGTTCCAGTTACTGCCGGTGCGCAAGTGTCCCCCGGGCCGCAACTATCGCCGTCGCGGAATACCGCCAGGCTGGAGCCGTGACGCGCCACTCGCCGAGAGGCGACCTCGCACCGGCGCCGGCACGCCCTCGCGAGCTGACGCTCCCGGGGGCGTCGTCATTTCCATGATCACCGGATCCGCGCCGCGGCAATCTGGCGGCGCAGCACGGACGGCGCCTCGGTCAGCGATGGCCCGTACCAGGTCAGGTGCCGTCCGCTGACGAGCGCGGTCCGGCTGCCGGGAAACGCCTCCGGCCCATCCGAGGCCGTAAAGCGGTACGGCTCGTCCGGCAGCACAACCAAATCAGCCCGCGCGCATCGCAGTTCGCCAAGGTCGACGCGCGGGTACCGCTCCTGGTGGCAGGCGTAGATATTGGTGACCCCGAGCCGGGCCAGCAGGTCGCCGGCGAAGGTGTCCCGGCCGAGTACCATCCACGGCCGGCGCCAGATCGGGACGACCGCCGACCAGCCGGCCCGTGCAGTCGCCGGAGCGTCCGGCCCGAGCGGCTGCTGCCATGCCGCGGCTGCCGTGTCCAGCCAGGCTGGCCCTGGCAGCCGGCAGGCCAATGTGATCATGCGCCGCAGCGAGGTGAACGCCTCGGGCAAGTCGCGGATCATGGTTACCCACACCGGCACGCCGGCCGCGCGCAGCGCGGCCAGGTCCGGCTGGCGGTTCTCCTCTTCGTTGGCCAGCACGACGTCCGGCCGCAACTCCACGATCTGCTCGACATCGGGATTCTTCGTTCCGCCGATGCGCCGGACCGCCAGGTCCGCCGGGTGGACGCACCAGTCGGTCGCTCCGCACAGCAGGGCGGGCGCGCAGGACGCGACCGTCTCGGTCAATGACGGCACCAGCGAGATAACGCGGCGAACCGTCGGCGGCACTGCCACCGGCAAGCCCAGGTCGTCGGTAACCAAATCCTGGGTGGTCCGCCCCGTGGTCTCGCCCATCCCGCTCCCAGAACCCCTGATCGCCGTTGATCGCCCTCATTGTGACCCGGATCGACGGCCGGCACCAGCCTTCAGAGCTCCTCCTTGCGCTCGCATACGCTGAGTGTCCGGCCGGGCCCGGCCCACTCGCGGTGCCGATGGAGGCAGAAAACCAATGACTGATGCGGTGCCAGCGGCTGTCGTCGCCACCCTGGAAGACCCGTTCGCGCAGCTGTCGGGACCGCTGGCGGGCACCAGGAAGCTGCATTTGGAGGTAACGGAGACCTGTGAGCTGACTCCGCACATGCAGCGCCTCAGCCTGACCGCGCCGGAACTCGACGGCTTCAGCTATCAGCCTGGCCAGGACATCATGCTGCTGGTTGGAGTGGACGGCCGCAGGCCAGTGCGGCGGCGTTACACCATCAGGCAGCTCGACACGAACCGCCTGCTCCTCACCGTCGATGTGGTGCTGCACGGGGACGGGCCGGGTGAGCGCTGGATTCGCGCTGCGCGGCCGGGAGACCGGATCGAAGGCATCGGCCCGCGCGGCAAGATCTTTCCGTCGCCGGAAGCGGACTGGCACGTGTTCATGGGCGACGAGGCGGCCATGCCCGCCATCCTGGCCATGACCGAGGCGCTGCCCGGAGATGCCGACGCGACCGTCGTGATCGAGGTTCCCGAGCCCGCCGACGAGCAGGACGTGCTGGCAGCCGCCCGGACCAGGGTCAGCTGGCTGCACCGGCTCGGCCGGCCGGCTGGCGACCCCACGGCGCTGGCTGCCGAGGCGGCTGAGGTCGAACTGCCGCCGGGCAGCGGGCACGCGTACCTGCTCGGCGAAGCGTCAGTAGTGCTGCGCATGCGCGAGATACTCGCCGCCCGTGGCCTGCCGCCCGATCAGGTGTCGCCGAAGGCATACTGGGGCCGCGGCCGCGCCAATGCCGGGCACGGCGAGCCAGCCAGGGACGCCTGATCGGGACTGGCCGTCAGGGGTTGACGACGCTGCGGGCCCAGCCTTGTTCTATGCACGAGCGGCCATGCACTGGCAGCTCAGCCGTCCAACGGACGTGCCACGCAGGGGGCGTGGCTATCTGGAGCGGCAGGCATCCGGTCAGGTTCGTGACGTACCCGAGCGGCAGGTAGAACAGCGTGAGGCCAGCCGCATAAGACTCCGGCATCCCGGCCGGAACGCGCTGATACGGGCAGGCGACCACGGTCAGCCCGGACACGCCGTCGCGCAGCGTCGAGGTCCCAGGAACGTGACCCTGGGTCAAGAACCTGAACCGGGACCGGTCAGCCGCCGGCGTGGTGATCTCCACCGTGGAGCCGTTCCGGACCGCCAGGACCGGGCCGTTGACGTCTTTGAGCCTGCCGTCTCCCAGCCGCTGGCTCGATCTCCACGCGCCAGTCCGGGCGAAGACGAACCAGACCGGACCGGCCTGGATGCTTGCGGATTTCCAGTGCGCGCTCAGCTGGCCGCCCGAGATGCCGCGGTCGCTGTAGTCCCCGCACCTGAGCAGCTCGGTGCCGGGCGCGGCTCCACGCGGCGTTTTATAGGCGGCGGCCGGGCGGTTCGGCCGCGCCGCGCCGGGCAACGTCGCCTGCAGCACGGAGGGGATCGCGATCGCGGCCGCGGCCACCGCCGCTACGCCGCCGACCCGCATTCGCTGCAGGTGCCGACGCCGTCGTCGCCACACCCCGCTGAGCAGGTTAACGGGCGGGTCCTGCGCGGCCTCCTGCATCGCAGTCCGCAGCCAGCGCTCGAGATCATCCATCGTCAACCACACCTCCCCGTTGCCCGACGATCCCGCGCATCTTCTTGAGCGCGCGCGACGCCTGAGTCTTCACCGAGCCGACCGAACAGCCGAGCACCGCCGCGGTCTGCGCCTCGGACAGATCCTCGTAGTACCGCAGCACGAGCACGGCCCGCTGCCCGGCAGGCAGCTGCGCCAGCGCACGCCAGAGCAGTTCCTTGTCCGCGATCGCGGCCGCCTGATCGCTCGCCGCCGAGCCGGCCACTCCGGGCGCGCCGGTTCGGTCATCGGTGACGGCGAGCGGCTGCTCCGGCCTCCGGCGAAGCAGCCGCCGCCGGTCCACTGCAGCGTTGACCAGCATCCGTCGCACGTACGGAGCCGGGTCGCCAGCCCGGCAGATCCGCCGCCAGCGGCGGTAGGCCCGTTCCAGCACGGTCTGCAGCAAGTCCTCGGCGTCCGGGCGGTTGTGCCCGGTCAGCAGCATCGCCAGGGTGAGCAGGCGGGACGACGATCCCTCGACGAACTCCTCGAAGGAATCCCGGCCGGCCGGCGAGGTGACGTCCGGATCGCGCAAGCGGTCGCTGACGCTCACCATGTTGCCTGAACTGCGGTCGCCTGAACTGCGGTCGCCTGAACTGCGCTGTGCATGCTGCTTTCACGTCCTGGCCCGGCATGAAGGTTGACCGCGACGACATGCCGATGTCGGCAGCCCATCATGGGTGCCGACCTTGCGTTGCTGGGGCACAGTCAGGCCGGACCAGCGTTGCGGCCGGCATTCTGATTCCCTCGCGACTTCGGCAGGCGATAGTGCGCACCGGCCCGGCACCGGCGATGCGCACGTCCGCGCGGGCGCGCCAGCCTCCATTTAGCCCTCCTGAACGGCCCCTTATGCGGTTATTGCCGGACCAGTCAAACAATCGTTCTCGCTCAATAGGCATGAAGCTGCTCCATAATAAGAAGAACGAGCCGTGGGTCCGATCTGCCGAAGGGGGCGCTTCGGTGGCATCCGCAGTAGCGGCAGAGGTCTCAGCAGCGCTGGCGAACACCTCGACCCGGACGCTGCTGCTCGGCATCGACAAGGCCGGCCGGATCCGCCAGCACGACCGCGGCGCGGGTGACGTCTTGTCCACCGAGCCTGGCGCCCTCATCGGAACCGAGCTGGCTAGCCTCCTCACCGCACCCGACGGCCCTGCCGCAGCCACGCTGCAGGGCCTGATCGACGGGGCAATGTCCGACCGCGAAAGCACGACGGTGCTGGCGTTCCGCACTGCCAACGGCGCGACGGCGGACGCGATCGTAACGATCCAGCCGATCAGATCGGCCGACCCGGAGTTGGCAGCGCAGGTGATCATGCGAATCGCTCCGCCGGTTCAGGAGCGGTTCCTGGACCCGGCGGTGATGCGGCACACGATGGTCGACGGCGCTGTCCGCAGGATCGGCGGCGCGCTGGACATCGACCAGATGGCGCCAGAGCTGATCAACATCATAGTGCCGCATTTCGGCAACGCTGCGGAGCTGGTGGTGCTCGAGAGCCTGGTCGGTGAGGACGAGTTCCCGGCCGAGTCACTGGACGGAACGCAGCTCGTACGCCGCCTGGCGGTGGCGCACGACGACGGCGACGCTGCCTGGGATGCGGCGTTCCCCACCGGCGAGATCCTTCGCTACCCGCCCGGCACGCCTTACACCCGGTGCATGGACTCCGGGCGCCCAGTGTGCGAGGTGGTCGGCCGGGCCGGCGCGGACGCGATGGCCGCCGCGTGGCTGCGCAAGCCAGTCGCGGACCTGCTGTCCGGCGTCTCGATGCTGCTGCTGCCGCTCATCGCCAGGGACGTCATGCTCGGCTTTTTCGTCTGCGTGCGGCGCGTCGGTTACCGCCGTTTCGACGCCTATGACGTTGAGATCGGGATGGAGTTCGCCGCCCGGGTGGCGATCTTCATGGACAACGCGCAGCGCTACAGCCGCGAGCGCGCAACCGCGCTGACGCTGCAGCGCAGCATGCTGCCAACCGGCTTGTCCGCGCCGTCCTCGGTGGAGGTCAAGCACCGTTACCTGCCAGGCAGCAAGCTGATCGAAGTGGGCGGCGACTGGTACGAGTCGATCGCGCTGCCAGGCGCGCGGGTCGCACTCGTGGTCGGTGACGTGGCCGGGCACGGCGTGCGAGCGGCTGTCACCATGGGCCGGCTGCGGACCGCGATCCACACCCTTGCCATGCTTGAGCTGCCGCCCGCCGAGACGCTCCAGCAGCTGAACGAGCTGATGCAGGAGCTAGGCGTGCGCGAACCGCACTTCGCGACGTGCGTGTACGCCATCTTCGACGCGGTCGCCGGCACCTGCGAGGTCGCCTCGGCCGGTCACCTGCCACCGCTCCTGGTCCGGCCGGACGGCACGAACGAACTGCTCGACGTGCTGCCAGCTCCGCCTCTCGGCGTGGGCACCGGGCTGATTCAGAGCCGGCTGCTGACCATCGAGGATGGCAGCCTGCTCGTGCTGTACACCGACGGCCTGGTTGAAAAGCGGACCCGTGACATTGACGAGGGCCTCGGCCGGCTGCGCGATATCTTCGGTCCTGGCTCGGCCGACCAGCCGCTGGAGGACTTGTGTCGCGCGACCCTTGCGGGCGTCTATGCCGATGAGCACCGCGATGACATCGCGGTGCTCATCGCGCGGCTGCGCCGGATCCCCGCCGACCACGTGGTGAGCTGGACCCTGCCATCGGAACTGACGTCTGCCAGCCGCGCCCGCTCGCTGATCCGCCGGCCGCTGCGCCGCTGGGGGCTGAAGGAACTGGTTCCGATTACTGAACTTCTGGTTTCCGAGCTGGTCACCAACGCGGTCCGTTACGCCCAGGGCAAGATCGGCCTCAGGCTTGTCCTGGAGGGCGGGCTGGTTTGCGAGGTCTTCGACGACTCCGCGGCGCTGCCCCGGCTGCGGCACCCTGACGACGAGGACGAGCGCGGCCGCGGCCTGCAGGTGGTCAGCCAGCTGGCGCAGCGCTGGGGCGCCAGGCGCACCGTCTCCGGCAAAGTTGTGTGGTGCGAGCTAGCCCTGCCGTATTCCTAGCCCCTCCGTATTCCTAGCGCGCCGGGCGGCCTAGCCGATCACGATGTCTCTGCCGGAGCCTCGGCTCGATCCACAGTGGTCGTGCTGGCAACGCGGGTGTCCTGCTTGATGGACAGCTTCCCGTTCTGCATCACCCCGAGGCGCTGTGCCCGGCGCGCGATCATGCTGTCGTGCGTCACCAGGATCAGCGTTAGCCGGTGGTCGCGCCACAGCTTCTCTAGCAGCCCGATGATCTCGTCCCGGGTGTTTTCGTCGAGGTTCCCGGTGGGCTCGTCCGCCAGCAGGACTTTCGGCTCCTTCACCAGGGCCCTGGCGATGGCAACCCGCTGCTGCTGGCCGCCGGACAGCTCTGACGGCAGGTGCCGGGCCCGGTCGGCCAGGCCGACGTCCGCCAGCGCCTTGGCGGCCCTGGCCCGCCGCTCCGCCGCCGGGACGTGCAACGGCACGAGCGCCGCCTCCACGTTCTCCTGTGCGCTGAGCGTCGGCACCAGGTTGAACGTCTGGAAAATGAAGCCGACCGACTCGGCGCGCACCTTGGTGACCTGGCTCTCGCGCATCTTCGCCAGGTCCGATCCGAGTCCGTCGCCGAACTGGATGCTCCCGGACGTCGGCCGGTCCAGCCCGCCCAGCATCTGCAGCAGCGTCGTCTTACCGTGGCCGGTGGGACCCTGAATGGCGAGCCATTCCCCGTCCTCGATCTCCAGGTCGACGCCCGCCAGCGCGGCTACGACGCCGCGGCCCTTCTGGTAGTCCTTCGTAACGCCGGTCAGCTTGTACATGACGAGTCTCCCTGGGTGGCCGCAGTTCCCGATCGGTGCACGTGAGCGAGCGCGCTCATTGTTCCCGCGCTCATTCGACCCGCGCCAGCGCCGCGGCCGGCCGGAGCCTGGCCGCCCGCCAGCCGCCAAACCCGCCGGCGATCAGGCCGCCCGCGATGGCCAGCAATACGGCCGCGACGATGGCACCGGCCGTGACCGGCGCGCTGAGGTGCACAGTCACGGTCGGCGCGGCGTTGCGCAGGAAGCGGGCTGCGCCGCCACCGGGCGCACCGCCACCAAAACCGCCGCCACCAAAACCACCGCCACCGAAGGTTCGCGCGCCGCCCGGCGTGGCGCTACCGGTGCTCGGGCCCAGCGACGCGGTGAGCGGGGACGTAAAGTGGCCGACCAGCGCGGCGCCGAGAAATCCGAGACCGACGCCCACGATGCCGCCGACGATGCCAATGACAAGAGCCTCGCCCATGACCTGGCGGACCACCCGTCGGCTGGTCCAGCCGAGCGCCTTGAGCGTGCCGAACTCGCGAACCCGGCGGGAGACCGCTGACATGGTCAGCAGGCTCGCCAGCAGGAACGCGGCGACCAGCACCGCGATCGCGAGCCACTTGCCGAGGTTGCTAGCCAGGCTCGCGGCGCTTGACACCGAGCCGGTCAGCTGGCTTGCCAGGTCACTCTGGTTGGTCACTGTCGCGCCCGGCAGCTTCGCGGAGATTGCCTTGGACACGCTGGTGACGTCCGACGCGCTTGTGGTCTGCACGTAGATGGTATTGACGTCGCCCTTGAGGCTCGTCCCGGCCGAGGTGCCCAGCGCCTGCGCCCTGGCCAGCGGGATGTAGACGCTAGGCGCGCCGCCGCTAGCCGGCTGGCTGACGATCCCGACAACCTTGAAGCTGGTCTTGGCGACAGTGACGGTGGACCCCACGGTCACCTTGTTCGAGCTCGTTGACAGGGACTGAGCGTAGTCAGAGCTGAGCAGCGCCACGTTGGCATTCGCGTCCGACGCCGCGAAGGTCCGGCCTGCCGTCAGCTTGGCCGAGCTGAGCGGGCCAAGAGCCGCCGCGTTGCCGGTCACCTCTACTCCGTCGACGCTGACCGATGTCGGTGGATGGAAGGTGCCGCGGGCGCCGCCTCCGCCCCCGCCGCCGACGAAACCGCCGCCGGCACTGAAATTCGGGATGGTGATGGTGTCCTTGGTATCGGTGAGCGCCAGGCCGCCGGCCGCGGCAGCTACGTTCTGGAGCCTGGCCACCGACGTGACATCGCCTGAGCTGAGCGTGCCGTGCCCGGCGCTGGTCAGATTGTCGATGGTTATCTTCTGGCCCGCCTTGGGCCTCGTGCCCGAGCCGGACCCGAAACCAAAGAACGTGCCACGTCCGCCGCCAAAGCTGCCTTGCGCGGGTGCCTTAGTGACAGAGATGTCGGTGTTCAGGCCGTAGAGCGAATGCAATACCTCGCCCTGGGCGTTCTTTACCCCGCTGGACAACGCGATCACGGTTATGACGAGGCCGATGCCGAGCGCGAGGCCGAGGGCAATAATGCTGGCTTGCCGAGCCCGTCGGCGCAGCTCACGGCTCAGGTAGGTAAAGAACATCCGCTCTCCTTGCAGCAGGGATATCGCCGGAGCCAAATCCCGGCCAGACCACGCCGCTGACGTCCGGCGTCCTCACCGGGCTGGCGCGCTACTGATCCTGGGCCAGGTTCCTGAATGAACGCTGAATCGGATCTCCGAACTGGCAGTACGCCGCAATGCAGCATGAAGGCTGCTGCCGGAGCGAGGGTGCTGGCTGAGGTTCGCTGTTCGCTGGGCTCATTCGTCCGCCGCGGCCACGCGCTCGCCGCCGGGCACGCGGCCGGCATTGCCGCTCCGGTCGGCCCCAGGAACCGGCTCGACAACGACCGCGTCGGTAGCTGGCACCCGTTCCGTCCGTGAGCCGCCGCCGGTTACGTACTGGCCGAGCGCGCTCAGCGGCAGCAGCAGCCCCGGCACGATGTTGCCCCGGTTGCGGGGCGCACTGCGGCCGACCGGCCGCTCACTCCAGCCACCGTCGGCTTGCTGGCCGCGCATCAGCCAGTCCACGCCCAGGTCGACCGGATCCGCCAAACCGGGGCAACCAGCGGCGAGCAGCGCCGTCAGTGCGCGCGCGGTACCGGGTGCGTCGGATGGTGCGCGCCTGTCCCGACCGACGGGCTGATCGGGCCCGGATGCCCAGCCGGCATCGAGGTTCTGGCGGCCAGCCAGCCACTGTGCCGCCTCGATCACCGCCGGCTTGCCCGGCAGCACTCCTGCGGCCAGCAACGCCGGCAGCACCGTCGCGGTCGCGTACAAGTCGCTCTCGCCAGGCCCGCCCGGCCAAGACCCGTTAGCGCGCTGCGCGCGCAGCAGGAAGACGACGCCGCGCCGCACTGCGCGGCTGGCCGCCGGGCCTGCCGCCGGCGGATGCGACTGCAGGCGCATTCCCGGCGTACTGCTGCGACGCCGGATCCTCCCCGGCTACCTGGGCCGACGCCAGTTCCTGCCCGGCCAGCGCATGACGAGACAGCGCCTGGATAGACAGCGCCTGGATAGACAGCGCCGTCACCGCCGCCGAACAGCCCCAGCCGCCGTCGCGGCCCTGCATGCTCACCAGCCAGCGCAGCGCACTGGTGATCGCGGGATGGCCGGCCAGCCCAGGCAGCCTGATCCGGCCAAGCGCGAGCAGCACCCTGGCCGTATCACTCACGCTCGGATAACCATCGTTCCGGAATGACCAGCCGGCCACCAGCGGGGCAGCCCGCGCTGCAGGCTGACCCGTAGATCCGCTGACCCGCTGACTGAGCAGCCACCGCCCGGCAGCTGCCAGCGCGGGATGTTCGCCTCCCAAGCCAGAATCGGTCAACGCCCCGATAACAAGCGCGGTGTCCCGGACGGGCGGGCGCCGCAGCGTTGCCGAATGCGGCTTCGGAACCGGCGGCCGCAGCCGGGGCGCGACAGAATCTAGCCAGGCCAGGCCGTCAGCCATGACCGGGTGGTCCAGCGGGTAGCCGAGCAGGTGCAGGGCCACCAGCGAACCTGGCCATACCGGCCTGGCCACGGCCTGACCCTGGTCCCGCTGCTGCCAGCCCGCGATCCACTGCCCGCACTTGCGCATTGCCAGCCGACCTGGCCACGCTCATCGGCGGCATGCTCAGACGCGCGCTGGCCCGCGCGAACCCGCCAGTCATCGGCAGGCCGCGGGACGGACGGACCAGGCACCCGCAAGGCGCTGAGGTTGAACGGTAGCCGCCGAACCGGCCGCAGCGTGCCGGTGACCGCAAGCGAGATCAATGCCGGCCGGCCCAGCCGGCCCAGACGCCAAGTCCGGCGCTCCGGCGCGGCGGCAGGTAGATCACTTCAGGAAGGGGAACGGGGAGGCTGTCCCATTCGGTCAGCCCGAAACTGGCGAGCCAGACCTTGACCGACAGGGCCGTCGCGGCGAGCCCGCCCGCATCGCGAATCCAGCCGGCGGCTACCGCCATGTGGTAAGCATCGGGCGAATCGCCGGCCAGTCGCAGCGTCAGGTATGCCAGCACCGAGGCCGACAGGTCGCTGGCATAACCAGGTTCTCCTGGATCAGGAGGTCCGGATTGGCCGCTGCTGTCGGCGCCGGGCGGTACCACTGCCGGTTCGGCCCGGCTCACCGCTGCCGGCCCAGCTGCCGTCAGTTCGCTGCAGCGATCTAATCTGCTGGGCGACTGCCTTCGTCAGCTCGGGCGCCCGGATGCCAAGGAACTCCCGGACCAAGAGCCCTTCTGCATCCAGCGCAATCTCGCCTTCCGGCCGGCCGGACCACCAGCCCTGACCGTCCTGGCGCGCCAGCAGGAGCCTGCTCGCGCGCTGCACCGCAGCCGTAGCGGCAGCGAGCTGACTAGCCGGGTTCCACGCCGCAGCAATGCGGTCATCGCCCGAACTTGTCACTGCTACCGCCGGGCGGCGGGGAGCGGTTCCGCGCCAGGAGAGCCTGTCCGGTCAGCCCGATCACTGGCCGTAACTAGCTCGTCCAGCTCGGCGATGCCCGGCAGCTCCTGCTGGTGCGGGGCGTTGTTACCCTCCTCATCGCGGCTCGTAGCTGGCTCGGTGATAGCGGTCGCTGCGCTGGCTTCGGTCGCTTCGGTGCCCGCCATCGGTTCGGTGACCGAGGTCGGGCCCGCGCTGACTGTCGCTTCGATGACCCGAGCCCGGCTCGGCGACCGGCGCTGGTTCGGTGACCGCAGACGGTTCGGCGACCGGAGCTGGTTCGGTGGCCGGAGGCTGTTGGGCGACCGAAGCCGGGTCGCTGACGACCGCCCGCCTGGCGCTGCCAACCCGGCCCCGCCAACCCAGGCTCGCGACGCTCCGTCGACCGCCAGCTCCGCGATCAGCTTCCTGGCCGCAGCCAGCCCGCTGCGCACTGCACCTTCCATAGTGTCCGGCCAGCCGGTATCGGTCCAGGCACCGGCCAGCGCAAAGCCAGCCGGGCCCGCGCCGGCCAACGGGCGGAACCGTTGTGATCCTGCTACCTGCGCAACAGTGGCCCGGCGTTCGCGCGTCACGAAGAAGTCCTCGATGTCAGCGTCGGCCGCCCCCGGCAGCAACTGCTCCAAGGCAGGCAACAGCTCGTTCTGCAGTTGCGTAGCCGGCTTGTCCACATACTCCCCGGCAGCGGGCACCGTAGCCGCAAGGTACTGGCCAGTGTGCAGGCCTGCCGAGTGCGTCTTGTCAATCACCCAACGGATCGGCGACCCGGCAGCGACCGCGAACGGGAGCGTGGTCACCCGGCTGCCATAAATGACGTGAATGCTGACGACCGGGGACGGCAGCAACTGTGCCCAGCGACCGGGTGCTTCTGCCATAACCGCAGTTGCGAGAACCGCAGCCTCCCACGGCGGGACTGCGAGCACGACTGCGGCCGCGTCGATCACATCCGGCCTGCCATGACCAGCGTTCCGCGCGTCAGGCCCAGCGCTCGCCAGCTCGGACTTGGTACCCGCTCCCCGGGTTGGCTCGCACGGCTGCCGCCCTGACGCCTACACAGCACCTCCGCGCCGAGGCACGCCAGCACGTCCGCAGCTGGATCTCCGTGCATCCTGCTGAGCGGAACGGACGGAACGCCGATGTCGGCACCATCCCGTTTGGTTAGGAACGTCTTCCTGATGGCGCTCGCGGCCAGCCCGAGATCCGCGTCGTCGCTAGCGATGTTCAGCAACGGCACCGCCAGCACGTCCCAGAACATTCTCCGGGCGTGCTCGCGCTGGCCGTGTGCCGCCATCCAGCTGCCCAGGCTCTGTTGGCTCGCCCGGCTGCCAGGCAGGTCGCTGAACTGCAGCATCACCCCGGCCGCCGCGACTCGCGCGCGCTCGCGCACCGACAGCAGGCCGTATCTGGCGAGCGGCCTGGCCAGATGCAACGGAGCAGGCAGCGTCGACCGGCGGATCCGCGCCTGCGCGCCGGGCGCGACCACCGTCAGGTCTAACCGGTCTTGAATAGCGCCTGAGCCAGAGCTGGCCAGCTTTCCCAGCAAGTCGCGGTAGGCGGTGAAGCAGCGCAGGAAGGCGTGCTGGCCGTTGTCAATGGTCAGGCCGCGCCGTGCAAATGAGCACGTGGCACCGCCGAGCCATGGGCGCGCCTCCAGCAACGTAACGGGCAGTCCGGCCTCGCCCAGTTCCACCGCCGCGCTGATCCCTGCTAGCCCGCCGCCTATCACGACGACGCGCTCGCCAGCCTCAGTCTGAATCATGCCCGATCCCCCGTCGTTCCCGATATCGCGTCGGGTCCTGCTGTCACGGCCGACCGGCGCCCCCGCGCCGTGATTCTGCTGCCACAGGCACACGGATTCTAGCGAACCTGAGCGGGCCGGCTCGCCGATCGCAAACTAACTGGTCCGCCGGCCAGATGCGGCGCACGGTCGACAGCCGCCGCGCCGACCATTCCGGGCGGCCATTCGCAGCGCACGCAGATCGATTACGAGCGGTAAGCAATGGCTGGCAAGCGGTGACGGCCACGATCGCGCCGCTGCGCCGCGCTCGGCGCTGTAGCTACGCAGCGTTGCGGGTCGCTAGCAGAATTCGAATTGCTATTCCGGTTTCAGAGGTCTCCCGCTCAATGGGATGTTACGCTCCGATATCGCCTGCGAGAGTCAGGACCAACGGGCAAGACGGCGACTACTTCTCACACTGAGGCCTCAGCCATGGGTTTGCGTCATCGGTCCATCCGACTGAGGGTCGGTATCCTGATTGTTGTCCCCGTGTTGTGCTTGCTCGCGCTGTACGGGTTCGTCGTCGCTATCACTCTCGGTAACGTCCTGACCCAGCGGCGCGCCAACACCGTCCGTACCGAGGTGACTAACCCGGTCGGAGCTTTCCAGGTGCAGCTCGCCGCCGAGCGACACCTGGCTCTGGAACTTATCGCCAACCCAGCCAGCACGAGCGCGCAGTCGGCCTTCGGCGTGCAGGAAGCGAAAACCACGACCGCGCTCAACGCGCTGACGCTTGCCCTGCAATCCGGCACGGTGGCAGCTAACGCCTCGTCGGCTGAGAAGCAGGCCATTAACACCCTGATCGCCGACACCCGGAGGCTCAGCTACATCCGCGGTGACGTCACCAATACCGCCCTCGGCCTGCCCGCCGTGCTGGCCGACTACGACTCGATCATCAATGCCGGCTACACCGTGCTGGACGAGGCGATCGACCAGGAGACCAGCGTTGCCTGGGTGACGCAGGCGCTCAGCATCAGCCACCTCGACCGCGCGGGCCAGGCGGCGCAGGCCGAGGGTGACCTGCTCGCGGCCGATATCGCGCAGGGCAAGTTCCCGCTCGCTGACCGGACGGCATTCGCCGGGCTGGCCAGCCTGCGCCAGTCACTGCTCGCCCTCGCGCTGCCCGAGCTGCAGCCGCCCTACAAGCCGATCTTCATAGCCAACCCCAGCATGGCGGTCAGCAACTCGCTGGCCGCGCTGGAAGGCAACATCGTCAGCACTTCCTGGCGCGCTGGCGCTCCCCCGAGCCTGGCCGCGGCGCCGACGACTTTCCTCACCTACACAAAGCAACTCGGAACGGCGCTGGCGGCGGCGGCGGTAACGCTCCATGCGCAGGCGCAGCACCAGGCCAACACGATCTTCCAGGCGCTGCTGCTGACTGGCGGGCTTGGCTTGCTCGGCATCATCGTGTCCGTCGCCCTGTCACTGGTCCTCGGCCGCGGCCTCGTGCGTCAGCTGCGTGATCTGCGGCAGTCCGCGCTCACGCTGGCGCATGACAAGTTGCCGACCGTCATCAGCCAGCTGCGCGCCGGCCAGCCGGTGGATGTCGCCGAATACGAGCCTGGCGAGGTCTCGACAGACAACGAGATCGAGCAGGTCGAGCACGCTTTCGGCATCGTGCAGCAGACCGCCGTACAAACCGCGGTCGACGAGGCGCGGCTGCGCCGGGGCATCAGTGACGTGTTCCGGAACCTGGCCGGCCGCAGCCAGTCGCTGCTGCACAGGCAGCTGACGCTGCTTGACGGAATGGAGCGGCGCGCCACCGAGCCCGATGAACTGGAAGATCTGTTCCGGATCGACCACCTCACGACTCGCATGCGCCGTCACGCCGAAGGCCTGATCATCTTGTCCGGTGAGACGCCGGCAAGAGGCTGGCGTCAGCCTGTGCCGCTCGTCGACGTGCTGCGGGCCGCCGTCGCCGAGGTCGAGGACTACACCAGGATTCGCGTGCTATCCCGGACCAGCGCGGCCGTCGCTGGTCACGCAGTGGCCGACGTCATCCACCTGATCGCCGAGCTCGCCGAGAATGCCACGGTATTCTCGCCGCCCAACACCCCGGTGCGCATCCAGGGCGACGTCGTCGGACGAGGGTTCGCGGTCGAGATCGAAGACCGAGGGCTCGGCATCTCGCCGCAGCGCCTTGCCGAAATCAATGCCAACCTGGCCGACCCGCCGCAGTTCGACCTGTCCGGAAGCGACCGGCTCGGTTTGTTTATCGCCAGCCAGCTCGCGCAGCGCCATGACATCAAGGTCACGCTGCGGCCAGTCGGTTTACGGCGGCACTACCGCGATCGTGCTCATTCCCACCGCGCTGGTCGTTGAGGCCGACTCTTACGAGCGCGACCCGGCGCTGCCAGCGGCCAGCCTGCCGCCATGCTCCGCCACCACACAGTCAGGCCGGCTGGCCGGACGGCACGAGCTGGGAGCAACGACCGGCCGCAACGACGCCGGACGTACCGCCGCGGACGTCGACCCGGATTATGCCGGAACAAGCCTGGCCATCGGCAGCCAGACGACTGCCAAGACTCATCGAGCCAGCCGCCGCCTGACGGCGCGGAACCGAGCGCCTTCGGGTCGGCCAGCTCCGGCCTGCCGGTCCGCGGCGCCAACGGAGCCTTCGCGCCCAGGGCGTTCGAGATGCCCGATCCGAGCGCCTTCGAGGCCGCCAGTCCCGAGCCGGCCGGGCCCGATGGCCAACGGAGCGCGCAGCCCGAGTGGCTTCGATACTCCGGAGCGGAGCAGCTTCGGGACGCGCCAGCCGAGCACCTTTCGGCACGCCCGAGCCGAGCATCGTCGGCACGCCCGAGCCGAGCGACGGCGGCGTACCCGAGCGAACAGTGCTTGGCTCGCCGCTGAGCGACGGCGATCGCCCGCGTTACCCCCGCCGAGGTGACCGACGTCGGACTGCCAGTCCGGGTTCGCCAGGCCAGCCTGGCGCCGCAGCTGCGCAACTCCGGCCCGGCCAGGCCGGCCAGTTTCGGTCCAGCCGGCTTGCGGGCCGTCGGCAGCCCGTCGGGCGACGGCCCGTCCGCGGTCAGCACCCCAGGGACCGGCTCGTCCGGCACCAGCCCCGAGGGCACCGTTACCGCCAGGCCTGAGCAGACGGCCACAGCTCCGCCCCGCGGCATTGACGTCTTCGCGGCGGCAAACCGTCCGACCGATCCGGCGGTCTCGCCCGAGGCAGCGCGCAACACCGTCAGTGCACTCCAGCGCGGCTGGCAACTCGGGCGGTCCGAGGCAGCGGCGATGGAACCAGCGGCAATGCAGCCAGCAGCGATGAAGCCGGCTGTGCCGCCCGCTGGCGACTCCGATGTTGCCGCCGAGCCTGCCGACCCAGATCAGGTCTCCGACGGCGACGAGGGGCGTACCGATTAGACCGGTACCGACTAGCGCAAAGTTCAGCAAGCGGCAGGGGAGGGGACATGAGTCGGACCGGGGCACTGGACTGGCTTCTCGATGACCTGGTAACTCGGGTCGCCCAGATAGAAAAGGCCGTCATCTTGTCGCGGGACGGACTGGCCATCGGGGCGTCATCGGGCCTGAGTCGCGACGACTCCGAGCATCTGTCCGCCGTCGCGGCCGGCTTCCAGAGCCTGGCCAGGGGCGTCGGACAGCACTTCGGCGGCGGCGAGCCGCGGCAGACGATCGTGGAGATGGAATCTGCCTTCCTGTTCGTCACCGCGGCTGGCGAGGGCAGCTGTCTCGCCGTGCTTGCTGCCGCTGACGCAGATGCGGCCGGCCACATTGCCTATGAGATGGCCGTGCTCGTCAGGAGGGTCGGCGAACACATGGCAGTCGGAAAGCGGCCGCCAGCTGACACAGCCGAGGCGGTGTGAGCGGCGGTGCGCGACGACCGGTGGCTCGACCGCGATGCGGGTCCGGTCGTCCGCCCGTACGCGCTGACCGGCGGGCGTACCCGGCCGACCGGGGAGACCTTCGACCTGCTCGCGCTCGTCACTACAGCGAACACCGAGTCAGTCGATACAATGCTGCTCGAACCGGAGGTCGTCGAGGTTATGCGGCTCTGCCGCCAGCCGATGCCGGTCGCCGATCTGGCATCCGATCTCGACCTCGCGCTCGGCGTTGTCCGGATCCTGCTGTCCGATATGCGCGAACGCGGCCTCATCACCATCCGTCCCCCGGCGCGGACCCGGCTGACCGATCCGCAACTCCTGAAGGATGTCGCTGATGCCCTCCGTCGGCTATGACGAGGCCATAGGCCCTGTAACGCCGATCGCCATCAAGATCCTCATTGCCGGCGGCTTCGGGGCGGGCAAGACGACCCTGGTGAGCTCGGTCAGCGAGATCAAGCCGCTGCGAACCGAGGAAGCGCTCAGCGAACCGAGCGTCCTGGTCGATGCGATTGACGGCGTCGAGCAGAAGACGACCACGACCGTTGCCATGGATTTCGGCCGCATCACCGTCCGCGACGATCTCGTCGTCTACTTGTTCGGCACGCCGGGGCAGCATCGATTCTGGTTCATGTGGGACGAGCTGGCGCTTGGCGCGCTTGGCGCTGTGGTCATGGCTGACACCCGGCGGCTGGCCGACAGCTTTCCCTCGGTCGACTACTTCGAGCGCAGGGGCTTGCCGTTCGTGGTAGCCGTCAACTGCTTTGAAGGCGCGAAGCGCTTTCGGCCCGACTCGGTGCGGGCCGCACTCGACCTCGACTCGGACGTCCCGGTGGTGCTCTGCGATGCGCGGCAGCGGATCTCCTGTCGCGACGTGCTCGTGACCCTCGTCGAATACGCCATCAGGCTGATCAGCGAGAGTGCGGTCGTGAGCCAGTATTAGCGGTCACGCCCGCCAGATCAGCGCCAGGGCGCAGTCGTCCGACCTGCGCCCTGCCCCCTGCATAGTCTGCACAAGCTTGGGAGCGCCGGCCTCGAAGCCGCCCGTGACGAGCCGATCTGCCTCGCCGAGCAGCCTGTCGATGCCCGCGTCGATGTCGCGCCCCGGCACCTCGACCAGCCCGTCGGTGTAGAGCATCAGCGCATCGCCGGGGCGCAGCGTGCCGCGCTCGGGCTGGCTGCGCAGGTCGGCAACGACACCGAGCACGATGCCGCGGGCGGCGGTGAGACGCCAGCGCCCGTTACCCGCTTCAAAATGCGCGGCGGGCGGGTGCCCGGCGGACCAGATCACATAATCGCCGGTGACAAGGTCGAGTGACAGATGCACGGCTGTCACGAAGCCCTCGGCCGGGCCGCCGCGGCGCAGGTAGGCATTGCAGGCTGGCAGGAACTCCGCGTTCGGCACCGACGCGAGCAAGCCGCCGAACGCGCCAGATAGCAGCAGCGCCCTGGTGCCCGCGTCGATGCCCTTCCCCGAAACATCGACAAGCGCGACTTCCAGCACTTTGCCATCGCACGCCGACACGAGGAAGTCACCACCGAAGGATGATCCCCCAGCGGGCCTGAGTACCGACACCGAATGCCAGGCATCGGGCAAGTCCGGCATCTTCCCCTGGGCCCTGATCCGGTCCCGCAACTCGATCAGCATCTGGTCACCGCGCAGTCCCCGCACGCCCAGTTTTTCCCTGCTCCGGGAGACTGCGTCCGCGAACAGCGCGGTAACCACGATGGTCGCGGCAATACCCAGGCCGGCCCGGTCGTTCGCCCAGTCGTAGGCGAGCATCACGGCGACAATGGCGAACAGGATCCGCAGCGCCCGCGGCCATAGCAGCATGCCGCCGGCCAGGATCGGCAGGATCATCACACCGGGCGTCAGCCACTCGCCCGGTATCCGCACCGCGCCCACCCCGACGGCCACTACGACCAGGGCAAGCCCGAATGCCATCCGCCTGTTCCTGGTGATGAACTGACGGCGGATCCTCGCGCGCTGGCTTCCCGCAGCCGCCACGGCCGCGGCCCCTATGCGTCGGCAGGCCTTAAGAACCATCTTGCGGCACTGTACCGGTACATGCCCGGCGAGCGGCAGCACCCTGCGCCCACGACAGACCTGCTAGCGCCGGTTCCAAGCAGAGTAGACCCGTATAGTCATCGGCGGCGGGCTAGTCCTCGTCGTGCTTGTCGTGGTGGTTGTTCTGGAATTGCGGCTCATTGCGACAAGTAACCTGCCGCGTTAAGGCCCGTCGAGGCTGCCGCACCCGCAGGTAGTACCCCGGCCGCAAATAAGCTCGCCGACCGGCTGGGCGCAGGGTAGGAATGCCATCATGACCGACAGCTACCCGATCCGGACCATCGCGGCCGAAGAGTTCACCGCGCTCGCTGACGTGCCGGGCCAGGCATTCCTCGAGGCCTGGGCGCCGGAGGCGGTGGAGTACGAGCGCCAGGTCACCGAACTTGACCGGACCATCGCGGCATTCGATGGCGACGAGGTCGTCGGCACGGCTGGCGGGTACACCTTCACGTTGACGGTGCCGGGGGCGACCACTGCTGCGGCTGGGATCACGATGGTCAGCGTGCTGCCGGCCTACCGGCGCCGCGGCATTTTGTCATCCATGATGAATTACCTGCTCGCTGACGCCGCTGCGCGCCACGAGCCGCTGGCGATCTTGTTCGCGTCCGAGTCGGGAATCTACGGGCGGTTCGGGTTCGGACTTGCCACCTCACACCTGCGCCTGCGCATCGGCCGAGGCGAGGGCAAGCTCGCGATCGGGGCGGTCGCAGCCGACGAGGACCAGCTCCGGCTCAGGCCGGCCAAGCCGCTCAAGGTCCAGTCGGAGCTGGCGGCTGTTTACGACGCCGTGCGCTCCGCCCGACCAGGCATGGTGGCCAGGGACGGCCGATGGTGGGACTACTTGCTGGGTGACCCGGAGTTCCAGCGGGACGGCATGTCGCCACTGCGCTGCGTGCTTGCGGAGGACAAGCTGGGCCCGCGCGGATACGCCCTGTACCGGACGAAGCCCTTCTGGGGGCCCGACGGCATCGCGGCCGGCACGCTCAGGGTCCGGGAGCTCATGAGCATCGAGCCGCACGTCACCGCGAGGCTATGGACGGATCTGCTGAACCGTGACCTGGTCGGCGAGGTAATCGCACCGCTCCGGCCCGTCGACGAGCCGCTGCTTGCCATGCTTGCCGATCCGCGTCGGGCCCGGCCCGGTCTCAGCGACGGCCTGTGGGTCCGCCTGATCGATCTTCCCGCGGCACTCTGCGGGCGGAAGTACGCGGCCAGCATCGACATCGTATTGGAGGTTGATGACGCGCATTTCCCGGCAAATCAGGGGCGGTGGCGACTGACCGCGGCGGGACTCCAGCCAGCCGGCGGCGCCGGCCGAGCCATCGTGCCAGCGCGTGACCGATGCCGCCGATATCAGGCTGTCCGTAGCGGCACTGGGGGCTGCCTATCTCGGCGGCGGGAAGCTCGGCCAGCTGGCTGCGGCTGGCCACGTGCGGGAATTGACACCGGGCTCGCTGGCAAGGCTGGCGGCCGCCATGTCCTGGGAGCCCGCACCGTGGAACTGCACGATCTTCTGAGCATGCCGACATGTGCGCGACCATGCTGTCTGGCGTAACTGGCCGGGCAGTCGCAGACTGATGTCCGAAAGAGGGCTCGCGGCGGCTGGGGTGGTCATGACAGGAATGAAGATTTCGGTAGACGCGGCCATGCGGGCCAGGGATGTGTCGAGGCCGTCGGCCGCCGACGAGCCAGCCGCTACCGCTGCTGGCGTCCTGCCAGCGCGCGCCGGTGGTGCAGGTGCGTATGGGGGCGCGGCCGTCCCGGCAGCCGCAGCCGTACCGGCAGCCCCGGCCCCGGTCGTCGGGCCCGCGGTGCCTGCCCGGCCACCGGAACTGCCAGAGCAGGCGGACGAGCCGCACGGCGACGCACAAAAAGCAGACGGGCAGCATGCGCAGAATCGGCAGCGGCAAGCGAGGGGACGGTCTCGCCCGCGAAGGCGCGCGAGGTTACGCGGCGGAGAGCCGGCCTGACAACCGCACCCGAAGCCCGCAGCCCCCTCGCTTACGACACGCGGCGGCAATTGTCCGGATTGCTCGTAGGCGGCGATCATGTCAAGCCGTCGCACGTGCCTGGACTCACCGGAGAACGCCGTCTCAACGAATACTTTCGCATACCCGACAGCATCGGAAATCGAGTACATCCGGGCACCAAGGCTGAGCACGTTGGCGTCGTTGTGGAGGCGAGCCAGGCTGGCCGTCTCCTCGCTCCAGGCAACTGCGGCCCGCACTCCGCGGATCTTGTTCGCGGCGATCTGCTCGCCGTTACCCGATCCGCCAATCACGATACCGAGACTGCCCGGATCGCCGACGGCAGCGCTGGCCGCCCGCATCACGTAGGGCGGGTAATCGTCATCCCCGTCATAGCTCGACGGTCCGCAGTCCACCGGCTCGTGTCCTGCCTGCGCAAGCCAGTCCACCAGTTTGGCCTTCAGCTCGAAGCCAGCATGATCAGATCCCAGGTATACGCGCACACGCGCAAGTCTGGCATGGACCTCGAACGGGGCCTCCCCGGACCTAGTCGAAGATCGGGTCCCTGGTTCGGCTCCGCTTCAGCTCGAAGAACCCGTCGGTGCCAGTGACCAGTAGCACGCCGTCCCACAGCCGCGCCGCGGCCTCGCCCCGCGGTATCGGCGTGACGACTGGCCCGAAGATCGAGGCCCCGTTGACCGAGATGACCGGCGTGCCGACCTCGTAGCCGACCCGCTCGATGCCGTCAGCGTGGGAGGCGCGCACGACGTCGTCGTACTCGGTCGAGTCCATGGCATCAGCGAGGTCGGCCGGCAGGCCTACCTCGGCGAGCGCGGCCTCGATGGTGGCCCGGTTGCGGTCCTGCTTCTCGTTGTGGAACCGGGTGCCGATCGCGGTGTAGAGCGGCAGCACCACGTCGGATCCGAACTTCTGCTCCGCGGCGACACATACCCGCACCGGGCCCCAGGCCTGCTTCATCAGCTCCTTGTACCGATCTGAGAGGTCGTCCTTCTTCTCGTTCAGCACTGCCAGGCTCATGACATGCCACCGTGCCGCGACCGGACGGACCTTCTCGACCTCCAGGATCCAGCGGCTGGTGATCCAAGCCCACGGACATAGCGGGTCGAACCAGAAATCGACTTGGGTAGGCTCCTGCTCAGCCATGCATAACTCCTCAGGCGCATCGATGGACGCTTTCGGCAACCGGCAGATCGCGTCGCGCATTCCGGGCCGGCGCAGGAGCATGCCATGAATCCCAGGCGGAAGGATCTGTCCAGTGACGAGCAACCTCACGCGCGACGAGGCGCGGGACCGAGCCCGGCTGATCAGCGTCGAGTCGTACCAGGTCGAGCTTGACCTCACCGGGTCAGATACGACGTTCGGATCGATCACCACCGCGAGGTTCGGCTGCATCGAGCCCGGCGCGGCCACCTTTATCGAGCTGACCGCGCCGTCAGTGACAGAGATCACCCTGAATGGCCGGCAGCTCGGCCCGGACGCGTTCGACGGAGACCGGATCACCCTGCCCGACCTGGCGGGGCGCAACGAGTTGCGGGTAGTCGCGCAGTGCGCCTATTCCCGCACCGGCGAGGGCCTGCACCGGTTCGCCGACCCGGCGGACAAGAGCATCTACCTGTACACCGACTTCGAGACGTTCGACGCGCACCGCGTCTACGCGTGCTTTGATCAGCCTGACCTCAAGGCCAGCTTCGAGTTCACCGTGACCGGTCAAGACGACTGGAAGATCATTTCGAACATGGCCCCGGACGTTGTCGCGGAGCCGACCGCGCCCGGCGCGACCCGGTGGCATTTCCCTGCCTCCCCCGTCATGTCCACGTACATCACCGCGATCGCGGCCGGTCCCTACTACGAGGTGACGGCTTCGCACGACCGGATCCCGCTCGGTGTCTACTGCCGCCAGTCGCTGGCCAGTTACCTCGATCCGGACGAGATCTTCGAGATCACCAGACAGGGATTCGATTACTTCCACGCGGCCTTCGGCGTCCGCTATCCGTTCGGAAAGTACGACCAGCTCTTCGTGCCCGAGTACAAGGCCGGCGCGATGGAGAATGCTGGCTGCGTTACCTTCCTGGAGGATTACATCTTCCGTTCCCGGGTCACCGACTCTGACCGGGAGAACAGGGCCCAGACGATCCTGCACGAAATGGCCCACATGTGGTTTGGCGACCTTGTCACCATGCGCTGGTGGGATGACTTGTGGCTGAATGAGTCGTTCGCGACTTGGTGCGAGATGGTCTCCAGCACCGAGGCGACCCGGTGGACCAGCGGCTGGACCAGCTTCGCCCAGGTCTTCAAGGCGTGGGCGTACCGCCAGGATCAGCTACCGTCCACCCATCCCATCGCAGCCGACATCCCCGACATCGAAGCCGTCGAGGTCAACTTCGACGGCATCACCTACGCCAAGGGTGCCGCGGTACTGAAGCAGCTTGTCGCTTACGTCGGACGGGACAACTTCCTGGCTGGCGTGCGCGACTATTTCGGCAAGCACGCGTGGGGCAACGCGACCCTCGCCGACCTGCTCGGTTCGCTCGAGCAAGCGTCCGGCCGCGACCTGGCGAGCTGGTCGAAGTCCTGGCTAGAGACCGCTGGCGTGAACACGCTGCGGCCGTACTTCGAGACTGATGGCGACGGCCGGTTCACCGCGTTCCAGGTGCTCCAGGATGCCCCGGCCGATCACCCGGAGCTCCGGCCGCACCGGCTCGCAATTGGCCTGTACGACCGGACCGAGGCTGGCATCACCAGGCGGCGCCGGGTCGAGCTGGACGTTGCCGGTGCCGCGACCGAAGTGCCGGAACTGGTCGGCGACCGCCAGCCCGACCTAGTGCTGGTTAACGACGATGACCTCAGTTACGCCAAAGTGCGGCTGGACGGGCGCTCCCTGCAGACAGTGGTCTCGGCGATCAGCCAGATCCAGGACCCGCTCGCCGCGGCGCTGTGCTGGGCGTCCGCCTGGGACATGACCAGGGACGCGGAGATGCGGACTCGAGACTTCGTTGCCCTGGTCAAGGCGGGCGTACCGGCCCTGCAGCAGATGCCAGTACTGGAGCGGGTGCTCAGCATGACCGGCGTGGCCGTCCGTCGGTTCACCGACCCGCAGTGGCGGGGCAGGCGGTGGCCGACCTTGACCAGACGCTGCGCGGCTGGCTGCTGGCCGCCGAGCCGGGCTCCGATCACCAGCTGGCCTATGCGCAGGCGCTCGCGGGAGTTGCTATCTCGGCCGAAAGCGTTGACCTGCTGGCCGCGCTCCTCGCCGGCTCGGCGTCGATTGACGGCCTGGCCATCGATACCGAGCTACGCTGGCGGCTCCTGCACCGGCTGGTCAGCCGGGGCGCGGCCGGGCCCGATCAGGTTGAGGCCGAGCTCGGCCGAGATCGCACCGATGCGGGCGAGCGCCATGCCGAGAGCTGCCTGGCCGCGATACCGACTGCCGAGGCGAAAGCGGCTGCCTGGGCCAAGGTGACCAGCGGCGAGCTGCCGAACGCCATGTTCCGCGCCGTGCTCCGCGGGTTCACCGACCTCGATCAGGATGAACTGCTGGCGCCGTATGCCGACCGGTATTACGAGGCGCTGGCCGGGCAATGGATCGACGGCGCCTCGGACATGGCCCAGTTCTTCGCTCAGGTCGCTTACCCGCACAGCGTCGTGACGCAGCAGGCGATCGACGTTACCGACGACTACATCGCGCGCACCCGCCCAGCCCCGGCGCTACGCCGGCTGCTGCGTGAGCAGCGCGATGACGTTGCGCGGGCCTTGCGCTGCCGGCAGCGGGACGCCAGCGCAGGTTAAGGCAGCCGGGCTGACCAGGCCGTCCCGCTAGCCGACGCGGCTGAGCGGCTCTCCACTTACCGCCCGGCAGACGTCGCGCAGCAGCGCGCACTGGGGCAGGTCCTCGACGAGCACAGGGCGCTGCTCACTATCACATAGCGGTATCCGCCAGTTCGGGTACTCGTCTGTGGTGCCCGGAACGTTTTGCGTCCTTACGTCACCGACGGCATCGGCGAGTGACACCCCGAGCAGCAGGGCCGGTGTCTTTCGCAGGAAGGCGTACATGGCGACGGTGAATGCGGCGGCGCTCGGTTCCAGCCCGGGCGGAAGCAAACCCTGCGCCTCAAGGGCCGCCTGCCAGCGATCGAGAGTTGCGCGTGCCTGACCCCGTTCCCGTTCTTCAGAGGTTTTCAGAAGGCCCAGCCTGGACCGGACGGTCACCTGGTCGCCAGTGACGAACCCCGAGACCGGCGGGACATCATGCGTCCCTACCGTGGCCATGCAGCCGCGCCGCCAGCGGTCGGGCGGCAGCGGGTTCCCGTCCGGGTCGTAGGCGAACCAGAGCATCATCGTGCCGAGAATGCCATGCTCAGCCAGGTAGTCACTGATCCACGGGTCGACCGTGCCGAGGTCCTCGCCAATGGCGAGCGCTTCCGCCCGTGACGCCGCACCAGCGAGCGCCGCGACGGAAGCCCGGTGGTCGTACCGCACGTAGGCGCCTCGGTCGGGGTGCTGGCCGGCCGGTATCCACCACAGCCGCATCAGCCCCATGACGTGATCGACGCGCAGCCCTCCGCCATGCCGGAGCGTCGCCGCGAACAGCTCGGCCAGCGGCCGGTATCCGGCCTCGGCGAGGCGCCGCGGGTGCCAGGGCGGCTGGCTCCAGTCCTGGCCGAGCTGGTTGAAGCTGTCCGGCGGTGCGCCGACGCTGAAGCCAGGTACGAGCAGCTCGGGATGCGCCCAGGCGTCGCCGCCGCCTGGGTGCACGCCAACTGCCAGATCGTGGATGATCCCGTGCGCCATGCCCGCCGATTTCGCCGCCTGCTCGGCGGCCTTGAGCTGCTCGTCGGCGTGCCACTGGAGCCAGGCGTGGAAGTCGGCGGCCTGCCGCAGGCCGGCGTCGTCTCGCACAGCTTCCTCGCCTTGGTCGCGGCTGGCGAGCTCGGGCTGCCAGGTGCGCCAGTCCGGGCCGTGGCGCTCAGCGAGGGCGCACCAGGCGGACCAGTGCTCGAGGTCGCGGCCGCGTTCGGCCCGGAAGGCGTCGTAGGCTGCCTGCCGCTGCGCTGTCAGCGGCACCTTCCTGATCAGCTTCGAGCGCCGCGCGCTTCGCACGCCAGACGGCATCGCGGTCGATCAGGGCGTCGCTCTGATTGGCGGCGCGGAGCGGGGCCGCTGCTTCCTGTATGGCGCGCTTGTCCGCGGCCGGCAGGTCCGCGTACTCCGGGATGTCCTCCGGCCGCAGGTACAGCGGGCTGGTGAAAAGCCTGGTCATCGGCAGGTACGGGGAGTTGCTCAGCGGCGGCACCGGTTCGGCCGCATGCAGCGGGTTAACCAGGACGAAGCCGGCCCCGAGCTCGGCGGCGCTCCACTTCGCCAGCTCAGCGAGATCGTGCAGGTCTCCGTGGCCCCAGGATTCGGCGGAACGCACGGAATACAGCTGCACGGTGAAGCCCCACTGGCGCGTCTGCGGTACCACCGGACGGGCTGCTTCCGCACGCGCGTCCGCTACGCGCGACCCGCGTGGGCCGCGCGATCTGGCCGCATCATCGGACACCGCCACTCCAGGTTCGCCACCGCGCTCCTCAAGCGCGGCCAGGATCGCGGCCAAGGTCTCAGCTGGGACCTCGATGCACTCGTGCCGCCAGTTCTCGTAACTAGCGGCAATCCCGGCATTCTCGGCGCGACGGATCAGCTCTGGGTCGGTCACTCCCCCATAATCGGTCGCACCCGGACTGGGATCGCGGCCGGCCCAGCCGACAGACCATGATCCGGCAGTAGGTTTCGCCTATGCCTAGCATCCGCATTGCGTCGCCCGAGAGGCGGTGGAGAGCGGTCACGGCGCCGGTTCTTGCGGGATTGGCCGGCTGGTTCCTCACCGGATCGGTCCGGGGGAGAGCCAGGACCGGCGCCCCTCCGTGGACGGTGCCGCTGACAGGACGGATCGTCGTTGGTTGCCTTGCCGTTGCACTCGGGCTCTGGCTGGCGGTGCTGATCATGCGGACTCACTTGACTGTCAATGACGCAGGCCTGGCTGATCACCGTGTCTTCAAGGTTGTTCGGCTGCCATGGCAACTGATAGCCAGGTTCGAGGTCGGCCGCCCCAGGGCACTGTGGGGCGGGTTCTGCGTGATCGCTGTCTGTCGCGACGGAACGACGGTCGATTTGATGTCCACCCGTGCGTACTCACGGGTTCCCTCAGCCCTGCATCTGGATGAGCTGCACCGGATCTGCTGGAGCCTCGAAGAACACGCCGCTAAGCGGACCGGGTAACTCGGAACGGGAATCTGGCTTGCTAAGGTCCCCGGCCATCCACGATGCTCGGCCGGTGACGCAGGATTTCATTCCAGGGCTAGAACTGGCGAGACTGTTCTACCTTGAGGTCGTCCGGCCGCTCCTTGACTGGCAGCTTCCGGGGCTGTCGCACACGGCCGCCCTCATCGGACCGGGCTCTGAGGTGCTGGGATTCGACTCCGCCCGGTCAACGGACCACAACTGGGGACCACGGCTGCAGTTGTTCCTTTCCGACGCAGACGCCGCCAGCGCTGGCGGGGCCGTGACCGAAGTGCTCGCAGCGAGGCTCCCTGCTGCATTCCGCGGCTATCCGACGGTATTTGCCGCCTCGGGCGCTGAGGACCAGCCCGCCTCGCACTGGGTGACGGCGGCTGGCCTGCGCCAATGGCTGATTGGGGCGCTGGGCTTCGACCCGACCGGCGACGTGCAACTGCTCGACTGGCTGGCCACGCCGACGGAGGTCCTGGCCGAGCTGACCGGTGGTGCGGTCTTCCACGACGGACTTGCCGGCAGACCCGGAGGCGGGCTGGCTGCAGTGCGCGCGACGCTCGCGTGGTACCCCCGGGATGTGTGGCTCTACATCCTCGCCAGCCAGTGGCAGCGGATCGCACAAGAAGAGGCGTTCCCAGGGCGGAGCGCCGAGGCCGGCGACGATCTTGGCTCCGCCGTCGTCACGAGCCGCCTCGTCCGGGACCTGATGCGGCTCGTGCTGTTGATGGAACGCCAGTATCCGCCGTATAGCAAGTGGCTCGGCTCGGCCTTCGCGCGCACTAATACGGGTAACGAGATGATGCCCGCACTGGCGGCCGCAATGTCAGCGTCTGCCTGGCCCGATCGGGAGCGCAGCCTGTGCGCCGCACTCGAAGCCGCCGCTCGGCTGCACAACGACCTGGCTGTCACCCAGCCGGTCGACCCGGCCGTTCGGCCCAGCTACTACGAACGACCATTCCGGGTGCTCGACTCAAGCCGTTTCGTCCGCGCGCTACGCGATGCTATCGGCGACACACGAATACGTGCGTTGCCATCGATCGGCGCGATCGACCAGTTTGTGGATAATACCGACGCCCTCGGTGTTCCCGCCCTCATGCGCGCGACCGTTGCGGCAGAACTGGGAGTTCCTGCCCGCTCGTGCTCCCGGACCCGGCCATGGCCCGATTTGGCCGGACGTGACTGTGGACTGCATCCAGGTTAATTCCGGCGTTGCCGCAACAGTATGTAGCTTTCAGTGGCCCAAACCGGGCATGCCGGTCGCCAAAGGCACTGGAATCGTCATTGTGTCGGCGGCCGGAGGGATGCTGGGCTTCATGGCGGCCTGTTGATTCCGCGGCCCGGCCCCTGGCCTAGTCCCGCCTCGGACGCGGTGTCAGGGCGCGGCCCAGCCAGTACCCGACCATGACCTGGACTATGGCTACCAGCACGGTCACGCCCAATCCGACGGAAGCGTGAGCGGGCAGCCCGGCCAGTGCCGCCGCCTCTCTGGCCACGGCTCCGTACGGCTGGCCATGGAGGGCCGCCCAGCCCAGCGGCGCGCCCCAGCCGACCGCTGCCATCAGGACGACTGCTGGCAATGCCAGCCGGACCGGCCAGCCGCCCACCTTGTTAGCAAGACCGGCGAGCAAGCCCACCGCGAACGGGATGAACCAGGACCCCGAATACGTGCCGATGGCGATGGCGACAGTGCCGAGCAACAGCGCGCACAGCCACGCCGATACGGACAGCCGGCGATCTGGCCGGTTGAACCGCGGCTGGAACAGCGTCGGCTTGGCCAGTTCGCGAAGGCCTTGCGCCTTAAGCTGCCCGAGCCGGTACGATCCCCGTTTGCCCAGGCGCTTGAACTCAGCTGTCATGGTCGGAGCTCCCAGACGGTGGTACCCGATGTCGTCGGCCTCGCGGAAGTGGTCCGAGTGGCAGCCGCCGCAGTGACGGCCGGCAGTGGCAAGTACCTCCCGGCTAGCCACTCGCTCACCAGGTTGGAATACCACGGCGAGGCGGGGTTCTCGCTCTGGCCGCCTGGATATATGCCCTCCGCGACAGGCACGCCGACGCTTGACCAGGCAGCGATCATCCGCCAGTTAGGGCCGGCCTCAGAGTTCAGCCCGCCGTCCGCCGCGTCGATCGTCCAGATGTCGCCACCAGCGGGCCGCGGACCGTAGCCGAGCGCCGCCGCGCCGGTCAGGGACGGGAAGTCCGTCGTGTGCAGCTTCCCCCAGGTCCAGCTGCCCGGCCCGCCGCCAAGAGTGTCGCCGAGGTCGGCGACCGCAGTGGCGAACGCCGCGCGCATCACCGTCGCGGCCGTGCGCGACGGACCGCCGGGCGGGCTGAACGCAGCGTTCACCTGCGACCCCGCCGTCCAGGCCTGCAGGTCTTCATCGAGGCTGACCTTGCACGGGCCCGACCGACAGGCCGGTCCTGTCAAGCTGCACCGGCACCTTTGCTGCCGTCCACCAGGGCCCGAACACCGCCGTCAGGTAGTCAGACCAGAACGTCCACCAGATCGCAGCGCCGGCCGAATCTACTGTCATCTGCCGGTTCCACGACGCCAGGATGTGAGCGGCCTGCTGCTGCACAGCGGTCAGCGCAGTACCGTTCCCCGGCGCCCCGCGGCCGGACGATCCGCCGCCCGACGCCCTGGGCCGTTGCCGCGCTCTGCCGGGACGTCTCCGCCAGCGCGGCGAGCAGCCTCGGCACGATCACCGACGCCAGCTGATCGCCGAGATCTGTCTGCAGCGAGGCGAAGCTGGACGGCCTCATCGACGAGTGCCTGCTCAGATAGGCGTACTCCGCATCGGCCCGGTAGCCGGGGTCGAAGAAACTCGCCGTACCGAGGTAATACGGGTATGACGCCCCGACCGGCCGCTGATCCGCCACCGCGAGAACGTGCGACGGCGGATCGTAGACCTGTGGTAGCGCACCGAACGGAATCACGCCCGCCACGTCGTCGGCCCCGCTCCCCGGCATCGGCAGCCACGGCGAACCTTGCCGGACCTGCGGGATGAAGCCTGCCGAGATCGCGCCGATGTGACCGCGGTCGTCGGCGTAGACGAACGTCAGCGCCGGCGACCGCCAGCCTGCAAGCGCCGCCCTGAACTGACTGAAGTTGGCCGCCTGGCCGATGGCCAGCAGCGCACTGAGGTCCGGCGAGCCAAGGGCGCCCATCCAGTCGACCGCGACAGTCTGGCCGGACTGCGTCAGCACCGCGCCGTGGACCGTCTCATCCACCGTCAGCTGCTGGCTCGCGCCGCCGCGCACAGCGATCGTGTAATGCAGCACCCGCATCCGCCGCCACTGGCCGCGCCAGAAGTACTCCCCCGGCCGCGCGGCGCTTGTCTGCTCCGCATAGAACAGCGTCGACTGGCTCTGCGCGCTTGTCAGCGACCAGGCAATGTGCGGGTTGTGCCCGATCAGCACCGCCGGCAGGCCGGGCACGCTGACCCCAGACACAGCCAGGCCGGGCGCGCTCAGCGCAACCTGATACCAGCCGGCCGGCAGCGTCTGCGGCAGGTGCGGATCGCCGGCCAGCATCGCGCCACCGGCCGCCACTTTCGGGCCGTTCGCCGCCCAGGCATTGCCCGCTGGCATGGCAGGCACCTGGCCGGGCGGCAGTGCCCTGGCTTGCGCGAGGATCGCCGCCGAGGCCTGCGCCAGTCTGGCCGGAATCGCGGTCGCGCCGGCCGGCTGTTGTTGGAGACGGGAACGCAGGCCCCCGTGGGTACTGCCGCTGGCCGGCAACGGTGTCTTAGGCACCTGCGTCCCCGGCAGCGGCATCAGACCGAGCTGGCGGTACGGTCCAGGGTCGTAAGGGCGCTGCGAGTTCGGCGGCTGCAGCGCGAACCAGTTCGTTGCGGCCCGCGGGCCGAGCGAGTGCACAAGCAGCGCATCGTCAAGCGGCCGGGTGCTGAAGCCGAGTTCCTGCGTGAGCGCGCCCTGCACCGCCAGGCTGTCCACCGGGGTCCAGTCCGCCGGGTAGACGCCGGCCAGCGAGAACAGGGCCGGCCACTGCTGACTCGCCCGCAGTTGCGAGAGGTAGTCGTTGACCCCGCGGGAGTACGCGATCAGGGCTTGCGCGGCCGGGCTGGACTTCGGCATGCTCGCCCACTCGGCCTGGGCCGTGCGCAGCAGGCCAAGGCGCAGCTCGAAGGAGTCGGAGGCCACCGCGGCCGGGCCGTCGAGCTGCGCGAGCCTGCCTTCGGCGAGCCTGCGCTCGATGTCCAGCTGAGTCAGCCGGAACCTGGCATGCAGGTAACCGAGCGCGAGGAAGGCGTCGGCATCAGACGGCGCGCTGATGACCGGCACGCCAGCCCGGCTGAATGACACCTGCACCGGCCCGCTCAGGCCAGGCAGCGTCAGCGACTGCGGCACCGCAAGCTTGCCGCCTGCCGCCGAGGTCCACACGCCGTGTCCGGGCACGAGGGCCGGCCCGAGCGCGGGCACGGTACCGAGGCCGGCTCCGAGAACCGCGAGCAGGCAAACCGACGCAGCCAGGGCGACGACCCCGTTTCCGTAGTGAAGTATTCGATGCGGGCGCGGCGAACCGGCTGCCCACGGCTGCATGAACTGCCCCGCCTCGTGCGCGCCACGTCCGCGGCGGCGTACCCGACGGCGCGGCGGCCGGCTGGACCGCCCGTGCCTGGCCTTGCCGTGCCTGCCCCGGCCGCGAGCCGGCGGTGCCGCTTCTTCGGTCGTGCCATACTCGACGATGCCGTCGAGCGCGGCACCATCCCGATCAGGCATCATCCGGTCATCCCGTGCCCCCGCGTCCTGAGGTGACCTCCGGCATGCCTCGCCGGTACTCGGCATATTAGGAGGTCCGGGGCCCGCCAGCGCGCAGGCCCGCCGGCCTCAGGTGCCGGATTGACGCAGCAGGTCGAGGAATTTCGCCACGACCGGTCCGTCGGTCGGGCCCCCCTCGCCGCCATCCATTGTGACCATGGCGAACGCGACGTTGCCGTTGAAGCCGATTAGCCAGGCATCAGTCGGCAGCGGGTTGCCGTGGCCATACTCGGCGGTCCCGGTTTTGGCGTACGTGCCCGGCGGCAAGCCCGTGCCCGACGCGGTCCCGGTCGCGACCACCTGCGCCATCATCTGGTGCAGGTCGGTCACCACGTTCCGCGGCAGCGGCCGGGGCGGAACCTGGTCGTCGGGTGCTCCGGCGACGAGCCTGGCCGCGTGCACCTGACCGGAGTCGACGGCGGCGGCGACCATCGCCATATCCAGTGGCGACACCAGCACGCCGGCCTGGCCGATCGTCGTCGCGGCCAGCCCGGCCTCGTCCGACGGCTTCGGGACCGACCCGCCGAACGCGGGCAGGCCCAGCGCCGGCGTCGTTCCTATTCCGTAGATCCTCGCTGTCTTCGGGAACTCGGCCGCGGTCAGGTGCTGCGTCGCCAGCCCGATGAACGCCGTGTTGCAGGACTCGGCAAACGCGTGCAGCAGGTTGCTGACCTGGCCCTCGCCCTCGGCGTTGTGGAAGACCTCGCCGTCTACCGTGAGCTGGCGCGGGCAGGTTGCCGGCGAGGACGGGCTGAGCCCGTGCTCGATCAGCGCCGTCGAGGTGATCACCTTGAAGGACGAGCCCGGCGGGAATGCGCCGTCGAAGGCCAGGTCAAAGCCACTGGAGTTCGGCACGCTGTCGGAGGCCAGCACCTGGCCGGTGGCCGCGTTCACCGCGACGAGCGCGGCCTGCTTGTGCACGCCTGCCAGCGCGGCCGCGACATCCCGTTGCACGGTCGGGTCAATGCTGGTCTGCACCGGCTTGCCAGGTTTGGCGGGGATGCTCGCCACCGCTGGCCCCGGCGTCCCGTTGGTGCCAACGACCGATACGACTGCGCCCGGTGTTCCGGCTAGCTGCCGCTCGTAGGCCCGCTCCAGCCCAGTCTGGCCGACTACGCTCTGCGCGTCGTAGGGCGTGCCGAGCTGCTGTAGCTGCTGAGCCGTCACCGGGCCAACCGATCCGACGATGTAGTCAAGGCCAGCGGCGACCGGAGCGCGCATGTGCTCGGTTTGGAAAACGGTGCCAGGGATCGGGTAGATGGTTGGCTTCAGCTGCTGGTAGCGGGCCGAGCTGACGGTGAGCACCGGCTCGAACCAGGTGGGCTCGGCCTTCGCACCAGTCAGCGCTGTGCTTACGGCCTGCTTGGTCGCGCCGGCCGCTAGCAGCGCCGCCCGGACGACGGCGTCGGTCTTGATCAGCTTGCCCTCGACGCCGATGCTCACCACAGGCACCTGCGTGGTGAGCGGCGTGCCAGCGGCGCCGAGGATCTGCGCCCGCGGCGGCCAGTTCAACTGAAGCGACAGCTTCTCGCCGGATTTCAGACCTCGCGCCACGGTGGCCGGCGTCCAGGCGACCCGCCAGTTCCCGGACGCCTGCTTCAGGCGCAGGGTCGTCTTGACCGGGATGGTGCCGACGCCAGGGATATCCAGGCGCTGCGTCACGAGTTCGTGTGCGGTGCTGCCAGTAACTGTCAGCTGTCCGGCGACGACACCGGCCCGCGTCACGCCGAGGTCGGTCAGTTCGGCCGAGTTCACCGCGGTGAAGTCCGCGGGCGGGCTGACCACCAGTGCCCGCATTCCCGGCCAGTCGCGGGCGGCCCAGTCGGCGAGGTAACTCTGCGCTACGGCCTGCGGCGACGAGCCGCTGCTTGCGCAGGCGGTCAGGACCCGCACCCCCAGTGACCAGCACCGCGACCGCGGCGGCTCCGGACCTGAGCAGCCTCATGGCGTTGACCTTACGCACTCAGCCGGCCGCCCGATCCCAGACGGAGGAAACTTGCCGATAAGGGGCTAACGAGTCAGTGCCGACGTCACCAGATCGGCGGGTGGCGGTCCCTCCACGGCCTGGCCGCCTCAAGCTGGGCCGACAGCGAGATGAGGGTTGCCTCATCGCGCATCCGGCCGGCCAGCATGATCCCGATCGGCAGGCCGTCAGTGGTCCAGTGCAGCGGCACGCTCACGGCCGGCTGGCCGGACAGGTTGTACAGCGCCGTCCACGGCGTGAAATGGGTCTGCCGGGTGAAATTCTCGGCCGGCTCGACCTCGTCGAACCAGCCGACCGGCCGCGGCGGCATGGCCACGGTCGGGGTGAGGATCGCGTCGTAGTCGTTCAGTGCCCGCATCGCCGGGCGCACGCTGCCCTGCAGGACCGCCTGGTGGAACAGCAAATCGGCAGCAGATAGCTGGAGGCCCTGGCCGCGAAGGTACCGGGTCAGCGGCAGCAGCTCGCTCTCCTGATCGGGCGTGATCGGCGCCAGCGTGGCCATCGCGAACCACAGCGCCAGGAACGACGGGACCGCCTCGGCCGGGAACGGCAGGTCCACGTCCTCGACCTCATGGCCGAGCGAGGAGAGCAGAGCGCTTGCCTCCTCGTAGGCCGCCACGCAGTCGGGGTGTACTTCCGCACCTTCGATCACCGTCTTCAGCGACCTGGCGATGCGCAGCTTGCCCGGCTCGCGGCTCGCGTACCCGAGGAACGACTCACCGGCCGGCAGGGCCGGCTGGGTGTACATGTCGCCGGGGTGGTTGCCGACCATGGCGTCGAGCAGCAGGGCAGCGTCGGCTACGGTCCGGGCGAGCGGCCCGTCGGTGGACAGGCCGACGAGGTCGGGCATCATCGGGCCCTGCGAGATCCGGCCGCGAGTCGGCTTGATGCCGAACAGGCCGCAGACACTGGCCGGGATCCGGATCGAGCCGCCGCCATCGCTGCCCTGGGCGGCTGGAGCCAGGCCGGACGCTACGGCCGCGGCCGCGCCGCCGCTCGAGCCGCCCGCCGACCTGGTCAGGTCCCATGGCGTCCGGGCCGGAGGGCCGACTTTGGTCTCGGTATAGCAGGGCAGCCCGAACTCCGGCGTGGCGGTCTTGCCGGTGATCACGATGCCAGCTGAGCGCAGGTGCTCGACCACGTAGTCGTCCTCGGTCGCCACGTTGTCAGCCAGGATGGTGCTGCCGAAGGTCAGCCTGACCCCGGCGACCATGTTCAGATCCTTGATCGGGATCGGCACGCCGGTCAGTGGCGGCAGCTCGGCACCGTCGTGGCGGCTGGCCGACGCCGCCTTATCGGCGGCCGCGGCCTGCTCGCGGGCTAGCTCATGGGTCACCGTGTAGAAGGCTCCGACCTGCTCGTTGAGCTGGTCGATACGGTGCAGGTAGTGGTCGGTGATCTCTACCGATGAAGTCTCCCCGGTAGCGATGGCAGCAGCGAGCTCAGTCACTGTCAGATCATGAATCTGGGTCACCTTACCGAAGGGTAGCGGCACAGCGGTCCGTGACCAACCCCCGGCCGGACCGCTACGCGCCGTAGGCACTCGATTACGCTAGTGCGCATGGACCGGGAAACCGGGCCTGAACCGACACCGACCGGGCCAGCGGCCCCGGCCGATGGACCGCAGGGGCTTCCCGCTCCCTCGCGCGGCAGTATGGCCGGGCTAGCCGCCGACCCTAGGCTGCCCATCTGGATCCGGCGCGCCATCATCTCACTCCTCGTCCTGCTGGTTTTCTGGCTCTGGCAGAACTGGCGAGTCGGCCTGACGGCAGCTGTTCTGGTCGCGATTGCCGACACCATCTACCAGTCCAAGACGATGTCCCTGATCCCGGCCGCAGCCAGGGCGCACTCGGCACAGCGCCGGACCAAGCGGCGGTTGTTCATCGCCCGAGCTGCCGGCTATATAGCGGTGCACGGCCGGGGCATCCCCGCCACGGACTCAGTCATCGATCACCTGGTCATCGGGCCGGGTGGGGTGTACGCGGTGGACTCGGAGCGCTGGGACCGCCGGCTGCCGGTCCGGACCGTCGCCAGCGACTCCGCGGCCGGGCCGTTGCTGTACCACGGGCCGTTCAGCCAGAAGAGCAGGCTCGCGCACGCGCGCTGGGAAGCGGCCCAGGCAGCCAGGCTCCTCAGCGCGGAGCTCGGCCGGCGGATCGACGTACGCCCGGTGATGGTGATCTACGGACCGACGGTGCCATGGACGGTAACCAACTTGCGGGGCGTCGATGTCTTTTCCGGACGCAAGGTCATCCGGTACTTCAGCAGCCGCAAGCGCGGCGCCGGACTGGCGCCGCTGACCTGGGAGGAGGCCGGCGAGGTGTTCTACGCCGCGCAGCGCGCCCTGCCGTCCGGCCATCGGGGCGCCGCCTAGTATCTCGCCCGCCTGGCCGGTCAGCCCGCATCGCGGGCTAGTCTGTCACTTCCACGACCCAACCCTCCACGCCATGGCAAAGGATGCAGCGGTGGCCGATCTGCGAACCTGGCTGGCTGGCGCGCGACCCCGAACCTTGCCTGCGGCCATCGTCCCGGTCGTGGTCGGCTCCGGCGTCGCCTTCGGCTACGGGAAGTTCTCGCTCTGGCGAGCTTGCCTGGCCCTGGTCGTGGCGCTCGCCCTGCAGATCGGCGTCAACTTCGCTAACGACTACAGCGACGGCATCCGCGGAACCGACGAGGTCCGTGTCGGCCCGGTGCGGCTGGTTGCCTCCGGCCTGGCCAAGCCCCGGCATGTCCTTGCCGCCGCCTTGGGCTGCTTTGCCGTTGCCTGCGCGGCCGGCCTGGTGCTGGCGGCCGTTACCTCTTGGTGGCTGCTCTTGCTCGGGGCAGCCGCAGTCGCAGCCGCCTGGTTCTACACCGGCGGGAGCCGGCCTTATGGCTACCGCGCCCTCGGCGAGGTGTCGGTGTTCGTGTTCTTTGGCCTGGCCGCGGTCGCGGGCACCGCTTACGTGCAGATGCGGACGCTGACCTGGCTGCCCGTTGCCGCCGCGGCTGCCATCGGCCTGCTGGCCTGCGCGCTGCTGGTCATCAACAACCTGCGCGACATCCCGACCGATAGCCAGACCGGCAAGCGAACCCTCGCCGTCGTGCTCGGCGACCAGCGGACCAGGGCCCTGTACACCGGCTGCATCCTGGTGCCGTTCTGCGTAGCCCTTGGGCTGGCGCCGGCCCGGCCGCTTAGCCTGCTGGCGCTGGCTGCGCTGCCGTTCGCGTTCCCGCCGGTCCGCCAGGTGCGCGACGGCGCGACTGGCCGCAGCCTGATCGCCGCGCTGGGCCAGACCGGGCGGCTCCAGCTAGCCTTCGGCGCGCTGCTGACGGTCGGCCTGGCGATCAGGCTCTGACGGCTGCGCAGCTACTCTCCCGGCCCGGCACCGTTAGCCGACGCGTTCCCTTCCGGTACCTCGGCGCTGCTCGTAGCCTTCGGCGTTTCGGCCTCGGGCAGCGGAACGTCGGGCAGCGGAATATCGGGCAGTTCAGCCCCGCCAGTCGCAACCGAAGCCGCAGCCGCAGCTAGCTCGGCCTCGCGGACTGCGGCATTTGATCCAGCCAGGCCAGGCTCGTTGCGCACGACCTCGGCCAGCGCGGCGTCTGCGCTGCTGTCCTCAGCCGCGGCCGTCACAGCTGGAACCTGGCTGCCAGGCAGGGCAGCCGTAGGTGCTCGGCCTGCGATCGGCGCACCCGCTGACGGCGCATCGGCCGCCGCACTACCAGCGTCGAACGCGCTGCTCAGCGCCTTCAGCGCGCTGGTCAGCTCGCTCGGAATCATCCACATCGAATTGCCCGGCCCCTGGGCAATCTGCGGGAGCGTTTGCAGGTACTGGTAGGCGAGCAGCTTCGGGTCCGGGTCGTTCTGGTGGATCGACTGGAACACGGACGTGATCGCCTGCGCCTGGCCCTCGGCCTTCAGGATCGCGCTCTGCTTCTCGCCTTCGGCCCGCAGCACTGCGCCTTGCTTGTCGCCGTCCGCGGTCAGGATCTGCGCTTGCCGCAGGCCCTCGGCGGTCAGGATCGCCGCGCGCTTTTCCCGCTCGGCGCGCATCTGCTTCTCCATCGCGTCGATAACGCTCTTCGGCGGGTCGATGGCCTTGATCTCCACCCGGGTCACCCGGATGCCCCACTTTCCGGAGGCATCGTCCAGCACGCCGCGCAGCATGGTGTTGATCTTGTCACGGGAGGTCAGGGTCACCTCCAGGTCCATCGAGCCGATTACGCTGCGGAGCATTGTCGCAGTCAGCTGCTCGATCGCCTGGATGTAGTTGACGATCTCGTAGTCGGCCGCGCGCGGATCGGTCACCTGGAAGAACAGCACGGTATCGATCTTGACGACCAGGTTGTCCTCGGTGATGACCGGCTGGCCCGAGGAACGAGACCACCTGCTCGCGCAGGTCGATCAGCGGCTTCACCCGGTCGATGAACGGGATGATGAAGTTCATGCCCGGCTCCAGCGTCTTGCGGTAGCGGCCGAACCGCTCCACGTTCCTGGCCCGCGCCTGTGGCACGATCCGGACCGTGCGCAATGCAACAAGCACGACTAGCAGGACGACTACGGCACCCACGATACCGACAGCCTCAGCGAACATGGCTACTCCCTCGGGTACACGAGCGCTGACGCGCCCTCGATCTGCAGCACGTCGACCTTGGTGCCAGCCGGGATGACCAGGGTCTCGTCGTAAGGCCGGGCGGACCATTCCTCGCCGCCGATGCGGACCCGGCCGCCGTGCTCGGTGACTTCCTCCAGCACGTAACCCGTCCGGCCGACCAGAGCGGCGGTTCCGGTTCGCAGCAGAGGCGGATGCCGGATATGGCGCAGCGCGAACGGGCGGGCGACGCCGAGGCCGACGGCCGAGGCAAGGATGAACGCGCCGAACTGGATAGCGCCGTTACCGCCCAGGAACCCGGCACCGGCCGCCACCAGCGCAGCAAGGCCGAGCAGGCCGAACGCCAGCGTCGTGGTCATGATCTCGATCGGTGCCAAGCACGGCCGCGATGATCAGCCAGATAATCCAGGTATCCATCGCGGCGCTCCGAAAGCGAAATGACCCTCAGGTCTGACAGTAGACCTGTCAGACGCCGGCGCATCTCGGCAGCAGCGGCGCCGCGGCGCAGAACTCAGCCGGCCTCCGTCCATCGCTGCCGCGACCCGCTTGGCTGCCGCGGCCAGCTCCTCGTCCGGCACCGTCGGCAGGACGTCCTCCCAGATCGGCAGGTACATGCCCCGTGCCTCCAGCATGCCCTCCGGCCGCGGGATGAACCAGACATGGAAGTGCGCGCCGCCGTCACCCCACCGGTACAGGTGCACCCGCGCGACCCCGCCCAACGACAGGATCGCGCGCTCCACCTGACCGCAGACCCGGCCGAAGGCGGCAGCATGTCTCGCGGGCATGTCAGCGAAGGAGTCGAAATGCTCCTTGCTCGCGAGCCACACCGAGCCAGGCAGGCTGCCGTTCACCGGCGCGTGCAGCGTCCACAGGTCGTCAGACCACAGCGCCCGGGTCGTACTGCCCTGGCAGATCCCGCACGGCTCGCCGCCAGGCTCGCCACGGCGCGGCGGCTCAGGGATGACCCGCTCGGCCGGCTCGCGCGGCGTCAATGGTTCGGCGTATGGCAGGGACATTGACCCAACTCCTTTTCTCGGTGCGCCTGGCGCGGCGTGGCATCGCAGCTGAAAGGGGCAGACCCCTGTCAAGTGACGCTAGGGCCGACGGGGCCCGCCCCAAGGCCGCAGCCTGCCAATCTGTATCGCGCACCGGCCAAGTGCGAATATTGACACCTACACCCGTTCCGGAGGCCAGCTATGCCCGCAGCCAGTCGCCCGTCGTACCGCCAGGTGTCCTACAGCCATGGCGCCGCGGCCAACGCCCTACTCGGTGAGACCATCGGCGCGAACCTGCATCGCATCGCTGCCGCGCACCCGGACAACGAAGCCCTTGTCGACGTGCCGTCAGCGCGGCGGTGGACGTACTCAGAATTGGACTCCGACAGCGACGCGGTGGCGCTGGGGCTGATGGCGGCCGGGATCGGCAAGGGTGACCGGGTCGGAATCTGGGCGCCGAACTGCCCGGAGTGGGCGCTGACGCAATACGGCGCCGCGAAGACGGGCGCCATCCTGGTCAACATCAATCCGGCGTACCGCAGCCACGAGCTTGCCTACGTGCTGCGTCAGTCCGGCATCCGGCTGCTGGTCAGCGCGGAGGGCTTCAAGACCAGCGACTACCGCGGCATGATCGACGAAGTCCGGGACGACCTGCCGGGCCTGGAGCGAGTCGTCTACATCGGCACTGCGGACTGGGACCAGCTCGTGGCCGCCGGGCTGGCCGCCGGGCCCGCGGCTCTGGCCGAGCGGGCGGCCACGCTCGCCTTCGATGACCCGATCAACATCCAGTACACCAGCGGGACGACGGGCTTCCCGAAGGGCGCGACGCTGTCACATCACAACATCCTGAACAACGGGTACTTCGTCGGCGAGGGATGCGGGTACACCGCGGCCGACCGGGTCTGCGTGCCGGTGCCGTTCTACCACTGCTTCGGGATGGTGATGGGCAACCTCGGCTGCACCACGCACGGCGCTTGCATCGTGATTCCGGCGGCCGGCTTCGATCCCGCTGCCACGCTGGCGGCGGTGCAGGCAGAGCGGTGCACGTCTCTGTACGGCGTGCCCACCATGTTCATCGCCGAGCTCGCGCTGCCGGACTTCGCCAGTTACGACCTGTCCTCGCTGCGGACCGGGATCATGGCGGGCTCGCCATGCCCGGTCGAGGTGATGAAGCGGGTCGTCAGTGAGATGCACATGACCGAGGTCACGATCTGCTACGGGATGACGGAAACATCGCCAGTGTCGACCCAGACCACGGCCGACGACGACATGGAACGCCGGGTCGCCACGGTTGGTCGGGCAGGCCCGCACATTGAGATCAAGGTGATCGACCCCGAGTCCGGCCTGGTCCTTCCCCGCGGCAGCCACGGCGAGTTCTGCACCCGCGGCTACTCGGTCATGCTCGGTTACTGGGATGAGCCGGAGAAGACGGCGGAGGCGATCGACGCGGCCCGCTGGATGCACACTGGCGACCTGGCGGTGATGGACGAGGCCGGCTACCTGAATATCGTCGGCCGGATCAAGGACATGGTGATCCGCGGCGGCGAGAACATCTATCCGCGCGAGGTGGAGGAGTTCCTGTACACCCACCCGGCGATCGTCGACGTCCAGGTGGTCGGCGTGCCGGACGTCAAGTACGGCGAGGAACTGTGCGCCTGGGTGAAACTTCGCGCCGGCAGCGCACTGACAGCCGAGGACGTCAGGGAGTTCTGCACCGGCAAGATCGCACATTACAAGATCCCTCGCTACGTGCGGATCACTGAGGAATTCCCGATGACGGTCACCGGCAAGGTGCAGAAGTTCAAGATGCGCGAGACCTCGGTCGCGGAACTCGGCCTGCAGGCCGCCAGCCAGACGCGCCACTGCCTGAAGTCAGCGGGCGAGGAACGGCAGCCAGTCAGGCGGCCGGAATGCGCCGTGGCGTCCGGAACCGCGTCGGCTCGCGCGCGGACCCTCGCCCTTGGCGCCTGACCCGTTGCCGCCATGCAGGTGATGATGCGGCGGCCGGTGCGGGCTTAGCCGACCGGTAGGCACGGATGGACCAGCGCGAAGCGGTCGACAACACCGAGCCGAAGCTCGCCGCCGATGCGACCGACAGCACCGAGGCGAACGAGCCGACGGAGCCGATCGAGAGCACCGAACCCGCCGAGCCGATGGACAGGATCGACCCGGCCGAGCCGATCGACAAGATCGACCCGCTCGAGCCGATGCTGAGGATCGAGCCGGACGAGCCGTTACCGCCAGCGCTCCTGACGCCGGAGCCGTTATGTCCCATGCTGGCCATTGTCGCATCACGGCCCTCCGGCTGGCCGGGCCCAGACTGCTGCATCGCGTGCCTAGTCACAGGCCACCGTGTAACCGGCACGGCCACCACTGCCCCCGCGTGGCGGTGCAGGTGCGTAAGGTGGCTGGGGACCAGACAGTGCCTGTCCCAGTAGCCGAGACAGTGAGGGGGCCAGATGGACCAGGACGTGGCGCGGGCCAGGCTCACCGCTGAGCGGGCCGAGGTAGAGCGGCTGCTCAAGGACGCCGAGTCAGCCGCAGCTGCAGGATCGCCAGGCCGAGGACGAGCCGGGCGATTACGCCGACGCTGCTCAGCCGCTGACCGCACAGGGCATGGATGAGGCGATCGCGGCGGGCATGCAGGACCGGCTGGCCGCTATCGACCGCGCCCTCTCCGGCTTGATGACGGAACCTACGGCCGGTCCGTCCGCAGCGGTCAGCCCATCCCGGACGAGCGCCTCGATGCCGACCCGGCCGCCGAGCTGACGGTCGAGGAGGCACGCGCCGGCCAGTAAGCGACCGCCGACGCTGACCGGCTGAGTCACCCGGCCCGCACAACCTGAGGCGGCTATACCGCCCCCGTTAGCCGCCCGCGACGTCCAGGGTGATGTCAGTCCCGGTCAGCGCCTTGCTGACCGGGCATCCGCTCTTAGCGTCGGCGGCGATCCTGGCGAAATCCTCGGCGCTGACCCCGTGCGCCGAGCCGCGAACGGTCAGCTTGATGCCACTGATCCGGAACCCGCCGTTCGGGTCCGGGCCGAGCGTCACATCCGCCGTCACGTCCAGCGACTGATCGCTACCGCCAGCCGCGCCCAGCAGGGCCGAGAACTGCATGGCGAAGCAGCCCGCGTGCGCCGCCGCGATGAGTTCCTCCGGGCTGGTCGTCCCGCCGGCGTCGTCGGCGGCGCGCTTCGGGAAGTTGATCTCGTAGCTGCCAAGACCAGAACTGACAAGGGTGACGGTGCCGGTGCCGTCCTCAAGGCCGCCAGTCCAGGTCGTATGCGCGGTGCGGGTGGGCATCGCCCGTTCTCCTCTGCATCATGGCTCACGTCAGTGCGGGCCGGGGTTAACTCGCGGGGGCCGACTCAAGCCTGTCACGGCTGGCCACGCTGAGCCTGTTCCGCTAGCTCTAAAGTGCGCAACAATCTCCGCTGAGCCTGACCTGAGGGGGCGCTAGGACCGAGACCCGCTGCGCGCCTCGATCAGGAACCGCTGCGCATGGCAGGTGAACGAGCCGTATTCCTGGATGTGCTCGTGCATCCGCTGCCAGCGGGCCGAGGTAAGCCGCGACCGTGAAGCCGGGCACCGTCCAGAGCACCTTGCGCAGGAAATAGACCACCGCGGCAACGTCGAAGAACTCGACGCGCAGCGCCTGCTCGCGCAAGTCCACCACCTCAAGCCCGGCCGCCTCCGCCGCCGCGGCCGCCACCTCCGTGCTACGGCCGGGACGGACCGGCTGCGTTCCCATCATGAAGTCGGTCAGCTCACGGTTCGATCCGGCGCCCACCTGCTGGGAGAAGTAGCTAGCCGCCAGGCCGCAGTACCCGCGCGATCTCCGGCCACACCGACCTCGGTCGGATGCCTGCTCACGACGAGGTCGAAAGCCTCGGAGGAGAACGGCAGATCGGCGTCGTCGGCCACTTCGGCCACGCGTGCCGCCCGAGCTTCGGCGAGATTGCGCCGCGCCAACTCCACGTTGGGCGGCCAGGACTCGGTCGCCGCCAGCACCGCCCGGCCGCGCGCCGCTGGCTCGCAGCGCCGCGGCCAGGACTTCGCCGCCGCCGGTCTGGATGTCGAGCGCGGCCCGCGCCCGCGCCATCCGCTCGCCCATCAGCCGGGCATAACCCCACTCGCGGCCGTTCCTCGGTGGCCCGCCCCTCGAACCAGGAGAAATCCCAGCCTGCAACCGGCACAGCGTCGCCTTCGGCGATGAGCTCGTCGAACGTCGGTCGCGCATCCATCGCTGAATTATGGAAGGGAACGGGGTCGCGCCCGCAACCCGGTTTCCGTCGGCTCGCGGCCGGGGCGGCAGGCACCCGGCCCACCCGGCCCGGAAATCGGGATAATCGCCTCATGGCTACCCCAGACGCAGAGTTGCCCCGGCTGACTGCCGCAGCGGTCGCCGACGTGGCAGCAGATCATCGGCAGCTACGTCCGGCGCACTCCGGTTATCACGATTGACCGGACCGAGCTGGGCCTGCCGTCAGGGCCGCTGACCCTCAAGCTGGAGCAACTGCAGCACTCGGGTTCTTTCAAGGTGCGCGGCGCGTTCGCGAACCTGCTGCTCCGGCAGCGTGCCGTCGGCCGGTGTCGCGGCCGCGTCCGGCGGCAACCACGGCGCGGCAGTGGCCTACGCGGCGAGCACCCTCGGCATTCCGGCGCGGATCTTCGTGCCGGAGGTGTCGTCTGCGGCCAAGGTTGCCCGGATCCGCGAGTATGGCGCGGACCTGGTCGTCCAGGGCGCGACGTACTCCGACGCACTGGCCGTCAGCGAGGACTGGATCGCGGCCAGTGGCGCTATGCCGGTGCATGCCTACGACCAGGCCGAGACCATCCTCGGCGCCGGCACCACCGGACTTGAGCTGCTGCAGCAAGCGCCATCGGCGCACACGGTGCTGGCCAGCGTGGGTGGCGGCGGCCTGCTGTCCGGCATCGCGACCGCTGTCACGGCGAGCGTGCGCGTCATCGGTGCCGAGCCGGAGGGCGCGCCGACGATGACCGCCGCGCTCGCCGCTGGCCGGCCCGTCGACGCGGCCACTGGCAGCGTCGCGGTCGATTCGCTCGCGCCGCGCCGGGTCGGCCACCTCACCTTCGCCGTGGTCGCCAAGCGCGCGTATTCGATCGCGCGCAGTCAGCGATGACGCGATCCTGGCCGCGCAGCGCCTGCTCTGGGAACGACTGCGGATCGTCGCCGAGCCCGGCGGCTGCGCGGCGCTCGCGGCGCTGGTGTGCGGCGCCTACTCTCCCGCGGACGGGCGAGCACGTCGCGGTAGTGCTGAGCGGTGCGAACACCACCGCAGTCGACTTCGGCCGCTGACCGCTAGCGCCAGGACCCGAGCCGGCGGATCGAAGATTGCGATATGGGCACTGCAGGTCTCGTTGCGCCCGGCTCCGGGTCCCGGCGGCGGCAAGGCGGCCGGCGTACTGGCGGCGATGCTCAGGGACCCGCTAGCCGGATACCTGAGGCTCGCGGCGCACTACGGCGACACGGTCCGGGTGCCGATCTCGCCGCGCACAAGCATTTTCGTGCTCACCCGGCCGGAGCAGGCCGAACACGTGCTCGCTGCAAACCAGGACAACTACGTCAAGGCGTTCACCTACCGCCCGCTGCGGGCACTGATCGGGAACGGGCTGCTCACCAGCGAGGGTGAGGACTGGCGGCGCCACCGGCGGCTGGTGCAGCCGTTGTTCTCCCGGCGGGACGTGCGCGTCCTTCGGGCCGCCGATCACCGAGGCGACCCAGGCCATGCTGAAGCGCTGGGAAGGCGTTCCGGCCGGCCTCGCAGGTCGATGTCGCCGCGCAACTCAGCGCGCTGGCGCTGGACGTGGTCGGACGGGCGCTGTTCAGCGCGGACCTGACCGGAGACGCTGCGCTGATGAGCCGCGCCATGAACGCCGGCCAGCGCGTCGCGGTGCTCGCCAGCTTCGCGCCGCTGGCCTGGGGCCCGCGCTCGGCGCGCGTGCTCAAGGCTGGTGGCCAGGCGCGTCGGGCGCACGACGGAAGGCATCGAGGGACCGGTCGGCCGCCTCATCGCGGACCGGCGTGCCCAGCTTGCGGCCGGCCACGCTGCCGTCGGCCACCGGGACCTGCTGGACGTGCTGATGACCGCAGGCGAGGAAGACGGCTCGCTGCTCACCGACGCTGAGATCAGCGACGAACTGGCCACCTTCATGCTGGCCGGGCACGAGACCAGCGCGGTCACCATGTCCTGGGCGCTAGCGCTGCTATCGGCGTTCCCGCAGAGCCCGGGCTCGGCTGGAAGAGGAGGTCGACGCGGTACTGGGCGGGCGCGAGCCGGCGGCCGCCGACGCCGACCGGCTGCCCTGGACCACCGCGGTCATCGCCGAGACCATGCGGCTGTACCCGCCCGCCTGGACGATCGAGCGCGACGCGCTGGCCGATGACAACGTGGCAGGCGTGCCGGTGCCGGCCGGCAGCACCGTCGCGATCCCGCCGTACCTGGTGCACCGGCACCCAGAGTTCTGGCCCGACCCGGTGGGCTTCGATCCGGCCAGGTTCCTGCCGGAGGGCCAGCTCGGACCGGGGGCGATCGGCGCAGCCCGGCCGGCCGGTGACAGGCACCGTTACGCCTACATTCCGTTCGGCGGCGGGCGGCGGGCGTGCATCGGCCAGTCGTTCGCGGAGCTGGAGACCATGCTCGTGCTGGCCGCGGTTGCGCAACGGTTCCGGCTGGAACTGACCCCGCGCGGAATCCCGAAGCCCATCGCCGCCATCACGCTGCGGCCGGGCCGGCTGCCGATGCGGCTGCTCCGGCGCTAGCTGGCCGGCTCAGCCGAGGCCGAGCAACCCGTCCAAGCCGACGGTCAGGCCCGGCGGCAGGGCGCCGACCCCGCGGACAGCGAGCAGCACGCCCGGCATGAACGAGCTGCGGTCCATCGAGTCGTGCCGGATGGTCAGCACCTCACCGTGCCCGCCGAGCAGTACTTCCTGGTGCGCGAGCAGCCCGGCCAGCCGGACCGAATGCACGTGCACCCCGCCGACCTCGGCGCCGCGGGCGCCGGGGGCGGCCGACGCGGTCGCGTCTGGCGACGGGCCGAGACCGGCGGCCGCGCGTGCGTCGCTGATCATCGAGGCGGTGCGCGATGACGTGCCCGATGGCGCGTCTGCCTTCGCGGCGTGGTGCAGCTCGATCACCTCGGCGGATTCGAAGAACGGCGCTGCCTGCGCGGCGAACCGCATCATCAGCACGGCCCCGACCGAGAAATTCGGCACGATCAGCACGCGAGCGTCCGGGTAATCGCCGAGCCAGCCGGCCACCTCAGCGAGCCGGGTCTCGTCGAAGCCTGAGGTTCCCACCACGGTCGAGATGCCGTGGCCGATGCACCAGCGCAGATTGTCCATGACCACGCCGGGATGGGTGAAGTCCACCACGACGTCCGCGCCGCCGAGCAGGTCGAGCGCGTCACCCGCATCGACCTGGCCGGCCAGCTCCAGGTCGTCGGCGGCCTCGACCGTGCTGCATACCTGCGAGCCCATGCGACCCTTAGCGCCCAGCACGCCTACATTGATCATCGCGCCCCCTTGCCGTGCTGTCAGGGCCCCGATCCTAGCGGCCGCGCCAGGGGTGCCCGCGGACGGACGCTGTTCCACCCCGTGCGCGCCCGGCCGGGGCTGTATGCGATATGAAGGTTCCCACGGAGGGCTCCGCCCCTCGTGCAACCCCCGACAAGAGCGCCACATCGAACTCTGAGCCGGAAGGGCAACGCGATGCCGAGTTGGAACTCGTTCAGGACGGACTCGCCTCTGGGCATCAGCACCGAGGTGATCAGCTTCGCCGGCGGCAACGGCGATGAGATTCATGCCTATGTGGCCCGGCCGACCGGTGACGCCGCGCTGCCGGGCATCGTGGCGGTCCATCACATGCCGGGCTGGGACGAGTTTTACCGTGAGTTCTGCGACCGGCTGGCCCGGCATGGTCACGCGGTGATCTGCCCGGACCTGTACTGCCGGTACGGGCACGGTAGCCCGGACGACATCGCGGCGAAGGTCCGTAGCGAGGGCGGCGTTCCCGACGACACCGTGGTGGCCGACTGCGCGGCCGCCGCGCACTTGCTGCGCGAGCAACCGGCCAGCAACGGCAAGGTCGGCATCATTGGCACGTGCTCCGGCGGGCGGCACGCGCTCCTCACCGCGTCCAGGTCGAAGGGCTTCGACGCGGTAGCCGACCTGTGGGGCGGCGGCGTCATCATGGGGCCGGACGACCTGACCCCGGCCCGGCCCGTTGCGCCGATCGACTACACCGCCGACCTGACCGCTCCGCTGCTCGGCATCTTCGGCAACGACGACCGCTATCCGCCGCCCGAGCAAGTCGACCAGCACGAAGCGGAGCTGAAGCGGCTCGGCAAGGACTACGAGTTCCACCGTTACGACGGCGCGAGCCACGGCTTCTTCTACTACATGTTTGGGGCTTACCGGCCGGAGCAGGCGATGGACGGCTGGGAGAAGGTATTCGACTTCTTCGGCCGCCACCTGCGCTAATCAGCCAGCCGGAACGCGAGCTCGGTCTCCCACTTGGTCATGTCGGGCTGCTCGCGGGGATCGGTCAGGTAGTTCTCCAGCCGGGCGCCCCAATGCTCACCGTCGTCCCCGACCGTCATGTCCCACCGCAGGCTTTGGTCGGCGGCCCAGTCCAGTAGGGCGGCGGTTGCACCCATAAGGCTGTCAGGCGGACCAACATGAATGACAGTGGCATACCGGCCGGCCGGGATCACGCCCGAAATCACCTGATCGTCGCCGTCCACGACCGCCTGGACGGGAACGCCGACCTCCACCTCAAGCTGCCGCTCCATGTCGATGACGATGTACCGGAAGAACGGCGGTCCGGCGGGCGCCAGACCATGCGATGCAATCCAGCCGAAGACGTCGCCGATTCGATGGGCGACTTCGCCCAGTTCCCGCATCGTCACGTGCGCCCTGATCGCCACGTACGGCTGCTCGGCGCGCTCGGTGATCTCTGGCGTCATGTCATTCCTCCTGTTGACTTGAGCCCAGCTCGCCTGCCGGGCCTACTGGCTGCTGAAGTTCGGTGACCCACTGCTCGGGGTCGGGTGACCACTCGACCGTGAGCTCTCGCACATAGCCGATCGACCGATGGCCGCTCGCGTCGATCCACCGGGCCAACGCCTGCCCGGTCGGCAGCACATCATCCATGGAGCCGTGATGGATGATGGTGGCTGCGCGGTCAACCTCGGGCAGGTCGACAAAGCTCACGCCGTCCTTATCGCTAGCATCAGTCGCTACCTGGACGGCAGCGTGCACCACAACGGCGCCGGCCTGCACCTGGGAGTCCTCGTAGTAGGCAATGCCCGGCCCCGATCAGTCGAAGCCGGCGCCGCACATTCGCTCGAACAGGTCCTCAGTACAGCGGCTGGATTACTGGCGAGATGTCCTCCGGCTGGAAACTCGCCGCCGTGCCGGTCAGCTCCGCAACCCGGACCGGCGCGAGGCGCTTGATCACCACGCCGTCAACGGGGGCGCGGCCCTCGTCCTCGATCGTCAGCAGTCTGGCCTCAACCCTCGATAGCCGGGCCGTCTCGGCTTCGATCTGCGCGCTGATCTCGGCCCGGCGAAGTATGAGCATGCCGCGAAGCTCGGCCGCACCAATCTGCTGGTCGAGTATCGCCCGCACCTGCTGGAGGCTGAAGCCAAGATCCTTCAGTGCGATGATGCGGTTCAGATCCGATAGCTGCCGGGCCTCGTAGAAGCGATACGCGGTTGCCGGATCGACTACGGCGGGCCGTAGCAGCCCCATCGCGTCGTAATGGCGGAGCATCCGAACCGAGATGCGGCCGTGCCGGGCAAACTCTCCGATGCTGAACATGGCCCTACCAGGTCTACAGCCTCACACGGTGTCAGGGTCAAGCACGACGGGCGTCTCAGCCAGTCTCCGCGGCCTGGCACGATGGACGGACTATGACACTGACCGACCGGCTGCCGGACGACGACGATCCGGACGCGGTATTCGGCGCTTTTGCCGACTGGACCGCGGAACAGGGATTGACGCTGTACCCGCACCAGGAAGAGGCGCTGATCGAGATCGTCTCGGGCGCCAACGTCATCCTGTCCGCGCCCACCGGTTCCGGGAAAAGCCTGGTGGCCACCGGCGCCCATTTCACCGCGCTGGCCCGGGACGACCGGACGTTCTACACCGCGCCGATCAAGGCGCTGGTGTCGGAGAAGTTCTTCGCGCTGTGCGACACTTTCGGGCCGGCTGAGGTCGGCATGATGACCGGCGACGGCAGCGTGAACGCTGGCGCGCAGATCATCTGCTGCACAGCCGAAGTCCTGGCCAACATCGCGCTGCGCGATGGCGCGGATGCCGACGTAGGCCAGGTCGTTATGGACGAGTTTCATTACTATGCCGACCCGGACCGGGGCTGGGCCTGGCAGGTACCGCTGATCGAGCTGCCGCAGGCGCAGTTCGTGCTCATGTCGGCGACGCTCGGCGATGTCAGCCGGTTCGAGGGCGACCTCACCCGACGGACCGGGCGGCCGACAGCAGTGGTCAGCTCGGCTGACCGCCCCGTTCCCCTATCGTTCTCGTTCGCGATGACGCCGCTACACGAGACGGTGCGGGAACTGCTCGACACCCACGAGGCGCCGATCTACATCGTGCACTTCACCCAGGCCGCCGCCATCGAGCAGGCGCAGGCGCTGATGAGCGTGAACGTGTGCAGCCGGGCGGAGAAGGACGCGATCGCCGAGCTGATCGGCGGATTCCGGTTCGCGCCCGGCTTCGGCAAGACGCTGTCCAGGCTGGTCAGGCATGGCATCGGCGTGCACCATGCCGGGATGCTGCCGAAATACCGGCGGCTGGTGGAGACCCTGGCCCAGGCCGGCCTGCTGAAGGTCATCTGCGGTACCGACACGCTCGGGGTTGGCATCAACGTGCCGATCCGCACTGTGCTGTTCACCGGCTTGTCGAAGTACGACGGGACGAGGACCAGGCTGCTGATGGCGCGCGAGTTCCATCAGATCGCCGGGCGGGCCGGGCGGGCCGGCTTCGACACCATGGGCCGGGTCGTGGTGCAGGCACCCGAGCACGTGATCGAGAACTCCAGGGCGCTGGCCAAAGCCGGCGACGACCCGAAGAAACGGCGCAAGGTGGTGCGGCGCAAGCCGCCGGAGGGAATGGTGTCCTGGGGCCAGCCGACGTTCGAGCGGCTGGTGGCGGCTGAACCGGAACCGCTGCGGTCCAGTTTCGCGGTTAGCCACGCCATGCTGCTGAACGTGATCAACCGACCGGGCGACGCGTTCGCCGCGATGCGCCACCTGCTGACCGACAACCACGAGGACCGGCCTGCCCAGCGCAAGCACATCAGCCGCGCCATCGCGATCTACCGGGCGCTGCTGGCCGGCGGCGTGGTGGAACGGCTCGCCGAGCCGGACTCGGACGGCCGCTGGGTGCGCCTGACAGTTGACCTGCAAGAGGACTTCGCGCTCAACCAGCCGCTATCCCCGCTCGCACTCGCGGCGATCGAACTGCTCGACCGGACTTCCCCCGATTACCCGCTCGACGTGCTCTCCGTTATCGAGGCCACGCTCGACGACCCGCGCCAGGTACTGTCCGCCCAGCTGTTCAAGGCGCGCGGCGAGGCGGTCGCAGCGATGAAGGCAGAGGGCATCGAGTACGAGGAGCGGATGAACCTGCTGGAGGCCGTCACGTACCCCAGGCCGCAGGCGGACCTGCTGGAGGCCGCGTACAACATTTACAAGCAGGGCCATCCCTGGGTTGCTGATCATGAGCTCTCGCCGAAGTCGGTCGCGCGGGACATGTTCGAGCGAGCCATGACGTTCGCCGAGTACGTCAGCTTCTACGGCCTGGCCCGCTCCGAAGGGCTGGTACTGCGCTACCTCGCCGACGCCTACAAGGCCCTCCGGCAGACGGTGCCCGAGGAGGCGCGGACCGAGGAGCTAACGGACCTGATCGAGTGGCTCGGCGAGCTTGTCCGGCAGGTTGACTCCAGCCTTATCGACGAATGGGAAAAGCTGCGCAACCCCGTGGAGGAGGCTATCCACCTGGCCACGGCCAAGCCGCCGGCGGTTACCGGCAACAAGAGGGCGTTCCGGGTCCTGGTGCGGAACGCCCTGTTCCGCCGGGTCGAGCTCGCCGCCCTGCGGCGGTGGGACGAACTGGGCGAACTGGATAGTGAGGACGGCTGGGATGCCGATGCCTGGGCCGGCGCGCTGGAGCCGTATTTCGCCGAGCACGGCGAGATCGGCACCGGCGCGGACGCCCGCGGTCCAGCCATGCTGATCATCGACGAGCACCCCGGCGGCTGGTCCGCCCGGCAGATCTTCGATGACCCCGCTGGCGATCACGACTGGGGCTTCTCGGCGACCGTGGACTTGGCTGCGTCAGACGAGGCTGGTGAAGCCGTCGTGACGGTGACAGCTGTCGGCCAGCTCTGAGTCGATCTGGACCGGTCGATCTGGACGGGGGCGGACAGCTGCGAGGTCTTACCCGGTGACGGACTGGCAGTCTTGCTTGGCCTGGTTCTCGTATTGCTGCGCGGCGCTGGCGCCGGCGGTTGCCATGGTCACCGCGAACTGCGCCACGTCCTGGCGGAGCTGGTGCGATATCGGCGCATTGGTTTCCAGCACCGAGCCAGCCAACTCCTGCACGCTCGTCTTCCCAGCCAGGTAGGCCGCCAGGGTTTTACACACCGCACTGTTCGCCGGCGTCCGCGGCAATCCACTGCTGCCGCCGCAGGCCGCCAGACCGCAGACGACTAGCAAGGCTCCCGCGGCGGCGGACCTGACACTCATGCTGGCCCTGGCTCCCAACTGGATTGCTGGCTCACTGGTGTGCTGGCTCATGCTGGATGCGCGGCTACTTTGTCGCCGACACCCTATCGGTTTGACACCCTGTCGTGCGCGTTGTGACGGTTTGTAGCGGTGGCATTAGGCCCCGCCCGGAGCGTGCCACGGTCAGCAGGAATGCAGCCGAGGGTCCGGGTCGCAACCGGCCAGATGTTTGCGGGCGGCTGAGCATCTCGTGACTAGCCGTCGGGCATCGGACGGAGCAAGGCGACAAGTTCCGTCGGAACTTCGTTGAGCGTGCGCGTCTCACCCGCTGTGAGTGGTTCCGGACCAGGAGAGCACGGGCATTGCCCAGGTGTCCCGCGAGGGACTCGCATCGGTATGACGACCAAGTGAAGGAGAATTTCATGACGGCAACGACTGCTGAGCGGGAACTAGGGGCTGAGGAGCTCCTGCTCGCCGAGGTCATGCGCGGCCGCGAGGAAGAGGGCAAGAGCATCATCGAGCACCCGCTCCTGCTCGCCGCGCTCATGCGCCGCCGCGCAGAGCGTGAGGACGGCGGCGGCATCATGGAGCACCCGCTCGTGCTCGCCGCGCTCATGCGCCGCCGGGCAGAGCGTGAGGACGGCGGCGGCATCATGGAGCACCCGCTGCTGCTCGCCGCGCTCATGCGCCGCCGCGCCGAGCGTCAGGACGGCGGCGGCATGTTCGAGAACCCGCTGCTGCTCGCCGCGCTCATGCGCCGCCGCGCCGAGCGTCAGGACGGCGGCGGCATCATGGAACACCCGCTCGTGCTCGCCGCGCTCATGCGCCGCCGCGCCGAGCGTGAGGACGGCGGCGGCATGATGGAGCACCCGCTGCTCTTGGCCGCGCTCATGGGGCGCTAGCAGCGGCGAGTTCAACGCACCATCGCGAACGCGCCGACTCGCCGCGGGACTCAGGTCCTCGCGGGAACTGCCCTCCAGCTCTTCGAGACATGAATGGCTGGAGGGCAGTCATCAACACCGAAAGGCTAGAGGAGCTACTACAGCATGGCGACTGAATCGAAAGAATCAAGACATCAGGACGCAGGACAGGATCCGGTAGAGGCATTCACCGACGACCTGATCCGCGAGTTCTTCACCGAGGCCGGTCAATCAACTAAGTCCGCCGGGCTAGGCCGGGGCGTCATGGCGGCTTTGCTCGAAGCCGCTATGGGATCGCCGTCACGCGGAGCGTCCGGAACGTCGATGGTTGAGCGGGTCCTGCTGGCGCAGGCAATTGCATCGGAACTGGCCGATTCGCTCGCACCCGCCCTGGCGGAGGCCCTGGCACCGGAGATCATGAAGGCTCTGGAGCATTACCGGAGTGATGAGTCGAGTCGGCAGGAGCCGGTCGGAGCAACGAGGGGACGCAGGTCAGAGACAAAATAACGAGGCAGCCCGCCGTCACGGTCGACGCGCCCCGTGCCGGTCCACTGCGGCTGACCGTCGAGAAGATCCCGCCTCGTGCTCGCGGCAGGCGGGGATCTTGCTATCCGACCGCCATGCGCCTGCCGGGCTCCGACGCTTCCGTCGTACCCGGCAGGCCGCTCGCGCCTGGTGGCCGCAGACCTCGTCACCCTGGATGGAGCGGGCTTCACGATTCCTTCACCAGGCTCAGAGGGAACGCTAGGGAATCCCTGAGACTCCGCCTAACCTCCGTACGTCACTATCCTGAGTGTGATGCCCGACGCCCTGCCCTCCAAGGCCCTCCGGCCTGCTCCTTCGCCTGCGCGCACGCCGCATCGGCACGGGCATCCGCAGCGCCCGGCGCCACCGCCGCGGCCAAGGTTCATCGACTTCTGCGCTTTGCTGGCGGGCCTTGGTTTTGGCGCCGTGGTAGCGGCGGTCCTGGCCGGGGAGTCCAGTGGCTCGATGGCGGTGCCGGGTGGGAAGCTAACGGCACTCGGCAGGCTAGCTGGGTTCACCGGAACCTACCTGCTGCTCATCATGGTCGTACTGGTGGCCCGGCTGCCCTGGCTGGAGCGATCGGTCGGGCAGGACCAGCTCATCCGCTGGCACCGGAAGGTAGCGTCCTGGGCCATCACTCTGATCTGCGCGCACGTTGTCTTCATCACATTCGGCTACGCCCAAGCGGTCAATTCGCCATGGCTGCATGAGATCTGGGTGCTGCTGACCTCTTATCGCGACATTCTCGCCGCAGCGGCCGGCTTCGGGCTGCTGCTGCTGGCCAGCGTCGCCTCCTACCGGAAGGTCCGGCGGCGGCTGAAATACGAGACGTGGTGGGTCGTCCACCTGTACCTGTATCTCGCCCTCGCGCTCGCGTTCGCTCACCAGATCGTCACCGGTACCGTGTTCATCGGCCACCCGCTCACCCGGGCGCTGTGGATCGTGGTCTGGGCTGCCACCGCTGGCCTGGTCCTGGTGTTCCGGGTCGGCCAGCCGATCTTCTTGAGCCTGCGGCACCGGCTCGAAGTCGTCGAAGTCCGGGACGAGGCACCCGGCGTCATTTCCGTTATCTGCCGCGGGCGGCACCTCGACAAGCTCGCGGTCTCGGGCGGCCAGTTCTTCCAGTGGCGCTTCCTCACCAAGGGGCTCTGGTGGCAGGCGCATCCATATTCCCTCTCGGCACTGCCCCGGCCGCCATACCTACGGGTCACGATCAAGGGGCTCGGTGACCAGAGCCAGGCGATGGCGGATCTGCCGCCCGGCACCAAAGTCGCCATCGAGGGGCCGTACGGTGCGTTCACCCATCACGTCCAGTCATCCGATGGCGTTGTGCTTATCGGTGCCGGCGTGGGCGTCACGCCGCTGCGGGCGCTGCTGGAGGACCTGCCGTCCCACGCCGACGTCGTGGCCCTGATCCGCGCCTCGACGGTCGACGATCTTGTGCATCGTGACGAGATCGCGGCGCTGGTCCGGCAGCGCGGCGGCCAGCTGCGCGAGATCATCGGCCCGCGCCACCGCGCCCGCCTGGACGCGAAGGCACTGCGGCGGGCGGTGCCGGACATCGCCGGGCGTGACATCTACGTGTGCGGGCCAGCGGGATTCAGCACCGAGATCGTGGACGCCGCACTCCGGCTCGGCGTGCCGGAAGAGCAGATTCACACCGAAGCGTTCGGCTTCTAAGTCACCACGGGACGGAACGACGATGCACTCCAGCGAAGGCCCAGCGGCATGAAGCGGGCGCCGATCGTGATAGCGGGCACGGTCGCCGGGCTGCTTGGCGTGCTGGAGTTCCATACCAGCCCGGCGAAACTGACCGGCGGCAGCCTCCCGGCGGCGCCAGCGGCTTCGCTGCCGGCCGCTAGTGGCAACTCCGCGGGCAGTACGTCAGGCCGCAGCGCCGACACGGCCGGCAGCGGCACCAAGTCGAGTTCGGGCAGCGCATCAGGAGGCTCCCAGACCGCCGCGGGACCTGGCGTCAACTACTACTTCGGCGTCGTCTCGGTCAAGGTGACGGTTTCCGGCGGCAAGATCGTGAAAGTCGGGATCGCCTCGCTGAACGACGGCGCCAATCCTCGCTCCCAGTACATTGACCAGCAGTCCATACCAATCCTTGAGCAAGAAGTCATCAAGGCCCAAAGCGCCAACATCCAGGGGGTGTCGGGCGCGAGTTACACCAGTGCTGGCTTCGACCAGTCGCTGCAATCGGCGCTGCACCGGCTCGGCTTCACCTGATGCAGGCAACGGTCCTGCATCGCGAGGAGGTCATGGGCACCGTAGTGACCATCGACATCTATGCGAAGCCGGGTAGCACGGATGCGCAGCTCACCGAAGTCCGCGAGCAGCTGGCGGCCGCTGTGGCGATACTGCATCGCGCCGACGAGGTCTTCAGTACCTGGAAGGCGGACAGCCCGGTCAGCCGCCTGCGCCGGGGGGAACTCGCGGCAAGCGAGGCTCCGGCGGAGGTAGCCGAGGTAATGGCGGGTTGTGCTGCCGCGCGGGAGGCGTCTGGCGGCTGGTTCGACCCGTGGGCCATGCCGGGCGGGTTCGACCCGACCGGCTACGTCAAAGGCTGGGCGGCGCAGCGCGCGGTGGCCGCCTTCACCGCCGACTGGATGACCGGCGCTATCGTGAACGCGGCGGGCGACATTGCCACCCGCGGGCGCCAGCCGACCGGCGAGGTGTTCCGGATCGGCATCGCTGACCCGGCCGCACCCCGACGTCTGACCGAAATCGTGGAGCTGACCGGGGCGATCGCGACGTCGGGCAGCTACGAGCGCGGCGCACATCTGCTCGATCCGCGATCCGGCCGACCCGCCGCGCGAGCCGCCTCGGCCAGTGTTACCGGACCCGACCTGGGCCTGGCCGATGCGCTCGCCACGGCGCTGGCGGTCGCGGGCGAGGCCGGGCTTGCCTTCATCGAACCGCTCGAGGACTATGAGGCGCTCGTCATCGGCTTCGACGGCGGCAAGACCCGGACCCGGCACTTCCCGACGGCCGCCGCCGCGGCTACGCCGGCTGGCTAGGCCCGCTGGATCCCGGCCACGACCACGTCGACCACCTTGCGCGCGAAGGCGTCGGTGAGCGGCTGATGACCGTGCAACAGCCGGTGATAGGCCGCCCCGAAGATCAGGTCAAGCACAACCTCTGGGTCGGTGGTGGCCGGGATCTCGCCGCGGGCCACGGCCCGGTTGAGCATGATCCGGTGCTGAGACCGCAACTGCTCCACGACCCGGTCCCGCCAGGCGGCGCCGAGCTGCGGATCCCGCTGCGCCTCAGCGATCAGGCTGGCCAGGATCGGCCCGGCGCTAGTCCTGGTGACGGACCGTATCCAGGCGCGGAGGGCGGCCAGCAAATCGCCGCGCAGCGTGCCGGTGTCAGGTAGCGGCTGCTGACCCTGGAAGTCGGCCAGGAAGGCGTCCAGCGCGAGCGAGCCGCGCGAGGTCCAGCGACGGTAGATGGTCGTCTTCCCGACACCGGCCCGGGCTGCCACCTCCTCGATAGACATGCCGCCAGCCCTCGCTCGGCCAGGATCAGCGCGGCCGCCTCAAGGATGGCGCGGTCGGCCTCCTGACTGCGCGGCCTGCCCCGCCTCGCCGGGACCTGGCTGCCGCCTGCTGCCCCCTGCGAGGCCGCGGGAATATGCACGTCCGTCATAGCGCTGCAGCGTACACGATAAAATCGAAACGTGTCGTATCGTATTGGCGAGGGCATGTGGCCTAGGTCACATGGCAACGGAGTTGACGCCGCCCACCACCACAGCATAATTTAGATACGGATCGTATCGTATTTATATTAGGACTCTAGCTAACGGGATCTGATCTAGGTGCAGCAAGCCGAGGCCATCGAGTCGGGCCAGACACTCCAGCCAAGCCGGGGGCGGCAGCCGGCACTCGCGGCTGCAGGACGGGACCGGAGGGCCGGCCTGCAGCTGACGCTGATCCTGCTGGCGGCCTTCATGGTCGTGCTGGACTTCAGCATCGTGAACGTCGCACTTCCGTCGATCGAGCGCGAGCTAGGCCTGACCGGGCCGGCCGTGCAATGGGTCATCACTGGTTACGCCATCACTTTCGGCGGCCTGCTGATCCTGGGCGGCCGGGCGGCTGACCTATTCGGCCGTCGGCGAATGTTCATCGCCGGGCTGCTGGTTTTCACCGCGGCGTCCCTGTCGGGCGGGCTTGCGCACGATCCGGTGCTGCTGATCTCGTCGCGAGTGATCCAAGGTGCCGGCGCGGCGCTGGTCGCTCCCGCCGCGTTGTCGCTCATCACTACCAGCTTCGCCGACGGCAGGGCGCGTACCCGGGCGCTGGGCATGTACGGCGCGACCGCGTCGCTCGGATTCGTGGCCGGCCAGGTGCTCGGCGGGATCTTGGTCGAGTTCACCAGCTGGCGGGCCGTGTTCCTGGTCAACGTTCCCGTCGGCCTGCTCGCGGCGGCGATCGCCCCGCGCCTGCTGGCTGACTCTCGCGCGCCCGTCGGGCAGCGCCGCCTGGACGTCCGAGGTGCGCTGCTTATCACTGTGGCGATGGCCGCGCTGGTGTTCGCGGTATCCGAGGCCGACGTGTTGGGCTGGATCTCCCCTGTCATCCTCGCCGCGTTCGGCGTTTTCGGCGTCAGCCTGGCCGCCTTCGTCGTCGCCGAGCGGCGGCACCCGGACCCGCTGCTGCCCGCGAAGCTGATCCGCCGTCCCGCGCTTCGCACCGCAGGGTCTCTGAACCTGCTGCTCGGCTTGTGGAACGGCGGCGAAATGCTGGTGCTCTCCCTGTACTTGCAGCAGGTGCTCAGGGACTCGCCACTGGCCACGGGCCTGGCCATCGCTCCGCAGGGGATCATCGGTTTCACCGCGGGCGCGTTCGGAGCCAGGCTGGCGGGCCGCATCGGCATCCGCCGCGTACTCGTTCTCACCAGCGCCGTCGCCGCAGCCGGCTTCGTAGTGCTCACCCAGCTCCCGGCCGACGGCCACTACAGCCCGGTTCTGGCCGCCGTGATGCTCGTTGGCTTCGGCACGGCCGGCACCGCCTTCGGCACCATGGTGATCGCCACCTCCGGGGTTCCGGGAGCTGAGCAGGGCGTCGTCGGCGGCGTCATCAACACCAGCCGTCAGATCGGCGCGGCGGTTGGCGCAGCCGCTCTGCCCGCGATCGCCGCGGCCGTTGGCCATGACACTGCCACTGAGACGGCCGCAGGGACCAGGGCAGCGATGCTGGCCGGCGCGGCCGCCGCGGGCCTGGCCACCCTCATCGCCTGGCGCGCGATCCGAGCCAGGCAGCCGGCGCCACCGTCCAGTGTGGCCGCGCCGACAGCCGCAGCACGCGGTGCGCCCAGTGCAACCAAGCCACGCACTGAGACCACAGCTTTCCCAGTGTGACGACCACGACCGAAACAGGAGGGAACGTCATGCACTACACAACACTCGGCCGCACCGGCCTTCGGGTCTCCCGGATCGCCTTCGGCACCTGGCAACTCGGCGGGGACTGGGGTCCGACCGACGAATCAGCCGCGATCACGGCCATCCGGCGAGCCGCCGAGAAGGGCGTGACACTGTTCGACACAGCTCAGGCCTACGGATTCGGGGCTTCTGAGCAGCTACTGGCGAAGGCGGTTAAGGGTCTCGACCGCGACAAGCTCGTCGTCGCCACCAAGGGCGGCCTGCGGCCCGGCCCGGTAGGCGGCGTTAACCGTGACTCAAGTCCGGCGTGGATAGCCGCAGGCGTGGAAGCAAGCCTGCGCGCGCTGCGCACCGACTACATCGACTTGTACCAGGTCCACTGGCCTGATCCCAAAGTTCCGTTCGCCGACACCGCGGACATGCTCGGCAAGCTCGTCGCAGACGGCAAGATCCGGCACGTCGGCGTGTCCAACTTCGACGCTGCTCAGATGGCGGAGTTCAGCGAAACGCTGCCGGTGGAGACCCTGCAGCCGCCGTACCACCTATTCCGCCGGGACATCGAGGACAGCATCCTGCCGTACGCCGCGGCGAGCGATATCGGCGTGCTGGTGTACGGCCCGCTCGCGCACGGACTGCTCGGCGGTCACCTGACCGCCAGCACCAAGTTCGCGCCAGCAGACTGGCGCAGCCGCAGCGAGATGTTCACCGGCGATGGCTTCGCGCGGAATCTCAATGCCGTTCGCGCACTGGAAGGCCTGGCCCGCACGGAACTCGGCGCGTCGGTCAGCCAGCTGGCCATCGCCTGGACGCTCGCCAATCCAGCAGTACACGTCGCCATCGTCGGTACCCGCAGCCCGAGCCATATCGATGACGCCATCGCGGCGGCGGACCTGCAGCTGACCAGCGGCCAGCTGGCGCAGATCGACGAGGTCATCGCGCAGCCCGGCCGACGGCCGGGCCCGCGCCCGAGAGCGTCTGAGCAGGTCGAGGTGATGACAACCACGCTGAGTCCGCCAGCCGCGCGGATGGCCGACAAGGACGTGAGCGCTGTCCGTATGGGGCTCGGCTAGCCGATGTTGGTAACGTGCCCGCATGGATGAGGTCCCTGCGCAGCCAGCACAGGCATCGCCAGCGCCAGTTCCTGGACCGCTGGCGGGCCTGCTCGTCGCCGACTTCTCCCGGGTACTGGCCGGGCCGTACTGCACCCAGATCCTGGGCGACCTTGGCGCGGAGGTCATCAAGGTGGAGGGCCCGGGCGGCGACGACACCAGGCACTGGATGCCGCCAGTCCGCCATGGCGTCTCGACCTACTACCTGTCCATTAACCGCAACAAGCGGTCGGTCCGGCTAAACCTCAAGGACGAGCGCGACCGCGCCGCAGCGGCCGAGCTAGCCCGACGCGCGGACATCATGGTTGAGAACTTCAAGCCAGGCGGTCTGCGCCAGTTCGGGCTTGACTACGCCAGCGTCTGCGCGGCCAATCCGGCCATCATCTACGCGTCCATTACCGGCTTCGGCAGTGGCGGCGGCGCGCACCTGCCGGGATACGACCTGATCGTGGAGGCCATGTCCGGGCTCATGAGCCTGCAGGGCGACGCGGACGGTCCGCCATACCGGGCCGGCGTCGCGGTCTTTGACGTGATCTCCGGCTTGCAGACCGCCATCGGCGTGCTGGCGGCGCTCGACCATCGGCGCAGGACCGGGGAGGGACAGCTGATCGAGGTCAACCTGCTAGCCGCGGCGCTGGCGGGCATGGTCAACCAGACCGGCGCGTACGCGTCGGCCGGCGTCGTCCCGCACCGGATGGGCAACTCCCATCCCAGCCTGTTCCCGTACGAGCCGCTGCCCACGCTGGACGGCGACCTGGTAGTCGCGGCGGGCAACGACGCGCAATTCCGCAGCCTGTGCACGGTGCTCGGGGCACCCGAGCTCGGCACTGACGAGCGGTTCGCGGCCAACTCTGGCCGGACCGCCAACCGGGATCAGCTGCGCCCGTTGCTCATCGAGCGGCTCAAGCAGCGAACGGCAGCGCAGTGGTTCGACGACCTGATCGCCGCGGGCGTGCCGTGCGGACCGATCAACAGCGTGGCCGGCGGCGTCGCCTTCGCCGAGCAGATCGGCCTGCACCCTGTGGTGACGGCCGGCCAGGGCGAGTTCGCGGTGCCCGGCATTCGCAACCCGCTCACGTTCTCCGCCACCGCGCCGCGTTATGACCTGCCGCCACCCGGGCTGGACGAACACGGCGAGCAGATCCGGGCGTGGCTCGCCGACGGCGGGTCGAAGCTGCCGCCACCAGCACCCTGAGGGCCTGCGCCTCAGCCGGCTTGCTCAGCGAGCCGCGTCAGGCGCTCTATCTCGGCTGGCCGGACGTTGGGGTCCAGCATCCGCTCCCTGGCCACGTCAACAAGGTACGGGCCGGCATCGTCGCGCACCGCACTACGGAACTGCCGGATCAGCGCGGCCCGGATGGCGCCGACGATGGGCCGCACCGATCGCGGCACCTGGTCGACCTCCGAGCTCGCCATGATCAGGTATGCCATCGCCACGTCAGCACCGGGCGAACCAGCATGCGCGTTTGACCAGTCGATGACGACAGGCCCGCGGGAGGTCAGCATGACGTTGGCAGGATGCAGGTCCAGGTGCAGCACCGCCCGGCCCGGACCGAAGCCAGTGCGCAGGCCCGGCGGCGCCTCGATGACGTGCAGCCGGTCATGCAGGCCCGCGAGGATACGGCCGTACTTCCGGGCGCGCCATGGCTTGCTGGCGAGGTCGGCCAGCATCTCCGGGCCGTCCAGCCGCTCCATGACCAGGTCAGGCCCGTCGACGTCATAGACCCTGGGCACCGGGTAGCCGACCTCGGCGAGGTAGGTCATGATGTCGGCTTCTGGCTGCGCGTCGTACGGCGTCCGGAACCGGCGCAGCACGCGATCGGTGCCGAGTGCGTAGATGTCCGCAGACCGGCCGGCGCCGATCAGCGGCCCCGGTGTCTGGTTAGCTGGCATTGACGACCATCAGGCAGGGCGCCGAGGCCGCGCTAGCCGAGGGCACGGGCGAACTCCTCGCCCGTGTCGAACGGTCCCACGATCGCCAGCGCCTTCGGCTGGGCGAGCATCGTAGTGGCAACCTCACGCACCTGATCGTGCGTAACGGCGTCGATCTCCGCCAGGATCTCGTCGACCGGCTCGAGCCGGGGGTAGACAAGCTCGGACTTGCCCAGCCTGCTCATCCGGGAGGACGGGTCCTCCAGGCCAAGCACAATAGAGCCGCGCAGTTGTCCCTTGCCCCGGTCAAGCTCCTCGTCGGTCAGGCCCGAGTCGATCACCTTCGCGATCTCGTCGTGACAGATGGCCAGGACTTCCTCGGTCTTGGCAGGCAGGCAACCAGCGTAAATGCCCCACAGGCCGCAGTCAGCGTGCTGCGAGCTGAAGCTGTACACCGAGTAGGCCAGGCCGCGCTTCTCCCGCACTTCCTGGAACAGGCGCGACGACATGCCACCGCCGAGCGCCGCGTTCAGTACGCCGAGCGCGAACCTGCGGCTGTCGGTACGGGCGAGCCCAGCACATCCAAGCACCAGATTCGCCTGCTCAACCGGCCGTGACAGCAGGCGCACGCCGGTGCCGATCGCCGTGCCGCCGTCCGGACCGGACAGCCGCGGTGGCACCGGAGCAGCGGTCCCGGTCAGAACTGGCCCGAATGCGGCACCGACCAGCTCGACCACGCGGTCGTGATCCACGTTTCCGGCCGCGGCAACCACCAGGTAGTCCGGCGTATACCGGGCCCGGTAGTGCTCAGCGATCCGGGCCCTGGAGATCGAGTTGATCGAGTCGACGGTACCGAGGATGGGCCGCCCGAGCGGCGTGTCGCCGAACAACTGCTCCGAGAACGCCTCGTGCACGAGGTCCGATGGGTCGTCCTCGTTCATTGCGATCTCTTCGAGAATCACACCGCGCTCGGCGTCGACGTCCTTGGGTTCGATGAGCGAGCTGGTCACCATATCGGACAGCACGTCGATAGCCAGCGGCAAGTCGGCGTCGAGCACCCGCGCGTAGTAGCAGGTGTACTCCTTCGCGGTGAACGCGTTCAGCTCACCTCCGACCGCGTCCATCTCCGCCGAGATGGCCAGCGCGCTACGCCTGGCCGTTCCCTTGAACAGCAGGTGCTCAAGGTAATGGGTGGCGCCGGAGTGATCGCGGTCCTCGTCCCGCGAGCCGACTCCGGCCCAGATGCCCACCGCCGCTGACCGGACCGATGGCAGCGCCTCGGTGATAACTCGCAGGCCGCCCGGCAGGACGGTCCGCAGGACACCGTTGTCGCTGCCGACCGGTCGGTGCGTGCCAGCTGTCATGAGTTCGAGCCCGCTGTCAGGAGTTACCCGACCCGGACCCGGCAGACCCGCCGGAGTAGCCACCGCGGCTGCGCTGCCGGTTGCGGTGGTGGTCGCCGCCCCGGTCCCGGTCACCGCGATCCCGGTCGCCGCGGTCCCGGTCGCCCCGGTCCCGTCGCCCGGTCCCGCCTGTCAGCGCCCCCGTCGCGGTCGCGCGAGCGCGGCTCGTCGCCGCCGAGGTCCTCACCGGCTGCTTCCCGCTCGACGACCTCGACCGGCACGAGCGACAGCTTGCCGCGGTCGTCGACCTCACGGATCTCGACCTGGATCTTGTCGCCCACCTTCACCACATCATCGACGTTCTCGATCCGGGCCCCGCCATGCAACTTGCGGATCTGGGTGATGTGCAGCAGGCCATCCCGGCCCGGAAGCAGCGAGATGAACGCGCCGAACGTGGTGGTCTTCACCACGGTGCCGAGGAACCGCTCGCCCACTTCGGGGATGTGCGGGTTGGCGATCGCATTGATGGTAGCGCGGGCCGCCTCGGCCGACGCGCCATCGGTCGCTCCGATGTAGATCGTGCCATCGTCCTCGATGGTGATGTCGGCGCCCGTTTCCTCCTGGATCGAGTTGATCATCTTGCCCTTGGGGCCGATGACCTCGCCGATCTTGTCCACCGGCACCTTGATCGTGATTATCCGGGGCGCGAACACGCTCATCTCGGCCGGCGCGTCGATGGCCTCGCGCATCACGTCCAGGATGGTCAGCCTGGCGCCGCGGGCCTGGTTCAGAGCCGCGCCGAGCACGTTGGCCGGGATGCCGTCGAGCTTGGTGTCCAGCTGCAGCGCGGTGATGATGTCCTTGGTCCCGGCGACCTTGAAGTCCATGTCGCCGAAGGCGTCTTCGGCACCGAGGATGTCGGTCAGCGTGACGTACTCGCCGCCCTCGTGGATGAGGCCCATCGCGATGCCGGCCACCATGTCCTTCAGCGGCACGCCCGCGTCTAGCAGCGCCATCGTGGACGCGCAGACCGAGCCCATCGAGGTGGAGCCGTTCGAGCCGATCGCCTCGGAGACCTGACGGATCGCGTACGGGAACTCCTCGCGGGTCGGCAGCACCGGCACCAGCGCCCGCTCGGCCAGCGCACCGTGACCGATCTCGCGCCGTTTGGGTGAGCCCACCCGGCCGGTCTCGCCGGTCGAGTACGGCGGCATGTTGTAGTTGTGCATGTACCGCTTGGTGCGCTCCGGGTTCAGCGTGTCGATCATCTGCTCCATCCGGAGCATGTTCAGGGTCGTTACGCCCAGAACCTGCGTCTCGCCCCGCTCGAACAGGGCAGAGCCGTGCACGCGCGGCACCACGCCGGCTTCCGCGGACAGCTGCCGGATGTCGGCCACGCCGCGCCCGTCGATGCGCAGGCCGTCACGGATGATCCGCTGCCGGACCAGCTTCTTGTTCAGGGCCCGGAACCCCTCGCTGATTTCCTTCTCCCTGCCCTCGAACTGGGCGGCGAGCTTCTCGGTAACCAGCGCTTTGATCCGGTCGGTCTCGGCAGCACGCTCGTTCTTGCCCGCGATGGTGAGCGCCTGCGCAAGGTCGGCGCCGACCTCGGCCTCCACGGCCGCAAACACGTCCGGGCCGTAGTCGGCGAAGGTCGGGAACTCGGCAGTCTCCTTGGCCGCGTTCCTGGCGACCTCCAGCTGGCCCTCGCACAGTACCCGGACGAACGGCTTAGCCGCCTCGAGCCCCTGGGCGACCGTCTCCTCGGTCGGCGCCACCGCGCCGCTGCCCAAGTCGGCGATCAGCCGAAGCGTGGTCGGCGTCGACTCGGCCTCGACCATCATGATCGCGACGTCGCCGTCCTCGAGCATGCGACCGGCCACCACCATGTCGAAGGTGGCGTCCTCAAGCTCGCTGTGCGTCGGGAAGGCAACCCACTGGCCCTTGATCAGCGCGACGCGGACGCCGCCGATCGGGCCCGAGAATGGCAGCCCGGCGAGCATGGTGGACATCGAAGCCGCATTGATCGCGACGACGTCATACAGGTGCTCAGGGTGCAGCGACAGGATGGTCTCAACGACCTGGACCTCGTTGCGCAGGCCCTTGACGAAAGACGGGCGCAGCGGTCGGTCGATGAGACGGCAGGTCAGGATCGCGTCCTCGGATGGGCGGCCTTCCCGCCGGAAGAACGAGCCGGGGATCCGGCCAGCCGCATACATCCGCTCCTCGACGTCGACGGTGAGCGGGAAGAAGTCGAATCCCTCACGCGGGGCCTTCGACGCTGTGGTGGTGGACAGCACCATGGTCTCGTCGTCCAGGTAGACGACGGCCGAGCCGCCCGCTAGCTTGGCAAGCCTGCCGGTCTCGAACCGCAGCTTGCGCGCGCCAAAAGTGCCGTTGTCAATCGTGACCTCGGCAGTATAGACACCCTCCACGGGTGACCTCCTTGACTGAGGTCCCGCGCCTGTCCGCCGCACATTCGGAGCGCCATCGCCGGCCGGCCGGGCGAGCCGCGGGACGACCGGGCCAGATAGCCCGGCCGGCCAGAGCCAACCGTCATGCCGGGTTCGGCTGCCGGCCGGTCTTCGATCGAAGCCCTCGGCCCTGGCTGGTCGCCATGCGCGGCAACCGCCATAACCCGAGAACCACTACCGAGGACCGGCCCGAAGGGCGCTATCAGCGCTCCTGGCCGGAGCCGCGGGACGTGTATGTCTACGTTATCTAGTTGTGCGGAGGCGCGGCCTGCGCCGCGCCGCCAGAGTCGTTACCTGCGCAGGCCGAGCTTCTCGATCAGCGCGCGGTACCTGTTGATGTCGGTGCGGGCCAGGTACTGCAGCAGCCGCCTGCGGCGGCCGACGAGCAGCAGTAGCCCGCGACGGCTATGGTGATCGTGCTTGTGCACTTTCAGGTGCTCGGTCAGATCAGCGATCCGCCGAGTCAGCAGCGCAACCTGGACTTCCGGCGAACCGGTGTCACCCTCATTGGTCGCGTGCCCGGCGATGATCTCGTTCTTCACCGTGGTGTTGAGCGGCAAGTTGTTCCCTCTGTCTTTCGCTGTAATGATCCGCCCTGGCCAGCCTGCGGGCCTTGCCGGGCATATGGTAAACACCGCGCCAGGACGGGCGGCATTTGCGTGGTCAGCCGCCTGAGGGCGCAGCTAACCGGGCCGGATACCCCGGCCGCTATCCAAAGGTAGCACGCCGCGCCTGATGATCTGCCATCGCGTCCGAAGCTCCCGTGCCTTAGGTCTCGCCCCAGTGACTTCCCATACCGGGGCAATCCGCTGCTGAGGCTTGGATCGGCCGGCGCCAGCGCCCGCAGCCGAAGGGCGTCGGTGTGGCAGGGCCGCCCCAAGATGGGCGGCGTTGTGAGAGCGACGCCCTATCCTGGTCGCGCCGCGGCGCGGCCGAGCTCTCAACCCGGCTCAGCTGGCGGTCAGCAGACGCCTGGCGTCGTCCACGTCATGCCGCATCTGCGCGACCAGGTCGCCCACGGAGCCGAACTTGAGCGTATCCCTCAGCCGCTCGACGAAGTCCACCGCCACGTGCCCCCCGTACAGATCGAGGTCGTCCCGGTCCAGCGCATAGGCCTCTACCGTGCGCTCACGGCCATCGAAGGTCGGATTGGTGCCGACAGAGATGGCGGCCGGCCACCGCTCTACCTCAGTGCCATCCGAATCCAGGCTGGCCAGCCAGCCTGCGTACACCCCGTCAGCCGGGACCGCCGTGTGCGGCAGGGTCTCCAGATTCGCCGTCGGGAAGCCGAGGGCCCGGCCGCGCTGGTGACCGCGGACCACCACGCCCTCGACCCGGTGCGGCCTGCCCAGGTCCTTGGCTGCCCCAGCCACGTCGCCGGCCGCCAGCAGGGCGCGTATCCCGGTGGAGGAGATCGTGACACCGTTCTCCGCGAGCAACGGCACGCCCTCGGCTGAGAAGTCGTACTTCTCGCCCAGCTCGGCCAGCAGGGCCACGTCACCAGCCGCCTTATGCCCGAACCTGAAGTTCTCCCCCACTACCACCCTGGCCGCGTGCAGCCGGTCGACCAGCACGGCACGGACGAACTCGTCCGGATCCAGCCGGGAGAACTCCAGGGTGAACGGCAGCACGCAGACCGCGTCCACACCGAGGCCAGCCAGCAGCTGCCACTCGCGCCTGGCCGTGCTCAGGAGCGGCGGGTGCGACCCGGGCCTGACCACCTCGTCCGGATGTGGATCGAAGGTGACGACAACGGTTGGCAGCCGCAGTTCGGTCGCCGCCTTCCGCGCCTGGCTGACGATCCGCTGGTGGCCGAGGTGCACGCCGTCGAACACCCCGATGGTGACGACGGACCGGCCCCAGTCGGCCGGTATGTCATCCAGGCCATGCCACCGCTGCATCTGGCTGTCCCCCAAAGATCCTCGGCTCTCGAACGGCGGGTAGCCCTAGCCTCCCATGCCGGGCAGGCCAGACCGCGCCAGAACCCTGCCCGGCACGCGGGCAGGCCCGGCGGGCCGTGGCAAGCGTTACTGAGCGAAGACAGCCAGCGACCGGGCCCGGCCGCCGTCGTCGGTCAGCAGCGCGATCAGGGAACCGTCCGGCCCGAATGCCGCGACCGGCGCTTCGCCCGTCCCCGTGAGCTCCAGCTTCGCTCCGTGCCCGACGGCCTGCGCCTCAGCCGCGGTCAGGTCTCGGCGTTCGAATGCCGCGGCAGCCGCCGCCGCGAGCGGAATCTGCTCGAACCGCCCGGCCAGCTGCTCCAGCGTGACGGCCTGGCTGATGAGGTACGGGCCCACCCTGGTGCGGCGCAGCGCGGTCAGGTGACCGCCGGCGCCAAGCGCCGCGCCCAGGTCCCGCGCGAGCGCCCGGATGTATGTCCCGCTCGAGCACGTCACCCGCACGTCCACGTCGAGCACGTCGCCTGCGGGCCGGAGCTGCTCGACGGCGAACACGCTCACCGTGACCGTCCTTGGCGAGAGCTCGGGCGCCGCGCCGTCGCGCGCGAGCCGGTAGGACCGCTTGCCGCCGACCTTGATCGCGCTGACGCCCGGCGGTACCTGACTGATCTCACCGGTCAGCCGTGCGATCGCTGACTCCAGTTCTGATTCGCTGATATTTCGGACGGGAACGTGGCCGGTTATGGCCCCGTCAGCATCATCGGTATCAGTCGACTGGCCGAGCCGGATCGTGCCGCTGTATTCCTTCTGCGTCAGCGCGAGGTAACCGAGCAGCCGGGTCGCCTTCTCGACTCCGACGACCAGCACGCCGGTGGCCATCGGGTCCAGGGTGCCCGCATGGCCGACTCGCTTTGTCGCTGCCAGTTTGCGGATCTTCGCGACGACGTCGTGTGAGGTCCAGCCGGCCGGTTTGTCCACGATGACCAGCCCGGATTCGCTCATCGCTGATCCAGCAACGTGCGCAATGCGCCTAGGGCGGCGGCGGGGGCACCCGTGCCGCCGGGGAAGGAGAACCCGGCGGCCCGGGCGTGACCACCTCCGCCCAGCGCGGTGCACATGGCGCCTACATCGATGACGGCCTTAGACCGGACAGACACTTGCCATGCGCCGGCATCGTCCTGTTTGAGCACGACGGCCACCTCGGCCTCGTCGGTGCGCCTTATTTCGTCAATGACAGATTCCGCCGCGTCCATCGGGAGGCTCGCTTGGTCGCGGTCGGCTTTGGTGACGGTGGTCCAGACGAGCCCGAGCCCGCCGGCAGCGCTGGGCTCCAGGGTGGCGCGGCCGAGCGCGGCGGAGAGCAAGCCGAGGTAGCTGAACGGCGCGCGGTCGTAGAGCTCGCGGGCGACAATGCCGGGATCGATGCCGGTGTCCAGCAGCCGCGCGGCAAGTCGGAGCACCTGCGGGGTCGTCGAGGAGAACTTGAACGATCCGGTGTCCGTGACGAGTCCCGCGTAGAGGCCCAATGCGATGTCGCGGGTCAGTGAAACGTCAAGCCGGTCGATGAGCTCCGCGGCCAGCACGGCAGTCGCGGCCGCGCTTGGGTCCACCAGGTTTAGGGTGCCGAACCCGGTGTTAGACGCGTGGTGGTCGAGCACAATCAGCTCGCCCGCGGCGGCCGCTGGTCCGGATAGGACGCCCAGCCGGTCGATGCTGCCTGCGTCAAAGCAGACCATGACCTCCGGTCGCGCGGGAAAATCGGCCGGGCTGGTCAGCAGCCCGGTGCCGGGCAGGAAACGCAAGATGGCAGGCACGTCGAACGGGTGATCGCCGAAGGAAGCAACGACCGAGAGCTCGCGGGCCGGCCGGGCCGCCAGCGCTTGGGCGAACGCCAGCATCGAGCCGAGCGCGTCCGCATCGGGGCGGACGTGGCAGGCCAAGCAGACCTGGCTGGCACCGTCCAGGATCTTAACGGCCCGTGCCCAGTCGGGTTCAGGACTCGTCGTCATCGAGATCGCCGCCGGAAAGGTCGTCACTGGCGTCATCACCCGCCGGTGCTCGGTACGGGTCGGGATCGCCCGCCGGGAGCGCGTCGACGCGAGCCTCGGCCAGGGCGGCGTCGGCGGCCCTGGCCTTGGCGACGAGATCCTCGATCGTGCGTGCGTTGTCCGGCACGGTGTCACGACTGAAGCTGATCGATGGAGTGTGCTTCAGCCCGGTCTGCTTGCCAACCTCGGACCGGATAAGGCCGGTCGCGCTGTTCAGGGCGGCGGCGGTACCGGCCACCTCGTCGTCCGAGCCGTACACGGTGTAGAAGACCGTCGCCTCGCGCAAGTCGCCGGTCACCCTGGCTTCGGTCACGGTGACGAAGCCGAGCCGCGGATCCTTGACCCGCCGCTCCAGAAACTCGGCCACGATCTGCGCGATCCGGTCGCCCAGCTTTAGCGCCCTGGCCTGGTTTCCCCGTGGCACAGTCATGCCGTCACTCCCCATCCTGGGATTCCTCGGTGACTAGCCGCTGCCTTGCGGCCAGTAGCTCGATCTCGGGGCGCCCGGCAACGAAGCGCTCGCAGTCCTGCAGCACTTGCAAGGCATTCGCCGCAGTCGAGCTGACCACGGCGATGCCAATCTCCGTCCTGCGGTGCAGGTCCAGGTGGCCCGTCTCGCCGACAGCCACGCCAGGGAAGCGACGGTGCACCTCGGCGATGAGGGGCCTGACCACTGAACGCTTCTGCTTCAGCGACCGCACGTCGCCGAGCAGGACGTCCAGTGTCAGGGCACCCACGTACATGGCCGCCTCGCGAGGTATCCGGCCGGACCCGTTAGGTCCGAGGCTTCTCCCGCAGCTCGAAGGTCTCTATCACATCCCCGACATGAATGTCGTTGTATCCGATCCCGATACCGCACTCGAAGCCTTCCCTGACCTCGGTCGCATCGTCCTTGAACCGGCGCAGCGACTCGACAGTGAGGTTGTCGGAGACCACCACGCCGTCCCGGACCAGCCTGGCCTTGCTGTTGCGCGTGATCGTGCCGGACCTGACGATGGAGCCTGCCACGTTGCCGATCCGGGGCACCCGGAAGATCTCGCGGACCTCCGCGGTGCCGAGCTGCGCCTCCTCGAAGATCGGCTTGAGCATGCCCTTGAGCGCGGCTTCGACTTCCTCGATCGCCTGGTAGATGACCGAGTAGTAGCGGATGTCGACGCCCTCGCGCTGGGCCAGCTCGCCGGCCCGGCCAGCAGGCCGGACGTTGAAGCCGATAATCACCGCATCGGAGGCGATCGCCAGGTTGACGTCGTCCTGGGTGATGGCGCCGACGCCGCGGCCGATGACGCGCAGCTGGACTTCCTCGCCGACATCCAGCTGGAGCAGCGCATCCTCCAGGGCCTCGACTGAACCAGAAACGTCGCCCTTGATGATGAGCAGCAGTTCCTCGCGCTCGCCGGACTTCAGCGCAGACTCCAGGTCCTCCAGCGTGACCCGCGGCCGCCGCTGGGCGAACATGGCGCTGCGCTCCCTGGCCTCACGCCGCTCGGCGATCTGCCGCGCCACCCGGTCGTCGTCAACGACGAGGAAGCTGTCGCCAGCGCCTGGCACCGCGGTGAGCCCGAGCACCTGGACAGGCCGGGACGGCGGCGCGTCGGGAACCTGGTCGCCGTTCTCGTCGAGCATGGCTCGCACCCGGCCGAATGCCTCGCCGCAGACGATCGAGTCGCCGACGTGCAGGGTGCCGCGCTGCACCAGCACGGTCGCCACCGGGCCGCGGCCCTTGTCGAGGTGCGCCTCGATGGCGACGCCCTGAGCCTGCTGCTTCGGGTTCGCCCGGAGGTCAAGCTCGGCGTCGGCGGTCAGGATGACCGCCTCGAGCAGCTCGTCGATGCCCGTGCCGTTCCTGGCGGACACGTCGACGAACAGCGACTGGCCGCCGAACTCCTCGGCCACCAGGCCGTACTCGGTCAGCTGGGCCCGGACCCGCTGCGGGTCGGCGCCCTCCTTGTCGACCTTGTTGACCGCCACGACGATCGGGACGCCGGCCGCCTGGGCGTGGTTCAGCGCCTCGGTGGTCTGCGGTTTCACGCCGTCGTCGGCAGCCACGACCAGGATCACCAGGTCGGTGGTCTCGGCACCGCGGGCACGCATCGCGGTGAATGCCTCGTGACCAGGGGTGTCGATGAAGGTGATCTTGCGCTCCTGGCCGTCCACCACGGTGTCGACCTGGTACGCACCGATGTGCTGAGTAATGCCGCCAGCCTCGTGCGCCACCAGGTTCGTGTGCCGGATCGCGTCCAGCAACTTGGTCTTGCCGTGGTCAACATGACCCATCACGGTCACGACCGGCGGGCGCGCCACCAGGTCGGCGTCGTCGCCCTCGTCCTCGCCGAACTCGATGTCGAACGACTCCAGCAGCTCCCTGTCCTCTTCCTCCGGAGACACCACCTGGACGTTGTAGCTGAGTTCGGCGCCGAGCAGCTGAAGCGTCTCGTCGTTGACCGACTGAGTCGCGGTGACCATCTCGCCCAGGTGGAACAGCACCTGCACGAGCGACGCCGGGTTGACGCCGATCTTGTCCGCGAAGTCGCTGAGCGAGGCACCGCGGGACAGCCGGATGACCTGGCCGTTGCCGCGCGGGATCGACACGCCGCCGATCGACGGTGCCTGCATGTTGTCGAACTCTTGACGGCGCTGCTTCTTCGACTTCCGGCCACGCGACGGTCGGCCGCCAGGCCGCCCGAACGCGCCAGCGGTGCCGCTGCGACCGCGACCCCCAGGGCCTGGCCTAGCCGGGGCCATTCCCGGCCGGGCACCGCCAGCGCCGCCCGCACCACCGCGCGGACCGCCAGGACCGCCGCCGGGGCCGCCACGGCCGCCACCCGGCCGCGGGCCAGCACCCGGACCAGCCGAGCCGCCATAACCGCCGCCGCGCGGGCCGCCGGCCCCGCCAGGACCGCCCTGGCCGAAGCCGCGGCCCCCGACCGGGCGCGGTGGCATGCTGCTGGGACTCGGGCGCGGGCCACCTGGCCGCGGGCCACCTGGCCGGGCCAGGTCAGCAGAGCCCGGCCGGCCGGCCGGGCGCGGGCCGCCTGGCCGCGGGCCGCCGGGGGCGGTACTGCCGGGAGCAGCCGGGCCTGGACCGGCCGGGCCAGCTGGCGCGGCCGCACGCGGTGCGGCGCCCATGCCAGTGGCGGTCGAACTGAACGGGTTGTTGCCGGGCCTGGGCCCTGGGCGCGGCCCGGGCCGCTGGCCTGGCGCTGCCGGACGCGGGCCGGAGGCGGCTGGCCGAGGCGCCGCGGGGCGGTCCTGAGCGTCACCGCCGGGACGCTGCTGCGTCGGCATGGTCTCGGCAGGCGGCACCTGCGGACCGACGCTCTGGTCCTGCGGGAACGGCACCGTGATCGCCGGGCTGGGGCGCGCCGGGGCCGGCGGGGCTACCGGGGCCGGCGGCTCGGAGACCGCTGGGCCAGCTTCCGCCGGGCTGGCTTCGGCCGGGCTGGCTGCCGCCGGAGCCACCGGAGCTGCGCCACCGTCGGCGCCGACATCAGCGGGTCCGGCTTTCGGCGCCGCGGTTACCCGGCCGTTAGCCGCCCGCCGTCCTGCGGCGGCGGCCTTCGGCGCCGCGCCGTTCCCGGATCCGGCCTGGTCGGCAAATGCTTCCTTGAGTCGTCGGACTACCGGCGCCTCGATCGTGGAGGACGCGGACCGAACAAACTCGCCCATCTCCTGGAGCTTGGCCATGACGGCCTTGCTCTCAACGCCGAACTCTTTCGCGAGTTCGTATACCCGAACCTTCGCCACTGCGCTCCCTCTACTCGGTCCGGAGATACCGGACCTGCCAGCCGGCCGGGGCAGCGCGTGCTCCGTCCGGCGTCAGCTTGTGCTGTTCATCGCCGCATGCTCATCTGGCGCTCATTGCAGTCTCAGCCTTCTTTCTTCCGGTGCTTCCGGCTGTCGGCACCGCTAACTCCCGCACTCCAGCCAGCTAGGTCGGTGCTGGTCACTGGCCGGACATTGGGTTTGGCGAGCCTGACGTCAGGAATTCCGCGACCTTCCCGGCCGGCAGCATGGCCGGCAAGCGAAGGGCCCGCGCGAATGCCTTGCGGCGCTGGGCTCGTTCCAAGCATGCCAGGCGCTGATGCACGTACGCACCTCGGCCCGGCAGCCGCGAGGCAGTATCGGGAACTATCTCATCCCCGGCAGCCACCACGCGGATCAACTCGGTCCTGGCCGCACGTTCACCACACCCTATGCAGGTGCGGATCGGTGCAGCCCGTCCTGCGTCCAGCTTACAGGGCCGGCTGCTCATCTGGCGCGGCCTGGTCCTCCGGGTGTGCCCGGTTTTCCGCCGTGTCGGGCCGGATGTCGATCCGCCAGCCCGTCAGGCGGGCGGCAAGGCGGGCATTCTGCCCCTCCTTGCCGATCGCCAACGACAGTTGGTAGTCCGGCACGATCACTTGAGCGACCCGCGCCTGCAAGTCCACCACGTTCACCCTGGAAACCCGCGCCGGGGACAGCGCATGCGCGACGAACTCCGCCGGATCGGGCGAATAGTCGACAATGTCGATCTTTTCCCCGTGCAGCTCGGTCATCACGTTCCGGACCCGGCTACCCATCGGCCCGATGCACGCGCCCTTGGCGTTCACGCCTGGCTGATGCGAGATGACCGCGATCTTGCTGCGGTGACCGGCCTCGCGGGCTATCGCCGCGATCTCCACCGCGCCGGAGGCTATCTCCGGCACCTCCATCGCAAACAGTTTCTTCACCAGGTTGGGATGTGTCCTGGACAGTGTCACCGAGGGCCCGCGAAAGCCCTTGCGGACGTGCAAGACGTAGCAGCGCAGCCGCTCGCCGTGTACGTACCGCTCGCCGGGCACCTGCTCGGTGGGCGGCAGTATTGCTTCCAGCTTGCCGAGATCGACCAGGACCGCACGCGGATCCCTGCCTTGCTGGATCACGCCGGCCACCACGTCTCCCTCACGGCCGGCGTACTCGCCGAAGGTCAGCTCGTCCTCGGCGTCCCGTAGCCGCTGCAGGATAACTTGCCGTGCCGTGGTCGCCGCGATCCTGCCGAAGCCCTCCGGAGTGTCGTCGTATTCCCGGCCGGGCTCGCCGTCCGCACCGGTTTCCCTGGCCCAGACCGTGACATGGCCGGTACTGCGGTTCACCTCGACCCGCGCGGAGGCGGCCGCACCTTCGCTCTTGTGATACGCGACCAGCAGCGCGTCTTCAATCGCCTTGATCGCCAGGTCGAGCGAAATGTCCTTCTCGGCCTCCAGGCTCCTCAGGACGCTCAGGTCAATGTCCACCTAATCCTCCTCAGGCAGCGCGTCGTCGGCGCCGAAGTGGCCGAACTCCACCTGGACGCGCCCGGGGCCGAGATCGGAGTAGCGGTACTCCCGGCTGAGCCCGTCGCGCTCCAGCGTTACCCCGGTGTCGCTCGAGCCGACAATGCGGCCCTCGGCAACGGCGTGCCCGTTCCCCTCATGGCCGGACCGGTCGCCAGCATGCAGGGGCGCGACAACGAGGCGTCCGATCGCGCGTCGCCAGTGCCTGGCCTGGGTGAGCGGCCGGTCGACACCGGGTGACGACACCTCGAGGGTGTAGGGCAGCTCGCCCATCTCGGTCGCAGCGTCCAGCTTGAGCGAGAGCTCACGGCTGGCGCGGGAGATGTCGTCCAGGCTCACGCCGCCATCGGCATCGACGACAACCCGCAGTAGCCGGCGGCGGCCGGCGGCGGTCACCCGGATGCCTTCGAGGTCCATGTCCATCGCCTTGATCACCGGCTCAAGCACGCGCTCGAGCCGCTGCAAGTCCGGTCCCTGGCCAGTAGGCCCTGGGCCGCCCGGCGATTCCGGCGCCGGACGACGCGAACCGTGACGGGAGCCACCGTGCATGACGACCTCCTCGCCGCGACCTGTGCTGTTGTACGCGCTGTCACCTAGCCTAGCCGGGATGTCGCGCGTCGGGTCCGGGCACGTGGCATGCTGACCGTGCCGACTGACGATGACCAGCGACCGGGCTACCCGGCTGACGGACGGCACCGGACGGGAGGAGCGGTGGGCGCTGACCCAACCCGGCGGACGCTGCTCGCTGCCTCGGCCGCCGGCCTACCGCTGCTGATTACGGCGTGTAAGGGAGTCCAGGTCCTCGGCAGCCCGCCGCCGCCCCCGGCCGAGATCGCGACCCTGCGGACCGCCATCACGGCCGAAGAGCATCTGGTGACCGCCTACGCGGCCGCAGCGAGCCCGGCCAGCGCGGGAGCTGACCGCGAGACTGCGGTGCTGGCCGCGGTGCTAGCCGAGCATCGGCAGCACCTGAGTCAGCTCAAGTCGCGGCTGATCGAGACGCCCGCCCAGCGGTCCGCGGCAGCGGCCGGCACTGGCCCCAGCCGGTCTGTCCACACCGGCGCGCCGCGGCCGGACGTCGCTCAACTTGAGCAAGCCGAGGCCGCAGCGTCCGACCGGCTCATCGGGGAGCTAGCCGGGTTGCCGCCGTCGCTGGCCCAGCTGTTCGCCAGCATCGCGGCCGCCGAGGCCACGCACGTCCCGCTGCTTCGCTCGCTCGGGCGGATTCCGTGACCGGCGCGCGGGCGCAGGCTATTGCCGCCCTGCAGGCCGCGCTGGCGGCCGAGCATGCGGCCAGCTACGGCTACGGGGTGGTCGGCGCCCACCTGGCCGGCCGGGCGCAGCAGGCCGCCCGGACCGACTGGGTCGCCCATGAGGTGGCCAGGGACCAGCTCACGGCCATGATCAGCCAGCTGGGCGCGGTGCCGGTACCGTCAGCTGTCGCTTACGCACTCCCCGCGCAGGTGCGGACCGCCGGGCAGGCCCGTGAACTCGCGGTCACGCTCGAGAACCGGGTGACACAGGCCTACATCGCGCTGGTTGCCGTTGGCGACGTCAGCATCCGCGAGTACGGCGCCCAGGCGGCGCGGAGCGGGGCGCTGCGGGCAGCTGCCTGGCGCGGGTCCACGGTCGCCTTCCCCGGCCTGCCCGATAGCAGCTTGCGCTAGCTTCTCGCCGTGCCGGGCGGCCTGGAGCTAGCCGGCTGCTCGCAGCACGCGCTCGATAAGCGCGGCCGCCCCCTCCAGGTCCTCGCCCGCGGCGATCCGCTCGGCCCAGGACCACCAGAACCACCACCGCCCGTCCTGACCGCGACCTGCGTAGACATCCTCCGCGAGTGCCGCTGCCGACGGATTCACGACGTGCAGGCTCGGCACGCGACCGCGCGGCGTCAGCAGCCGGGTGCGCAGGCCGCGATCGGCGAGGATCGCGGCCAGCCCTTCTAACCGGGCCAGATTCGCCCGCCAGCTGTCGGGAACGCGCGCCGTGGCCGTGTGGGCGTCCATTGCCTACCGTCACCCCTGGTAGCTGTTACACAGCATAGAGTAGTGAGACAGGTACAGAATGCCTGCGAAGCCACCGATGTGCAAGATGCATTGCGAAGTTCGCACCGGCAAGACCGCAGTCGCACGTATCAGGGACTACTGTCGCGCGCAGGCCCGCCTTTACCGACAAACTGTCATTAACCTGCCCGAGTACTGGACGGAACGGATAGAGTCCGGCCACACTGAGATTGCATGCACTCGATTGCAGCGCATGGATTGCACCGCATCCGATTGCACCGCATCCGATTGCACCGCATCCGATTGCACCGCATCCGATTGCACCGCGCCCGGATCAGATGCCAAGGCCGCGCGGGGAGGTTACGACTTGGCAACCAACCAGAGCCCGACAGTCCGGCGGCGCCGGCTCGCACTCGAACTCAGGCGCCTACGCGAGGCAGCGCGGTTAACCTGCGAAGAGGTTGCCGAGCAGCTCGAATGCTCGGCCTCGAAGATCAGCCGGGTGGAGACCGGCCGGGTATCGGTGTCCCCCAGGGACGTGCGCGACATGCTCGAGATCTATGGCGCTGGCGAAGAGCAGCGCGAAAGCCTGGTCCAGCTGGCCCGCGAATCCAAGCAAAAGGGCTGGTGGCATGCCTACGGCGACAGCGTGCAGCCGCACTTCGCCACCTATCTGGGGCTGGAGAGCGCCGCCTCGGAAATCCGGATCTACGAAGTCAACATGATCCCGGGTCTGCTGCAGACCGAGGATTACGCGCGCACCGTCATTAGCGCGGGAATGGTGAACAGCCCGCGGGCCGAGATCGAGCGCAGGGTGGCCCTGGGAATGGAGCGCCAGCGGCTGACCAGGAGCAGCCCGCCGACGGTATGGACAGTCCTGGACGAGGCAGCGTTGCGCCGCCAGGTCGGCGGACCCGAGGTGATGCGCGCGCAGCTGGAGTACCTGCGCGAGCTAGCGGGCCTGCGTAACGTGTCGCTCCAGGTCATCCCATTCGGCGGCGGAGCGCACCCAGGCATGGGCAGGCCGTTTGTCATCCTCGTGTTCGGCGAGAGCGTCGATCCGGATGTGGTCTACCTGGAGGACCTGACCAGCGCGTTGTGGGTCGAGGACGTCCATCAGGTCGACCGCTATAACGTGCTCTTCAACCACCTGCAGGCTGCCGCGCTGTCCTTCGATGAGTCGGCAGCCCTGATCTGCTCGGTGCTGAAAGAGATGTAAGCGGCCAGCGCCCCGCTCAGCACGCCTGCAGAGGTTCCGGCAGGGGCTCGGCGTGCAGCACGGTCAGCCGGGAAACGGCGCGCGTCAGTGCCACGTACAGCCGGTGCAGCCCGCGCGTCTCCGCCCGCGCGATCTGGGCCGGCTCGTAGACGATGACCTGGTCGAACTCGAGGCCCTTGGCCAGCGTGACCGGCACCAGCGTGATCAGCTCGCCGGTGGCCGCGCCCTCAAGCACGGTGTGGGCGACGGCGGCGGCCCGCAGCTCGGCAGCCAGCGCCGGGATCTGCTCGTCGGCGGCGATCACCGCCGCGGATCCCGGCCGGCCGAGGGCGTCAGCGCACGCGGCCGCGAGCGCGGCGCTGAGCGCAGCGGGCCGGTGCTGGCGGATCAGCAGCGCGCCCGGATCCTGCCGCACCGAAGAAGCCGGCCCGAGCTCGGGCGCGATGCGGCTGAGCAGCCTGCTGGCGAAATCCAGGATCTGCCGCGGCACCCGGTAGCCAGTATCGAGCACCCGTAGCTCGGCATCTGGCTTGCCAAGGTGACCGAGTAGCTGCGGCCAGCTGCTCGTCGCCCAGGGCGTCGTGCCCTGCGCGATGTCGCCCAGTACGGTGGCCGAGCCGGTGGCGCAGCGCCTGCCGATCGCCCGGCACTGCATCGGGGACAAGTCCTGGGCCTCGTCCACGACGATGTGCGCGAGGCTCGGCGTCCGCTCGATCAAGTCGGCGGCCTCGTCGATGAGCACGGCGTCGGCGGCGGTCCAGAGGGCAGAGCCCGGCCCGCGCGGCGGGTTCGGCCAGCGGATCGAGGCCTGCTCGGCGGCGTCGAGGATGCCGTCGGCCGCGCGGGCGAGCAGCGCCGGGTCGGCAAGCAGCCGGAAGACTAGCCGGACCGGGTCGGTCTTCGGCCACATCTGGGCCACCGCGGCCTGCACGGGCCTCGACCGCCGCACCGCCTCGTGGGTGCGGTCATCGCAGGTCTCGCCGGCTGACTCCATCCGGGTCAGGATGACGTGCGCGATCCGGTGCGAGAAGAGCTCCCGGCCGGTCCCGTATCGGACCCCCCTAGCGCGCAGCTCGGCCGCGAGCTCGGCGAGCTCATAAGCCGGTACACGCCACCGGCGCGATCCCCTGGCCAGCATGAGTGCGTCGGCAGGCTCGGCGAGCTGTTCCCAGAGTGCATTACTTAGTACGGCTGCCATCCGCGCGTCGCCCTTGATCTGGGCGGCCGCGTCGGAGTCGGTGCCGCGGACGGCAACCGCCGCGACCAGCTCGGCCACCGACAGCTGCGTGACGCCCAGCTCCCCGAGGGCGGGCAGCACGTTCTCGATGTACGCCAGGAACGCCTTGTTCGGGCCCAGCACCAGCACGCCGCCGCGGCCGAGCCGCTGGGCATAGGCATACAGCAGGTAGGCGACCCGGTGCAGGCCGACGGCCGTCTTGCCGGTGCCGGGCGCGCCCTGGACGCAGACCGTCTGCTCCACGCTGGCACGTACGATGTCGTCCTGGTCGGGCTGGATAGTAGCCACGATGTCGCGCATCGGCCCGGACCGGGGCCGCTCGATCTCGTCGATCAGGATCCGGCTGGTCACCGGGCCGGCCGACGCCCACGGCGCGAGCTGCCCGAAACGCTCGTCCTCGAACGCGGTCAGCTCGCCGCCGGCATATCCGAACCGGCGGCGCCGGTCCAGCCCCATCGGCTCGGTCTGGCTAGCCCGGTAGAACGGCCGTGACACCGGCGCGCGCCAGTCGATGACTACCGGCGCACCGTGCGGGTCGTGCACGTGCCGCCTGCCGACGTGGAAATGCTCGGCGGCCAGCGTCTCACTGGCGCCTGGCCCGCCGCCGGCCACCGGCTGGTCGTCGAGTGCCCCCGGCTGGTAGTCGAGCCGACCGAAGAACAGCGGCGTGTCCGGGAGATCACGCAGCGCCTCGGCCCGCCGGTACAGGTCGGCCTTCAGGTACTCCTCCGACACCGGGTCGCCGCCCAGGGCCCGCAGTGACAGGACGTCCTCGCGCATCAGCTCGAGGAACTCGCGCGAGCGCCGCAAATGCTCGCGCTCGGCACCGAGCACCTCGTCCACGCAGAGGTCAGAACTGGCCGATGGCATAACTCGTCTCCGGGGATTCGGCGCGCTGGCTGGCACAGGAGGGTGACTGGCACCGCAAGGGGCTGCCACGGCAAGTGGCGGGCACGGAAGAGTCGCTGGCACAAGGGCACAGCAGCCTAGCACCAACGCCGCGCCTCGGCATCCTATTATTCGGGGCAGTTACCAGGCCCAGCGAAAGCCGACCACCGCCCGGTCGACTGAGCGCAGGAATCGCTGCGCGGCGTGCTGGCTGTCCAGCGTGACCTCCTGCTGGTTCAGCACCGCGCCCTCGACGCCGTCCCAGGTCGCCCACCAGACGTAGGCCGGCAGGCGGCCGGGATCGAACTCCACTCTCATGTCGAAGTTCTCCATGTGCCGCAGTACCCCGCGGCGGTATTCGCACTCGTGCGGATCGGTCAGGTCACCGGGCAGCCGATAGGTCGTCCAGTACTCCAGGGCGGCCGTCTCGCCGAGCTCCAGCGTCGCGGCCAGCAGGATGTCGGTCATGAAGACGTCCGGCCGGAGCTGCCGCAGCTCGCCCGACAGCCCGCTGCAGCCGCGGCTGACCTCGACCGTCAGCGCGCTGGTGTCGTAGAGGAACGGGATTCTGTCCACTTTCGCCACGACCGCCTCGATCACCTGGATGGTGCGAGTCCGCTCCAGCCGGCCGTCAGCTCCGACGAACACGTGATCGTGCAGCGACAGGCTCTGATGGCGGGGCGGGCCGAGCACCCTGTCGACGTGCTCTTCAGCCTGTGGCGGGATGGCGTGGCTGCCAGCCAGCACGCTGATCATCCCGGTCCCGTTCCACAGCCGCCACAGCCGGTTCGCCTCGTGGTCACTGAACTTGAACGCCGCGATGAACAGGCCCAGCGCCGGCCGGCTCAGCATTCGGCCCGACAAGGCGCGGGAAACAGTGTCCTTCATCTGCAGCGGCCGGAGATCCCCCGGCTGCTGCGATCGCAGGTACTGCGCGAGCACCTCGGCAACGGCCAGCTGATTGATCGCACCCGGCCTGGCCCGGACGACGTGCCGTTCCCACGCCCGCCGGTATTCGCCCGGCTTGAGCAAGAGCTGCTGCAGATAGGCGGCGGCCGCCCGCCTGCCAGGTGAATCAGCGGGCCTGGGAACGGCCGGGCTGCGCGGCACCCCCGGCGGCGAACCCGGCGCCTCGTTCACAATCCCCCCTGGAGCGCGGTCCCTGCACGTCACGGCGGCAAGACACGGCTGCCGCTCACACGCAGCGATCCCCGCTCAGAGACAACGGTGTGAGTCACCACTGTAGCGTCGCAGCCGAGCCGACTTGAAGAGTCAGAACAGACTTGAAGGTCAGAACAGTCTTGAAGGTCAGAACAGTACTGACATGAACGTCCCGGCCTGCCGGAAACCAACTCGCTTGTACGCGGCGCGGGCTGGGGCGTTGTACTCGTTCACGTACAAGCTCACGATCGGCGCGATCCCGAGCGCGGCCTGCACGACGGCGGCCATGCCCCTGGCCGCGTGGCCACGGCCGCGGGCCGCCGGGGGTACCCAGACGCCCTGGACCTGGCAGGCGTGTGGCGTCACCGCGCCAAGTTCGGCCTTGAACAGCACCGTGCCATCGTCCTCGATCCGGGCGAACGAGCGGCCGGCGCCGATCAGGTCGGCCATCCTCGCCCGGTAAGCCGCGCCGCCGTCAGGGCCGATCGGCGAGACGCCGACCTCCTCGGTGAACATCGCGATGCAGGATGGCAGCACCACATCGAGCTCGCGCGGCCGGACGACGCGGACCAGCGGGTCCGGCTCCACCAGCCCGGGTCCGGTGATAGCTAGCACCGGCTGCACCGGCCGGATATCCCGCGGCTCGCCCCACGACGGTGCCAGCAGCGACCACAACTGTCCCACTGCGTCGGCCGGGCCGACGATCGACGAGCACCGGCGGCCCTGCAGTCGCGCCTTGGCGGCGAATGCCGTAATCGCGTCCGGCGTCGCCTCGACCGGCACCAGATTGGCGCCCGAGTAGCACAGCGACGTCAGCTGCCCGCCTTCGCAATACCCCCATACCTGGCCGCCCAGCCTGGACGGTTCCAGGCCGGAGGACCTGATCCGCGCGCTGACGAAGACGTTGGCAACCGCGTCCCGGTCGCAGAGGGCGAGCACCTCATCGCGATCGTGGGCAGTGAGCAGCCGCAGCGAGGTCGAACGCCAGGGCTTGGTGCGCAGCACACCTTCAGACTAACGGCTTCTGTGCGGCCCGCTACGCCTTAGGCGGCGGCAGGGCCTGGCAAGTCGCGTTGACCAGCCCAGGATGGGCGGGCAGCGAGCCGTCAGCGAGGTAGCGATTCAAGTACCCGTTCACGCACTGGTTGGGCGGGAAGGACAGCGACTGACCGTGATTCCCGCTACCCTCCGTCACCACAAGCCGCGAGGTCGGCAGCAGCCGCCGGACGACAAGCGCGCCCGAGTATGGCGTTGCCGCGTCCAGCGTGCCCTGCAGGAGCAGGATCGGCGGTAGCCCGGCTGCGCCGATCTTCTCGGGCTTGGACGGCCCCCGCACCGGCCAGAAGGCGCAGGCGGCGTTGAACCAGGCGTTGGCCCAGGTCTCGTACGGTGCCTTCGCGGATACCTTCCTGGTGTCGGAATTCCAGAACGCCCAGCTCCGAGGCCAGGCCACGTCGGAGCACTCGACCGCGGTGTACACCGCGAACTCGTTCTCGTTCTGCTGGCCGAACTGGCGGTACAGCGAGATCAGGCCAGCGGTCTGACCGCCGTGGACGTAGCTGGCGAGCGCTGCGGCCAAGTACGGCCGGAAGGAGTCGTAGTAACCGCCGAACAGCAGCGTGTCGCTCAGCTCGTCCGGGCCGATCAGCGGGCTGCCATTCGAAGTGATCGGGTGGCTGGCCAGTTTGGCCATCGTCGCGTTGATCGTGGCGTAAACCTGCGGCTCGGTAGCGCCGAGCTGGAACGATGCGTGGTTGCCGGCGATCCACTGGAAGAACGACTGCATCCGGCCCTGGAAGGCATAATCCTGGCTGATGTTGTCGGCGTACCACGCGCCGTCCGGGTTGATGATGCTATCCAGCACCATCCGGCGGACCCGGTGCGGGAACAGCGTCGCGTACACCTGGCCCAGGTACGTGCCGTAGGACGCGCCGTAGTAGCTGATCTGCCGCTGTCCGAGCGCCGCCCGGATCGAGTCCATGTCACGGGCGAGGTCCTCACTGGTCATGTTCGGCAGCAGCCAGCCGAATCTGCGCTGGCAATCCGCCGCGTACTGCTTCGCGCGGTCGACCAGCACGTTCTCGGCGGCCTGGCTGGACGGCACGTAGTTCGGCCGCGGTTTGCTGAAGAAAGACGGATCACAGTGCAACGCGGGAACTGACGCGCCGACGCCGCGGGTGTCAAAGCCGACGATGTCGTATTCGGCGGCCACGCTGGGCGCGAGTCCGGCAGCCACGCTGGCCGCGAAGGATAGTCCGCCGGCGCCCGGACCGCCCGGATTCACCAGCAGCGCGCCCTGCTGCTGACTGGCCGGGGCGGTAGCAGGCACCTCCGAAAGCGCCAGAGTGATCTTGCGGCCGCCAGGATTGCTGTAGTTCAGCGGCACCTGCAGGCTCGCGCACTGCAGGCGGCCCGCAGTCGGCGCGCCACCGGCCGCGCTCGGGCACGGATGCCAGCTCAGTTTCCCCGGCGCCGCGCCACCGGATGAGCCTCCCGACGCGCCCGAGCAGCCCGCGGCTGCCAGGACAGTGACAGCCAGGACAGGCGACAGCCAGGACCGCACGGCAACCAGCGGGCGGCCGCGGGCGACGGCGATCTCTTCATTCCGCTATCCTGCCCGCGCGACCCAGCCAGCTAGCTTTCAGCCGGCTCCGTTTCGGCGGCCAGTTTCATCGCTTCCTCGATCAGGGTCTCCACGATCTGCGACTCGGGGACGGTCTTGATGACTTCGCCGCGGACGAAGATCTGGCCCTTGCCGTTGCCTGAGGCCACGCCGAGGTCAGCTTCCCTGGCCTCGCCGGGCCCGTTCACCACGCACCCCATGACGGCGACGCGCAACGGCACGTCCAGCCCGTCCAGAGCCGCCGTTACCTGGTCGGCAAGGGTGTAGACGTCGACCTGAGCCCGGCCGCAGGATGGGCACGAGACGATCTCCAGGCCGCGCTGACGCAGGCCGAGTGACTCCAGGATCGCGATGCCCGACCTTCACTTCCTCAACCGGCGGGGCTGACAGCGATACCCGGATCGTGTCGCCGATGCCCTCGGCCAGCAGCGCCCCGAACGCCACCGCCGACTTGACCGTGCCCTGGAAGGCGGGCCCGGCCTCGGTGACGCCCAGATGCAGCGGATAGTCGCAGCGCTCAGCCAGCAGCCGGTAGGCGTTGATCATGACCACCGGATCATGGTGCTTGACCGAGATCTTGATGTCGGTGAAGCCGTGCTCCTCAAACAGCGAGCACTCCCACAGCGCCGACTCCACCAGCGCTTCCGGGGTCGCCTTGCCGTGCTTGGCCAGCAGCCGCTTGTCCAGCGAGCCCGCGTTGACACCAATCCTGATCGGCACGCCAGCGGCCGATGCGGCCGTCGCGATCTCGCCGACCTTGTCATCGAAGGTCTTGATGTTGCCGGGGTTCACCCGGACGGCCGCGCAGCCGGCGTCGATGGCGGCGAACACGTACTTGGGCTGAAAGTGGATGTCGGCAATAACCGGAATCTGCGACTTGCGAGCGATCTCCGGCAGCGCATCCGCGTCATCCTGGGAGGGAACGGCGACCCGTACTATCTGGCAGCCTGCCGCGGTGAGCTCTGCGATCTGCTGCAACGTCGAATTGACGTCCGCGGTCAGGGTGGTAGTCATCGACTGAACGGAGACTGGCGCGCTGCCGCCGACGGGCACGGCGTGCTTGCCGTGGCCCACAACGATCTGGCGCGACTTGCGACGAGCCGCCAGCGGCTCCGGGGGCAGCTGCGGAATGCCGAGGTCAACTGTCATATCGCGATCTCGCCTTACACCTGGATGTGAACGGGATTGAGAATATCGGCGGCTATCAGCAGCGTGCCGAGTCCAACCAGTACCGCGAACACCAGCATGCTGGCCGGCACCAGACGCTGAATGTCGACCTGGCCAGGGTCTGGCCGTCCGCGCAGCCGCGCGAGCCAGGAACGGATGCGCTCGAAGATCACCACCGCCAGGTGCCCGCCATCGAGCGGCAGCAGCGGCAGCAGGTTGAACGCCCCGACGAAGATGTTCAGCGAGGCGATCAGGAGCAGCAGCACCGCCGCCTTCGCCTGCCAGGGCAGACTGGCCTGGACCACGTCGCCAGTCACCTGGCCGACCCCGTAGACGCTACTCACCTGCCCGGCCGCGGTATTCGACCGGTTCTTGGAGAACAACTCGGGCAGTGCCGCCGGCAGCCTGCCGATCGCCGAGGCCGACGAGGTCAGCGTGTCGGCAAACTGAGTGCCGGCGAACTTCACCGAGCCCAGAAAGCCGAGGCGCTGGTACTGCTCGGTTGTCTGGACGCCGAGGTAGGGCGTCGGCCATTTCGGGACCGCCTTCGGCGTGATGTACACGGTGACATCCCGGCCAGCGCGCTTGACCACCATCGGGATGCGGACGCCTGCCTTCTGGCCCTTCAGCACCTTATGCAGCTGGCCCCAGGTGCTGATCGGCTTCCCGGCCACGGAGACGATCTTGTCGTTGGGCTTGAGCCCGGCCCGCTCGGCCGGCGACTTGCCCAGGTTGTGCCCGGCACACGGGTCACTGCTGTTCAGGGCCGTGGCGCTGGCCGGCACGCAGCCTGCGATCGAGCCGATGACGGTGCTGTTGGCGTTCGACTGGCCGATCCCGATGGCCAGGATGAACAGCAGAAACAAGGCCAGCACGAAGTGCATGAAGGAGCCAGCCGCCAGCACGATGATCCGCTGCCAGCCCGGCTGGTTCCGGAACGACCTCGGCTCGTCGGCGACGTCAACCTCTTCCAGGGACGTCATGCCGGTGATCTTGACGAATCCGCCGAACGGCAGCGCCTTGACGCCGTACTCCGTCTCGCCGCGGAACGTGGACCATAGCGTCTTACCGAAGCCTATAAAGAACTGGGTCACCCGCATGCCGAATTTCTTCGCGGTCAGGAAGTGCCCGAGCTCGTGCAGCATGACCGAACCCAGCAGCGCGACCACGAAGATCGCAATGCCCAGGAGGAATGCCAAGTGCGAGCGGGCGAGCAGGAGCAGCGCGGCAACGACGATAACCAGGAGGATCCAGAAGCGGGCACGCTCTAGATCTGCGGGCCGACGTCCGTTTCGACCCATTTAAGCGGCCTCTCCTCGCCCAGTGCCCATCAGTGCTTCCCCGTCAGCTCGCGTGCCCGGTCCCTCGCCCAGCTGTCCGCCGCGAGAATGTCCGCAAGTTGGACGGTGTTCCCGGCCGGGTCGCTATGCTCCGAGACTACCTGGGCCACGGTCTCGACGATTCCGGCGAACGGGATCTGCCCGGCAAGGAAGGCGCCAACGCATTCCTCGTTGGCCGCGTTGTAGACGGCCGGAACCGTGCCGCCGGCCGCTCCTGCCTGCCTGGCCAGCGGAACCGCCGGGAAGGCGTCCTCGTCGAGCGGCTCGAAGGTCCAGGTATGCGTGGCCGTCCAGTCGACCGCGGGGGCGGCATCCGGGACCCGGTCCGGCCAGCCCAGGGCCAGGGCGATGGGGATCCGCATGTCCGGCGGGCTGGCCTGAGCGAGGGTGGAGCCGTCGGTGAATTCGACCATCGAGTGCACCACCGACTGGCGGTGTACGACCACATCGATCCGGTCGAAGCCGATGCCGAACAGCAAGTGCGCCTCGATCAGCTCTAGGCCCTTATTCACCAGGGTGGCGCTGTTGACCGTGATCACGGGGCCCATGTTCCAGGTCGGGTGCGCTAGAGCTTCCGCTGGGGTGGCGTCCGCGATCTCGTCGGGCTTGCGGTGCAGGAACGGGCCCCCGCTGGCCGTCAGCACCAGTCGTCTCACTTCGCGGGGCCGCCCGCCGCGCAGGCACTGGGCAATCGCCGAATGCTCGGAGTCCACCGGCACGATCTGGCCGGGAGCCGCCCGCCCGGACACCAGCGGCCCGCCCATGATCAGCGACTCCTTGTTCGCCAGCGCGAGCACCCGGCCTGCCTCCAGCGCGGCGAGCGTCGCCGCCAGCCCGACCGCGCCGGTCACGGCGTTGAGCACTACGTCACACTGCTGGCCGGCCAGCTCGGCGACCGCGTCGGGACCAGCCGTCACTTCCGGGAGCTTCCGCCGGGCGCCGTCCGCAGAGCCAAGACCGGCCAGCGCCGCGCGCAGTTGCGGGACCGCGTCATGGCGGGCGACGGCCACGACCTCAGCGCCGAGTTCGAGTGCCTGCCGGGCCAGCAGCTCCGGGTTGCTCCCGCCGGCCGCGATCCCACGGAGGCGGAACCGGTCCGGATTGCGGCTGACGATGTCGGCCGCCTGAGTGCCGATCGAACCTGTCGAGCCGAGCAAGATGATGTCGCGGCACTGGCCGGCCTGGGTCGCTGAGTCCACCGGCCTATTCTCCCTGCCGCGCCCTCCTCTCCCCTGGCGCATGTCCCCTGGCGCATGTCCCCTGGCGCACTGAGCAGTCGCATCCGGTGAGTACCGTGAGATCCGTGAGCCCCCAATCCAGTGCTCAAGTCATACCCGCGCAGCAGCCGGAATGGCCCGACGCGCAGCGAGTCGAGGAAGTCGCAAGACAGCTGGCAGCCATGCCACCGCTGGTGTTCGCCGGCGAATGCGACCTGCTGCGGGACCGGCTGGCTGCCGTCACTCGCGGCGAGGCCTTCGTGCTGCAGGGCGGTGACTGCGCCGAGACGTTCGCAGGCGCCACCGCCGACGCGGTCCGGGCCAAGCTGCAGACGATTCTGCAGATGGCAGTGGTTCTCACCTACGGCGCCTCCGTTCCCGTCATTAAGATCGGCAGGCTGGCCGGCCAGTTCGCCAAGCCGCGGTCCCGGCCGACGGAGATTCGCGATGGCGTCGAGCTGCCGGCCTATCGCGGCGACGCCATCAACGGCTTCGACTTCACCGCGCAGGCGCGCGCGCACGACCCGGACCGGATGCTGCGCGCATACCACTGCTCGGCGGTCACCCTGAACCTGTGCCGGGCGTTTACCACCGGCGGTTACGCCGACCTGCATCAGGTGCACGCCTGGAACCAGGATTTCGTCCGCCGCAGTCCGTCCGGCGAGCGCTACGAGCGGCTCGCCGGTGAGATCGACCGGGCGCTGTCGTTCATGCGCGCGTGTGGTGCCGACCCCGACGAACTGCGGACCGTGGAGTTCTACTCCAGCCACGAGGCCCTCCTGCTGCCCTACGAGCGCGCCCTGACCAGGACCGATTCCCGCACTGGCAGCGCCTACGACCTGTCCGCGCACTTCCTGTGGATCGGCGAGCGAACCCGGGTGATCGACGGGGCACATGTGGAATTCGCAACGGGCATCCGCAACCCAATCGGGGTCAAGGTCGGTCCCGACGCGACTCCGGACGGACTGCAGGCCCTGATCCGGAAGCTGAGCCCGGCCGGTGAGCCGGGCCGGCTGTCACTGATCACCAGGCTCGGCGCCGGAAACATCCGTACGCTGCTGCCCCCGCTGGTCAAGGCCGTCGAGGCCGAGGGGATCCCGGTCGCCTGGATTTGCGACCCGATGCACGGCAACACGTTCGAGGCCCCCAGTGGCCACAAAACCCGGCGGCTGGCGGCCGTGCTGGACGAGGTGCAGGGCTTCTTCGAGGTGCATCGCGGCCTCGGCACTCACCCCGGTGGCATCCACATCGAGTTCACCGGCGACAACGTGACCGAGTGCGTCGGCGGCAGCCACGAGATCATCGCCGCCGACCTGTACCAGCGCTACGAGACCGCATGCGACCCGCGGCTGAACCGGAGCCAGGCCCTGGACCTGGCGTTCATCGTGGCGGAGAACTACCGGTCCGGCCTGGCCTAGCCGGACAAGACGTCGGGTTACCAGCCGCGCTCGTCCCGGTCGGTCCAGGTGCAAACGCAGACCTCGTTACCCTCAGAATCGGCAAGCACCCAGAACGACCGGGCTGCGGCGTCGCTCACCAGCACACCGCCGGCCGCCAGGGCAGCCTGCACTCGCGGCTCGGCCTCGTCGTGCGCCACAGTGATGTCGAAGTGGATCCGATTGCGCTGCGGCCTGGGCTCGTCCATCTGCTGGAACCAGACCGCCGGCAGCTGGCCGGCCGGGTCAACGATCGCGCCCTCGGATTCGCCGGGCTCGTCAGCGTAGCCGAGCACGGCCTTCCAGAATGGACGGATCGCGCCGATGTCCATCGCGTCAATGGCCAGCTCCAGCATCTGCGCCGGACGCGGGTACTCGCTGGTTACCGGTGCGGCGACGGCCAGGCCGAGACCGGTCAGCGCGGCGGAGATGGCGTGCGCCAGTTCGGTGTCCCGGCCCGTGGCCGCGGCCTGGACCCGGTCCTGCAACGACAGCTCCACGCGGTCGGGCCGCAGGTCGATCCGCAAATGACCGTCGGCAAGTTCGCCACTGGCCCGTGCGGCTGCCGCGGCGACCACGACGGCTTGCTGCACCGAGCTGACAGGCACGGATGCAGCCAGGCTTCCCAGCAGGTAACGCCAGCCGATCGCCTCAACTGCGCGCGAGGCCTCGGTACGTGACAGCGGAGCGTCCGCGGCCCCCGCTGCCGGAACGCCAGCGGTCATTGGGCAGGTGCGGCCGTGACGGGCCGGCCGTCGGCGGTGAATTCCCTGGCCGGCTCCGAGCTGGGCCGCAGAGCCATGCCGGAACGGCCGTTCTCGCCGAGCTTGACGCCGAGGATCTGGTGCAGCTGGATCTGGTTGCGCTCGAAGCCGAGCCGTGAGCCCGCCATGTAGAGCCGCCAGACACGCGCGGTCCCCTCGCCCACCTCGGCCACCGCCTCGTCCCAGTGCTCGTCCAGGTTGGCACACCAGTCCGTCAGCGTCTTCGCGTAATGCTCGCGCAGGTTCTCTTCGTGCCGGACCTCGAAACCCGTGTCGTGCATGAGCGACATCAGGTAACCGGGACCCTCAAGCTCCCCGTCGGGGAAAACGTAGCGGTAGATGAAGCCGTCGGTGACGCGCGCCGGGCCAGCGTTGTCGGGCCTGGTGATGCAGTGGTTGAGCAGCCGTCCCTCGGGCTTCAGCTTGCCGTACAGGAAGCGGAAGTAACCAGGCAGCTGGGCCTTGCCAATGTGCTCGGTCAGCCCGATCGAGCTGACGGCGTCGAAGTCCGTCTCGGCCACGTCCCGGTAATCCAGGTGACGAACCTCGGCGAGATCGGACAGGCCGCAAGCCTTTATCGCGCGCTGGGCCCACGATGCTTGCTCGGCCGACAGCGTGACGCCGAGTGCCCGGACTCCATACTCACGGGCCGCGTGCATGACCATGCCGCCCCAGCCGCAACCCACGTCCAGCAGCCGCATCCCCGGCTTCAGCGCGAGCTTGCGTGCTACCAGGTCGAACTTCGTCGCCTGGGCTTGCTCGAGGGTGGCGTCCTGCGTCGGGTAACAAGCGCAGGTGTAGGCCATCGACGGCCCGAGCACCCACTCATAGAAGGCGTTCGACACGTCATAGTGATGCGAGATCGCGCTGGCGTCGCGCTGCTTGGAGTGCCGGCGCCCGGACAGCCAGCGGGTCTTGACCCGGACCTCCTGCGGCGGCGGCGGAATCCGCGGAACCAGCAGCTTTGGCCCGCCAAGCTCGCGCAGCAGCCGGACCCTCTCGGTCAGGCCAGTCCGGATCTGCTGGGCATGCGCCATCCGCGCCAGCGCCAGATACATGTCACCGACCACGTCCAGGTGGCCAGAGACATAGGCGCGCGCCAGGCCCAGCGCGCCAGGCGCCTGTGCCAGGTACGACACCGCGGTGGGTGACTTGACCTTGATCTTGATCGGTGAGCCGGCGGCTCCGGCGGAACTCCCGTCGAATGCCTCGAACTCGACGGGGGCATCCGGGCCCGCGACTCGCTCGAACACCTCGGCCAGTGCCATCTGTGACCTCACTTCCTGCGTTCGGTGACCTGTCGGGCGGTGTTGCGTACCGACCTGCCGGGCCGTGCTGCGCACCGCCCGCCGTGGGCCGCGCTGCGCGCCGTCAAACTCCGCGAACGCATTTGTCGTACAGGCCGGGCAAGCCGGCCTTGCGGATCGTAAGTCTGCTTGAGTTTGGCGTATTCCGCGCCGTTGTACCGCTCCCAGAACTCGTCCTCCGGGTAGAAGGAGGTCGAGTACAGGCCCTTGTGGCCGCCGAGCTCGGTCACCTTGTCTTCGATCCGGCGATTGAAATAGCCGTCGGCTGCGCCGGGCGGCAGCGCGACGGTGCCCCAGAACCCGAAGTTCACATATACCTGGCCCGGCCGCATCGGGTACAGCGGCCACGTCCGGTCCCCGCGCAGCCGGAGCGGGCACATCCAGACCGGGGTCATGCCGACGTCGGTCAGGAAGTACTTCAGGAAGGTGGCCGACTGCTCGACCGGGATCTCGACGTCCTGGATCACTGCCTCACTCGCGGGTTTGCCCTGGTGAGCATCGAGACGGGACGTCAGGCCGCGCCGCCGGTCCAGCGCGACCAGCTTGCGGTAGACATCGGACCGGCGGTACCGGCGCGGCCACATCCGCCGGATTAGGGGATTCTGCACTCCGAATGGCCGCGAGCACCAGAACCAGTCGGTATCCCAGCGCCACAGGTAATCACTGATGGTGAGGAAGTCCTCCCGTGGCCCGCGGATCGACTGGTAGTAGATCCGCTCCCTGGTGTAGTCGCTACGCCAGGGGGCCACGTCGCTGAACGCGCCCACGGTGAGGTACATATCGTCCAGGCCGAACGCGGTGCCATCGATGAAGTCGGCCTGGTGGCCTTGATAGCTTCCGTCGGCGGCAACCTGAGCGACAGCCTGCATGCACTCGTTTGGGTCAGTGAACTTGAAGTGCCGCAGATGCACGTACGGCTTGACCGGCTCCAGTTCGATGGTGAGCGACAGGGCATACCCGAGGGTGCCGTAGGAGTTCGGGAACCCCCGGAACAGCGCCGCGTGCTCGTTGCCGGGGGTGGCGGCGACAACCCGTCCATCGCCAGTCAGGATCTCCATCGCCAGCACTGACTCGTGCGGCATGCCGCTGCGCAGCGAGCTGGACTCGATGCCGAGGCCCGACACTGCGCCACCCAGGGTGATGGTCTTCAGTTGCGGCACCACCAGCGGCATCAGCCCATGCCGGAGCGTCACAGCGGCCAGGTCTTCGTAGGTCGTCATGCCGCCTACGACCGCCGTCCGCTCCTGCGGGTGCACCGACAGTACGCGGCCGAACTCGGAAACATCCAGAGCGGTGCCACTGGGAAGGTCGCGGAACCGGAACAGGTTAGAGGTGCGCTTGGCCAGCCCGATGGGGCTGCCTGCAGGAATCGCGGCGTAAGCCCGCTCGATCGCGGCGACCGCGGCGCGATGCCCCTCCAGGCCTGGGCGGGTCGGTTCCCTCCGGCTTCTCGTCGTGATCTCGGTCACACAGCCTCCCTCACACTCGCCGCCGCCCGCCGGGGCCGGACAATGTCCTGAGGAGGGCATCATGGGCAAGCTCTACCCGGAACTGGACCAGCGGCTCAGGAAGTTTATCGCCAGTCAGTCCGTATTCTTCGTGGCCACCGCTCCTTGCTTGACGCCGGATGGCAACGGTGGGCATGTTAACGTCTCGCCGAAGGGCTACCAGGACACTTTCGCGATCCTCGGACCGACCACCGTCGCCTATCTCGATCTGACCGGCAGCGGCGCCGAGACCATTGCCCACCTGCGCCAGAACGGCCAGATCACGATCATGTTCTGCTCCTTTGAACGCCAGCCGAAGATCCTCCGCCTGTACGGCACAGGCCGGATCGTGCTGCCAGGCGAGCCAGGATGGGAGGAGCTTGCCGGCTACTTCCCGGATCCGGCGGGGAGCCGGACCGCCCGCGCCGGCCGGCGGGCGGTCATCGTGGTCGATGTGCACCGGATCGCCGACTCGTGCGGCTACGCGGTCCCGGTCATGGACGTGGTAGCCGAGCGGGACATGCTGACCAGGTGGGCCGACGGCAAGTCCGCCGAGGAACTCGCCGCTTACCGGGCGGCGAAGAACGCGGTGAGCATCGACGGGCTGCCCGCCTTGGACTTCGTGCCAACCCGGCTCTCGTAGAGTTGGCGGATGCGGATCGCGTTGATCAACTCCGGCCTCGGCCTGTTGGCGCCCGCAGTTGCGCTGCACCGCATGCGGCCGGACGTCGACTTGATACTGGCCCCGGATCCGGACGGGATGCCTTGGGGTCCGCGCACTCCGGAGGACATTGCGGCGCGGGCCCTCCTGTGCGCCCGTGCGGCGGCGCGGTTCCAGCCTGAGGTCATTGTGATGGCCTGCAATACCGGCTCCGTGCACGCGCTCGAGCCACTGCGGGCCGAATTCGAGCCTGGCATCCCGGTTATCGGCACTGTCCCGGCCATTAAGCCTGCCGCCGCGGCTCACCACCGGGTCGCGATCTGGGCAACAGTCGCGACAACTGCCAGCGCCTATCAGCGCCGGTTGATCGCGGAGTTCGGCGGCTCGGCCGACGTCACGGCGGTTGCCTGTCCTGGCCTCGCCGACGCGGTCGACGCTGGTGACGACGCAGCGACCGACGCAGCCATCACCGTCGCGGCGGCCCAGACCCCGGCCGGCTGCGAGGCGATCGTCCTCGGCTGCACCGAGTACGAGCTCGTCGCCGACCGCATCAGCCGGGCCGTGCCCGGTGCCATCACGATGGGCTCGGCGGCCGCAGTCGCCGCCCAGGCGCTCCGTCGGGTACCGGGATCCACGACAGCACCCTCGCCGGCGGAGTCGCCGGGTTCCCCGGACGGCAGATCCGGACTGCCGCAGGTCGGTACGGTCCGGGTGCTTCTCAGTGGCAGGCCGGCCGCATTGCCACCGGCCGCATTGCGGTATCCGGAAGGACGGCTGCTCGCGCCGCTGGTAGTGCCGGACGACGTTGCCGACATCAGCAAGCCGGTTCACCGCTCCGCTGCTGCCCACATTCCGACGATGCCGGCGGCCAGGTCGGTCATCGGCGGTTAGCGCGGCCAGCCGCGCTCGCCGTGGATCCGCTTCGCCGGTATTCCCGTGGCTGGCCATCGGCTGGCGGATTGCTACCTGCCCGTCCAGCAGATGACGGCCTTCGGCCAGCGCGCGTGCTACGACCCCGCGCAGCCGAGCGCTGCCCACCCGAGCGCCGCGCACCCGAGCGCTGCGTACCCGAGCGCCGCGTACCCGATCGCCGTGCGGTCGTGTCGCGGCTGACAGGGGCGTTGTCCACCGCCGCCGCATAGCTCCCCGCGACCTCGGCCGGGGTCATCGGCATTTTCGCCGCGGACGGTGGCAGGCCAGCCTGCAGCGCGCTGTTCAGCAGCAAGGCCATCGAATACTCCGGATCGGCAGCGAGCGCACGATCTACGGCGACCGCGGCCAATGCCCCGTTACCCGCTTGCCAGGCGGTGAATGCGAGCAGCGCGGCTGGCGCGGGAACGTAGTCGATCGACGCTCCTTTGAGCACGTCGGTCCATAGCCGCAGATGCCCTTCGGTGCGGGACGGGTCCATCCTGGCCCAGGCGTCATCACGCACCCTCAGGTCGGTGAGCAGGACCGCGAGCCAGGCAAGCTGGTGCGGATTGGTGATGGAGCCGCCCGCCCGGTAAAGGCGGATCGCCCGCTGCACCGCTGCCCTGCCCACCCGGGCCAGCCGCAACTTCGGATCCCGTTCTCCTGATGCCTGGCTCTGGGCCACGACCTTGCCGCGTCTGAGCCTGGCCAGGTTGGCTGCGTCAAGGATCGCCTCGGAGCTTCCGGCAGCCGGCTGCAGGGTACGGACGAGGGCTTCCCGGTCCGGGTGCGCGGTCAGCCCGGCCGCGCTCATTTCCGCTGCAGCCGGATGCGAGCCCGGGTCGTACCGCTTCCCGGCTGGCGGGCAGCACGACGGATCATCGCAGAACAGCGACCAGTACCGGCCGCCATCAGCGCGCAGCGCGTCGGGCACCCGCACGCCGGCCACAATCAGGCCGTCCACGACGCAGCCAGCGACCGGGTTGACGAGCACGTCGGGCCCGTAACCGATGAGCATGGCCGCGCCGATCCGCTCTCGGTTAAGCACGTATGCGGCATGGTCGGCGATGTCAGCGGCCAGTTCAGCATCCGGCGGATCAGGAAGGTCATACCTGAAGGTCACGCGGACCCGGTTGTGGTCGCCGAGGCCGAGCACGACGAGGCTGCGGCTGGGATAGAAACCGAGCATGTGCGGTACGACCGCGAGCACGGCCTCGGCGGAGCCAGCCCGTAGCTGCAGCTTTCCGGCCACGCCGCTGGGCTGCACGGTTGGTGTGTCCGGGTAGGAACGCGGGGCGTCGTCACCCGCAGGTGTGGTGTCTGTCATGCGGACAATGATGGGAACGAGCGCCGACCGGGCGCTGGGCCGTTTCCGGTGGCGGTGGACAAGGCGACGGCAATTCACAACCACAGGAAATGCCGTTGACGAGCGGTTGCCTCTTGGGCTAAGTCGCGTCGATCAAATTACGTCCGCTGGCTGGAAGTTCGTCTTAATTGCTCGCGGCCAAGACGGAACGAACGTCAGAATTGTCGGTGGCTCTCGATACTATGAGCGAACAATGGACTTTCGGCCGGGAGGCGGTGAGACAAATGAGCGAGTTCGGGGTGACAGGAGCCGACCCTGCCGCGGAGGCGTGGTGGCAGGAAGACTGCGCGGCCGGTTGGTATCCGGGTGACGAGGACGAGCATGAGGATCTGGATCCGGCGGACGAACGCAATGACGACCAGGCCGAGCACGCGTCCTGGCTGGCGGGGCTTCCGGCTGATGTGCGGGCCGACTATGAGGCCGGGCCGTGGACCGGGGCGGGCGAGTCGGTGCCGGCCGGATTCCTGCACGGCGATCCGGGCTGCTGCGGGTCCGGGTTCGCTTCCGGCGGCGCGCTGGACGCTCTGGTGCCCGGGCCGCTGCTGGCCCGGCTGACCGCCGCGGCTGTGGGCGGGCAGGACGGGCCCGGGCATGCGCGCCTCGGGGAGTCGGAGCTGATCGGTGTGCTGCGGGCCTGGCGGCGGCTGGCGTCGTGGGCGCAGGCCGGGGAGGCCGGTGCGGTGTCGCAGCTGGCGATCCGCCGCGCGGAGCAGGCCCGTGACCTGGACAACCCGCATCTGGCCGAGCATGTCGATGACGAAGTCGGCGCGGCGCTGACCCTGACCGGCCGGTCGGCAGGGCGGCTGACCTCGGTGGCGGCCGGGCTGGCCCGGCTGCCGGAGGTGCTGGCCGCGCTGGCCCGCGGCGAGATCGACTGGGCGAGGGCCTGCGTGCTCGTCGACGAGCTGGCCGGGCTGGACGACGAGGACGCCGCCGAGATCGCCAGATCGCTGCTGGGCCGGGCAAGCGGGTGGACGACCGGCCAGCTGCGCGCGGCGCTGCGGCGGGCGGTGCTGGCGTTCGACCCCGGCGCGGCGCGGCGGCGGCGTGAGGCCGCTCGCAAGGACGCCGAGGTGCAGGCCTGGGACGAGCCATCGGGGAACGCGGCCCTGGCCGGGCGGGAACTTCCGCCGGCCGAGGTGATCGCCGCGGACAACCGGCTGACCGCGCTGGCCCGCTGGCTCAAGGGCCACGGCGCGGCCGGCACCATCGCTCAGCTTCGCGCCGCCGCTTACCTCGCTGTGCTCGCCGGCCGGCCGGTCAGTTCGCTGCTGCCGGCCCCCGCCGGGCGTCCTCGAGCCGGGCACGGCGGCGCGGAGGTCGGCGGCGACGCCGCCGCCAGCGACGACACAGGCCCGCCGGCCGACGTCAACGACCCGAACGACGGGGCGGCCAAGACCGACCCGGCGGCTGCCACCGACGCGGACGCTGCGAGCGTCCCGAGCGCGGCTGGCTGGCCGCAGCTGGGCGGCACCGTCAACCTGATCTTGCCGATGACCTCCTGGGCCGGGCTCACCGACACTCCCGGCGAAGTCGCCGGGCACGGCCCGGCCGACGCCGGCACCTGCCGCGACCTGGCCGCCCTGATGGGGACAGCCGCGCGCTGGTGCCTCACGCTCACGGGCCCGGACGGTCGCGCGGTCGCGCACGGCTGCGCGCGCCGGGCGCCGCCCCCGGCAGGCCCCGACCTCATTAAGTGGGCCGCCGGCCTGAAGGCCAGGCTCAGGACGCTGGAAACCGGCGAGTGCAGCCACGGGCGGCAATCAGCCCGGTACGTCGCCCCTCCGAACCTGGTCCACCTGATCAGGGTCCGGCAGCGGACCTGCTGTTCCCCCGGCTGCCGCCGCGCCGCGGTCCGCTGCGACGTCGACCACACGATCCCGTTCGACCAGGGCGGGCGCACTTGTGAATGTAATTTGGCGCCGCTCTGCAGACGACACCATCGCGCTAAGCAAGCCCCGGGCTGGCAGCTGAGCCAAGATCGGCCCGGACAGATGACCTGGCGCCTCCCTCACCACCGCAGCTACGTAACGAGTGGTGAGCCGTATCCAGCCTGAGCCGATCGCTCGGCAGCTCGGCCAGCCCGAGCCGGGCGTCCTGACCTGGCGGCTCCCGCACGGCCGGTGCTACGTCAGCAAAGCCGATTCCTACCCGGTCTGAACCTCAGCGTCCAGATATCTTCGAGGTCAGTGGAACGGGCACCGCCGCCAAGGCGTCTAAGCACCATGCGGCGATCGCTGGGAGCGGCTTCGATGCTACTCATCGCGTTGATAGCAGTCGCGGGATGCAGTCAGAACCAGCATCACCAGCTGAGTGGGAGACGCTGGGATGTCGCCGGCACTTTCACCGCGTCTGGTGGCCCTGCGAGCCGCAACCGGTCCGGCATTGTCGAGCCGCTCCCGGGACGCGTAGTTGCCCGCAACCAGGCGGGCCGGGTGTTCTCCGTCACCGTCGGGAGAAGCGGTCACTTCCGGATGTTCCTGCCGACGGGAACCTACCGCTTTACCGGCTACGGTCCAGGTGGCTTCCGGGGCGGGTGCGTTGCCAGAGGCGCCGCAACAGTCCATGGCGGCCAGCAGATAACGCATGTCGAGGTTGTTTGCGAGATGGCCTAGAACCAGGTTGGCACGTGGTGCAAAGCCCTGACTGCCGGGCCGCAGCGTCCGGTTAGGTCAGCCAAGGTGTGGCGTACTGGTAGACATGCGCCGATGTGCAGACGGCACCACAGAGCTAAGCAAGTGCCAGGGTGGCGGCTGACGCAAGATCGACCCGGTCATAAGGCCTTGGCCCTGGCCGCCGCGCTTGGCAGCCTGGATCGCGCCGTGAGGTCCCGCCTCGCCAGGCAGATCGCGCTGGTCAGCCCGCTCATCCCGGCACCGATCACCAATGCGTCAAGCCTGCGGGTGCTCGCCCAGGAAATACCCGCTGCCAGCGCGCTCCAGCCCGGCCGAACGACGGCCGCGTTACCGCCGGGCGGCTCCCGCTCCGCCTCAGCGGGTGGCGAGCGTGTAATGGACGTCGAGGAGGTCGGCGGCGCGGTTCGCGGTGATGGCCACGCTGTCCCCGGCCAGCAGCGCGTGGTCGTCGACGACAGGGAGGTCGGCCGTGGTGAAGCTGACCTGGTGGCTGAACAGTGCCGGGCTGGCCTCGGGCCGGTCGAGGTCACGAGCGTCGCGGGCGCTCAGGGCCGCGGGGGTGATGGTCTCGCTGGTCCGGCCGATCGCGCGGCCATGCTCGGCCAGGACGGTGTATAGCCCCCGGCGGCAGAGGTCGGCGGGATCCAGGGCCGCGGCCAGCTGCGCCGGGAGATAGGACGTCTGGACGATGACCGGCCGGCCGTCGGCCAGCCGCAGGCGGCGCAGCCGGAGGACCTGGCCGGCCGCGCCGAGGCGGGCGCCGACGTCGTCCGGCGCCGCGACGGTGTCCGCGGCGAGCAGCCGGGTGGTGATCTGCGCGCCCTGGGCGGCGAGGTCGGCGGCGAAGCTGCGCAGGTGACCGAGGCCGTAGGCGTACCGGGAGGCCACATAGGTGCCGCTGCCATGGCGGGTGTCGATGAGCCCGTCGTCGGCCAGCAGCTGGAGTGCCTGCCGCAGGGTCATGATGCTGACGCTGAACTCGCTGGCCAGCTCGCGCTGGGAGGGCAGCGGACTGCCGGCGGGCCATCGGCCGCTGGTGATCCGGTCCCGCAAGGCGCCGTGGATGCGCAGGTACTTGGGCTGCCGGTCGTCAGCCGTCCGTCGGGCCGTGCTCACGGGCGGGCCTGGTCGAGCGCGGTGCGCAGGGCGGCCACGTCGCGGCCGATGTAGGCGCTGCTGGCGCCGTCCAGTACGCGGCGCATCAACGCGGAGGCGACGATGACGCCGTCGGCGTGCCGGGCCGCTGCCGCCGCCCGGCCGGGGGTGTCGATGCCGAAGCCGATCAGCACCGGCCGGGGGCTGTGGCGGCGGGCGCGGGCGGCGACCGCCCAGCGGGCAGTGTCGGCGCTCTCGTGCGGGTTTCCTGTGGTGGCCATGACGCTCATGACATACAGGAAACCGCGCGTGCGCCCGGCGATGGCCTTAACCTGCTCCTGCCCGGTGGCGGGGGTGACCATCAGGGTGGCGTCGAGGCCAGCCTGTCCGGCCGCCTCGAGGTAGTCGCCGGCCTCGACCGCGGGCAGGTCGGGGATGATCACCCCGCTGAGCCCCGCATCCGCGAGCTGGCGGCAGAATGCGGGCAGGCCGCGGGAGTAGGCGTGATTAGCGTAGGTCATCGCGATGAGCGGGACGTCGCCGGCGGCGGCCGCGCTGAGCTGGCCGAGGATGCCGGCCGTGCTCGCTCCGCGGCTGATGGCGGCGGCCGAGGCCTGCTGGATGGTGCGGCCGTCCAGCATCGGATCGGAGAACGGCAGGCCGATCTCGACCGCGTCGGCGCCGGCCTCGATCATCGCGGCCAGCAGGTCCGTCCAGTCCTCGCGGATCCCGCCGGTGACGTAGGTGACGAGGCTGGGCCTGCCGGCGGCGCGGGCCTGGCGCAGTGCGGTCTCAACGGCGGCCACGGACGATCTCCTTCAGGCAGGCGGCGTCCTTGTCGCCGCGGCCGGACATGGTGATCAGCACCGTCGCGCCGCCGGCCACGTCTCCGGCGTGGGCGGCGCGGTGCACCCAGGCCAGGGCGTGAGCTGACTCGAGCGCGGGCAGGATGCCCTCGGTCCTGGCGCACAACTCGGCCGCGGCCACGGCCTCCTCGTCGGTCGCGGTCTGGTACTCGGCGCGCCCGGACTCGGCCAGACAGGCATGCTCGGGGCCGACGCCGGGGTAGTCGAGCCCGGCAGAAACGGAGCGCGCCTCGGCGATCTGGCCGTCCTCGTCCTGCAGGAAGGACGACAGGGAGCCGTGCAGCACGCCGGGGCGGCCGTCCGTCACCGCCGCCCCGCCCGCGGCCTCGACGCCGACCAGCCGGGCCGGGGTGGCGACGAAGCCGGCGAATGTCCCGGCCGCATTCGACCCGCCGCCCACGCACGCGACGACGACGTCCGGCCCGGCCCCCGAGAGCAATTCCGCGCACTGGGCGCGCGCCTCGTCCCCGATGACCCGCTGGAGTTCCCGCACCAGCCAGGGGTACGGGTGCGGGCCCAGCACTGATCCGATGCAGTAGTGCGTGGAGTCCACCGTGGTCACCCAGTGCCGCAGCGCCTCGCTGGTCGCGTCCTTGAGCGTGCGCGCCCCCGAGGTGACGGGCACCACGGCCGCCCCGAGCAGTTCCATCCGGAACACGTTGAGTTCCTGCCGCGCGATGTCCTTCGCCCCCATGTACACCGTGCACCCCAGGCCCAGGTGCGCGGCTACCGTCGCCGTGGCGACCCCGTGCTGGCCCGCGCCCGTCTCGGCGACCAGCGCGGTCTTGCCGATCCGCTGGGCCAGCAGCCCCTGGCCCAGCGCGTTGTTGATCTTGTGGCTGCCGGTGTGGGCGAGATCCTCGCGCTTGAGCAGCACCCGCACACCCACGGCCTCGGACAGCCGGGTCGCCTCGGTGACCGGGGTCGGCCGGCCAGTATAGGAGCGCTGCAAGCCGGCCAGCCGGGCCCGGAAGCCCGCGTCGGCCCAGGCCGCCCGGAAAGCCGCCTCGAGCTGCTCGCAGGCCGGCACCAGCGCCTCAGGGACGAAACGCCCGCCGAATGACCCGAACCGGCCGCGTGGCCCCGGATCGCCCATCGCCCACGGCCGGCTCGTCACCGCGGCGTCCGGTACGGTGACGGGCGCGACATCCGGTACCGCGGCGACTGCGGCGTGCTGCAGTCGTTCGACCATCACGTGTCCTCTCTCTTCTAGTGTTCTAGAAGACTAGCACCAATGCGACGCTGTCGCTGTCCCCACCCGCTGTCCCCGCCCCGATCATCGAGGCGGCGGCATCGGTACCCGCCTCATCAGCGCACTCATCGACGAGGCCGGGCAGAAAGGCCAAGATCTCGTCCTTGACGCGCTGACCGTCAGTCGCCGCGCCCAGGCCGGCTGCGCGGGAAGCCGACGAGCTATCCGGAGATATGGTGGGCGACCGGGGCCGTCACCCTCATCTGCCTGGTGCTACAGGGCCCCCGAGGTGGATGCTGGAACAGACCCAGCCCGGAGTGATGATGTGGCGCCTGCCCGGTGGTCGCAACCACCAGACGGCTTGCGAGGGCTTCGAGCTTAGTGATGTTGTGCTGCCCAAATTCCCGGTGCGGCATCTCGGCGGCGATCAGCAGGCGCAGGCCTCCGGCGGTGCGGCGGGCGCGCACAGAGCTCGACCGGTGTGCCACCTATGTGCCAGACCTGAACTGGCCGGAAGCCCGCCCTCTGCGCGATCCCGAGATCAATCGCTTGTGCGCCGGGGCCGCCCCCGTATAGCCAGAGCCTCGAGACCGTGGCCAGCCGCTGATAAAGCACCGTGCCGTCGACCGTCGTGCCCGTGAGGTTGCCGGCCTCGGCCGGCGTCTGCAGGAGGCTAACGTCACGCAATGACGCCAGCCCGTAGGGGTAAGCGAACTGCCGGTACTGCGCAGCCAGCGTGCCGTAAAGCACGGCGTCGCCCGGCCGCCGGTGAGCTGCGATGATCTGATCAACCAGCCGGATGTCCGAGCCGTGGCCGCTAGGGGCGCGCTCAGCCAGTTGCAGGGGAAGCCCGGCCAGCACGATGGCGATCAACGCGGCAGTGCCCGCCAGCCAGCCCAGCGCGTCCAGCGCAGCCCCGGCCAGCAGCGCGATCGCGGGGAAGCAGTAGGCGACAAACCGAACCGCGAAGGCTGGCGAACTCATCGATATGACCAGCAGCAGCACCGGCGGAAGAACCAGCCAGGGCACGCACAGCGCGGCTAGGTCGGCCGGCCAGCTGGCCCGGAGCCGGCCAGTGAGTGCGCTAGCCGCGATCCCGCACGCCAGAGTCACGCCGAGGGCGAGCGTCAGTGTGTTCGAGCCGAACAGTTGATACAGGCTTGTCGGCCAGGGCAGGTTCACCATGAAGATGAGGGTGTTGCGCTGCTTCCAGCCCAGCACGAGGATGGCGCTCGCGGCAGCGACAGCAAACACGACTGCGGCCAGCCAGCCCAGCACCAGCGACCACTTGGCCTGCTGGCGGCGGGACAGGCAGCGCAGTGCGACGGTCACGGCATGGGCGGTGATGAGCAGCAAGGCGAGCACCTGTGCCAGGCCGAGCCCGGCCATGCAGGCTCCGTATACCATGAGCCAGCCGCTCCGGCGCCGTCCGGGCCCGGCATCCAGGGCTCGGAGCAGCGCGTAGCTGGCCAACGTAGCGAATGCTGTCATGATCGCGTACGGCCGGGCGTCCTGGCCATAGAAACTAACCAGCGGCAGGCCCGCGAAAACTAGCCCGGCGGCCAGCCCTGCCCTTGGCGATACCAGCCGCCGGCCGATCGCCGCAACACCCGCCGCGGCCACGACCATCGCCAGCGCGGACGGCATTCGGATCGCCAGTTCGCTGGTACCGGCGAACCGCGCGACCACCCAGATGAGCATGTAGTACGGGCCGTGCACCGCATCGATGTTGTAAAGCATGGACTGCAGTTGGGAAAATGACCGATGCACCGCGGACAGCGTCGCTGACTCGTCAGGGAAATACGATGCTCCGTCGATTCCGTACAGCATCACCACCAGGGCAGCAAGCGGCGGCACAATACGCATCCAGAGCGGTCCTGCCGAGAACCCCGAGGGCGCGGAGGTGACCGGCTGCGCGGCCAGCGGGCGGTCGCTTTGGGTCGCTCCGTTGCCCCCGCTAAGCTGACCAACCACGGTCCGGATTGTCGATGTCATCGTCCCTCGGGCTGCCTGCTGGCAGACCCGCCTCAGTTCGCGCAACGCTCCTGCACGTGGGCGAAGCCGTTCGCACGTCGTGCCGATTGCCCCATCGGCCATGGCTCATATCTAAGCAGACCGATATTTCCTACGTTTGACCAGCATTTAACCGCCCCGGCCCGCCGCCGACCGGTCGGCGTCCGCCGATCTGCCCGGTACCGGTACACCATGATCAAAATCATCCCAAAGCGCCGAACTGCCAGGCCAGACACCAGTTGGCACGGCCAGCCGCGATTCGCGACAGCCCCGGTGGAGTGGCTACGCGGCGCAAAGTGCGGACTTCCGGGCCGCGGCAGCGAATGCAATCTCGCGCCATCATGTTTCACATAACAATGCATCTCTAGCGGCCGCTAAGCCGCGCGCTGACAGCTCCCTGCACTGGGATGTCTAGGCCCATCAGGGTCGCGGTCGGTCAAGCTAGACGCAGGCTCAGCCCTAAGCACTGGCTGCCGCCAGACTGCTGGGCTCGGTTAGGAACGCTCAGGCACGCAAATGACGCCCGGCTGTCCCGGCCTACCCCCGAGCCCTTGCATGATGAGCTGGTCGTTCTTGTTCCCCCACGCGACCGCGACCGTATGAGTGAATACGAGATAACTGTAGGTCACATAGAACGAGGGCACCGTTATCCAGCTGTGCTCGATCGCGCACGGCCAGGTCCGGACCGGGATTCCGATGTAGATGTCGCTGCCGGGAGCCACGGTCACGTCGCGCAGGACGGCCGTCTTCCAGCCGACAAGCGAGCCCGGATATTCGGCTGAGTAGATGACCGGCCCGGCCGGGGTCAGCGGCTCGAATCTTCCGTCATCCCGTGGAAGCGTTACAGAGTCGATGGTCACTGCGCGATTGCCATTGTTAGTCAGGTCCACGAACAGCGAGAACGTGCCCTTCTGGGGCGGAATGTAAATGTCCTCGCGCACGCCCCCGAACGTGTTGACTTCGCGGATGCCCACGCCGGTAGGCAGCCCCGGATAATATTCGTTGCCAAATCCCGTGCCACCAAAGCCGAGCGGCTGGAAACTCACGGCCCAGCCGGCGAACAGGACACCTACCGCTGCCACGGCCAGCAGGAGAACGGCAAGTGCACTCCACCGCCGCATGCGTCGGCGTCTCAATGCCGGTACGGCGGGACCAGTCAACGAATCGTAGGCGAATCCCCCGACATCGCTCATCGGCTACTCCCGTCAGAGGCCTGACCGCAGCGTACGCATCTCCCCGCACCGACAGCAACGAGAGTGTGCGATCTCGCGCCCCCCTATGGCGCGTGCACTACCAGGCCAAACAGGCTCCGCGGTGGATGCTCGAGCGGACCGCGCCGGGACTGATCGGCAAGCGCGCCGCGACCGGGCCCGCAAGCCGGCGGGCCAAGTCACTGGTCTCAGGTCACGGCGATCAGATGCACTGATCGTGGCGCTCGGCGGACGCCGGTTCAGTTGGGGCGGAGCCATTGCTCAAGCAATCGTGACGTCTGCCTCACTCGGTAACTTGCGCTCTGGAGCAGTTCGATGGCCAGGCAGCGCCAGACAGCTACAGCGCGATGCCGAGCAGGGCGTCGACCGCGGCGCGCACCAGCGGGCCGGAACCATCCGCTCGTCCAGCGGCGGCCTCGCGGGCCCATTCGTCCACTACCGCAATGGCGCCGGCAGCGTCGAGATCATCGGCCAGTCGCTCGCGCATGGCCGCGAGAACGCGCTCACCGGCCGCCGCCCGCGGCCAGCCGGGCCAGCCGGGCCGCTGATCCAGAAGCCGCGGCCACGGCACCACGCCAGACCGCGAGACGGCCCTCGGCTTCGGGCAGCGCCTGCTCGGTCCAGTCCCAGTCCGCCCGGTAGTGGTGCGAGATGATCGCCAGCGCGCACCGCCATCGGGTCGTGGCCGGCTTCCAGCAGCTTCGAGACGAAGACCAGGTTGCCCCGGGACTTCGACATCTTCTCGCCGTCCAGCCGGACCATCCCAGCATGCACGTACCGACGCGCGAAGGCCGGTTCCCCAGCGAGGTCCGCGTTCCCCTTCCGATCCGCGTTCCCCTCCCTGGCATGGTCCAGGGCAACACGCGCATGCGCGGCGCTCATCTCGTGATGCGGGAAGATCAGGTCGCGGCCGCCCGCCTGGACGTCGAAGGTCGTGCCGAGGTAATGAGTCGCGATGGCCGCGCACTCGACATGCCAGCCGGGCCGGCCGGGGCCGAACTCCGACGGCCAGGACGGCTCGCCAGGCCGTTGTCCCAGCCACACGAACGGATCGATCGGATCTTTCTTGCCGGGCCGGGACGGATCTCCCCCGTTCTCAGCCGACAGCCTGATCATCGTCTCGGTGTCCAGGCCGGAAACCGAGCCGAAGCGCCAGTCGGCCGCCCGCGAGAAGTACGTGTCCCGGTCAAGTTCATATAGCGATCCTCGACTGGCCAGAGTCCGGTTGAATCGCTCTATCAACGGCAGTGATTCGACGGCTCCGACGTAGTGCGCCGGCGGCAGCGTCCGCAGGGCCGTCATGTCGGACCGGAAGAGCTCGATCTCGCGCCTCGCCAGGTCGCGCCAGTCCTCGCCGTCCCGGTCCGCGCGCTCCAGCAGCGGATCATCCACGTCGGTGACATTCTGCACGTAGAGCACCTGCTTGCCCGCGTCCAGCCAGGCTCGCACCAGCAGATCCCAGGCCAGGAACGTGGCCGCGTGACCGATGTGGGTGGCGTCATAAGGGGTGATACCGCAGGCATACAGCGTGGCCGTCGCGCCCGGAGCGGCTTCGGCTAGCCCACGGCTGGCCGTGTCCCAGATCATCGTCGCGGGGGCCGAGCCCGGCAGGGGGGGAACCTCAGCTGCAGGCCAGGAATCCATGGGCGCCAGGTTATCGCTGCCTGGGTCAGTACCAAAGATCGAGTCAGCGGGCCTGCTCGAACGCGTGCGCCAGGGCAATCAGCCGCGGTTCGCTCCAGGCCGGCCCGATGAACGACAGGCCGACTGGCAGCCCGGCGACGTTCCCGGCGGGCACCGTGACCGACGGATAGCCGGCCACCGCTGCCGGGCTGGAGGTCCCCCAGGAGTGATAGTCACCGAGCACATGGTCGATCAGCCAGGCCGGATGACCGGTCAGCGCGATGACCGCGTCCAGGTCGTTGTCAGCGAGCGCCGTGTCCAGGCCGCCTCGGGCCAGCCGGACCGCCGCGGACCTTGCCTCGACATACTCCGGATCTGTCAGGTCACCGCTGGTCGCGTCCGCTTCGGTGAACCATTCCTGGCCAAAGTGAGCCAGCACCGTGGCCGCGTTCTGAGTATTGAACTCAATGAGGCCGGCCAGATCAGCCGGGTGCTCGCCGCCGAGGCGGGCCAGATACGCATTGATGTCGTGCTTGAACTCGCGGCTGAGCGCGGCGAACTCGGGCTCGCTGATCCTGTTAGCGTTGGTCAGCTCGACCGGATCCGCGATGTGCGCGCCCGCCCGGCGCAGTGCTGCCAGAGCTGACTCGAGCACGACGATTGTCGCAGGCCCCGCCCCTTCAGAGCCGGCCCGCCAGACGCCGAGGCGAGCTCCCTCGAGCGCCGCCGGGTCGAGATAAGCGGTGTAGTCGCAGGCGTTACCGGCTGCGGCTTCGGTCGCCGGATCAGCGGGGTCGGCGCCCGCTATCGCCGTCAGCAGGAACGCAGCATCCGCGACTGTCATGGCCATCGGGCCCGCTGTATCTTGCGCCGCGGAGATCGGAACGATGCCGGTCCGGCTGACGAGCCCGACGGTGGGCTTGATACCGACCACGCCGCATGCCCCGGCCGGTGACACGATCGAGCCGTCCGTCTCCGTGCCGACCGCCAGGGGTGCCAGCCCGGCCGCCACGGCTACCGCCGACCCGGAACTCGAGCCTGACGGGCTGCGGCCGCTGCCGTGCGGGTTCACGGCCTGCCCGCCGAGCGTGCTCAGGCCGCTGCTGGACGGCCGGGACCGGAAGTTCGCCCACTCCGACAGGTTCGCCTTGCCCAGCACCACTGCCCCGGCCGCCCGCAACCGGGCTACGAGGAACGCATCGGTCGCGGCAGCCGCCGCGAGCGCGGGCGAACCGGCCGTTGCCGGCAGGCGGTCTGCCGCGATGTTGTCCTTGACCAGGACCGGGATACCTTCCAGCGAGCCGAGCCCGGCCCCGGCCGCACGGCGGGCGTCACTCGCCTCGGCCTCTGCCACTGCCTGCGGCCCGACCGTGATGACAGCGCGCAGGGCGGGATTGAGGCTGTCGATCCGGGTCAGGTAAAACGCGGTCAGCTCGGCGGCTGTCACCGTTCCCGCGGAAGCTGCCGCGGCGAGGTTCGTGACCGTGGCCTGGCCGACCGGAATTGCCGTGCGGCCGATGGTCTCAGCAAGGGATTCGGGCAGCGACATGGTGGACAGAATAGAGGGCGTTGACGTTTCGCTGTCGGGGGGAAGTATCTGTGGATCCGTCACCTAGATCGCGCCTGCGCGCATTCGTGGCGACGGGCGCTGCCATCCTGACGGTGTCCGCGGTGGCAGCCGCGTGCTCGAGCTCGGCCGCCTCGCGCAAGGCCGGCACCTCGCCATCTCAGCTTCAGAACCTGTATGAGGCCGTGGTCCGCGAAGTCCTTCCCTCGGTCGTGCAGATCAGCGCCGGAAACTCGACCGGCTCCGGGGTTGTCTATGACGCCAAGGGCGACATCGTCACCAATGCCCACGTAATCGGCACCGCCAAAACAGTGCAGGTGCGGGAAGCAGTCGGCAACACCGCGTTGACCGCCAAGGTCGTCGGCATGTTCACGCCCGACGACCTCGCCGTGATCCGGGTTACCAAGGACGCGGACGCGCTCAAGCCCGCCACGTTCGGCGATTCCAATGACACCCAGATCGGCGAGATCGTGCTGGCTATGGGTAATCCGCTTGGCCTGGCCGACAGCGTCACCCAGGGCATCATCTCGGCCACGGGCAGGACTGTCGGCGGATCGGGTCCGGGCGGTCAGAGCCTGATCACTGCTGCCATCCAGACCAGTGCCGCGATCAATCCGGGTAATAGCGGCGGCGCCCTCGTGAACCTGCAGGACCAGGTTGTCGGCATCCCGACGCTGGCCGCCACCCTGCCCGGCCAGGGTGGCGCCGCGCCGGGCATCGGCTTCGCTATCCCCAGCGCGACCGTGAAGAACATCGCCCGTCAGCTGATTGAGTCCGGCAAGGTCACTAACTCCGATCGCGCCACGCTCGACATCACGGCCCAGACCGCAGCCAACCGACAAGGGAAGGCGGCCGGCGTGGCGGTGCTCGCAGTGACCAAGGGCGGCTCGGCCGACAAGGCCGGCATCCGGGCCGGCGACATCATCGTCAGCGTCGGCGACCTGGCCACGCCCAGCTTGCAAGACCTGGAAAGCGCGCTCGCCCAGTTCAAGCCCGGCGACAAAGTCAAAGTCCATTACACGCGTAACGGGGCCGAGAAGGTGACGACAGCCCAGCTGGCCAGCCTGAGTGGTTAGGCCCGCTCCGGCCCGCTGGGGGGCGAGGGGCATTTAGACTGCGGCGCGTGACCATGCGCATTGGCAATCTGCCCGCCGTGCCCGCACTCGACCGCCCGGACCTGCTGGCGCCGGCGGTGGCAGTCGCGCTCCGAGAGCTGGCGGGCAAGCTGCCCGCGGACCAAGTCGGCGTGGCCGAGATTGATCCGGCCGTGGCGGATACGGCCGCGTTCTGCGAGCGGTACGGGGTCCCGCTGACCGAGTCAGCGAACTGCGTCGTGGTCGCCGGGCGCCGGGAGGGCCAGACCAGGATGGCCGCCTGCATGGTGCTTGCCATCACCCGTGCGGACGTGAACGGCCTGGTCAAGCGGGAACTTGACGTGCGCAAGGCATCCTTCGCCGCGACTGAGACGGCAGTCGAGCTGACCGGCATGGAGTTCGGCGGCATCACGCCGATCGGGCTGCCAGCTGAGTGGCCATTGTTCGTCGACGAGGCCGTTGCTGCTGCCGACTGGGTGGTCATCGGCAGTGGCCTGCGCCGGTCCAAGCTCACGTTGCCAGGCGCGGCGGTGGCCAGCCTTCCCGGCGCGGTGGTGCTGACCGGTCTCGGCCGTTAACCAGGGGCCGCAGTTGCGGCAAGGCGCTACGGCAGCCAGGACACTCTTCCGACCAGGAGTGCGTACCCGACGAAGGTAACGGCGTCAATCAGAAAGTGCGCGATGACCAGCGGCATTACCCGGCCCCAGCGGCGGTACAGGATGCCGAAGATGATGCCCATGGCCGCGTTCCCGAGGAACGCGCCGAATCCCTGGTAGAGGTGGTATGAGCCGCGCAGCACGGCCGCCGCGATGATCGCCTTCCACGGCGTCCAGCCAAGCTGGTCGAGCCGCCGCAGCAGGTAACCGATGACAAGGACTTCCTCAAGGAGCCCGTCGTGCGCGGCGCTGAGCACTAGTACCGGAATCCGCCACCAGACGGCCGGCAGCGACTCGGGAACGATGTTGAGCGCGAGACCGAGATGGAACGCGGCCAGGTAGAGGCCCAGCCCGGCACCGCCGATCACGGCCGCCAGGATTGCTCCCCTGACCAAGTCCCTGGCTGGCTCGCTTGCATCCAAGCCGATAGCCGATGCCGGCTCGCCGGACCTGGCCATCAGATACAGCACGAGCACAACCGGCATCAGCGCCTCGGCGATGCCAACCAACTGGAGGACCAGGTCGAGCGAGGAATTGGTCGCCAGCGGGCCGACCAGGAGAGCCTGCTGGCTGCTCAGCGACCGCCTGGACAGTAGCGCGCCGACGAGGTCCAGAGCGGCGTTCAGGCCGCTGGCGCCGAGCGAGATGCCGAAGACCACGAAGATCTCCCACCGCAGCAGCCGGCGCGGCGGGAGACTGAGGGTGGCATCGGTGCCGTCGCTCACCAGAGGACTCTAGCCGGGCTCGGGCTGGTGCCAATCACGACGCCAAGGACAAGCGAGCCGCGGTCTTTGTAACAGCTAACGGGGCGAGTCCGCTTCGGTGGTGACCGTTGACAGCGCCTCATGTCCTGAGGCGCCCACCCGAAGGAGACTCATGCGCGCAATCCGAGCGTCCTTGCTGACCCGAGTCGGCTCGGCCGCCGCCGTAGCCGTGCTGGCCACCGGCGGCGTGATGGCCACCGCGACAGCCGCCAGCGCCGCCAAGGGCCACCACGCAAGCTCGCGCCCACCACCCTGTCCATCAAGAACAAGCCGATCGCTCACGGCAAGCACCACGCCGACGCACTGACCGGCGTGCTCCGCTCGCACCGCAAGGGCGTGGCAAACGAGACCATCACGCTGGACAGCCGCACCGGCAAGAAGCCGAGGTGGGCTGCGGTGGCAACCGGCACCACCGGCGCCGACGGCTCGGTCACCTTCACCGTCGCGCCGACAGCGCGGACGCAGTTCAAGATGGTGTTCGCCGGCGACTCGACCTACCGCAAGAGCCACAGCAACGTCGTCACGCTCAAGGCCGTGAAGGCCTGACCAGGTGCGGTAGCGCCCTGGCGGGATCCCGACCCGCCGGGGTGCTACCCGGTCATGCCCGCCGGTTTAGACCGGGTGGCGTCGACTCTAAACCTGGTGCGTCGGGGTCGGGTGAACCGAGTGCGTCGGCGTCGGGTGCGGCGGATGGGTCGGCTTGGCCGCGGCGCGGCGCTTGGCCGGATTCGGCCGATGGACGTGCTTAGCTTTGCCCTTTGCCTTGCCGGGCTTGGCTCCCTGTTGCCGTTGCCTGGCGTGCCTGCCGGGCTTGGCGGGATGCGCCGCGGCCTGACGCGGGCCCGTGGGTGACCGGCCGGTGCGTTGCTCTGCTGGTGGTCGCCAGATCGGACTCGGGAGACGTGGGCGGGCGGCGCGTCGATCACGTGGTGGGCGAAGTCCTGGACCGGGCCAGGGAGCACGTCCGCGTAGGCGGCTGCGCTGCCCAGTCCGACCATTACCACGAAAAGCCCGCCGGCCAGCCGGGCCGGACGAGCGGCCCGCCGCCGGGGGGGAGGGCGGCGGGCCGGCTTGCGGTGGGCTGGCTCGCCTCCGGCGGGCGAGACGCTGGCCCCAGCCACCGAGCTTCTGAACGCAGCCATTGCCGCGGCCTCGCCGGGCACCTCGCCTGGCCCCGCCGGACGGCCCAGGCTGGCGAGCCTGTCAGCCAGCGCGAGCATACCCTGCGGGGCGTGAGCGGGCAGCGGCCGTCCGTTGAGGATCGTGTCTAGCAACGGCTCGTCCGGCTCGGGACCGGACCGGCCGGGGAAGGGGAAACCAGGCATCTCGCCTGACGAAGCGTCCGAGCCGCTCATACCGTTACATCCGTCCGGCTCGCCAGGCCGGCCAACCGCCGCAGCCCGCGATGCGCAGCCACCCGCACCGCGCCGGACGTCTTGCCAACCAGCTTGGCCACGTCTGCAGTGTCCAGGCCGGCTACCACCCGCAGCAGGATGATCTCAGCCTGGTCCCCGGGCAGTGACGCGATCGCTGCCAGCACAGCCTGGGTGGACATCCGCTCTAGTACTACGTCGGCGGTGTCCGGTGCGGTCAGCCGATCGGGCGCGGCGCTCTCCGCGATCGTCGCGGGGTAAGAACGGGCCCGTGACCGGCCCCAGTCGGTGGCGCGATGCCTCGCGATGGTGAACAGCCAGGCCCGGAACCCCCGCTCGTCGCCGCGGAACTTCGGCAAGCCCGCCACCACGTTCAGCCAGGTCTCGCCGGCCACGTCGTCGGCCGCCTCCGGCACGATCACGCTCAGGTACCGCAGCAGCACCGGTTGCACGTCGCGGAAGATGACAGCGAACGCCGCCTGGTCACCGCCCTGAGCCTTGGCCAGGGTCGCCGCGAACGCGGTATCGAGCACCGCCCCAGTATCGGTCAGCCATACCGTAGCCGGGGTCCGATTCGCCACTTTCGGCCGGGGTCCGATTCGCCACTTTCGGCCCCGCGCCGGGCCCGGCCGATCGATCCGGCCGGGCCCGTGCGTCCTCATGAGCGCGCCGCCGTGCAGGCGGCGAGTCGCTGCCTAGCTGGTGAAGGGCTCGAGCAGGTGGCTGAAGTCCCAGGTGTTCTGGGTGATGCCCGAGCAGGTATTGCTGTCAACGGTGCCGGGGCAGCCGCCGTTGTCACGCTGGATCGCCCAGATCGACAGGAAGTTCATGTTGTTGGCCTGGGCGAAGTTCAGCATCGTTGTTGCGTCGGGTTCGTAGGTGACCTCGGTCTTCTTGCGAAGGTCGTCGATGCCGGGCAGCATCGTCATGCCTTCCATGTGCCAGATCTGGGCCGAGGTCAGGCTCGGGAAGATGGACTGCAACTGGGTGTGGGTGTTGTTGGCCGCGTTCTCGGCCGCGGTGCCCATCTCCACTACGCCTTCCTTGGCGATGTAGTAGTCGAACACCATGATGTTGACCGAGTTCACGGTGGCGCCCTCGGTAACGGCGTTCTGCAGGACGGCCTCGCCGTTCGGGTCCAGACCGTACTGTTCGACCGGGATCGTGTACTGGATCTGCAGCGGGATGCCGTTCGCGGCGGCCCACTGCTCGGTCAGGGCGATCGCCTGGTTGCGGCGGGTGATCCCGGCCGTGTTGTTGAGCGCGTTGGACTCGACGTCCATGTCCAGGCGGGTGACCCCGAGCGTGGTGATCACCGACTCGTAGTCGGCCGCGATCGTGTCCACGTTCGTGCACGAGTCGGCGATCTCGGTACCGCCGTGGTCGGCGCTGTAGCCGCCGAACGACGGGATGACGTCACCACCCATCGCGCGGAGCGAGGTGATGTCGGAGTTGTAGTAATCGAGCGGCTGGGTCGAGCTGCCGTTCCAGTCCAGGCTGCACGAGCCCTTCCCGGTTGCCTGCAGGAACGCCAGCGTGAAGTACCTGGCGCCGGATGCCTGCGCGGTGGCGGTAATGCTCGGGGTGTTGGGAGCGAGGTATGTCTCGTAGTACGGCGCGTAGACGCTCGATGGGAGAGGCGTCCCGGCCGCCATGGCCGTGCCGGTCGGCCCGGCCGCGATCAGGCCTACAGCGGCGGCCGCGATCAGGGTGAGCCTGCTGTTGAGTCTCATGGTTCTCCTTACGGGACCGGGGCCGGGATGTTGACCTGCGCGACGTTCCAGCCGGACAGCGTGATGACCGGTGTGTTGGCGCCCAGGTCGGACGAGTCATAGGTCACGGTCAGAGTCTGCGACTCGCCGGGGAACAGCGTGATGTCGTTGTCCTGCCAGATCGAGGACTGCAGCTCGTTGTCGCCGGACAGCAGCCCGCCGGTGGCGGTACCGCGCCGGACATCGGCCCGGAGCAGGAACGCGACGGCCGACGACGAGGTGTTGGTGATCGTCACCGTGGTCGCCAGGTCGGCGCCATCGGGGCCGGCCTGCTGCGTCGTCGTCGCAGTCGCCGAGACGCTGGACTGCGGCAACGACTTCAAGCCGGTGAGGTTCGCATAGGTGGAGATGACGCCAGCTGGCTTGTCGAGCGACTTGCTCCAGTTCACCGCGTCCTTCTGGGTGGAGAGCCAGTAGACGTTCCGGTCCACCAGCGTCCCGTTCTGCTTGAGCTGCAGCTCCACGAAGTAGGTCTCCACCGGCGTGGTCGGCACCTTCGGGGTGAGCACGTTGTTCAGCACCTGCTGGCCGCTCAGGGTGATGCTGCTCGCGGTCTGATCGTCGAGCACCGAGCCGGCCAGGTTGTAGACCTTCGACTCGACCGACAGCCCGGACTGTGTGGTGCTGCCCAGGTTGTCGAGCGTGACCGTGCCGTTGTCGAGCGCATACAGCGCGTGCAGCGGCCGGTTGGCCTCCTGCGCGCCGAAATAGCTGCCCGCCTGGTCGCCGTCGTTGTTCCAGAGGAACCAGAGCAGGCTCGGCCAGCCCTTGTTCATCTGCCAGTAAATGGTCCCGGTGGAGGGCAGCGGGGTGTTGTTCGCGTGGTCGATGAAGGCTTCGAACTGCGCCCGGGTGTCCTCGTAGTTCTGCGCCTGTGCCTCCTCGACGTACTGCGCCAGGGTGGTCGGCGTCCCGTACCTGGCGTCAAGCGCCGCGTCGAAGTGGCAAAGCGTGCCGAAGTTGTAGTTGTTGTTGCAGGTCGGCTCGTAGTTGGCGTGGTACTGGTTGTACGTGCTTGAGCTCAGCAGTTCGGACAGCTCGGTAGGCGACATGAACCTGTTCAGCGAGTCCATGGTCGGGATGGTGTCCCCCGCGCTCTGCTCGCTGTCGTAGCCCCACGAACCGCCGGCGTTGGTCTGCGTCGAGTCCTTCTTGTCGAAGTGCGTGGTGTCGTACCAGTAGTTCGGCGGCACCCAGTCGTACGGGCCTTCCTTTTCCCCGGAGATGCCGAGCGTCGGGCTCGAGTTGTACTCGGCCGAGGAGATCACCGGGTCGTCGAAGTCCTGCTGGCTGAACGCGTTCAGGGTGTCCGTCTCCTGCGTGGCCAGCGGCGGCTCGTCGCTCCACTGGAAGCTGAAGACGCTCGGGTGGTTGCGGAGGTTCTGCGCGATCGCCACCGCGGAGTTGGTCATGATGGCGTAGTCGGCCGAGCTGGTCAGGCCGCTGGACTGCAGCTCCCAGGCGTCGCAGCACTGGAAGCCGGCGTTGACCAGGATGCCGGCAGCGTCCATCTGGCTGTACCAGTCCTGCGGCATGAGGTGGCCTTCGAGCCGGATGGTGTTCAGGCCCAGGTTCTTCATCAGCGCGATCTCCTTGGCGGTATCTGCCGAGGAGTAGTGCAGGAAGATGTTCGGGCTCCAGCCGCCGCCGCGGACGACGAACGGCACGCCGTTGATCTGGAACGACCTCGTGCCGGACGGCTCACCGGTGTTGGAACCGACGAGCGATGAGGTGACGTTCCTGATCCCGAAGGTCTCGGACGTCGAGTTGAGGGTGGTCCCGTTCTGGGCGACGGATGTCTGCAGGGTGTAGAGCGGCTGCGCGCCCATCTGGTACGGCCACCAGACCTGCGGGTTGCTGATCGTCAGGCTCGGGAAGCTGGCCGGCGTGAACGACACCGTCTGGGTCGTGCTCGCCGGGACGGTGACGTTCTGGCTGACCGTGATCGGCGTTCCGCTGCCGGGCGGCGTGATCGTCGCCGTGACCGTTCCGGGCTGTGCCGTCGTGGTGTTGTTGGTGATGTCGGACTTCACAGTGAGGGCTGAGCTGCTGAGGTTGGCCGTGTTGTTCTCTACGACGTGCGCGTTGCCGTCGGAGAGCGCACCGTCGACAGCAAGCTGAACCGGCGAGGCGATGCCGGTGTTGTTGTCCGGCGGGATCTGGTTCCAGTCCACGTCATCGAGAGTGAACATGGTCAGCGGATCGTTCGGGTTCACTTCGATTGCCAGCGAGTTCGTCCCCGACACGAGCCGCGGCGTGATGTTGAACGTGAACTTGGTGTAGGCGCCAGTCACGGTGGCCGAGGTAGCCACCTCGGCGCCGTTCACCCAGACATTCGCCGAGCCGATGACGCCGTTGAGGATCAGCGTCGCCACCTGGCCGGACGCCAGGTTCGGGGTGAAGTCGGCGCGCCACCACCACGGCACGTCAAAGGTGCTCACGCTGTCCGCGCCGATGCTGGATTCGTAGCCGTAGCAGAGCTGCATGTTGTTGGAGTAGAAGACGCTGTTCGTGCCGTCGGTTGACTGGGTCACCGGCTGCAGCGCGGTGTCGCCAGGGCACTTGCCGTTCTGCGCCAGCGCCTCGATTTCGGTGCCCGGCGCGCCGGCGTCATCGTTGGTGACCGGCAGCCAGGTACTGGTGTTGAAGCCAGGGGTGGAGATCTGCGCGCCGGTCTGGGTCGCGACGGCGCTGCTCTGCACTTCCCAGCCATTTGCGCCCAGGTTGGACAGGTCAGAAGCACCGGTGTCCGACGATGAGCTGAGTAAGACGGCGGCCGCAGCCCCGGTCGTGATGGGCCGGGCCTGCACCTGCTGAAGGCCGATGAGCTGGGTGCCGGCCGCGAGGACGGCGACCACAACCGCTGCAAGCTGTGGACGAATGGCTCGGATCATGCCTGGCAACTCCTTTCCAGCGGCTTTCGCCGCGCAGGACAGCTGCCCCCGTTGAATGGTTAGTTAGTTCGTATACTTTCCAAACGAACCCGTCAATAGGTCCGACCAAGGCATTATTTAGACCCGTAAAGCCGGGTCATCGCGGGGCGGAGGTCAGCGCGTTAGCGCGGCTCAGCGCCAGCGGCGGCACCGTCGGATGCAGACAGCGACGGCAACGTCGCTGTCAGTCGCTGCCAGGCCAGGGCAGCGCCGGACGCCAGGCATCCGTCGACAACCGCCTCGGTACCGAGCGCGCTCACCCGCACCTCCGGCTGCACTGGAGATAGTCGACTGAGCTGCGCCGCCACCGCCTCAGCGAAGCCGGGCGCCTGGCCGATACCGCCGCCCAGGACAACCAGCTCGGGATCGATGACGGTCACGATCGCGCAGACCGCCCTGGCGATGAGCTCAGCCTCGTCAGCGACCACTGCGGCCGCGCGCTCATTGCCGGCCTTGGCAGCTTCGAAGACGCGCCGAGCCGACACCGAGCCGCGCATGCCAGCCCGCCGAGCGGCCCGGACCACGGCCGTGGCCGAGCCGGCCGCCTCCAGCGTGCCCCGGCGCCGGGCGTCTTCCGGATCGGCACCCTGGCCGCCGGAGATGGGCATGAAGGCGATCTCGCCCGCGACGCCGTGCACGCCCCGATGCAACTTGCCGTCGATGACCAGGCCCATGCCGATGCCCGTGCCGATCCAGACGAAGACGAACGTGCCGACCTCTCGGCCGTGACCGTGCTCGCGCTCGGCCAGGCTGGCCGCGTCGACGTCGTTCTCCACCACGAGCTGCTCGCCGAACGCCTCCCTCAGCTCGGCCAGCACGGCCGGCTTGTCCCAGCCCGCCAGCCCGCCCGCCAGTGTGATGGCATTACGCCGGGGGTCGTACACGCCCGGGCTGCCGATCACGGTCTGAGTGACCGCGGACCGGTCGATGCCGGCCGCAACGCACAGCTCATCGGCGAGCCTGACCAGCTCGCTGACCCGGCCGCTTACGCTCGACGCGCGCGTTCGAACGGCCGATCGGGCGACCCCCTCCCCAGTCAGGTCCGCGAGCGCGCCGCGCAGGTACTGATGGCCGATATCCAGCCCCAGCACGTATCCGGCTTCGGGCCGGACCTCATAGAGTACGGCTGACCTGCCGGGGACTCCGGTACGCTGGCCCGCCTCGCGCACCAGCCCGGAGCGCTCGACGTTAGCCAGCGCCAGCGACACCGTCGGCTTGGACAGTCCGGACAGGCGCGCGAGCTCGGCACGGGAACAGCGGCCGAGCTGGCGGATATGCTGCAGCAGCAGCTGCTCGTTGAGCGCGCGCAGGAGCTGGGGACGGGCCGCTTGCCCGGCCCGGATCTGCCCCGTGGCCAGCACGCCGGCAACGTCCTGACCAGCGGCTGCGGCGTCGGTTTCGCCGCCGCCAGCCCAGTCGGAACGGGCAGCATCATCCTGCTGCGCGGATGTCGTCGTCACGGCCACGCGCTCATCCTTCCCTACCGCGGGTACCGGCTGCGAGGACCGGCGAGCCGTTATGTAACAGGTACATGACCGGCCTTGTCGGGGGTCACATAGTTAGGATACTGTCCTAACTAATTTCGTGGAAGCTCCGGATCGTGAGAGAAATTCCCTGCATGAGCCATCCCCCGGTCGTGGTCGGCATTGACTTCGGCGGCACGAAGATCGCGACCGCAGTCTGCGATCTGGCCGGTAACAAGCTCGCCGCCACCGTGGTCGACACCGGCGCCGACCGCGGCGCGCGGGCGGCCTTCGATCACGGCATCCGGGCCGCACGGGACCTGCTGATCGGCTGCTCGGCCGAAGACAGCCTGGCCGCAGTCGGCGTGTCCACCTTCGGCATCCCGTTCGAGGACCGGGTCGAGCTCGCGCCGTCCATCGACGGGTGGGGATCGCTTGCGCTCGGCCGCGAGCTGAGGGCGGCGTTTCCCGGAGTGAGCATCCGGATGGCAACCGATGCGAAGGCCGCGGCACAGGCCGAGGCCCGCTGGGGCTCGCTGGCCGGCTTCGAGCCGGCCGTGTACCTGAACCTCGGCACCGGGCTCGCCGCCGCGGTAGTGATCGGCGGCACGGTGCTGGCTGGCAGTCACGGCGCGGCCGGCGAAATCGGCTACAACCTGCGGTCCCGATCCGATGTCCGCCTGCCGCACGGCGAGCGGATTCCGCTGGAAGACATGGTGAGCGGCCTGGCACTGCGGCGCCGGGCCAGCGCGCTGGGCCGCCACCTGACGGCCGCCGACGTATTCTACGTCGGCCAGTCCGACGCTCACCTGGACGAGCTGATCACCGACTTCGTCGATGAGCTGGCGTTCCATGTCGTCAACCTGACCATCCTGGTCAACCCGGCCCGGATCGCCGTCGGCGGCGGGATGACCCGGTCCTGGGACCGGATCGGGCCAGGCCTGGCTCACGCCCTCAATGCCGGCGTGCCGTATCCGCCCGAGCTCGTCCTCGCTGATTTCCCGCACGAGGCACCGCTGCTGGGCGCCGTGGCCCTGGCCATCGACGCCGTGCCGCCAACTGCAGGCCCCGGCCTGCTGGCCGTTCTCACTGCCGGGACCGGCCACAGCACCGGGACCGGTCACAGCCGGGGTTCCGGCCACGCGGCCGGTACTGACGGCTCCGCGGGCGCCGGCATCGCCGCCGACGCCGATGTCACCCCTGGCGCCAGCATCGCCGCCGACGCCTTCCGCTCCGATCCCATTGCCGGTGCCGCAGGCTCCGGCAATGTCGATTTGCACCCCGCTAGTTCAATTGGGCATTACAGTACCAACCGTACAAATAATGCCTCCTCGCGGCCGCAAGGAAGCCTCCCCGCAGGAGCCCCTCAGGCCACCTCACTTTCCGGTGCCCACTACATGGACGCGGCCACCGCGGCCCGTCCGGGCGAACAGAACTCTGCATCGAAGGGCTAGGCATACATGAGACGCCTTAAGTTGCTCGGGGTCCTCATCGGGGCCACTGGCCTGCTGGCAGCTGCCTGCGGGACCAGCACATCATCAGGACCGTCGAATTCATCAGCGCCGTCCGGCGTGCTGACCATCGACAACGAAAGCGGCGGGACCTGGACGTGTGACTTCAACCCGTTCAACCTGTCCTACATCTCCTTCTCGCTAGGAAACGTCTACGAGCCGCTGGCCTTCGTCAACACGCTGCAGAGCGGCCAGGCAACGCCGTGGCTGGCCACCAGCTGGACCTACAGCAACGGCAACAAGACGCTGACCTTTACCATCCGCAAGGGCGTGAAGTTCAGCAACGGCGACCCGCTAACGCCGGCGGACGTCGTGTACACCTTCGGCCTGCTGAAGAAGTATCCGACCCTGGACCTGAACGCCATCTGGTCTGCGCTGACCAGCGTCAGTGCAAGCGGGGACCAGGTGGTCATGACCTTCAAGGCGCCGGCCGTGACGGACTTCTACTACATCGCCGACCAGGTCGGCATCGTCGACCAGAAGGTCTGGTCCAAGGTCAGCAACCCGGTGACCTACCCGGACAAGAACCCGATCGGCACCGGCCCGTACACGGTGAGCAGCAGTACCTGCACCCCGGCGAACATCAAGTACCTCGCCAACACGCACTACTGGCAGCCGGGCCTGCCGAAGGTCGGCACGGTCAACTACCCCTCGTTCCTGACGAACGACACCGCCAACACCTACCTGGCGAACGGCCAGGCACAGTGGGGCAGCCAGTTCATCCCGAGCATCCAGAGCTTCTACCTGTCCAAGAGCCCGAACTACCACTACTGGTTCCCGCCGGTGGCGAACGTGAGCGTGTTCGTCAACCTGACGAACCCGATCCTGAAGAACGTCGCGGTGCGGCAGGCGATGGCCTACGCGATCAACCGGCAGAAGGCATCCACCGATCGGCGAGTACGGCTACGAGCCGGCGTCGAACCAGAGCGGGATCGTCACCCCGACGTTCTCGAGCTGGCTGGACAGCTCCCAGGCGGCCGCATACGGCAATAACTACGCCTACAATCCCGCCAAGGCGATCTCGATCCTGAAGGCGGCGGGCTTCAAGATGGGCTCCAACGGCATCTTCAACACGCCGTCTGGCCAGCCGCTGTCCTTCACCATCGTCAACAACGGCGGCTTCTCCGACTGGGTGGCGGCGGTACAGACCATCCAGGCCGACCTGAAGGCGGTCGGCATCCAGGTCACGCCGCAGAACCTGGCCGCGACCAGCTACCAGAGCGCCGTGTACACCGGCAAGTTCCAGCTCGCTTACAACTCCGAGACCGGCGGGCCGAGCCCGTACTACGAGCTGCGGCAATGGCTCTATTCGGCCAACTCAGCGCCGATCGGCAAGTCCGCGGGCTCCAACTTCGAGCGATACAGCAACCCTGCCACCGACGCGCTCATCAACCAGTACGCCACCACTACGAGCACGACGATGCAGCACTCGATCGTGGACCAGCTGCAGAAGGTCATGCTGCAGGACGTGCCGGTGATCCCGATCACCGAGTCGGTCGACTGGTTCCAGTACGACACCGGCAGCTTCAGCGGGTGGCCGACGCCGGGCAACCCGTATGCGCAGCCAGCTGCCTACAACTACCCCGACTGGGGACAGGTGATGCTGCACCTGGCACCAGTGAAGTAGCAGGACTGTCCTGGGGCGGCTCGCATCGCAGCGAGCCGCCCCAGGCCCGGGCCGTCCGACCCTTGCCAGGCGAGCAACCGGTGAGCGAGCGTTGATGAGAGCAAGCCCAGTGACCGACAGGAGGAGCGCATGAGATTCGTCCTGCGCCGCCTCGGCTTCTTCGCGCTGACTTTGTGGGTCGCAGTCACGCTCAACTTCCTGCTGCCGCGGCTGATGCCGGGAAACCCGGCGCTGGCGATGATCGCAGATCACAAGGGCGTGGTCAGCCCGACGGCGCTTAAGGCGCTGGAGGCGCAGTTCGGCCTTAACACCCAGCAGAGCATCATCGGGCAGTACTTCCACTACCTCGGCGACATAGCGACGGGCAAATTCGGCGAGTCGCTGACCACGCAACCGGGGAACTCGGTCGGCCGCATCGTGCTCGAAGCGATCCCCTGGACGCTCGGCCTGGTGGGCATCACCACCGTGCTGGCCTTCGTGCTCGGCACCGGCATCGGCATCGTCAGCGCCTGGCGCCGCGGCGGCCCGCTGGACAGCATCCTGCCGCCCATCTTCGTGATCATGACAGTGATCCCGTTCTTCTGGCTGGGGCTCGTGCTGATCCTGGTATTCGGCGTCGATCTGCACTGGCTGCCGTACTTCGACGCGTTCGACTTCACCATCACGCCCGGCTTGACGTGGACGTTCATCGGCAACGTGCTCGAGCACGCCATACTGCCTGCCTTCACGCTGCTGATCACGACGATCGGTACCTGGATCCTGACCATGCGCAACACCATGATCACCACGCTGGCCGAGGACTACGTTCGAATGGCCAGGGCCAAGGGCCTGCCAGGCCGGCGCATCATGCTCGACTACGCGGCCCGGAACGCGATCCTGCCGAACCTGACCGGCTTCGCCATATCGCTTGGCTTCGTGGTCACCGGCGCGATCCTGGTCGAGGAGGTCTTCAACTACCCGGGCGTCGGCTACCTGCTGCTCCAGGCGGTCAACAACGACGACTACCCGCTCATGCAGGCGCTGTTCCTGCTCATCACGGTGGCGGTGCTGGTGGCGATCCTGCTGTCCGACGTGGCGACAGCGATACTCGACCCGCGGACCAGGGAAGCGACGTAGCCATGGCGATGCCAATCCCTCCGCCCGGCGCAGCTCGGTGGGTCCGTGCTGGCGCCCGACGGCAGCACGCTGGCGCCGCCGCGGCAGTTCGGACCCCCAACCCAGAGCGGGGGGATAGCGGGTGCCCGCTCATTGCGGCGGATGGCCCGCGCCATCACCGCTAACCGAAAGGCCACGGCAGGTGCCGTGCTACTCGCGATCTTCAGCTTTGTCGCGCTGTTCCCCGGGCTGATCGCGCACGACGACCCGAACGCCGATATCTACCCGCGAAGCCTCGGCCCGTCCGCGCACCACCTGCTCGGCACCACCGCCTTCGGCCAGGACATGTTCGCCCAGGTCATCTACGGCGCCCGGCCGGTGCTAGAGATCGCACTCGCGGTCGGGCTCGGCGCCACCATCATCGCGATGTTGATCGGCGTCGCCGCCGCCTACCTCGGCGGAGCCTGGGACGGCGGGCTCAACCTGCTCACCGACGTGCTGCTGGTCATCCCGCTGTTCCCGCTGCTGATCGTGATCGCTACTTACCTGCACGGCGCCGGTACCACGGTGATGATCGCCGTCCTCATCGTGACCGGTTGGTCCTTTACCGCCCGCCAGCTCCGGTCCCAGGCGCTCTCCCTCCGCAATCGGGACTTCCTGGAGGCCGCGCGCGTGCGGGGGGAGCGCCCGATCTACATCGTCGTGGTGGAGATCATCCCGACCATGACCTCGCTGCTGGTGGCGAGCTTCCTGACCAACGCGCTGTACGCGGTGCTGTTTTCCTCCAGCCTGCAGTTCCTCGGGCTCGGCGACCCGTCCGTGATCAGCTGGGGGACCATGCTCTACTGGGCCGAGAACGCCGAGGCTTTCCAGACGGGCCAGCAGCTCTGGATCATCGTGCCTGGCCTGTGCATCGTGGCCCTGGGCGCCGCGTTCGCGTTGCTCAACTACGCCTTTGACGAGATCGGCAATCCGGCTCTGCGGCCGGTCCGGAGCATGCGGGGGAAGCGTGTCAAGCCTGCTAAGTAACGGGCTGCCCGCCGGTTCGCGCGACGGCTGGCATTCCGGCTCCATCCTCGAGGTCAGCGACCTCTCAGTGGATTACATCATGGAGCGCGGCACGTTGCGCGCCGTCCAGGACGTGAGCCTCGAGGTCGCAGCTGGCGAGTTCATCGGCATCGTCGGCGAGTCCGGCTGCGGCAAGTCCACCCTGCTGTTCGCCATCGCGCAGCTGCTGGCCCCCCCGGCCGCCATCAGCGGCGGCAGCGTGATCTTCAAGGGCGCCAACCTGGTCGGTCTCACCGATAGGCAGCTGACCGCGGTCCGGTGGAGGGACATGTCGGTGGTCATGCAGAGCGCTATGAACGCGCTCAACCCGGTCACCTCCATCGCCAGGCAGTTCGCCGATGCGATGCGGGCGCACGGGGTGACCTCGAAGGCGGAGATCGCGGAGCGGTCCGCCGAGGTGCTCAGGATGGTCGGCATCGACCCGGCGCACCTGAAGAGCTACCCGCACCAGCTGTCCGGCGGCATGCGGCAGCGGTCGATGATCGCGATGGCCATGCTGTTCACCCCGGACCTGGTGATCATGGATGAGCCGACGTCCGCGCTGGACGTGGTCGCGCAGCGCTCCCTGATGGTGCAGATCAAGGAACTGCAGGAGCAGCTCGGCTTCGCGGTCATCTTCGTCACCCACGACATGTCGCTGGTGCGGCACTTCACCGACCGGCTCATGGTGATGTACGCCGGGCAGGTGGCCGAGTTCGGCACCACCCGGCGGCTGTTCGACAAGCCGTTGCATCCCTACACCATCGGGCTGATGGACGCCTTCCCGTCGATCAAGGGCCCGCGGGTGCCGCTGACCGGCATCCCCGGCAGCCCGCCCGACCTCGCGAACCCCCCGGAGGGCTGCCGGTTCGCGCCGCGCTGCCCCCAGGTGCTGGACCGCTGCGCCAGCACCGTGGTTCCGCTGTACACGCTGAATGGCGAGCAGGTCAGCTGCCTTCGGCACGGCAGCGAGGAGGTGCCCAGTGACTGATCAGCAGACGTCATCGCCCCTGGGCGCGGGGACCGGCACAGATACCGCGCTGCTGCGGACCGACAAGCTGACCCGGCATTTCCGGATCGGCGGCGGCTTGCACCGCAAGACGCTGCACGCGGTGGACGACGTCAGCCTGACCATCGGCGAGCGGGAGATCGTCGCGCTGGCCGGCGAGAGCGGCAGCGGCAAGTCAACCATCGCCCGCCTGCTGGCCAGGATCTACAAGCCGACCTCGGGGGAGATCTACTTCCAGGGCAGGCCGATCTCCAGTTTCCGCTCGCGCCGGGACCTGCTCGGCTATCGCAGCGACGTGCCGATGGTCTTCCAGGACCCGTTCGCCTCGATCAACCCGGTGTTCCGCGTGTCGCACGGCGTCATGCGCTGCCTCAAGCTGCACCGGCCCGAGCTGTCCGCCCACCAGCGGCGCGAGGAGGCCGAGCGGGTCTTCGCCGCGGTCGGGCTGACCCCGCCAGGACGAGGTACTGCAGCGCTTCCCGCACGAGCTGAGCGGCGGCCAGCGCCAGCGGGTCGGGTTCGCCCAGGCGCTGGCGATGCGGCCCAAGCTGATCCTCGCCGACGAGCCGGTGTCGATGCTGGACGTGTCGATCCGGATCGGCCTGCTCAACCTGATGGCGGAGCTGCGTGACGAGCAGGGCGTGTCGATCCTCTACATCACGCACGACATCGCCAGCGCCCGGTATGTGGCCGACCGGCTGATCATCATGTACGCCGGGCAGATCGCCGAGCAGGGCCCGGTCGAGGACGTGCTGGCCAACCCCAAGCACCCGTACACCCAGCTGCTGCTGTCCGCGGTGCCGGACCCGAAGGCCGACCTGGCAGTCGACGCCGGACACCGACCGGGGCGAGCCGCCGAAGGTCATCGACCCGACCCCGGGCTGCCGGTTCCGCTGGCGCTGCCCGCTGGCCATCGACATCTGCCACTCGGTCACTCCCGGAGCTGTCCACAGCTCGTCCCCCGGCCACGATGCCGCCTGCCATGTCGCGCAGTCCGGCGCGGAAGTGAAGGCATTCTGATGAAACTTGCTGTCGTAGGCGGCGGCTCCACCTACACACCGGAACTAGTCGACGGGATCGCCAGGCTCACCGGTGACATCAAGGTCACCGAGCTGGTGCTGGTCGACCCGGACGCAGACCGGCTGTCGGTGGTCGGACCGTTCTCCGCCCGGATCATGGCCCGCTATGGTCATCCGGCCACGGTCACCTGGACATCGGACCTGGACGCGGCCGTGGACGGGGCCGGCGCGGTGCTGCTCCAGCTGCGCGTCGGCGGCCAGGCGACCAGGCACCGGGACGAGACCTGGCCGCTCGACTGCGGCTGCATCGGCCAGGAGACCACCGGGCGCGGGCGGGTTCGCCAAGGCGCTGCGCACCGTGCCGGTGGTGCTGGACGTCGCGGCGCGGGCACGGGAGCGGGCCGAGCCCGACGCCTGGATCATCGACTTCACCAACCCGGTCGGCATCGTCACCAGGGCGCTGCTGGACGCCGGGCACCGCGCGATCGGGCTGTGCAACGTCGCCATCGGTTACCAGCGCCTGTTCGCCTCGCTGCTCGGCGTCGCGCCGGACGCCGTCGCGCTGGATCATGTCGGGCTCAATCATCTGACCTGGGAGCGCGCCGCGTTCGTCGACGGCGCCGACCGGCTGCCGGAGCTGCTGGCCGCCCACGGCGAGGAGATCGCGGCGCACACCGGCCTGCCGCTCGCGGTCACCCAGGCGGTCAGCGCCGTCCCCTCGTACTACCTGCGGTACTTCTGGGCGCACGACGCGGTGGTCGAGGAGGAGCGCGGCCGGCAGACCCGCGCGCAGGCCGTCGCCGAGATCGAGCGGCAGCTGCTGGCGATGTACGCCGATCCCGACCCTGGACACCAAGCCCGAGCTGCTGCAGCACCGGGGCGGCGCGTTCTACTCCGAGGCTGCGGTCGCGCTGCTCGCCTCGCTGGTCACCGACGCAAGCGACCGCCAGGTGGTGAACGTCCGCAACCACGGAACGATGCCGTTCCTGGCCGACGAGGCGGTCATCGAGGTGTCCGCGACGGTCGGCGCCGCCGGCGCCGTACCGGTGCCGGTCGCCCCGGTGAGCCCGCTGATGAGCGGGCTGATCGCGCACGTGTCCGCGTACGAGGAGCTGGCCGTGGACGCGGCGCTGCGCGGCGGCCGGGACCGGGTGGCTGCCGCCCTGCTCGCGCACCCGCTGGTCGGCCAGTTCGACCTGGCGGGCCGCCTGACCGACCGGCTGCTGGCCGAGAACGCCGCGTTCCTGCCCTGGGCAAGCGGCGAGTGAGCGAACCGGCTGCCGTCCTTGCCATCGACGGCGGGAACAGTAAGACCGACGTAGCCCTGATTGCCGCCGACGGCAGCGTGCTCGCAGCAGTACGCGGTACCGGCTCCAACTATCAGGGCATCGGCAAAGACGGCATGGTCGCGGTGCTCACCGACCTGGTCCGGACGGCAGCAGCCCAAGCTGGACTGGCAGGCAGGCAGCACGTCGCCGGTCACACCTCGGCGTGCCTGGCCGGTGCCGACTTGCCCGAGGAAGAAGCCGACCTCAATGCGCTGATCCAGTCGCTTGGCTGGTCGGCGACCAGTTCGGTGGTTAACGACACGTTCGCCGTGCTCCGCGCCGGACTCGACGACGCCGGTCCTCCGGGTGCTAGCCAGCACTGGGGCATCGGTCTCGTCTGCGGCGCGGGCATCAACTGCGTCGGGGTCGCGCCGGACGGCCGGACGACCAGATTCCCTGCGCTCGGCCGGATCAGCGGCGACTGGGGCGGCGGCGGCGAAATCGCAGCCGAGGCGCTGTGGTGGGCGGTCAGGGCCGAGGACGGCCGCGGTCCGCAGACCGAGCTGCGCACCGCGGTCCCCGCTCACTTCGGCTTGCAGCGCGTCGAAGATGTGGTCGGCGGCCTGCACTTCGGCAAGATTTCCTATGCCGAGCTGCATGGGCTGGCGCCAGTGCTGTTCGAGATCGCCAGCCGGGGCGACCAAGTCGCCAGGAACGTATTGCTGCGGCAGGCCGAGGAGATCTGCCTGATGGTAACCGCAGCGGCCAGTCGGCTCAGGCTCGGTGGTGACGGCCGGCAGCCGGTGCCAGTCGTGCTCGGCGGCAGCCTGATGGCGGCGAAAGACCCGATCCTGACCGGGGCGATCGTGGAGCAGCTCGCGACCAGGCTGCCAGGCGCGGACATCCGGATCGTGGACGTTCCGCCGGTGGTAGGTGCGGCGCTGCTTGGCCTCGACCACGTCGGCGCCTCCGCCAGCGCGGCTGCCCGGCTGCGCGAGTGCGCCCTCGCGACCTGGTAGCCGACCCATTGCCGGCACCGTTACCGCGGCCGGCTGTCAACAGCGCGATCTTGGGCCCGTCGCTGGGGTTGCGGACGGCCCGTCCAGCCTGTAGTTGGCCGGCTTGGCGATCGCGAGGTAATCAGCGGCCGCCGCTCTCACGCTGCTGCTCGCCCCACCGGTTGCCGGGGCTGTGCCGCGCAGCAGTGCCGGTGCGCATCGTCGTGACGATCATGCCCACGCCCGGCCGGGCGCGCTCAGCGTTAGTGAGGTCCCGCATGCTGTTGTGAACGCTGCGAAGTGGGTCGCTGGTTCACCCTGGGGTCCTCCCCCGCATCCTGCGGTCCCGGAGCGCCCAGCCAGCCGGGGGCTGGCCGGGTCGCCAGGCCCCTGGCCAGCAGCTGGCCGGCCAGATCAGCGGGCAGCAGCCAGCGCCAGCTGAACCAGCGGACCATGTCCTTCTCCGGCGTCAGCACGGCGGCCCGTAGCGCCGCGCCCATCAGCGCGACGATATCGGGCGGGCCGCCTGCGACCCGACGGGGATAGGCCTGATCCCAGCGAGCCAGCTCACTGCGATGCACATGCCCGTCCCCACGCTCGGCCGGCAATGTGATGGACCTGGCGACCAGCGCTCCGCAGCGTTGCAGCGGCGACCGCAGCGCCCTGAGTTCCTGGTGCTTGAGGCCGAGCTCCACCTCGACGTCGTCGGCCAGGGCCGGGCCGGTATCCGCCAGGTGGCGCAGCAGCCTGCCCCAGCCTGGGTCTGCCTGCTCCATCCTGGCCAGCTCGGCCCGGCAGATCGGGTCCACGAGCGCGAGCAGCTCGTCGGACAGCAAGATCGTCTTACCGCGGTGGACGTCCAGCGAAAGGACGTCCGGCCGCTCCGATAGCTCGTGCGCCCAGGGCCATTTGGTGGCAGGCCAGCTCGCGAACCCGCGGCCGCCAACCTGGTACGGCTCCTCATGACAGGCCTCATACAGGCTGGGCAGCGCGCAATCGGCGGTGCGGGTAAGCAGGCCGCGTTCCCGCAAGAATTCGTGGGCCTCGTCGAGCGACTCCAGCGCGCGGTCCGGGGTCAGGCGGCAGTCGTATTCCCGCCGCGACCGGAGCTCGTCGAGCGACATGACCACGGTTCTCAGCTAAGCAGAAAGCAGGCGATGGCGGCAGCCGACGCGACGTTGCGCGAGTCGACGCCAGGCAAGACGCCCGTCAGACTAGGTGCCGTGGGCGATCCGGTGCTTGTCAGCGACGCCGGCGATCCCAGGCTGGCCGACTATGTCCGCCTGACCGACGTGCACCTGCGGCGCAACCTCGAGGCCGCCGAAGGGCTGTTCATCGCCGAGGGCGCGAAAGTGATCAGGCGCGCTGTCGCCGCTGGTTACCCCGTCAGGTCGGTGCTGGCCGCCCAGGACAAGCTGGCCACGATCGCGGACGTCGTGGCAGCTATTGAGGCACCGCTGTACGTAGTCCCGGCTACAGTGGCCGAGCAGCTCACCGGCTACCGGGTGCACCGCGGCGCGCTCGCCTCGATGCAGCGCTTGCCGCTGCCGTCGCCGGGCGAGGTGCTGGCAAGCGCACGCCGGATCGTCGTGCTCGAGGACGTCGTGGACCACGCGAACGTTGGCGCTGTGTTCCGGTGCGTGGCCGCGCTCGGCTTCGACGCCGTACTGCTGGCGCCGCGGTGCGCCGATCCGCTGTACCGGCGGGCCGTCAAGGTATCTATGGGCGCGGTGTTTGCCGTGCCGTATGGCCGGCTCGCCGACTGGCACGGCGGACTGGAAGAGCTGCGGACTGCGGGGTTCCGGCTTCTCGCGCTGACGCCTGACCCGGCCGCAGCCCCGATAGCGAACGTCAGCGCGGCCGGCAAGGTCGCCGTGCTGATCGGCGGCGAGGGCACCGGCCTTTCTGGCCGCTGGCTCGCGGCGGCTGATGAAGGCGTCCGCATCCCGATGAGCCGCGGCGTCGACTCGCTCAACGTGGCGTCGGCTGCCGCGATCGCTTGCTACCTGCTGGCCGGAAACTAGGGCCTGCTGGCTGCGCGCCCGGAGCACCGCGAAGCCAGCTCACGGCATCGATCTGCCAGCGCATAAAGCCGGGCAAGTCAGCCGATCCGGCGCTGGAATTTCGATATAGTCAGGCATCCCCAGTGCCAGCGGCCCGGTAATTCCGCGGGCCAGGCCAACCGAAGGGCGCGAAGGTGTCAGCACGGGCATCGGGATCGGGCATCGGCCGTCGCGGCCGCACCCGCAGGGCCAGTACCCGAGCGCTAGTGGCGATCGCTGTCGGCGTCTCCGCGGTCCTGATGATCACCCTGACCGCCAGAGCGGTCATCGCCCGCGCCGCCTGCTCTAACCAGCCGACCGTGATCAACATCGCGGTGAACTACGACATCGCGCCCGCCGTTCAGGCCGTCGCCAGGGCGTTCAACAGCAATGACCATTCAGCCGACGGCCACTGCGTCGAGGTGCAGGTCACCGAGGGCGACTCCGCCGCCGAAGCGGGCCAGATCGACGGCCAGGCCGCCGTCCCCGGCGCCACGCCGATCGACGCCTGGATCCCCGACTCCAGCTTGTGGGTGGACGTTGCCCGCAGCTATCCGATGGGGGCGCAGATCGTTCAGCCGACCGGGACGAGCGTCGCCCGGTCGCCGCTGATGATCGTCACCTCGAAGGCAGTTGCGGACCAGACGCATATCTTCGACGCCGCTGTCGGCTGGAACGTCCTGCTGCCGTCTTCCTACGGCGGCCCGCCTGCAGCCCTCAGCCTGGCCACGGACCTGCCTGATCCGGTCAACAGCTCAGCCGGGCTGGCCACCCTCATCCAGGTGAGCCGCGACCTGGGCGCTAGCCCGGCCGCCAGGGCGGCGTTCACCAAGTTCGTCTTTGGCGCTACGGTCACCGACGACTTTGACTCGGTCACCGGCCTGCAGACGTTCGTCGGCACCATGCAGCCGCCGTTCGACCCGGCGCGCGGTCACGGTGGCCAGCGAGCAGGCGGTCATCGCCTACGACCGGGCTACGCCGGGCAGTCCCCTGGCCGCGCGCTACCCGACCGGCCCTTCGCAGGCACTGGGCAGCCCGGAGCTCGACTACCCGTATGTGCTGACCACCTCGGCCGCCGTACCGCTGGCTGCGGCCCAGGAATTCGGCAAGTACCTGCAGACCGCCTATGCGGCGGCCGAGGTCCGGCACTACGGCTTCCGGTCAGCCAACGGCGTCCCCGATGTGATGCCGAGCTCGTCCCGCCTGAGCGCGCTGCCGCTCGAGCTGGCTAGCCCGCCAGGCGCCAGTGAGGTTGCAGCCAACCTGCAAGTCTGGGAAAAGCTCGGGCTCGGGTCCAGAGACCTGTCCCTGATCGACGTCTCCCCGGCCATGAACCAGCCGTCCGGCAACGGCACCCAGACGCTAGAACAGGAGATGAACCAGACCTCGGCCCTCGGGATCCCCCTGTTCCCCGAGAGCACGCAGATGGGCACGTGGGAGATGGGCCAGTCCCGGTCCCTCGCCGAGCCGTACAAGCAAATGGTGCCTCTTGGCCCGCTGCCCGCTGACCTGGGGCTGATCAGCAGGCGCGCGCAGCTCGAGGAGCTCAGTCAAACGCTGACCACGACCAACGGAAGGCTTGCGCTGCACGACGCTATCCTCGCCGGATACGAGTACATGACCAAGACGTACCTGGCGAACTACTCGAACGCGGAGCTGGTCCTCACCGCCGGCGTGGACAGCGCGGCCGGCGACATGTCGCTCAATGCGCTGCTCAACAAGCTGCGCGCGCTGTTCAATCCGAGCCGCAAGGTGGAGATCGTCGCCATCCAGTTCGGGCAGCAGGGCGATTTCTCCGCGCTGAAGAAGATTGCCGACGCAACCGGCGGCATCGCCTACAAGATCAATAATCCGTCGGACGTCGGCAGGATCTTCATCAAGGCGATCGCGCACCGGCTGTGCGTCCAGGGCTGCATCGGTTTCTGATCGGGCCGTGCTGACCCGCCCGCTCCCCAACCCGCCCGCTCCATGACCCCATCCGCTCCGTGACCCGTCCCGCGCCTGATTCGGTCGGGAACGGGGCCGGTTTCCAGCCGCGGCCGATTCGGTTGGCGAATCGTGTGAACCGGAGTCGCCGGCGGCGCGTCCTGTTTTATGTGGGGCCCGGCGAGAGCGGGGCGCCGGGCCTCACTTCCACTCCCTTGGCCTGGCGCGCCCTAGCCGGCTTGGTCGAGCATCTGGTGCGCCCGCCCGATCAGTACCGGCACCGCCGGGCCTTCCCGCTCGAATCCTTCGCCTAGCGTCTTGCCCTGCAGGAACCTGGCGTGGATTCCCTCGAGGACGACCGCCAGCTTGAAGTAGCCGAAGGCGATGTAGTACCCGATCGCGGAGACGTCCCGGCCGGTCAGCTCGGCGTACCGGGCGGCGAACCCGGCCCGGTTGTAAAACCCGGCAGCGCCGTGATAGTCGAGCCCACGTTGACATCGGGGAATGCCTCGTCTGCATCCGCCCAGTACGACAGCGTCAGGCCGAGGTCGGCGAGCGGGTCGCCGAGTGTCGACATTTCCCAGTCGACCACCGCCGCGATCGAGGCCGGCGTTCCCAGCCGCACCAGGGTGTTGTCCAGCCGGAAGTCGCCATGCACCAGCGTGCCCTCCGCCGAGGCCGGCAGGCCCTCGGTCAGCCGGGTAACCAGTTCCGCGTAACCCGGCATCTCCCTGGTGTTGGACAGTTCCCACTGCCGCTGCCAGCGGGCCAGCTGACGGGCCAGGTAACCGTCCGGCCTGCCGAAGGTGTCCAGGCCGACTGCGGCGGTGTCCACGCCATGGATGGTGGCCAGCATCGCGGCGAGCAGTTCGGACAGCTCGGTCGCCTGGGCCGGCGTGAGCAGCTGGCCGTCATCGATGGTTCGCAGCACGAGGCCATCGACATATCTCATGAGGTAAAACGGCGCCCCAATCACCTCGGTGTCCAGACAGTTTGCCAGTGGTTCGGGCACCGGGACGGCGGTGCCGTGCAGCGCCGTCAGTACCCGGTATTCGCGGCTCATGTCATGCGCCGTGGGGAGCACGTGGCCGAGCGGCGGCCGACGTAGCACGAGCTGGCCGCCATCGAAATCCAGCCGGTACGTGAGGTTGGAGCGGCCGCCGGCGATCAGCTGCACCCCGCGCAGCTCGCCGAGATCAGCGAGCCCGGCGCCGGCCATCCACTTGGTCAGCCCGACCGGATCCTCAACACCGGGAATGCCGGAAACGCGCTGGATACCGCCTGGTACCTCGACTCCGCCTGTCACCACTCACCTCATCTGGCCGCTGATACGGCCGCGCCAGCAGGCTCGGCCACGAACCGCATGCGGCAATGATCCCTTATCAGGGCCCATAGTCACAGAGGGGCCGAGTGCGATCTCGCGCTCAGTCCAGCGGACCGCCCGCCGGTACGGTGTCACCATGAATACTGATCAATCGCTCTCGTCCACCCCGAGGACCACCTTGCACCGGCTGCGCGAGCGCGGCCGAGCCGAGCGGGCAGCCCTTGATGCCGTGCTCGAGGCCGGACTGGTCTGCCACCTGGGCGTGAACATCGACGGCGTACCGGTCGTGCTGCCAACTGGTTACGGCCGGATTGCCCAGACGCTGTACCTGCACGGCTCGTCGGCCAACCGGTCGCTGCTGGCCGCGGCCGGACAGCAAGTGTGCGTCACCATCACGTTGCTGGACGGCCTGGTCTGCGCCAGGGCGGTCTTCCACCACTCGATGAACTACCGCAGCGCGGTGATCTTCGGCGAAGCCCGGCTTGTCACCGACGCCAGCGAGAAGCTGGCCGCGCTGCGGGCGGTGACCAATCACCTTGTGCCCGGACGCTGGGAGCACGCCCGCCAGCCCAACAGCAAGGAACTCGCGGCCACTGCGGTTGTCGCGCTGCCGCTGGACGAAGCTTCGGTCAAGGTCAGGTCGGGCGGCCCGAAGGACGACGCGGAAGACTACGATTCTGGCATCTGGGCCGGGGTCTTGCCGGCCGCGCTAACCTTCGGCGGCGCCGAGCCCGATCCCGCGCTGGCAGCCGGGGTCGGCGTTCCCGAGCACATCAGCGCGCTGGCGGGCCGACCGCGTGGCGCAGCGTCCACGGCGCCATGGCCGCGCCCGATCACCTAGGCTGGGCGAATGACTGACCGGCTCGTCTGGATCGACTGCGAGATGACCGGGCTTGATCTTTCCCGCGACGCGCTCGTAGAGATAGCGTGCATCGTCACCGACGGCGAGCTCAACGCCCTAGACGAGGGCGTCGACGTTGTCATCAAGCCGCCGGCCGAGGCGCTGGACAGCATGGATGAGCTCGTGCGCGACATGCACACGGCCTCTGGCCTGCTGACTGAGCTCGCTGCCGGGCTGACCCTGGCCGAGGCCCAGGACCTGGTTCTCGGCTACATCCGCGGCCACGCGCCGGAGTCGCGTAAGGTCCCGCTGTGCGGAAACTCGATCGCCACGGATCGGTCGTTCCTGGCGAGGGATATGCCCGAGCTCGATAATTTTCTGCACTACCGGATGGTTGACGTTTCCAGCATCAAGGAGCTGGCAAGGCGCTGGTACGCGCGTGCCTACTTCGCCAGCCCCGAGAAACACGGTGGGCATAGGGCGCTGGCCGATATCCGGGAGAGCATCCGCGAACTGCGTTACTACCGGGAGGCCGTCTTCGTACCGCAGCCCGGCCCCGACACCGCGACGGCCCGTGCGGTCGCTGCCAGGCTCACCGCCGAGGCCGAGCCTGAGCCGGACGGCGAATCCAGTTCTGCGCGGTGACCGAGGACCGGTATGCTTCGTAGGCCGCCAGGGAGTTCGCGTCCTGGCAGCGATGGTGGGCGTAGCTCAGTTGGTTAGAGCGCCAGGTTGTGGTCCTGGATGTCGTGGGTTCGAATCCCATCGCTCACCCCAAGAAACTGCAGTTAGCAGTCTATTTTCGTACTCAGTTTCGGGTCAGGACTTGCGCGTGGCTACCAGGCTTGGGAGCGAAGCGGGAGCCGTATGACTGCGGTCGACGTGGCTGACCAGGGATAACGGTCATTTCTTCCCTGATCTGCCTGGGAGCAGGACCCGCCGGACAGTGGCATCCGAGGATGTGGTTCGGGTGCAGGTCGAGATTCTGGCGGGCCCGGTCGTAACGCATGTGCGTGCGGGGGTCGGCGCGGCGTGCGGTGAACTGGGACGTCGCGGAGGTCGACTCCTGCGTCGAGCTTTGTGGTGACGAAGGTGCGCCGCAGCACGTGGCGGGCGCTCGCGAGCGATGCGCATGCCTGCGGCGGCGGCGAGGTGGCGTAGCGGGCGGGTTGCGGCATGGCAGTGCATCCTGGTCGTGCGGGTGTTGAGCAGGATCGGCCCGTCGGTCCGGTGTCCGATGGCACGGTGTATGCACGGCTGACGGCTGGCGGCAGCGTGATCAGGACGACTTTGGTGCCTTTGTTGCAGACTCTCAGGACGCGGTGGCCGTGCTCTCAACCGAGGTCGGCGATGTCGGCGCTGGTGGCCTCGAAGATCAGCGGGCCGAGCATCGCGACGAGGGCGAAGTCGCAGGGGTTTGATGACTCTCGGCTGGCGGTGAGCATAGCTTCGAACTGCAGGTGGGTGAATCCTAGGGTGGGCGACTCGGGTGGCACGGCTGGCCGCCTGACCGCTCGGCGGGCGAGAGGTCCTGGACGCCGCCGATGACGGCGGTCCGGTAGAAGCCCGCGACAACGGAGAACCGTCGCGAAACCGTGGAGGGCTTGAAGCGGCGGGCTTCCTGCATCCACCGGATGTATAGCTCCAGGTACGGTCGGCGTGCCGCCGGCGGACGCAGATGCCCCTCGGCACGCCAGGTTAGGAAGGAGCGCAGATCTGAGCGCGCGGTCGCGCGAGGTGCCGGTAAACCGGGTTCGGAAGGCAGCGATAGCTCGGTCGAGTTGATCGGTTGTCCGCCGGGCGTCGGCGGGACAGGGGCGAGGTCATGCTGGATCATGGCCCGACGGTGCGCCCGCCTGGGGACTGCAGCCAATGTCGCCCCGCATTCGAAGCAGCTTGTGCGCCGAAGTGCTGCGGACACGGCCGGGCAGGCCAGGACTGACGGTGCCATGCCCTACGGTCGGGGCATGGCTAAGGCTGCCCGGATACTGGCGGCATTGAAACGAGACGGCTGGATCGAAACCCGCCGCTCGGGGTCGCACCGGGTCCTGGTCAAAGGCGACCAGCAGCGGATCTGGGCCTACCATGACGGTGTGGACCTAGGCGGCCCGGCCCTGGCCAGGATTGCCCGCGACTACGGGTATACCGTCGATGAACTGCGGAAACTATAGGATGGCATCTATGAGCTTGCTGCGCATCGAGCTGTTCTTCGACGACGAAGCCGGCAACTGGCACTACCGCGTTCCGGCCCTGCACATCAACGGCGGAGGGCTGCCCTCACGTCACGCCGCCGAGCAGGACTGCCTGTCCGCGATTGCGTTCGCCTTGGAAGGCAACCCCGCTGATTACGACCCCACCGCCGAAACTCTCACTCTCGATGTGACAGTCGCTCCGGCCGCCTGAATCCCCGACCTGCTACTAATCCGCCGGCTTCCATCAGCCCAACCGCGGCACTAGCGTGAACAGTGTCGCGGCTGCGGCAAACGGGCCTTGTGTCCCCAACCGGTCGCCGGCGGATGCTCGGCCCGCCTCGCTCGTGCACCCTCGGTGGTCAGCGACCTGCTCTTGCAGGCAGCGGGCGCAGGCGGAGTGGGGCGCCTAAGTCTGGCTCCACGTCGGCCGCCAGGGCCTAACCGGGCTTCTCGCCGACGGCGACGATCCGGCTGGGCTGGGATAGCGAGGTCTACGGCCGCCAGGGGCTGGATGTGGCTCAGCCCGGTGTCGATGGGCGCAATGCACTAGCCGTTCTTCGCTCTCCATAACAGCCGTGGTCCAGGCTTGAGCGCTTTCACCAGCCAGACCCCGACGGACGCTCTGCTCACGAAGCTGTCGCTGCCGAGCAGCTCGACTGGCATTGGGCCACCCTGCTGCGCAAAATGCGCGGGCCTGGACGCCGCCCAGCTTGCCGCGCGCCGTGGCATCGTCGAACCTGTCGCTGCTCGGGCTGGTCCGGCACACGAGCAACACCGAGCGCGGGTGGGTCAGGCAGACCTACCCGGGTGAGCAAGTGCCCGACCTGTACTACCGATCCGATGCCCCCGAACGCGGACTTCGAAGAGGCCGACCCGGCCGACGCCGAGGAGGACTTTGAGCGCTAGCGGGCCGTCGATGCCGCGCTCGAGGGCGCGAAGCTGGACGAGACCTTCACCTTCCGCGAGAAGACCACCTCCGTGCGCTGGATGTGGCAGCACCTCGTGGAGGAGTACGCACGGGCACAACGGGCTCGCCGACCTGAGGCCGCGGGCCTGTCGTTCAACCTCGGCGCGCGGATCCCGCACGTCCCTTACGTGGTCGCCAGGCCCGTCTACCACCGCCAGCGCGATTCCATCGAAGCTCACCTCACCATCGTCCTCGCCGCCCTGGCGGTCAGCCGCTGGATGCCCTCGCTGAGGAATCGCTGGGCCACTCACCGGCCGGAGCGCGTCCATCATGACGGCCGACCGCGGCTACGCGAGCCCGGCGGCGTTCCGCCGTGCCCTCACCGACCGGCTCAGAGTGCTGGCGAAGGAGGGCAAGTGGACGCTGACGCAGCTGCAGCGGCAAATGGCATATGACCGCCTAACGGCAGCCCGTCCGTGGAGTCCGGGCGGCCGGTGCGAACGTTCCTGTGGCATGCGGAGATTTCAGCCTCTCAGGTAGGAGGCGGCCATAGCCACAACCGAACCGGCCACGCCGATGAAGGTCAGCGCCAGGACGGTGCGGGACAGCCAGCCGCTGCGGCCGGCGCCCATCGCGCCGCGGTCGGCGGCGATGCGGTTGATGATCCAGATGAGCGGGACGGAGGCGATGCCGTTGAACACCGCGGCGAACACCAGGAAGCGGATGGGATTGACGCCGATGAAGTTGAGGCACAGGCCAATCACCATGGCCGCGGCGATGACCCCGTAGAAGTACCGGCCCTGTCTGGGTTTGAGGTCCAGGCCCTCTGTCTTTCCCCTGGCCTCGCTCAGGGCGTAGGAGCTGGACCCGGCCAGGACGGGGATGGCCAGCATCCCGAGGGACACGATGCCCAGGGCGAACAAACCCTGGGCGATCTCGCCCGAGTGCGGGAACGTCTTCACCAGCGGCTCCAGTGCCCGCGCGGCGTCCGCTGCAGTGTTGATCGTGGTGACGTGGGCGGTGTGCAGCACCGTTGCGGCGACGATGATGATGAACCAGGTGGTGGCTTGCGAGAAGAACATCCCGATGCCATTGTCGGTGCGCAGATCCCGAAGTGATCTCTTGACTGGCCGCCCGGTGTTCTCTTCCACTTCCTGGGACGTCTGCCAGAAGAACATGTAGGGGCTGATCGTGGTGCCGATGACCGCGGTGATGACGTAGAAGAAGCTCGCCGAGAACTCAATGTGCGGCACGAAGGTGGCCCGCACGATGGTTCCCCACGGCTCGGGAACCAGGAACGCCGTGATCGGGTAGGCCAGCAGCGATACCGTCAGCCACTTGAGCACCTTGGCGTACCTGCGGTAGCTGACGGCGACCTCGAGGACGAGGATGAGGGCCGTGAAGACGACCATCAGGACCGCCGCCGGAATAGGGATGATCAGCGCCGCGGCTCCGCCGAGTGCGCCAATATCGGCGCCGATGTTGATGACGTTCGCGGCCGCCAGCAGCACGACCAGCAGGCGCAGGATGCGCAGGCTGTACCGGTTCTTGATGTTCTGGCCCAACCCGTGGCCGGTGACGTTGCCGATCCGGCCGCACGCCTCCTGCACGCCGATGACCAGCGGCAGCATCCACAATGCGCCGCGGCCAGGTACCGCGTCAGTTCGGCCGCGAGCTGGTCGCGGCCGAACGCGTCGGTCGCGGTAGCCAGGCGGCCGTAGGTCCTGACCGCCATGGCAAGCTGCGTCAGCACGTCGGCCAGCCGGCCGCGCACGTCAGGATCGCGTACCGGGCTGTCGGCCTCGGCCAGCCGGATGCTGTCAGCCAGCGAGCGGGCTAGCCCGCGGACCGTGATCGCCGCATGTTCCAGGGTTTCCAGCCTGCTGCGCAGGCTGGTCGGGGCGGTCGGCAGCCGCAGGCCGCGGGGCTTGAGCCGGACGCTGTCCTCCGCCTGGCGGAGCGCATCGTCCACCCGCTCGATCTCGCCGGCTGAGCGAGCGTGGCTGCCTCAGCCAGTCAGCCGAGCGGTCCAGGACCGACCCGTCGCGGAGGCCGGCGGCCATCTGGTCGAGCAGATTGGCCATCTTGCGGCACAGGTCCTCGATGGCCTCAGTGGCCGGCTGCACCGTGGCGGACCGAAGACGAACCCGGCGGCCAGCCCCACGCCAGCTCCGATGAGTGTCTCGATGATCCGCCCGGTCGCCGCCTTGCTCGTGCCGGCGACCGACAGGATGAGCATCGCGCTGACCGGGACCTCGAGGATGGTATCGCCCAGATGCAGCGCGAAGCCGACCGCGAGCGCGAGCACGATCGTGATCCCGAGGCTCCACCACGTGAACCCGATCCACGCCGACAAGCCGACCGCCAGCAGCACCCCGGCTACCACGGCCGCCACCCGGCGCACCGCGCTGCGGAGTGTCTGATAGAGGCTGACCTGGGCGACGAGCAGCGCGGTCAACGGCGCGATCACGGGCTTCGGGATGAACGGCAGCGGCAGCGCCGCGAGGTAGGCGACGGCCGCTGTGCCGACCAGCCTCGCCACAGTCACTGCCGTTGGCTGCGCCTGCTGCGTACCACGGTCAGGGTCTCGGGCGTTCGTCGCGCTTCTGCGCGGGCGGCGGCGCCGATCCGCCTGGCCCGGCGCCTGCGGAAAGCCGGGTTGCTCATGGCTCCGGCTCTTATGCTGCTCGGCAAGCCTGCGGCTTGACATCCCTCGCTCGAGTAGGTCGGAACATCGCCGGTGCCAGCCAGCCGAAGAACTCAGCCGGCCTGACGGTGTGCAGTGCCGTTTCCCGGGCCAGCCTTGAGCTATGCACCGCGCGTGAGGGGGCGAGCGTGCCGGCGATGCCCGATCCGCACCTGAGCCTGGTCCGCCCGGTGACACCCCGGACGCCGGGTGCCTGCGGGGAATGCCTGCGTATGGGGGCCGCATGGGTGCATCTGCGGCTCTGCCTGACCTGCGGGCACGTCGGCTGCTGCGATTCTTCCCCGCTCCGTCACGCCCGCGGTCACGCCCATTCCGCCGGGCACCCGATCGTGCAGTCGTTCGAGCCGGGGGAGGACTGGCGCTGGTGCTATGTCGACGAAGCCTACGTCTGAGCCCTGGCGCGACGATCGGTTGCCGACGGCTGAGACTCCCGACCTCTACGGGGCGTATCCGCGGCTGAGCGACGCCCAGATCGCCTCCCTGGCCGCGCTGGGCCAGCGGCGCAGCGTCCAGCCGGACGAGGTGATATTCCGGGAGGGCGAACGGGACTGCGACTTCTTCGCTGTTCTCGCCGGCACTGTAGCCGTTGTCGAAGGCCGCGGGACGCCGGAGGAGCGTGTCATCAGCGTGCACGGTCGCGGGCGCTTTCTCGGTGAGCTCAGCCTGCTGACCGGCGAGGGGTCCTTCTACGCCGCGGTGGCGACCAGTGCGGGCGAGGTGCTGGCGGTACCAGTTGACCGTCTCAGGGAACTGGTGGCGCGCGACCCCGGCCTCGGCGACCTGATCCTGAGCGCCTGCCTCATCCGCCGCTCCATCCTGATCGGGCTCGGAGCCGGCCTGCGGATCGTGGGCTCCAGGTACTCCCCGGACGCCCGCCGGCTGCGTGACTTCGCGGCCCGCAACCGGATTCCGTCCCGATGGCTCGACCTGGAAACCGACATAGGCGTCGAGGCACTGCTCAGCCAGCTGGGCGTGGCGCCGTCGGACACGCCCATCGTGATCGTGCACGGGCGGCTGCTCCGCAATCCGAGCAATGCCGAGCTGGCCGCCGCGATCGGGCTCCCCGCACCGACCACCCCGCCCGCCAGCTGCGATCTGCTCGTGGTGGGGGCAGGACCGGCAGGCCTCTCGGCCGCCGTTTACGGGGCCTCAGAGGGCATGGAGACTGTGGTGCTGGACGGAACGGCCACCGGGGGCCAGGCCGGCACCTCATCACGGATCGAGAACTACCTGGGGTTCCCGTCGGGCATCTCCGGTGCCGAGCTCGCAGACCGGGCGGTGATCCAGGCCCGGAAGTTCGGTGCCCGGTTCGAGGTACCCGCCACCGCGACGTCCATCGGCCGGAACGACGATCAGTACACGGTGCGGCTGGACGACGCCCCCCCGGTCACCGCCAGATCGGTAGTCATCGCCACCGGCGCCACGTACCGCCGGCTGGACGTGCCCCGCCTGGAGCATTTCGAGCAGATGAGCATCTACTACGCGGCGACCCAGGCCGAGGCGCTCCTCTGCCGCGACGATCCGATCGCGATCGTCGGCGGTGGCAACTCCGCCGGCCAGGCGGCGGTCTTCCTGTCCAGGTACGCGGCCCGGGTAACCCTCATCGTCCGGGAGCGGGATCTGGGCGAGAACATGTCGCGGTATCTCATCGACCAGATCGGCCAGATCGCGCACGTGGACGTCCTGCTCGGCACCGAGGTGCGGGAACTGCTCGGCGATCAGGCCCTGGAAGCCGTGGCCGCGGCCGACCGGACCGGGGCGCGCCGCGTCATCCGGGCCCGCGCCTTGTTCGTCTTCATCGGCGTGACACCCTGCACCGGCTGGCTTGACGGCCTAGTTGACCTGGACGACCACGGCTTCGTGCGGACCGGGCAGCATGCCGGCCGGGCGGCCGGCGATGCCGTCGAGGCTGACATCGACTGGGCGTGCTCGGTGCTGGAAACCAGCCAGCCGGGTATGTTCGCCGTCGGCGACGTCCGCAGCGGCTCGATCAAGCGGGTGGCCGCGGCCGTCGGCGAGGGCGCGATGGCGATCCGGCTCGCGCTGGAGCGGATCAGTCAGATTGACTGACGCGGACCGGGAGGCGGCTATGCGTGTGATGGGCTTCACGAAGTTCGAGCGCTTCTGCTTGAAGACGACAGCCTCGTAACATCACACTTCCGGGATATGCGCGGTTATACCATCAAGTCCGGAAGAAACATTGCAAAAAATCGAGTGAACCTTCCGGGCTCACCAGTAGTCCCCGCCGGTCACCGTTACCTGGTCACGTATTTCTTTTACGCCCTGGCCCATCCAGGCTGCCTGGATTGCCGCATCGTGTTCGGTCCAGGTAACCACGCGACCGGATAGCGTGATCGTGCCGTCCTCGGCCTCGACATTGATGGCGCTGTCGTCGTCGAACACGGCGTACCGGTGCAGCGCCGCACTGACACGCTCAGTGGTGTCGGCTGTATCCGCGGTGTTATGCATGACCGCTATGTCGTTGATGATGCCGCGGACGCCGACTAGCGGCGCGATCGTCATCGCGGCGTCGTTGCGCTGCGTTCCGTTGGATACCCATCCGGTGAGCCAGACGTCCCCCTCGCTCGCGGATGCCTCCAGGGTCTTAGGCAGGGTGACGTTCTGGGCGAGCGCGTTGTTCGCCGCAGTGGCTAGCTGGACGTCGTCCCGGTAGTTGTCCGGCGGCACCGTGACCATCAGGTGGTTGTGAACGCCGGTGACGCCTTGTACCCGGCGCGCCGCCTCGGCCGCCCTGAGGTACTGCGGGTAGCTGGGCACGGTTCCGTTCAGCGCGACGTCACCCCCCATGTTCCTGACCGTGATGTCCGTCGAGTCGATGCCCGCATCGTAGGCAAGCTCCGCGTTGACTGAGTTGCGGATCTCGCCAGCCTTGGCGATGGCCTTGGGCTTAGCCATGGTCGTGGTCCCCTTTCACGTGCCGGGCTGTGCGTCTACCTGCTGGCGTGTGATCAGGAGTTGAGCGCTTCCTGCAGCTCGCTGGTGATCTGGTCGACGGTGGCGTCCATCTCGTGCTTGACGACCCTGGAAGCGCTCGTCAGCGTCTTCTCGACGGCCTTCTCGATGGTGGGCTCGCCGACCACCAGGAGGCCCGCGCGGTCCGCCGTGAGCTGCCGGGCCGCCTCATGCAGCTCCTGGCGCGGCAGAGCGCCGCCGCCGAACCACTCCGGGATGACTCGGTAACCCGGGCGATCCGCGCGCTTGACGATGTGCGGCTTGCCGTTCTCCTGATCGATGACGGCGGCGTCGTACTTGCCGATGACCTGATCCTTGTGTAGCTGGTCGATGGACTCCAGGGCTCCCCTGGCGTCGGTCACGCTGCCGAACGCAGCGGCGTAAAGGACCATCTGGTCGTTGCCAGCCATGACGCCTCCTCATCCGTGCTCTTGTGGTTGTCGCCGATGAGCGGCGTCCCAGCCGGGCCGGCGGCCGCCGCGCTCTGACATCGTTCTCTCCGCGCTGGACATCGTTCTAACTAAGATCACGTAATAGTTGCGGCTGAGGATGCTAACGACGCTACCTCCAGGCGTCCGCCCTGGTCGGGAATAGGTCTGGCTGCCTGGCTTGCGAAACGATGCTGTCTGGCTGCGCGATTCCCAGTTCGCCCGGCCGATGCAACGGCTCATCTGAGCAGCGCGTTCACGTACACCTCCCGCGATGCGTATATCACCGCATTCCCCGCCCATTGCCGACTCAGCAGGACCAGGCGATGACCTATCCGGCAAAGTCGGCCTACGCATTACACGCGGCGCAAGAGAGCCCGCGATCAGGATTTCAAGATCCGACTAGTGAGTTGCCCGGATACAAGACCAGCAGCATCGCCTCGACGCCCGGCCCGTTCTCGTGGTCCGCTTCAAGAGGCGTAAATCCGCATTAACGTCGGCCGGGCCACTGTGATAGACCGAGACGAAGCACACGTCGGGCTCGGCGATGTTCCAGCGGCCGATTGAACAGCGCGGTCATGAAGCCTCGGAGGGCTCGATCGTGTCGTACGCGATGGTGGGGCGGTGGAAGAAGTCGCTGTGGGTGGTTTTGCGCGCGATGAGGATCAGCGGTATTCCGAGCGCCATCGCGACCAGTACCCCTGACGCGCTCCTGCCTGCCTGTTTGATCACCTCGTAGCCCACCCAGAAACAGAAAAGGCCCGAGAGGAACGGGAGCAGCACGCCGGTCAAGAAGAACCCGGCGTTCCTCAGCATCACTTTTCGGAATGCCCACGCGCAGGCGATGCCCGTCGCACCGTAATAGAACGCAACCAGAACTCCGATGTCGTCGATGAGATTCCCGAACACGCTGTTGACGGTCGGGGAAACAGCCCGGAGAAGAAGCCCGAACAGGCACAGGCCGGCCAGGATCAGCGTTCCTTGCAAGGGCGTCTGTGTCTTTCCGTCAACCTTGCTGAAGATTCGCGGGTACACCCCCTCGCGCGCCATCGACAGGCTGAGCCGGGACGCCGGCAGCAAAGTTGTCTGCGTGTCCGCGACCGTCGAAGCGAGCACGGCGAATATCATCAGGTAGCCCAGCCAGCGGCCGCCGGCCTGCTCGGCGAAGTAGAACAGTAGATTGGGACCCTGGCCGGTGAGTTGCTTGCCCGGGATCAGCATCTGGGCCGCGACGATGTTCAGCACGAAGATGAACAGCAGCAGGAACATCGAAATGATGCATGCCTCACCCGGCGTTTTCGTCGATCCTTTGGACTCTTCGTTCAAGTTAACCGATGTGTCCCAGCCCCAGAAGAAGAACAGTGCCAGCACCGCCCCAGCCGCCAGGCCGTGGAGTCCGTGGATCGAGAGCGGGCTGAGCCAGGGACCACCGGAATCCTGTCGATCCCCGCGGATGATGCAGCACCACCTTCACGATCCCCCAAACGGACGCGACGAGCACCACCCCCGACTGGATGATCAGGAAGACCCACTGGCTGTTTGCTGTCGCGCGCACCCCGTAGACGGTGATGAAGGTGATGGCCGCAAGCCACATCGCGGCGATCGCTGCGGCCAGCCACGTCCTGCACCGTCAGCGGTCTTGCCAGCCATCTCGCTCATCAATGTGGCTGCCCTGGTCGCGCTGCCACCGCTGGCCCTGCCAGCATTGCTGGCCGGTATCGCGGCCAGCCCCGGACTCGTCCATGCCGGTCTTTCCGGCTTTGCCAGGTTTGTCCTGCTCGCCGTTGCCGGTGCCGTGATCCTGCAGGCGGACTGGCCGCTGCGCGGCCTCGGGCGCGCCGTTCAGAGCCTGCACAACCACGTGTTTGCGGACAAAGTAGCGACGCCCCGGATGTCGGCCCGCGTCGGACTGCGCGACCCGGTGAGGGCGTATGCCGAACTCTGGATCCGGTCAGCATCGATGCAAAGAATCATGATGGCTTCGTCCCGCAGACGGGTATTGCCGCCTGGGAGACGTCGGCGGGCGTGTCACCTGCCGACGGCAATCTCCGGGGGGCCAGAGGGGGACGAGATGAGCGTGAGAAGCAGCTCCAGGGTGGAGTCAGGGCCGGTGCAGGTGGCCAGGCGCCTGACCGGACCATGGTGGGCGTACCTGCTCGCAGGGATCGCCTGGGTCATCATCTCGGTGATCATCCTGCGCTTCAATATCGCCGCGGTGGCCACGATCGGCCTCCTGCTCGGGGCGCTGTTCCTGCTCTCCGCCGTGGAGGAGTTCGTGATCGCCGCGGTCCGGCCCAGCTGGGGCTGGGCGCACGCCCTGCTGGGCATCTTGTGCATCGGCGCCGCGGTCTGGTCGTTTGTGACACCTTACGGCGCGTTCTGGGCACTCGCGTCCGTCCTGGGCATCCTGCTCGTCGTGGCCGGCACGATGCACATCATCACGGCGATCTCCAGCCAGGCCTTCAACGACGCCTGGTGGTTCGGCTTCATCGGCGGACTGCTGGAATTCTTCGTCGGATTCTGGGTCTCGGCACAGTCGTTCCGCGCGCAGGCGGTATTCCTGATCATCTGGGCCGGCCTGCTCGCGCTGTTCCGCGGCGTCTTCGAGATCGTGCTCGCGTTCGAAGTCCGCTCGGCGCAGTCGCAGCTAGCGAGAGCAGACCCTGGCCGGGTAACTGCGAACCGGTAAGTTGCCATTGCCGGGCTGACGCGCCCGCTGCGCCACCGCCCGCGCACGTGAAGCGCTCACCTGGCAGGCACCGGCCGCGCTGTTACGCTCACAACTCACACAGCTGCTCGAGGCCCGGCAACATCGGATAATGCTTCAGATTGAGTGTGGCCAGCCCTGGGCCCTCCACCTCGGCGGCAAGCGCTATCAGGCAGTCGCCCAGGCGATCCCTGGTGAGACCGCCGGTAGGTGCGCAATGAATCCGTCAGCTGGCAGCCAGCAAGCGGTTAACCTCGCGCCGCTCCCCAGATCCCACGATCCCGCGCCGCCGCGAGGAGTATGGAGGCTGCGCTCAGGGCAGCCGGCAGTGGAGGTCGTGCGCGGCGGGACCCTTGCCTCTTTCCAGTCCCAGAGGAATGCTTCTGAACTGGACGAAGGGGAATGACGCGCATGGCGTCAGATTGTGGCGCGTCGCGCCGAACTCAAGTGCGGGGGGAATATGGCTGTACAGCAGCGCCGGCGCCCGGACGGGATGACGCCAGATCATGAAGCCGCGCGGTGGGTTCCGGACTGGAACAAGGCAACGGTGACCGAACGTGCCAGACCGTGCGAATGGCTACCCGCCTGCCCACGCTCAAGGTCTGATGGATAACAGGACTCAGCACGAGCCAGGCAGTTTGCCACCGCTTCTGCGTGCCCAGGTCCGAGGCAGCGCCGCCTTGCCAGGCGGCGCAAAGATCGACGAGGCGAGTGCGGCGGCGACCCCGCCAGCGGACATGCTCCAGCGGCTCCAGTCCTCCCCGTCGGGGCTGGCCGCGAGCCAGGTTACCGAGCAGCGGGCGGCCTGGGGCCCGAACATCCTGACGCGGGAGCGGACGACGGCGCTGCGGGTCTTGCTTCGCCAGTTCGAAAGCCCGCTGGTGTACTTCCTGATGGTGGCCGCTGCCCTGGCCTTCGCGACCAAAGACGTCTCCGACGGCGGGATCATCACCGCCATCTTGCTGCTCAACGCGCTTCTCGGCTTCTCCCAGGAGTACCGCTCAGAACAGGCCGTCGAGAAACTCGCGCACATCATCCGCAACAAGGTCAGCGTCAGACGCGACAGTGCTCGCCAGGTCGTTGACACCGCTGACCTGGTACCAGGGGACATCGTCACCCTCAAAGAGGGCGACGTCGTGCCAGCCGACCTCAAACTGATCGAGGCAGCCAGTGTTCAGGTCGACGAGTCCCAGCTAACCGGGGAATCTGCGCAGGTAGCGAAGGCGGTCCAGGTCAACGACGCGACCGCCGGGGACAGCTCGCTGGTGTTCACCGGCAGCGTTGTGGGCAGCGGCGACGTCACGGGCGTCGTCTATGCGACCGGGAACGACACCGCTTTCGGCGAGATCGCCGCGCTGTCACGCGGTGTCCGCAAGGTCACGCAGTACCAGCGATGGCTGGGATCCTTTAGCAGGCTGCTGATGCGGATCGTGCTCTGCTCGCTGGCCGTGACTGTGGTCATCAAGCTCGCGATCGGCCACGGCTCGGAGCACATCACCGATCTGCTGGTGTTCGTGATCGCGCTTGCGGTTTCCGTCGTCCCCGAGGCCCTGCCAGTCATCGCGACCCTGACGATGGCCCGGGGCGCAGTCGAGATGGCAAAAGAGAAGGTCGTCGTCAAGCGGCTCTCGTCGCTGGAAGACCTGGGCAACGTGACGCTTCTGTGCACCGACAAGACCGGAACGCTGACTGAGGGGAAGCTGACTGTCACGCGCCTGGTCTCCAGCGACGACAGCCTGTTCCAGATCTTGGCCGCGGCGACGATTGACCCGGAGAGCGCCGGCCAGGAAGGAACACAGTCAGCGTTCGACGCCGCCTTCGGCGCGTTTATCCCGGATGCGATCAAGCGGCAGGCCAGCAGCTACAAGGTTGTCAGTGAGATTCCGTTCGATCCGGATGCGCGCCGCCGTCGGGTACTGCTGGCGAAGCCCGGGTCCGGGCGAGTGCTAGTCGTGATCGGATCTCCCGAGACCCTTCTGGTCATCGCCGGCTGCTCGTCCCGGCAACAGTATCTCGACCAGGTCGCCGCCGAGGGCAAGCAGGGCATGCGGCATCTCGGAGTTGCGTATCGCCAGGTCGAGTCAAGCGAGCCGGCCGATACTGCGTCCCTCGAACATGACCTGTCCTTCCTCGGGTACGTCGCGCTGTCGGATCCGCTCAGGGCCGGGACCGCCGACACGATCGCGACCGCCAGCCGCCTTGGCGTGTCGGCCAAGATCCTCACCGGCGACAGCGTCGAGGTGGCCGGGTACGTCGCCGGACAGGTCGGGCTGCTAGCCGACAACGCCCCGGTGTGCTCCGGTGCGGACCTATCGAAACTGTCTGGAGCCGACCTGGCAAGAACCGCGCGGCAGTCAAACGTGTTTGCCCGCGTGTCTCCCGAGCAGAAGTACGAGCTCGTCAGAGCGCTGAAGCAATCCGCGGTCGTCGGCTACGAGGGTGACGGGATCAACGACGCGCCGTCGCTCAAGCTCGCCGATGTCGGGATCGCAGTCGACTCGGCTACCGATGTCGCCAAAGCCAACGCCGACATCGTCCTGCTTGACCGGAGCCTGGCGGTGATCATCAACGGCATCCGGCACGGCCGGGAGATCTTCGCCAACATCAACAAGTACATCGAATACACCATGGTCGGCAATTTCGGCAACTTCCTCGCCCTGAGCCTCCTGTACCTGCTGGCGACGTCCCTGCCGCTGCTACCGCGCCAGCTGCTGCTGCTGAGCCTCCTCACCGACCTGCCGCTGGTCGCGATCGCCACCGACTCGGTGGATTCCACGGTCTTGTCCCGGCCTGCGCAGTCGAACGCTCGCCAGCTCCTGTCGATCTCGCTGGTCCTGGGCAGCCTGACCGCGGTGACCGAACTGCTGTTCTTCCTGACGGTGCGTCAGGACCCCGGCTCTGTCGCGGAGACCAGCCTGTACCTGTTCCTCTCTATCACCCAGCTGGTCGTAATCTTCTCCGTGCGCAACCGCGATCACTTCTGGAAGGCCAGCCGAATGTCATGGCCGCTGCTCACCGCCATGACCGCCACCGGCGTGCTGACGCTTCTGATCACCTACACGCCAGGCGTGGATCGTCTCTTCGCATTCACCGGGCCCTCCCTGCCAGAAATCGGGCGACTGCTCCTGTGGTCGGCGGGCTATCTCATCGCCCTGGACCTGCTGAAGGTCTGGTACTTCAAGCTGCTGGACAGGAGACAGGATCGCCAGGCGCCCCGCGGTCCCTGCCACTTCCTGAGTCTCGGCCAAGGATCATTCGAAGGCGACCGCTGTCCATTGTTTCACCTGTAGTGGGTGGCGCCCTTCTTCAGCAGCCGGGGAAATCTTCTTGCTGTTTGGAACCCCTCTGGGCGTGCAGGCCTAGCTGTGGCCTGTCTCCTGAAGTACGTCCCGTAGCAGAAGGAGAAAGACAATGCCGTTGGCCAGTGGGTCGTCTTACCCGCTGTTGGACGCTTTCTGGACGATCTTCGAAATCCTCTGGGTCATCTGGATCTGGATCCTGGTCACGGTGTTCATCGACATCTTCCGCAGTCACGACCTTTCCGGCGGAGCCAAAGCACTTTGGTTCGTGTTCGTTCTGTTCGTCCCTCTCATCGGCGTCCTGGTGTACCTCATCGCGCGCGGGGACTCCATGCACGAGCGGTCGGTGCGGCTGGCGCAGCAGCAGGATCGGGCTGCACGCCAGTAGATTCAGCAGGCCGCGCCCATCACCGCAGCCCGCTCATCACTGACAAACTTGCCAGCCTACTGACCAGCCATCATCACGCCCGAACAGTTGCAGCGCGAGAAGGACAAGGTCCTGGCCTCACTCGCCAAAAGCAGGCCCCTGGATCTGACGCGCCGCGGGCCTGACGCCGTCAATGAAAGGCGGTCAGTGCTCACCGTATGCCTAGCGCAAACGCCTGCCTACCTCGCCGAGGCCCGCGCTGGCGAAGCGCGCCGACTTGCCGAGAATGCTCTGGCACCAGGTGTGCGGCTGGCCCGCGGCCTGATGCTTGATGGCGATGTGCGGTCGGTGGTGACGGCCGGCCCCCGCTCGCGCGCTGTGCGAGCAGAGCGAGGACGCCAAGATGGTGGTCCGTCGGGTCGCACGGCCGTGGCGGCATGCCTGGCCTCGTCATTGGATCGGTGAGCATCGGGGCTGCTGCTGGGGCGGGCGGGCGCGTCGTGGTGGTCCGCGGGACGTGGCGGCCTGTGCCCGACCACATTCCGCTGCCTGTCGTGGTTGGTGCGGACGGTTCGCCTGTGTCGGCGCCCGCGGTGGCGTTCGCCTTCGAGGAGGCAGCCCTCCGTCAAACCTTCCTGGTTGCGGTTTGCGGCCTCTCCGACGAACCGGGAGTGTTGGGTGTGGCGGGACGGACCCAGGAGGACGAAAAGCTCATAGACCAGCAGCAACGGGACCATCCGGGCGTCAACGTGCGGCGTCACCTGTCGGAAGGCTCAGCCCGCGGCGCGCTGCGAGAAGCGG
>CAVQCR010000004.1:0-63826 GCA_963711055.1 uncultured Actinomycetota bacterium | reverse complement strand
CCCCGACATCACGTGGACTTCTCCCTCCGCTTGAATCATGCTGTCGCCTGTTGGCATGCCTCGCGGATGCTGCCGGTCATCAACGTGCTGCACGCCAGCCGACCAGGACCATTCCGGTAAGGAGCAGCAGTGAACCTGACCAGTCACCTGACGCAGCGTTTGCTGCGCCTGCCGCCGCCACGGACCCGTGATCTGGTCATCGAGCGTGATCGTCGGGTGCCCATGCCAGACGGCATCCACTTGCTCGCCGACCGATGGGCACCGCGGGCCGGGGGCGAATCGCTGCCTACCGCGCTAATCCGAAGCCCGTACGGCCGGCGGGGCGCATTCGCCGCGGCCATGGCCAGGCCGCTTGCCGAGCGCGGGTTTCAGGTGCTGATCCAGAGCACCCGCGGCACGTTCGGCTCCGGCGGTGCCTTCGACCCGATGAGGTGCGAGCGCGATGACGGCCTGGCCACCCTGGAGTGGGTAGTGAAGCAGCCCTGGTTCGGCGGGACGATCGTGCTAACCGGGCCAAGCTACCTCGGCTATGTGCAGTGGGCCGTGGCAGACCGCATGCCGCCCGAAGTCAAGGCGATGATCCCGCAGGTCACCGAGTCAGCGCTCACGCTGGAATTCCTGCGCCCCGACGGCTTGTCCCTGGAGACGCCGTTCGGCTGGGGCGTCATGGTCGCCGGCCAGGAACGCCGGATGGCGTTCCTGCGCCAGGGCCTGCAGGCCCCGCAAGACTCAGCGAGCCCTGCGGACCCTCCCGCTGAGCCAGGCGGACAAAGCCGCGATCGGCCGCCGCTCGGACTACATCCAGGACATCATCGCCTACGACGCGAATGCGCAGCGCTGGGCGGGGATCGACCACCGGCACCTGGTCGCCAACGTCACCGTGCCGGTCAGCTCGATCGGCGGCTGGTATGACATCTTCCTGCCAGGCCAGATCCGTGACTTCGAGATCCTGCAGGAGGCCGGGCGCCCGGCCCGGCTGACGGTAGGGCCATGGACTCACACCTCGCCCGGCTTGATCCGTGCGGCCATTCAGGAAACCCTCGCCTTCGGGCTTCCCTACGCCCGGCTCGAGCAACCGCCCGAGCGCCCGCCGGTGCGCCTGTACGTGATGGGCGACGAAGCCTGGCGTGACTTTGACTCCTGGCCGCCACAGGGATACCCCGCCAGCCGTTTCTACCTGCAGCCGGGCGGCGGGTTGGCCGGCGAGCCGCCGGGCGAGTCCGCCCCGGATCGTTATCGCTACGATCCGGCGGATCCGACGCCGGGGATAGGCGGCGTGCGGCTCTCCGGTACGGCGGGCCGGGTCGACAACACCGCTCTGGAGGCGCGGGCGGATGTGCTTACCTACACGACCGCCGCGCTGGGCCATGACGCAGAGGTCATCGGCGAGGTCTGCGCCGAGATCTGGTTCCGGTCCAGCCTGCCGTACGCCGACGTCTTCGTGCGGCTGTGCGACGTGGACCCCCGCGGCCGCTCACACGACGTCTGCGACGGCCTGGTCAGCCTCCCCGGCGTGGATGAGATCACGTGCGCCGCCGTGCGCCTGTGGCCAACGGCGCACAGGTTCAGGCGAGGTCACCGCATCAGGCTCCAGGTCTCCAGCGGCGCATTCCCGCGTTACGCGCGCAACCCGGGCACCGGCGAACCACGCGCCACCGCGGTCACCCTCCGACCCGCTGACCAGGAGGTCTACCACGACGCTGACCACGACTCGGCAATCATCCTGCCGGTTCGGCAGGCCCAGTAGCCTCGCGCTGCCCGGCCCCTGGACGCCATTGACCCCGGCACCCGCTGAGGGCCTGCCGCCGCGCGTTTGACCAGGTAGTCAGCCGATCGCCTTGGCTGGTGCGCGTTTGGTCATGGAGCCGAGCTTGCGGGTGCCGCCGACCCGCTTACCGGCCAGCCTGCTCTCCTGCGGCCACCGGACGTCATAGACCCAGCCGAGCTTCTCGGCCAGCCATATCAGCCGCGCGGAGATGTCGATCTGGCCCTTCAGGACGCCATGGCGCGCGCAGGTCGGGTCGGCGTGGTGCAGGTTATGCCAGGACTCACCAAACGACAGGATCGCCAGCCACGAGACGTTCCTGGACTTGTCGCGCACCTCGAACTCCTTCGTGCCGAAGGTGTGGCAGATGGAGTTGATGGACCAGGTGATGTGGTGCAGGAAAGCGACCCGCACAAGAGTGGCCCAGAAGAACGCGGTAACCGCTCCCTGCCAGGACATCGACCACAGCCCGCCGATAAGGGCTGGCGCGAGCAGCGACACGGCCACGAACCCGGGGAACAATCTGGAGATCGCCGACACATCAGAGTCCGCCAGCCAGTCTGGGCAGAACTTCTCCTCCGAGGTGACCCGGCCCTCGAACAACCAGCCAACGTGGGCAAAGACCAGGCCCTTTGTCAGTGCCTTCCAGTCGTCACCGAAGCGCCACGGCGAGTGCGGGTCGCCATCCTTGTCGCTGTATTTGTGGTGCTTGCGGTGATCGGCGACCCAGGTGATCACCGGCCCCTCGAGGGCCAGGCTCCCGGCTATTGCCAGCGCGACCTTGAACCCGCGCGTGGCCTTGAAAGACCCGTGCGTGAAGTAGCGGTGCAAACCCATGCTAACGCCGAGCCCAGAGACGTAGTAGAACGCGATCGCGATCACTACGGCGTGCCAGTCGATGCCCCAGCCCCAGGCCAGCGGCACCGCAGCAATGAGCGCGAGCAACGGGACGGCCACGAAGACGCCCACCAGGACGCGCTCGAATCCAGGCCGTGGATCCGTTTCATTATCGGGCATCGGACCGGCGGGAGGCGCGTGCACGGCGTCGGCTTCTGGCGTGATGGATGCGGCGGTAACTGTCATGGAATCCCTCGCTGGGCGGTCGCCGTTCAGTGGATGGCGCGCTCCGCACATGCCAAGGGCCAGAGCCGATGCAAATCACGCTTACTTAACTGACCGTAGCTTACGCTGCCGTAGGTTGCAGTCGTACCGCTGGGAACCTGCAGTCACTATGCCGCAATCTGAAACGAGAAACCAATTTCTATCGATAGGCGGCCTTCAGGCATGGCGTTCTGAAGTTGCCTGAGCGACGCAGGCCGCAGTCGCGGGGCAGCTCGTTCCTGCCCTTTGCGCCACGCAGTCAGTCTCTGCCTGGCGTGATCTAACCTGCTGGCCGGACGTACGTCGGGTCGACGTACGCGCCGCCGTTCGCCACAGTGCTGTAGTCGTTGTTCTCATCCTGCCCTGCAGCCGAGATCTCGCCGCCACCACTGGCCTGCATGAACGTCTGCAGGCTCGGTGGCGCGTCGCGAGCGACGGCCACGGTGAGGGTGATCGCATCCTGCTGCCCGGCGCTCAGCGTAACCCCGTGGTCCGTGCTGCAAGAGGTTGTCGCAACGTCGCAGGACCAGCCCGAGCCTGCCATGTCCAGCGGCTGCACACCGCCTGGCAGATCGACCGTAACCGTGACGGTACCGCTGGTGGTCGCGTAACCGTTGTTGGCCACCGTCAGGTGGTAGGTGTCCTGCTGCAGCGAGCCGCCTGGCGAGAATGGCGCGTAGGGCACCCCGCCGGCGGAATCGAAGCTGCTGACGGCGAGCTGCGGCAACTGGCTAACCGCCGTGGCATCTGAGCCGCTGACCGGCCCGGCGGTGCCGCCGCCGGCCACCGTAGCCTCGTTGCTGACAGACGGCTGTGCATTATCGGCGACCGCGACTCGCAGCGTGACCGGCGGGTAGGAACTGCCCGGCGCCAGCGAGTCGAACCGGTAGCAGGTGGGCTGCGGCTCGTAGGTGTTCGGGATCGGGTTGCGCCGGGAGGTTGACGTCACGGGCAGCGTGGCTGGCGCCAGAGAACAAGTCCAGCCGTTCCCGTACATCTCGACCGGTGTAAGCCCGGCCGGCAGCGCGTCTGTGACGATCACCATGCCCGAAGTCGGCCCGGCGGCCGCGGCGTTGCTCACCGTGAGCGTATACGGGTCGGACGCGTCCCCCTGGGCAAAGCTGCCAGAGTGATTGCTCGCGACCGTTAGCTGCGGCGCGGCGGGTGGTGGCGGCGGACTGCCCGCGGGGCCGTTCTGGACGATCGTGGTGGGATCGGCACCAGTCTGGCCGCCGGCAGACGTCGAGGAGTCGGGACCGACGGTCATTCCCCCGCCGGACACGGTTGCCGAGTTGGTGACGGAGGCCGGCGCGTTGGCCGCAACCTTCACGGTCAGCGTGATCGGCGGGTAGGACGAGCCAGCCGCCAGCGCATCGCTACGGTAACAAGTGGCCGCGTCGACTTGGCAGGTCCAGCCGGTGCCAGACATCCCGGTAGCGGTCAGGCCCCCAGGCAGGCTGTCGGCGACCGAGACCAGGCCGAGCGATGGGCCGCCGGTGGTCGGCGCGTTGGGGCCGTCGACGTTGGACACGGTCAGCGTGTAGCTGTCGGCGCTGTCACCCTGGGTAAAGCTGCCGGAGTGAGTACTGGTCGCGTTCAGGTCGGCTGCCTGCTGAATCGTAGTCGTGGCGCTGACCGATGTTGGCCCGCCCACGTTGCCGCCGCCGTCGACCTGAACGGTCTGAGTCCCGGACGCCGGGGCGTTGTTGGCGATGCTGGCGACCACGGTGATGGGCGGATCCTCGCCGTTCTCCCCCGCCAGCACGTCGCTGCGGTAACAGGTGTCGGCGGGCTCGGCCTGCGGTGAGGTGATCGCAGCCACGTTGCACGTCCAGCCGCTGCCGTAGAGCGCCTGGATGGATACCCCAGCTGGCAGCGCCGTAACGGTCGCTGTGATCGGGTCAGCACTGCTGCCGCTAGTGGGAGCGCCGCCCACGTTCATCACCGTGATCTCGTACCGGCCCGTGCCGCCCTGCCGGAACGCGCCGTCTATCGCGTTGTCGGCGGTCAGATCAGGAACACCGACGATGGGCGTGGGGCTGGCCAGCGATGTGGTCGGCTCGGCCGCAGAGCCGCCGGTGACGATGACACCGTTAGTGACATGCAGGCCGTCGGTTGAGTCCTGGTTGCCGAAGCCAGTGCCGAGCGGCACCGAAACGGTCAGGGTGATCGGCGGATAGGACTGACCGGGCTGCAGCACGGCCGGGCCGCCACCCGACCCCCCCGTCTCGGTGCAGACCTCGGTCGGGTCGTTGGAGGTGTCGCAGCTCCAGCCGGAGCCGCTGATCGAGGTCATGCTGATGTTCGGGTCCACGATGTCGGTGAGGGTCACGGGCGTGGTCGCCGTCAGTGGGTGCGTGGCCTGTGTTCGTCACGGTCAGCGTGTAAGTGTCTGCCGCGTCGCCCTGACTGAAGCTGGTGGAGGGCGTAGTGTCTGGCGAGTTCGCCACCGAGGTGACGGTCCAGGCTGGCGACTGCGGATCGGCGGAACGGGCAGGCCGGGCCGCCTTCGCGGCTGCGGCCGAGCCTGCCCGCCCAGGACGCCGAGTCCCGGCCGCGCGCCGACTCCCGGCCGGGCGCCGCCTGGCAGCAACGGAGTACCGTTCGCGATGCCGAAGTGCTGAACGTGTGGCGCGCTAGCTGCGGCCTGCACAGCGGCGCCGGCCGCAGAAGTCTGTGGCGCGGCGAACACCGCGTTCGGCACGTTCCAGCCGTACACGCTGACGACCGGGACCGCGCCGTCCAGCAGCGATGACCGGTAACTCGCGGTCAGCGTCTGCGACTCACCCGGCCACAAAGTAATGTCGTTGTCGCTCCACGTGATCGGCAGCACTTCGTTGTCGCCGGATTGCGCAGTGCCATCTGCGTTCCCGCGCCGGATGTCGGCGCGCAGGAAGAAGGCAACGGCCGGGTTCGACGACGGGTTCGTAATCGTGACATTGGTGACCACATCATCGCCATGAGTGCCGTCCTCCGGCACGGTATCGGCTGTCACCTGTACCGGCTCAGACGGCAGCTTCTGCAGCGCGGTCATGTCGGCGTACTGGGTGAGCGGAGAACCGTTATCGGCCTGCGGGTTGCCCTCGGTGGAATTCCAGTCGAGGACGTCCTGCTGGGTGGACAGCCAGTAGACATTGCGGTCAACCACGGTGCCGTGCTGGCGCAGGATCAGTTCGACGAAGTAGGTCTTCGCCGGTGCCGGCGGGGTCGTGGCGGCGGGCACATCGGGCGTGAGGACCCCGTTCCGGACTTGCTGCGGCGCAAGCGTGAGCGGGTGCATCGTGGTCTGATCGTCCAGCACCTTGCCACTCACGTCGTAGACCTTCGACTCGACCGACAGGCCCCGCTGACTCATCCCGGTGAGATTGTCGATCGTGACCTGGCCGGTGTCGTAGGCGTACAGAGCGTGCACGTCCTCGTTGGCCTTCTTGGCGCCGAAGTAGGCCCCGGCCTGGTCGTAGTCGTAGTTGTAGAGATCCCACAGCAGCGTTGGCCAGCCCTTGTTCAGCTGCCAGTAGTCGGTGCCGGTGGACGGCGTCGGATAGTTAGTCCAGTGGTCGATATAGGCCTCGAACTGGGCGCGCACGTCCTCGTAGTTCTGGACCTGAGCCTCCTGCACGTACTGGGGCAGGCTGGACCAGCTGCCGTACCGGTTCTGTATCGCGGTGTCGAGGTTGTCCAATGTGCCGAACGAGTAGCCGGAGTGCGACCCGTCGGTGGACTCGTAGTTCGTGTGGAACTGGTGCGCGTCCGGCAGTTGCCACAGCGCGGCCTGGTCGGCCGGCGACATGAATCGCTGGATAGAGTCCATGGTCGGCACCGTGTCGCCGGAGCCCTGCTCGCTGTCGAATCCCCAGGACCCGCCGACGTTGGTCAGGGTGGAGTCGTTGTCGTTGCTGTTGTTGCTTGAGTGCGTGGTGTCGTACCAGTAGCCGGGCGGGACCCAGTCGTACGGCCCCTCCTTCTCGCCTGACGGCCCGAGGATTCCGCTGGAGTTGTACTCCGCCGAGGAGATGATCGGGTCCTGGAAGCCGGACTGGCTGAAGCCGGCCAGCGAAGCAGTCTCCTGCTCGTTGATCGGGCTGTTGTCGCTCCAGCTGAAGTTCAGCACGCTCGGATGATCGCGCAGCTGCTGGCCGATGGTGAGCGAGGACTCGTACATCACGTGATAGTCCTGGGACGTCACGCCGCGCCCGCTGGAGGACGGCGCCCACTTATCGCAGCACTGGAAGCCAGCGTCGATGAGGATGCCGGCCCGGTCCATCTGGTCATAGAAGTCCTGCGGCATCTGCTTGCCCTCGGTCCTGATGCCGTTGATGCCCATGCTCTTAATCAGCGAGATCTGGCTGGCCAGGTCGGAGGCCGAGTAGTGCAGGAACAGGTTCTCCGACCAGCCGCCCGCGCGGAAGTCGAACGGCACCCCGTTTATCTCGAAGACCCGGACGCCCTCCGGCGCCAGCACCGATGGCGCGGTCAGGTACGTGGTGACCGAGCGGATGCCGAATTGCACTGGCGCCGCCGCATCGGAGAACCCGGAACCGTCGGTTACCGCGGCTCGCAGCTGGTAGAGCGGCTGACCGCCCATCTGGTAGGGCCACCACAGCTGCGGGCTGCGGATGACGAGCTGGCCGTAGTCGGCGGGGCTGAAGGTCACGGTCTGGCTCGTTCCGGCCGCCAGCGTGACCGGCTGCGACAGCCGGATGTCCGGGCCACCACCGGGAGCGCTGATCTCCGCGGCGACGGTGCCGGTCTGCTGGCTGCCGGTGTTGTTGGTCACATCGGCGTGCACGGTGAGCGCCGCGCTGCTCATGTCTGGCGCGTCGTTCTGGGTCACGTAGGTGTCGGAGATGCCGAGCGCGGCCGAGATATGCAGCTGGACGGGGAACTGGATGCCGGTGTTGTTGTCCGGCGGGATCTGGTTCCAGTCCACATCGTCGAGCGTGAACATCGTGCTCGGGTTGTTCGGGTAAACCTCCAGCGCCAGTGCGTTCACGCCCGGCCTGATCAGGTGGGTGATGTCGAAGGTGTAGCTGGTGTAATCGCCCTCGACCGTCGCCTCGGTGCCGACCTCCGTGCCATTAACCCACACATCGGCCTGCCCCATGACGCCATTGATCACCAGCTTGGCGTCCTGGCCGTGCCCCGCGCGCGCGAAGAAGTCGGTACGGAACCACCACGGCACGTCGAAGAGCGGATTGGTGTCGGCGGCCGGATTGGTCATCGGGGCCCCGAAGCACTGCTGCAGATTGTCGGAGTAGAAAATGCTGTTCGGGCTATCGGTGCTCTGGTTCACCGGCTCCAGCGCGGTGTCATCCGGACAGGCGCCGTTCTGCAGTAGCGCCTCGACCTCCGTGCCGACCGCGCCCGCATCGTCGGGCCGGACCGGCAGCCAGCCGGCGGTGTCGTAGCCAGGCGAGGAGATCTGCCCCCCGTCCTGCGTCGCCCCCATGCCGGTTGTCCAGGTCGTGGTGGGGGCGCTGCTTTGCACCTGCCAGCCGTGCAGTCCCAGGGTCCTCGTGCCGGCCAGATCAGCATCGGCAGCAACTGCCTGCCCGACGGCTATCGCCTGCGTGTGCGCCTGGACGGCCGGCACCCGCCGTGGCATCGCGGGCCCGGCAGCTGACGCGGCGCTGCCGGGCGCGGCGGCGAGCACCGACAGGCCCGCGAGGCAGAGCGTGATTCCAGCAATGCGGAGCGTCGCGGCCATGCGAGCCTCCTGAGGCGAAACGGCGTCAGATCTCCAGCGCGATCATTTTCTCGGGCCCAGAAATTCATGGGGGTAACGGCTGAACCCTATTAATTGGTGTTAGTCAAAGACAAGTAGCCTTTGTCAAATTTGCGCGGCCTGGGGGCAAGTCGGGAGGAGGTACGGCTCGCGGAGCGCGGCCCGGCCGCGCGCTGACTGACCGCCTCTGACGCTCTTCGATGGCTTGCGCCCGGTCACACTCCAGTCGTTGCCGGTGTCATACACAGTGACCGGTCAGACTGGTAACGGTAAGAAGGAGGACGTGGTGCTGCACCACCGACAGGAACCACGACGGTGGCGTCAGCCGGTGAGCCTCGCAGTGCGCAACCTCGTCTTCACCATCGTCGTGCCGGGGGCGGGAGGCGGGTACGTTCCCTGGCTAATCCTGACCCGCCATGGTGCTGCTCCACAGCCAGCAGCCTGGTACGCCATCCCGGTCATCATCGCCGGCATCTGCCTGTACCTGTCGTGCGTGTGGTCGTTCGCGGTGGTCGGCCGCGGAACACCGGGACTGTGGGACGCGCCGCGACAGGTCGTCGCGACCGGACCCTATCGCTGGGTCCGGAACCCGATCTACATCGCCGCCGTGCTCATCGTGTCCGGTGAAGCGTGGCTGTTCCAGTCGCCTGGCGTCCTGTTGTACGCCGGCGGCCTGGCAGTGGCGTGCCACCTCCTGGTCACCGGCTATGAGGAGCCGAGACTGCGCGCCCGGTTCGGCGAGCCGTACGAGGCCTATCGGCGCACAGTCTCCCGCTGGATCCCGCATCGCCCGCGACCGAGCTAGCGCCGCATCGGCAAACGCTCGCAGCGCAGCCGACCCTATTCGATAGGGGGAACGGGGTCGTCGTCGTCGCGCGAGGTCGTCGGCCAGGGCGGGACGTGGGCCAGGTGGCGCATCAGCGCGGCGAACTCAGGCGGCGCGAGGCTCTGTTCGGAGTCGGACAGTGCCCGCTCGGGCTCGGGATGCACCTCGACCAGGATGCCGTGCGCGCCCGCAGCCCTGGCCGCCCACGCCATCGGGGCGACGTAGGGCCGCGAGCCAGTGCCATGGCTGGGGTCGACGATGATCGGCAGGTGCGACCGCTCCCTGACGACCGGGACCGCGGACAGGTCCAGCGTGTTCCGGGTAGCGCTCTCGAACGTGCGGATCCCCCGTTCGCACAATATGACCTGCTGGTTCCCCTGCGCGACCACGTACTCAGCGGCGGCCAGCCACTCCTCGATGGTGCTCGACAAGCCGCGCTTCAGTAGCACGGGGCGGTCCACCTTGCCGAGCTCGCGTAGTAGGTCGAAGTTCTGCATGTTGCGCGCACCGACCTGAAGAATGTCGGCCGCCATTGCCATCCGCGCCACCTGGTCGACGGCCATGACTTCGGTGACGACCGGCAGGCCCGCCTGCCGCCCCGCCGCCACGAGCAGATCGAGCCCCTGCCAGCCCAACCCCTGGAACGAGTACGGCGAGGTGCGCGGTTTGAACACGCCGCCGCGCAGGACATGAGCGCCATGATCGCGCACGAACTTCGCGGCCGCGTTGATCTGCTCCTCGCTCTCCACTGAGCACGGGCCGGCCATGACTGCGAAACCGTCACCCCCGATGAGCGTGTCGCCCACTCGTATCAGGGTGTCTGCCTGCCTGGCGGCGCGATCCACCAGCTTGTAATGCCGTGACTTGCGCGCGGCCGACGGCCGGACGGCCGCGACAGCCTCCAGCATCTCGGCCGGTGCGCCGGCCGGCTCCGCGGCCGGGAGGGCTCCGGTTCTCGCGGGCTCGCGCAAGGCCTTCGCGGGATAGCTGCCAAGCACCTTGACGTACAGGGCCGCGGCGCGCAGCTCGTCAAGCGCTGCCGCGGTCCGAGGATCGGCCGAGTTGCCCTCGAAGTCGAGGAAGAACATGTACTCCCAGGGCCGGCCGGGGCGCGGCCGGGACTCCAGCTTGGTCATCGAGTGGCCGCTGCCCGACAGCACCTCCAGGCAGCGCAGCAGCGCACCTTCCTCGTGCCTGGTGACCAGGATCAGGCTCGTCTTGCACGGGATGCGCACATCGACGGCCGCCGGATCGCGGGCGAGCACGACGAACCTGGTGTAGTTGTCGTCGGTGTCAGCGATGTTGCGGCGCAGGATAACCAGCCCGCTGGCGGCCGCGGCCTCCGGCGCGCCGATCGCCGCAGCAGTGGGATCCTGGTCCCGTGCGACTGCTCGCATCGCGCCGGCAGTGTCGAAGTACGGCACCGGAACCGCATTCGGCAGCGACTGCAGGAACCTCGCGCACTGCTCGTGACCCTGGGGATGTGACAGGACTCTGGTCAGCGCGGACAGTGGCACGTCGGCGATCGCGGCCAGGCAATGATCAACTTTCCAGGTCTCCTCGCCGACGATGAACAGCTCCTGCTCACGCAGCAACGCATAGACCTCGTTGATGCTCCCGGCCGTGGTGTTCTCGATTGGCAGCACCGCAAGGTCGGCGCGGCTGTCAAGCAGCGCGGCCGCCGCATCGCGGAAACCCGGATAACCCTCCAGGTCGCCGTCCAGCCCGCGGCCGCTCAGGTACTTCTGGGTGGCCGCGTCGCTGAACGAATGTGCCACGCCCTGGTAGGCGACCCGGACCCGGCGCCCGGCGGCATCTCCGTTGACCTGCCTGGCCTGCTGTGCCACCGAATCACTGATCAGCTCCCGGAAGATCCGGCGTACCAGGCTGGCCGAGACACCGAGGCCAGCGGCCATCGAGGCCACCGCATCGAGTACCTCGCGCTCGCGGTCGGCATCCTGGATGCTGCCCGTGCCCGCGGCCTTGATCTCCGCAATCGCTGTGATGATCTCGCGCCGCTGCGCGATGAGGCGCACAATCCCGGCGTCCACGTCATCAAGGTCCTGCCGGAGCCCGGAAACGCCTGATGGCTTGTCGCTCATCACGCCAAAGTAGCCGACCGCGCGTCGGCGCTGGTCAACGCCCTGCCCGCCATGACGGGCGCGTTCCCCTTGGCAGGGAGCTCATGGCGGGCAGCAGTTTCAGCCGGTTTCGTCGTCTTCGGCCATGCTCGGATCGCTGCCCGGCGCCGTCTCGCTCCCCGTTCCAGACACCGGCTGCCCCTGGCCTTGGGCTGTCAGCCGAGCAGCTTCGCCTTTGCCTGGGCGAACTCCTCGTCGGTGAGTGAGCCCTTGTCGTGCATCGCGGTGAGCCGGCCTAGCTGGTCCAGCATCGACCCTTGCGTCGCGTCTGGCGACATCTGAGGCTGGGTCTCGGCCTGCTGCGCCTCCAGCTGGCCGATCCGCTCGTCCTGGCCCTGGTTCATGGCAGTCCGCTCGGCGGACCGCTTGCCCATGACGTAGGCACCGCCTCCGACTGCCGCGGCCCGCAGCAGCGGGCGTCGTCGCATCATGCCTTACTCCCCCTTCTCGGCCTGCCTGGGCGACCGTGCTTCATGCCTGGTCGGGCAGGCTTAGCCCGAGAGCCACCATGATCTCTGGCGCGGCCGCGATTACCTTTGGTCCGCCCACTTGCGGGGCGACCGCGCGCAGCACGCCGAGGATTTCCTGCGGCCGCACTCCCACGGCGAGTGCATTGCTGACCTGCCACAAGTAGGAGGCAGGCGGTGCGTCCATGGCAATGAGGGTGGCCAGCTTCACCAGGGCAAAGCAGCGCGCGTCCAGTCCGCTCTGCTCCTGGGCGGCCTCGCGCAGCTCGAGAGCTTCGCCCAGCGCGTCCATGTCGCCCTGGGACAGGCCGGTCAGGGCGGCCAGGGTGGCGTCGTCGACGCTGGCTTGGGTTGGTGCAGTCATTATCAAGCCTTTCCTCTGCAGGTGGAGGCCCGCGGTGAAGGAGCCTCACCACAGAGGTTCGCTCCTTCGGCGCCGATCCGCGCCACCCGCAGCGGGTGGTCGCGCCGGCGATCACCCTGCCAGGGTGACGTGAGCGGCGCGGCGCAGCGGAACGATAGAGGCCAGCGTGCTGGTCGAGCGCGGCCACGTCAGGGGCTCGAGGGGGACCGATGGACTTCCCGGCGATTGAGGATCACGGACTGATCGGCGATCTGCAGACGGCGGCGCTGGTGGCGACTGACGGCACCGTTGACTGGCTGTGCCTGCCCAGGTTCGACTCGCCCAGCGTGTTCGCATCCCTGCTCGACCGGCGCCGCGGCGGCCGGTTCTCCCTGTCACCGTCCGGAAACAAGCACGTGACCACGCAGATGTACCTGCCGAACACGGCAGTCCTGGTGACCAGGTTCCTGTCCGAGGCCGGCGTCGCCGAAGTCATCGACTTCATGCCCATCCACAACCCGACCGTGGCTACGGACCGGCACCGGCTGGTCCGGCTGGTCAGGGGCATCCGAGGGACAGTGCGCCTCAACGCGCGGATCGAACCGCGCTTCGACTACGGCCGCGCCGACCACAAGACGCAGGTGACCGACGCGGGCGTTGTCTTCCAGGGCGGCCCGCCGGCGCTCGCGTTGTCCAGTACGTGGCCGCTCGAGGTGGACAAAGGCGACGTCACGACTCGGTTCACTGTTAAGGCCGGGGACATCGGAGCGATGGTGCTTGAGTCAGGCAAGTCGGTCCGCCCGGCGAAGCTCAGCGAGCGCCTGATACGTACCTGGTTCGACGAAACCATCGGCTACTGGCGGCACTGGCTGGCCGGCGGCACCTACCGCGGCCGGTGGCGGGAGGCCGTCGAGCGGTCGGCGATCACGCTCAAGCTCATGCAGTACGCACCTAGCGGCGGGATAGTCGCCGCTCCTACCGCCGGGCTGCCCGAGCAGGTCGGCGGGGAGCGCAACTGGGACTACCGCTACACCTGGGTCCGCGATGCCTCGTTCACGGTATTCGCGTTGCTTGGCCTTGGCTTCCGTGAAGAAGTGCAGGCCCTAGGCGTCTGGCTGCGGGACCGGATCGAGGAGCGGTCCGGCAAGAAAGGACCGCCGCTGGCGATCATGTATCGCATCGACGGCAGTTCCGACCTGTCGGAGGAAACCCTCGATCACTTCGAGGGCTACAAGAAGTCCCGGCCGGTGCGCATCGGCAACGCGGCCGGCGACCAGCTGCAGCTGGACATTTACGGCGAGGCGATGGACTCGATCTGGCAAAACGAGCGGCACCGGTCGACCTTGGTCGACCGCGGCTGGCGGGACATCAGCAAGATGCTGGACTGGCTCTCGGAGAACTGGGACCAGCCGGACGAGGGCATCTGGGAGACCCGCGGCGGCCGCAAGCCGTTCCTATTCGGACGGATCATGTCTTGGGTCGCCTTCGATCGCGCAATCCGGATTGCGACCAGCGAAGCACGGCCGGCTGACCTACAGCGCTGGACCGCGGAGCGGGACCGGCTCTACGAGACCATCATGACCAAGGGCTGGAACCCCAAGATCAAGGCGTTCACCCAGTACGAGGGCAGCGACGTGCTGGACGCGTCCTTGCTGCGCATGCCCACCGTCGGCCTGATCGTCCCCAATGACGAGAAGTGGCAAGCCACGATGGCGGCCATGGACAAGACGCTGGTCTCTGACAGCCTGGTCTACCGGTACGACCCATCGGCCTCGCCGGACGGCCTGCGCGGCTCGGAGGGCACCTTCTCGCTCTGCACGTTCTTCTACGTAGACGCGCTAACGCGGTCGGGGCGGCTCGAAGACGCTCAGCTGGTGTTCGAGAAGATGCTCACGTACGCCAACCACGTCGGCCTGTTCTCCGAGGAAATCGGGCTCACCGGCGAGCAGCTCGGGAACTTCCCGCAGGCCTTCACGCACCTGGCTCTGATCAACGCCGCCGTCGCCCTGGACCACGAGCTCGATCTCACCATGCAATCCCCGCGGACCCCGATCCCGGCCTGAGGCCAGGCTGCAGCAGGCCCCGGCAAGAGCCGGGACCTGCTCAGTCGTCGTTAGCATCTCTCACCAGATCCCCGGTACCAGGCGCCGGGTCTGCTGGCCTGTGACCTGTAGTCCGCCCGAGCGCGCAGGCCAGTTACGCCCAGAGCAGCCAGCGGTGGTGCGGCCGGCCGCAACGGACCGACCGAGATGAGCGAAAATGTGACCAATGATCGACAACGACTGGCTGGCCGCCGCATTCGAGGAGCACCGTCCGCACCTGCGCGCGGTGGCATACCGGCTGCTCGGCTCGATAGCTGACGCCGAGGATGCCGTGCAGGACACGTGGCTCCGGCTGACGAGTGCCGATGCCAGCTCGGTGCAGAATCTCGCCGGCTGGCTGACTACCGTCGTCTCACGGGTGTCGCTCAACATGCTCCGGTCCCGCCAGTACCGCCACGAAGAACCGGTTGGTGACTTCTGGCCAGCGGCCGCGGACAGCGCAGCAGCATCCTCGGCCGCGGGGGCCAGTCGCAGTGCCGCCGTTGCCGATCCCGAGTCCGAGGCGGTCCTGGCTGACTCGGTTGGCCTGGCCCTGCTGGTCGTGCTGGACACGCTGACTCCGACCGAGCGGCTAGCGTTTGTGCTCCACGACATGTTCGCGATGCCGTTCACCGAAGTGGCGGCCGTACTCGGGCGGTCGACCGAAGCAAGCCGGCAGCTTGCCAGCCGGGCCCGACGCCGCGTGCGAGTCACTCCGAGCCCGGCTCTGGCAGCCGACCTGGCCCGGCAGCGGGAAGCTGCGGGCGCGTTCCTCGCCGCAGCCCGGGCTGGCGATTTCTCCGCTCTGGTCGCCGTGCTGGCTGCCGATGTGACGCTCAGGGCCGATGCCGCCGCAGTCCCGTCCGGCCGGGCCGCGGTGCTCCGTGGGGCACACTCCGTCGCCAGAGGCGCCGTCGCGGCGGCAGTACTCGCCGCGGAATCGGAGCTGGTCCTGGTGAACGGGGCCGTTGGCATTGTGTCCGCACCCGGCGGCCGATTGCAGGTCGTGCTTGCCCTGGGCATCAGCGCCGACCGGATCACCGCCATCGACGTGATCGCGGATCCTGATCGGCTGAAGCGGCTTGACCTAGCCGTGCTGCCAGACCTCGGCCAGTCCTGAGAAGGCGTGTGCTGAGAAGGCGTACAGTCCTCGGCGCAGGGAATTGCCCGAGTCCGGGAACAGGAGGAGCAGTAGATGCACCTGAGCCTTCAGGCCTCGCTACTAAACGTGCGGAATCTGGCTCGGTCGATCGAGTTCTACCGGGATGTGCTCGATCTGCACCCGATAGCGAGCGCCGACCGCGTTAGCGCGCTGATGATCGACGGGACGACGCGGCGGCAGGTCCTCTTGCTGCGCGAGGTGCAGAGCGCTAATCCCATCCACATGGGACGGGGCAGCATCGGGCCGCGGGTGCTCGGACTGGAGGCGGGCTCGCTCGCAGAGCTCGATGTGATCGAGCAGAGACTGAGAGAGCGCAACGCGTTCATCGGACGCAGGAAAACCGAAACCTGGGAGGCGATCGTGGGCGTCGATCCTGACCGGATCGAGATCACCGTTTCGTCAAGCCTGACTGGCGCTCCCATTCAGTGGGAGGACTGGACGCACCTCGACAAGATGATCTACGAAATCGGCGAATGACCTCCGATCGTCGCACTCTGAGCCGGATCTGAACAGGATTTATAGCACGTCTTAGCAGGCTGGCAGGCAGCCTGAGATAAGACGCGGCCGAGGCAGGCCAGCAGCGGCGACTGCGAGACAGATACGCCGGGAGGATGACGCGATGCCGCGCATTGCGCGCGCTGGAACCGGCAACAACCGGCTGCGGCATGCCTACCCGGCCATCGGAATCGCCGCGGCACTGACAGTGGCGGCTTGCGGGTCGGCCGCGCCGGCCGCGCCGACCGCCGGGAACAGTCCGGCGGCTTCCACGACGGGTACTAACCGAACCACGCCCAGCGCGCACGCGCCCGTCGCCAAGCCGCGGCCGAAGCCGCGCGTCGTCATCTCGCGATTCCGGGCCGCGGACGGGACTCTCGTGACTCTGGCGGTATTCCACGGTCCGGTGATCTACCGGCTGCACAGCGGAAGCACTGACCCCGGATCCGCCGCCCTCCCGGTCGTCCGGGCCGGACCGATCATCCGCCCCGGCGAGCGCCGCCGGCTCCTCGCCGCGTTCAACGGCGGATTCCTGCTCGCGGCCGGAGCAGGCGGCTACGAGCAGGAAGGGCACGTGATCAGCACGCTCCGGCCCGGACTGGCCAGCGTGGTCATCGACAAGTCGGGCGCCGCCCGGATCGGCGTCTGGGACCAGGGCCTGCCCCGCCCGCACGAGGCAGTGTTCAGCGTAAGGCAGAACCTGACGCTGCTGGTCCGGCACGGGCACCCGACCCCTGCCGCGGCGGACTGGGCCATCTGGGGTGCAACTTTGGGAGGCGGCGAGTACGTGGCACGCAGCGCACTTGGCGAGAACGCGGCGGGCCAGCTCATCTACGCCGGGAGCATGTCGACGAGCCCGGCCGACCTGGCGGCCGCGCTCGTGCACGCCGGGGCGCGCACGGCGATGGAGCTCGACATCAATCCCGAATGGGTGCAGCTCGACGTCGCCCGCGCTCCGGGGCGCCGTCTGCGCGCGGCCATTTCCGGCCAGAACCGCCCCGCCAACCAGTACATCCTCGGCTGGACCAGGGACTTCTTCACCGTACTCGCCGCCGGATGATCAACGGGTCCGTCGGCGGGCGCAAGACCGCATAGGGGCGGCCTTGTCCGCGACCGCTGCCGCGGGGCGCGCATGTGGTTTCCACGGATTGCCGGACCGCGCTCCCGCTGAGGATGCTGTCAGTCAACACAAGCGAGCCGCACCGGTTCGTCGTCGCTCAGCTAACGACTGCCGAGACGGAACGAGGATCTGGGTCCGCCGATGCGGCGGCGGGCTCCGGCGCGCCGGGGATCGCCGGTGTGGCAGTGACTGCATGCATGGCCGGGGCCGCCGACGGCGCCGGCCGGCGCGCCGCCGACGCCGGCAGGGTGATGACAACGGTGCGACCTTGGCCACCCGCCTCGCACCGCAAATTGCAGCCCATGGCCTCGGCTAGCTCCAGCGCCAGCCGGAGCGCCAGGCTGTCGCTCCCGTTGCCCGGCCCGACCGGCCCGCTGTCGGCGATCCGGATCTCGACGCGCCCGGCCATGGCGGCCGCAGTCAGCTCGGGCGGCCGGTCCGCCGGGCTGCGATGCAGCGCATCCGCTATAAGGCTGCTTAGAATCCGGCTGAGCAGTCCGGCATCCGCGATCACGTCCGGTACATCGTCTGGCAGGCGCAGCGCGATGTGACGCCCGCCGGGGCCAAGTTCGTCGACACTGGCAGCCAGTACGTCGTCTAGGCCTACCGGGCGCAGATAGGTCTCCAGCGCTCCGGCGTGCAGACGGCTTAGCCTGCTGAGGTCAATCACTAGGCCGCCCAGGCGTTGCACCGCGCGGCGTACGGTTGCGACCAGGGCTGCCCGGTCGACGGCCACGGGCCCGGTGCCCGGCGTGCCGAGACCCGCCAGAGCCTGCTCAGCGGCGGCCATCTGGTCACGCGCGTTCTGGCTGATGGCCGTGAGCACGGCCGCCCGGTTGCGGCGGCTGGCTGCCGGTTCCGGGACCCGCGCTTGTGGCTGATCAGCCCGAGAGCGTTCCACGGCGGCTGCCAGTTGCGCGCAGCACGCGCGCAGCACTCGCTCGGAATCTGGACTGAGGGCATGCCCGCGCCCGCTCAGGATCAGTGCGTCGGTCAATGCAATCTCCACGTCGCCGCCGGGCCGCTCTGGGGGTTGTTCGCCGGTGCTGGCCACGACGTACCAGCTCGGCTCGGTCCGCCCGGCGCCAGGCTGGCTCTCCAGCAGGCTGACAGCATCCAGGCCGAAACTCTGGCGGATCTCCTCCAGCAGCGCGGGCGGATCACCGCGGCCCTTTAGCATGGTGGCCGCCAGCCGCGCAAGTACGGTTGCCACTGTGCGCTCCTGTGCCGCGTGCCCAGCCTGCTTCACGGCACGCTCAAGAGCCAGTTTCGCGGCGATCGCGACGATTAGCACCACCGCAAGCACCACTACATCAGCAGCCCTGCCCAGGCGGACCGGCCACAGCATCGGAATCAGGCAGGCCGCGATCAGCGCTGCAGCGATGGCGGCCACGCCGACGAGGAGGTAACGCACGCCGCGCGGATTCGTCCCTGCGAGCGACCTGACCAGGTCGTCCAGGTGCCCGCGGTCGGCCTTCCCGCGGCCGATGTAATGCACGTCGACTGCCCCTGATCGGCGCGCTACCCGGCTGCCGGTGCTCTCACCGGTGAGCAGAGCATAGAGCCGCCCGTGACGGCTGGCGCCGATCACCATCTGGGTGACGTTCTCGGCATTCGCGAACTCCACGAGGGCACCGGCCACGTCGCCCCCCGTCACCTGCCGGAAGCTCGCGCCCAGCGAGATGGCAAGGTCACGGTATGCCGCCAGCGTGCCGGATCGCGTCACGGCCAGCCCGTCATCCGGGCTGACGTGCACTGCGATAAGGTCGCTGCCCGGAGTTTGGGCCGCGATCCTGGCGGCGCGCCGGATGATCGCCTCTTCGCCGTCGACCCCTGCCACGCCGACAAGGATCCGCTCCCTGGTCTCCCAGGGAGCGGCAATGCCGTGCTCGAGCCGGTACCGCTGCAGTCCCTCCTCCACCCGGTCGGCAACCCACAGCAGTGCCAGCTCGCGCAGCGCCGTAAGGTTCCCCGGCCGGAAGTAATGAGTCAGCGCGGCCTCGATCCTGTCGGGTGGGTAGACGTTGCCGTGCACCATCCGCCGCCGCAGCGCCTCAGCGGTCATGTCTACAAGCTCGACCTGGTCGGCGCGGCGCGCCACCTCATCGGGGAGGGTCTCGCGCTGCAGCGTGCCGGTGATCTGCGCGACCACGTCATTAAGCGACTCGAGGTGCTGGATGTTCAGCGTAGAGATGACGTCGACGCCTGCCGCCAGCAACTCCTCGACATCCTGCCAGCGCTTGGCGTTACGGCAGCCGGGGACGTTACTATGCGCGAGTTCGTCGACAAGCGCCACCTGCGGGTGCCTGGCCAGGACGGCGTCTGCGTCCATCTCGGCGAACTCGGCACCCCGGTAGGACATAACCCGCCGTGGTACCGACTCAATCCCGGCCGCCATCGACTCTGTCAGCCGCCGACCGTGCGACTCGACCAGGCCTATCACCACGTCCGTCCCGCGTGCAGCGCGCCGGTGGCCCTCGGCGAGCATCGCGTAGGTCTTGCCCACGCCAGGTGCGGCGCCGAGGTAGATCCGCAGCTTTCCCTGCTTCGCCGGCGGTGGCGTGTACTTGGCCATCAGCTTTGCCCTTCTGGTTACTGGGCGATGTCGCAGTAACTGTCAGGACAGCAGAATCCACGATCGGCGAGCAGGGTCGTAAGTTCCAGGCAGGTGGGACCTTGGGCGAGTCCCGATGCTGCGGCGCCCTTGGGCGCACGCGTCGCCACGCGCATCCGCCGGAGCGCCGCAGCACCAGCGCGGTCAGCCTGCCGCGAAGGTCATGGTCTTCGCGACGCTGCTTTCCATGTAGGGAGCGAGAATCTTCAGGTAACCCGGCGAGGTGAGGTCCACCACGGCGATGTCGGTTTCGCGGTCGGCCGGGCCGTTGGCAGGGGTGTAATCCGCCGTCGGGATCAGGCCGCCGAAATTGATCGTGCCCAGGTTCTCCTTCGCGGTCATGATTCCCGCCCTGGACAGGTCCTTTGCCTCGATGGCCTTGCGCAGCAACGCCGTTTCCATTTCCGCCATGCAGTATCCGTACAGGTAGTAGCCATCGGGGACCTGCTTGGGGGCGTACTTCTTGGTGACCGCGAGGAACTGGCTCATGCCGGGAACGCTGGTGTCACCCCAGGCCGCGGCGAACCCGAGTACCCATGCTCCGGCCATCGCCTTCGCGATCGGAGTCAGCTTGCCGCCCTGCGTCCCGGTGGAGCTGATCAGGTACTCCGACCAGGCCGGGCCCTGCAGGATCCACTGCGGGTGGTAGCCGATCGCGGCCGCAGAGCCGATGATCCCGGCAGCCGCCGTTGGGATCGCAGTGAGCAGCACGTATTGCGCGCCAGCATTCTTCATGGCCAGCGCCTGCGAGGTGAAGGAGGTGTCGGTAACCGCATAGGTCGCGTGCCCGACATCGTCGAAGTGGTCGGCAGCCTTCGCGGCGAGATACCCCTTGAGCCCGTCCGCGCCGTAGTCGTCGTCCTGGTAGACAATGCCGACCTTGGCGTGTGCCTTGCCGAGGGTATGGGTGAGGTAGTACATCGCGTTGGCGACGTCGATGGCGTAAGGCGTGCCGATCACCGCGTTGATCTTGTGGTTGACGAAGGCGGACGACTGCGCCGCGGTGCCGAGGACAACATTGGCCGCCGTCGCCTGCTGCTCGATCGCAGCCGTGGTCGGGCTGCCGAGCGATTGGGCAATGAAGGCCACGTTACCCACGATCTGGTTGTAATCCTGAACGTGTAGCTGCGGGTTGTACTGGTCGTCCTTGATCACAAGGTTGACCTTCCAGCCGTCGATCCCGCCGGTGGCATTCACGTTGTCGAAGTAGGCCTGCTGGCCGAGGGTGAGGGGCTTGCCGATCAGTTCAGCGACGCCGGTCAGCGGGGATATCACCCCCAGACTGACGGTCTTGGCCTTCAGGTTGACACCAGGCCCGACCTTGAACGAGGAGCCGGATGAGCTAGTGGTCGTAGCGCCGCCGGTCGAGCAGGCCGCGAGCGCCAGCCCGGCGACGCAGGTGAGGGCGGCTGCCCTCAGCTGAGTTTTCTCCATGGGTTACCTAACTTTCTGGTGTGCCTACCGAAGTAGGCGTTACTGAACTGACGACGCCTGGTGCTCCAGGCAGCGCTCGCCGGCGCCGGGCGAGCAAAGCGACCCGTTGACCGAGGCCTACGACGCCCCTGGGTTCGGCGAGTAGGAAGACAATCAGCAGCACGCCGTAGATCACGGCGGATGCGTCACCGGTCGGGATCCCGGTGGTCCGCGTCCCGCCTTGCAGGAACGGCAGCGCGCCGGCGACCTGGTTGATCAGCGACTGCAGGCCCCACACGAACGCCGCGCCGAGCAGCGGTCCCCACAGCGAGCCCATCCCGCCGACGATGATCATGGCGACGAACTCAACCGACAGCACGAGGTTGAAGGTGCTGGGGTTGGTGAACATCAGGTAAGACCCGTACATCGCGCCGGCGATTCCGGCGATGAACGAGGACAGCACGAACGCGGTGACTTTCGTCCTGGCCACGTTGACACCGAGCACGGCGCCTGCGAGTTCGCCATCCCGCACTGCCGTCATGCTCCGGCCGAGGCTCGACCGGCCGAGGTTGCGCACGAAGAGCATGCCGAGCGCGAGCAGGATGAACGCGAGGTAGTAGTAGAGGCCGTTCTCGTCGATCAGGATCGGCCCGAGCGACAGCCCGCTGGCGAAGTTAACCGGCCCGAACGTCGGGATCGGCATCGATCTGCCGCCCGGCCCGCCGGACAGGTAGGTCACGTTCGTGAAGATGTGCTGGCCGAGGTAAACCAGGCCGATCGTCACGATTGCCAGGTACATGCCCTTAAGCCGCAGCGCGGTCGGAGCGATCAGCCCGCCCACGATCGCCGCAGCGACCCCGCCTGCGGGGATCCACAAGATGGCCGGCAGGTTCAAGGTGACGCCGAGCACCGCGCCGGTATAAGCGCCGACCGCGATGAAGAACGAGTGGCCGAGCGATATCTGCCCGGTCCGGCCGGTCAGCACATCGAGCCCGAGCGCGCCCAGGGCGAAGATGAGCACCCAGACCAGCGCGGACAGCCAGTAGGCGCCGACCCAGAACGGCAGCAGGATGCCGATAACGACGGCGGCAATGGTGGCTGTCCTGGCCGGCGACGCCGTCAGGGCGCGCGGGACCCGGCTCATAGTCGCTCCGCGGGACGAGTTCCGAACAGGCCGTACGGCCGGACAAGCAGCACGATGATCATCACGACGTACGGCGCGACCAGGTAGAAGTTCTGGCCCAGCCAGGACGCGTACTGCGGCTGGTAGCCGGCGGTCAGTTCCTGGATGACGCCGATGATGAAGCCACCCGCTACCGCTCCGGTGGTGGAGTCGATGCCGCCGAGGATGATGGCGGGAAAGGCGATCAGCGCCACGTTGCTTATGGCCGGGCTGACCGAGTTCGGGTAACCGCCCAGGAAGACACCGCCGACACAGGCGACCAGCGCGGCTAGTACCCAGGCGATGGCGTGCACCCGGCGCAGGGAGATGCCCACGGACATCGCTGCCTCCGGGTCGGATGCCGCGCTCCGCATCGCCAGCCCGTACTTGCTGTGCCGGTTGAAGAGCCAGAACGCGACCAGCAACGCAACCGCGGTGATGATCGTCCATACCTGCACCCAGGGCAGTCCGACGCTGCCAATATGAGCGAGGCTCGCCCCCCACGGATCGCCGTTCGGCCGCGGGATCTCTCCGAAGGCAGCGTCGAGGCAGGCCCCGACGACCGTGGCCAGGCCCAGCGTCAGCATCACGATTGTGAAGTCGGGCTTCCCGATCGCAAACCTGAGCACCAGCAGCTGGAAGGCGAGCCCCACTGCCCCCGTAACAACCGCGCCAATCGCGAACGCGAGCCAGAACGGCAGGTTGTGGACCGATACCAGCCAGGACGTGAGAACCGCCCCGAGCGCGAGCAGTTCTCCCTGCGCGAAATTGATGATTCGGCTCGCTCGGTAGATGACGGTGAACCCCAGCGCAACAAGCGCGTAGACACCGCCGAGCGCGAGCCCCGCGAACAGCAGCACGGCAAATGTAGTCATTCGTGCCCTCCGTCCGCATCGATCGCCAGATCGTCGCCGAGCTCAGCGAGCAGTCCTTCTGGCTCGCCCAGGTAGGCGTTGATGACGTCGGGATTCGCCTGGATGGCGGCCGGGGTGCCGACCGCGATTACCCGGCCGAAGTCGAGCACGAGTATTCGCTCCGCGAGCGACATGACCGTGCTCATGTCGTGCTCCACCAGCACGATCGTGGGATTGAAGCGTTCCCGGATAGCCCGGATCAGGGTGACCACGTCTGCGCGCTCCGCCCGGCTCATCCCGGCCACCGGTTCATCGAGCAACAGCAGTCGCGGATTCATGGCGACGGCACGCGCCAGCTCCACCCTCTTGCGCACGCCGTAGGCCAGCGCGCCCACCGGGACGTCAGCCTGATCCGCGAGCCCGGTGAAGGCGAGTACATCCTTGGCCGCCTCCCGGTGCGCCCGCTCCTCACGCCTGGCGCGCGGCAACGACAGTCCCGCGGTGACAGGCCCTGACCGCATCAGGTGGGTGCGACCGACCAGCACGTTGTCGATCACCGACATGAGCGGGAAAAGCCCTAGGTTCTGGAAGGTGCGGGCGATGCCGAACCGGGCCAGGTGATGCGGCCTGCGCCCGGCCATGTCCATGCCGAAGCAGTGCAGCGACCCGCTCGACGGCGCATAGATGCAGGTCAGCAGGTTGAATAGGGACGTCTTGCCGGCTCCATTCGGCCCGATGACGGCGAACAGCTGACCGGCGGCTACCTGGAAGCTGACGTCATCCAGGGCCGCGACCGCGCCGAACCGCAGGCTGAGGTTGCGCACGTCCAGGGCCGGCACGGAGCCGGACGGCGGCGCGGCGGCCGGGGTGAAATCGACGGTCGTCATGACTATCCGACTCCCAGGTAAGTCGCCCGCACTTGTTCGTCGGCGAGCAGGTCGGCGGTCACCCCGGTGAGCCTGATGGTGCCGTTGTCAATCAGGTAGCCGTCGGTGGCGACGGCAAGAGCGAGCGCACTCGACTGCTCGGCGAGCAGGATGCCGACCCCCTGACCATTGATCCGTCGCAGTGCCTCGCCGATCGAACGGACGATGAGCGGCGCGATACCGAGCGACGGCTCGTCGAGGAGCAGCAGCCGCGGGTCACACATCAGCGCGCGACCGATCGCTAGCATCTGCTGCTCGCCGCCGGATAGCAGGCCAGCCGGCTGCCGCAGCCGGCGCGCGACGGGCGGGAACAGTTCGGTCACCTGATCCAGCAGTTCAGCGCTGCGGCGCCGGTCCCGGCGGGTGAATGCGCCAGCTCGCAGATTCTCCTCAACGGTCAGCTCGCTGAACACATGCCGAGCCTCAAGCACCTGGACGATGCCCGCGCGCACCAGCCTGGACGGATCCACGCCGGCGATGGAACGGCCCTGATAGCGAATGCCGCCAGCGATCGCCCGGCCACCGTGGAAGTCAAGCAGCCCGGACACCGCCCGCAGCAGTGTGGTTTTCCCCGCGCCGTTCGGCCCGAGCAAGCAGACCGCTCCCCCGGCCGGAACGGTGAGCGAGATTCCGTCGAGGCCGCGCAGGCCGCGATACGTCACCGCGAGGTGAGTTATCTCCAGCAACGGCTGGAGTTCCGGCGCAGGCGTGGCGGCCATCAGTGCGCCAGCCAGCCCGCGTCGAGCGGCAAGGCACTGCCAGACATCGCCCAGGCACCCGGCCGGCACAGGAACGCCACCACGTCGGCCACTTCATCCGGCTCGATGAGCTGCTTGACCGCATTTGGTGCGAGCATGACGCGCTCCAGCACCTCCGCCTCGCCGATCCCGTGGACGCGAGCCTGGTCGGATACCTGCGCCTCCACCAGCGGGGTCCGGACATAGGACGGGCAAATCGCGTGCGCAGTAACCTGAGCCGAGTGCTCGGCGGCCTCCAGGGCGACAACCTTGGTAAATCCGAGAAGGGCATGCTTGGCCGCCACGTACGCCGCCTTGTAGGGGGAGGCAACGAGGCCATGCACGGACGAAATGTTGATGATCCGGCCCCAGCGGGCCTGGTACATGCCGGGCAGGAATGCCTTCGTGAGCAGGAACGGCGCCGTGATCATCACGCTGAGTAGCAGGTCCCAGCGGTCATCGGGGAAAGACTCCACCGGGCTGACGTGCTGCAGGCCAGCGTTGTTGATCAGGATGTCCACCGGGCCGACGGCAGCCGCGAGCTCGGCCACCGCGGCGCGGTCGGAAATGTCGGCGCCGACCACGCGTACGCTGCCGCCACTGCGGGCAGCATCGTCAAGCAGCCGGGAGGTGTCCACCGCATTCCGGTCGGTAACGACAACGTCGCACGCCTCGGCGACCAGTTTGCACGCCACGGCCAGCCCGATGCCAGAAGCGGCCCCGGTCACGAGCGCGCGCCTGCCCCGCAACGGCCTGGTCGGCTCGCTGGCACAATGCTGCTGATGTGGTGCCATGGTTGCTGCCACGAAAGTCTCCTTGACCGAGCCGACTGGGCCCTGCTGTGCCGGGTCGGCGATTGCAGGTTCTAGTCCGAAGAAGGGTCAGAATAAAAGTGAATAAAAGGTATATATCGCTCGATCTTGGGTGCGCGAATACTGGGCGGGGCGGATAGTGGTGAAGAGTTAGGCCTGTCGGCTGGCTCTCGCTGGGTCGGCTGCCCGGCGCCGGGCGGCCCTGTCCTCGAATGGAACGACGTCAGGTGGCCAGCCATGGCGGTGCGCTTCCGCACTGCCCCGCAGGGCTGGAGGTAGTCCGGGCTCGCTCAGCAGCTTCCGCAGCCGTAGGGCGACGAGCACGCTCACGCCGCGGTCACCCGTCAGGCACGGATAGGCGGGTAGCTTCCGGATTATCTGAAGCCGGTACTTGACGGTGCTCGGATGGATTCCGAGCCGCATCGACATTTCTTTTAGGTGCCCCTGGCAGGTCAGGAACGCGTCCAGGGTGTCGGCTCCCCACTGGTGCCGCAGGATAGTTTCGAACGGTGCCAGCGCGCTCGCCATCAGGCGCTGCGACCGGGCCGGCTGATCGAGCAGGGCGGCCACCGGACCCAAATCCAGGTAGTCGAAGACCGCTGGCGCGGCCGGGGCGAGCACCCGGCCCAGCTCAACCGCCGCCGCGGCTTCGGCGTAGCTTTCCCTGGTCTCAGCCGGAGAAATAGCTTCGCAGCCAAGGCCGATGGCCTCGATCGGCATGGACTTCAGCAGGCCGGCTAGCGACACGCGCACCGCGTGCCGGTTGGTGACCGAGCTGACTGGCAGCACGCCAATCACGCGTCGGTGCCGGATTGTCCAGAGGGCGACACCGACCGCCTCCAGCATCTCCCCGGTGTCCTCGAGCTCGCCCAAGCCGGGCTCCCCGGCCGCCTCGGTAATCACCACCACATGCCGGTCGTGCAACTCCGGATGCGAGTCGTGCTCAGCTGGCGAAGGGCCGGCCAAGACGACGCTGAGGAACTGCGAGCGCCGGTGCTCGCGCTGCCTGGCAGCATCCTGGGCCTCCGCCAGGTACACGCTCGCCACTTCAGTGGCCATCGTGTCTGCGTAGTCAAGCGCCCACTCGGCAACCCTGCCGAGCACACCCTGCATGTCCGGCTCCGCCCACGCCGGCGTGGCGAGCAGCTCGCGCCACATCACCCTGGTGCCGACCCGGTACGCGCGGAGCAGCGATTGCAGGTCAATGCCCTGGACCACGCGCCGCTTGGCTCCCTGCCGGAGTGGTGCCAGCTGCTCATCACTGATCGGGTTGCCGGTGGCCAGGATCGTCAGCCACGTACGCACGAGGGCGGCCGACACCCACTTGATGTCCTCCTTGAGCACCGGATCGGTGATCGCCGCGTATGCCGGGATTTCGGCGCAGTAGGACTCGATCATCTTCTGCGCGATCAGCCCGGCATAGGCCATCTGGCCGGAGGCTATCTCCGCGAGCCTGGCCTGAATCGGCTCGGCCAGCTCTCCGTCGGGATGATGCCGCCTGCACTGGTAACGCAGCTGATCGGTTACCAACGCAGCCTCCTCGGGCCACGGCTGACTGGCCGGGGCACCTGTCGGCTGCGGAGTCGGCATTTCTCTCATCTGCATTTCCGGGCCCATGAACTACTGGGCGAGTGAACGATGAACCAGCGGACTCAGCAAATTGTAGGCACGCGTTACCTGCCGGAAAAGAGCAGGTTTTCGCCCGTTAAGAATTACGAAGCTGATGATTTTCGTCCGGGAAAGACAAATCCGCTCTGCGTCAGGCAGTTGCCTTGCTGCCGGGCACGGCGGCTTGGCAGCTCAGCGGTGTATCCAGAGCGTGACCACGATGCCGCGGAAGCGCCGCGCGGTGACTAGGGAGAAGTGCCGCTCTAGGAGCTGGCTCTCCTGCCTCAGCAGCCCGGCAGGCAGGTGCGCCGACGGGCGGCTGCCGAGGACCCAGATCCGCCGGTACCGCAGCATGAGCGGTCCGGTCACGGCGAACGGCTTGTCGGTGCCGCGGAATGTGCCCGCCTGCAGCGGCGTCAGCGCCACGCCGAAATCGGTGACGTTCCTGAAATCAGCCGGGTAACCAAGCTGGGCCTTGCGGAACAGCGTGCCGAAGTACAGCACGCCGTCGCCACGCTGAGCACGCGCCCCCAGGTAATTTGACGGTCCGCCGAAGTCGTACGCGCGGCTCTGCGGGGTGCGGATGACCCGCTGCGGTCCGAGCTGGAGCACCAGTGCGAGCACGCACACCACGACGCCTGGCAGCCAGATCAGCGCCCGCCCCGGCCGCCAGCCGCCCGTGCCGGCTGGCCCAGCCGTGCCGGCTGGCCTGGCCGTGGCGGCTGGCCTGGCCCTTTCGGCTAGCAACCGCCCGATCCGGTAGACGCCCGCCCCGGCCAGCAGCGCGGCCCCGGCCTCGCCGTACAGCACGTAACGGTCTACATACAGCGACTTCCCGACCGTCGATTCCAGCAGCAGCAGCCCAGCCGGCAGCACCAGCAGCGGCGCGGCCACCGACGCCAGCGATATCCCGCCGCCGCGCCACCAGGGCGCCGTGTCCCCGCGCTCGGGCAGCACCGCGACAACCGCGCAGAGCAGCAGTAGCACGCCGACCGCCGTGGTCACGCCGAAGTAGTCGTGGAACAGCGTCCGCAGCGACGCCAGGCCGGGCCGCCCGATCCAGGACACCGCCGAGTGCTGCACGACGCTGAGCGCTAGCAGCGGCAGGACGGCCGCCGCACCTGCCGCGCCAGCCACCACCCAGTGCCGGACCGCCTGGCGCCCGTACCTGGCCAGCAGCACGGTGCAGCCGTGCGCGGCCAGCACGAGCAGCGCCATCTCGTTCAAGTAGCCGCCGAGCGCCACCAGCACCGCGTACAGCATCCACCGGCGCGTGGCCTGCTGTCCGGCCGCCTCCGCGGCCATCGCGTGCAGCAGTGCCAGGGTGGCGGCCAGGACGCACGCGAACACCAGCGCATACGAGCGCGCGGTCTGGGCGTAGTAGCTGATGCTGGGCGTCACCGCCATGATCAGGCCCGCGAATAGCCCCGCCCAGCCCGATCCGGTGAGCCGCCGGCCGATGATGACCATGAGCGCGGCGCCGATGGTCATGCTGATTACCGAGGGAACGCGCATCGCTGTCGGGCTGCTGCCAATCGCTGCCCAGCCGTGCATGAGGAAGTAGTACAGGCCGTGTACGGCGTCGACGTGCCGGAGCAGGTGCGCGAGCTCTCGCAGGCTCAGCAACGCCGCCCAGTGGGTGGCGACCTCGTCGTTGCCCATCGCCGAGTCGCGAGCGAGGCCCCAGATTCCAGCGACCGCCATCGCTGCTGCCGACACGATGACCGGGGTGAATCTGGCCGAGGCCGCCATCCAGCCGGTGCCGGGCGGCAGCGCCGCGGTGCCGCGCTGCGGCTCCAGGCCGCCGGCCGCGCCCGCGGATGCAGTACCCGGGTGGCCCGCATCCCGCTGGCCCGTCGGCGCGGAGCTCATGGCCGGTCCGGCGGTCTTGCCCACAGACGCCGCGAAGGTCTCCCGCCAGCGGCGCGGCGAATCGAAGTCAGCCGCTGCGGCGCGGTACTGCGCCGCCAGGCCGGGCCACTGCCGGCGCAGCCGGCGATGCAGCCTGAGGCTCCGCCGCCCGATTGACCGGAACAGCCGCGGGTCGCGCTTGTACCAAGAGGCGTTGGTGCCCTCGGCGTTCGACACCAGGGCGCTGTCCAGCTTGGCCAGCACCCACCAGGATGCGTCCTGGTACGGCAGCGCCATCTGCGGCCGTTTCATGGCCCCTTCACGCGGTCGCCTGAACTGCCGCACTGTGCCCGCGCCGGCCTTGGTCATCAGATTGAACTTGTTGGTCGGGGTCGTGGAGCTTTTCACCGCCTCCGGCGCCTTGCGCCGGGGCGGCGGGAACGCGTCGAGGTCGGCGGCGCTCTCGGCGTCGGGGTACTGAGCCCGGAGCTCCCTGATCTGCGCGAGCTTGGTTCCCATCTCCCGGTGCATGTGCTCTGGCCCGGTCAGCACGTCCTCGATCGCAAGCAGCCTGATCGCGACGGTCGAGTACTGCATGGACAGCAGGCTCTGCAGCTGCCGCTCCAGGCTCTCCGAGATCAGCGCGCCGCCCTTGGGCTGCGGTGAGTGCAGCAGCGCGGACACGATCCGGTTGCGCAGATGGTAGTAGGCCTGCCAGTCCCTAGCGTCATCCTTGTCGTCCCAGGGCACCTGCCACGAGCCGACGCCGGGCAGCGACACCGTCGGGAAGCCCTGGTTGCGGGCCCGGACGCCGTACTCGGCGTCTTCCCACTTGATGAACGCCGGCAGCGAGAGCCCGATCTCCTCGATGACCTTTACCGGGATCAGGCACTCCCACCAGCCGTTGTAGTCAGAGTCCGCGCGCCGGTGCAGCCACGGGGTGTTCCGCAGGTTCCGCCGCCCGAAGTCATGCCGGGCCTTGGTGTTCGGCGCGGGACCCCACCACCACGTGTGCGGTTCGACGGCCTCGGCGAACGCGTGCAGCAGCGACCGGTCGTGCAGGCTGAACATGTGCCCGCCGACGATCGTGCGGCTTGCGGGCCAGGTCGGCGAACGTGGCCGCCCGCAGGATGCCCTCGGGCTCGAGCTTGACATCGTCGTCGCTCAGCAGCACGTAGTCGCCCGCCCGGCCCGCACCGTCTCGTCCATGGCCCGCGCGAAGCCGCCGGAGCCGCCGATGTTGCCTTGCCTGATGACCTGCAGCCGGTCGCCGAGCTTCTTGGCCGCGTCAGCGAAGCCAGGCTGGTCGGTCAGCGGCTCCGAGCTCTGGTCGACCACGTAGACGCGGTCGATCAGGTCATGGATCTCGCTGGCGTCGCCGAGGATTCGCAGCTTGTCGAGCATGTAATCGTGCTGGTTGAAACTAGTGATGCCCAGGCTGACGTGGCCGCTCGGGGCGGACTTGGCCAGCCCGAGCCAGTCTGCCTCGATCAGCGTCGTCCCCCGCGGCCCGGCGATGATGTCGAACCAGTACCAGCCGCCATCGATGAACGGGGCAAGCGACAGAGTGCGCTGGATCGTCTCTGGCACGTCGGAGTCGACGCTGATCGTCTCGACCGGGTGGCTGAAGCCCTTGGCCGTGGACCGGTACAGGACGATCTTCGACTCGCCGGCCAGCCGGATGCGCAGCGTGACCGATTCGACGGTGGTCCACCGGCGCCAGTAACTGGCCGGGAACGCGTTGAAGTAGGTGGCGAAGGAGACCCGTCGGCCCTCGGTGATCAGTCGCGCTGCGCCGCGGCCCGACTGCCTCAGTCAGGTAGGCCGGGACGTCGGCGCCGAACCGGATGCTCGACTGCGTCTCGCCGACCGCGGCGTTGGCTACTGGCACGCTGACCTTGCCGGCCTTTGCCGCCGGTCAGCGCCTCGTTTGCCAGCTCGGCGGCTAGCTCGGCGGCGCCCCGTTCCATGTCCGTCTCGACGTACAGCGGGACAACGTCAAGATCCTCGCCGGGAAAGATGACCCGCTGCAGGACGCGCAGCTCACTGCCAGCCTCGGCGGTCACTGGCCGGCCCCAGCGCCGGTCAGCGGAGCCCCGTCGGCGAAGAACGGCCGCAGCCGGTTGTCATACATGCTGAGCGCGGCTCCTATCGCCATGTGCATATCAAGGTACTGGTATGTGCCGAGGCGGCCGCCGAACAGGACGCCTCGCTCGGCATCGGCCAGTTCCCGGTAGGTCAGCAGCCGGGCCCGGTCCTCCGCCGTGTTGATCGGGTAATACGGCTCGTCGCCGCGGCCGGCGAACCGCGAGTACTCACGCATGATCACCGTCTTGTCGTCCGGGTACCAGTCGCGCTCGGGGTAGAAATGCCGGAATTCGTGGATCCGGGTGTACGGCACATCCTCGTCGGCATAGTTCATCACGGACGTGCCCTGGAAGTCCCCGGTTGGCAGCACCTCTTGCTCGAAATCGAGCGTACGCCAGCCTAGGTCGCCCGCGGCGAAGTCGAAGTACGCATCGAGCGGCCCGGTGTACACCACCGGCACGTGCCCGGCCAGGCTGGAGCGCAGGTCAGCGAACTCGGTGTTCAGCCGCACCTCGATGTTCGGATGGTCGGCCATCCGCTCGAGCCAGGCGGTGTAGCCGTCAACCGGCAGGCCCTGGAAGGTGTCGCTGAAGTAGCGGTTGTCGAAGTTGTAGCGCACCGGGAGGCGCGTGATGATCTCAGCTGGCAGGTCCACCGGGTCGGTCTGCCACTGCTTGTAGGTATAGCCCCGGATGAAGGCCTCGTAAAGCGGTCGGCCGATCAGTGACACGGCCTTCTGCTCGAGGTTGGTTGCGGTGGCCGGCGCGACCGCCGCTGCCTGCTCAGCGATCAGCGCCCGGGCTTCGTCCGGGGACATGTACGTGCCGAAGTACTCGCAGATCGTGCCGAGGTTGATCGGCATCGGGTAGACCCGGCCCTTGTAGATCGAGAACACCCGGTGCTGGTAGCCAGTGAACGCCGTGAAGCGGTTGGCATACTCCCAGATTCGCGCGTTCGAGGTATGGAACAAGTGGGCGCCGTAGCGATGCACCTCGATGCCGGTCTCCGGCTCGGCCTCGGTGTAGGCGTTACCGCCGATGTGGTCGCGGCGATCGATGACGAGCACGCGCAGGCCCAGGTCAGCGGCGCAGCGCTCGGCCACGGTCAGCCCGAAGAAGCCCGACCCCACGACGACGAGGTCAACGTTCACTGGTTCACCGGCCCAGCTGGCTGGTGCTGTGCGGGCTGGTGCGGTGCCGGTGCGATAGGCCAGGCTGGCTGCCGCGACAGGTCCGCCGCGGGCATGTCGGGATACTGCCAGTCCACTGCGTACTCGCAATCTGGCGGCTCGGGGCGGGCGGGCTCGCCCAGCTCGGCCGGGCGGTTGCGAAAGACGGTAAGCAGCGGGCGGTACACGGCTCGCCGCAGCCACCACGGAATCAGCCGGTACCCGCCGCGAACGAGCACATTGCGCGCGAACTCGGCCGGCGTGGTGAACCCGGTCCGCCAGAACTCGCGCTGCAGCCGAACCTCCGAGCGCAGCAGCGCCATGCCGCCACGCCGCTTGAAGGCGGTCGCCCCGACCCGGTAGAAGACCAGGGGCTCAGCTACGTTGACCGCCCTGGCCCCGTTCTGCAGCATCCGCGCGAACAGCGAGTAGTCCTCCATGAGCGGAAGGTCACCATAGCCCCCGGCGGCCAGCACCGCGCTCCGCCGGTACACGACCGTGGGGTGGTTGAACGGGTCATGCACCCGCGCGAACCGCGCGATCTCGCTCGCGCCTACTGGCGGCACGCGCTGCCCGACGACGTCATCGGTATCGGCGCCGAACTCCAGCAGCCCGGATCCGACAATGTCGGCGTCCTCGATCAGCGGCAGCTGCACCTCGAAACGATGCGGCATGGCGACGTCGTCGGCATCCATCCGGGCGACCACGTCGAACCAGCTGGCCGCCAGTCCGCGGTCCAGGGCCGGTCCCAGGCCGCCGTTGTGGTCGATCGGCACGAATGTCACGGGGACCGGACTGGTCGCCCTGAACTCGTCCAGGCACCGCGCAAGCTCGTCGCGGACCGGCCCGTCACGCACGATGACGACCTGGTCCGGGCGCACAGTCTGATCACCGACCGCGCTGCGCAGGGCCCGCCTGAGGTAGTCCGGATTGTCGCCGTCATAGACCGAGACCAGCAGCGAGAAGGGCTCGTGCAACTGGGGCATCCTCCAAGAGGGCATACCTGCCGGGCTCGGCTTGACGGCCTGCGGCAAGCCGCCTACCAGCGGCACTAGAGCCCAGGCCGACGTCATTGAGGCTGATATTCTACACGTACCGCTGGACGGGACGGCGCGGACAAGGCCCGGCGATCTGGTTAATTTTGCCCAGGACGGCGCCCGCGCCATGGCGCCCTGGTTACTCTCCAGGGAGTCTGCCGAACGCGCGGCCGGCGAGGCTCGCCGCGACTGCGCACTGACCGAATCCGCGAGGTGGCCGGATGGCGCACGCCATCACAAAGCAAGAGACGCCTGACCCGCGGGGGGCTCCGCCCCCCGTGCACACCCCTAGCGCCCAACCCGCAGAGGCAGCTGCGCCGGGCACCGCTGGAAGCCCCACAGCCGCTGCCCGGCAGCGGCCCAAGGTCATCTTGCATATCGGCGAGCCAAAGACCGGCACGACGTTCCTGCAGCAGGTCATGTGGCGCAACCGGGACGCGCTTGCCGCCCAGGGCGTCGTGCTGCCCGGCCACCATCCTCAAGATCATTTCCGTGCCAGCCAGGACCTGCGCGGTATCCAGAAGCTGCCTAGTGACCCGGCAGGCTCCTGGACCGGCGAGTGGGAGATCCTTGCCAGCCAGGCCAGGCAGGCGCGCCGGGTGGCCGTCATCTCGCACGAGCTGTTCTCGGCAGCGGACGCGCAGCAAGCTGAGCAGGCCGTGCGGTCTCTCCAGCCAGCCGAGGTTCACATCGTCCTGACGGTGCGTGACATCGCCACCCTGCTGCCGGCCGAGTGGCAGGAGACCGTGAAGCACCGCAATGACCGGGGCTGGGAAGACTGGCTCTCCGACGTCATCGACCGCGAGGCTCCGTCAGCGGACCGGCGCGAATGGTGGTTCTGGCGGGTGCATGACTCGATCGCGATCCTGGGCGTCTGGTCTCGCTTCGTGCCCGCCGAGCGGGTGCACGTGATCACCACGGCGCCGCGCGGTTCGGACGCCGGGCTGCTCTGGCAGCGCTTCGCGTCCCTGCTCGACATCGACCCCGACAGCGTCGACATCAGCCGGGCCAGGGCGAACACCTCGCTCGGCCTGCCCGAGATCGAGTTCTTGCGGCGGCTGAACGCCGAGCTGCCCCGTGAGGTCCCCGACTGGTTCTACATGTGGAACGTCAAGGAGGCCCTGGCGCACCAGACCCTGGCCACGCGGCCGGTGACCGGGCGCCTGGTGCTGCCGGAGGACCGGAACGGCTGGGCCAAGGAGCACGCCGACATCCTCATCAGCGGCCTGCGGGACTCTGGCTACGATCTCATCGGGAGCCTGGACGATCTTGTGCCGAAGCCCGCTCTCCAGCACGGGCCCAGCCCCGCTGACCAGCCAGCCGAGCAGGTCCTCGACGCCGCAGTACAGGCCGCGGCGGCGCTGGTGCTGAACCAGTACCGGAAGGCACAGCCGGCGGTGAAGCCGCAAGGGCGGCCTGGGCGGCCTGGCCGAACGGGTCGAGTCGACCGTCGCCTCCTCTGACCGGCTCAAGCGGACCGTGCGCGAGCTAAGCAGCCGACATTCCTCCGTGCGCCGCTTGCGCATCCTGGCCTGGCGGGCCCTGGAGCGGTCCAGAGCACGGAAGCATCCCTAGCGTGGGCCCGGCTGCGGACGGGCAAGCGCCCGGCCAGCCCAGGGTCCTTGCTGTCCTGGTCACCTACAACCGGCGCGGACCTGCTGCTCGAGTCGCTGGCAGCGGTGCAATCGCAGAGTCGCCCACCAGACTCGGTGATCGTCGTCGACAACGCCTCGACCGATGGCAGTGCTGCGGCGGTACGCGCCCGCTTTCCGGCCGTGCAGGTAGCCGAACTAGGGGCCAACTACGGCGGCGCGGGCGGGTTCGCCTACGGCATGGCCCTCTCCCTCGCCGACGGGGCCGACCTGATCTGGGTCATGGACGACGACACGGTGCCAGAGCCCGGCGCGCTGCTGGCACTGCTGGAAGCACGCCGCAGCCAGCCCGGCCGACCGCCAGCGCTGGTTGCCAGCCGGGTGATCTGGACCGATGGCCGGCGCGCACCCGATGAACACGCCACGGGCCAAGCCATTCGCCAGCAAAGCCGAGCGAGTCGCGGCAGCCGCCTGCGGGTGCATTGCGATCCGGTCGGCGTCGTTCGTGTCCGTACTGGTTGATGCCGCCGTATGCCGCCAGCGCGGATTGCCGCGGGCAGATTATTTCCTCTGGAACGACGACTTCGAGTTCACTACCAGGCTGCTGCGGGGCAACACGGGCCTGCTCTGCCCGGCTAGCGTCGTCGTGCACAAGACCAGGACCTTCGGGGCGACCGACGTCGACCCGGGAGAACGCTTCTTCTACGAGGTCCGGAACAAGATCTGGACGCTCCGGACGAACTCCCTCGGGCCACCTGAGCGGGTCCTGTACGGGGGCGCCACGGTCCGGCGCTGGGCCCGGACCTACCTGAAATCGAGCGACCGGCGCGCGCTCCGGTCCGCGCTCGCCCGCGGTATCGCGTCCGGGGTGCGCACGAGGCCGCGCCCGAACGACCAGGTGCTGCCACCGGCCGGCCAGGCCGCGCGTACCGGGCCGTGAAGGCCGGCTGACCGCGTCAAACGCGTTCTTGCCCTGTGGCATGCTGGGGCACATGGCGCATCACTCCGGCCCGCCAGGCCAGCGCTCCGAGCCGTCACGGCGGCGGGTCATCGGCCTGGCTGCTGGCACGGCTGGCGCGGTGGCCGCAGCGTTTGCGGTTGACAAGCTGGCAACGTCCGGTTCGGGAGCCAAGGTCTCCGACACGTCTCAGCACCGCAACGCGCCACACCGCCGGACGGTCAGCGAGAACTCCCAGGCTGGCGACCCGCGCTGGCGGATCCGGCATCGGGGCGATCCCGACGCCATGCTGGGATACGCCGGACAGGCGAGCGTGCTGCCGGGCGATCCGATCACCTTGTTCGCGTCGACCACGGCCCGCTCGCTTACGGTGAGCGCCTTCCGGATGGGCTGGTATGGCGGAGATGAGGCCAGGCTGGTGTGGAAGTCGGGCACCGTACGGGGTCACCGGCAGCGCGCCCCGTCCCTGATCGAGCCCACCAGGACGGTCGAGGCGCGCTGGGGGCCATCACTCACCATCCCGACCCACGACTGGCCGGAGGGCTCCTACCTGCTGCGGATGGACTCCGAAGCCGGGGCGCAGCGGTACGTCCCGGTCACGGTGCGGTCAGCACGGACCGCGGGCAAGATCGTCATCAAGAACTGCGTCGCTACCTGGCAGGCCTACAACACCTGGGGCGGTTACGACCTGTACCACGGGCCCGCCGGCGCGGCCGACTACAGCAACCGCTCGCTGGCGGTGAGCCTGGACCGCCCCTATGACGCCAGCGGGGCATACATGTTCCTGTGGCACGAGCAGAAGTTCATCACCCTGGCCGAACGGTCCGGGCTGGACCTGGCCTACGTCACCAGCATGGACATCGAGAGCAACCCGCAGCAGCTGGACGGGGCCAGCGCGCTGTTCTCGCTCGGGCACGATGAATACTGGTCCCCGCCGGAGCGAGCGCACGTGACCGCGGCCAGGGACGCCGGCACGAACCTGGCCTTCCTAGGCGCGAACTGCTGCTTCCGGCGTACCCGGATCGGCAGCACCCAGCTCGGCCCAGGACGCCTCGTCATCTGCTACAAGACCAGTTACCTCCAGGACCCGATGTACGGCAAGGACAACGCGCTGGTCACCAGTGACTGGCGAGAGCCGCCGCATCAGGATCCGGAGTCCTCCCTGATCGGCACCCTCTACGAGTCGAATCCGGTCGACGCCGCGTATGTCGTCGCGACGCCGGATGCCTGGATGTTCAAGGGCACCGGCGTGACCAAGGGCACCAGCTTCACCGGCCTGGTCGGCATCGAGTACGACCGGGTGAATCCGGACTCAGCCGTAGAGCGGCCGATCCAGATCCTCTCGCACTCCCCGCTGACCTGCCGGGGCGTCAACAGCTACTCCGACTCGGCGTACTACACCCACAGCGGCGGCGCCGGGGTATTCAACTCCGGGACCATGCGCTGGGTCGCTTCCATGGGCGACCTGCGGGCCTTCGGGCTGACTGCTCGCACGGCCAGGTTCACCAACCGGGTTACCGCTAACCTGCTGCACGCCTTCGCTGACGGGCCGGCCGCAGCGAAGTACCCGGCGCACGACAACCTCGACGCGATGCAAGAGTGGGCCGGCGATCCGATAGCGGCTCAGCACAATCTCTGGCCGCCAGTCCAGCTGTAAGCCGTTCCCGCCCATCCGCTCTTCCGGCGCGGCCGCACTCAGCCTGGGGGCACGACGGTGCAGCCCCGGCACGGCGACCTGCCGTTGAAATAGCTCGGTATCGACGGAGAATCGGTCGGCGGGTTGGTCGGCAGCAGCACCGGCGGCCGGGGCGACTGATTGAAGTTGAAATCCTGCGACCAGGTCGCCGAGCTGCGGGGCGTTCTCCCGGACGTCCGGCCGGGGATCGGGCCGGCCGTCTGTCTTGGGATTGAGCCTGGCGCCGCCCAGGAAGTCATCCTCGATGAACTTCAGGTAGGCATCGCTGCTGAGCGTCTGGTGGTCGATGAAACCCTGCCTGGCGTAGGGCGAGATCGTGATCGCCGGCACCCGCAGGCCGTATCCGTTCATGTCGATCTGCGGCGGCACCACGTTGTCGTAGAAGCCGCCCCAGTCGTCCCAGGCCAGGAAGATCGCCGTGGAGTTCCAGTCCGGGCTCTTCATGGCGGCGTTGATCAGCGCGGTGACGTAGGCCTGACCCCGATGCACGCTAGCGGGCGGGTGCTCGCTGTTCGGGCCGGCCGGGACGACCCAGCTCACGGCCGGCAGCGTGCCTGCCTTGGCGGCGCTGAGGTAGGCGCTGAGCGGCTGGATGTTCTGCAGCTGATGGTCGTGCTGGACGTCCCCGAATAGCGGGAGCGGGTTCCAGATGCCCGGCGTCCTGGAGCTCTGCCGGACGGGCGCGCAGGTCTCGGCTGAGTCGTTCGCGCAGTCCGGCTGCGTTCCCTTCTGCACGTAGTAGGCCCAGCTGACGTGGTGGGCATACAGCAGCCAGGTGATGTCGGTCCAGGCCAGGTCGATCGATGTCTTCCCGTCGTGCAGCTCTTGTCCTGACCGCGCGGCCGAACTGCTTGACGCCGTACGGTCCGACGATGTCGTTGACGCAACTGCTGGGCGAGCGGTTCCGGCACTTGGCCGACCAGGCGGAGACCATGTACAGGTGGTCGGGCAGCGACCACGACTTCACCGCCTCGAACATATGGTCGTCGAGGGTGAAGTCCTTGGCGTAGGTCCAGTAGTTCGGAATCTCAGCACCGGTGTGGTAGCCCATCACATCCGGCGGCCCGAAGCCACTGCAAGCCGGGTCGTCGGGCGCATTGCAGGTCTTGCTCGCCTCGTCGCGCTGCCGGATGAACCCGTTCATCTTCCCGCCGGCCACGTCGCCGATGGCATTGGGCACGCCGTGCGGGCCCGCCGCCGTTGATATCGGCGGTGTCATGGTAGGGACGGGTACACGGGCCCGTCGGGTTCGGCACGCACACGGTCGGCACGCCGTGCCGCATGGGGATGCCGTCAGCGCCGGGATAGGTCCCGAAGTAGCTATCGAACGACCTGTTCTCTTGCATGATGATGATCACATGCTTGATCTTGTGGATGCCCTTGGCCACCACGTAGCTGCCGGTCGCGCCGCCGGTAACTCGCTCGACTCCGTTGCCGGACCCCTTCGTCCGGTCTACGAGCGGATGGCTCTGGTGGCTCTGGCCGGTCGTCGTGCACGCTGCCAGTACGGCGGCAAGCACCACGCCCGCCAGCCGCGATACGGATCAGTTTGATGGTCGACCTTCCAGGGCTCGCGAGGCCTCTTTGCGCTCGGCTGCGTCAGCCAGCCGGGCCGGCCTTGGGCTGGGTGCCAGCGCACTAGGCGGGCAGGGGTAACGCGCTGACAGCGTACCTGGTCACCGAGGACACGATGACGGCCCGCCCCCGCTGCCGGGCGGCTGACGGATGCCGGTCAGCCGCCCGACTCCGTTGCCGTGGCAGGCCCGGTTAGCTGGCCTCGCGGCTGGCGCCCCGCCACCCAGCCACCAGGACAAGGCAGCAGGTGGCCGCGACGCACACGAGCAGGGCGCGCACGTAGTGGTGCGCACTCGCGGTGTGCCGGACCAGTGCGTCCGGCGAGTCGGTGAGACTGGCAGGCAGCCACGGCCCAACCTGGGAGACGGCGCCGAGGATGTTGATGGTGAGCAGGCCCGCGATTGCCCAGGCGGCCGTAGCGACGGTACTGCGCGCGAAGGTGCTCGCCACTGCCGTGCTGGCAACGGCAAAGATCAGGAACACCGCGACCAGGCCGGCCGATTCCGCCATTGCGGCTGCGTCCGGCGCCCCGAGGAGCAGCCTGGTCTCATACCATGCCGCCGCCAGCCCGAGCCAGTAGGCGCCGACCCCAGCGCAGGCTGCCACCGCCGCCCGCGGATACAGCAGCTGCCAGAAGCTACCTGCCCTGGTCCGGTAGAACGCTGACAAGGCCGGCCGGGCGTCGACCGCACAAGCCGAGGCCGCCACTACGACAAGCACGATCAGGCCGATCAGGAGCGCGTTACTCGCATAACCGCTGATGCCGTCGGCGGCTACCGGCGGTGGCGCGGTGATCTTTATGCCCTTGGCATTGGAATGGCGCAGCAACTCGGGCAGGTAATACGTGCCGAGCGGCTCAGCGAAGCCGAGGAGAACGAAGACCCCGGCAAGCGCGATCAGCCTCCTGGTGCGAACCAGCCGCAGCCACTCCACCCGCCAGGGTGAGAGTTCAGTCCGCATCTCAACCCCTCCGGCCGGCCTGGCCGGAAGTCAGCGCCAGGAAGGCGGCCTCCAGGCTGGCATCGACCGGGTTGACGCTCACCAAACCGGTCCCGGCCGCCACGATCGCCCGCAGCAGCTCGTGCTCCCCCGCTTCCGCGCTTGTTGCCTCGACCTCGATCGTCTCGTCCGGGAACTGCCCGACCTGCGCCACCCACGGCAGCCCGCGAAGTTGTTCCGCTAGCGTTGCCGCGCCACCGCGAACGCGGACGTTCCAAGCTGGGCGCAGGGAGGAATCGATCAAGGTCTGGGTCCGGCCCTGGAAGAGGAGTCGTCCGTGATCAAGCACGCCGACCGAGGCTGCGACCCGTTGCACATCGGCCAGAATGTGGCTGGAGAAGATCACCGTCCGGGTGGCGGCCAGCTCGGCGATCAGGCCGAACAACTCGGCCCGGCCCGCCGGGTCCAGCGCGGCCGACGGCTCATCAAGTATCAGCAGCTCAGGTTCGATGGCCAGGGCAGCGGCTAGGCTTAGCCGCTGCTTCATGCCGCGGGAGAATCCCCCGGCTCGCTTACTGGCGACGTCGGCGAGGCCGACTTGATTCAGGACGCGCGCAACCGGATCGCCATCAGCTGAGACATCCTCGCTCCGACCGACACCATCAGGCTCACGGTCCCCAGTCAGCCACAGGCTGGGACCGCCTCGCCTGGCTCGCCTGGAGCCCCTGGTCTGCTTGGCCAGGCCGCGCGACTGCCGCACCACCTCGCGGGCCGTCAGCCAGGGCTCGAACTCGGGCGCGTCCGGGCACATGGCCACCCGCGTACCCGAAACGTTGATCTCGACTTGGCCCGCGTCGGCGCGCCGTAGCCCAGCGAGGATCGACAGCAGCGTTGTCTTGCCAGCTCCGTTCGGGCCGATCAGGCCGTAGACCTCGTTCCGGCGGACCGAGAGGTCGATGCCATGCAGCCCGGCCCCGTTCCCGTAGTCGCGGATCAGGCCATGGGTTGCAACCGCGATATCGGGCGGTCCGCCGATGCCGGGACCGGCGACGCGCGACTCGGCAGCACTCATCAGGGCACGGCCCGGCCCTCCTGCGTCGCCGCCATTACTCGCCCCTGCCGACGGCCAGGTAGATAATCCCGCCCAACGGAACCGAGATACAGCAGATCAGCCCCCAGGCCCAGCGAGGCAGATACCGGACGGCGGGTCGGCGGATGAGGTCAACCAGGCAGAAGGCGATGAAGCCGCTCCGACCAGGAGAAGGGGCAGGAGCGCGGCTAGCGGAAGTCCGCCGCGGTGCGCCATAACAACCACCTGAAGTGTCAAGGTTTACTTTACGGCGGACAGAGTATGCCTCTGGCGCAAGGCCTGTCAAGATAATCTTTACGTCATCGGCCGCCGGCACTCGCTCGTCTCAGTGCTGCTTTCACTCGATCGCTCTGGAACAGAGCATCCGTGATTAATGCCACTGACTGGACTCCGCTGGCAAGTGCGGTTGGGCGTCGTTGTGGCGCGGCCGCCCCAAGAGGGGCGGTTACGTCACAGCGACGCCCAATGGAGCAGATGTGCCGTCGCGCATCAAATTGCAAATAACTCAACCCGCCCAGCAGGCTAGCTATGTCTGCGCTGCGAACGCCTACACGGGCTGAAATGGCAGCGGCGGACGGCCCCCTGGGAGCCGTCCGCCTCCTCCGCGCACCGTCGAGTTATCCGGTCAGGCGATCCCGCAGGCCTGCGCGACCGCGTTCGCTGCCGTCTCCCGGTTGTAGGCAGCGGGGATGCCCGGCCGCTCGAAGTAGTTCATGTAGATGTCCGCGGCCTGCGTCGGGTTGGTGGCCGCGTTGAGCGCCGGGATGTACTGCGCCCACTGCTGGTTGTAGGTCACCACCGCCGCGAGCTGCGTCTGCAGGTCCGCGGCCGCGTTGCCGGTGACGTACCCGCCAGGCAGCGGGGTGAAGCCGATCAAGCCCCCGCCGCCGCTACCGACGGATTCCGGGTCGCCCTTGGACTCCTGGTAGATGTTGCCCGCGATGCCCGCGGCGCCCATGTCGGTGTATCCGTGTGAGGTCAGGAAGCGGACGATAGTCGCATAGTTCGCTGGCAGGTACGCCGGGTATTGCGTCGCTCCCGTGCATCTCAGCGCTGTGGGGCTGGCCGGCGCAGCGGCCTTACGAGTGGCCGGCGCAGCCGACCGGGTTGGTGCCAGAGTGCTGGCTGCGCTCGGGTGGGTGGCGGCCCGCGTACGCCTGGGCCTCGGCCGGGGCTTCGGCTTGGCGGAGCCCTTCAGCGTGCTGGCCGCGGCCGACTCTGCCAGCCCGTCCTCCGCCGGAGACAACCTGACCGGGTCGCTCAGGTGCGCCGCGCTAAGGCCGCCCGGCGGTACCGGAGGTGACTGATGCGCCTGCGCGGCGACCACTCCAAATACTGCCACTGCGGGCAGTGCCAGGGCCGGCACCGCGATTCCCAGCCTCTTGGCCGCCTTGTGCGCTGTCAGTGGAGCGCTATGGCGCCCCGTCTTCCTGATCTTCCTCGGCTTGCGGTGTCCAGACGCTGACCTCACGACCTGCCTTATGCCGTTCCTCGCCCAGCTACTCGGCAGCCGTTGGGTCTTCCTCTCGCCGGGCCTGACTTACTGCTCAGTACGCTGGTCAGCCTGGCAGAGACTATCGATGAATTAACTCTAAAAAGCTCCAAATAGCTCAACCAGGCCATCCAACTCCCAAAACGGCCATGGAGGTCGCAAAGTCCTTTGGCGTAGGGGTTGTACGCTCACTTGCCGCACGAGGACGGCTACGTCTGGCTAGATGGAAACCACCCGAAATGACTATTCGCGATCTGGCCCGGTCACGCTAGCTGCATAGCTGGCCACCGCCCGCGAGCGCCACTCCTGTACCGAGCTCGAATATCGTAACCTTTGAACCTTTCTGGGCTTTTAAGGCTTGCGTGGCAATTAGGGCATGCATGCGGACACGCCGCCCTCACTGGCTCGAGCTACTACCACCGCTGCCCGGCGTCCGTCAGCCCCAGCTAACGCCCGCCGCTGGGTCGGTCACGTTCAGGTGCTCCTGCACTCTGGACAGATGCCGTCGCATTGCTTCTACGGCCGCGGCAGAGTCCCGAGCGCGCAGGGCATCGACGATCGCGCGATGATCAGCCTGGTATTCGGCTCGTCGCGCCGCTGAGGCACTGCGGCGCTTCAGGTCCCCCCAGGTGTGCCCGTGTCGTGCCTGCTCGATGACTCCGTAGAGCGCGATGAGCAGAGGGCTGTGACTGGCGGCCATGATGCAGTTATGCAGGGCCAGGTCCCAGCTCTCGAACTCCTCGAAGCTGGCCGCGCGGTCTCCTCCGGCCAGGCAACGGTTCATCTCTTCAAGATCCGAAGCTGTCGCCCACGCAACCACCAGAGGCATCGCCGGCGGTTCCAGCAGCCGCCTGATCGTCATCACATCCGCAGGAGCGAAGTCCCCGCCCGCGTGCGGCACCGGGCCGACCGTCCGGGACTGCCCGCCAGAATCCGCCCAGCCCGCCAGGTCCGCCCAGACCGCCATTTCCGCCCAGCCCGCCGATCCGCCCAGCCCGCCAGGTCCGACCGGGCGGCCGGGCCTTCTGGCACCGCAAGCGGACGGTCACGCAGGAAAGTTCCGCGCCCGACCTCGCGTGAAATACGACCCTGGGCCTCCAGGATGGCCAGCGCGTGCCGGACGGATGACCGGGTAACGCCCAGGTCGACGCTGAGCTGCCGCTCGGTCGGAAGCCGTCGCACCAGGCGTCCAACCGTCCACCCGCAGCGCTCGACAGGATCAGCTCGGCCAGCCGCAGGCCGCGCTCGTCATGAGTGCTCTGCCCGACGGCCTGCCGACGCCGCACCATCCACTGCTCGCATCTGTACTCCGCGCTCTCCCCGGTAGGCAACCAGGCGGCCGCAGGCCTAAGGGCTAAGGGCTGCACGCAACCATCCTTGGCACCGGATCAACCAATCGTACCAATAAGTCAAGCAGCGCGCACTATCTCGTTACCGATGTGTTAATTCCCTCTATTGACCAGTTGTTTCAGCCGACCTATGCTCGACCAATCAGTTTAGGTGCAACCAATACAGCCAGCTGCGTTTACGGAACTCCGGAGGTTCGCCGATGAGGCTTGCGACGATCAATACTCCTCGAGGGCTCCGCCTGCATGTCCGCGCACGGTCGGGCTACGTGGACGTGGCAGATGCCACCGGTGAGTCAGCGTTCGCCGCACTGGATGGCCTGCTAACCGGCGGCCCGGCGGCGATGGATGCCGCCCGCGCGCTGACGGACCCCGATGGCGCGGAGTTCGAGCAGGCCGACTTCGGTCCCGCTGTGCCCGAGCCGAGGAGAATCCTCTGCCTGGGCGTGAACTACCGGGAGCATGCCATCGAGGGCGGTCGGGAAGTACCCACCTGGCCCGAGGCCTTCGTGCGCGGCGAGGGCAGCGCGCTCGGGCCGTATGCGGACCTGGTCAGGCCGGCGCTTACCAGCCGGTTCGACTACGAAGGCGAGCTGGGCCTGGTCATCGGTGCGGGCGGCCGGTACATACCGGCAGACAAGGCGCTCGATGCCATCGCTGGCTATGTGGTGGTCAACGACGCCTCGGCCCGTGACTGGCAGCGGGCCGCCACGCAGTGGACCGGCGGTAAGAACTTCGAGGGCACGATGCCGATCGGACCCGAGGTGGTCACCACCGACGAGGCGGACGTTTCCGACGTAGCCCTGACCACCACGCTGAACGGCAACGTCATGCAATCGGCTCGCACGTCCCAGATGATCGTGGACATCCCCAGTGCGATCGAGTTCTTCTCCTCGTTCACCAGGCTGCGGCCAGGCGATGTGATCGCGACCGGCACGCCCGGCGGCGTTGGCTTCGCGCGGCAGCCACCGGTCTGGCTGGAGCCCGGCGACATCATCGAAGTCACCGTGGAGGGCGTCGGCACGATCCGCAACCGCGTAGTAGCCGAGGCCGCCGAGCTCAGCGACTGGCGCTGGCGGCCGCCGGGCTCGACCGCGGTCGGCTTCTGACTCACCTGCCGCTCGGGCCGACCCGAGCGGCACGCACCACCAGCAGTTCAGTACCACCAGAAATCCATTGCAGAACGGATCTACGCAAGGACTCATCGAGCGAAAGCTGCCATGGAGGCGACCAACATGGATAAGGCCACCGAGCCTGCGGCGCGGGCCGCAGGACAACTGGGATGTGCGGGCGACAAGGCGACGGCGAGCGGCCGTCCGGCCCGGATACTGGCCGCGGTCGCGGCAGTAGCGATAGCGACCGGGCTTGCCGCCTGCGGCAGTTCGTCAGCTGGCGGCTCAACCGGTAGCAGCAGCGGCGGCGGCATCGTCTTCGCTGACGTCGCCCCGTTCAGCGGCCCGGACGCCGCGCTCGGCCCGATATACCTAGTGTCGTGCGAGGGCACCGTAAACGCCATCAACAAGGCCGGCGGCATACTCGGGCACACCGTCAGCTGCACGTCAGCTGACACCAGGGGCGATCCGGCTGACGCCGTGCCCGCGGTCGGCAGCCTGCTCGCCCGTCAGCACAATCTCGAGCTCGTCATCGGCTGCACCTCGGATGAGGCTGCCGCGGTCGTGCCTGTCATTAACACGCACAAGACCGTCATGTTCTGCATGACGGGGCAGTCGGAGTTTGATCACGTGCACTACCCGTACTTCTACCGGCTGGTGCCGCCGGACCTGGCCGAGTCCTACGCGATGACCGTGATTGCTGAGAATCTCCACTACAAGCGGATCGCGCTGGCGTTCGGCAACGACATCGGCTCGCAGACCTTCGTACAGCCAGCGATCGCGGCGATCAAGAAGGCCGGGCTAACCCTGGTGGCCAACGAGACCCTGGATCTCAATGCCACCACGTTCCGCACTGAGGCCGCGAAGATCGTCGCGGCTCATCCGGACGCGATCATGACCGAGGCGCTCGGATCGGCGGACCCGACCCTGTTCAGCGAGATCAAGCAGCTCAACGGCGGCAAGATGATCCCGATCATCGGCACCTCTGCGGCCATCTCCCCGGCCTTCTACACGGCCGCGGCGAAGGCGGTCGGCGCGTCCGCATTCGCCGCCAGCTTCCACGCCGACAACCTGGTCACCGCTACCAGCGGGCCGGCCTACCAGGCCTTCACGCAGGCCCTGCTCGCAGTCAAGGGCAAGGTCTCCGGCGCCCAGACCGGTAACTTCACCACCTACTTCACCGCGCCGGGCGCCGTGCACCTGTACGACGGGATGAACCTGGCCGCGCTCGCGATGGTCGCCGCTGGCAGCACCGACACTGCGAAGTGGCAGCCCTACCTGATCTCGATCGGCGACGGTGTGCCGGGCGCGGTCACGGTCAACTCCTTCGCCCAGGGCGTCAATGCGCTGAAGGCCGGCAAGAAGATCCGGTACGTCGGACCGGGCGGGCCGACGAGCTTCGACTCCTTCCACGACTCGCCGGGCATCTTCCAGATCGACACCTACTCCCCGACCGGCGCCGTAGTGGTGTCGGGCAGCATCTCCGCCACCCAGCTCCGCGCGGTCAGCGGATGACCTGCTCCACAACAGTCCCAACCGGCCGCTCCGGGATCACGCTTCGGCGCCCGGAGCGGCCGCGAGGGGCGGTACTGCCATGAGCATTTTCGTTGCGTCTATCGGCTTTGGCCTCATCACCGCCGCGGTACTGGCGATCGCTTCGGTAGGGTTCACCCTGCAGTTCGCCGTGACCGACGTGCTCAACCTCGCGTTCGCTGCGGTCATGACGGCCGGAGCGTTTGTCGGCTACTGGGTCAACCAGCTCGGCGTGTCGATCTGGCTGGCCCTTCTCGTCGCCGCGGCTGCCTGCTCGGTGTTGTCCGTCCTGCTTAATCTCATCGTGTACACGCCGTTCCAGCGGCGCGGATCCTCGCCGATCACGATCGTCATCGTCTCGCTCGGCATGGCGCTGATCATCGAATACGGAGTTCAGGCCGTCGTTGGCGGAATCAACGTGTCCTACACCATGGGCCAGGGCCACACGTACAAGCTGGGCGGCCTGATCCTCACCACGGTGCAGCTTGTGATCATCGCGATCAGCCTGGTCGTGATGGCTGGCGTGCACGTGCTGCTGCGGTACAGCAAGCTGGGCAAGACGATGCGGGCGACAGCGGCCAATCGGTCGCTGGCCCGCAACTGCGGCATCAGGACCAGCCGCGTGATCACTACCACCTGGGCCCTGACCGGAGCGCTCTGCGGCCTCGCCGGGACGGTGTTCGCGATCGACATCGGCAGCTTCGGGCCGGCAAGCACCGACCTGTTCGTGGTGCTCATCCTTGCGGCCGTGTTCCTCGGCGGGCCGGGTAACGCCTACGGCGCCATGCTCGGCGCGCTGCTGATCGGCCTGTCCACTGAAGTAAGCGCGGTCTGGATCCCGCCCGACTACAAGTACGTGATCGCCTTCGTGGCGCTGCTCGCCATGCTCGCGGTTCGACCATCGGGCCTGTTCGGCACGCGGGCCTGAGGACTGGCAGAGGAGCCGCATGTATTACTTCATCATTCTGCTGGTCTACGGTGCGGTCGACGTTATCGCCTGCCTAGGCCTTAGCCAGCAGTTCGGCATCGCCGGCGTCACGAACTTCGGCTTCATCATCTTCCAGGCCGCGGGCGCCTACGTCGCCGCTGTACTTGCGCTGCCGTCAGATGCCGCCGACGGCGGCTTCCAGCGCTACATCCTCGGCTGGCACCTGCCGTTCCCGTTCCCGTGGCTGGGCGCCGCCGTGGCGGGCGCGGTACTGGCGCTGCCGTTCACCTTCCTGGTCGGCCGACGGCTGCGCGGCGATTTCGCCGCGGTCGGCCTGCTGGTTACCGCGGTGCTGCTGAACCTGCTGGTGATGAACTATGTGCCGCTGTTCAACGGCGATGCCGGCGTTGCGCTCGTGCCCGCACCGTTCCAGCCGCAGGGCATGACCACGGCCCCGACCAGCTACCAGTGGGAGTTCGCGGTCGGCATCGTCATCATCGCGGCCGCCGTCTACTGGTTCGTCCGGCACATCACCGAGTCGCCGTACGGGCGTACGTTGCGCGCGATGCGGGACAACGACAAGGTGGCCGACTCCCTCGGCAAGAACCTGCTGTCCCTCCGGACCGCAATGCTCGTGGTGGGCGGCGCGATAGCAGGCCTGTCCGGCGGCGTGCTGGTAACTTTCACGACCGTCTGGTCCCCGGCGGCCTGGACGTACGCCGAGACGATCGTGTTGTTCGCGGCGGTGATCATCGGCGGCCGCGGCAACCACCTGGGCGCCGTGCTCGGCGCGCTGCTCGTGCCGGTCGGCTTCGAGGAGGTCACTCGGCTGATCACCGACTCCAACCCGAGCCTGCCGCCGAACTTGCTGCCCTCGTTGCAGTGGGTCGCGATCGGCCTGCTGATCGCGCTGTTCCTGTGGTTCAGGCCGCAGGGAGTCCTGCCCGAGCGCCGGCGCCTGATCCCGTTGCCTGGCGCGGGCCAGCGCGGCCAGCAAGGGAACGTGGTAGCGAATGTGACCGCGGCCGGGGAGATGACCGCTGTTCACGCGGGGAACGGGGTCCGGCAGGCCATCGCGGCCAAGGACGGGAACGCGGCCGCCATCAATCCGGCGGCGGAAACGGCGCCAGCCGGGGACGCCGGGCCAGCGTCCCCGGCTAACGGCAACATCGTGTTGCAGGCGATAAACGTCGAGCGTGATTTCGGCGGCGTGCGGGCAGTCTCCAGCGTGTCGCTCTCGGTCAGCCGCGGCACGCTCACCGGCCTCATCGGGCCGAACGGGGCCGGGAAGTCGACCCTGCTGGCCCTGCTGGCCGGCACCGACCGGCCGTCAGCCGGGAAGATCATCTATCAGCAGCAGGACGTGACCGCGCTGCCCGCCTTCCGCCGCGCCCGGCTCGGCCTGGTCCGGACGTTCCAGCTGGCCAGTGAGTTCAAGCAGCTGACGGTCATGGAGAACCTGCTGTCCGCGGCCCCCGGCAACCGCGGCGACAGCTTCTTCGGGGCGGTCGCCGGGCGGCGGTACTGGCGCGATGACGAGGAGCAGGCGATCGCGAAAGCGGCCGGGATACTCAGCCGGTTCGGCCTGGAAGTCAGCTGGCCAACGAGTACGCCGGCAACCTCAGCGGCGGCCAGCGACAGGCTCGTGGAGATCATGCGAGCGCTGATGACCGATCCGCAGATGCTGCTGCTCGACGAGCCAATGGCCGGCGTGCACCCTGAGCTGGCGCGCAAGATCGGCGACCTGCTCATCGAGCTTTGCCGGGAGGGGATGACCATCTTGATGGTTGAGCACGAGCTCGCGATCATGGACGAGTTCTGCGACCCGGTTATCGTGATGGCCGAGGGCGAGGTGCTGGCGGAGGGCACGATGGCTCAGCTGCGAGACCGGACTGAAGTCGTGGAGGCCTACCTTGTCGGCTGACCGCGGTACCGACAGACGAGCAGATCGCGCGCGACGACGTGGACGGCGCGAACGAACGCGCGGAAAGGACCGGCGAGCGGATCCGTGCCGATGCGGTGACCGCGGGGTACGGCGGCGACCCAGTCATCCGGGGTATCTCGCTGCAGTCCGAGGCCGGCCAGGTGGTGTCGATCGTCGGCCCGAACGGCTCAGGCAAGAGCACGCTGCTCAAGAGCATGGTCGGAGTGGTGCGCGTGTCGACCGGGCGGGTGCTGGTGGGCGACCGGGTCATCACGAACATGGCGCCCGAGGAAATAGCGCGAGCAGGCGTGGGCTACGTGCCGCAGGTAGACGACGTCTTCCCGCCCCTCAGCGTCAGGGAGAACCTCGAGATGGGCGGCTACCTACTCCCCCGGAAGCAGATCAGCGGGCGCATTGAGCACGTGCTCGAGGTATTTCCCCGGCTTGGCACGATGATCGGCCGGCCGGCCGGAAAGCTGAGTGGCGGAGAGCGCAAGATGCTCGCAATGGGCCGGGTGCTGATGCTCGAGCCGTCGGTCTTCCTGCTCGACGAGCCAACGGCCAACCTGGCTCCGGCGATCGCCATGTCGCTGCTGAACGATCACGTCCGCCGTCTGGCCGAGGTTGGCGCCGCGGTCGTCATCGTCGAGCAACGGGCCAAGGCCGTGCTGGCGATCTCGGATTACACCTACGTGCTCGGTGCAGGCGAGCTGCGGATGGCGGGCACTCCGGCCGAGCTGTCCGCGAGCCCGGATTTCGTCGACTCGTTCCTCGGCGGCGGCCGCGGCCGGACGGTTTCGCCTGGCGACAAGTGAGACCGGCTCACCGCGGACGTTCGGATCGGCTTCCTGCAGTCTGGTACAGACCATGCTCTAGCGTGGGAGTTGCCCGCGCGTCAAACGCCTTCTTCCAGGGAACCCTATGTCGCCTGTCTCCATGGCCCGCACGCTGGGCCGGTGGGCCCAGTGACCTGGCTCCGACCGATGAGGATGTGCGCTGGCCGACCGGTCCTTGCTGGACACGGTCGCGGTCACGCTGGCCGCGCGCGATCACCCGGTCACCAAGCTGGCCGCTAGCCTGCCCGAGGGCGCCCGCTGGGCGGTGGCCGCGCACATCCTGGACTTCGATGACCTGCACATGCCGTCGACCACGCATATCAGCGCGGTCTGCGTGCCGACCGCGCTGGCGACGGCCGGTGCAGAGACCGCCAGTGCGGCCAATGCAGACGCGGCCAATGCAGACTTGCGCTGCGGCGCCCGGGCCTACCTGGCCGCGGCCGGGGTAATGGCGCGCCTCGGCACCGCGCTCGGCTGGCCGCACTACTCGGCGGGCTGGCACGCGACCTGCACCGCCGGCGCCCCGGCCGCCGCGGCCGGAGCCGCCGTCGCCATGGGCCTGAAGCCGGATCAGATTGCCACCGCTATCGCGCTGGCGGTTCCCGCAGCCGGCGGCGTGCAGCGTGCGTTCGGCACCGACGCGAAGTCGCTGCAGGTCGGCTTCGCGGTCGACGCCGGAATCCGGGCCGCGCGGCTGGCCGCCGCGGGCGCGACCGCCGACCCCGTCGCGCTGGACGCGTGGCTGCGCCTGGTCGGCGGCGATCCCGGGCGCCTCGACCTGTCCGGCCCGGCGGTGCCCGGCGGGCTGGCGATCAAGATCTACCCGTGCTGCTACGCGCTGCAGCGGCCGATCAGCGCCCTCGCCGAGCTCGCCGAGCCACGGCGTCAACGTCGCTGACGTGCGGCGGATCGAGCTGCGCACGCCCGCCGGCCGCGGTCGTGCCGCTGATCCACCACCGGCCGGACACCGGCCTGGAGGGCAAGTTCAGCCTGGAATACGCGGCCGCTGCCGCGCTGCTCGACCGGTACCCGGGCTTCGCCAGCTTCACCGACGACGCGGTGCGCCGCCCGGACGCTCGGCGCCTGGCCGGGCTGGTCGAGGCCGACCTCGAGCCGGGCGGCGACTGGCTGCTCGACGGCGAGCTGCAGGCCACGATTTATGAGGGAAACGGGGTCGTGCATCAGCACCCGGCTGCAGTATCCGCCCGGTTCCCCGGCGCGTCCGCCTTCGGCGGAGCAGCTCAGCGCGAAGCTCGCTGACTGCCTCACCGGGCTCGATACCGATCCGGCGACCTGGACCTGGCAGAACGCGGCCGACTTGCTGCGCCGCCACCTGCCCGCTCCCCGCTACGGGCGCCCCGGCCATAATGCCAGGCATGCTTCCGCTTGATGGTGTCCTCGTGGTCGCGCTTGAGCAGGCGGTCGCTGCGCCGTTCGCCACCCGTCAGCTAGCCGACCTCGGTGCCCGGGTCATCAAGGTAGAGCGGGAGGGCGGCGGCGACTTCGCCCGCGACTACGACCGCACAGTGCGCGGCCAGGCCAGCTACTTCGTCTGGCTGAATCGCGGCAAGGAGTCCATCGAGCTGGACGTCAAGAGCGAGCGCGGCCAGCGGATCCTGGCCGCGCTGCTGGCGCGCGCCGACGTTTTCGTGCAGAACCTGGCGCCAGGCGCAGCCGACCGGCTCGGGCTCGCCGCCGCCGACCTGCGCGCCCGGCACCCGCGGCTGATCTGCTGCTCAGTGTCCGGCTACGGGCCGGACGGGCCCTACCGCCAGAAGAAGGCCTACGACCTGCTGGTGCAGTGCGAGGCCGGGCTGCTGTCGGTGACCGGCACGGCCGAGACGCCCGCCAAGGCCGGGATCTCGGTAGCCGACATCGCGGCCGGCATGTACGCGTTCAGCGGCGTGCTCACCGCGCTGTACGAGCGGGAGCGGACCGGCGCGGGCACCAGCTTCGAGGTTGCCATGCTCGACGCGCTCGGAGAGTGGATGAGCCAGCCGTACTACTACAGCGTCTACGGCGGCCAGCCGCCCAGGCGAACCGGCGCAAGGCACGCCTCGATCTCGCCGTATGGCCCCTACGCCGCCGGCGACGGCCAGGTCTTCCTCGGGCTGCAGAACGAGCGCGAGTGGGCGCTGCTGTGCCGGGAAGTGCTCCGGCGGCCGGAGCTGATCGACGACCCCCGGTTTGCCACCAACACCGACCGGGTCGCCAACGACGACCAGCTCACGCCGATCATTGAGGCCGCGCTGCGAGACAGGCCGGCCGACCAGGTCGAGCGCTGGCTTGACGAGGCGGGCATCGCTAACGCGCGGCTGCGCACCCCGGCTGAGTTCGCCGAGCACCCGCAACTGGCGGCCAGGGACCGGTGGCGCGAGGTCGGGTCGCCGGGCGGGCCGGTGCGCGCGCTGCTGCCGCCGGTGACGGTGCCGGGGAGGGAGCCGGCCATGGGCCCGATTCCGGCGCTCGGCGAGCATACTGCCGCCATCGTTGCGGAACTGGGCCTGGACGCCTGACTGTCCTAGTGACCGGAGCGCCGGCACGTTGACGCAATCGATTGGTTGCCATAGTATGGCAACCAGATAGTTGCTACTTGTTGGACTGGGTAGTGGCCGGAGGATCGACGGCGGCACCGCACAGACCGTGACCGTGGATCAGACGTCAAGGTGGATTAGACGCGAACGTGGATCAGAACTGAAAGGTGGGCACCGCAATGAAGACACCCCCGATCGTGTCCGCGCAGGAGTGGGAAGCCGCGCGGCAGCAGCTGCTCGTGAAAGAGAAGCAGTTGACCCGTGCCCGTGATGCGCTGACCGCCGAGCGGCGCCGGATGCCGTGGCTGGCCGTGGAGAAGGAGTACGAGTTCGACGGCCCCAACGGCAAGGCGACCCTGGCCGACCTGTTCGAGGGCCGCCGCCAGCTGATCGTCTACCGTGCCTTCTTCGAACCCGGCGTGTTCGGCTGGCCCGAGCATGCCTGTCCCGGCTGTTCTCTGGTGGCCGACCAGGTTGCCCACCTCGCCCATCTGAACGCCCGCGACACCACTCTCGCCTTCGCCTCGCGGGCGCCGCAGCCAGACATCGAGCGGGTGAAGGCGCGGATGGGCTGGACGATGCCCTGGTACACCATGACCGACGGCTTCGACGCCGACTTCGGCGTGGACGAATGGCACGGCACGAACGCGTTCATCCGCGACGGCGACCGCGTGTTCCGCACCTACTTCGTCAATAACCGCGGCGACGAGGCAATGGGGAGCACCTGGAGTTACCTCGACCTGACCGCGCTCGGGCGCCAGGAGGACTGGGAGGATTCGCCCGCGGGCTACCCCCAAACCCCGCCATACACCTGGTGGAAATGGCACGACGCCTACGGTGACGCCGAGCCCGCCCAGGAGTGAGCGGCCACATTGGCCGCGAGCGCCATCAACCGATCCGCAGCCGAACTACCGGCGTCCGGCCCGGTCCAGGCCGGCCAGCAGCGCATCGACCACGGTAATCGCCCGGCCGACGTCCGGCGTCAGGCCGGCCAGCACGTCTGCATACAGGAACGCCTCGCTGATGCGCATGATCGCGTACGCCAGCGCCGCGGTATCCAGGTCCGGCTCGAACGCGCCCAGGCTGCGTTCGGTGTCGATGAGCCGCTCCAGGGCGCTCGTCATTCCGCGCGCCGCGCGGCTGCGGCCGCCGGTGAGGAGACGCAGCGCGGTTTCCGGGTCGCCTTCCAGGAACGCCCGCAGCGGGCGATCCCGCTCGATCGAGCGCAGCACGCCGCCGACTACCGCAGAGATCCGCGCCGCGCCGGCCAGCTCGCAGGTCCGGTCAAGCTGCCAGGCCAGCAGCCGCCGCGCGCGCCACCACACCACTGCGTCCAGGAGCTGTTCCCGGTTGCCTGCCCGCCGGTACAGGGTCGCCCGGCCGACCCCGACTCGGCGCGCCAGTGATTGCATGTCCAGCCGCTGCCCGGCCAGGTACGCCTCGGCGGCGGCGCGGAATATCTCTGGGGGAAGGTCGCGCTGGCGGCCCCGTTCCCTCCGAAATGATCGCCAGAGCGTCGCCGCGCCGGTCAGCTGACCCTGGCTCCGCTCTAGCTCGCAATTCGCTGGCCAGCGGCTTTCTGCAGCAGTTCGAGCTCTTCGACCAGGTAGTCGGCGAGCCTGTCGATGTCGGGCACGAGCTCGCGGCAGGCCACCAGGCCGAAGTGCAGCTGACCGAGGTAGCCAACGAGGGTGATATTCAGCCCCTGACCGTCGGTGATCACCGAAACCGGGTAATGCGCCAGCAGCCTGGCCCCGCACAGGTAGACCGGCACGTTCGGGCCGGGCACGTTCGAGATGCACAGGTTGAACGGCGGCAGCCGGTGCAGCACACCGGTGGCGAACACCACCCGGGCGGCCCGCGCGGTGAGCGCTGGCGGCGCGAAGTCGCTGACCTGATCGACCAGGCCCTGCGGGATCACGGCCTGCTGCGCCTTGGCCTGCTGGGTCGCGGCATGCACGATCTCCACCCGCTGGTCGGGATCCTCGACATTGGTAGGCAGCGTGGCCAGCATCGCCGACACCTTGTTGCCGAGCGCGCCCTTGCTCGCCGGATCGCGCACCGAGACCGGGATCATCGCGATCAGCGGCAGGTCCGGCAGCGCGTCATGATCGGCGAGCCAGCGGCGCAGCGCGCCCGCGCACATCGCCATCACCACGTCGTTGACCGAGACGCCGAACGCGGTCTTCACTGCCTTGACCGTGTCCAGCTCGACGCTGCGCAGCGCGAGGCGCCGGTGCGCGGTGATCGGCCGGTTGAACGGCGTTGCCGGAGCCCGGCCCGTCGTGGTCGCGATCACCTCGCCGTCGCCGCGGTTCAGCCCCAGCATGCCGCCGACCAGCGTGCTGATCGCCGGCGCGAGCGTCGGCAGCAGCCGGACGAGCTCGTTGCTGAGGCGGACCGTCTGCACCGGCCGCCAGGCAAGCCGGGCCGCGGCGAGTGCGGCCAGTGCCGCCGGGCCAGGCGGCGGCGCCGGGCGGAACGGCTTGCTGGGCGGCAGGTCCCGGCCCTGCGGGGTGAGGTCGAGCAGGACCGTGAGCAGCTCGGCACCGGAGGCTCCGTCTATCGCCGCGTGATGGATCTTGGTGTACACCGCGGCCCGCCGCTTCGACAGCCCGGTGATGAGGTAGATCTCCCAGAGCGGACGGCTGCGGTCCAGCGGCCGGGCGTGCAGCCTGGATACCTGCTCGGTGAGCTGGGCATCCGAGCCCGGCCGGGGCAGCGCGATCTCCCTGATGTGGTACTCGATGTCGAAGTTCGGATCATCGACCCAGTACGGCTGATCCAGGCCGAACGGGACGGGCAGCAGCTTGCGCCGGAGCACCGGCACCAGCTGAAGCCGCTCGCCCAGCACCTCAGTGAGCCGCGCCAGCGTGAGCGGTGCGGGCGCATCCTTCGGGTCGAGGATGGAGACACCGCCGACGTGACCGGTTGAGTTCGCCGTCTCCAGCGCCAGGAAGGCGGCATCCAGACCAGTGAGCTGCTGCATCGGGCTCCTCCTCGGCGTGCTGGGCGTTTCGGGGCCGGCGGCCTACCGGTGGGTGGCATACAGGGAACGAAGCGTGGCTGGCGGCTGGAAGTGACGAAGCTGCCCAGCCGGGACTGCCAGCCGGTCGGCGATCAGCCAGAGCGTCGCCGGGTCCACGCCGAAGCCAAGGTGCGCGCAGCGAACCTCGACGTTCTCGTGCAGCGTCGTCTCCGGCTCGATGCACGCCTGCCAGGCCACGATGCCGTCGCGCCGCGAGTACACCGCGGTCGACGGCACGCTGATGGGCTGGGCCACCTGCTCGCGCGTCGGCACCCGGCCGTTGGCGTGCAGCGCGCTGCGGCGCTGATAGGCCCGGTCGGCGTGGCTCTGTCGCGGGCTGGTGAGCGCGAACGGGCTGCCGAGCGTGATCACCCGGCGCACCTCGGCCGGGTGCTGGCGCGCTATCTCCCGAGCGAAGATGCCGCCGAGGCTCCAGCCGATCACCGAGACCGGCCGACCGGTCCGTTGCACCAGGTCGGCCACCATCGCCGGAAGCTCGTCGAGCACCTCATCTGTTGGCCCGAGGTTGCGGCCCAGTCGCCAGCCGCTGACCTCGTAACCGAGCCTGCGCAAGAACCCGCGGAGCAACATGGTGCTCGTGTCGGTGGCCAGCAGTCCCGGAAGCACCAGCACGCCGTGCCCGTCGCCGCGTGGCGCGAACGACAGCCACGGCGCGGACAACGGCAGCCGGGCTAGCTCCGCCAGTCCCCGGGCGGGCTCAGACAGCAGCAGGCGCACCGGCGGCGCGGTCACTCCCGCCGCGGGCTGCGGGTCACTGGTGAAGTACATGGCAGGCCGTCCCGTCGCGCCGACTTTGCCGCCGCCGGCAAGCGCCCGCGATGGCAGCCTTAGGAGGCAGCCTAGGCAACGGCGCGATACATCTCTAGTGTATGTCTCAGCGATATCGAGCTATTTCCTGCCGACCGTCGCCCGACGTGTGTTCATCGCCGGCATCGCCGGCAGGCCTGATCGGAGTGCTGCGTGAGCTTCAACCTGGCGACCATCCTGCGGGAGACCGCGGCCGCAACGCCGGACGCGACCGTCTGCTACGCAGGTGGCACCGCGACGACTTATCAGCAGCTCGATGAGGAGTCCGGGCGGTTCGCGGCCGGGCTGGCCGCAGCCGGAATGGCCCCCGGTCAGGTGGTCGCCATTCAGCTGCCCAACGTGCCGGAGTTCCTCACTGCGTACTTCGGCGCGCTCAAGGCCGGCCTGGTGGTGCTGCCGGTCAACCCGCTGCTGAGGACGGCGGAGATCGCCTACCAGCTGAAGGACGCCGAGGCGGGGCTCATGGTCGGCATGGCCGGGCTGCACGCGGACGCGGCCGGCGCATGCGAGCAACTGGGCGTTCCGCTGTACCTGGCCGGCGACGAGAGCGCCGTACCTCCTGGCTCGCCGCTGTTTTCCGCGCTGCTGAGCAGCGCGCCGCTCACCGAGCCGGGCGGTGACATCAGTCCGCGCGACGCCGACGACACGGCCGTGCTGATCTACACCAGCGGCACGACCGGCAAGCCCAAAGGCGCCGAGCTCACTCATTTCCTGCTCTACATGAACTGCACGGTCTCCGGCCAGCTGTTCGGGGCCCGGCCGGACGACGTCTTCCTGGCCGTGCTGCCGTTCTTCCACGTCTTCGGCCTGTCGTCGGTCATCAACGTGTGCGTCCGCTATGGCGCTGCGCTGTGCATCGTGCCCCGATTCGCGCCAGGCCCGGTGCTGGATGCCATCGAGCGGGACAAGTGCACGGTCATCGCCGGCGTGCCGACCATGCTGCACGCGCTGGCGCAGCTTGACGTGGCCAGCCGGGACCTGGCGGCCCTGCGGGTGGCGGTCTCCGGCGGCGCCTCGCTACCCGAAGAAGTCATGCGCACGTTCGAGGCCAAGTACGGCATCGAGGTGCTCGAGGGCTACGGCCTGTCGGAGACCGGCAGCACGACGTCGTTCAATCGGCCCGGCGATCGCAGGCCGTTGTCGGTCGGCAAGCCCATCTGGGGCGTGCAGATGCGCATCGGCGGCGAGGACGACCAGCCGCTGCCGTCGGGCCGCGACAACATCGGCGAGATCCTCATCCGCGGCCACAACGTCATGAAGGGCTACCGAGGCCAGCCGGAGGCGACCAAGACCACCCTGCGCGGCGGCTGGCTGCACACCGGCGACCTCGGCTATCGCGATGAGGACGGCTTCTACTTCATCGTCGACCGGACAAAGGACCTGGTCATCCGCGGCGGCTACAACGTCTATCCGCGGGAGATCGAGGAGGTCCTCTACGGCCATCCCGGCATCCTCGAGGCCGCCGTCATCGGCAAGCCCGACGACAGGCTCGGCGAGGAGGTCGTGGCCGTCGTGGTGCTGAACGCCGGCGCCGATCTCAGCGCGGAGGAGATCATCGCGTATTGCCGCGAGCGACTGGCCGCCTATAAATACCCGCGCGAAGTCAGGTTCCGCGCGGAGCTGCCCAAAGGCCCGTCGGGCAAGATACTCAAGACCGAGCTGCGAGAGCAGGCGCCGCGCGAGACTGCGCCGAGCGCGGGGTAGCACTGACCGCAGTAGCAGCGGCCGCACGCGGCCGGCAAGCCTGGCAGCACGGCCGGAGCGGTCACGCGAGCGGCCGCGCTGCTCCCCCGGCTCAGCGGGCGTAGTTACTGGCGCCGTACCAATCGACCATGATGACCGGCTCGTCGCCGACTACCCATGCGTCATGCCCCTGCGGCAGAGCGGTCACGTCGCCCGCCCGCGCGTCGAACTCGCGCCCGTCGGCCATCACGATGTGCAAGGTGCCCTGGACGTGGTACTGAAAGTGCGGTGCCTCGCACAACTCGGTCCCGGCTATCGGCTTGACGTGCTCGGACCAGCGCCAGCCCGGCTGCAGGATCAGCTGGCCGATGTCGGCACCCCCGATCTTGACCAGCTTCAGCTCACCTAGGTCGAAGGTCCTGACCTCATCGGGCGTCCCAAATTCCTTTTGCTCTGCTTGTGCTGTCATGATGCGCTCCTCCTGCTGACGCCGCCCGGTCTCGGGCGTTTCACCCAGGGTTACAGCCTCTGGTTGCAGCAGGCTTGCAGTCCTGACCTGGCCCGCTCCTATCTGCCAGGTAGCGGCGGCGACCGCGGCGATGTTTGATAGCCCAATGAAGTCGCTTGCGGTTCGAGTGCTGGGCGAATTCGGCGTCGATGGCGTCGAGTCCGCGGCCCTCGGAAGCAAGAAGGCGCGCCTTGCGCTGGAGTTGCTCGCGCTGGCAGCGGGCCGCCCGGTGCCGCCGGACGTGCTGCTCGACGCGCTGTGGGGCGAGTCGCCGCCATCCAGGCCGGAAGATCAGCTCGCGGTCCTGATGAGCCGGCTGCGATCGGTGCTCGGCCGCGAGCGCATCGAGCACCGCGACGGCGGTTACCTGCTGCATATTGACTGGCTCGACTCGGCGGAGCTAGCCCACCTGACCGACGAGGTCGAGCGCAGACGCACCGCGGGCAACGTGATCGGAGCTGCCGCAGCGGCCAGGATCGTCCTCTCCCTAGTGCGCGGCGCTGGCCGACCGGCGCCGCCCGGCGACTGGGCTCAGGCTCCGGCGCGCCGAGATCGACCGCCTGACCGGCCGCGCCCGGCTCGCGGCTGCCGCTGCGCTGCTGGAGGCCGGCGACTGGATGGCGGCCTGCGATGCGGCTACCGCGGCGCTGGAACGCGATCCCTACGAGGAAACGGCGCTGCGGATCCTGCTGCGCGGCTATGTCATGGGCGGCCAGACGGCCACCGCGCTGGCCGCTTACGCGAGCGCCAGGGCACGCCTGGCCGATGACCTGGGCACCGATCCGTCGCCGGAAACCGCAGCCCTGTATACCGCCATACTGCGCGGTGAGCTGCCGACGACCGCGACCCGCCCCGCTCGTGCCCTCGTCCGGCTCGTCGGCCGCGACGAGGAGCTCACGTTCCTGGACGCGACCGCCATGCGGGCCCGCGAAGGCGGCGTCGAGCCAGGGCCGGTTCGAGCTGGTGGTCATCGAGGGCGAGGCGGGAATCGGCAAGACAACCCTGCTGCAGGCGTGGGCAGCGCACCGGGAAGCGGCCGGCGACATCGTGCTCATGGCCCGGTGCGGGCAACTCGACCGTTCCATACCGCTCGATGCCCTGCTCAGCGCGCTGTCCGGACTGCTACGCCGGCTGGCGCCCGAGGTGACTGCGGACGTGCTTGGCGGGGACGCGCCGGTGCTGGCGCCGCTGCTCGGCCTGGCGCCGGATCCGCGACCGCTGTCGGTCCTGGCGGACAGCATGCTCGGTCCGGCCGTCGTGTACAGCGCGATAGCCCGCGTGCTGGCCAGGCTGTCATCGCGCGGACCGCTGGTGCTGCTGATCGACGACGCGCACCTGGCCGGCGGCGCACTGCCTGATCTGCTGCAGTTCATCCGGCGCGGGCGAGTTCGCCGGCACCGTCGTCGCCGCCATCCGCACAGGCGAGGGCGAGCTGCTGCCGGCCGGTGCGCTGATCCACCTGGACGCGCTCGGCCGGGAAGCAGCGGCCGAGTTGGTCGGCGCGGCCAGAGTAGACGCGCTTTACGCGCGGTCGAGGGGTCATCCGCTGTTCCTGACCGAGCTGGCCCAGCAGGCGTCCGGCGCGGAGCTTCCTGCCTCGCTCGTGGAGTCGCTGTCCGCTCGGTGCGACGAGCTCAACTCGACCGGGCACATGCTGCGGACCGCCGCGATCATCGGCCCGCAGCTCGATCTGGACCTGCTCGCCGCGGTGCTCGGCCGACCGCTGATTGAGCTGCTCAACGACGCCGAGCAGGCCGTGGCCAAGCAGTTCCTGGTAGAGCAGGACGGCCAGCTAAGGTTCCGGCATGAGCTGGTCCGGGAAGCACTCGCCGCCAGCGCGTCCGCGGGCCGGGCCGCCTTGCTGCACCGGCAGGTCGGCAGAGTGCTGGCCGGTCGCCCGGCCGCCGACCCGGTTATCGTCGCCCAGCACGCGCGGCTGGGCGGAGATCTCGAGCTGGCAGCCACCGCGTTGCGCGACGCGTCTGGACGGGCGGCCGAGCGCTTCGATCATGCCGCAGCCGAGGAGCTGCTGGACGACGCGCTGAGCTTGCATGCCGACGAGCAAATCTGGTTGGCCCGAGCCAGGGTGCGAACCCGCCGGGGCAACTACGACGCGGCGCTGCAGGATGTCGAGCGCGCGTCGGCGTCCGGCGCGGCCGCGCTCGAGGTCGGGGCCTGGGCATCGTATTTCGGGCGACGGTTCGCCCAGGCGGCGCAGTTCGCCGCCGACGGCGCGCTGGCCGCAGCCGACGCGGCCACCCGCGCCCGCTGCCTGGCGGTGGGCGGCCGCACCCGGCACGCGTGGGGCGACCTGGCGCAGGCTGAGCTGCTGCTGGGCGAGGCGCTGTCGCTGGCCGAGGGCGCGGACCGGGTCACAGCGGCCGCCTGGCTCGGAGTCCTGCGGTCACATCAGAGCCGGCCTGAGGAGGCCCTTGCGCTGCTGCGCCCGGCTGCCCGCGGGCAGATAGGGGTGGAGCACACGTCGGCCACCTTGCACGCGCTGCTGTTCACCGGTCACGCGCAGGCGCTGCTCGGCAACCCGGCGGCTGCGCTCGCGGCGTTCAGCCAGTACACGGCGGAGGTGGAGCGGCGGCAGGTGCCGCGTTTCGCCGGCCGGGGTGTTAACTTCGCCGGCTGGGTGCTCCGCCACCTCGGTGCCACAGAGCAGGCACTTGACCTGCATGCCGAGGCGCTCGAGGCCGGTCGGCACGACGGCACCGCCGAGGTAACGATTGCCGCGCTCGAGGACCTGGCCGAAGTTCGCCTGGAGTCCGGCGATCCGGACGGGGCAGCCGCCCTGCTGGCCGAGGCGGCCGAGCTACTGAGCCCCGGGGACCTGGTCTTCGGCTGGCGGCTGGCCTTTAAGCATCAGCTCATCACCGCGCGGCTGGCGTTGCGCCAAGGCGCTGCGGAGCAAGCGCTGGCGGCCGCCGCCGAGCTAGCGGCCGCGGCCGCGGCGCTGGGGGTGCCGCGCTACGCTAGCGTCGCCCGGCTGACCGGGCATCTGGCTAGCAGGTCACTCGGCCTGCCGGTGGACCGGGCCGTAGTCAGCGCGGACCTGGACCTGGTCGACCGTTCGGCCGCTATCGAAGCCTGGCGCTGGACCGCTGAACTCGGCACCGCATTCGCTGATCCCGGCTGGCTGCGGCGGGCCGAGGACCGGGCCGGCCGACTGGCCGACCAGGCGGGTGATCACGCTGACACGCTGCGCCGGGCGGTGCGCCACCAGCTGGGTGACTGAGGCCAGCACGAGGGTCGCCTGACAGTACTGCGGGGGGACGGAGGCGACCCCGTTCCCCTCATGTCACGTGAGCAGTGGCTGAGCTTGCAGCGCCCTGGCTTCCCACCATGCGAGTTCCTCGTCGTAACCGCCCAGCGCCTTCTCCCAGCCGAACTGGACAAGCGCGCCGAGCAGGCACAGCCCAAGCTGGCGTTCCCACCAGGGCGCGGTGTCGATGCCGCAGTCCTCGAGCGCAGCGCGGTATGCGGCGATCGATTCCTCTTTCGATTGCGGCAGCCGCCGGCAGTTGATTGCCAGGTACCAGGCCAGGTCGCTTAGGGCGGCGCCGCAGCCTGGCTGTTCCCAGTCGAGGAGCACGGTGCGCCCGTCGGCATCGGTGCCGAGATTGTCGAGTTTCCAGTTGCTATGCACGAAGGTTTGCGGCGTACCTGCCAGTGCCTGCACCAGCGGCCCCGGATCCCGGGCCAGCGGCCAGGCCACGTCCGCCGCGGCTGGCGCCACCTCCGCGAGCATGGGCCAGCCCTTGCCGACCAACTGCGGCACCAGGTGGTCCGACCTGATGAACTGCTCTGCCTCGGCCGTCCATGGCGACAGCTCCAGGTACCTGTGCATCGCGGGCACCACGTCAAGTTCGCCCCCGCACCCCCAGAAGGCTGCATGCAGGGCCGCCATGTGCTCCAGGAAGCGCAGGTGCTGGCCCAGCGGGATCGGATCGTCGGCGACCGGCACCAGCCACTGGCTGACGTCATGCATCAGCACCGCGCAGCCGCCGGACGGCGCGGCGCCAGTACCGTTCTCTCGGACCACGCCCACGATCGGCTGGTTAAGGCAGCTGGGCAGCCGATCCAGGATGCCGCGTTCCCACAGCTCAAGCGGGACGCCGCGCAGGCAGCCCGAGGCGCGCATGGTCCAGTCGTCAGCCAGATCGAGATGCTTGAGGACGTAAGGCTGGCCGTCAATCTCCAGGCGCTCCAGGCTGGCCCCGGACTTGCCGGGCGCATCGGCTATCACCTCGCGCCGGGTCGCGCTGGCCAGCAGCCCGGTAACGGCTTCCCGGCCGACGGCCCGCGTCGCCAGGCTGCCGCTCACTCATTAGCGGCTTCCATCTCGGCGAGCAGGGAAGCAGGCCACCGGCCGCCGCAGAACACGGTGTCGGACACGATGAGATCATCCCGCACGGTCAGGACGTGCAGATGGTGGGCCGCGTGTGGCACGCCATTCTCCGACCAGCTGAGGGTGTACTCCACCACTTCGGTAGCGCCGTCGCTAACCGGGTACCGCCGCAGCTCCTCGAACCGGCCGGGATCGGCGAACCAGCGCGCGTACTCGGCCCGTATCGCATCCGGGCCAAGCACGTGCATGCGCCAGTTGGGCACTGTCACGTCCAGCGTTGCCCCGGCGCCCCATGCGTCGCAGCTGTCGATTGCCGCGTTCTCGATTGCCTGCAGGAACTTGTCGACTACCGCTGAGCTTGCCATCGTCTCCTC
>CAVQCR010000003.1:0-134122 GCA_963711055.1 uncultured Actinomycetota bacterium | reverse complement strand
CTGATTCGCACCAGGTAACGATCGTGGCCGGGCCACCTTGCAGCCAGTTTGCAGCGGCGGGCCTTCCTGCAGCGGCAGCCTTCCTGCAGCGGCGGGCCTTCCTGCAGCGGCGGGCCTTCCTGCAGCGGCGCTTGCGCCTATTCGACGGCCGTCGGCGACCTCATTGCAGGCGGGACTCGCCAGAGCTAGCCCTGCTCGCGAGCGCGGCGGCCGTGGCCGCGTTCGCTGGATAGAAACTCTCGATGGCGAGCTCGTCAATGGTCACGTCGGTCGCTGTGTCGATCATCGCGCTGATGCTGAAGAACGAGAGTTCTAGCTCACCGTGCCGGTACCGGAGCGGCAGGACAACGTCGGCCGCCGATACAGGACTGGCCATGCCGCCGGGATACCCGCGTAGCTCGTCATGCAGCTCCGTCAGCCGCGTGTCGCCGGACCTGGCTGCCCGTCGCTGCAGCTGAGACAGCAGATGGCCGCGCCACTGCGCCAGGTTGAGGATGTGCGGCGCCATGCCGTCCGGATGCAGGCTCAGCCGTAGCACGTTCACCGGCGGCTGGAGCAGGTCTTGAGCGCAGTCACTGACCAGAATGCTGATCGCATCGTTACTGTCCAGCAGCTCCCACCAGCGGTTCACGACGACAGCGGGATAGGGATTGTGCCCGGTGAGCACCTGCCGCAAGGCCGCGCGCACCGAGTCAAGCTCGGGCTCCGCCAGGCCGTGGTGCGGGTAGGCCGGAGCGTAACCGCTGGCCAGCAAGAGCGCGTTACGCTCCCGCAACGGCACGGCAAGCTGCTCGGTGAGGCGCAGGATCAGTTCCGGCGACGGACGCGACCGGCCCGTCTCTACGAAGCTGAGGTGACGGGCGGAGATCTCCGCCTGGATGGACAGGTCGAGCTGGCTGAGCCGACGCCGCTCGCGCCACTGCCGCAGCATGGCGCCAACCGGAACGGCGGCCGCGGCCGGTGAGGTGATCGTTGTCACGGAGCCGACGGTAGCCGGTGCACTGGGTGACCGCGATTACCTGCCAGGTAATGGTTTTCGCTTACCTGGCAGGTAATCGACACCGGCCTCGGCGCTAACACACCCTTGCCGCATCAGCAGTTGGCAAGCGAAGGGAAACCCATGAACGACGTGATCGATCGGTACGTCGATTGCTGGAACATGACCGATCCAAGCCAGCGCCGCAAGCTCATTGGCGAGGTCTGGGCTGACGAAGCCGAGTACATCGATCCGCTGGCCCATGCCCGCGGTCACGAGGCAATCGACGCCACCATCGCGGCCGTCCAGGCACAGTTTCCCGGCTGGGTCTTCACCCTGGCCGGGCGGGTGGACGCGCATCACCAGCAGGCTCGCTTCAGCTGGAACCTCGGGCCCGAGGGCGCCGAGCCGCAAGTCGTCGGGTCCGACGTCGCCGTAATCGGTGCGGACGGGAGAATCAGCGCGGTTCTCGGCTTCCTCGACAAGGTTCCCGGCTAACGGCGTCGGGCGCCAGGCGCTGCAAACGACGGGTCGGGCCCATTCCTGGCGGACGGCGCGGCTATGCCCGCTCCGTCGGCCCGTCGTGCCCGGCGCCGGACCGCATTGCACACGCCGCATCCCGGCGTATCGTTCGCCGGCGTGCCGCGCCGCGGGCCCGGGCACCAGTCATTAACCTAGATTGACCATGAAGCAGGATGAGGGCTACATCGAAGTTCCCGGCGGCCGGGTCTGGTACCGGTCGGTCGGCGAGGGCGGCACGCCGCTGCTGTGCCTGCATGGCGGGCCCGGCTTCACGCACTACTACCTCGAAGCCATGGAAGCGCTGGCCGACCGGCGGCAGGTCATCTTCTATGACCAGCTCGGCTGCGGGAACGCGGACCGCCCGGACGACCTTTCACTGTGGACAGTGGACCGCTTTGTCGAGGAGCTGGCGCAGGTGCGGGCCGCGCTCGGACTGGACGACCTGCACCTATTCGGCAGCTCCTGGGGCGGCATGCTGGCAATGCAGTACGTGCTCGACCGGCGCCCGCAGCTGCACAGCATGATCCTCTGCGGCAGTCCAGCCAGCATGATCCGCTGGGTTGCCGACTGCGACGAGCTGCTTGCGGCCCAGCCCGAGGAAGTGCGCCACGTCATCCAGCAGCACGAGGAGAACGGCTTCACCGCGTGCCCGGAGTACCAGGCGGCGCTACTCGGCTTTTACCGGGCGCACGTGTGTCGGCTCAGTCCCTGGCCAGCGGGTCTGGAGCGGTCGTTCGCGGAGGCCGGCTACAGCGTCTACAACACGATGAACGGGCCAAGCGAGTTCACCGTAACGGGCAGCCTGAAGAGCTGGGACATCATGGACCGGCTCGGCGAGATCGATGTCCCGACGCTGCTGGTCGGCGGGCGCTACGACGAATGCCGGCCGGCCCATCTGGCAGAGATGCATGACCGCATCGCCGGCTCGCAGCTAGAGATCATCGAAGACGCATCGCATCTGTGCTTTGCCGAGCAGCCCGAGGCGTTCGGCGGCGTCGTGAATGCGTTCCTCAGCCGCCACGACGCCCGCTGACACTCGGCCCTGCTCCGACCACCAGATGATGCTATCCCTTTTGGGCGAACTGTCCTCAGTCAGCCCAGCCTGTTGCCCGATCCTGAGCGGACTGATTGGGCATGGTTGCGGCATAGCCGCCCCACTTGGGGCGGTTGCTGTCACATCACGCCCAATGAGCCGGAGCATGATCACTGCTCTCGCCGTCGCATGAGGGACAAACCCGACGACATGATCCGGCACGCCTGGTTTGGATGACAGGATGTGGGCATGACGACCGATCGGATTGAGGTCCAGCGCACGATCGACGCGGAGCCGGAGGCGATCTTCGCGATCCTGCGCGACCCGCAGGGGCATGTCGCTATCGACAGTTCCGGCATGCTGATGTCCGCAGAGGGCGAGCCGGTTGCCGCGGCCGGCGACACCTTCGTCGTGCACATGGACCGGGAAGCGCTGAACGACTATCCCGAGCTCGGTCGTTATGACGTCACCATCTCCATCACGGCGTACGAACCGGACCGTGAGATCGCCTGGAAAGTACTTGGCCGGCTCCGGCCGCAGATCGGCCATGTGTACGGATACCGGCTTGAGCCTGTCAACGACGGGGGCGCCACCCTGGTGACTTCGTACTACGACTGGTCGGATATCGATCCGGTGTGGCGCGACGCCGCGATCTTCCCGGTTATCTCCGAGGGCGCGCTTCGGGCAACGCTAGGCATCCTGGCCCGGACCGTGACGCGCCGCGCGCCGTGACTGTGCGGCAAAACTCAGTAGCCGTTCCCCGCATCCACGGGAATGACAAGAGCACCCGCGCACTGCCTCAGCAGCGCGCGGGTGCACAGGTGAGGTCAGGTCAGCTGACCCGCGAGCCGGGGCTCACGTAGATCATGCCCTTCGGCTGGAGTGGCGCTCCAGTCACCGGCACCGCCGTGAGATGCCCGGTATAGGGGTTGATCGAGCCCAGGTAGTTCGGCGGGAAGCCAGGGCCCGGGCAGGTGGCGGGAGCGCCGTTAGCGTCACACGGCGTCACCGCCGTGAAAGCGATGCCGACGGGGAACCGTCCGGTGACGACATCGACGGTGTTCGCACTGGAGTCGGTGGTGAAGATCCGGCCGGCCGGGCTGAGCGGCCAGGCGGTGTCGTCGACCGAGTTGGACAGGCGCAGCACCGACAGCCGGATGCTGTGCGCGCCGGACGGCTGCAGGAAGATCTGCTCCTTGTCGCCCTGGCTGGTCAGCATGAAGTCACCGGCAAACCGGACGGCCCGGCCTGGCACGACTTCATTGGAGTCGGGATCGGTGAGGCCTAGCCTCACCAGCTTGCCGAAGCTGCGGCCGTAGTTGGCGACCCGCGCGCTGGCTTCGTCGAAGAACACCGCGGAGATGGCTGCGACGTGAGTGAACGAGTCAAACCCGACCCGGTAGACGGCCGGGTAGGTGGGCTGGGGCGCGGGCTTCCCGGTCGTGCCCGGCGCGGAGGCGCTGATCAGCACCTGGCCGTGGTAGATCGAGATGGCGTCAGTGCCGCCGAAGTGCGGGAGCGGCTTGTTATAGCGGTAATGCTGCACCTGGCGCCGCGCCGACGCACTCGGCGTGATGGTGTAGACGCTGGAGTTGGCGTCCTCATTGACCGTGGCGATCACCGCGCGCATGCGGGGGTCCGCGGTCAGGCCGTCACACTTGCCCTTGATGTCCCACTGCCGGATGACCTTGCCGGATCCGGTGAACTCCACAATGGTGGAGTCGGTGTTGCCGTCGGCACTGGGCTCGCCTTGCGAGCCCACGCCGTTCTGAAACCCGGTGAACAAGTAGTGGCCAAGGACCGTGATGTCGTCCGGGCCGGTGAGCGACTCCGTCTTACGGACCGACGAGCCCGATGGCAGGTAGCTGTGGCTGAGCTTCGACCCGAACAAGATCTGCTTCACCCGAAATGACTTCAGGCCCCCGCGGGCTGCGAGGCTATGGCTGGCGTGCTGGGTCGCCGCTTGCGACGCTACCGCAGGCCCGGCAAGAGCCAGGCTCGCCAGACCGGCGGATACCGCCGCTGCGATCTTCGCTGTGCGCGAGGTTGTCAGGGACAACGCTGCCTTCTTTCCTCGGATGTCATAAAACGAGTGCCGGTATCGTTCTACGCTCGCCAGCGAGCGCCCGAGCGAACGGAACCGAGCCAGGAGGTGAATGAGGCGCCAACGCTGGTTGCGCGGCGCCTTGGTGAGGCCGACTTGGCCCGCTGCGACGCTCGCTTAGGACAAGACGCGGCGGCGGAAATTGCGCAGGCCGATGGCGAGGAACACGGTGCCGAAGGCGGCTACCACCGGATAGATCACATACAGGTGCATGTGCGGCGCCGAGGTGAAGGCCGCTCGCATCCCCTCGTTCACGTAGATGAGCGGGTTGATCAGCACGATGGTCTGCAGCCAGTGCCAGCCGCCCACGGTGACCGGCGCCAGCCTGGTCCAGGAGTAGTAGGTTCCGCCGAGGAACGTGATCGGCAAGATAATGAAGCCGAACATCAGGCCGATGTTCCGCGGCTCGAAGCTGGTGCCGAGCACCAGCCCGAGCCCGGCCATCGCGGTGGAGGCAAGCGGCACGAACGTCAGGATCAGCAGCCAGCGCAGTGTCAGGTGCGCGTGCACGCCCGGCGCGTGCACGACGGAGGCGATCGGCAGCACGATCAGCGCCGACAGCACGCCCTGGGCCGCCCCGGAGAGCACCTTCGCGATCGCTACCAGCCAGATCGGGCACGGCGCCTGCACCCGGTCCTCGATCTCCCTGGTGAACCCGAACTCTTGCGCCATCGCCAGCGCGATCGACTGGACGCCCTGGAACATGACCGAGATGCCGACGACGCCGGGCACGAGGATGGTGGCGAACGCCGACTCCTGGGCGCTGCCGTGCCCCCCGATGCCCTGCCCGATCTTAGGAAAGACGTACAGGAAGACGAAGCACAGCAGGAATGGCTGGATGATCGTGCGCAGCACGAATTCCCCGCTGTGCTTGCGGAGCACGACCAGGTCACGGAGCATCAGGGCACCCAAGGCGGTCCAGCTGGCGGCGACGACCGACCGGGTAGGGCCGCCGCCTATCGCCGTGGCCGGCCTCGGCGCCCGCGCCGTCGGTGACTGCGCGGCCTGCGGTGTCGCTGGAGCAGCCATTAATCCCTCAGCTCCTTGCCGGTAAGGTTGATGAAGACCGTTTCCAGGCTCGGCTCAGCAACGGACAGGTCGACCAGGTCGAACCCGCCGCGCTCGGCTGCCAGCACGATCCTCGGGATAAGGCGGTCGCTGCCCTGCACATGCAGCTCGAGCCCGCCCTCGACCTGCCTGGTCCTGGTGACGCCCGCAACGTCCGCGCGCAAGCACGTCAGCGAGCGCGGCTGGGTCTCCCGCGGTGCGAATGGTAACGACGGTGTCAGCGCCGATACTCTGCTTGAGTGCCGCGGGAGTGTCCAGCGCGAGGATCTTGCCGTGGTCCATGATCGCGACCCGGTCGCAGAGCTGGTCCGCTTCTTCCATGTAATGCGTCGTCAGCAGGATCGTCTGGCCTGCCCGGTGCAGCTCGCCGAGCAGATCCCACAGCGCCAGCCGGCTCTGCGGGTCCAGGCCGGCGGTCGGCTCGTCCAGGAATAGCACCGACGGCCGATGGAAGATCGCCCGCGCCACCATTAGCCGCTGCGCCATCCCGCCGGACAGCGCATACACCGACGCCTTGGCCCACCGCGACAGCTGGAACTGCTCGAGCAGCTCGTCGGCGATGCGCCTCGACTCGCGCGCGCCGATCCCGAACAACCGCCCGTGGAAATAGAGGTTCTCCCAGACGGTGAGCTGTCGGTCCAGCGTGTTCTGCTGGGAAACGATGCCGCTGAGCTGCTTGGCCAGCGCTGGGTGGGCGGCCACGTCGATGCCGGCCAGCAGGGCCCGCCCGGAAGTCGGCACCACCCGCGTCGTCAGTATCCCGGCGGTGGTCGTCTTGCCGGCGCCATTCGGCCCGAGCAGCCCGAAGATCTCGCCCGCGCTAACGTCCAGGTTGAGCCGGTCGACCGCGGCGAAGTCGGTTCCGGGGTAGACCTTGCTGAGGTCCTCGGTATGAATGATCGCGGCTTGCGGGCCGTCCGTGCCTGAACCAGCCGTGCTCGGATCGACCGTGGTGCTCGGTGGCGCCAGCCGGCGCCGATCCAGTGCTGATGGCAGAAACCTTCCCTCGCCGCCGCAATATGCCCGCTGTGCCTGGGCTTTGGGTCATGTTACTGTCCGGCTCATGACTGCTGGCGATGGCGTCAAGGTCGTGGCGGGGAACGGAGTCCGCTTCGGTTATCTCAGCGCTGGCGAGCCTGGCGCTCCGCTGGCGATGTGCCTGCACGGCTTCCCCGACTCGGCGCATACCTGGCGGCACCTGCTACCAGAGCTGGCTGACCTCGGATATCACGCGGTAGCGCCGTTCCTGCGCGGTTATGCACCCACGGAGGTGCCAGCCGACGGCGCCTATCAGCTCGGTGCGCTTGTCGCTGATGCGATTGCCCTGCACGAGGTCTTCGGCGCGGACAACCGCGCGGTGATCATCGGGCATGACTGGGGCGCGATGACCGCCTACGGCGCGATCGCCTTCGCGCCCGAGCGCTGGCGTCGCGCGGTGACGCTGGCGGTGCCGCCACTCGCCGCACTCGCCGGCGCCTTCTTTGACTACGAGCAGTTGCGCAAGTCGTTTTATATCTTCCTGTTCCAGACCGCGCTGGCCGAGGCGGCGGTCGCGACGGACGACCTCGCGTTCATCGACGGTCTCTGGCGCGACTGGTCGCCGGGCTACGCCGGCGGCGCGGACGCCGCGCTGGCCAAGGACTGCCTGCGTGATCCGGCGAACCTGGCCGCGGCCATCGGCTACTACCGGGCCATGCTTGACCCGTCGCGGCACCTGGCCCGGTATGCGGCCGAGCAGGCCGCGACTGACGGCAGCAGCCGAACCGGCTGCCCGGTGCTCTACCTGCACGGGGCCGCAGATGGCTGCCTCGGCGCCGGCCTGGCCAGCCAGGCGGCGCAGTTCCTCCCACCAGGCTCGCGGCAGGAACTCATCGACGATGCCGGGCACTTCCTTCACCTTGACCGCCCCAGTCTCGTCAATGAGCGCATCACGGGCTGGCTGCGCGACTGATCACCACTGCTGCCGTAGGTGGATCATCTGTGAATGTGACCTAGCTACTGCGGCGGCATTAGCTAGGTCACATTCATAGATGATCTTGGCTCCTCGGAATCGCGTGCGATGGGAGCCGGCGAACCGGCGAGGCGTGTCCGACCTGGCTACGTCCCGCTGAGCACGCTATGCACGGCACTAACCGGCCGTCAGGTAGATTCCCGGCCGCCTGAGAGATCACTCGCTGACGGCTCCGGCCCTCGCTGTTTCGCCACGGCGGAGCTGGAATACCTCCAGCGTCGCGCCGTAGTAGCGATCTGTCGGCCCGAGATGGGTCATGCCAAGACGCCGGCAAACGGCCTGTGACCTGGTGTTGTCCGGGTCCACTACGGCCAGGACCCGGTCCAGCGGTCCAAGCCGGGCCCGCTCCGGGCTGAACGCGAGCGCGATCGCGCCCCGGCCCGCCTCGGTGGCGTAGCCATTGCTCCAGTGATCGGGGTTGAGATGCCAGCCAACCTCCACCTCGCCGTCGTCGCCAGGCAATGGCTGCAGCAGGACTGCGCCCACCAGCTCGCCCGACGCGCGCAGCACGAGGGGCCACAGGCCGTAGTCGGGCCGGTCCCTGGCCTGCTCAATCATCCGGGCCAGCCGCTCGCGCATCGCCTTGACCGAAGGGACCGGCCGACGCGGTTGCGCGCCGAGCCAACGCATTACTTCGTCGCGGCCGTAGATGTCGAAGGCGGCTTCCGCATCGTCGGCTTTCCAGTCACGGGCCACCAGCCTGGCGGTGGTGAAATGCTCCATGCCCGGCATCCTGCTGCATTCGTCGGACGCGAGCCAGCTCGCCAACCCGACCCGCCTCGGTAGCGTCGGGCACAATGAGCCGCGCTGACCCGGACGCCGGCTGTCTCCTCCTGTCCGCGTTGCGCAAGGCTTGCCGTAGTGACGGCCGGCCTAGCGGCTTATGCACTGGTCAGCAGTGGCATGATCGGGTAGGTGCGCTCCCCCTCAGCAGCGGCATCCCGGCCGCAGACGCGCCAGCCGTCAGCACGCCGGGCGGCGGCTGCGCTGGTGAGCATCGCGGCCGCGCTCGTCCTGGCCGGCTGCGGCTCAGCGGCCGGCGGTACGGGCAGTTCGGTGGCGGACAATGGTGGCGGCCCGATGTCAGCAGCCGACCAGCAGCGAGCCGCCGCGGCGAACCCGAACCTCGATCCTGGCTCGTCACTCGGCGGCATCGTGGCCCCTGACTTCCGGCTGACGAACCAGTTTGGCCAGCAGATCTCGCTCAGCGCCTTTCGCGGCAAGGTCGTCATCTTGGCTTTCACCGACTCGCAATGCACCACCGTGTGCCCGCTCACGAGCCAGGCGATGCTGGCTGCCAAGCAGCTGCTCGGCCGGGCTGGCAGTCAGGTCCAGTTGCTGGGCATCGACGCCAACCCGCGCGCCACGGCGGTCTCGGACGTGCTGAGCTACTCGCGGTCGCACGGCATGGTGAACCAGTGGGACTTCCTGACCGCGTCGTTGCCGCAGCTGGAGCGCGTCTGGAAAGCCTACAAGATCGAGGTTCAGATTCAGATGGGACAGGTCGACCACACTCCTGCGGTGTTCATCATTGACACGCGCGGTCGGGAGCAGAAGGTCTACCTGACCACGATGGCCTATGCCAGCATTGGCCAGGCGGCGCAGGTGATGGCTCAGGAGGCGTCGAGCCTGCTGCCTGGTCACCCGGCGCTGGCCAGCATGCAGTCGCTCGCTTACATCAAGGGCCTGACGCCGCTAACCGCAGTCACGTTGCCGGTGCTGCCATCCGGCTCGCTAACCCTGGGTCCCGGCCGCCCTCATCTGGTCATGTTCTTCGCGACCTGGCTGGACCAGACGTCCAACCTGCGGGCGCGGCTACTCGGGCTGCGCCAGTACGCGGCCGGGGCGCGGCGGGCCGGACTGCCCGGCCTGATAACGGTCGACGAGGAGGCGGCCGAGCCTTCCGCGGCCACGGTCCGTGCGTACATCGCCGGGCTCGGCGGCAGCCTGGGCTACCCGGTGGCCGTCGACCAGACTGGCAGGCTGGCAGACGGTTACGGTGTGCAAGATCAGCCCTGGTTCGTGCTGACCTCGGCAGCCGGGAAGATCATCTGGAAACACGACGGCTGGCTGTCGGTGCGCGAGCTGACCGCAGCGGTACGCAAGGCCGCGGGCTAGCGGCCGGCCGACTCCGGGCACGGCTCGCGGTTGGCCAACCTAGGCGGACCTGGATGGACCGGCCGGTCCGGTACCCAGTCGGGTGCCGATGGGAACAGCTCCCAGGCGGCGACGGGCCAACGGCGCGAACTCAGCCGCCGCTCGCCGTTGCTCGGCCGGCGGTACGGGAGTCTGAAAAACCCTGCGTCACGTCCGCCGGGTTCAGGACCACCTCATCAGGGCACATCGTCCGTCGCGCTGGACCTGCGCCGCCGCCGCGAAGGCCTGCTGGAGCTCCTCTTGCGCAGCGCCGCCTGCTCGGCGATGCCGACCCGCCTCCGCCTCCTTGATCCGCCTAAGACCGCGGCCGCGGACCGCATATCTGCGTTACAAGATCCTCGAATCTGTCCTCGACGCGGCTTTGTGCGACAGGCTGAACACATCCATCGCGTCCGGAAAGCACCACGTCTGCATCCGGCCACCAGTAAGCGAAGACTTGGCCTATCAGGGTGGCTGGGGCCGCCAGTGCTGGTCTCGGGCCCATCGTTGGGCTGACTGGATAAGGATCTCCTGGGCGGGCGCTTTGATCTGGCCGTAGTCGGCGAGGTCGGTGACGCTCTGGGCGAGCCTGATCTTGAACTGGCCCCACGCCCCGGCGGCAGCCGGGTCGGCGGTGAGATAGTCACGGAACAGCAGCGCGTACCGCACGTTCGGACCGCCGTGCTCGCGCACGTGGACATTGCACGGCCGACTGCCGGGCGCTGGAGCGAACACCTGCTTGCGGCAGACAGTCCCGAACGAGGTCTCCTGCTGATTCCACGGCTCAAGCCGCCGCCGGTAGCCATGGCGTCCGAGCACAGCCGCGACGTCGGCGCGCTCCAGGTCGTGCACTTGCACCATCAGGTCGATGCAGTCCTTCGCCGCCAGGCCGGGAACCGACGTCGAGCCGATGTGCTGGACGCAGACCGCGCCGGGCAGCAGCACGGCCAGCCGGGCGGCCAGCAGCACGCCCTCACCGGCCCAGGCCGCCCGGTAGGGCACCACCTCGACTCGCACGCGCAGCGGCTCATCAGGGAACGGCACACCCGAAGACTAGCCACCACTGCCTACCGCTCTCATTTGCCGCTGCGCGCATTGACGACCGAATGTAGGCCACAATGCCTTGATCAGTTCTTCAACGCGCTGACCTGCTGGTCGGCTGTTGCGCTGGCTGCAGTTGCGCGCTAATCCAGTCGGCAGGGAAGGCGTCTCCACCTCCCGTGATGATGGCGCAAAGAGCTCCGACGGCTGGCACATACTGGTCACGACAGCGGCGTATGCTCCGCGTCATGACGGTTGAGGTGACCGCGAAGACCGTCGAGCCGACGCCGACAGCGGTGGTCGCAGCGACGACGACGTGGGCAGAGTTCCCGAAGATGTGGGGGCCGATGCTGGACGAGGTGTGGAGCTTTCTTCGGTGCGATGCTCGGGAGGGGCTCTACAACCGCGGGCACAACATCATGCTCTACAAGGACGACGTCCCCAACGTTGAAGTCGGGGTCCAGGTAAGCAGCTCATTCGCGGCCGCGGGTCATGTTGTCGCGTCAACGCTTCCGGGCGGGCTCGTCGCATCTGCGATCCATACCGGCGCTATCGCGAAGATCGGCGGCACTCATCGGGCGGTGCGCGAGTGGTGCAAGGCGAACGGCTACCGGCTGGCCGGCCCTCGCTGGGAGATCTACGGCGATCCCGACCCGTCGACCGGCGACTTCGATGTAGCCGTGTTCTGGTCGGTGGTGGCGCCGTAACCCCGGACACGCACGCCACATTGCCGTGACCCGCTAGCCGACGGCCTGCGCGATCCCCTGGACCGCATGCCCAGCGCACTACCTTGGCGCAACTCGGACTGCTAGCCGCGACGGGCGATGACCGGCTTGATCTCAGACTCGCAAACTTGCTTGCGGTATTTGTCATGGTCGTAGCCGCGATCGGCGTAGAGCGCATCCGGACGCTGGGTGCCGGTTGCCCGTCGGCGGGTTCGCAAGCAGGCGGACAGGTAACGCAGGGTCGAGGTGGACACATCGACGCCGGACGGGTAGACAAGCACGCGGAAGCTCCCGGTCGGACAGGCGATCTTGGTCGTGAACCCGTCTACCAGAAGCTTCTTCACGTCCGGACACCGACCCCACCTCAACCACCCGCCCCTGCACACAGGTTGGAAAAGGCTCACTGACGGGGATGAGGCGGATGGTCGCCCGTTCAGCTTGGTATCCCGAATCCGCGGCGGACCAATCGGCCCCTCACCGGCCTGGCCACGCGGCTGACGCTGATCCCACGAGGAGGGCAGGGCCTGTCGCTGTCCCCGAGTCCTCACGGACGAACGCTGATGATCGTCTTCCCCTTGCGTCGCTCGGTCGGGTTGAGGGGGGCGACGGCATCGTCGAGGGTCGCGACGTTGCCGATGTTCGTCCGCAGTCGTCCGTCCCGCACCCGCTGCACGATCTCACCCAGTTGGCCACGATCGGACTCGACAACGAAGTCGACCGCCAGGCCGTCGGCGGGCCGCGCCTCGGTCGGTCCGACGACGGACACCAGCGTTCCCCCGGCTCGAACCAGACCCGCGGACCGCTCCTGGATGTCGCCGCCGATGACATCGAACACCAGGTCGACGCAGCCGACGTCTTCCAGGGCGTCGTTGTCGAGGTCGACGAACTCCTGCGCGCCGAAGTCGTGCGCCTTCTGACGGTCGGCGGCGCGTCCGGTGCCGATGACGTAGGCGCCGAACTCACGTGCGAGCTGAGTCACCATTGTCCCGACTGCGCCGGCCGCGCCGTGCGCGAGGACGCTCTGCCCCGCCTGAAGACGGCCGTGCTCGAACAGTCCCTGCCATGCGGTCAGCCCTGAAATTGGCAGGCTCGCGCCTACCGTGAAGTCGACGTCGCCCGGCAGCGGCGCGAGGTTGCGTGCCTCGACGGCCGCGTACTCCGCCAGGGTGCCGTCGCGATGCCAGTCGGTGAGGCCGAAGACCCGCTGTCCCACCGACAGCCCCGTCGTGCCGTACCCGAGGGCGGTAACTACTCCGGCCAGCTCGTGCCCGGGGATCGATGGTGTTCGGTCACGGCCGGCGCGATCGGTCCAGGTCGAGGGCCACTCCAGCTCAGTCGGGACGAATCCCGACGCATGAACCTGAACGACGACGTCGTTTATCGCCGCCAGCGGCTCGGGCCGCTCCGCCAGCGTCATCCCGGCCGCTCCCGCAGCCTGGTCCGTCACCACAATCGCCTTCATCAGGCACCTCCCCGTATCCAGTCCTCGCCGCTGCACCATGAGGCCTGCCTGGCCTTCGCGAGCGTCGTCAGCGTGGCGAGGCGTGCATCATTACCCTGGCTCATAGTGGTTGACACCGGTTGTGGGCGACTACGTCCTCACCGCGGAGAACCTCATCACCGGAGCCATCGCTGACGATGACGTCGCCATGGGTGGGTACCACATCGGGATCCACCGGCCGAGTGGAAGTGAGTGGCGGTGGGATTGCGGCTGCCCGGCCACAGGAGGAGGTTGCATGGCGGTGATCACGCGCGGTTTCGGCGGCCGCAGACGTGACGACACCGATAGCCCGCCTGGTCAGTACCGCACGGACGACTTCAGCCTTGTCCTGCTCGGGAGACGGCACCGACTCGCCCCGTCGCTTTCGGCGCTTCGGCGTCATCCTTCGAACCCGACGTGAGAGAACCCGAAGTACACACGGCGACCGGCTCGACCGCCTGGTGTTTCTGGTCGGCTGGCACGTCGGTGTACGCGGCGAGCTGATCGTCGGCCGCCTTGCGCCAAGTTGGAGCGTGCTGCTCTTTGCGGCACTCGCCGGGCGAGCGGCCGAGCATCCGGTCGATCCGACCGCGGAAGCCCGGAAGATGAACTCCTTGCAAGGTGACAGGCTGGTCAACCGGCGGAGGCAGATGATGGCGCACGCCAGGCGAAGGAATGCCTCGTGGATGTCGTTGCGGATCTCCCAACGGATGCGCAGTCGCCGGAACCAATGCAACAGGGCAAACGTCTGCTCGACGACCCAGCGGTACTGGCCCAGCCCGGAGCCGTGTTCGTTGCCGCGCCGGGCGATGACCAGCGCGACACCCACCGCCCGAACTTGCTTGCGATACTTGTCGTGGTCGTAGGCACGGTCGGCAGACACCGTGTCCGGCCGTCGTCGCGGGCGCCTGCGGTGACCGCTTACTGGCGGGATGTCCTGGATCAGCGGCATGAGCTGGGTGACGTCGTTGCGGTTGCCGCCGGTCATCGACGCCTTCAGCGGGATGCCGTGCGCTTCGGTGATCAGGTGATGTTTCGAGCCAGTTCGGGCGCGGTCGACCGGGCTCCGTCCGGTTTTGGGCCGCCCTTCATGGCCCGCAGGTGTGAGCCGTCGATCACTGCCCGCGACCAGTCCAGCACGCCCGCCGCGTGCAGCTCGGCCAGCAGGTTCTCGTGCAGCCGTGTCCAGACTCCGGCGTCGTTCCAGTGCCGCAGCCGCCGCCAGCAGGTCATGCCTGAGCCGAACCCGAGTTCTTGAGGCAGGAACTCCCACCGAATGCCGGTGTAGAGGACGAACAGGATGCCCCACAGCACTTTCCGGTCGTCCAGGCACTTGCGCCCAGGGTGATCGGCACCTCTTCCAAGATCCACTCTGTTAGGAGTTCTAAGGCGATGGAAGAGATAGCGCAGGCGAGCGTGCGCGCAGCGCGGCGTCTGCCTAGTCGGCGACTCGTCCTTGTTGGGATCGCCCTAGCGCGCGGTGCTACCTGCCGCGCTCAGGGCTGACAGTGCTGCGCGCTCGCGCTCGGCAAGGTCGCCAAGATGAACGAGGATATAGCCCAGCGTCCTGACAGCAGCACCATGTGCCAGGTCTCGAAGAGGTACTTCTGATTTGCCGCCGGCGAGTACGCCGGGTTGATCTTGCCGGTAGCAGGGTTCTCTGCGGCGTACTTGCTCCCGTCGTCACACGTGGTCACGGTGGCGGTCGTGCCTGTCAGGCCGGTGACACTGGTCATAAACAAGCGGTCCGTTCCGGCCGGCACCACATCATTGGCCTTAAGCGAGCTTGTTGCTGCCATCAACTGGGCCAGCGCCTGGCCAGTCACGTACTTCGTGACAGGAGGAACTGGGCGCCAGGCGTACTCCGACTTGGCCCAGAGGATCTCAGCCATCTCGAATCCCTGGATGACCTTGGCCTTAGCCGGGATCGCCGGCAGTGGCGTCGCGAAAATCTGCGTATAAGGGCCGATGCGAGTCGACGCTGCCGGGCTGCTGCCGACAGTGGGACTGGCGGCAGTCGGGCTGGCGGCAGTCGGGCTGGCGGCCGGGCTCGTACTGCTTGGCGCGGTGGCTTGAGATGGCTTGCTGGCCCCGCAGGCCGACAGCACCAGGACTCCGGATACCACGAGCGAGGCCGAAATACACGACCTATTCACCTCGAACCTCGCAAAAACAGATAGGGGTCCTATAGCCGGGAATGATCCCACACACACGTGCCGCCCGTCATCCCTCTCGGGCCTTCTGCTCGCGGCCGACCTCAGGTTACACAGCCGTTCCACTGCGCAGACTGCCAGTGGCGATGCCGAACGGGCTAGCGGGAGCGTGCATCGAGGGCGTCGGCGGCTAGCCTGGAAGTTGCTGAGGTCGTCCCTGTCGCGGGGAGGTCACATGCAACGTAGCATCGGACGCCGGGGACCAATTGCCGAGCCCGCCGCGGCTGGACGAGGCTGACGAGTCGACCTTGGGTCGAGACGTTTGGCCAGTCCGCGCCAGTCGTTGGTTCCGGCACCGGCCTTGTGAGCGCCACACGCGCTGCAAACGCGCGGCCGCGCGCTCGAACGCCTAAGAATCGGCGCGCACGAACGAGTGATCTCTGGTTCGCCTCGCCAGGTACTGCGCACGACGCCCGTCCTGAGCGACAGCCGGGCGGTATGTGCTGAAATGGCCCGCGTCCGCGAGCCATTCGCCCACGCCCGAGTATGGCGCGCAGAAGCCCTCGGACGTCTGCGAGGCCGCATCGAGGGAAGAGTTGACCAGCAGGACCGTCACTCGAAGAGCCGCCTCCTTATGCCGCCGGAGTGGAGCAACCATGACAGAACCCGCGCCCCGCATCGACTTCGCCAACCTTCCCGCGCCTGAGGACGGCATCCTGGTGACGTTGTTCATCACGGTCCGGAGTGTTGCGCGGTCCAGGGACTTCTACTCGCGTGTCCTGGGCGGCACGGTCGTCCTGGACGAGAATCCGTGCATCGTCAGGCTGTCCAACTCGTGGATACTCATGAACCCAGGCGGGCCACCCACTCCCGACAAGCCAGGCATCTCGGTGGTCGACTACCGGCCTGGTGACACCACCTCGATTTTCCTGAACTTGCGAGTCGCTGATATCCAGGCCTGTTACGAGGCTTGGAAGGAGAAGGGGGCCGAATTCGTCACGCCACCCATCGACCGCGAAGCCGAGATCCGCTGCTACATGCGGGACCCGGACGGATATCTCATCGAAGTCGGCCAGGCCACCGGCCTGCTGCACGGCAAGCTGGCCGCGAAGCGCACCGAGGACCTCCCCGGCTGAGCCTGTCACCTGGGCACGCCCTGGGCACGACCCCGGCAATCGTGCGGCCGGTCCGCGAGCCGCCCGAGGATTGCAGGGCGCTTGAAGCTTCCTGGCGAGGCGGAAGTGTGGGCATGAGCGCCGACGGGCACGCCCTAACGGCAGGCTCGCAGGTGTTTCCAGGTATAGCCAGGCCCTTGCGGCGAGCCGACATGAGCACAGTCCAGGTCGCACCCGCGGGGTCAGAGGAGAGGCGGTCATCCCGTGCGTTCAGATATCGTCGCTGGCGGCACCTTCCCCGACTATGCACTGCCCGACCACACCGGCGCCGTCCGTTCGCTGAGCGAGCTCCAGGGCCGGGACCCGATGATCCTGACGCTCGCGCGCGGCAACTACTGCCCGAAGGAACACCGCCAGCACCTGGAGCTGGCCGCGCACCAGCCGGAGATCGCGGTGGCTTATACGCAGATCGCCACGATCGCCACCGACGACCATCACACGCTGCAGGAGTTCCGCAACTCGGTCGGCGCCCAGTGGCCCTTCCTGTCCGACCCCGGGCGGACCGTTCAGAAGGACCTCGACATCCAGGAGTACACCGACCCCGAGCACAACCCCATGATCCCGCATACGCTCGTGCTCAAGCCGGGACTGGTCATCCACAGCGTCTACAACGGCTACTGGTTCTGGGGCCGCCCGTCGTTCTACGACCTGTGGCATGACCTCCGCGCGGCCACCGCCGAGATCCGCCCGGACTGGGACCTCAGCACGCCGGGACTGCGCGAGGCCTGGGACGCCGGCGACTTCTCCACGTTTCACGGGTGGGACCGGCGTTCACCGCAGTCGACGCCGACATCCTATGAGTCGTAGGGCAGCGGTTGCTGCTGCCGCCGCGTGCCTGGGTGGCTTGCCGGGGCCGTGGGCTATCACGGCTCCTGGCGGGACTGTCTCCCTTGCGGCGCGCCGGTGGTTGCGAGTACCGCGGGGCTGATCCTGGCTCGCGTCGCCGCTGGCCCCGCGGTTACACCGAGGCTTATGACCACGCCGGTCTGTAAGTTGCTGGGGATCGGGCGGCCGATCGTGCAGGTACCGATGGCCGCGATTCCCCGGCTGGCCGCGGCAGTGTCGAATGCCGGCGTGCGCGGCATGGTGACGTTGACCTGGTCAACCGACGCCGGACCCGTCGTTCGGGAGACGGCGGCGCTGACGGCGCGGCCGTTCGGCGGCAACTTGGTGCTCGCCGACGATCATCACCGTCGCCTTGACCAGGCCCTGGACGCCGGCTTGCGGATCGCCTCGTTTACGTGGCGGGATCCCAGCGGTTACGACAAGCGGGTGCGGATACCAGCATCTAGATGCGGAGCATTGGCCCGGCAAATATTCGCTCCGCGCAAACACGGCGCCCGCCGGGCCAACTGAGTCCATCACCGGCGGTCCCTTCCGCCCCGGCCGCGAAAGACGTACTATCTCAACAAATGGCTGAATGGTGGTCCATCGAAGTACTGCACGGCAATTTCTCGGCTTTCCAGTGGCAGCAAGCACATGACTCGGAGCTGATTGAGGCTGCGCTCACCAACGGAGCGCTCGACAGTACCTGGCACGCCGACGGATGGGGCGTCGCGTTCGAAGTTTGCTTCCACACCAGCGAGGAATGGGAGGCGTTCCGTGCGCTTCCTGTCGTGCGCGCGGCGCTGGACGCGGTGCCCGATCCGGTCAACGGCTTGCTCATCTACCGCGGCCGCGGCGGCACCTCGGCGGCAGGCAAGCCCCGCCGCCCGCGGCCTGCGCCGACCGCAAGCGCGGTGGCACTGCCAGAACCGCAGGCGGGGCGCATACTGGATGTCACCGCCATCGCGGCGGCCGAGCCTGAGGCAGCCGAATCGCAGGCGTTCCAGCTGGTCTGACCGATCGATCATGCCGTGCGCGTACCCGCTACAAGGTCGCGGATCCCCGCGTCGCGCTCGCCACGAGGTATGAGGCACGGATCGCAGTTCGGTCCGGCATTGGGCGCAGCCTTGTCGTCGTGCGCCGCAGGCGGCGACTTGGTCATGCGGTCCAGGACGTAGATCATCGTCCGGAGCGAATAGGTCGCGAGGATGATGCCAGCTATCAGCGGGAAGATCAGTGCCAGCGGCAGGCTGACGACGTAGTCGGCGCTCGTACCGAACAGGACGATCGTCGCCAGTTCGCCGATAGCGCCGAACATGACGACTGCGGCGGCCACCAGGAAGCCGAGCACAGTCCCGACGGTGACGGCGCCGCTGACAGCCTTGACTGCGAACGCGCCGTAGGCCAGCGGCGCGAAGGCGGCCGCTAACCCGAAAATGATGAACAGGGTGGAGATACCGCTCCCCTTAAATGCGTTAAGGGCGGAGCCCGCAACTTAAATGCGTTAAGGGCGGAGCCCGCAACGATGGACGATAGTGCCGTCACGTTCGTCAGCCAGCTATCCGACGGCGTCCACGCGTCGCCGGCAATCACCCAGTCGCCGAGGCGCACCCGCTCGCCGCTTGCCGGGCCGCCCGCCGGCTGCCGCTTCGCCAGCGCTAGCGCGGCCAGGCATGTTGCCAGAGCCACCACAAGCCCGGTCAGCAATCGGCCACACCAGTAATCCGTTCACATGATCCTCCGCCAGCTGACCGGCACGTCGAAGTCCGGCTGCTCGCAGCGTACAAAGAGATCTGCCGGTAACTCCAGGTTTGCCTCATGCCGGGCCGGCACAAGAACTGGCATGCAGGTCAAGCAGGAATGACAGGCACGTCGTAATCGCCGAAGCGTCTATCACGAGTGACAATAGTCATCTGCTCGACCTTGGCCTGAGCGATAAGCATCCGGTCGAATGGATCCTCATGATGCCTTGGGAGCTGCCCAGCGGCCAGCGCATGCGTGATGCCAATCGGAAGGGCGTCGAAGTCATTCGTCACCATCTGCTGCTCGAGGTCATCGGGCGCGACGAGCTTCCCCAGCGCTTTCTTGATCGATATTTCCCAGCCGCTGGCGGCCGAGACAGCAACTGAGTTTGCCGGGTCAGCTATTACAGCGCGCGCTGCTACGACAAGTTCCTCGTCGGCTAGCCACCACAGCAGCGCGTGAGTATCCAGCAGCAGCCTCAAGAGCCTTCCCCGCGGAAAGCTGCTTCGATCGCGGCCGGCAGCTCATCGAAGTCGGCGGCCATCCTGACCCTGCCACGCCAGGCTCCAGCGATCCGGCGCTCGGAGCCATGTCCTGCCAGCGCTACCAACCGGGCCACGGGACGCCCTGCTCTCGCAATCACAATCTCCTCACCCGCTGCAGCGCGGTCTAGCAGCTGCGATAGGTGAGTCTTTGCTTCGTAGACGTTGTAGGTCGTAGCCATGGACCTAGATTACCAGATCTGGTCTAGTCTAGTTAGGACCCATAATCCGTCCGATGGCTGCGGCTGCCGTCCCGCTTCGTGCCGGGGGCGGTACCAGATCGAGCTGCAACCCTCGGTCCGGCAGCGGACCCAAAGGTGGCCGAGGACGTCACGGGACAGCGCCCTCGGGCAGTCGCAAGGCATCCAGCCCACCGTCACCCGGCCGGGCGCCCAGGGATGCCCGGCGGGGCACTGCAGCGGATAGCACCACCAGTCCGGACGGGCAACTGCAGTCATCACTCTAGTAGAACACACATTCGATGATCGGGACACGGCGCCTCGGCGAAGCCGCCCCAGCCCGCTGCGTCCAGGAGGTTGCACGGCGCCTTGCCACGCCTCCGGTAGCGCGAACTGGCACACTACCGACCATGCACACGCTGGTTGCCGATCACCCGCTCGTCGCTCACAAGCTCACAATGCTGCGCGACATTCATACCGATACCCCTACGTTTCGGGCCCTGACCGACGAACTCGTGACTCTGCTCGCGTATGAAGCGACGCGGCACGTCCGGGTGGAACCCGCATCGGTGCGCACGCCCATCGACACCGCCGACGGCGTCAGGATCAGCAAGCCCGTCCCGCTCGTCGTACCGGTGCTCCGGGCCGGCATCGGCATGCTTGACGGCATGGCCAGGTTGCTGCCCAGCGCCGACGTAGGCTTCGTCGGCCTGGTCAGGGACGAGGAGACCCTTGTGCCGACCACATACGCCGAGCGGTTGCCGGCCGACCTGACCGGCCGTGACGTCTTCGTGCTCGATCCGATGCTCGCCACCGGCGGCACCGTGGAAGCGGTGATCAGGATGCTGATCGGCCGACGGGCGGCCCGCGTGACCGTCATCTGCCTTCTCGCAGCACCGGAGGGCATCGGCAGGATAGCGGCTGGCTTTCCTGACGACGAGCCCGTTCCGGTCCTGGTGGTGGCGGCCGCGGTGGACAGGATGCTCAACGAGAAGGGCTACATCGTGCCCGGCCTCGGCGACGCCGGCGACCGGCTGTTTGGCAGTATCTGACTCTTAGCGCCCGGTTAGCCGTAGGCTGCCTGGGTGAGCGAGCCGCGCGACGCGGAATCGGTGGCGGCGCGGCTGCGAAGGCTGCGCAGCAGTCTCGGGATCAGCCAGGAGCAGCTGGCCCGACGGCTTGGCGTGTCGTTCGCCACCGTGAATCGGTGGGAAGCAGGCCGGACGCAGCTATCGGCGCGGGCGCGGACGGCTATTGCCGAGCTCGAGGCCGAAGTCGCGGTGCCTGGCCGGGGTGGCAGCGAGCGGGCGTTGCTGCCGATAGCGCAGACGAGTTTCGTCGGCCGCAGCCGCGAGCTGGCCGAGCTGGCCCGGTTGGTGCGCCAGGCACGGCTAGTCACAATGATCGGGCCAGGCGGAGCGGGTAAGACCAGGCTGGCCGCTGAGCTGTTCAGCCGCTGCATGGCCGGCCGCGACATCGTCTTCGTGCCGCTAGAAGCGATCCGGTTCCCGCGCGGGCTGGCGGCCGCGCTGGCCTCGAGGCTTGATGTGCGCGACCAGCCGGGCCTGCCGCTCCGGGAGGCGATCCAGAACGCGCTCGTCGCCTCGCCCCGGCTGCTGCTGCTCGACGGCGCGGAGCGCCTGGCCGACGAGGTCGCCGAGCTGACCGGCCAGCTGCTCGCCGATGTGCCGGACCTGCGCATCCTCGTTACCAGCCGGACCGTGCTCGGCGTGCCCGGCGAGGTGTGCTGGACTGTTCCGCCGCTGGACTGCCCGTCGGTCGCGGCCGGGGCGGCGGACATCGCCGCGTCCGATGCAGTGCAGCTGTTCATCGCCAGGGCCAGCGAACGGCAACCGGACTTCAGCGCCGCCGATGTGGCGCCGCACGCGATCGCCGAGCTGTGCCGCCGGCTCGACGGGCTGCCGTTGGCCATCGAGCTGATCGCGGGCTGGGTCGGTACGCTGTCCATCCGGGAGATACTCCAGCAGCGCGCCGTCTTGCTCGACTCCGAGCCGGCCACGCCCGGCGCACCCGGCCGACGGCTCGCGGACGTGCTGCAGGTGAGCTACGACCTCCTCGAGCCCGGTCAGCAGCACCGGCTGGCAATGCTCAGCGTATTCGCGGGCCCGTTCGGGCTCGCCGACGTGCAGGCTGTACTCGGCTTGGACGCAGCGGCAGCCGCCGCGACAACCCGGCTGCTCGTCGACTCCTCCTGGCTCGTGGTGACGCGGGGCAGCGAGCAAAACTCGTTCAGCATGCTGGAGACCATCAGGACGTTCGCAGCGGTGCAACTGGAGAAAGCCGGAGACGGCCATCTCGCCCGCAGCCGCCATGCGCTGCACCTGGCTGGCGTGGCGATCGGCAGCGAGCAGGGACTCGCCGGGCCGGACGCTGCTTATTGGACAGGCCGGCTTGAAGGTGCCGTCGCTGACCTGCACGTGGCGCTGCACTGGGCCGCCGACACTCAGGAGGTCGACCTCGGGCTGGACATCAGCGCGGCGCTGTGGCGCTGGTGGCTGGTCAGCGGCCGCCTCGCGGTCGGCCGGAACTGGCTCGGCCGGTTCCTGGCCATGGCGGGAGATCGCCGCGACGAGCGGGCTGGCCGAGCTTACGGTTCGGCCGCCGTGCTCGCGGCAGAGAACGGTGACTACGCCGCCGCGGTCCGTAACGCCGAGCTGGCGCTGATTATCTTCACGTCGCTTGACCTCACCGAGCGTCAGGCGTTCGCGGCGACGGTGCTCGGCTCGGCTCACCGCTACCTCGGCGATCACGCCAGCGCCGGGGCTAGCTTCCAGACCGCGATGGAGCTGCGCGACCGACTCGGCGACCGGCGGGGAGTCTCTGTCGCTATCAATAACATGGCGCTGCTGGAAATCGATGACGGCAATCTCGGGCGCGCGCGCGAGCTATTCGAGCAGGCGCTGGCCATCAAACGGCAACTCGGCGAGCAGCGATCCATCGCCATCGGGCTGACCAACCTGGGCGACGTGCTCATCAAGTCCGGGCAATTGGCTGAGGCCGACCAGGCACTGGCCGAGGCTGCCGCGATGTCGTCCGGCAATCCTCAGCTGATCGGCACCATCCGCTGCAATCAGGGCGCGCTCGCCGCCCACGGCCAGGACTGGGCGCAGGCGGCCGGGCACTACCGCGCGGCCATCGCGGCTCTGCAGGCGGGCGGTCACCCACATGACGTGGTCGAGGCAATGATCGGCCTGGGCCGGGTCTGGATGCGCACCGGCCAGCGGGACGAAGCGGTCCGGCAGATGCACGAAGCGGAGGCACTCGCGATCGAGATCGCCAACCCGAAGCGCATTGCCGAGGCGCAAGCCGCGCTGGCCGAGGTATCCGGGAACGGCCCTAATCCGCTGCGGCCTAGCAACCTGACCGGCCGCCAGGCCGAGGTGCTCAAGCTGCTGGCCGCCGGGATGAGCAATAAGCAGATCGCGGCCAAGTTGTACCTGAGCGCGGCCACGGTGGAGCGGCACCTAGCCACCGTCTACCGGAACCTGGGGTTGAGAAGCAGGGTCGAGGCCGCCAGGTTCGCGATCGAGAACGGCATTGCCGATCGCGAGACCGCCGGCCGCTGAGTCGGGCACTGACGCCCATTGGCGGCCGATGTTATAGCAGGCCATGAGCGCACGCTGGGTATCACCGGCGGAGTCAGACCATTTTACCCATATAAAAGTCATTTAGGGTTTTTACGTCGACGATGACATGCATGTTTACCGTGATTCGCAGGCAGCACGTGCCCCGGTAGAACGAATCATCATCGCAGGCCTGACGCTCGGAACCAGCGGGAGATGACGGTGCACGATCAGCTGCTTGGCTCGACGCAGCCCGTGCTGTCGATCTCACTGGAGCCCGGCGAGAGCATCGTCGGGGAGACTGGCGAGTTCGCCTGGATGACCGACTCCATTCAGATGACGGTCAGCCCACGCTCCGGCCTGGCCGGGGGCCCGCACGCCGTGGCGCTGGCGCGGACTCTCGACGAGTCGTCGGCGCCGCTCAGCGCTTACACAGCTAAGGGCGCCGCCGGCACCGTCGCCTTCGCGTCCAGGCTGCCGGGCAGCATACTCGGCATCGAGGTCATGCCGGGATGCGAGTTCCTTGTTCACCGCCGCGCGTTCCTGGCCGGAACACCCGGCATCGAAGTAACGACCGGCTTCCAGCAGCCACTGCGAACCAGCGCGACCGAGGCCGGGGAGTTCATCTTGCTGCGCATCGGCGGCCGTGGCCGCGCCTGGGTAGCGCTCTGCGGCGACGTGGTAAAGCGCGACCTGGCTGCGGGCACGTCGTTGCGCACCCATCCCTGGCACATCGGCATGTCCGAGGCGTCGATCGCGGTCCAGATGGCCGAACTTCGGCCCACCGCCAGCACCTGCGCAGGCAACGACTCCCATCAATTCGCCGTGCTTTCCGGACCCGGGTCTGTATGGCTGCAGTCCATGCAACTGCTGGCCTCGCCGCAGGCGCAGTTAGCCGCGAGCGTGTCAGGCGCTGGCCCGGCGGCGGAGGGGACCGCCGGGCCAGCCGCATCGCCCCACCCGGCACTGCGACGGTCCGGGGACCGCGCGCAGCATGCCGGCAATCCATGATCGAGGTAACCGCAAATGAACAGCAGTGCACGTGGCCACGGGATGCGGACCGGCTTTGCCGCTGCGATAATAGCCATTTCCGGCCTGATCCTGGCCGCCTGCTCGACCAACAGCCCTGCATCTTCTGCCAGCTCCCCCGGAAGCGGAACGGGGTCCGGGTCAGGCAGCGGATCCGCGCCCAGCTCGGGCGGCGGATCCGGATCGGGATCGGGATCGGGCAGCGGCGGCACGTCGGTGGCGTCGTCGGCCTCGGTGCCGTTCCCGATCGCGGTCGGCAACACCTGGGTCTACAAGACCACCGTCGCTACGCTCGGTACGGCTGGCCGGACAACCAACAAGGTGGTTTCAGTCAAGCCCGTGTCCGGTGGCCAGCAGGTGACCATGGCCAGCTCCGAGACCACCCTCGGAACCACCGGCCACAGCACCGCCTACTTCATCTTCCATTCGGACGGGTCGATCTCCTACCCGTTCAGCCAGTTCAACGCCGGTAACTCAACGACGAATGTCAAGCTCATCTCCGGCAGCGTGCTCTGGCCGTCGGCCGCCGAGCTGGCGTCCGGCCGGATCTACCACGGCGCGCTGCGGATCCAGTATTCCGTGGCCGGCAAGCAGGCAAAGATCACCGCGCACGTGACGGTCCGAAGTGGCGGCACGGCGACCGTAACCGTGCCTTCCGGCACCTACAGCGCCACGATCGTGGATATGACGATGACCGAGACAGTCCAGGGCTTCACGATCAGCATCGAGGTGAAGACCTGGATGGCCAACAGCGTCGGGCCAGTGCAGACCGAGGCGATCACCACTGAAGCCGGTACGTCCCGGGTGGTGAGCAAGGAGCAGCTGATCTCCTTCACCAAGGGCTGACCTGCCGAGCGCAGGAGCGCCGTGACCGCGGACGGGCGCCACGGTCACGGCGTTCGGCAGGCGGTCGCGTCACCGCACGGCACCGTCGGCACTGTGCCGATAGCCGCCGCTGACGCTATTGTCCAGGTATCCGAGCCGGAGCGGGACCTGACGATGGAGGTCACGGCATGCGCGTATTCGCTAGCCTGGACGAGTTTGTCGCGGCCAAAGGCGAAATCCTGGGCCACAGCGAATGGCACAAGATCACCCAGGAGCAGGTCAACGCGTTTGCTGACGCGACCGGCGATCATCAGTGGATTCACGTCGACACCGAGCGGGCGGCCAGCGGCCCGTTCGGCGGCACGATCGCGCACGGCTACCTGACCGTGTCGCTGCTTCCTGTCCTGATGACCGAGATCTTCCGGGTGGACAACCTGACCATGGGCATCAACTACGGACTCGACCGGGTCCGCTTCCCCTCCCCCGTGCTGACTGGCTCGAGCATCCGCGCTGAAGCGACGCTCACCGACGTCAGGCAGACCCACCTCGGTTCACTCGCGCACATCCGGATGCGGATAGAGATCGACGGCCAGGAAAAGGCCGCTTGCGTGGCCGACACGCTGTCACTGTTCGTGGGCTGACCGAGCTAGCTGGCACCGTACGGCAGGTAGGTCGCCGCCACCGTCTCCAGCACTGACTCGCTACCCGCGTAAGGCGCGTCAGCTCGCGGCCAGTGCGTGACGACATCGGTGAACCCCAGCTCGCCCGCGCGGCCGACGGCGTCGGCGAAGCAGTCAGCGCTCGAAAGCACGTAATCGCCGGACGCGTCCAGTGACAGGTAACGCCGCGCCAGGCGCGCGTCGCGGCCCGCTGCAGTCAGCGCGTCGCCGTAGCGGCGGCTAAGCTCGCCGACCGCGGCCCACCATGCGGCGGCGTCGTCAGACGGTATGCCGGTGGTCACCCAGCCGTCGCCGAGACGCGCCGCGAGCGCCAGCGTCCGCTTCCCGTTCGCGGCCACGATCAGCGGGATCCGCGGCTGCTGCACGCAACCGGGCAGGTTCCGCGCGTCCACGGCCTGGTAGTACTGGCCGCTCCAGCTGACATGGTCGGTGCGCAGCAGCAAGTCGAGCAGCTCGGTGAATTCGCCGAACCGGTCGACGCGTTCTCGCGGGCTTAGTGCAGCACCGCCGAGCACACGGGCGTCGAAACTGGTCCCGCCGGCCCCGGCGCCGAGGCCGAGCAGCATGCGCCCGCCGCTAATGTCGTCCAGGGCCGTCAGCTGGCGGGCAAAGCTCACCGGGTGTCGGAAGTTCGGTGAGGCGACGAAGGTTCCGAGCGCGATCCGCGAGGTTACCGTCGCCGCGGCGGTGAGCGTCGGCACCGCGTCGAACCACGGACCGTCGACCAGGCTGCGCCAGCCGAGGTGATCGTAGGTCCAGGCGTGGTCGAAGCCATAAGCCTCGGCCTGCTGCCAGCGGCGTGCTCCCTGCTGCCAGGCCTGATCAGGCAGGATGACGATGCCGTAGCGCACGAGCAGTCATGCTAGCCGGTGAGCTCTGCCTCCACCGCAGCCGCAGCGGGCGGGCTTGATCCGCTGGGGCCGGCCGCCGCCGACCCGGACCGGGCGGCCGCCAGGTCTGGCTCGAGATCCTTCTCGGCCGCATCGACGACGCCGAGGTCCGCCCGCAGGTGCAGCTCGGCCGCCGTGATGAGCAGTGCGACGACGGCCGACGGCGCCTGCGCTTTAGCGCTAGCAAGGCCGTGCAGCTCCCGGAGCAGATGCGCGCGCTGCCGCCGGAGCACGCCGTCCAGCGTCCCTGGGTCGCCGGCCTGCACGGCCGCCATCAGCTTGAGAAAGAAGTCATCCCGGTAACCGCGCAACCGGGGGCTTGGCTCGCCAAGCCAGTGCTCTAGCTCGGCCCGGCCGGCCGGGGTCAGGTGATGGACGACCCGGTCGGGCTTGACCGGTTGCGCCTGGCGCTCCGACTCGATGAGCCCATCCCGGCTGAGCCGGTCGAGGATCTGGTAGAGGTGCCCGATATTGAGGCCGCCCCACTGATCCCCGACGGCCTGCTCGAAGCTCGTCTTCAGCTCGTATCCGTGCGCGGGCTTGTCCGCCAGCAAAGCGAGGACCGCGTGATGCAGCGGCATGTCTGGTCCGTCTCTCGTCGTAATCGCGTAACAAATCAGTCTCATCTTGCATTGTGACTAGCTAAGAAGGCTCAGTTTTGCTCTTGCATTGTCACTAGGTATTCAGGTCAGGCTAGTCCGTGAACCTGGCGGAACGCTAGCCGCCTGGCCCGGAGTAGGCGGAGTAGGGAGTCGGCGTGGCAGAAACGAGTGAGTTCCTGGAGCTGCGCGGCATCAGCAAGACCTACGGGATCGCGAAGGACCAGCTAGTCCGCGCCGCCGACGACGTCACACTCAGCATCCGCGCCGGCGGGTTCGTCGCGCTGACCGGCGCCTCCGGCTCGGGCAAGTCGACGTTGCTGCACCTCATCGGCGCCATCGAGCGGCCTGACTCGGGCGCCATCGTCAGCAATGGCGCGGAGGTGACGGCATTGCACGGCGCCGCGCTCGCTGCCTACCGCCGCAGCGTCGGGTTCGTGTTCCAGGGGTACAACCTGCTGCCCGCGCTGACCGCGCTGGACAACGTGATCGCGCCGGTGCTGCCCTACCGGACGGCCTTCGATAAGAGGGAACGGGGCCGGGACCTGCTGGCCGCCGTTGGCCTGGCTGGCCGTGAGCATTCGCTGCCAGGACGGATGTCCGGCGGCGAGCAGCAGCGAGTCGCCATTGCGCGGGCCCTGGTCAATAGCCCGGCGCTGCTGCTGGCCGACGAGCCAACCGGCAACCTGGACTCGGGTAACGCCGCCGAGATCCTGCAGCTGATTGCAGGCCTGCGCGCCGACCGGAACGTCACGATCCTGCTTGCCACCCACGACCCCCAAGTCGCTGCGCACGCCGAGCGACTGATCAGGCTGCGCGACGGAGCTGTCGTCGACGACATCGACCTGGCGGCGGGTTACTCACCCGAAGACATGATCCGCCGCGTCGGCCAGCTGGGCTGATGCGATGAGCCGACTTGCCTGGTCCCAGCTGCGGTTCCGCACCGTCAGGCTGGTCGCGCTGCTGGCCGGGATGCTGCTCGCGACCACAGCATTCACCGTGCTGACCGCGGCATCCCGGACAGCCCAGCTGCGCACCATCGGCACCGTGTCGGCGCACTTCGTGCCTGCGTACGACATCCTGGTGCGGCCCAAGGGCGCCAGGACCGCGCTCGAATCGCAAACTGGCACGGTGCAGCCCAACTTCCTGTCCGGCATTTACGGCGGTATCACCATGGGCCAGTACCAGCAGATCCAGCAGATCCCCGGCGTTCAGGTCGCGGCACCGATCGCCATGGTCGGGTATGCGCTGCTCGGCGCGTACATCCGCGTTCCGATTCCGGCCGCCGACTACGCCCGGCCCGGCCGCCAGCTCTACCGGATCAGCACAACCTGGGTAAGCGACGCTGGCACCAGCCGCATCAGCCAGCCGCCTTCGTACACCTACGTCACGCCGGACGCGCTCAGGTTCATGAATTCCACCGGCTCGACTGTCGAGGAGCTTCCTGGTCACCGGAGCGTGGCCGTCTGCCCGATGCAGCCGCCGACAACGCCCGCAACTGATCCGTTCGGCGCCGCCGTGCAGTCCAGCGCCGAGTGCTGGTCCAAGGTGAACGGAACGGCGCTGCCGGGGAGCTCCATTCCGACATACGGAACCGTCTGGAAACTTCCGGTGCTGATCGCCGCGGTGGACCCGGTTGCTGAGGCCAAGCTGGACGGCCTTGACCATGCGCTGATCTCGGGCCGGTACCTGACTGAAGACGCGCACGACAGTCCGGGCGCAAACGGCACGACTTCGTTCCCGGTGCTTGCCTCGTCCAGCGCTGGCATGGACGAGTACGCCGTGACGCAGCTGGAAGCACTTACCCAGCCCGCGTCGCCGCCCGACATGACTGTGCGCTGGATGACGCAGCAGGCTGACGCGCCGGGCCACACGCTGGTGAGCGAGCGGACCACCGCGCAGCAGGGCTATCGCAAGCTCCTGGCGGAGCTGAAGGGTGAGAACATCTGGATCCTCGGTTACTGGAGCGTCGGGCCGACGAGCTACCGCCGCATGGCCTCCGGTGCGCTGGCGCCGCTCCTCGTGCGTAACCCGCTATCGGTCTGGTACACCGCAAGCTTCCCGGATGTTGCCATGGACAGCGCGGATAACCAGTACCGCGCGATTACCGGTCACTCTCACGCGTCGAATACCTACGTCGGCGGGGTCGGCCCGATAGCGAGCCCGCACCTTATCGGTACCTTCGACCCGGCCAAGATCAAGTCATTTGACCCGCTGTCCGAGGTGCCGCTCGGTGCCTATCAGCCGGTTACTGCGGCGCCAGCCAACTCAGCCAGCGGGCGGGCGCTGCACGGCGACCTGCTGCCCAACTCGAATCTGGGCGGGTACGTCAGCCAGCCGGTGAACCTGATCACCACCCTGTCCGCACTGTCCGCCTTGCAGAACAGCACCCATTACAGCGGGAACCTGCACACGCGAGATCCGATCAGCGTGATCCGCGTGCGGGTCGCAGGGGTTACCGGACCGAATGCGGTGTCGCTAGCGCGGATCCGCGAGGTCGCCCAGCAGATCGAGGTGCGCACCCATCTCGACGTCGACATTGTCACCGGGTCCTCACCTCTGCCAACCACGATCGACCTGCCTGCCGGGAAATTCGGCCAGCCGGCCCTGGCGCTGACTGAGGGCTGGGTGAAGAAAGGTGTCGCGATCACGATCCTGACCGCGATCGACAGGAACAGCCTGGTGCTGTTCGCGCTGATCCTGATCGTCTGCGTGTTGTTCGTCGCCAACTCCGCGACCGCCGCGATCCGCGGCCGCCGCCGGGAACTCGGAGTACTCGCCTGCCTGGGCTGGACCAAGCCACGGTTGTTCGCTGCTGTCCTCGGCGAACTGGCAGGCATCGGCCTGGCCGCAGGGGTCCTGGGCGCGGCCGCCGCCCTGCCGCTGTCATCGGCACTCGGCCTGCACGCCTCACCGGGGCGGGCGGCGCTGGCCGTGCCGATCGCAGTAGCCGTCGCAGTTATCGCCGGCCTTGTCCCTGCCTGGCTGGCGGCGCGCGCCGAGCCGGTGGCCTCCGTCCGGCCACCGGTGCTGGGCGTCAGGCGCGCCCGCCAGCCCGGCGGCATCACGTCGCTGGCCGCGGTGAATGTGCTGCGCACGCCCGGCCGGGCGCTGGTCGGCGCGGTCAGCCTGGCCATCGGCGTCACCGCGCTGACCATGCTGGCCGCGGTGACCTTTGCGTTCCGCGGCGTCGTGGTCGGGTCACTCCTCGGCAACGCGGTCGCGCTCCAGGTCCGCGGCGTCGACTACGTCTCGGTGACCGCGACCGTCGCGCTCGGCATCCTGGCCGTCGCCGACGTGATCTTCCTCAACGTCCGCGAGCGCGCGCCGGAACTCGCTACCGTCCGGACGTTCGGCTGGCGGGAGTCGGCGCTCAGCCGCCTGGTTGTCACCGAAGGCACGATCATCGGCCTGGCGGGCTCTCTCACGGGCGCCGCCCTCGGCCTCGTCGCGGCAGCGAACTTCGCCGGGCAGCTGCCCGTCACGCTGTATGTGATCGCCGCAGTGGCGGTCGCGGCTGGGGTGCTGATCACTGCGGCCGCAGCGTTCGTGCCAGCCCAGGCACTGCGCCATCTGCCGACCGCCCGCCTGCTCGCCGACGAGTAGCCGCGCACTCCGGCCGCTCCCGCCACCATCATGTGCGGTCGCTGTCGCTGGACGCTCCTGGCGAGCTGAGCCTTTCGCAGATGCTAGTCAGGCACGGCCAGGATCACGTCGGACGCCTTCACGATCGCGATCACCTGGCTGCCTTCGGCCAGGCCAAGCTCGTCGGCAGCCTCGACGGTGACGGAAGCCACCAGCCGGATGCCGCTGGCGTCAAGCACCACGTTCGCGGTCGCCTCGCCCTTAGTAATGCCGGTAACTGTTGCATTGATCTTGTTTCGCGCGCTCAGCCGCATGGAGTTCTCCGCCCTCTCCTGCCCGCCGGGCAACTGGCTAGCTGCCCGGTCGCATTCTTACCTAGATTCGGGTTGCTGCCACCTCCGACTCGGTCAGTTGCCCGGCTGACAGCCTGGTGGCAAGCTCCTACACATGGCGAGTTCTGAGCAGCACGATCACGGGAACGCGGACCATGGCGGGCACGTGCACGACGAGAGCTGCGCGGTAGCGCACGGAGCCGTTCCGCCGCCCGCCGATGAGAAGGTGCTCGCCGCGGTCTTCGCCTCTCCGGTCGCCAGCTACCTGCTGCGTTACGGCGCGGACGCCGGATACCGGGTGATCCTGGTGGAGCCAGATCCGGAGCGGGCAAAGGCCGCGGACCGCGAAGGCGTCGAACTAGCCGACAGCCTCGCCGGCATCGCGGGCGAAAACGTCGACGTGATCGTGACCGACCACCACCGCCCCGAGCTTGGCGTGCACCTACGCGACGCGCTAGCCGGCGGCGCCCGCTGGGTCGGCATCATGGGCAACCCGCGTCATCCGGCCCCGCACGTGCCCGCGCTCACCGAGCTTGGCGTGCCTGCCAGCGAGATCAGCAAGGTGCACCGGCCGATCGGTGTCAACATCGGATCCAGGACGCCGCCGGAGATCGCCATCTCCACTCTGGCTGGGCTGATTGCCGATCGCAACGGCAAGCCGGGCGGCTTCGAGTTCTGATCGGCACGGCCCAGCATTATTGATCGCAGTTTTCCGCGATAATCGCGGAAAACTGCGATCGATAACAAGATGGTCCAGTCGCCGAGGTCTCAGGGGGCAGCCTTGCCAGCCGGTTACTCAGGAACGCCGCTGCCGGACAAGCTCGGCATCGGCGAGGGTGACGAGGTCGCCGTGCTCGGGGCGCCGGAGCGGTTCGAGGACACTGTGGGCGAGTTGCCCGACGTCGCAAGCTTGCATACCGACCTAGCAGACGACGCCCGGTACGACGTTATTGTCGCGTTCATGACCAGGCGGGCCGAGTTCGAAGCAGATCTGCCCCGGCTCAGGGCCCGGATGGCGCCGGCGTGCGGGCTCTGGATTGCCTGGCCCAAGAAGTCTTCGACGGTACCGACCGACATCACCGATAACGTGGTGCGCGAAGTTGCGCTGCCCACTGGCCTGGTGGACAACAAGGTGTGCGCGATTGACGACACCTGGACCGGCCTGCGCCTAGTGATCCGGCGCGAACTGCGCTGACCGGCCCGACAGGACGCAGGCCTGGCAGGCTCGGGGCTTTATCAGGGTCGTATGGGGGTGCTTCCCGATACCCAAGCCGACAGCGTCACGGCAGGGTTAACGGTATGAGCACCAGAACCGAAGACCCGGACTTCCACGAAGACCCACGTTCCAGCGAACGGCCGAGCACCGGTGCACCGTCCGCCCAGGCCCGGATGCCATTGCGCCGCCCCGTTCGTGGCCGGATGCTCGCCGGCGTCGCCGCCGCCATCGCCCGGCACTTCAACATCGACGTGACCATTGTCAGGGTGATCTTTGCCGTACTGACGATTGCCGGCTTCACCAGCTTGCCGTTCCTCGGCGCTGTTCCGCTGTACCTGGGCGGCATTCCGCTCTACCTAGCCTGCTGGCTGCTGATACCCGAAGAAGGCAGCGACGGTTCGATCGCGGCCCACTTCCTCAGGTCCCGCCAGCCCTGACCGTCGCCGCGCTGACTCCGGATGCCCGCCCCGCTACTCGACGAGCAACTCGCCCTCGAACTTGCCGAGATCCTCCCGGTACAGCTCGAGGCCGACGCCGTTCGGGTCGCGGAAGTACATGCTGTTGTCAGCGCCCCGATCGGGACCCAGGTAGTCGACCCCGGCATCGTCGAGCTTCTTCTTCGCCGCGTCGAACTGGTCGGCGGTCACCGAAATGGCAAGGTGCTGGACGCCTCCGATGGTCTCCTGCCAGGCCGGGTGCTCGTGGCCGGGAAAGTCGAAGAAGCCCAGCAGGTTGTGATTGCCGATGTCGAAGAAGAAATGGTTCGATCCGGCGTAATCCCTGTTCTCGACCAGCTCGACCAGCGGGAAACCGAGGAACTCCTGGTAGAACCTGATCGTCTCCTCGGTGTCCTTGCAGATCAGCGCCAGGTGATGAACGCCGCTGACGGTGCTTTGCGGCCGGTCAGCGATCGGGCGCAGGTAACGCTTGCGGAGTTCTTCCCGGCGCGCCCGCACCCTGGCAAGTTCCTCGCCCTGTGGCTCTGGCATCGCTGCCTCCTTCACTCGCCTGCGCATGTCAGCCAGGATTCCAGTCTCCCAGCCCGCTAGCGGCCAGGGCCAGACGCTGCCGCCGGCGGGCACCGGAAGCTCTCAGGCGTCCGCGCTGTGCAGGACCGCATCCGCCGGGTCGAGCCGGTGCCGCGCCATCCAGCCGCGCAGGCCGTGGGCGTGGCCCGCCAGCGAAGACGGCGGCACGCTGATCACCGGGCAGACTGCGTGTCCGACGCAATACCTAGTCACCCGGCAGGCCAGCGCCCGGCAGGCGAAACCACGCCGGCCGGCCCCGATCACGAGGACATCGCCCGGCTCGGTCGCGATCAGGGTCAGCACTTCGCCAGGTTCGCCCCGGACGACCCGCGGAAGAAAATGCAGGCCCGTCGGCGGCCCGCCGATGGCCAGCTCGACGGCGCGCCAGAGCCGCTCCCAGCCGGCCTGAGTCCACGCTTCGCGCAGCTCCCGGCAGGGGAAGCGTCGGTCAGCCACGTCGCCGCCCGGCGGGACCCAGGCGAGGACCGGCATCAGCGCCGCATCGTGATGTCGGGCCATCTCGGCTGCATACCGGAGCGCCTGTAGGCTGCCCGCCGATCCGCTGAGTCCCGTGATGACCCGCTGGACGTACACCTCACGGCTCCCTTCTCGCGGTGAGGTTTCCAGCCAATCGCAGGAAGCCGGCAACTGGCCTTCCGCTAACAGCCTCTATGCGTCGCAGGTGCCCTGGCAAGCGGCATCCATGCGCGATGACAACGAGAAATATGCAGGGAACGGGGCCGCGAGCAATCCGGCGGCCGAGCGCTGCAGCGCAGCCCGTGACCATCCTAAGAATCCAGTAGCGATTGCTGATCTCTTTTGATAGCGTCTCTCTTATTAGAGCAACACTCACTACGAAGGACGGTGACCATCATGCATGACCTTCAGCCCGGCACTGCGCAGGACCAGCGTCGCTGGTGGGCACTAAGCGCCCTGGCCGTGAGTGTCCTCGTGGTCGGCCTCGACATTTTCGTGCTCACGCTCGCGCTGCCCAGGCTCAGCGTTGACCTGCATGCCTCGTCCGGCGACCTGCAGTGGTTCGTCGACGCCTACAGCCTCGTGCTAGCGGCCGCGCTGCTGCCGGCAGGGCTGCTCGGCGACTGGGTTGGCCGCAAGAAACTGCTGGCAGGCGCCCTCGCCGTCTTCGGCGTGGCCTCGCTGGCCTGCGCCTATTCGCAGAGCACCGGCGAGCTGATCGCGGCGCGCGCGGTTCTGGGCCTGGCCGCGGCAGTGATCCTGCCACTCGCGCTCGCGGTCGTGCCGGTGATGTTTGCCCCCGAAGAGCGGCCGAAGGCAATCGCCATCGTAGGCGGCGCCACCTTCATCGGTTACCCCCTCGGCCCGATCCTGGGCGGCTGGCTGCTCGACAACTTCTGGTGGGGCTCGGTGTTCCTGATCAACGTCCCGATCGTGCTCATCGCGCTGGCGGCAGTTGCCTTCCTGATGCCGGAGTCGCGCGGCCTGGCCAAGCTGCGGATTGACGTTGCCGGTGTGCTGATCTCGAGCGCCGGCCTGGTCGCGCTGACTTACGGCGTTATCAGGGCTGGTCAGGATGGCTGGTCCGACACGCTCGCGGTGGCCACCATGGTGGCGGGTGCGGTGCTGCTGGCCGGCTTTGTCGGCTGGGAGCGAGTCGTCATCCGCGCGGGCCGGCTGCCGCTGGTGGACCTGAGGTTGTTCCGCTCGGCCGGCTTCACCTGGGGCACGACGCTGGCGACGATGATCTCGTTCGCGCTGTTCGGTCTGACCTTCGCGATGCCCCAGTTCTTCCTCGACGTGCGCGGCTACGACTCGCTGGCCAGCGGCGTCCGGATGCTGCCGCTCATCGGCGGGCTCGCCATCGGCCTGGGCCTCGGGCAGCGCCTGCAGAGTCCGCGTAAGTCCCGGTCGGGTGGGCCCGACAAGCCGCCGGCGCTGGACTTCCGGTCGATCGCGACGGCCGGATTCGCCATCATGGCGGCGGGCCTGGCGATAGGCACCGCGACCTCGGCGGCAAGCGGTTCCGGCTTCATGGCGGCCTGGTTCGCGGTGACCGGATTCGGCCTTGGCCTGGCCATGCCGACGATGCTCAACGTGGCCCTCAGCGCGCTGAGTCCAGAGCGCAGCGGGTCGGGCTCGGCCTTGATGACGGCCATGCGGCAGGTTGGCGCCACGATCGGCGTGGCTGTACTCGGGACGGTGCTGAGCTCGGTCTACGCCAGCAGGCTCAGCCAGTCCGCGTTGCCCGGCCCGGCCGTGGCGGCGGCGAAGAGCAGCGTCGGCGCCGGTGTCGCGGTCGCGATGAAGACGCGTTCGGCGGACCTGCTCGCCGCGGTGCACAGCGCTTACGCCGGCGGCGTGGACGTGATGCTCTGGGCTTGCGCCGGGATCGCGCTGGCGGCCGCGGTGCTCAGCGTGCTGTTCGTGCCGCGTCAGGTCGGCGGCAGCGAGGCGGACCGGGTCGGCGAGGCGGACCGGCTCTCGGGTGCCGCCGACGTGGCCGGAGCCGAGCGGTCTGGCCGAAGCCGGCAGTCTGGCCGAAGCCGGCAGTCTGGCCGAAGCGGCCGGTACGACCGGTGTGCCAGGGCGCGGGGCCGATCCGGCAGGAGCAGAATGACCTCCATGACCGAGAGTGCCGCCAGGCCAGCAGGCTTGCGTGAGCGCAAGAAGGCCAGGACGCGTGCTGCCATCAGGCAGCACGCGCTCCGGCTGTTCCGCGAGCAGGGCTATACAGCTACGACGGTCGAGCAAATTGCGGACGCGGCGGAAGTGTCGCCAGCCACGTTCTTCCGGTACTTCCCCACCAAGGAGGATGTGGTCCTGCAGGACGACTTCGACATCGTCACCCTGGCGGCACTCGAATCTCAGCCCCCCGAGCTTTCGCCGATCGCCGCGTTCCGCGCCGCGGCCACTGCCGCCTGGAAACAGATGAGCCCAGAGGACGCCGACCGGTTCAGCGAGACCTCGAAGTTGACACTGGCAGTACCCGAGATTCGCGCCAGGGCGCTCGACGAGCTGATCAGGACCACGGGCGAGATCTCATCCGCCATTGCCGCGCGAACCGGCCGTTCCGCTGACGACTTCGCCGTGCGGAATCTGGCGGGCGCCATCATCGGGGTCATCATGACCGCGACAATGCCGTGGCACGCGGACAGCAACGCTGACATCCGCGCGATGTTCGAGCAGATCGACGCGGGCCTAGCCCACCTTGAGGCCGGCTTGCCGCTGTGACATGGGGCGGCGCGAGACCCTGGTAGCACCGCGCTGCGGACTTGGCGGCTGCGACGGACGGGGCCAGCGGCTCGAGGCAGGGACGTGGCGGTGCCCCGCCCTCCGGAGAGAGCGGGGCACGTCTGTGGGCGGGAGGCACGGACAGAACGCGCGCGGGCCACCGGGCCCGCCGGTGCGGCCTCACCGCGGTTTCTTACTTCATGGCCGAGGCCTTCGCAGCTCCGGACGGGGCCGTACCCTCTGACTGCTGATGTTCGCCAGTCCGGTCCTGGCCGACTGGGCGCGCGACGCTCCAGTCCGCTTCAGTCCGGGATGCTGGTCCATCTCAGTCCTGCGCGCAGCCGGCATGTGCACGGCGACCCTCTGGTCCGGGGCGCCGTTGCGCTGATTTGCATCCGCGACCGCGTCATTGACCACTCGTTGTGCTGCGGCGCCTAGGGCCGTCGCCAGCATGGCCGTCTCCTGCACGGTTATCGCGCCCAGGGGGGCGGGCGCGTAGGCAGTCGTGGCGGCAGTTGCAGCACTGGAGGTTGCAGCACTGGTGATGCCAGCACCCAGCAGCGCATCCGCGGTACCCACGTAACCGACGGCCTCCGTGCGGCCACAGAGTGCGTCAGTAACACGGGCAGTGCGTCGCATTGGATTCCTTTCTGAACCGCCGGGCTGGGCAGTTGCCCGGCCGGAAGGTGACGTCAAATGCTGGATTCGTCTCGTGCGGTGGCCCCGATAGCCGTGCCCGGTGCCGCCGGAGCGAGATCCCCAGGCGGAGGCTGGAGCATGATCCTGGTGAGGATCACGATGCATTACGGGACTCTGACGCAACGCCTTGCCGGGCGGTTTCGCAACGAGACTGAGGTCACTTTTGCCTGATAATTAGACTGATCTATACATCTATAAAACTGGATAAAGGTATCTAAGGTTCGGCATAGTCGGCGGCGCAGCCAGCCGTGTACCCATGCCGGAATGTTGCGCGTTCAATCAATGTTGTGTGGGCAGGGTAGAAAGAACTGAGGAGGTAGTCATGCCAGCCGTGACCGTTGAGGACATCCTGCTTCTGCCGCGCATCAACGAGCCCGACCAGACGGTGGCGAGGGACCGGCAGGTGCTCGCTGTCACGACCGCGCCGTCTGCCTTTGAGGGCGAGGGATTCCCGGTTCGCCGCGCCTTTGCCGGCGTCGACCTGCGGGCGCTTGATCCCTTCATTCACATGGACCAGATGGGCGAGGTGGACTACGCACCGGGTGAGCCGAAGGGCACTGCGTGGCACCCCCACCGCGGCTTCGAGACGGTGACCTACATCATCGACGGCACGTTCCGCCATCAGGACTCCAACGGCGGCGGTGGCCTGATCACCAACGGCGACACCCAGTGGATGACGGCCGGCGGCGGCATTCTGCACATCGAGGAGCCGCCCGAGGAGCTCGTCATGAGCGGCGGTCTCTTCCACGGCTTCCAGCTCTGGGTGAACCTGCCCGCCGCGCTGAAGATGTCTCCGCCGCGCTATCAGGACATCCGCGCGGGCCAGGTGGCCTTGCTTAGCTCGGCCGACGGCGGCGCGCTTGTCCGGGTCATCGCCGGCGAACTCGACGGTCACCCGGGCCCTGGCGTTACGCATACACCGATCACGCTCCTGCACGCAACCGTGGAACCTGGCGCTGAGCTCAGGCTGCCGTGGCGGGCCGATTTCAACGCGCTCGGCTACGTGCTGGCCGGCTCGGGCACCGTCGGCACCGACCACCGGCCAGTAAAGACCGGCCAGCTGGCGGTCTTCGGAGCCTGGCGACGTCCTGACCTTCGGCGCCCAGCGCAGGATGGACGGCCCGAGCGAAAAGCTCGAAGTGCTCGTGCTCGGCGGCCAGCCCATCAAGGAGCCGGTCGCCGCCTACGGCCCGTTCGTAATGAACACCAGGGCCGAGCTGGTGCAGGCGTTTGAGGACTATCAGGCGGGCCGTCTGGGCTCGATCCCGGCGGTCCGGACGCCGCTGCCTGAGGAGCCGCACCCAGGGCACGACGTGTTGTAACGCAGGCGTCACGTAGCACTGACGTACGGTAAGCCAACGTCGGGTATACCAAAGCTGGTGCCGCGCTGCGCAGCCCTGCCGGTGGCGCAGCGCGGCACCTTTCGCCCTCTGCCGGTTCAGTCGCCCTCGGCGCGGCGCACCTCGAACGTGAAGCAGCCGAACTCCACAGCCCGCGCATGCACCAGCGCGATCTGCGGATCGGCGAACATCTGCGCCAGCGCCGACTCAGCCGCCACCGGGCTGCCGTTCGGATCGGCGTCGACTAGCCGACCGCCGAGTATCCGCCCGTCCGCACTGTAGGCACGCAGAACTCGCCGGCCTGCTGCCAGCCAGCCCGGATAGCCGGTGCCGTCCGGACCAGGGCATGGCCCAGCGTGCACGAAGACCGGCCCGACCTCGTCATAAGGCCCCGGCTCGACGCCAGTCTCGCGCGCCCACCGGCGCAACGGCGCGTAGGAGACGAGCGCGATCCGCTCGCCGGGCTCGGCGGGCCGCAGGCAGCAGCGCAGCGGCGAGCCGCCGTCGTTGTCTATGACCTGGCGCGGCGGGTTGCCCGCGTCGTCGATCGCCAGCAACTGGCGCACTACGTCCGGGCCGATGGCCCGGACCTCGAAGCCAACTCCGGCCTGGGTACTTGCTGTCGTCATGCACACCATCCTGCGCAGCGGCAACTCCGAAGTCTGGCGGGAATCGGACGCGAGCCTGGACTGCTGGACGCCTGCGCTATGTGGGACAACACTGTGTTTGTTTGAGTCACTCTGAGGACCCATTTGCGGCCTTTGCGGCATCGAAACTTACATGGTGTCGGGCTACGCAGACGGAACCGGGGCCGCGGCCAGGCGGCGAAGCGCGCTGCGCACGATCTGCGGGTCATAGGTGTTCCAGTACGGTGGCAGCGATGCGCGCAGGAAACTGCCATACCGCGCGGTGGCGAGCCGCGGATCGAGAATCGCGATAACGCCACGATCATCGATAGTCCGCAGCAGCCGTCCGGTGCCTTGCGCCAGCAATAGCGCGGCCTGCGCGGCCGCCACCGTCATGAAGCCATTCCCCCCGCGCGCCGCGACGGCCCGCTGCCGTGCGGAGGCCAGCGGGTCGTCCGGCCGAGGGAACGGGATCCGGTCAATCACGACAAGCTGCAGCGAACGCCCTGGCACATCGACACCCTGCCAGAGCGACAACGTACCGAACAGGCAGCTCGTCTCTTCCTCGGCAAACTTGCTGACCAGCAGCCCGGTGGAATCCTCGCCTTGGCACAGCAGCGGCACGCCGATCTTGTCACGCAGCGCATCGGCTGCCTGCCGGGCCGCCCGCATCGACGAGAACAACCCGAGCGTCCGCCCGCCTGCAGCCTCGATTAGCTCACGCAACTCGGTCAGGTAAGCCTCCGACAGCCCGTCCCGGCCGGGCGGCGGCAAGTGCCGCGCCACGTAGAGGATGGCGCTGCGGCCGTGATCGAACGGCGAGCCGACGTCCAGGCCGGTCCAGCTCAGGCCCGTACCGGGCTCGCCCGCACCACCGGATTCCGCGGCCGCATCAGCACTGCCAGCCGCGCGGGGCTCGGCATCGCCGGTCGCGGCACCGGCCGTGTCCGCGTCGGCGACGCGAAGCGCGCCCGAACCCGAAGCGGCACCCGAACCCGAAGCGGCACCGGGCCCGCTGCCAGCGTCCTCCTGCTGCGGCAAACCCCACTGCCGGGCGAGGGGCTCGAACGAGCCGCCAAGTGTCAGTGTGGCGGACGTCAGGACAACCGTTCGCTGCTTGAACAGCCGCTCGGCCAGCAACCCGCCGACCTGCAGCGGCGCGACCCGCAATGTGTCCGGCCGGGTCGACTCTTCGCTGGCGGGCCGGTCCAGCCAGACGACCTCCGGCCGGGCCGCGATCTCCGCGCCGAACGCGGCGATCATCCGGCCGGCATTCTCGGCTACCTCATCCAGCGCAACCGTGGCCGCTCTGGTAGTAACCAGACGCTGCACATCTTCGTCGCCGCCGCCGTGGCTGCGGAGGTCCGCCGCACATGCAGCCGCCGCGTCCCGCACCGTGGCGAGCGCGACCGTGAGCTGCTCGGCTAGCACGTCCAGCCGTCCGGCCTGAGTGTCCGCTAGCGCGAGCCGGAGGCCCTCGGCCGCGTCGCGCAGATGTGCGATGAGTTCCTCGGCGGTGAGCCGACTGCAGCGGCGAACAGCAGCCTCCACCGCAGACGCCGACAGCTCCCCCGCCGCCACGCTGGTAACCCGGTCGACCAGATCGTGCGCCTCGTCGATCACGACGACGTCGTGCTCGGGCAGCACGATGTAGTTCTCCATCGCGTCGATGGCGAGCAAGGCGTGATTGGTCACGACTATGTCGGCATCGCCAGCCGTATCGCGCGCTAGCTCGGCAAAGCACTGCGATCCATGCGGGCACTTCTGCGCGCCGATGCACTCCCTTGCGTTGACCGAGACCTGCCGCCAGGCGCGGTCGTCGACGCCGGGCACGAGCTCGTCGCGGTCGCCGCTGTCGGTTTCCGCTGCCCATTCGTGCAGCCTGGCCACCTGCCGCCCGATGGCGGACACCGAGCGAGGGTCGAAGAGCGCGTCTTCCGGCTCATCCACCCCACCGCCGTGGACCTTGTTCAGGCACAGGTAGTTCCGCCTGCCCTTGAGGATCGCGAAGACCGGCTCCCGGCCCAGCAAGCCCGCCAGCGCGGCCGACAGCCGGGGTAGGTCCCGTTCGATGAGCTGCCGCTGCAAGGCGATCGTCGCAGTCGAGACGACCACGGTCCCGCCGTCGGCGCCCAGAGCATGCCGGACAGCCGGGACAAGATACGCCAGGGACTTTCCGGTGCCCGTCCCCGCCTGGACGGCGAGGTGCCGGCCCGAGTCCATCCCGTGCTGGACGGCGTCAGCCATCGCCACCTGGCCGGGCCGCTGCGCCCCGCCGATCCCGGCGACCGCAGCCCGGAGCAAGACGTCAGTCTCGGGCAGCTCGGAAGGCACGAAAGAACGCTATCGCCTATCGGGGACATGTTCTTCCGGCCGATCTCCCAACGCCCGGGCTGACATCCTGACCAGCGCGGGCAGCCGAGGCGCGGCCCCATTACCAGTGGCTACCCGATGCTCAGCTCGTGACGTCGGCAGAACTGAGCTTCGCCCATGCGATCGCTACGAAGATCACGATGTAGACGCCGAACGAGATGAGCCCGTGCTGCATGCCGGACAAGTCGACCGGCGCGCGGAACAGGCCGTCCCAGGTCAGCCACCAGTGCGTCGGCAAGTAAGCATGGATTCCCGAGAGCTGCGGGATCTGGTCAGAGATCTCGCTGCCGACCACGAGTACGAGGACTGCGGCGATAGCCCCGACCGGATGCTGCGTAAATGTCGACGCGGCCAGCCCGATCGCACCAAGTTCGGCCATGGCCACGGCCGCGTACAGCGCTACCAGCAGCACGCGTAGCACGCCGGATCCGAGTGAGATCGTCGTGCCGGACAGCAGCGTGACCGAGCCGGCGTGAAACAAGATCATCCCCATGACCAGGGAAACGACGGTGACCAGCAAACACGCGGCCAGCGCGAACGTCACGATCGCCGCGTACTTCACCGCCAGCAGTCGGGTCCGCCCTGCTGGCACCGTGAGCAGCCCGCGCAGCGTCCCGATGCTCGCCTCGCTGGCCACCGACTCGCCGGCCACGACCGCCATGGCCAGCGGCAGCATGAGCAGCGTCAGCATCAGCGTGAGCACGGTCAGCGCGAGGAATACCCCGTTCCCGGTGATCTGGTTCAGGAACGGCGGCCCGCCGCCACCCCCGTTATCCGAATTCAGCGTCAGCCGGAACAGCACGCCGAAAGCGATAGGGATGATCGCCAGCACCCCGAGCAACGCGAGGTTGCGCGGGCGACCGAACACCAGCCGGAGCTCGGAGAGGAAGAACCGCAACCAGGAGGTAACGGGGTTGCGCATAGCCCGCGGTGCATCGGACAGGTTGCTGGCGACGGGGCGAGAATCCCTGGCCAGCACTGCGGTGCGCCCGGTCGGTGGCACGTGCTCGGCCGGCGGCGTGTGCTCAGCTGCCGCTACCTGCTCAGCTGGCGCTGCGTGCTCAGTCGACATCGAAGCCCTCGCCGGTCAGTTCCACAAACTCGTCTTCCAGGCTGCGCTTGGGTGTCTCCAGGCCGGCCACCGGCACGCCCGCGAGCACGAGCCGTTCGCAGACCTCCTCGGGCAGCATGCTGCCAAGCTCGGCGGTGACCTCGTTGCCGGACTCCGCGACGCCAGCCAGGCCCAGCTCAGTGAGCACCTTGACCGCGAGGGCCGGTTGCGGGGTGCGGACGAGCAGCCGCGCAGGTCCGGAGCTGCGCAGCTGCGCCAGCGGGCCCTGGAAGACGAGCTTGCCGTGCCGCATCACGCCGAGGTGCGTGCAGACCTGCTCTACCTCGGCGAGCAGGTGCGAGGACACGAAGACCGTGGTGCCGTCGGCCGCGATCTGCCGGATCAGGCTCCGCACCTCGCGGGTACCCTGCGGGTCCAGGCCGTTGGTCGGCTCATCCAGGATCACTAGGTCCCGCGCCCTGAGCAGGCTGGTCGCGATGCCAAGACGCTGCTTCATGCCGAGTGAGTAAGCCCGGTACCGCTTGTCGGCGGCCGCGAGCAGGCCAACTCGGTCCAGTGCTTGCTCGATCCTCGTGTTCGCGGTAGCGCGGCTGGCAGTCCGGTCGGCCGCATCCAGTCGGGCCAGGTTGGCCCGGCCGGACAGGTGCCCGTGAAAGGCCGGGCCCTCCACCAGCGAGCCGACCCGCGGCAGCGCATCGGCCAGCCGGGCCGGCATCGGCTCGCCGAGCACTTCATGCTGGCCCGCGGTCGGCTGGATCAGCCCGAGCAGCATCCGGATGGTTGTCGTCTTGCCGGAGCCGTTCGGGCCGAGGAACCCGTAGACCGAGCCGACCGGCACTGCCAGGTCGATCCCGTCCACGGCCACCTGCCCGCCGCGGAACTGCTTGGTCAGCCCGCTGCTGGCCAGCGCATAGTCGGACGTCACGAGTCGGCGCGCCTACCCGGCGTGCGCGGTGACGTCGTTGTACAGCACGGCCGGCGTGACCGCGCCGGCCAGCACGCGGCCGTTACTAGTAATCAGCACCGAGAACAGGCTGGTTGTCAGCAGCCTGCCGCTGCCCCACTTACCGTGCACCGGCTTGGTCGCCAGCAGCAGCGCGCGCAGCACGGCCGAGTTCGGTCCGGCCGGGACCGCCGAGAAGGTCACCGTGGAACCGTAAGCCGACGAGCCTGAGGTCGCCGAAGATGTCGCCGGCGCGGTCGCCCGTCCGTCGGAGTTGGCGAGCGCCTGCTTCACGGCAGCGGCCAGGGACGGGCTCGGTGGGGTCGCTACCACCGACAGCCAGTCCTTGCCAATGACCGAAGGCTTGGCACCCCCGAAGGCGCCAGCGAGCGGCGAGCCGAAGGCAGCTGACGTCGGCACGTTGAAGAACCCGCCGCCGTTGTTCGCCCATGTTCTTGATGGCCGCCGCGGAGCCTGGCGGCATCGGGAAGCCCTTGCTGAACTGCTGGTCGAAACCTTTGATGATCTTGGCGCGCTGCGCTTGGGGCATTGCCTTCGGCAGGCTCCTGGCGAAGCTCGCCTCGATCCGCCGGATGACCTGCTTAGGCAGCCGCGTTCTCTTGACAAGCTGAGGGTAGGTGGTCTGGCCGAACGAGCCGCCCTTCGCCGGCGCCGGATTTACCACCGTTATTCGCAGCTGCGCGCACGCGCTAGTCGGCGCGTTCGGCTTAGGTCCGCAGAGCTTGAGCAGGCGCAGCTTGGTCGCCTTGAGTCTGGCCACACCAAGCTTGCCGATTGCCAGCTTGTTCAGGGCCGCCCGGCCCAAGACCAGTTTGCCGACGCCGACGGGCAGCCTGCTCGGGATCCTCTCGGTCTTCACCGTGGCGCCGGGCGGCGGCGTGAAGGTGAAGTTGGACATGGCCGGCGGCCCGAACGTCAGTGCCGTGAAGCCGACAGCGAATGCGGGGCTCGACGCGCCGCGGGCGAACACCTGCACGCGTAGCGGGATGTACTTGCTGGCGTCGATCGCGATGAGGATCTTGCCGACCAGGGAACCGCTGGCCTTCGGCGCGACAGACAGCTGGTAAGCCGCCCGGCCAGCCACGTAGACGTTGCGCTGTACGGTCACGGACGTGGATGGGCCGATCGCGGCGAGCAGCTTCCTGGCCGCGGCCAGCGGGGAGTTCGGCAGATCCGCTGGTCCACTACTCGAGCTGCCCGAATGCCAGCTGGGGAAGATTCCGGCTCCATTTCCCGGTGCGGAGAAATGCGCCGGCAGCACGACGTGTGTAGCGGTCTGGGTCTTGCTGTTCCACAGCCACACGGTCCGGCCATCGAGCCGCAGGTCACTCTCGCCGGCTTGCACCGGCACGGCCAGCCGGATGTGCTGCGGGTCGCGGTACCAGATGCTGACGCCCTGGCCGCTGGTCAGCGCCGCCGGGGCGCCGGCATCCTGGCTCGCGGCGGTGGGCAGAGCGGGCAGCCCGAGGTTCGAGGTCTGCTGGATCGTCGCGGTAAACTCGCCGAGCGGCTTAGCGTGCGCTACGTCGGCCAGTAGCTGCGCGGCGCTGCGGGGCGGCAGCGACGGCGCCGACTGCGCGCTGGCCACTGCGGACGCCGCGATCACTATGCCCACTGTTGCCACGACTCCGGCTGGCACGGCCCATCGCGCTCGGACGCCAAGCTTGCGCACCCTGATCACCCGTTTCCAGAAGGCACCCCGTTTAGGAACACAATAGCGGTTCGCCCGGCACCCGACGTCAACCGGAAGCATGAGCCAGCGGCTGGCCTGTCAGCCAAAAGCATGAGCAAGCGGCCCCGCCGGGCCGACGCCAACGGGACTACCAGCGGTGCCAGGGCAGCACTGCGGTCACCGCTACCGCCGCGAACAGGAGCGTCAGGTACACGATCGACAAGTGGAACAGCCGCATCGGGGCCGGCGAGCTGCCAGCGGCAATCCGGCCCCGGAGCCGGTGTGCTTCGGCCAGGAACCAGGCCCCCAGGCCAGCCGCGCAGCAGCCGTAGACCCAGCCCGCGTACGGCGTCAGCAGCAGCGTCGTCGCCACCATGAGGTACGAATAGGAAACGATCTTGCGGGCGACCGCGGCCGGGGTCGCCACGACCGGCAGCATCGGCACGTTGGCCGCAGCGTAGTCGTCGCGGTACTTCATGGCCAGCGCCCAGAAATGCGGCGGCGTCCAGAAGAAGATCACCGCGAACAGCACTCCGGCCCACCAGCTCACCCGGCCGGTGACAGCGGCCCAGCCCACCAGCACGGGGAAGCAGCCTGCCGCCCCGCCGATCACGATGTTGGATGCCGTCCGCCGCTTCAGCCCGATGGTGTAGACGAAGACGTAGAACAAGATCGCGGCATCGGCTAGCGCCGCTGCGAGCCAGTTCGCCGCCACGCCGAGAAGGACGGTAGCTGCCGCGCCGAGTAGGACGCCCCAGGCCAGGGCCTCACCCGGCCGGACCGGCGTGCTGTTGGCGTGGTCTGCGCCGCCGTGGGCGCTGACCCTGGCCACCAGCGGGCGGCCCGACGTGCGCCGCATGACGGCGTCGATGTCACGGTCGAGGTAGCAGTTCAGGGTGTTCGCGCTGGCCGCAGCAAGGGCGCCGCCGATCAGGGTGACGACAACCAGCCGGATAGGGGGCACTCCCCGGTCGGCGAGGAGCATCGTCGGTAGCGTAGTGACCAAAAGCAGTTCGATGATTCTGGGCTTGGTGAGCAAGAACAGCGACCGTGCGATCAGCCGGGCCGACCGCCGGTCGGCCGCGCGTACCTCAGAGGCAGCTCCGGCGAGTGCGGCAGTCGGCAGGTCGGAATCGTCCGTGCCAGGCCCGAGTGTGCCTGTCACCTGTGTCACTGCGTTGCCTCCGCCACTGTCGAGCCCGCCGGCGCGACCCCTCGGAACCGCCCGATCCTGCTGCTCACGGGCCTACGGCCTGCTAGGACTGCCGCCGCGCCTCAGACACGTTACCCGGTCGCGCGGCTGCAGCCGCAGGCGCCCGCGAACTGCGACCGGCCCGCAGCCCGTTCGCTCCGCCGACACGGTGCGGGATAGAGGGAGTCTCCAGCTCCGCTCCAGAAGGCGCATAAGCTCGTGTGGCCACGCCCTGGAGTCGCCTACCGTGACTGGCATGGCCGTCGAGTTGGCTGGTCGAGTTGGCTGAAAATTAGTGGAGGAAGATCGTGGCTACGGGCATCGTGACGCGCAAGTCCGCGCTCCGCGCGGCGGTAACCGCCTCCGCAGTTCTGGCAGTCGCGCGTTATACCCCTTGGCTGGAGCCGGAGATGCTCGGCTTGTCGAGCGTCGTCGGCCCAGGTGACGTCTGCATCGACGTCGGCGCGGCGGCAGGTCTTTACACGGTGCCGCTGTCCCGCCTGGTGGGGCCGTCGGGAGTAGTGCACAGTGTCGAGCCGCTGCCGTTTGCCTGGCCACTGTGGAACCGGGTGCTCGGCGTCCGCGACAGTGCCAACGTCCAGCATCACAGCCTGGCCCTCGGGTCCGAGCCTGGCGAGGCCACAATGAGCGTGCCCATGGGCCGGTACGGCCTGGTCACTGGACGCTCGTTCGTTAGCCAGAAGTCCACCGGCCTGGGGTCCAACGTCGAGTTCGCGCAGCACATCAACTTCCCCGTGACGGTAGACACGCTGGATGGGCTGGCCGCGCGGGTCGGCCTGGACCGGCTGAATTTCATGAAGGTCGACGTGGAAGGCAGCGAACTGCAGGTCCTGCACGGCGGCAAGGACGTGATTGACTCGTTCCGGCCCACCATGCTGCTGGAGATCGAGGCCCGGCACACGGAGCGCTTCTCGTGCAGCCCCGACGACGTGGTCGGCTGGCTGGCCGAGCGCGGTTATCTCATGTACACCTGGCAGCACGGCTGGAAGCCGGCCGACCAGGTGACGACCACGACCCGCAACTACCTGTTCCGGGCCCGCTAAGCGGACCGACTCGGTGAGCGACACCGGTGGCCACCGGTCGAGCCCGCGGTCGGGGACGTCCGACACCATGACCGACGAGACGCCCAAGATGCCCGCCGCCACCCGCAGCTCCCTGGGCCGGATGGTCTCCAGCCGTTAGCAGGTCGAATTCAGCGGAGATTCCTCCCCGCGGGTCAGGCACAGCAGCGCGAGGCTGGCGCCCGCCCGGGCGGAACGCAGGTACCAGCCAGGCCGACGCTGGTCGCATGCCGCAGCCCGGAGCCGCCTTGGTCCTTCGGCTCCTGACCGGACAGCCCGTCCGCCCGGAACGCAGGAGCGGGTGAGCCAACGGTCATCGGGTGATCCTTTCGTCGGGCCGAGCGCGCACTGGTCCGGCAGTTGCCGTGCGTGGGCGACAACGGGATAGCCGCAGCTATCGCGGCGATCCCATTCCGGCCGGGTGAGGTCGGCGCTGGCCGTCCCGCCGGGGGACCAGGGGAGCGACCAGCTCGCCTTCATCTCACCGGGCGCTCGTGCAACTGCAGCGCAGCGGCCATGGAGACCGTGTGAACTGGCGGGCGCAGGAGCAGGCGCAACCGAACGATGTGGGCGGCCGGGTTCCGTGATCCGGCGGGCGTGCTGGCCCGCAACCGGACCGGTCCTCCATCGGGTCATCACATCGCCGACACCGCCGCTGCAGCCGCCCGGGCTTGACTGCGGTAACGATCCGCCATCTGGCGGACGGCGCTACGAAGCAGCCGGACCTAAGGCCGGGGCGAAATCCACGACCGAATGGAGCGAGCAAATGACAGCCACGAGCGAATCGGGCGCGACGACCAGGACCTGCCATGTCTTCATCAAGGCGACACCCGATGCGGTCTGGCATGCCATCACGGCCACACGATGGAACCAGAAGACCGGCTACCAGTCGGCCGCCGACCACGACTCGCCCGCATCCGGCCTAGCGTGCCCCCCAGACGGCAATGACGTGGTCATCGTCGGCGACGTCGTGGCAGCGGAGCCGCCGCGCAGGCTCGTCCAGACCTGGCGCACTCTGCCCTTGCGGCGCGGCGGGCCGGCCACTCTCACGCGCTTGACCTGGAAGATCGAGGAGAGCCCGGCTGGCGTCACGGTCCTGACCCTGACCCGTCAGCGCGACGGCGCGCTGCGGGCAGGCAGCCAGGTTCCGGACACCGGCGCCGGATGGTGCCGGCTGCTGAGCGATGTGAAGACGACGCTTGAGACTGGAGTGCCACTGGCGGGACTCCGTCCAGACCCTCTTCATGTCGGGGACGTCAGTCGTCCAGGCCGGCTGACGGGACGCGCCCTGGACGGCATTGCGTCAGTCTCAGCACGGGTCCGTACGGCTTGGGTCCGGCTCACTCAACTCACCCGGCTGCTGGCCTACCGGCCGCCGGCCACGCCGCCGCAAACCATGGACACGATCTCGCGAGCACTGGGTGCCGTGGCAGCCGACCGCGCCGACACTGGCTGGCCGCAGACCAGCCGCGCGCAGCTGCGTGCTTTTTCGGCAGGAAGTGCGCACGGCACATCCATGCGCACCGGAGACGACAGCTGGCAGGGCCGGTACCTGCGCGTTCCGGCACCGAGGGATCCCGGAGCCGACGCGCGAGGCTAGGCCTGCGCAGCCAGAGCCGGATCCGCCAGCCAGGGGCGGCCTCCCGACGGCGACCCTCATCAACTGGCCGCGACCATGTTCTGGGACGGCAGGGAAGAACCCCGTTCCCCTCGAATTCAGAAACCGCAGCTGCTGACCGCCGCGCTGAACGCTGACTCCCAGCCGGACTGGAACCGGGCCGGGCCGGGCGGCGCAGGCTTGGCCCGGTCGAGCGCGGCGAGCGCACAGCGAGTGACGTCGGCCGCTCCGGCCGAGGTGACCATGGCGTCGCCGAGCTCGAGCTCGTGCTGGAGGTTATCCCGGCCGTGCCCTTGCACGACGTCAATCAGGAGCAGCGGCCTGCCAACGGTCCTGGCCTCGGAGCAGGTGTCTCCTGAGCTAGTGATGACGAGGTCAGCGGCCGACATAAGGTCGGGAATGCGGTCGGTGAAGCCGAATGCGCGCACCCGCGGCTGCCTGGCTGCGACCGCCGACAGCTTCCTGGCCAGCCTGACGTTATGCCCGGCGACGGCCAGCACGTGCACGCCCGGCCGCGGCCAACGCCTCCGCTGCCGCAGCCACCGGGCCGAGCCCCCAGGCGCCCGACATCAGCAAGACGCACCGCTCGGGGCCGGGCGGGATGCCGAGTGCCGCCCTGGCCTGCGACTGGCTGCTGGCCTGATAGAAGGCCTGGCGGACCGGCGGCGGCACGACCTGTACGCGGGCGTCCGGCTGGAACCTGAGCACCGCAAGCTCGGCGACCCCGGCCGTCACCAGGTACATGTCCACATTGCTGTGCACCCACATCCGATGCGGCGTGACGTCTGTGCAGAACACCACGTGCCGCATCTGCTCGTACTCCCGGACCAGCATGCTGCCAGCCGCCGCGCCGGTGGCAAAAACCGAGATCAGCAGGTCCGTAGGATGCTTATCCAGGTAGTCGCGCAGCTTAGGCAACAGTTGCTGGCTGGCTGCGGAATCGGCCAGCCTGGCCAGCCAGTTGCCGGTGCGCAGCGAGGAATAGTGGAACGCGTCGTAGAGGCCCGGCACGCCGAGCATGGCTCGGAACACCGTTTCCCCGGCGGACCCGCGGCCGCGGCCCATCATCCGGATGGCGTCCAGCGTGTGCGTTGACCAGCCTTGAGCTTGCAGCGAAGCCGAGCAGGCGGCCGCGAGCGCGTCGTGACCCATTCCGATCGAACCGGATAGCAGCAGGGCAGATCTTGGCGCGGTCACGCGGCGCCCTCGGTTCCCGGCGGCTGGCCGTGCGGCGACTGACCGTGCGGCGGCTGGTCGTGGGGCGACTGCGACTGCTGGTGCAGCCAGTCCAGGTAGAGCCGGACACCGGTCGCGAACGACGTCACCGGGGACCAGTCGAGGAGTTCCTTGGCCAACCGCGCGGAGATGCTGACGCCGTCGTAGTCAGCCGGGCGGGCCGGCTCGTGCCGGATCGGCACCGGCCGCACCAGGCTGCAGACGGTGTCGGCGATCTCCCGAACCGACACGGGCGTGCCGCCCTCCAGGGCCAGGGTCTGGTCGACCGCAGCCGATGCCAGCGCCCGGACGTGGGCGTCCGCCAGGTCCTCGACGTAGACGTAGTTGCGCTGCTGCTCGCCGGTTCCCGCGATGGTGATCGGCTGCCCGTCCATCGCTGCCCGGACGAAGCGTGCTACCACCAGCGCATCGCGCATCCTGGGCCCGTACGGAATGCCGTACCTCAAGATCGTGAAGTGCTGGCCGTACATAGCCCGGTAGCTGTGCACGATCAGTTCCGCGGACAGCTTGGTAGCAACATAGACGTGGCCCGGACGGCGCAGGTCGACTGGCGCGTCCTCGGTCAGCTCGCCCTGACCGACCGCCGCGCCGTAAACCCACACCGTGCTGGCCAGGACGAACCGGCGGACCGAAGCTTGCCTCGCCGCCTCGACTACCCTGGCCGTGCCCTCGACGTTCAGCCGGGTCGCGGCGACCGGGTCGGCTGCGACCACGTTCACGTCCGCGGCCCCGGCCAGGTGGAAGACCGCGTCGGCGCCGGCGACCGTCGCCGCTAGCTCGCGCTCGGCGAAGATGTCCGCGTGCAGGTACTGCGCTGCCGGGTTCTGCCAGCGGTCGCGGAGATCCAGCACCGCGACTTCATGACCGGCCCGGACCAGATGATCAACAACGTGTGAGCCGATGAACCCGCAGCCGCCGGTTACCGCGATACGCATGCGTGCTCCCTTACCCGCAGCCTGGCTGGGGGCACTGGCAGCTCCCGCTCCGCCCCCTGCATGCCGGGCGTCTCACACTCTGACCATCGCGCCGTAGACGGCTGCCACCGCCGTCAGGACCTGATCCACCTCGTCATCGGTCATGTCCGAATGCACAGGCAGGCAGATATGCCGGGCGCACAGGTCATCAGCCACCGGCAGCGCAGGCCCGGCGAACTCGCCGAACACCGGTTGCCGGTGCAGCGGCAGGTCGTAGACCTCGCCAGCCAGCCGCACCTGGTGTTGCTCGGCTAGCTGCTTGCGGAAGCTGGCGCGGTCCGATCCTGGCGGCAGCACCGCTATGTACTTGTAGAAGTTGCTCCGGCAACCGTCCGGCTCTGGCAACGGATCCAGGCCGTCCAGTCCGGCGAGCACCGCGTCGTAACGGGCTGCGACCTCCCGGCGATGCGCGATGAAGCCGGCCATCCTGCGCAAGTGCACGAGGCCGGTCGCCGCCGCCAGTTCTGACATCCGCCAGGCGTATCCGTGCAGCACATGGCGGTTGGCGCCAACGCTGCCCTTGCCCTGATCGCGGTAGATGCGCGCGGCCTCCGCCATGGCGTCTGACCCGGTCAGGATCATGCCGCCCTCACCGCACGTGACAACCTTCGTGGGAAAAAAGGAAAACCCGGCCGCCGCACCGAAGGAGCCGGCCGGTCGCCCGTCGTAGCTGGCACCGTGCGCGTGCGCCGCATCTTCGACCAGCGCGATCCCCCGCTCGGCGCAGATTGTGCGCAGCTCATCGACGTGCGGCGTAATCAAGCCGCCAATATGCACGACCATGACGGCGCCCGTGCGCGGGGTGAGCGCCGCGAGTAGCGTCTGCGGGCTGAGTGCGAGGGTCATCGGGTCGATGTCAGCGAAGACCGGCCGGCCGCCGGCCCGCAGGGCTGCCTCCGCGGTGGCAAAGAACGTGTTCGCCGGGACCACGACGTCGCGCCCAGCCACCCCGACGCTACGCAAGATGATCTCGAGCGCCGCGGTGCCGCTAGAGACGGCCACCGCATGGAGTAGCCGTGGTGCGGGCTGCCCGCCACTACGATGCGCGGCGGCAAAGGCGCACTCGAATTGCCTGGTATACGGCCCGAGCGTGAGATTCCCGCTGGCGAGAATATCGGTAACCGCTGCCGCTATCTCCTCGCGATCCTCGGCGGGAAAAACGACACGCGCCGCCTGGACTGCCAACCGGGTTCCCCTTGCTCGGTTTTAGCTTGCCAGCAATAATGGCATATCTGACATTATTCTTGGCTGCTCAGCTCAAGCCTAAGCTCGCAGCAGGCCGGATACTAGCCAAGTCGCCATGATCGCAGGTAATCACGTTGCGGACGGGCTTCGACGAAGTGCGTCACCAATCCGTGCCGAGAGAATGGCTCACGTGGATTCGCCAGGATAGACAGACGATGGTGGCTAGCCTGAGCGCTGCCGCACATGACTAGAACGGGGGCCGAACGGCCGTGCGCGATGCCAATCCAGCGACCGCGACGCAGGCGGGATGCCCCGCCGTTCGCCAGGACAAGCCTGGCGGGACTGGTCGGCGAGTGTTGCGACTCGCCGTGCCGGTTGCTGCCGCAGGCGCCGCGGCTCTCGCCGTCGCACAGGCCGGGCCTGGCATCACGGGGCTCGGTCCGGTGCGCCGGATCCTGTTCCCCCGGCTGGCCGGCCAGGGCGATCCGGCACATGTCGCGCTTACCTTCGATGATGGCCCTGACCCCGAGTCGACGCCGATGTTCGCCGAGGTGCTGGCCGGCCGGGGCGTCCGCGCCACCTTCTTCATGCTCGGCCGTATGGTCGCCGCTGCGCCTGAACTCGCGGCGAACCTTGCAGGTGCCGGCCACGAGATCGGCGTCCACGGCTGGGACCACCGTTACCTTCCGCTCAGGGGGCCGCGCGAGACCCGGACCGATATGCGCCGCGCCACCGATCTCATCGCGAGCGTGACGGGAACGCGGCCCACGCTGTTCCGGCCGCCTTATGGAGTGCTCAGCGGCCCGGCGCTGGTCGCGGCCAGGGAACTCGGGCTCACGCCGCTGCTCTGGGGCGCCTGGGGCCGGGAGTGGACGGCAGGCTCGACGCCCGAATCGGTGTTCCAGACACTGTCCGGCGACCTCGATGGCGGCGTCACGGTATTGCTGCATGACTCGGGCTGCACCTCGCCGGCCGGCTCCTGGCAGGCCGGCCTCGGTGCTCTGCCGCTGCTGCTCGACGCCTGCGAGCGGCGGGGCCTGCGGGTCGGCCCGGTGCGCGAGCACGGCATCCTTGGCCAGGTCGAACGGTCCGGCGATGCCCGGCCCGCCGCTAGCTCTTAGCCGGTCACCATCGCACTGCCACCGAAGTAACTGCCCCCGAAGTAACTGCCCCCGAGATGAGTACTGGCTGTCGTTGCAGCGACAGCCAGTACTCAGCTTGGGCTCGGCGGCTAGCCAGAGCGACGAGGGCCGCGGTCAGGTTCGCTGGCGCTGGCGAGGCCGGACCATCGTGCCGACCGCTCCAGTCGCCCCGTAAGCCAGGGCTCCATGCCAGAACGCGGTGAAGACACTGCCGCCGATGCCGCCGCCGTGCAGCACCATGAGCGCGAACACGACGATCGCGCAGGCAGCGCCGGGCATCACGGCGTAACGCCAGGGCCTGCGGCGCGCCCAGCGCAGCGCTCGGCTGTGCCGTGTCCTGACAAGCGCGCCCGCCCCGGCGACGGCGAAGAACGCTACCGCGCCCATGGCCAGCGGGGTGAATATCTGCGGGTGGAACAGGTGGAAGGGCAGGTGAACCAGGAAGTCTGCGCCGACCGCGGCGACGCCAGCCGCTCCGGCGAGCTTCCACGGTGCTTGCGAAAGCGCCGCGCCGGACACTGCAAGTTCCTCGCGAGTGCTCAAGTTAGGTTCGTAGGTGGTTGGCGGTGCCGACATCGTTGACTCCTGCGTTCAAGCGCTAGTCTGACGGTCTCAAGATATATCTCTAGAGTCCTACTGACAAGATATATCTTCTCGGCGGGAGACGGGGTCCGGGCCGGCACCTATGACCGCACCTGCGAGTGTGGTGTCTATGCGGCGCCACGGAGGACATCACGGCACCGCAAAAGCTGTTCCTCAGGGCTCATTCAGCTAACTTCCAGGTCCGTAGTGCTTACTGGACGGACGGCCGCCGGCGACGACGCCTGCGGCCGGACATAAGTGCCGCAGCGAGACATAGGCTGGCAGGGACTGGGCAGAGGATGATGGAGATGCACGAAGAGCAGAACGGCGATGGCCAGCAGCCCGGAGCGTGGGAAGCCTGGACTCCGCAGGCTGACCAGCCGATCGTTCCCGGCTTGAGCGCAGCGAGCCCATCCGAAACGCAGCCACCGGAGTACAGTGCACAGCCGGGAGAGTCGGCACAGCCGGGAGAGTCGGCGCAGTCAGCCCACGCTGACAAGCCGGCCGAGCCCGCGCTGGACAGCGATTTTTCTGAGCCGGACCCGGCTCAGCCCGATGCGGCGCAGCAAGCCCAGGCTTATCCGTACGCGGCGCCGTCGGCTGCGGGCCAGCCCATCGGATACCCGCTGCCGGACGAGCCAGGTCACCCTGGGCTCGGCCACGCCACGCTTACGGCCAGCCCGGCTACGGCCAGCCCGGCTACGGCCAGCCCGGCTACGGCCAGCCCGGCTACGGCCAGCCCGGCTACGGCCAGCCCGGCTACGGCCAGCCCGGCTACGGACCGCCGCCGGGTTATCAGATCGGCGGTGGTTTCGGCCAGCCGCCAGGGGGTCAGGGCCCGCCGCCCGGATACGGTCAGCGACCGAGGCGGCGCGGTGGCCCGACGACGGCTGTCGCCTACATCGCGGTCGCGGCGGTCGCCGCCGCCATCGGCGGCCTGGCCGTCGGGCTGAACGACTCAGGCAACCAGCCGCCGTCCACTAGCTCGGGCACGTTCGGAAATCCGAATTTCGGTTCCGGCCAGCAGAGCAACGGCGGCTCTCGTTCCAACGGGAGCGTCAACCCGGCAGCCTTGCGCCAGATAACGCAGAAGGTCTCGCCCGGCCTGGTCGTCATCAGCAGCAACCTGAAGTTCCAGGGTTCGGGCGCCTCGGCCGCCGCAACCGGCATGATCATTAGCAGCAACGGCCTGGTGCTCACTAACAATCACGTCATCAACCAAACCACCGGCCTGACCGCGACGATCCCCGGCACCGGCCAGCACTTCAACGCGAAGTGGCTCGGCTACGACAAGGACTCCGACGTCGCCGTGATCCAGCTCGAGCACGCCTCCGGCCTTAAGACTGTGCCGCTCGGCAACTCCAATACCGTGAAGGTGGGCGACCCCGTCGTCGGCATGGGTAACGCCGGTGGCACCGGCCGCATCGATGCAGTCTCCGGCACTGTCACTGGGCTCAACGAGTCGATCACTGCAAGCGATCAGGGAAGCGGCGTGTCGCCGGAGCGCCTCACCGGGATGCTGCAGACCGACGCGCAAATCATCCCAGGTGACTCCGGTGGCCCGTTGGCCAATCTGAACGGCCAGGTCATCGGCATGGACACGGCCGCGAGCACAAGTGGCGTCTTCAGCGGCCAGCAGAGCCAGCAGGATGTCGGGTTCGCCATCCCGATCAACAGGGCCATCGCGATTGCCAGGCTGATCATTGCCGGGCGGTCAAGTAAGTCAGTGCAGGTCGGCCCATCCGGCTTTATCGGCGTCCTGGTCCCCGGCGGCAAGAACGGCGCGCAGAGCACCCAGACCAGCCCGCAGGTACAGCTCCGGGAGCAGAAGGAGGCGGTGGCTGGATCGAGCTTTGGATCGTTGCCGGCTGACCAACCAATGCCTGACCAGCAACCAGCAGGCAGGCATCCCCAGCCAGGTGGCCCCCGTCAGCAGCGGCACACTCGTGCTCGGGTCGCTTTGCGGACAGCCGGCCGCTAAGGCCGGGCTCGTGCCGGGAGACGTGATCACGAAGGTCAACAGCTCGCCAGTGTCGTCACCCGCCTCGCTGATGATCATCCTGCACGCCATCAAGGGCGGCTCGACTGTCAAGATGACCTGGGTGACGCCAGCGGGCCAGACCGAGACCAGGGCGTTGACGCTGGCCAAGGCACCGCCGGCGTAGACCTGCACCCGGAGTCGGATGCGGGACGGGGGAACGAGGGCGGTTCCGGGCGCCGACGCTCCCCCGTCTCGTTCTGGCGGGAACGGCTTCGTACTCCGGCGCCGCCGTCAGCTGTCAGGCGCCCCGCGCAACCAGCCCAGCATCCGGTCCTCGCAGGCGGCGACCTGATCCACCGGCACGTGCTCGTTCCTGGTATGAGCCAGCTGCGGGTCGCCTGGCCCGTAGTTCACCGCCGGGATTCCGAGCGCATCGAACCTGGCCACATCTGTCCAGCCGAGCTTCGCCCGCGGCTGGCCGCCGATGGCCGCCGCGAACGCCGCTGCGGCCGGCTGGCCAAGGCCAGGGCGGGCGCCGCCGGCCGAATCGGTGACTTCCACGTCCCAGCCAGCGAAGACCTCCCGCATATGCGCAGCCGCCTGGTCAGCGGACCGGTCCGGCGCGAACCTGTAATTCACACTGACCCGGCACTCGTCCGGGATCACGTTGCCAGCCACACCGCCGCTAATCCAGACCGCGTTCAGCCCTTCGTGGTAGCTGAGCCCGTCCACAACCGGCTGGCGAGGCTGGTAACCGCGCAGCATGTCGATGATCCCGCCAGCGCCATGAATGGCGTTGCGGCCCAGCCAGGACCGCGCACTATGCGCTCGCTGCCCGCGGGCGATGATGTCCGCGCGCAGGGTGCCCTGGCAGCCGCCCTCGACCACGGCGCCGGTCGGCTCGAGCAGCACGGCGAAGTCAGCGGCGAGCAGTTCCGGCCGTGCCCGGCTCAGCCTGAGCAGCCCGTTGCGCTCGGCCTCGACCTCCTCGCAGTCGTAGAACACGTATGTCACATCGCGGGTCGCACTGGTGAGCAGCGCGGCCAGCCGTAGTTGCACGGCGACGCCGGACTTCATGTCGCAGCTGCCGCAGCCGTACAACAGACCGCCATCCAGGTGCGACGGCAGGTTCCCGGCGACCGGGACCGTGTCGATGTGACCGGCCAGCGCGACTCGCTCGGCGCGATCGAATCCGGTTCGCGCCACGATCGCATTGCCATCGCGGTCCACGGAAAGGTGCGGCAGCGCCCCGAGAGCGCGAGCGATGGCGTCCGCGAGCGCCCCCTCATTGCCGCTGACCGACTCGATGTCCACGAGCTGGGCGGTCAGTTCGGCGGCCGGCCGGGAAAGGTCCAGTTCCACGCCGAGAGCATAGCGGTGACACCGGCGCGGACCGCCGAGCGCGGCCCGCGGCCGCGGCCGTGCCGGAGCCTGCCTGCCTGCCGCGACAACTTCGCCAGGCTCGTTAGCCGGGTTCGGCGTCGGGAACGGCCTTCGGAGCGGCGGATAGGGCGCGCGCCGCAGCCGTGAGAGCCCTCACGATGACCGCCACTGCTGGCCGTTGTACCGACGATGCCCGAGCGACCGCGTACAGGTCCCTGGCCGGGCTGGTGCCGGGCAGCTCGCGGACGGCTACCCGGCCCTCACCAGCGGCCAGCGTGAGGCGCGGCAGGATCGCGATCCCGATTCCGCGCGCCACCAGGCTCAGGATGGTGGCTAGGCCCTCGAACTCCGACGGTGCATCGGCCACTCCGCCCGCTGAGGCCAGCACCTGGTCAACGGCCCGGCGCGAGGCCTCACCCGCAGGCGGAGCGAGCCACGGCTCGTCCCTGAGCTTGTGCAGCGAAACTGGCACTCGCGGATCGCCGGCCCAGTGACCGCGCGGCACGACAAGGACCATCGAATCGGTCAGCAGCGGGTAAAACCGCAGCGCAGACTGCTGCGTGCTGGCGAGCTTGCTGGTCCAGTCGTCCACGATGGCCACGTCCACCTGGCCGGCCCGCACCAGCCGCAGCACCTCGCCGCCGGCCGTCTGGCGCAACAGGAAACTCAGGCCAGGATGCGCGCGGGCTGTCCGCGTCAAGGCGGGTGCGAAGGCGACTGCCGCGGTCGGAAAGGCTGAGATCGCGACCCGGCCGACCGGCTCGGGCGCGGCCAGATCCGCTTCGGCGGCCTCGATGCTGGCCAGGATCTCCGCCGCGTGCGCGGCCAGTTTCCGGCCCGCGGCGGTGAGCTTGGCGGCCCGGGCGGTGCGGTCGAGCAATTGCGTGCCAACCTCCCGCTCGAGGGTGGCTAGCTGCTGCGACACCGCTGATGGCGTATAGCCAAGCGCGGCAGCCGTAGCGGCGATCGTGCCGCGCTCGGCGAACTCGAGCAGCAACCGAAGCCGGTACACGTCGAGCATATTTCAAGCATAAGCAAGACTTATTCTCTGCCACAGACATGGGGCAAGAAACTAACGCTTTGCCGTTACGATGCAGGTCAGGAACCATTCGGCGGGTAGCCTCACTGACTTAAGCCCCGACCTGTTGCCCCCGCAGCAAGGAGTTCCCGCCATGCCCTGGGCTGGCCCATCAACCGTCACCGAACCCCTCTCCGCCCCCCTTAGTTCTGGTTTGTCTGGATCTGGCCGAGCGGTATCTGTCCGTCCACCGGCTCTCCCCTCCCCTTCCCTGCAGGTTCCGGTGTCCGCCACCCTTGCCGCCAACGAGGCGCTGGCACGGCGGCGTGAGCGCGGCGAGCAGGTGCTGCCTCTCGCGTTCGGCGAATCTGGACTGCCGGTGCACCCGCGCCTGATCGCAGAGCTTGCCAGCACTGCCGACCTTGGCGCCTACGGGCCGGTGGCCGGTACCGAGGAACTGCGCGCAGCCGCGGCCGGTTACTGGTCCCGGCGCGGGCTGCCGACCAGCCCCGACGTCATTCTGGCCGGGCCGGGAAGCAAGGCGCTGCTGTTCGCGGCGCTGCTCGCGCTCGGCGCCGATGTAGCGGTGCCGCGGCCGAGCTGGGTGAGCTACGCGGCGCAGGCGAGGCTTCTTGGCGTCACGCCGGTCTTCGTTCCCGTCGCGCCAGGCGAGGGCGGCTGCTGCGACGCCGCGGAACTGGATGTCGCGGCCACCGCAGCGCGCAAAGCCGGCCGGCCCATCGGCGCCGTCCTGGTGACGCTGCCGGACAACCCAACCGGCCGGCTCGCCAGCCCCGCTGCGATCCGCGAGCTGTGCGCCGTAGCCGAACGGCAGAACATGATCATCATCAGCGACGAGATCTACCGGGATCTCGTCCACAACCCGGGCGCGCCGTTTCCCACCCCGGCCCTGATCGCGCCCGAGCGGACCGTCGTGACGACCGCGCTGAGCAAGAACCTGTCCGTCGGTGGCTGGCGCCTTGGCGTAGCGAGACTGCCAGACGGGAAGACCGGCATCGCGCTGCGCCAGCGGCTGCTCGGGATCGCCAGCGAGATCTGGTCCGCCGCTTGCACCCCCATGCAGCACGCCGCTGCTGTCGCATTCAGTGAGCCAACGGAGGTGGCGGACCGGATAGCGCGCAGCCGGTCGCTGCACGCGGTCGTGTGCCAGGAGGCGGCCCGCATCTGCATCGCGGCCGGGCTCGATCTCGCCCCGCCGCAGGCCGCGTTCTACCTGTACCCGGACTTCGCGCCGTGGCGCCGGCACCTGTCGACCAGGTTCGGCGTCGTGACCGGCGCGGACCTGGCCTCGCTGCTGCTCAATCGGTACGGGGCCGGCACGCTGCCGGCCAGCGCCTTCGGAGAGGAACCAAGCGCACTTCGGCTCCGGCTCGCTACCGGCCTGCTCTACGGCGACACCAACGACCAGCGTGAGGCCGCGCTGGCGTCGCCCGACCCGATCGGGCTGCCCTGGATCGCCGGGGCCTTGCACCGGCTCGCCGAGATTCTCGACGATCTTCAGCCCTAGCGCGCGGGTGCGGGCGGAGCAAGTCGCCTGACGGCCTGGCGCCGCCTAACCGGACAACTGATCAAGTAAGCGGGGCCGCGTAAGCGGCCCCGCTTACTGGCTTCTGCGCGGGTTTCGTCCACGTTCCGTCCGGTCGCATGAGTCCTGTTAGGAATCGCTCAGGCCACGCATGGGAATCGTTTGGAGCAATCAACCGCCCTGATCTGGGCGGTTCACTGATGCGGATACCTGTGCACTGCCTAGGCGTCCGCTGGAGGACTCCCATGCTTGACCTGCTGTACATCGGCCTGACCATCGTCGTCTTTGGCGTGCTCTACCTCATCCTCAAGGGGGTTGAGCGCTTTGAGCGCTGAGAACTGGATCGGCCTGATCGCCGGCTTCCTGCTCGTTCGTGTATCTATTCGCCGCTCTCGTACTACCTGAGAGGTTCTGATGAGTGCCGCCACCGCTGGCTGGCTCCAGCTCGGCCTGCTCGTAGCCGCCCTTGGCGCGTGCTACGTGCCGCTCGGCAACTACATGGCTCATATCTTCACTACCGACAAGCACTGGAGGGTGGAGCGTGGGCTGTACAAGCTGATCGGAGTCAACCCCGACAACGACCAGAAGTGGAGTTCGTACCTCCGCAGCATGCTGGCGTTTTCCCTGATCAGCGTGCTGTTCCTGTACGGGATCGAGCGGCTGCAGCAATACCTGCTGCTGTCGGAGGGCATGAAGGGCGTGCCGCCTGCGCTGGCCTGGAACACTGCCGCGTCGTTCGTGACGAACACGAACTGGCAGAACTACTCAGGCGAGTCCACCATGGGCTACCTGACCCAGATGAGCGGCCTCACCGTGCAGAACTTCCTGTCGGCGGCTGTCGGCATCGTTGTCGCCATCGCCATGGTCCGCGGATTTATCCGGTCCAAAACCGACAAGCTCGGCAACTTCTGGGTGGATACCACCAGGATCACGATCCGGTACCTCATCCCGCTGGCAGTAGTTGGCGGGATCGTCCTGATGGCCTCCGGCGTCATCGATAACCTCACCAGCTACCACACGGTGACCACTCTGTCCGGCGCGCATCAGACGATCGTCGGCGGGCCGGTGGCGTCGCAGGAAGTCATCAAGGACGCGGGCAACAACGGCGGCGGCTTCTTCAATGCCAACTCCTCGCACCCGTTCGAGAACCCGAACCCGTTCACGAACTGGTTTGAGATCTTCCTGCTGCTGCTGACCGCATTCTGCCTGCCGCGCACCTTCGGCAAGATGGTCAAGGACAACCGGCAGGGCTACGCGCTGCTGGCCGTCATGGTGGTCATCTGGCTGGCCGCCGTAGGCGGAATCACCTTCTTCGAGACCCAGGGCGCAGGACTGGCCCCGCAGCTGGCCCATGGCGCCATGGAAGGCAAGAACGTCGTCTTCGGCACGCAAGGGTCGTCGCTGTTCGCGGCGTCGACGACGGTGACCTCCACCGGTTCGGTGAACTCGTTCCATGACTCGTTTACGGCATTCGGCGGCGGGATCACCGACTTCGACATCGCGCTCGGCGAGATAGCGCCTGGCGGTGTCGGGGCTGGCCTCTACGGCATCCTCGTCCTCGCCATGGTGACGGTGTTCGTCGGCGGCCTCATGGTCGGCCGGACGCCCGAGTACATCGGCAAGAAGATACGGCCGACGGAAATGAAGTACGCGGCTTTGTACTTCCTGACGTTGCCGGTGCTGATCCTGGCAGCCACCGGACTGTCGATCGGGCTAAAGATACCGCAGGGATCGATACTGAATCCCGGCCCGCACGGCCTGACGGAGATCCTGTACGCGTTCACTTCGATGGCCAACAACAACGGCTCCGCATTCGCCGGGCTGACGACAAATACGTACTGGTACAACACCGTCGGCGGGATCGTGATGCTGCTCGGCCGGTTCGCACCAGAGATCTTCGCGCTCGGCTTGGCCGGATCACTGGCCAGACAGACACCAGTGCCTGCCAGCGCCGGCACGATGGAGACCCACAAGCCGCTGTTCGTCGGCATGCTCGTCGGCGTGATCCTCGTGCTGGTCGGCCTGACCTACTTCCCCGCCCTCGCCTTGGGCCCGTTCGCAGAAGGACTGCACTGAGATGGCTCTGACATCGACGCCGCAAACAGGCGGCGCAACCGTCAAGGGACGCGGCGCGGAGCCGCACCGGATAGGTAGCGGCCTGCTCGATCCCAAGATGCTCTGGAATTCGCTACCAGACGCGTTCAAGAAGCTGGATCCGCGGGTCCAGGTCAAGAACCCGGTCATGTTCGTGGTTGAGGTCGGCGCGCTCCTGACCCTATACACGGCCATTACCAAGCCGTCCGTCTTCAACTGGACCATCGTGGTCTGGCTGTGGCTGACAGTGCTGTTCGCCAACATGGCCGAGGCAGTCGCCGAAGGCCGCGGCAAGGCGCAGGCCGAGACGCTGCGCAAGACCAAGCGGGAGACCGTGGCCCGCCGCCTGGTCGGCTGGAAGCCGGGTCAGGCAGATTCGCGCGAAGAAGCAGTGCCGGGCACCCAGCTCACACTCGGCGACTTCGTGGTGGTCGAGGCAGGCGAGATCATCCCCGGCGACGGCGACGTCGTCGAGGGCGTCGCGTCGGTGGACGAGTCGGCCATAACCGGCGAGTCGGCTCCGGTCATCCGCGAATCCGGCGGAGACCGGTCAGCGGTCACCGGCGGAACCAAGGTGCTGTCGGACCGGATTGTCGTGAAGATCACGTCCAAACCAGGCGAGACTTTCATCGACCGCATGATCGCGCTGGTCGAGGGTGCGAAGCGGCAGAAGACGCCGAACGAGATCGCGCTGAACATCCTGCTCGCTGCGCTCACGATCATCTTCATGCTGGCCGTGGTCACGCTGCAGCCCATGGCGTACTACTCCGGCGCTCCGCAGACTCTGGTCATCCTCGTCGCGCTGCTGGTCGCGCTGATCCCGACCACGATCGGCGCGCTGCTGTCCGCGATCGGCATCGCGGGCATGGACCGGCTGGTCCAGCGGAATGTGCTGGCCATGTCCGGCCGGGCCGTGGAAGCAGCGGGTGATGTGAACACCCTGCTGCTGGACAAGACTGGCACTATCACCATCGGCAACCGGCAGGCCACCGAGTTCCTGCCAGTGACCGGGGTGACCGCCGAACAGCTCGCTGACGCGGCCCAGCTGTCCAGCATGGCCGACTACACCCCAGAAGGCCGCTCCATAGCCGTGCTGGCGAAGGAGAAGTACGGCCTGCGGGAGCGTGCCGAGGGCGAACTCCAGCACGCGGAGTTCGTCGAGTTCACCGCACAGACCAGGATGAGCGGCATCGATCTGGCCGACGGACGGCAGGTTCGCAAGGGCGCGGCCGGCTCGGTCACCCAGTGGGTCCGCGACAACGGCGGCACCCCGCCCGAGGAACTCAGCTCTATGGTGGATGGGATCTCGGGCGTCGGCGGCACGCCGCTGGTGGTGGCGGAGCATCACAACGGTGCGGCTCGCGCTCTCGGCGTTATTTACCTCAAGGACATCGTCAAGGAGGGCATTGCCGAGCGGTTCGCTGAGATGCGCAAGATGGGCATCCGCACCGTGATGATCACCGGTGACAACCCGCTGACCGCCAGGGCGATCGCCGAGGAATCCGGTGTGGACGATTTCCTCGCCGAGGCGACGCCGGAAGACAAGATGGCGCTGATCAAGAAGGAGCAGGAAGGCGGCCGGCTGGTCGCGATGACTGGCGACGGCACCAACGACGCACCCGCCCTCGCCCAGGCCGACGTCGGGGTTGCCATGAACACCGGAACATCCGCGGCCAAGGAGGCCGGGAACATGGTGGACCTGGACTCCAACCCGACCAAGCTCATCGAGATCGTGGAGATCGGCAAGCAGTTGCTGATCACGCGCGGTGCTCTGACCACGTTCTCTATCACCAACGACGTGGCGAAGTACTTCGCGATCATCCCGGCCATGTTCGAGGGCGTGATCCCAGGCCTAGCGAAGCTGAACATCCTGCACCTGCACAGTCCGCAGTCGGCCATCACCTCGGCAATCATCTTCAACGCGCTGATCATCGTCGCGCTGATCCCGCTGGCACTACGCGGCGTGCGATACCGGCCGTCGTCTGCCGCAGCCATGCTCCGCAGGAACCTGTGGATCTATGGCGTCGGCGGGCTGATCATCCCGTTCATCGGGATCAAGATCATCGACCTCATCATCCAGTTCATCCCCGGATTTAGGTGATCTGACAATGAACCGCCTTCCAAGCTTTGTCCGGCAGCACATAGCGGGCCTCCGCGGCCTGCTGGTCTTCACGGTGCTGACGGGCATCATCTACCCGCTGGTCATGCTCGCGGTGGCCCAGGTGGCATTCCATCACCAGGCCAACGGCTCGCTAGTCAGCTACCACGGCCGGGTGGTCGGCTCCAGCCTGCTCTGCCAGGAGTTCGTCGACGCTAAGGGCAACCCGCTGCCGCAGTACTTCCAGCCGCGCCCGTCCGTAGCTACGAGCGGCGCGGCGAACGACTACGGCTGCGACCCGCTCTACTCTGGCGCCTCTAACCTGGGGCCGAACAACCCCAAGCTGGTGCGGGAGATCAAGCAGCGGCAAGCGCAGATCGCGGCATTCGACCACGTGAAGATAGCGGCGATCCCGCCGGACGCGGTAACCGCCTCCGCATCCGGCCTCGAGCCCTACATCTCGCCGGCCAACGCAGCGATTCAAGTGGACCGGGTCGCAGCGGCCAGGCATATCAGCCCGGCGGCGGTCCGCGCCCTGGTCAGCAAGAACACCCAAGGTCGCACGCTCGGTTTCCTCGGCGAGCCGACGGTGAACGTGCTGCTACTGAACATCGCGCTCGATGAGAAGTACCCGGTCTGACGGAGGGCGCATCCTCATCGTTGAGGATGCAGCCGGCACTGCTGCGGGCGCTCCAGATAACCCTCCGCGCCCGCGGCTACGAGGTGACAACCGCCTCGGCCGGCCAGGAGGCCCTGGTCGAGGCAGCGCGGCGTCCGCCGGACGCCGTGCTGCTCGACCTGGGCCTGCCGGATCTGGACGGCACCGAGGTGATACGCGGACTGCGCGAATGGTCGGCCGCGCCGGTGATCGTGCTGTCCGGCCGGGCCGGATCGGGTGACAAGATCGGCGCCCTGGATGCCGGGGCAGACGACTACGTGACCAAGCCGTTTTCCATGGACGAGCTGGTGGCCCGGCTTCGCGCCGCGCTGCGCAGGGACGCGCGGCCCAGCGTAGGCCCCGAGTTCAGCATCGGGACGTGCCTGGTCAACCTGTCCGCCCGCACCGTGACCCGCAAGGGCGGCGACGGGCCGGAGCCCGTCCATCTGACCAAGACCGAGTGGCGAATGCTCGACGTACTGCTGCGGTCGTCAGGCCAGCTTGTCCCGGCCAGCCGCCTGCTCGCTGAGCTCTGGGGCCCTGGCACCGAGAACAGCACGCACTACCTGCGCTTTCATATGGCCAGGCTGCGCAGGAAACTGGAAGACGACCCGCCCCGGCCGCGTCACCTGCTGACCGAGCCCGGGATGGGTTACCGCTACCAGCCGTGAGACGCTGTCCACGAGGGGATTTGCATGAGTAACGAGGGTCTTGCGGATATCCGGGCAGGCAGGAAGCCCGGCGGCCGGGGCCAGCTGAGGATCTACCTCGGCTCGGCCGCCGGTGTCGGCAAGACGTTCGCCATGCTCAACGAGGGCCACCGGCGCCGGGACCGCGGCACCGACGTAGTCGTGGCCTACGTCGAGCCGCACGGCAGGCCGCACACCCAGGAGCAAGTAGGCGACCTGGAAGTCATTCCGAGGGCCAAGATCCCCTACCGCGGTACCTTTTTCGAGGAAATGGACCTAGACGCGGTGCTGGCCAGGCACCCGCAAGTCGCGCTCGTCGACGAGTTCGCCCACACCAACGTGCCCGGCTCACGCAACGAGAAGCGCTGGCAGGACGTCGCCGAGTTGCTGGACGCCGGCATCGATGTCATCTCGGCCATGAACATCCAGCACCTCGAGTCGGTCAACGACGTGGTCGAGAAGATCACCGGAGTGCCGCAACGCGAAACGGTACCCGACGCCCTCGTGCGCGCGGCCGACCAGGTCGAGCTCGTGGACATGACCCCGGAGGCGCTGCGTCGCCGGATGGCGCACGGCAACATTTACCAGGCCGAGAAGATCGACGCGGCCCTCACCAACTATTTCCGCATCGGCAACCTGTCGGCACTGCGCGAGCTCGCGCTGCTGTGGCTCGCCGACAAGGTCGACGAGGGCTTGCAACGGTATCGGGAAGCGCACGACATCCACGCAACCTGGGAGGCGAGGGAACGGGTCGTTGTTGCGCTGACCGGTGGCCCCGAGGGCGAGACGCTGGTCAGGCGAGCCGCCCGCATCGCCGCCCGGTCCTCGGGCGGCGACCTGCTCGCAGTACACGTGACCAAATCGGACGGCCTGGCCGGGGCCGACCCGGCCGCGCTGGCCGCGCAGCGGCGGCTCACCGAATCTCTCGGCGGCACCTACCACCAGGTTGTCGGCGACAACGTGCCCGAGGCACTGCTGACGTTCGCACGGGCCGAGAATGCCACCCAGCTGGTGCTGGGCGTCAGTCGGCGCGGTTGGCTCGCCTCGCTGCTGACCGGGCCGGGCGTCAGCATGCGGACCATGCGCGCATCCGGTGACATCGACGTGCACATGGTCACTCACTCCTATGTCGGCCGCGGCCGGGCGCTCCCCAGGTTCCGCGGTGGCGGCCTGAACCGCCAGCGTCAGCTGGCGGGCTTCGCGCTGACCGTAGGGCTGATGCCGCTTATCACGCTCGCGCTGGCCAACTTGCGCGGCACCCTCAACCTGACTAGCGAGATGCTTGTTTTCCTCGCCGGCGTCATCGCGGTCGCGCTGGTGGGCGGCTTCATCCCCGCTTTGCTAGCCGCCGTGGCCGGCTCGCTGCTGCTCAACTACTACTTCACCCCGCCGATTTACCAGTGGACGATCGCTCAGGCCAACAACGTCGTGGCGCTCCTCATCTTCGTCGCGGCCGGCCTGGTCGTCAGCTCGGTCGTGGACAGGGCGGCCCGGCGCACCAAGCAAGCGGCCCGATCCGGGGCGGAATCTGAGCTACTGGCAACCACGGCGGGCAGCGTGCTGCGCGGGCAGCGCGCACTGCCCGCAGTTCTCGATCGGGTCCGCGAAGCCTTCGGGATGGACTCCGTTGCCTTGCTCGAGCTGTCCGACCAGGCCAATACCCAGCAAGCCCGGCTGCGGGCGTCGGCCGACGGCTCGGCGAGCCCGTCCCCCTCAACGGCAGCGCGGCAGGCCGGCCAGTGGACGGTCGTCGGGTGCTCCGGTGAGCCAGCGGCCTGCAGGCCGGAGGAAGCCGACGTGGAGATGCCGATCGGCGAAGACCTCGTGCTGGCGCTGCGGGGCCGACCGCTTCCCGCGGCCGACCGCAGGGTGCTCGGGGCATTCGCCGCCTACGCGGCTGTTGCGCTCGAGCAGAGCCGACTGACCGCAGCAGCAGAGGCCGCCAGGCCGATCGCGCAGGCCGACCGGGTCCGTACCGCTCTGCTGGCCGCCGTGAGCCACGACCTGCGCACGCCACTGGCTTCAGCCAAGGCCGCGGTTACGAGCCTGCGCTCGCACGACATCGAATGGGACGCCGAGGATCAGGACGAACTGCTGGCCACGGCGGATGAGTCACTCGACCGGCTGGCTCGCCTAGTCGACAATCTGCTCGACATGAGCAGGCTGCAGGCCGGAGCTCTGGCGGTGTTTCCGCGGGCCGCGGACTTGTCAGAGATTGTGGCCAGGTCGCTCGATGACCTCGGTCCAGCCGCGCGGACGGTGACGGTGGACATCCCCGAGGACCTGCCGGAAGTGGACGTGGACCCTGGCATCCTGGAACGAGTGATCGCCAACCTCACCGCGAACGCAATCCGGTACTCCCCCGATAACATGGCGCCCGCACTCACCGCGAGTTCTTTGCTGGACCGCGTCGAGCTCCGCATCATCGACCGCGGGCCGGGCATACCTGCGGCGAACCGGGACCAGATGTTCGTGCCGTTCCAGCGACTCGGCGATACCGACAACACCACCGGCGTCGGCCTGGGCCTGGCCTTGTCGCGCGGGCTGACCGAAGCCATGGGCGGCACCCTGGAACCTGACGACACACCGGGCGGCGGACTGACCATGACCCTGTCGCTGCCAGCCGCTCCGGGAGCTGTCAGTCAGCTGCCGCCCGGCCTGGGCCAAGACGCCGACCCGCGGGAGGCTCCAGCTCGCCTGGGCCCTACGAGCCCGGGCCGCGCCGTGTCGTGACGCTCACGGTGGGCGTCCCCGCTGTTGCTCGAATCCGCGACAGGGCACGCCGTGACGGTCTCCGGCGAGAACGAAGCTGACTCGTGCAAGGGTGGTTCCGTGACAACCGTTCTCGTCATCGACGATGAACCGCAGATCCTCCGGGCGCTGCGTATCAACCTGCGCGTCCGTGAGTACGAGGTGCATACCGCGGGCAGCGGGAGCGAGGCGCTGGAACTGGCTGCCAGGCACCCGCCGGACCTGGTGATACTCGATCTTGGACTGCCCGACCTGGACGGTGTCGACGTCATTCATGGCCTGCGAGGCTGGACCGCCGCGCCCATCATCGTCCTGTCCGGGCGGGCCGATAGCACGGACAAGGTAGAAGCGCTGGACGCGGGCGCCGACGACTACGTCACCAAGCCGTTCGGAATGGATGAGCTGCTGGCGCGGATGCGGGCGGTCAGCCGGCGAACCAGCCCCGACGCCGACACACCACAGTTCCGGCTCGGCGACCTCGTCGTCGACCTGGCGGCCAAACGGGTCATCCGGGACGGTGCCGACAGCGGCGCTGCTGACATCCGGTTGACTCCAACGGAGTGGCACCTGCTGGAGGCGCTGCTGCGCAATCCGGGCAAGCTGCTCAGCCAGCAGCTGCTGCTTGCGGAGGTCTGGGGACCCGGATACGCGGATGCGACCGGCAACCTGCGCCTGTACATGGCGCAGCTGCGCCGGAAGCTGGAGCCCGATCCGGCCCGTCCGCACTGGCTGCTGACCGAGCCAGGCATGGGCTACCGTTACCAGCCGGATCCCGACGTCGCATGACGGGGTCGTGACGCCCAGCTCGGGATTCGTCCGGCCCAATTCACGAGCGGTTCAGCCCGGCAGGTCTGGCCGGTCACGACGGCCGGCAGACGGCAGGCCCGGGTCGCCGCCGGGTGCGGCTTCGGGCTGGCTGGCTGCCAGCGCTTCCATCCGGTAGCGGAACCGGCAGATGACCACGTTGACGGTGCCGCGCTGGATTGCCCGCTCAAGCACGAAGCCGCGCTGGTTATGCAGGATCTGCTGCCATGGCCGGGCGGGCTGCACCTCCGGGATCAGCACCACGAGCTGGTCCTGGTCAGAGGTTTTGCTCTAGCTCCTGCAGGTAGTCCACCACAGCCGTGCCGAGCGACCTGTGGGCGCTGTGCAGCGTCACCAAGGGCACGTCCGGGTGCCACTGCGCCCATTGCTCGCGCAGGCGCTCGTCGGCAAGCTGGTCCTGCGCGTCGTCGTAGCAGACCGTGACCGCCACCACCTGATCGCCTAGCGACAGCGCGGCCGATATCCCCTCCCTGACCAACCTGGACATGCTCCCAACGGGGACGACGACCAGCGAGCTGCGTTGCTGCGGCGGCTCCGGCACCTGGCCGATCTGCAGCTGGCGGCCGATCCGGGCATAGGCCGCGTGCACGCGGGAGAACATCAGGACGAGCAGCGGGACGACGATCACGACCAGCCAGGCGCCCTCGGTGAACTTGCTGATCAGCTCGATAGCCAGCGCCGCCAGCGTGAAGATCGCGCCGACACCGTTGATAACCGCCCGTCCGCGCCAGCCGGGGCCACCTTGCTCACGCCAGTGCAACACCATCCCGCCCTGCGACAGCGTGAAGCCGACGAAGACCCCGATGGCGAACAGGGGGATGAGCGCCTGGGTGTCGCCGTTGGACACAACCAGCAGGACAGCGGCAAACACGGCGAGTACCACCACGCCGTACCTGTGCACCTGGCGGTCGGCCTTGAGGAAGAACAGATGCGGCAGGAAGTTGTCGGTGGCCAGCAGCGAGGCCAGCACCGGCAGGCCGCCAAATGAGGTGTTGGCGGCCAGCGCCAGCAGCACCGTCGTGATGAGCTGGATCACATAGAACACGAAGTTGTGACCGAGCGATGCCTGTGTGAGCTGGGCGAGCGTGGTTGTACTCGAGGAGGGATAGGTGTGGAACTTCTGCGGCCAGCACGGCGATGCCGATCAACATCAGGCCGAGAATGATGCCAAGCCCCATCTCGGTGTGCTGCGCCCGCCGGACCCGCGGCTTCTTGAACTCCGGCACTGCGTTCGCGATCGCCTCCACCCCGGTCAGCGCCGAGCAGCCGGAGGCGAACGCTCTGAGCAACAGCAGGATGCCTACCGTCGCTGGGACCGATGAGAGCGACCCCTGGGGGAACGGGAGCGGATGCGATCGGAGCAGGCCACCGATGATGACAGCGAAGATCCCGGCGACGAAGATGAGCGTCGGGGCGATGAACAGCCTGGCCGACTCGGCGACGCCCCATAGGTTGGCTGCCGTGATCGCCGCGAGCACCAGCCAGGCACAGCACCACACGATCCGGGTAAAGGCGCGGAAACGCGGAGGTCAGCGCCTCGACGCCGGCTGACACGCCTACTGCCGCGTTGAGGATGTAGTCGATGACAAGCGAGGCCGCCGCGATCAGGCTTGCCCGGCTGCCCAGGTGCGCCTTGGCCACCGCGTACGCGCCGCCGCCGCCAGGGAAAGCCTCGATGACCTGGCGGTAGGAGATCACCAGCACCGCCAGCAGTAGCACGATCGCGAGGGTGACCGGCAGAGTGTAATGAAGCGCGGCCGCGCCTGCGGTCGCCAGCACGATAAGGATGGCCTGCGGGCCGTAGGCCACCGAGGACAGTGCGTCCAGGGACAACGCCGCCAGGCCCTCGAGGGCTGTCAGCCGGTGCTGTTCTTCTTCTGTATCTCCCGGCTGGCCAGCATGCGGAGTCGTGGACCCTGCGGTCATGACTGCCAATACAAACACGCCGCCGCTGGCGATATACGCACGGCAGGCAACTTAGAGCCGTGCAGGCTGCCGGCGGCTACTTCACGATCAGCAGTGCGACGAGCGCGAGCACGATCGCCACGCCGACGATGAGCAGCGCCATCCGGGCCACGCTGCGTCCGGGCGCAGCCATCTCCCAGGGTCGGCCGGGCTCGCCACCGTCCTCGGCGAACGCGCGGAACTGGGCCGTGCTCGCGGAGACATCCGGGGTCGCGCGGAATTCGCCGGTGGTGATCGGCCTGCCGCTGGCAGCTGGATTCTCATGACGCTCCGTCATGGCCAAGACTGTAGTCGATGCATCCGGCCAGAACCGCCACTCAGTGAATATCGGGCCTAAGTAGTGCCGAATCGTCCTCGCCTAGCTGCCGCCGCCTCCGCTCAGCAGGTCAGGCCGGTTAACAAGTCTCGACAAAACGATGACGCTGCGTGTCCGGACGACGAAGGATTCGGCCCCGATGCGCTCCACCACCTGCTCAAAATGACGAACATCGGACGCCTGGACGTGCAGCAGGGCGTCAGCCTCCCCGGTGATCGTGCACGCGTCGATTACCTCGGGGTACTTGGCGAGCGCTACCGCGATGTCGGCCGGCGAGGTCCGGCCGCGGCAGAACAGCTCCACGTAGGCTTCCGTGGTCCAGCCGACGGCGGACGGATCGACCTGGGCGCTGAACCCGGTGATCGCGCCCGGTTGCCAACAGCCGGTCGACGCGCCGCTTGACCGCCGGGGCCGAGAGCCCGATCGCCGACCCGATTTCGGCGTAGGTCGCCCGGGCGTCCTTGACCAGCGCCGCGACGATCTGCTTGTCGAGGTCGTCGAGAATCATCGTGGCCCGCCGGAGCCGGGAGCCGTTAACCGACCAGCGCGGCGCGCAGGCTCGCCAGGTCCGCGGCCGAGAGGCCGTGGTCGAGCAGGTACTCATCGACCGACCCCCAGGACGCCCTGACGTGGGCCAGGACCTTGGCAATCAGCACCGGCGGGCTGGCGAGTAGCTCGTTGGTCAGGCTCTCGCCGAGGCCGGTGCTGGCCTTGAGCTGCCCGATCGCCGGGGTGTTCTCCTGATCCAGGTAGCCGCCACTCAAGCCGTAGTCGGCCGCGATCACCTCGTCCGGGACGCCCAGCACGGCCAGGATAAGCGCAATCACGATCCCGGTCCGGTCCTTGCCCGCGCTGCAGTGCACCAGAGCCGGGAATGCATCCGGGGCGCAGAGGAGCTTGATCGCCTCGCCGACCGTCTTGCCGCACGCATCAATGATGTACCGGTAGACCCCGTCCAGTTCGAGCGGCAGCGCCTGGAGGTCGCCGGTCAGCAGGGAAATATGTGTCGTCGTGGCCATCACCCCGGCCAGCGCGCTCGGCGCGACGTCGACTTCCAGCTGCGTTCGGAGGTCAACGATGGTTCGCAGCCCAAGTGCGGCGATGGCCGCAGTGCCAGACTCGTCGAGCCGGTGCAGGGCGTCGGACCGGAACAGGGCGCGCCAGCGCACCATGCCGCCATCGGCGGTGGGGTAGCCGCCCACCTCGCGCAGGTTGTACAGCCCGGCCAGGGGCATGTGACGCCCGTCCGCGAGCACAAGGTCCGAAATGTATGACTCCTGGGTCAACCGCGTGCTCCGTTTCGCGCCTTTGGCCGGTAATACAGCGTCTCACACCAGTGTTTCGCTCCGGCTTCGTCTTCCTGGCCAGCCGGTTAACTGGGCTCGGCCGGGAGGCGGCGATACGGTGGGCGAGCACACCGCGAGCAAGCTGCGGCGGCGAGGGCCACCAGGCCACGTTCCCCTGGAGGAATGCGCGATGACCCGACTCGGCGGCATGTACGGACCGGATGCCACCTTCCTGGGCGTGGCTCGGGCCGACCTGGCCGACCCCGCGTCCTGGACCGGGACAGACATCATGATCATCGGGGCCCCGTTCGACGGCGGGACGTCGCACCGGCCAGGCGCGCGGTTCGGGCCGCAGGCGATCCGGTTCACCGACTACCTTCCGCATGACGGGTCGAGGCCGCACCTGGCGCTCGGCGTCGATCCGCTGGTCGAGCTCAAGGTGGCCGACGCGGGCGACGTGGAGATGCCGTCCGGCGATACGGAGGTCTCACTACGCCGGCTGGAGGAAGCTGTGCACCGGGCGTGTCACGGCGGCGCCGTTCCCGTCGTCCTGGGCGGTGACCACACCATCGCGCTGCCGGACGCGACCGGCGTGGCCCGCCATGTCGGCTGGGGACGGCTGTCGGTGATCCACTTCGATGCGCACGCCGACACCGGCGACACGCAGTTCGGGTCGCTGTACGGCCACGGCACCCCGATGCGCCGCCTGATCGAGTCCGGTGCGGTCCGCGGCGACCGGTTCCTCCAGATCGGCCTGCGCGGCTACTGGCCAGAGCCGGAGACGCTGGCCTGGATGGCCCAGCAGCGAATGCGCAGCTACGAGATGACCGAGGTGGTCGGGCGCGGCTTGGATGACTGCCTGACCGAGGCGTTCGGCATCGCGACCGACGAGTGCGAAGGCGTGTTCCTGTCGGTCGACGTCGATGTCGTCGATCCCGGCATGGCGCCTGGCACCGGCACTCCGGAGCCAGGCGGGCTGACGGGGCGCCAGCTGCTCGATGCCGTTCGCCGGATCGCCATGGAGCTGCCGCTGGCCGGGATTGACGTGGTCGAAGTCGCCCCGCCGTTCGATCATGCGGAGGTTACCGCTTTCCTGGCCAACAGGGTCGTGCTCGAGGCCCTGTCCGGAATCGCCTGGCGGCGTCGGCAGCTGGCAGGCGACCCCACCAGACCGGCCAGGGACCCGGCTAGTCCGCTGCTTGAGGGTCGAGGCCCCGCGGGCGATTAGCGGCGGCCCGGCGATCAGGATGGCGATTGTGGAGACAGTACCGTCGTAGAGGAAATGCGCGACGATCGGCCGGTTGAGCTTGCGGTGCTTCTGGAAGGACCGGGTCGCCAGCCATCCGAACGGCAGGGTTAGCACCACGCCGACTCCGTAGTACAGGTGGTAGCTAGCACGCAGCGCCATGCTGAGCCAGAACGCCTTGGCGGGTGACCAGCCGAGCTGATCGAGCCGGGTAATGAGGTAGCCGTTCACGATTACCTCCTCGGCCACGGCCGTGGTGAGCGCCACGGACAACGCGATGAGCAGGTAGTAGGCCGGGACGTCGAGCCTGCCAGCGGTATTCAGGAACCTTGAGTGCTGCAGCGGGCTGAGCACGAAGGCCAGAACAAGCTCGAGGCCCAGGGCCGCGGCTGCCAACCCGACTGCCACCGCCGAGGTCTCGGGGCGGCAGCCGGGTCAGGCCGAGGTCGGAAGGTCGCTGTCCGGTGCGGATGAGCAGAAGCAGAACCAGCGGCACTATCGATGCCGACGGCAGGTAGCTGAGCACGCTCAGAATGACATTCAAGACTGGCTGATGCGGCGTAATGGACGGCAGCTGGGTCAGGATCTGGCCGGTATCCACGTGCTTGGCCAGAATGACGACGGCGGCGGCAATCCAGGGGAAGAGCCCGGCGATCATCACAAGCCTGGTCTCTAGCACCAGGCCAGCTCTGGTCATGTCCGGCGGCAAGGCCGATGCCGCTGGCTGAGCTGGCGCGCCCGGTTGCACCGGAGCCGGCGACTGCGCTGGGGCACCCGGCTCCGCAGGCGTCCAGAAAGCCCAGTCCGGAGGGGCTGGCGGCCACTCCGGGGGCGGGCTCCAGCCGGGCGGTGGCTGCCAGCCGGACGGTGCCTCCGGCCATCCCGGCGCCGGCCGCCAGATCATCCTGCCTTTGCGCATTGGCTCATCGTCCGGTAGTAACGACGTTCCACCGATTTGGGTCGTCCTCCGGTCCGAGTTACCCGGTATGTAGGGGCCTGAATCGATGGAACGTGCGCGGAACCCGTCGCGAGCGGTCTCGAAGCGAGGTGGGATGGCCGATAGCGCCGCCGCAGTCGATGGGACGGCTGATCAACAACGAGACGATCTATAGTTGGGAAATGCTGGATGTGACCAGGCTGCGGGTGCTGGTCGCGGTCGCCACGCATGGCTCGGTGACCGCCGCCGCACGTGCGCTGAACTACGCCCAGCCCTCTATCAGCCATCACATCGCCAGGCTTGAAGCCGAAACCGGAACGCAACTGCTCGAGCGCGTCGGCCGCGGCATCCGGCTGACCGAAGCCGGCCGGCTGCTCGCCGAGCGGGCCGAGGAAATCATCGGCAGGCTAGACGCGGCCGAGGCCGAGCTGGCTGCGCACGTCGGGCTCCGGGAGGGCCGGGTGCGCTTGGCCGCGTTCCCATCCGCGCTCGGCACGCTCGTCCCCGCGGCCGCAGCCAGGCTGGAGGCTGAGACGCCCGGCATGGACTTCATGCTGACCGAGGCAGAGCCGCCCGAAGCAGTGCGGATGCTGCGGGCCGGTTATGTCGATGTCGCCATTGTGTTCCGCCATTTCCAGCAGGACGCTGACCCCGCTCCGCCCGACCCGGCCGACGAGGGAACCAGCGGGCGGCTGCTGCTGGACGAGCCGGTGCATTTGGTGACCGCGGCCTGGCGGGCCGGTAGCAAGGGCACGGCCGACGACGGTGGGACCAGCAAGGCCGGGCCGGACGACGGCCGGGTGCCGATCGCCGACCTGGCTCACTACGCCGACCGCCGCTGGATCGCAGGCTGCGAGCGTTGCCGCGCCTACCTTGTGCGGCAATGCGAGGCGGCCGGGTTCACGCCGAAGATCTCCTTCACGACCGACGACTACCTGGCGGTGCAGGCACTGGTCGCGGCCGGCCTGGGCGTAACCACGCTGCCCGCGCTCGCGCTGCGATCCGCCCGGCACCCCGGCATCGCCACTGTGGAACTGCCGGGCGCTCGCAGGCACATATTCGCGCTGACCTACGGGCAGCCACCAGATTCCACGTCCACCACCCGGCTCATCGACACGCTCGCCAGGGTGGCTGCAACCTAGTAGCCGAACTGGATCGATCCAGTTCGGTCCGGCGCCGAGCCGACCAAGAAGCCCCGTGCCTCCTATATCGCGGCAGCGCGGCCGGCCCAGTAGGGATCGCGGAGGCGGCGCTTGAGCAGCTTGCCGCTGGGGTCGCGGGGCAGCTCGGCGGTGAAATCTATGGTCTTAGGCCACTTCATCTTCGCCAGCCTGCCCTCTAGGCCCGCCAGGATCTCCGCCGCTAGCTCGTCGCCGGGCGCTACGCCGTCAGCTGGCTGGACGACCGCCTTGATCTGCTCGCCCCACTCCTCATCCGGAATGCCGAACACGGCAACGTCCGCGACCTTGGGATTCATGATGATCTCGGCCTCGATCTCGGCCGGGTAAATGTTCGCGCCGCCCGAGATGATCATGTCGGACTTCCGGTCACAGAGGTACAGGAAACCCTCAGCGTCCAGGTAGCCGATGTCGCCGACGGTGAAATAATCCTTCAGCCTGTTTGCCTGCGTCTTGGCCTTGTCGCCGTAGTACTCGAAGTCTGACAGCATCATCTTCATGTAGACGGTGCCTGGCATTCCCGTCGGGCAGGCCGCACCGTTCTCGTCCGCGATCAGCAGTTCGCTGATCGGCCACGCGGTGCCGACTGTGCCGGGGTGCGCCAGCCAGTCCTGCGGTGAGGCGATCGTGCCGCCGCCTTCGGTGGCTGCGTAGTACTCCCATACGCACGGACCCCACCAGTCGAGCATGGCCTGCTTGATCCCGACCGGGCACGGCGCGGCAGCGTGGATCAGCCAGCGCATCGAGGAGAGGTCGTACCTGGCCTTGACGTCGTCGGGCAGCGAGAGCATCCGCTTGAACTGCGTCGGCACCATGTGCGAGTTCGTGCACCGGTAACGCTCAGTGAGTGCCAGCGCGGTCTCAGCGTCGAAGCCCTCCATCGTCACGATCGTGTGCCCCATGTGCAGCGCCCCGCCGCCGAAGACTGTCACGGCAGTGTGGTAGTTCGGCGACGTCAGCAGGTGCGCGTTGGGCTGGCCTTCGGTCACGCCGAAGAAGGACAGCAGCCCGGCACCAAGGACGACGGCGTCATCAGGGTCCAGGCCGGTCAGTGCGCGACGCACGCCCTTCGGGCGGCCAGTGGTGCCCGAGGTGTAATGCATGGTCGTGCCGGCGGTCCGTGCTGCTGGCAGGCTCTCCGGCTGACCTGCCCGCAGGTCCTCGACGCTAGTGAAACCGGGCACGTGGCCGAAGCTGAACCTGGCATCCGCCGGAATGCCAGCCTGATCGGCTGTCTCGGCGCCGAGCTTGGCGAACCGCTCATGCACGAAGAACGCCTTGGCACCGCAGTCCGTCACGATGTAAGCAGCCTCGGGGGCCGTAAAGTGCCAGTTGACCGGGGTCAGATACCAGCCCGCCTGCAAGGCAGCCAGGTAGACCTCTACCGGCGTGGCGCCATTGGGCAGCAGTGACGCGATGGCGTCGCCGGTCTTCAGGCCCCTCGCGCGCAAGGCGTGCGTGAGCTGATTGGCCCGGGCGAGCAGGTCGCCAGCGGTGTGCTCGGTGCCGTCAGGATCTACTATCGCGATCCAGCCCGGATCCTCCTGCGCCCGGCGCCAGAATCCCCTCGATCCCACTGCACACCTCCGAGTCGGTCAGCGAACTAGCCACGTGCGTAGCGCTAGGACACCACATGACTTGCGCGGGAGGCTAGAGCTGAAAGCTACTAACAAGTAGTCAAATGCGCCACAGACAGCCAGGCCGTACAGATAGCATCGCTGGGTGCTGCCTCGGTTCGCCCGGCTTGCGCGCGACCCACGGGTGAGGGTCGCGCTGCTCGTAGTGGTGCTGGCGTTCTGCAGCTACGGACTCTATGCCGAATGGCCGCAAGTGGCTACTGGCCTGGCCCGGCTGCACTGGTACTCAGTGGCGTTCTCGCTGCTCGCGGCGATGGGCGGGTCAGCTTGCATGATGCTGGCCTGGCGGGCGGTGCTCGCCGACCTCGGATCGCCCCTGTCAGCCAAGGCCGCCGTCAACATCAACTTCGTCTCGCAGCTGGGCAAGTACCTTCCCGGCGCGGTTTGGGCTTTCGCGGCCCAGGTCGAGCTGGGACATGATCTTGGTGTGCCGCGCCGCCGCAGCGCAGCCTCGGTCGCGGTTTCCCTGGCCGTGACGATCGGCGCGGGGCTCGGTGTAGCGGCGCTTGCGCTGCCACTGGCTTCACCCGGCACGGCCAGGCATTACTGGTGGGTTCTCGCGGCGGTGCCGCTATTCGTGATCGGCCTGTGCCCGCCGGTGCTCGGACCAGTCATCGATCGCGGACTGGCCCTGGTCAGACGACAGCCGCTGGAGCGCCGGCTCAGCTGGCGCGGGCTTGCCCATGCACTGATCTGGACCCTGCTCGGCTGGGTGCTGCTTGGCGTCCAGGTATGGCTCGTGCAGGCCGATATGGCGGGCCAGGGCCGCCTCCTGCTGCTGCTGGCGATAGGCGGCTACGCCCTCGCCTTCTCGGCGGGACTGCTCCTGGTCGTGTTCCCCAGCGGGATAGGGGCTCGTGAGGTCATTCTCATCGCCGCGCTGACGACGGTCTTGCCGCACGGCACAGCGCTGGCCGTAGCCCTCGTCACCAGGGTGGTTACCACCGCTTCCGACCTTGCCCTGGGCGGCATCGGACTAGCCATGGGCCGGGGCGCGAAGGGCACCGTGCTCGCGCAGGCTGGCCGACACCGCAAGCAAGCCGGCTGGCCCGGAACTTACGGGACTGCACCGGTCGATCCTGGCCAGCAAGCCGCCGAGCGGGAGCTAACCCAGGCCAAGGTCGGCTCCTAACTCTGTACCGCAGTAGCTGCAACCCCACCGCCTATGCTGACACTTTGCCCCTGGCGTACTCGTCGTAGGCGTCCTTGCGCCGACGCGTCAACGTCAGCAAGACGCCCGTGACCAGAAGGATGATGCCAACGAGGCCACTGGCCCCCGGAAGTACATCCGACACCAAGTCGATCTCGTTTTGATCCTTCTTGACTCTGTTGACGAGCGCTGCCACACTGCTCGGCTTCGTAGCGAACTCACCGCTGAGCACGCTAAGTACCGGCCTGCCACTAGTGTCCGCAAGGTAGAGATGCTGATCTGATACTTCCTCAACGGGAGCTCCCGTTGTGGGATTGACGTACTCAGTAGTCGTTCCCCGGAAGTACTCACGGAGTGTCACCAGCTGCGTGCCCTGTTGGCCGACCAGCGATCCAGGCAGCGTCTGCGTCCCGGCCCGCGTTGCCGGAATGTTCTCCACGTACTTGTAAGTCGTCAGGCCATCGACTGTAGCGGTGCCCGCGTAGGTGGCGGACACAGTGTTGAGAAGCGTTGTGTTGTAAACCTGGTAGGTCTGCTTCTGCACGTTAAACGGCCACACGTAGCCCTGGCCCGAGACATGCGGGTTCATCTTGGTGCCGACGGCCGTGCCGCAGCAGTTGATGAGGATCCCCGTGCGCCGGTCGAAGGCTAGCCTGTTGAGGGTGTCCGACACCGTGGCGTGGTTTGTCTCGTCATATAGGTAACTGAACTCGTTCCACACGGCGCGGCTCGAGTTACCGGCGGCGTTGTCGCCCTGGACCGTCATGGTGTCCTCGAGAGTGACACCACTGACCACCTTGACCTGGACTGGGCTGAAGTAGCTCGCGTTCGTCGCAATCAGCGTCGTGATTGAGTTTTCGTTCAGCGGAAACTTGACTGCCTCGCCCACCACGACGAAGCGAATGAGCAGGGCGAGCACGACCAGGAAGGCCCCGAGGCCAGCAGCAACCAGCCCGGCAACCCTGCGCATCCATCCTCCAGGGCGGATCACTTAGGACGTTTGCGTCCGATATACCCTATGTATCGGAGGATCTTAGTCTTATCCGAATGAGTGCTCCTAGCAATCAGGACACATGGCTGTAACAGGTCGTGAAACTACTGACGGAGATCTGTCCCGGACCGTTCTACGCGCCGCCAGCTGCGTCCTGATCGAATGGCCCGCTGGAGCCGTTGTCCGCGTTCTCTGGCGGCCGGGCCGCGGTGGTTGCCGTGGCCGCGGAGTACGGATCTAGCTCCGCAGATCGCTCCCCGCCAACCAGCGCTGCGGCTAGCCGGGCAACGATCACCAGGCAGAGAAGTTGCGGGCCGACGCTGCCAAGGAACTTGACCGGCGCTCCGCGTACTGTCCAGAGCCCATCGGCGGCGGCCAGGCTTGCTGCAGCCGCTACGAGCAGGGCGAAGATGATCCGCGGGCGCGTTATTTCGGCACACGCGCGGCTTGTACTGGCTCCTCGAGCCAGGAGCACGAAAAGGCCTGTCGCGCAGGGCAGGATGAGTGCGCCCACGTAACCGCCGAGGCACAAGCCGACCAAAGCTAGCAGCGCATAGGAAGCGGCCATGGCTTGCCCGGCCTGCCGGCCGCGAGATTGGCCAGGCACCGCAGGCGGCGCCGGGCTTCCTGCAGCGTCGCTGGGCCCAGCCGGGCGGCTGTCGACGACTGCCGGATCCCTCGGCTCGGGTCCGCCCAAGGCAAGGGCCCGGCGTGCGCGCCGCCGCGTCACTATGGCGGCGAAGACCGCGAGCAGGCCCACCAGAACAAGCATGCCAAGCCCGCCCAGCAGGCCGACCCGATAGAGCGAATCGGGCAGGAAGGTCAGTGCAACTACGCCGTTGGAGCCACCGGGCAGGAGCCATGCCTGCCGCCAGCCGTCAAGCTGGACCGGGCGCAACACTTTGCTGCCGAGCTTGGCCTGCCAGCCGGCGTTGTAGTTCTCGTTCACGACCAGGTATGAGGTCTTCGCGACAGCCACCCGGACGGCGCGAGCAGCAGGCGTCCACTTGATTGTCGTCACCGGCTCGCTGACCGCGAGCGACCCCGCTGCCAGGGAGCGCGATCCCGGTGGGTCGAGAACTGCCGACTGCAGATCGAACGAATCTCCGGCCGGCTCGACCACCTTGTTGAATCCGGCACCGATAGCGACGGTTGAGCAAGCCTGGTATCGCAGCGGCTGGCCTGTCAGCAAGTCACCGATGGTCCCGGACGCCTTGGTGGGAACGGCAGCCCCGTTCACCGTTATCAGCGGTCCCAGCCCGCACTTCAGCCGGACCGGCGCGTTGGGAACGGCGGTCAGCGGCGTCACTCCGGGGATACCCACTTCAGATACCTCGATCGGCAGCCTTGCGGGTTCGAACTGCAGCTTCAGCATGCTGGTCCTGAGTGGAGCGAAGCGAAGCATGCCCGACGCTCCGATAACGCCGCCCCGCAATTGCCCATCCGAACCTGTGATGTAAACCGGTGCGATCTGTCGGGCGCTGGGCGGCCTTTCGATATCGATGCGGCTGATCAGCTTCGATTTGGCCCAGCTGATAGCCAACCAGGGTCGCTTATCCGCGTAACTTGAGACCCACGAAGTAAGCGGATTCCCGTCGAACGCTGAATCTGCCATATCTTGCGGAGCGGAGATATACGTCGAAGACGCCGTCACATTCGCGTGCTGGGCACCTGGCCACGCATAGTTACTGATGAGCCGCAAATTGGTCAGGACAGCCGAGCCAGTCAATGTCGCGGTTTCACTCGACGCAGCATGGAATCCCTCGTTGAACCCGTACTGCTCTTCGGTGGACTTAATCAAAGTCGAGGCGCAAACCCAGCGCAGCGAGGTCAGCATGCAACCCGACCACGTCGGCTCAACCTTGGCTAGCACCACCGCAGCGGGGTCTTTGCCACCTGCCAGGTGAATGTCGGGGGCAACGATCGTTCGGCTGGCTCGGACTCCCGGCACCGAGATCTCTGCAATTCCGACTTGCCGCCGCAGCCCATGCGGTTTCCTTGCTGTCGCGTCAACTTTGATGCGCAGCCAGGAGCTTCGACCGTGCGGGACCCGGAGCGACTGGTAATTCCCGGTGTCGGCTACCTTGTCAACCGTACGGCCCGCCGCCGTCTTGATGGTAACTCGTGAGACGGGTGGGCCAATTGCCGAACTATGCGCAAATGCGACCCGGATCGTGTGCAGACTCAATCTGCGAGTGAAATCAATTTTTAGCCACTGGCCGATCGGTGAGGTCCCTCCTGACTCCCACATCGTCTTCAGGTTCCCGTCGACTGCCGCAAATGGCAGCAGGCCAGTTGCGCTTTGTGCGGCATTGGCATCGATGTCGGAAGCAGACGTCAAAGCGGTGACGTCCGCGATGCCGCTGTATCGAGCCGTCGCCAGGTACGGCAGCCACGACGGTTTCATGTAGTCGTTAGCTGCCTCGGTCGTCTGGTAGTGCGCGGCCGCCGTCAGAGTCGGCGAGTAGTCAACCCTGATTTCCCCGAAATGGCGCACTCGCTTACGCAGGCTGTCGGTCAGCACGGTCAGGCGGACCGGGACCCCAACGTGGTCGGAATTCAGGGCCACGGGCCTGTTCCGCAGCAGCCCATCACTCGCAAGCTCGAGCAGCGCTTCCGGACCGCCATAGACCCGCATAGTCTGGGCGGCTCCAACTACCTCAGCCACCGGTTGCGCGCCCAATACCTGATAGATCTGGACAGGCGGGTAGCCGGTATCGAGGCTCCGGACCGCGTCGTTGACTCTGTCGCTGCCGGACGGCACTTTGCCGAACTGCGCCACAAGCCTGAGTCCTGGTGAGTCCGCGAGGGCCTCATGGACTCTGGCAGGCCACGCTCCGCGCAGGTCCGATCTGATGAGATCGTTTCGCACGACTATGTATTTCACGCCAATCCGGCCGAGCACCTGCGATAGGCCACTGGATCCGTCTCCAGCAGAGATCTGCTCGTCGATGGCCTGCAGGAGTCGCTCGTTTCCGACAGATCCGATGCTGGACAACTGCATGCTCGCCCAGTCCCCGGTCGACAGCGCCTCCAGCACGTCATCCATCGGCTGGCCCCAGACGTACTGACCGAACCGGGCACCTGGCTCCGCCAGCACGGCCTGATTCCCCGCATGAGCGTTGAGCCAGTTGGCCGCAGAGACCCAGTAAGCGGGAAACGCGGCAAATGCACCGGGCGTCGACAGACCGGCCGCGGCGGCTGGGAGCGCGAGCCCGGCGATGGAAACGGCTGCGAGGGCGCTGACTGCGGCCTGCAACTGCTTCCCCCGACCGCGCAGGCTTGATCTGCTCAGAGCGGGCAGCAGCCCAGCCAAGCCAAGGCTGAGTGGCAGCCGGATCAGGGGGTCGAACTTGCGGATGTTGCGCAGCGAACCCAGCGGGCCGTTGATCAGCTGCTGGATACGGCCTGCCAGCGGGTCCCCAAGAATGCTGACATGCCCGGACACGATCAACAGCAACCCGGCGATCAGCACGCAGATCAGAAATCTGCGCTCAGGACGGCGGAGCCGCAGCAGGCCGGCGAGGCCAAGGCCAGCCACGATACCCGTCAGGATGGCCGGCAACACCGTGGTGGAGATGGCGAAGCCGGCGGGCCACCAGGGTTTCCCGTCGACCATGATGTAGGTAACCCAGTTCTCGGTACCGCGCAGCGCGTTGATCAACGTCGCGACATAGGTCGTGCTCGAGGCGCTCTCCGTGTACGGCAGGAATGACACCCCGTATTTGCTGAGCAGCAGCAACGGGATGATCCACCACATGCAGGCCAACAGCACGACCACGAGCCAGATGGTGAGCGATCGTAGCCGCTTCGCTGGCCGTGGTGCGGTAACCAGATAGATTGCTGGCGGCACAAGGACCGCAGCGACAGCCGCGGCGTTAATCCCGCTGCAGAGCGCTACGGCAACCGCGGACTGCGCTGCTGCCCTGAGCATTCCCAGCGCTCCGGCCTGCTCCTGGACGGCCCGGACTAGCGGCAGCAGGATCCACGGGAGCATCGCCGCTGGCAGGTACTCACTCGACAGGATGCCCAGCATGCTGAGCGCCGCAGGCGATAGTGCGTATGCCAGGCCGGCGATCAGCCGGCTGCCATCTGTGCCGATGCCAAACCGCCGGCTCAGCCTGACCACGCCTAGCAGAGCAGCGCAGTCGACCGCCGACATCCAGAGTCGTTGCGCCACCCACCCTGGAAGCAGGGCCAGCTTGCCGAGCTCGAAGAATGGGCCCATCGGGAAGAAGTATCCGGCGGCCTGATCTTGAAGCTGACCGAACTGGGCCGGGTCCCACAGGTGCAGAGCTCGTTCCAGGAACCTAGCCGGATCGACGGCCATGTCGATCTTCGTGTCGGCGACGATTTTTCCTGGGCTAGTGCTGAATGCCAGCGCAGTCAGCAGCAAACATCCCGCGAGCAGCCAAAGTCGCCGCCTCGTCTGCTGATCGATGCGCGCGCCGGTATCGCCGCCGTTCTGCTGACCCGGTCCGGCAGTCGGCTGGCCTCGTCCATTGTCGGCCGTGCCGGGCTGCAGAGACTCAATCACGGCTGCGACCGAGCCTGCCGGGACACTTCTGGGTCCGACCGCGGCAACGAATCCGAAAGAGCCGCGCGATCATCCGGTATGCGCTGGCATCCGGTCCGGAGCAGGAGTTCCGACAGCTGGCCAGCGCTGCGATCCCAGTTGAACTTGGCGGCCCACGCTCGGCAGGCCGCACTGATCTCAGCTCGCCGCATCGGTTCCGCCAGCTCTTGCATGGCGCGCTCGGTGACATCCTCGATGCGCTCGCCGGACCTGACGAGCCACCCGGTTTCACCGTGCCTGACCGCATCGCGCAGACCGTCGACGTCATAAGCTACCGTCGGCACGCCGAGCGCGGCAGCCTCGAGAACGCATAGCCCCCAGCCCTCGCCGTGCGAGGTATTAAGGTGCAGGACCGAGGTTGCCACGCTCGCGCGCTTGATCTCGTCCGGCAGGAACCCGCGCATCCGGACTGTTCCGGCCAGCCCACGGCTGGCAATCGCATCGTCCATCGCGGCATAGGCCGGGCCGCGCCCGATGACGTCAATCGTTATTCCGGACGGCGCGAGCCGCTCTGCGACATCTAGCATTCGCTCGACCCGCTTGTGCGCCACCATCCGGCCGACCCACGTTATATCGGCCGGTTTGGCGCCGCTGGTCTCCAGCAGGTCAAGGTCGGGGGCCTCAAATGCCTCGGCGCTCAGGCCGTACGGGATCACGTGCACTGGACCGATCCAGTGCAGCCTGTCGGCTAGAGCCCGCACCGTTGATTCGGACGCCGTTACGCACAGCTGCCGCCGGTAGGCGAGCCTGGCAACCGGCCCCTCGAGGAATCTGCCGACTGCCGCTATCACCGGCGGGAAATGCACCCCGAACTGCGCGTCATGAACGTGGTGCATCACACAGACCACTGGAACTCGCTTGGGCATCGCCCAGGGAGTAAAGAAGGGAATCCCGTTTTGGCAGTCGATCACCGCGTCGAAAGAGCCGCGCCGGGCAAACAGCCACGCCAGCAGACGAGGGTAGACGGTGAACTTGGAGCCGCGCCGGATGATCTCGATGCCGTCAATAGACTGCCGACCGGATTGGCCAGCTCCGCGAGCGGTGAGGAAGGTGATGTAGGCGCCGCGCCTCAGCAAGCCCTGAGCCGTCTCCCACGCGTAGACCTCGGCCCCGCCGGCCTCAGGATGCCACGGATCACGCCAGTTCACTATCGCGACGCGCATGCCGCCCAAGGGCGACCCGGCGGAGCGGTTCTGAGCACTCACGACGGGCCGACTGCCTCTATTCCGGCGCTCGCCGAGGTCCCCAACTGCTCACCGCTCGTGATCGGTGCCGCCGTGCGCGGCAAATGCGGCGGATGCGCTGTCTCGAAATCTGTGCCGGTCCAAGTCGATTGCGACCGCAGCGCCAGCCAGATCAGGCCAACCTCAGTAAATGCACCCAGGGAGTGCCGCCAGACTGAGAAAGTCGAGCCGGGCATGTCCCGCCAGCTGACCGGAATCTCGATCACATCGGCGCCAAGCTGCCTGCATCTGGCGATTAGCTCGACGTCGAAGGCAAAGCCTCTCGCGCTCAGGTCCACAGCAGCCTTCCGCGCTAGCGGACCCGAAAAGAACTTGAAGCCGCATTGCGTGTCGCCAACGCCGACCGCCACTGTCCGCGCAGCACTGCGGAACAGAGCGGCTCCCAGCTTGCGGATAGCGCTGTGGCGGGCTTCCACCTTAGAACCGCTGTGTGCTCGTGACCCGATCACTATCTGATGCCCGGCCGTGAACTCGTCGATGACATTCTCAAGAGCTGACAGGTCGGCGGCCATGTCAGCGTCACAATAGCCAACGTAGGGTGCCGTGCTGGCTAGCAAGCCGACCCGGACAGCAGCGCCCTTGCCGCGCTGATCGGCGCGTATCAGCCGGACGGGCACAGGCTCCTGCGGCCAGTTGAGCACAATGTCCGCGGTGCCGTCGGTACTCGCGTTGTCGACGACCAGAATGTCGATGGCAACGGGCAACTCAGCTGCCTTGGCGCACAGTCGGCTAAGTCCTTCCGAAAGCCGCGCCTCCTCGTTCCGGGCCGGAACAATGATCTGTAGCCAGGCGGGACCCGACACGCCACTCAGCGGTTCCATGTCGATCAGACCGCAACGCTTCGGTTAGCGCTGACCATAGTTATACAGCTCAGTGTTGGCGGGCTTCCCATTCGACAGGCCAGACAGAATCGAGCCGGTACCCAGACCAGCAGCGACCGCCAACACCGCGCCTACTGCGATCGAGACGAGCAACCCTCGCATGGAACTCCCTGGTAGGAGGACTTGCCGATGAAGATATCCGCAACACGATCGGGGACAGGCAAACTATCGTAAAAAAGTTATACTCAGTTAATCGGCTGTAAGATCGACGCGAATCGGTTACCTAATGTAATCTGACCAGTACCTAGCGTTGATCGCGGGACCCCTGCTGGCGGATGACAACCAGCTGATGCTCCGGCTGCCCTCAGGCACTCGGTAGCTCGGGCACTCGGTAGATCACTAGTCCGGGGCCAGCAAACACTACCCGGCAGCGGGCGAGCCTGGCCGCAGCAGGATTCGCGCCCGTCCGCCCGAACCCGGCGTCCACTATGACATACCGGATGCCAAGGCTCTCAAGCTTGGCAGTGAGCGGAGCACCCGAGGCAGCCAACCTATTGAGCTGAGTCGCGACCGGGCTTTCGGGGGGCAGCCTCGTCGAGCCCACCTGTACTCCGTCGTCCCAGATAACCTGCCTGTCCAGCAGCCTTGGCCAGGGGTCGAGCACGGCTTCGGCCCCGTTCCAGGCGAACCTCCGGTAAGCACCCCACGGAAGCAGCAACGCCATACCGGGGTCGTGGTCCGCATTTATCAGCCGGCGCGCCGCCAGCCATGCAGATGGATACTGCACCGGATGGAGTCGGCCGGCGGCTCCCCAGGCCAGGCCGGGAAGGAACAGTACCGGGGCAACCACCATGGCGACCGCCACCGCCACCTTCCCGTCACGCAGGGCTCGCATCGTACCGGGCTGGAGGAACCAGGCGACCGCCAAGCCCAGGCCCACTGCTTCTGCCAGCGCCAGCGGTGCGACGAACTGCTGACCGTCCCTCAGCGCGGCGAAGCCAGGCCAGAAAACGATCATCGCGCGCAGCAGGTTCTGCCCAGGGCCAACGGCGCCGAGCAGAGCGATGAAAAGACCGATCAGGCTGGCGACGACCAGGCCCCGCAACCGCCGGCGTCGCAGCAGCACGAACCCGGAGATGGACACGAGCGCGAGACCGAGCCACAGTACGGAAGCCAAACCGCCATAACCGACCGGGACGGTTTGCGCGTTCCAGGCGCCGCCGAGCATGAGCAGGCTACCCATCGTCCCGAACGGGGTGTCGGCCCTCGCGGCGAAGGCGGCTATTCCTGCGGGGCTGGTGTGCAGCTGCCTGGACAGCGCCGGTACGAGCCAGGACAGACTTAGCAGCAGGATTACCGTCAGGGTCACGGCCACGCCGGTAACGCGTCGGCGCGTCGGTCCGGGCTGGCACGCGGCCGCTGGCAAGGCCAGGAGTCCCGTGACCGACATCGCGGCGAACCCGCCAACGGCGGCCGGGAGCATGGCGGCAGCCAGCCTCCAGAACCGGCCTGCTGCCGTGGCCGGTGGCCGAACCAGAACATCGAGCACCCACGGGAGTCCCGCGTAACCGAGTAGCAGGGCCCACTGGCCGAGCAACAGCCGCTCAGCAACGAACGGATTCCATGCATAGAACACACCCGCGGCGAGCCCTGCCAGCCAATGCTGGTCCGCCAGCAGCTTGGCAGCGCCGGCGCAGGCGAGCACGAAAATGGCCAGCAGTACCAGCTTCTGAACCACATTCGCTGGCGCAATCCTCGCGAGAATCGCGATGACCGCATCGCTCGGGACTGCTCTGGGCAGTGTTCCTGTCAGCCCGAACATGCTGGCGTTGAACTGTGGAGAAGGGACGAAGACCATGTCGTAGTCGAGCAGGTAACCACGGCCGAGCCCAGGGCCAAGCGCGAGCAGGCCGAGACACAATCCCACCGCGGTTGCGACCGAGCCGCGGGCCGGGCTCACCTTTCGCATCCGCAGCCCGCCGGTGGCGACGTGCACTACCGCCCCCCACTGCCCGCTTCAACCTGGCGCTTCAGAGTGTAGCCAGCAGAAATAGCCCATAGGATTCACTTCCACCCAGGTCGTCCCTGGGCTGCCAGTCCGAGAAGGGAATAGCGTGCTGCGGACTATCCGCCTCTTCCGCCTGTTCCTGAAGGAGCAGTCTGAACCCGATGCCTTCTACCGTGAGGTAGCCGAGGACTCGATCCGGCAGGTCAGCCAGTATGCGGAACTCGCCGGGAAGACCGTGATGGACCTGGGCGGCGGGCCTGGCCACTTCACTCGTGCCTTTCAAGCCCGCGGCTCAAGATGCTTGCTAATCGAGCCCGACCGCGCCGAGCTCATGAGTCGCGGCGGGCCGCCCAGGGGAGCAGTTCGCGGTGACGGGCTGCGCCTGCCGGTCGCCGACGGCGCCGTCGATATCTGCTTCTCCTCCAACGTTCTCGAACACGTCGCTGATCCGATTGCGCTGCTGACGGAGATGATCAGGGCTACCCGCAGCGACGGCGTGATCTACCTGGCGTTCACTAACTGGTACTCCCCCTGGGGTGGCCATGAGATGTCACCGTGGCATTACCTGGGCCCGCGGTACGCGGAACGGCGCTACCTTCGGCGCCATGGCAAGCAACCCAAGAACCGCTTCGGGACCGGCTTGTACGCCGTCCACGTCGGTCAGATGCTTCGGCATGTCCGCTCTCGCGACGACGTGGCCGTGATCGAGGCCATGCCGCGGTACTACCCGCGATGGTGCCGAGCGATTCTGCTGATGCCCGGCCTCCGCGAGATCGGGACCTGGAATCTACTCCTCGTACTGCGACGGACATCGCGGCCGGCCGCGAGCGCGCCATCTCGCCCGCTCGGCGCGATCGGGTCGACGGCGGGGTCTGCGAGCTGAGTGCTGGAGCGGCTCAGCCGCCAGCACGACTGACGTCTACGTCAGCAAGCAATGCCTCATAGGCGGTCAGGTCAGCCGCGCCGCCTGGGGCCGCTGACGCGGCCAGCGCCAGCGCGTGCCTGAGCATGTCCGGCCAGGACCAAGCGAGCGCGATGCCTGGAACAAGCCCGGCGACGAGCGCGTCGCGGAAGGCGCCCTGCTGTCTGGTGCCCGCTCTGGCCGGATCCACGGCGGACCCGGCCGGCCCAGCCGACCGGCCCGAACTGGGCGCCGGTCCGGGGTCTGCGGCCGGCCCGAGGTTGGCCCGCCACTCGCCCGCCACCGTCAGCGCCCGCACGCCCCGGCCCGCCAGCAGCACCACCGAACTGCCCGCGGCCGCTGCCAGGCCTGCCTCGCCGGCAGCAGTACCGTCAGATCCTGCGCTGTCAGATCCCTGGCCGCCACGACCACCCAGCTCGGGAATGATCAGCGCGGGACGGCGCGATGCGCCATGCCGCAGCGCGCTGCCGCCGGCATCGAGCACGACCGGAACACCTGCCCCTGCTGCATAGCTGACCAGCGACCCGTAAGTCTCGGCGGGCAGCCCGTCGGGCAAGCTGCCGCAGAGGACGACGGCAGTGGCGCCGTCGAGCAGGCTCCGGTAGTCCGCAGCCAGCCGGCCGAGTTCCTCGGTGGTGATGTACGGGGCCGGTTCGGCAAAGCTGGTGGTCTGCCCGTCCGAGCCGGCCACGTCGACTACTCGCCGAGACTCGGCCCCAATCCGGGTGAACTGGGTCGCGACCGCCGCCTTGGCCAGCTCGTTCCTGATCAGCTCGCCAGCCGACCCGCCGGCCAGTCCCGCCGCCACGACCTCGTGCCCGAATGTGTGCAGCAACCGTGCCACGGCCAGCCCGCGGCCGCCGGTCCGGTAGCGGACCCGGCTGACGCTGTTGGCCGCGCCCAGCTCTACTCGCGTCGCCTCGTACTGCACGTGCAGCGCCGGATTGAGGGTAACGGTGACGATCACCCGGCAACCTCTGCGGCCAGAAGTGCACCAAGCTCCCAGCAGGCCTCCAGATCCGCCTTGCCGGGCGCGCCTGTCACGGTTACCGCGGGCCTGACCGGCTGCCAGCCCAGGCCGGCCACGATCGACTCGACCGCCCGGACCGCTCCCCCGGTGTCGCTGGCGCCATGCACGTACAGGCCGTACGGACGGCGCCTGGTTGCCTCGAGGCACGGATAATAGATGCCGTCGAAGAAGTGCTTCAGCGCGCCGGACATGTAGCCGATGTTGGCGGGTGTGCCCAGCAGGTACCCGTCTGCCTCGAGCACCTCGGCAGCAGCGGCGGTCAGCGCGGGCCGGACCGTTACCTCGACGCCCTCGATTTCGTCCGTGCGAGCCCCGCTCGCGCAGGACTCGAACATGGCTTGGAGCGCGGGCGACGGCGTGTGGTGAACGATCAGCAACCTGGGCATCAGCGCCGAGCCTAAGTGATGAGGCCGCCGGCGCGTTCGGCTACCGTGGCCGGATGACCCGGCCAAGGATGGGGAGCTGTGTGTTCGTCGGCATACTGCTCGACGTGTGCTGCGTGCTGGCGTTCGTGGCCATCGGCCGGCACACCCATCATGACGGTGACAGCGTCGCCGGAATCTGGCACACCGCGTGGCCGTTCCTAGCCGGGCTGGCGATCGGCCTGGGCGCTGCCCGAGCGTGGCGGCGGCCGCTGGCGCTCGTCCCGGCTGGCCTCGGCGCCTGGCTCGGCGCGGCGCTGGCCGGCATGGTGCTCCGAGTGCTCGCCGGCCAAGGCACGGCGCTCGCCTTCATCGCCGTCGCGCTCGCGTTCCTCGGGCTTTTCATCCTCGGCTGGCGGGTGGTCGCCCGGATCGTCACGGCCCGGCTGCTGGCGGCACGGTAGCCCCACACCTCAGCTGTCCCAGCACTAGCACTGCGTAACGGCGGGGTTGACTGCTCAGCACACCATCACCGCATACTCGATTACAGGCCCGGTCTGCCAGGAAGGGCCAGCTCTGATCGGGAAGGCGCCCGGGGCATGGGGCAGTTCCGCCGGATGGCTACGGGCTTGGTGGCGGCAGGTCTGCTCGTCATGGTGGTCGGCTGCGCGGCGCCCGCTTACAACTACGCGGCCGACTCGGCCGACCACGCGTACTTCAAGGTCCCGGCCAGCTGGCAGCCGGTGAATTCTCAGGTACTGGCCGTTGCCCAGGCCTCCGAGCTGGCCAACTCGGCCGCCGGGCCCGCAGGCGGTTCGTTCGCGTGGTCACGTGCTTACGCCGCGCAGTGGAACGCATCGGCCGGCACCTTGCTCACCGCGTCGAGCGAGCCGGTGGTGTACGCCAGCGTGCAGGCGCTCGGGTCGCAGTTGCGGGAAGCACTGAGCTTCAATTTCATGCGGGATCTCCTGTTCCCGGTGACGCCAGGCGCCCGGCAGCAGGCGGCCTCGGCTGGCAGCCGCCTGACCGGCTTCCATCTGTTCAGCAGCATTGTGATCACCGCAACCGGCGGCGTTCGCGGCATCAACGAGCTGTATGAGTACACCGTCAATGGCCAGCCCGATGCCTTTGACCAGACGGTGCTGACCGACAGCGCTACCACCAAGCTCTACCTGCTGCTCGTGCAGTGCTACCAGGGCTGCTTCGTCGCTCATGAGGCACAGATCAAGACTGTCGTCGACTCATTCACGGTGCGAGGTTCCTGATGCGTGATCCGACCAGGAAGCCGACTAGGCGCAGCCTGGCGCTCTGGGACCGGCTCAAGTTCATCATTCTGCTGGTCGTGCTGTGGTTCCTTGTCGTCTGGTACCAGATGTCCAACGACCCGATACTCGTCTTCCACGACGCGGCCCTTCAGCAGCTGCAGGTCAGCTCGGGAATCGGGCGCTGGATCCTGCTGCTGCTCGGCATCGAGGTAGTCAGGCAGCTCAGCTTCTTCTCGGCCGAGCGGTCACATCGCTACTACCGCGCCTCGACCAGGGTGTTCTCCGGCACCGACCGGGTCACGCACAGGTTCAGCGACTACTCCAGGTTCCGGGTTTCGCGCGCGATCAAGTGGCTGCTGGTCATCGCCATCATCGCCGTACTTTTCGGCGCCATTTACCACACCTCGCCGCTACAGGGCCTGTTCCTGGTGCCCGCCTCGCTCGTGCACTATCTGCCCGTCATCTTGTACGGCCTGGCCCTGATGCTGCTGGCTGTCGGCCAGTTCGCCGCCATCTTCTATTTCCTGTCCAGAGGTGGCGTCGATGTGTACTACCCGGGCGACATCACCACCCGGTTCTCCGACGTGTGGGGCCAGGATCACGTCCTGCAGAAGGTCAAGGAGAACATCCTCTTCCTGGAAGACCCGGAATCGATCGAGCAGAAGGGTGGCTACGTTCCCGGCGGCATCCTGCTATGGGGCCCGCCGGGCACGGGCAAGACGCTGATGGCCGAGGCGGTCGCCGGCGAGACCGGCAGGCCCTACGTGTTCGTCGATCCCGGCGCCTTCATCAACATGTTCTTCGGCGTCGGCGTGCTGAAAGTGAAATTCCTGTTCCGCAAGCTGCGCAGGCTGTCGGTGCGGTACGGCGGCGTGATCGTGTTCTTCGACGAGGCGGACGCGCTCGGCAGCCGGGGCGGTGCCGTTGGCGGCGGACAAGGTGGCGGCCGGTCCGGTCATACCGGGCCGCCCGGCGGTAGCCTCGGGCCGGCCGGAATGCTGACGGCGTGCAACGGCTTCAGCTACCTGAACCCCCAAACGCAGTCGGCGCTGTATGCACATGCATTAGGCGGCGCAACGGCGGCTAGCTCCGCAGCGCCCGGACCACGCCGGCCGGGCCGGTTCCGCCAGATGATCCCGACCGGCATGGGCGGCGGCGGAGGCATGGGCACGCTGCAGGCGCTGCTGACCGAGCTGTCCGGTCTGAAGAAGCCGCGTGGCTTCTTCAACCGCGTCGTCCGCCGGACGCTTGGCATGCGCCCGAAGCCGCCGCCGAAGTACCGGATCCTGGTGATCATGGCCACCAATATGCCGAGCGCGCTCGACGAGGCCCTGCTGCGGCCGGGCCGGATCGACCGCATGTACCGGGTCGGCTACCCGTCTAAGGAGGGCAGGAAGCGGACCTACGAGGGCTACTTCTCCCGGGTCAGCCACGAGGTGACCGACGAGGAGATGGATCACCTGGCCACGATCACGCCGTACGCGACCGGCGCGACCATCAAAGACCTGGTGAACGAGTCCCTCATCGCGTCGTTGCGCGACGGCAGGACCACGATCACCTGGGCCGACGTGCTCAGAGCCAAGCTGGCCAAGAGCGTCGGGCCATCGGAGGGCGTGGAGTACATCGAACGGGAACGGCACGCCGTTGCGCTGCACGAGGCCTGTCACGCTGTCATCAGTTACCTGGTGCAGACCCGGAACGTCATCGACACGGCGACCATCCAGAAAGGCGCCGACTACCTAGGCTTCGTCAAGCCAATCCCGATCGAGGAGCAGTTCACCTCCTGGCGCAGCGAGTACGAGGCGGACATTATGGTCAGCCTGGCTTCCCTGGTGGGCGAGCGGATGTTCTTCAACGGCGACTCGAGCTCCGGCGTGTCGGGTGACCTGCAGAACGCCACCACCATTGCCCTGGCGATGGAGGGCCTGTGGGGCATGGGCAGCCAGGTCGGGTCCTACGGCGCCACCAGGGCGCCGCACGACGCGCACCCGGTCGTCGACGGCAACGACCGCAACGTGCTAGAGACCGCGCTCGGGCAGCGGGCCGAGGCGCACCTGACCACGCTGGCGGAACAGACTGGCACGCTGCTGACGCAGAACCGGGCCAGCGTGCTGGCCGTCGGGCACGCACTCGAGCAGCACAAGACCATCAGCGGCCGGACGTCACCGCGATCATCCACGGCGTCGAGGGCCCGGTCGTGGACGGCCGCCCGTACCGGCAGCCGGAGTTCGCCGCCGCGCTGGAGGCCTATCACCAGCGTGCGGTGACCGCGCATGCCAGCGACCGGAGTATGTCCCTGCCGGTCCCCGTTCCCTCGCCCGCGGTCTTGGCTGCATCGGCGGCCGCGGCGGAGCTCAACAGCCGGCTGCAGCCCCGAACACCGCGCCCACCCGCCAGCTGAGCCGTAAGGCGTCCAGTCCCAGCCGCCGCGCGCGTGCGAGGGGTGCGGAGCCTGGTCAGGACCCCGTTCCCCTCAATCAAATCAGACAGGCAGCAGATATCTCCCCGCCGCGACGCCGTCCCGGACGGCTTGCGCAGTGCTAGCAGCGCTCTGGCCGGTCGAGTCGAGCGCGTGCGGTTCGAGCTCGGCGAGTTCGGCAAACTGGCGGTGCAGGGACAGCACCGGCTCCGGATCGGTCAGAGCTAGGCCCGTGCGGCCGGTTGCCCGGCTGAGCGTGGTGGCCTGGTCCGGGCGCAACACTACATAGTGCAGCGGCAAGCCGGTCAGGCGGGCCTGATCGCGGAACTGGTCCAGGAACCACGGTCCGACGATGCCGTCGCAGATGACCTGGTAGCCGCCTGCGGCGTAGCCGAAGGCCGCGGCCGCGAGGACGCCGATCACGACCTCGTTCTGCCGGTGCGAGCTGGGCAGGAAGGGCGGGATCGAGCCGCGCTTGAGGTAGTGCCAGAAATCATCGGCATGCAGGTGCACGCTCGGCTCGAGCTCGGCTGCCAGCAACGCGGCGACAGTGCTCTTACCTGAGCCGGGCGCGCCGGTCAGCACGATGACCCGTCCAGTGCCGGCGCCCGCAGCCTGGCCAGCCACCCCGCACCTCCCGATTCGCGTGACGCGCTGCTCTGCTGCGTCGCCTGAAGGTCACAGGCCGAGCCGACGGGAAAGGTCTGAAGCCATCAGCCCGTGCGGGTCCAGGTCGGCGCGGATCTTGCGGAACTCCTCCAGGCGGGAGTACATCGCGGCCAGGGCATCCGGGCTGACCCGCGAGTCTTTAGCCAGGTAAACCCGGCCTCCGGCAGCAACAACCTGCTCATCGAGCCAGTTAAGCAGGCCTGCCAGACCAGGCGTGCGAGCCGGGAAGTCAAGCGCGAGGGTCCAGCCCGCCATCGGGAAGGACAGCAATCCGTCGGCAGCAGGACCGAACCGCTTTAGCACGGTCACGAACGACGGGGCACGGGCCTGGCTGATTTTCTCCACGGCCCGGCGCACGGTCTGCTCCTGGCCGAACGGCACGACGAACTGGTACTGCCGGAAGGCCAGGCCCGTAGATCCTGTTCCAGTTCCTGACTCCGTCGAGGGGGTGGAAGAAGGCGCTGATCGTCTGGATCTCACCGTCGCGGCGGCGGGGCGCCTTGCGGAACCACACCTCGTTGAACGGCGCAACCGTGTACCGGTTGATAAGCCCGGACGGAAAGATGTCCGGTGCGCCGAGCCGGGCCGACGGGCGGAACGCCAGCGGGTCGTCGCGATCCTTAGGACCGAGGTCGGCAAGCTTGGCGAAGTCACCGCTGGTGATCACCGACCGGCCCAGGCTTGCGCCCCTGGCCAGGCAGTCGAGCCAGGCGACCGTGTAGCCGTACCGGTCGTCGGTATCGGACAGGTAAGTCATGGCCTCGTCGATGTTGGCGGCCCGGACTGTATCGACCCGCACCCGGGACGTCTCGACCCTCGTCAGCTGGATGCGAGCGCGCAGGATGACCCCGGTCAGGCCCATTCCGCCTGCGGTCGCCCAGAACAGCAGCGGGTCGCCGCCTGGGGTTACGCGCCGCTCGCTGCCGTCCGGCAGGAGCAGGTCGAGCCACTGAACGTGGCGGGAGAAGCTGCCGGCCAGGTGATGGTTCTTGCCATGCACGTCCGCGGCGATGGCTCCGCCGACGGTCACCTGCCTGGTGCCAGGTGACACCGGCACGAACCAGCCGCTGGGCAGTCCTGCGACCATGAGCTGCTCCAGGCTGACGCCGGCCTCGCAGGTCACCAGGCCGCTGGTGGCATCGAGCTCACAAATGCGGTTCATGGCGGCGGTCGTGATCACCATGCCGCGATCGTTCTGCGCGGCGTTGTTGTAGCTGCGGCCGAGGCCCCTTGCGATCACGCCGCGGGGCGGGGCTTCCCGCAGCAGGCTAGCGACCTGGCCCGGCCTGAGGGGTTGGCACACCTGCGCGTTAGTTGGTGCAAGCCTGCCCCAGCCGGTCAGCGTTACGGTCGGGCACGCAGGCGAGCCACCGTCGTAGCCGGCGGCGGGGCAGGCGGTGGGGCCGGCGCTGGGGCCAGCGGTGCGCTCGGCGTGGTTGCCAGCATGGTCAGGCATCTGGGCCGCTCCTCGCTAGAGAACCGCAGGCTATCGAATTCGCGGCGTTGCCCTTGCGGCTGGCCGGGTCCGGTCCCGCTGGACAATGTTGGGGCGGGCGGCGGGCGTCTCCTAGATAGCTCCCGAACTGGCGCCGTCGCTAGCTGACGCCGGGTCGCCCGCCGCTGAGGCCGTCGGCTCGGGTTCCGTTCCCCCGAGGTAGGCCGAGTGCAGCACCGCCCCCACGTCGCCGGCCGGTCCGGTATGGACGATTCGCCCGTTTGCCATCACGACGGCCGACGCCGCCACCGAGAGCGCAGTACGTGCGAACTGCTCCACCAGAACGACCGTAATCCCTTCCGCCGCGAGCTGGACGACGTGGTTGTAGAGTTCCTGGACGACGAGGGGTGCCAGGCCCATCGAGAGCTCGTCGAGCATCAGCAGCCGCGGGCTCGTGGCCACGGCCCGGCCGAGGGCCAGCATCTGTTGCTCGCCACCCGACAGCGTTCCGGCCGGCTGGTCGCGCCGCTCCGCCAGGCGCGGAAACCGCTCGAATGCGCGACTCTCGACCTGCTTGCGCGCCGCCCCGCTGTGCGTCATGACCCAGAGGTTCTCTCTTACGGTCAAGTTCGGGAACACGCCGCGTCCCTCGGGAACGAGGCACAGTCCCCGGCGGGCCAGCCTCGCCGTCGACCCCTCCCGCACCTTCTCACCGGCGAAGCGGACCTCGCCCTCCGTCGGCGCCATGATGCCGGCCGCGAGGGCGAGTAGGGTCGACTTGCCCGCGCCATTCGCGCCCAGGACGGCGGTGACCACGCCTTCGTCGAAGGTCACGTCGATACCGTGCAGCACCTCGAGCTCCTCGTAGGCCGCACGGACCGCGCGGAATTCCAGCAGCGGATGATCAGGCACCTGTCGTCGCCCCCGTCGGCGTGCCGAGATATGCATCCCGCACGCTGCGATCGGCCCGCACCTCTGCCGGCGTGCCCGTGCAGATCACGCGGCCGTAATCCAGCACGACCACGGTGTCGCAGACGTTCATGACAAGATCCATATCGTGCTCGACGAGCAGGACTGCCAGTCCGTCGCCGGATAGCGCCCGCAGCACCTCGGAGAAGCGCTGCGTCTCCTCGGTGTCCTGCCCTGCCGCCGGTTCGTCGAGCAGCAGGACCCGGGGGTTGACTGCAAGGGCACGCGCCAACTCGACCAGGCGGCCCGTTCCGGTTGGCAGGGTGTCGGCGCGGACGTTCGCCACCGGGGTGAGGCCGAGCCGCCCAAGCAGCTCCTCGCGGATCTCGTGGATCCTCTTCGACCGGGCCCCCACGAGCCCACGGCGCGCTATCGACGCAGCGACCCCGATGTTCTCGGCCACGGTCATGGTCCCGAAGAGCTCCAGGCGCTGGAAGGTGCGCCCGAGACCGAGGCGTGCGCGCCGATAGGCCGATAGCCCGCGCAACTCCCGGCCGTCGAGGCGCACCGTTCCGGTCTCCGGGCGCTGCATCCCCGTGACGACGTTGAACAACGTCGTCTTCCCGGCTCCGTTCGGTCCGATCAATCCGGTGATCTCACCCTCGCGAGCGGTCAGCGACACCTCCGACAGCGCAGCCAAGCCGCCGAAATGTACCGAGATGTTGTCGATCTCAAGCGCCACTACTGCCCCCTGCCCCCGATAGCGCCGCGACGGAGTCCCCCGCTGCGCCCGCGTCGGCAGGCTCGTCGGCCACCGCCTTTGCGAACCACGCGTCCCGGCTGGCCTTCGACCTGCGCTCGGGAAGCCCGAACGCCGGCGGCGCTATGTTCGCCCGGTAATCGATGAGGTACGCCGGGACCGGAAGCGCCAGGATGTCGACCAGCAGGATGACCGTCATCGTCCAGCTGTTGATGGTCCCGGCCAAGCGGAGCGCCCAGGCGGCCGCGACAACCGCGAGGATCGAGCCCAGCAGCCACCGGCGCCGCACCACCGATTCCCACACCGGGCGCAGGCTGCCCGGTATGGTCCCGTTCGGGGTGGTCCCCACACCGACGCCCCCTAGGCCGACGAGCACCAGCGGCAACTGCGTCAGCGAAGGGAAGATGTTGGTGAACACCGGTGCGCCCTGGAAGATGCCGCCGCCAGCCGCAGCTCCGAACGACGTGAGCCCCAGCACGACCATGGCCAGGAGTACGGGGAGCCCGTTGAAAAATTGGAAGACGTCAGGCGCCGCACTGCCGAGGGCCATGCCGTAAATCCCGCCTCCCACCCCGGCAATCGCCGCCGAGAAGACGAAGACGCCGATCATGGCGGCACGACCGTTCATGCCCAGCGTGGCGCAGGCAGCCGGGCTGTCCTTCATGGCCAGCAACCGCTGACCGAATTCGGATCGCCGCAGCGCGACGATGATCACGGTCAGGATCGCGAATGCGACTGCCCCGGCAATGAACTGCGAGGTCGTCGACGAGAGCGCGAGCGAACCGATCCGGAACGGGGTGAAGACGAGAGAGCCGGAGCCGAACGGAGCGTACTGATGCCCGAACAGGTCGAACGCCGGGAGCGGGAACACCCAGTTGTCCATGGCGATGGCGAAGGCGGCGGTGCCTAGCGCGAAGTAGATGCCCGGCAGTCGCAGCGCGGGAAGGGCGACAAGGAAACCGATCACCGCGCACACTCCGGCAGCGGCCAGGAGCGAGAGTGGATTCCCCTGGGCGCCGATATGTCCGACCACCGAGGCGCCAACACCCGCGAAGGTCAGCTGGCACAGGGACAGGCGTCCCGCGTATCCCGCGATGGGAATGAGCGAGAGCCCCACGATGGCGAGTCCCCAGATCCGGTTGAGGCTGAACAGGTCGGCGGTCGAGACAACCGTTGCGAGGAAGATTGCGCCGATGATGGTCCCCGCGCAGAACAGTGTGGCGCCGCTCCAGGTGGGGCGGAACGCGAACTCCCTGCTCCGGAGTTGGCGATGGCCGCGAAGACGGGACTGGGGCAGCAGCAGGAGCGCGGCAAAGAGAATGATGGCCGGAACGGCGTTCTCGAATCCCTGGACATAGGGGTTCTGCGGAAGGTAGGCCACAGAGTAGGCGATTCCCAAGCCGAGGATGATCGCGCCGACGAAGGTCATCGGGATGGAGCGGAGGCGACCGATGATCGACGCGGCGTACGCGTTCACGATGAGCAGCGTGAGCGCTGACGCGGACAGGGAAAGGGTCGGTGCGATGAGGATTCCCGCGAGCCCGGCCAGTATCGACCCGATGATCCAGGCATTCCTGGCGTTGGCGATCGCGCTCGATCCGTTGAGCGAGGTGAGGGTCCTGTCATCGACGCTCGCCCGCATGGTGACCCCGATCCGGGTCCGGTACAGGAACAGGCGCAGTCCGATCGCGACGACCAGAGCCAGGATCAGCACTGTCACGTCGTTGTAGGAGATTCGGATCGACCCGAGGACGAGGGTGTCGTCGCCGAACAGTGGCGGAAGCGCCCGGTAGGTGGTGGGGCTCCAGATCCATTGCGCGATGCCGAGCAGCATGAGCGCGATCCCCAGTGTGACCACCAGTTTCGATGTTTCCGAGACCCCTTCCAGTCGCCGCATCACTGCGGCCTCGATCGCGATCCCGATAGCGGGCGCCACCACGAAGAGGCAGAGCAGCATCGACAGAAGAACCGGCCAGCCCCAACCAATACTCATCTGCCAGTAAGCGAACGCGCAGATCATGCCGACCGCGCCGTGGGCCCAGTTGAAGATGCCCGTGGTGGTGTACGTGAGGGTGAGCCCGCTCGCGCTTATCGCGTAGATGCCCGCCGCAGCAAGGCCGCCGATCGTGAAGATGATCAACTCATGCACAGCCGGCCCTCAATCAAGGATCAGTGGCCTGCGAGGCAAGGCATCATAATGTGCGCGCCCGTCCCAGCAGCCAGATGAACTGCCCGTCACGAGGATGCCAGCTGCTGGGCGGTCAGGTGGATGAGGTTCTTGGGATTGCAGTTCCAGATGGACTGCGTGGGCTGGGTGACCGCCCTGTCATAGACGAACTTGCTGGGCTCGGCCTGGAGCACGGCGAAGCAGGGCGAAGGCTGAGGGTCGCCGGTCGAAGGGGCCAGTTGTGCTACTGGCGCCTGGATGCCGCCGGCGTCCCAGTTCTTCTCGGACGCGGCGTGGGTCAGGACGCACGACACCGTCAGGCCGGTGCCGCACGCGGAAGCGGACTTGGCCCACAACAGCCATGACTCCGCACCCTCTTCGTCATTGAAGTCGACGTTGTCGCCCTTGGCGTACTTGTGCATCAGGTTCACGAGCTGTTCGGTGGACGGGTTTTGCGATGCAAGCTCGAACGGCCACCAGGCCGTCGCCACGTAGATCGGCGGGACTCCGGGGTTGGCGGCGACGGCCGATGTCGTCGTGGAGTTGTAGAACTGAGCCCCCAGAATGACGAACGCGGGGTGGTATCCCGCGGTGGTCATCGCCTGGAAATAGGGGGTCATGTTGGCGTCGCTTGAGGGCCACAGGGCCTCGACCCCCTTGGTCTGGGCCTCCTGGACGTAGGGCGTCCAGTCGGTCACCACGGCCGGCGGCTCCTGGAAGTCGATGACGTTCCAGCCCTGTGCTTTCGCAGCGTCTTCATATTTGCGCTGTGACTCAAGAATCGAAGCGACGTTCGCGCCGCCCATGCCGCCCTTCTTGACCGCCTGCGGGTACATCTTGGCGAGCGCCCCGAACCATCCGGCGGCGACGATCCTGGTGTTGCTGTTGCTCGGGTTCACCTGCAGGGAGCCGGAGATGGAGGCGTCCGACACGGTATAGCCCGTGATCTGGCCGAGTCCGCACTTCTCCCGCACGGGAACGGCGGGCGCGTCGATTGCCATGCCGCCGCCGACCGCCATGAAGTCGCTCTGACACGCCTGCTCGGTGACCTGCGCCGCGTTGAACAGTGCTGCGTCGCGGTCGTCGATAACGATGGAGCGACCGTTGATGCCGCCCGATGCGTTGCACCATGCCGCGAAGGCCTGGGCTTGCTGCAGGAACTCGATCTCGAGTCCCGGCTCGATGGTGTTGGCGGCGTCGTTGAAGACAGCGATGTGGATGGTCTTCGGCCCGACTCCGCGCACAGACGAAGCACCGCCCGGCCCAGGTTCACAGATCTTGCCGACTCCGGGCCATACACCGTTGATCGCGAGGCTTGACGTGCCCGGCGAGCTGCCTGACGTCGCCGCCGAGCTACCGGTCGCCGGCGGCGCCGACGTCGTTGCCGAGTGCGAGCAAGCCACCGCGGTGAGCATCACGGCCGCGGTAGCAACCGGCAACGCGGCCCGTCGCAGGTCAACCAGTCTTCTCCCAAACACCCTCGGATCCTCCTCGGACATCTGCGATCGGGTCGTCGGACCTAAGATCTAGAACAGGTTCTAGATCTTCAGGGGTCCAACATACGGCCGAAACGGGGAACGGGCCAGAGGTGGGACGAACCGAGAGAAACCGAAAGCTGGAATCCTCGCGCGGAATCCTCGAAGATCGCGGCCCAGTTTTCCGGGAACGTGCCGAGTTCGATGCGTGTCCCTGTCCGCCCACCCGGTTACTGAGTGATCCGGCGCACGGCCAGGGTGTGCCCGGCCGATCTGAGCCGGTCGGCGAGCGCGACGCCCATCGCCGTGGCGGGGGTGAGGACACCGGCGCGGTCGGGCAGCCGGTCATTGTCGAGGGCGAGGCAAAGGGCGCTTTCGCCGAGCATGACCGCCGTGGCCGCGTAGCCGGGGTCACCGCGCGCTTCAACGTGGCTGACGTACCGCACGCCAGCCGAGGTCCTGGTGCGGATCTCGATGCGAAAGTAGCCCTGGCGGCGGGTCTTCTCGCTCGGGCCCTCGCCAGGCGACGGCAAGAACGGGCCCAACAGCGCCCTGGACGGCCCGAACGCGAGCCCCGCCGCCAGGGCCTTCTGCGCGGCAGCGACCGCGGCGGCCATGGCCGGCGCGGTCGGGCCAGCGCCGAATCCGGTGACTTCCCGGTAGCGGAACTGGCGGCCGTAGGCCCAGCCCGCTAGGGCATTGCTGCGGCGCACCACGCGGGTGTTCAGGCCGGCCATGAGGAACGGGCCGACCCACAAACGCAGATCCCGGTCGTAACTGGCCCACTCCAGGTCATGCTGGTTGCCGAGGTCAGGCTCGGCCCCGCGGTCAGGGCTGAGCGCATACGGGTCCTCGACCAGCCTGCGGCTCGCGGCACTGGCCCGCACCTCATCCCACTGCCCCGTCCCTGACGCTAGCGTTCCGCCGCTGACCCCGCCCTTCAACGCCGTTACCACCAGCGTCGTATCCTCCAGAGCGCCCGCATCATCGGCGCACGCTGCGCTATGCAGCAGCAGCACGCCGAGGTCGGACGGGATGGAGTCAAAACCGCAGCAGTGCACGATGCGCACGCCGCTGGCTGCGGCCAGCTGGTGGTAGCGATCGATACTGTCACGTAGGAACAACACCTCACCGGACAAGTCCGCGTAGTCGGTGCCCGCGTTCACGCAGGCCTCGACGAGCACAAGTCCATGACGACGATAGGGGCCCACCGTCGTCGCCACTACCAGGGCCGCGCGCGCGAGCGCCGCCACCGAACCCTGATCCGCCGAATCCGCCACCAGCAACGGCCACGCCGCCGCGGCCACGCCAAGCCGCGAGCGAAGTGCGACGAGCCGTTCCGCGGACCTGCCCGCAAGCCCGATGCGCACCCCGTCGGGCGCGTGATCGGCCAGATAGCCGGCCACCAGTTGCCCGACGAAACCAGTGGCGCCGAACACCACCACGTCCAGCTCTCGCTCTCCGCTCACTGGCTCATGGTAGAGACAGCCACCCACCATGGCGACTGCCGTAACAACAGCGGCATCGGTCCGCGGTCGCTGAAGCGCCAATCAAAGCTTCTTGTCAGGCCGTCGACCGGCAGCTTAGACTGAACATTCAGTCAACCGCCTTGGGAGCGCGATACTCATGGCCACCACACCGGCCAGCTCAACTGATCCAGCAGATACCGCGATCAGGGCCGCCGCCCTGCGGCCTTCGTTCAACCAGGCCCCAGCCGCGCCGCTGACCGCCGGCGCCATGGTTGCCATGACCAAGACCCTCGCCGTCGAGAACCCGGCCGTTCATACCCCGGCGCCGAAGAGCTCGGGCGTCCATACCCCAGCTGCACACCCGGCCCAGTCCGGGACGGCCGGCGTACCAGCGGCCGGAGCTTCCCGGTCGTCGCTCGCGGACATCATCCAGGCGCAGGAAGACATATTCGTCAGCCGGCAGCCCGAATCAGCCAGGCTCGCCGCGCTCGCGAACAGTTCGCTCGCCGGCGGAGTGGTTTCCAGCTGGCAGATCTCCCGGCCTCAGCCGGTCTGGCTCAGCCACGGCATTGGCTCGAAGCTTTACGATGTCGACGGCAACGAGTACGTCGACCTGCACGGTGGTTACGGCGTCTCGCTGGCAGGTCACGGCCACCCGGCGATCGTGCGGGCCGTCAAGCTCCAGGTTGAACGGGGCACCCACTTCGCCCAGCCGACGGAGGCTGCCATCGCGGCTGCCACTGAGCTGTCAGCCAGGTTCGGCCTGCCGCAGTGGCGGTTCGCTAACTCCGGTACCGAGGCCACCATGGACGCGGTGCACCTGATGCGCGCGATCACCGGACGCGATCTGATCATCAAGGTCGAGGGCTGTTACCACGGGCATCACGACTCAGTGCAGGTCTCGGTCTGCCCGGACGGGGATGACGACGACCGAGGACCCGCCGACCGCCCCCATGGCGTCCCGTCCAGCGCCGGCATCCCGCAGGCGATCACCGACCTGACCCTGATCGTCGGATTCAACGACTTGTCCGCCGTCCAGCGCGCTCTGGCCGAGCACCCCGGCCAGGTTGCCGGCATGATCCTCGAGCCGATCATGATGAACGCTGGCATCATCCGGCCGGAGCCGGGCTACCTGGCGCGGCTGAAGGAGCTGCTGCACGCCCACGGCGCGCTGCTGACCTTCGACGAGGTCAAGACCGGCCTGACGGCCGGCCCGGGAGGCGCGACCCGTCTAACCGGAGTCACTCCGGATATCGTCTGCCTGGCCAAGGCCATCGGTGGCGGCGTCGCGGTGGCCGCTATCGGCGGCACGGCCGAGGTAATGGGCCACGTCGCGAACGGCGACTACGAGATGGTAGGCACCTTCAACGGCAACCCGCTGGCGATGGCTGCCTGCCGGGCGATGCTGACTGAGGTCGCGACACCGCAGGCCTACGAGCGGCTGGACAAGCTCCGGCTCCGCGCAGTCGAAGGCCTGGAGCGCGAGATCGCCCGCAACAACCTCGATGCCCAGGTAGTCGCTGTCGGGGCGAAGGGTTGCGTCGTCTTCTCGGCGAAGCCGGTCCGCAACTTCCGTGACTTCCTGTCGATCCGGGACTCCTACAGCCACGCTCACTGGCTGTTCCAGCACAACGGCGGCGTTTTCCTGCCACCATGGGGCAAAATCGAGCAGTGGCTGATCTCGGTTCAGCACGACGAAGCGGACATTGACCGGTTCATCAGTAATTTTGCTACCTTCGCGACAGCGGTGCGGCGATAAGTTACGGCTGTTGCTCCAATGATGTCCCTGGCGCTGTTATCCGGAAGGTATCGTTTTCGAATCTGTTATCCCCGAAGCCTTGCGCCGAGCGGCAATTAGAGCGATTCTGGTCCCCCAGAACCAGACTGACGGAACGTTCAGTCAAGCTGCGAGCGGGCAACCAGGGTGACTGTTCCGCCGGGGAACAGGTCCGAGAAGGGGTGGCGCATGCACCCACGCGAGGGCTGGCAGCCCGACGGTTCCCGTCGGCGGCCAGATCTCTCCCGTCGGCAGGCACTGCGCCGCGGGCTTGCCGCCGCCCTGCTCGCAGGCGGCGGAGCCAGCGTGCTCGATGCCTGCGCCCCGTATCTCGTGGGTGCCAACAACATTCCGCTGCCGCGGCCGACCCACCCGGTCACCTGGCCACTGGCCGACAACAAGTCGATTCCTGATGGCCTGGCGCCGGAGAAAGGCGCCACCCTCCAGGTCTACAACTGGGTCGCCTACATCAACCAGGCCTGCGTCAACGACTTCGCCAAGAAGTACAACTGCAAGGTCGCGGTCACCACGTTCAACACCATGGACGAGGCCCTGGCCAAGCTCCGCAGCGGCCTGAAGTTCGACGTCTTCATGGGCGTCACGGTCGACGTTCTCGGCGTGCTGATCGAGTCCAAGCTGATCCAGCCGCTGAACCACAGCTACCTCGGCAACATCTCCCAGGCCTGGCCAGACTTCCAGAACCCGTTCTACGACCGCGGCTGGAGGTACACGGTCCCCTACACGATCTACACCACCGGCATCTCCTGGCGGAAGGACCTGGTGAAGGAGAACCCGTACACGATGGCCAACCCGTGGCGGGACATGTTCATGCAGCCCAAGTACCGGGGCAAGATCGCGATCCTGGATGACTACCGCGAAGCCATCAGTCTTGGCCTCATGATGAACGGGATCTACGACCTGAACACGACGGACCGGAACCAGATCGACCTGTCCAGGCAGACGCTGCAGCAACTGACCAGCCTGGTCGACCTGCACATCGACAACAACGACTACACCGAGGTTCCTGACGGTCAGACCTGGATACATCACGCCTGGTCGGGTGACATGGCCGCAGCGGCGAGCTACATGCCGAAGGGAGTACCGGTCGAGGTCGTCGGCTACTGGTTTCCCAAGGACGGCAAGGGCCCGATCGCCAACGACACCAACACGGTTCTGCGTTCTGCGTCGAACCCAGTGCTCGCGCACCTGTTCATCAACAACCTCATGGACGAGAAGGTCGCGCTGAAGAACATCAGCTACAACGGCTACATGCAGCCGGTCACGGCGATCACACCCGAGCTGCTCGTCAAGGAGCAGATCCTGCCGCCGAGCCTGATATCGACTGCGGTAGTGCCGTCGGATTTCCGGCACGGACTCGGCGAGCTGCAACTTCCCGTCGACGCGGATGCGCTCTGGCAGCAGGCGTGGCTCGTCGCGAGTCAGGGGATTTAGCATGTCCACCCAGGCTCCGCCGGAACCGCCGACGACGGCCCCCAGTGCCGCGCCTGCCGGACGGCCGCAGCGCAAGCCAAAGCCGTTCCAGCCCAACAAGCTGTTCTGGATCCTGCTGGCCGCGCCCGGCATAATCTGGCTCGCGGTGCTGTTCGTCATCCCGTTCTATGCGGTGCTGGCGATCGGCGAGGGCAAGCTACGGCGCCAGGGCGAGACGCCGGTAGCGATCTTCAACCCGTTCGACTGGAGCTCGGCGAACCTGTCGAATGTCTGGCATGACATCTTCGGTTCGGCGAGCTTCGTGTGGCCGATCGCCTGGCGGACGATCTGGTACGTGGCGGTTGCGTCGCTGGTCAGCCTGGTGATCGCCTACCCGGCGGCATACTTCGTCGCCAGGTTCGCCGGCCGCCGCAAGGGCATCTTCCTGGTCCTGCTGGTGGCGCCGTTCTGGATCAGCTACATGATGCGTATGCTGGCCTGGATCGACCTGCTCCAGACCGACGGCTACATTAACAAGGCGCTATCGTTCATCGGCCTGGGCGGCAGCCACGACTGGCTGGGCGGCCATTCCTACACCGTCATCCTCGGCCTGGTCTACGGCTACATCCCGTACCTGATCCTGGTGCTCTACGCGGGCCTGGACCGGATCGACCCGGCACTGATAGAGGCTGGCCGCGACCTCGGCCTGAGTCGGCCCATGACCTTTGTGCGGGTCACCCTCCCGCTTTCCCGGCAGCCGATCCTCACCGGGATGCTGATCACGGTGCTGCCGATGGTCGGTGACTACTTCACCAACCAGCTGCTGTCCACATCGCCAACCACCTCGATGATCGGCAACCTGATCCAGGGCCAGCTCAGCCAGCCGTCAGCAGGCCAGGGAGCGATCTTGTCGCTGCTGGTGCTGCTGGTGCTGCTAGTGCCGATGATCTACTACGTGATGGCCACTAACCGGTCCTCACAGGCGGCGTCATGAGCACCACGGTAGCCACCGAGACTGTCGCGACCGCGAAGGTAACGAGGTCCGCGCGACCGAAGCTGTTTCGCAACCCGTGGCGCCATCCGTGGTTCCTGGAGGGCTTCACCTGGCTGTACCTGATCTGGTCGCTCGCGCCGATCGCGATCGCGGTGCTGTTCTCGTTCAATAATGGCAAGTCGCAGGCCACCTACCAGGGTTTGTCCATGCGCTGGTACTACGGCGACAAGGTCAACTCGATCTGGTACAACCCGCAACTGCACAGCGCCATCTTCACCACGCTCAAGCTGTCCGCTTACACCACGCTCATCGCGGTGCCGATCGGGGTCGCCTTCGCGCTCGGTATCAACCGGTGGCGCGGCAAGATCTCCATGAGCTTCAACTTCATCATGATCTTGTCCTTCGTCGTGCCCGAGCTGATCTTCGGCGTGGCGATGTTCTTCGTGTTTACGCAGCTGTTCACCGGCATCCAGCTCGGCACGCTGGCCGAGATCCTCGGCCTGGTCACCTGGAACGTCAGCTGGCCCGCCATCATCGTCCAGGCCCGGCTGGTCGGCATCGGCAGGCAGTACGAGGAGGCATCTGCGGACCTCGGCTGCACGCAGATGCAGACGATGCGGCGGGTCATGCTGCCGTTGCTGATGCCGGCCATCTTCGCCAGCGCGATCCTTGTGTTCTCCGGCGTCATCGATGACTTCGTCATCGTCGACCTGCTGTCCTCGAACGCGACGAACACGCCGATGTCGGTGATCATTTACTCGACCCAGCACGGCGGGAACGGCGGCCCCGCGCTCAACGCGCTTGCCACCGTCATGCTGGTCATGTCGTTCGTGGTGGCCGGACTAGGATTCCTCGGCTACCGGCTGATGACACGCGGCCAGCGGATCACCGGCCAGCAGGCGCTGACCACTATCGCCGGCGCCGAATAACGCCCGGCCTGGCCTGACGGCACGTCCGGTGGTCAGCTGCGGGATCATGTCATTCGCGGCCGGATGACGCGCAGTCCGATCCAGGCGGCGCCGAGACCGACGGCAACGCCGATGACAGTATCGGCGAACCGCAGGATCGGCTGCTTCCAAGCATCGTGCGGGCTGAGCGATGCGACGACCATGATGACGGCCGTCGTGATGCCGGCCGTGGGCACGTCACCGGGCCGGCCCGCCACCGTGACGGTCAATGCGCTGAGGCCGATTAGGAGCGCCAACGCCCAGGCATGAAACGGCAGGAACAGCAGGTAAATCAGGCAGAGGATGAAGCTCACCGCCGTCGCCGACATTCGTGATGCGGCCGCGCTGATGCTCTGCTGGTAGCTGTCGCGGAACACGAATATGGTGGCGATCACTGCCCATAGCCCGCCGAGCGCGTCATCGGCCGCTGATACCTCGGGCACTGCGGACAGGAGGTGATCAGCAAGGGAGTAGGCGGCCAGGCTGGCGAGACCCAGCACGCAACTGTCCGCCACCGCCTGGCGCCCGCCCCGGCACGCAGGTCCTGGCAGCCGGCACGCTTCCGCAGGCTTCATGGACCAAGCTTGCTCTATGGCGCGAGCCTGAGGTATCGCCTGGCCCGCGAGTCCCCGACCGCTCGGAAGGCATAGGAGAGAGCCTCGGCCCGCAGACTGATAAATCTGCTTAAAGTCGGCTATTACGTCCTCGGAATATGCCTCCGCTTAACATAGTTAACTCAATCACGATCGGCCGCACTTCGGCGCAAGACGGGGTTACACGAAGGCTGGCCGGCCACCCCAACCTCCATGACTGCGAAGGACGTCCCGGGGGTCCCGGGCCGATAGTCGCGACATGTCGCAACCATTGGCCGATCAGGCTGGCAGCAGCCGGGCTCGCAACAACGGTCCCGTGCGCCACCATCACGTCGATCGTCAGCCCGATGGCCAGGGCTTCGAGGCGCGTTGAGCTCGCCCGGATCGCATGGTTGCGCCGGATCAAACGATGCATCGCACCAAGCGTCGCAAATCCGACGATAGGGGTTAACTTGCAAGGAGACCAATGACTAGCACATCGGCCAAGTTGGCCATAGATGAGCAAGCGCAGTTCGAACGGATCGTGGCCGAGCAAGCGCGGTTCGAGGCCGAGCAGGCGCTCTTCGAACGGGCAATGAATGAGCAGGCAGCCGCCGGACAGGCCGTGGAGCAGCAGGCGGCACTGGCGGACCAGCAGAGCCTCGATGAGCATCCGACCGACGACCAGCAGGCTCGGTTCGAGCGCGACGTCGTTCCCTATATGCGGCAGTTGTACCCCGCCGCGGTCCGGATGACCAGCAACCCGACCGACGCCGAGGACCTGGTGCAGGAGACCATTACCAAGGCCTACCGCGCCTTCCATCAGTTCCAGCCCGGCACCAACCTGAAGGCCTGGCTGTACCGGATCATGACGAACGCCAGGAACAGCGCGTACCGGAAGCAAACCAGGCAGCCGCTGCAGTCGCTCTACGGCGACCTGCAGGACATCCCCGTGCAGGCCGGCCCGCAGGCAAAGGTCGTTGAATCAGCGGAGGCGCAAGCACTTGAGCGGCTGCCCGACTCCGAGGTTCTGACTGCCCTGCGGGAGCTCCCTGAGGTGTTCCGGACTGTGGTGTACATGGCCGACGTGGAGGGCTACCCGTACAAGGAGATCGCCGACATGACGGCTGTGCCGATCGGCACCGTGATGTCCCGCCTGCACCGCGGCCGGCAGAAGCTCAGGGCGAAGCTCGCCGCGTACGCACCCGCGTAGCCGGCTGGCCCGGCGGCAGAGTGGGGAGGGCTGAAGGCGGGCTGCGGCTATCCGGAAGGTCTGACTTTCCGGCTAGCCGTCGCGGCCTGTGGGTAGGTCCAGCAGCGGGCAAATCTCTGGGAGGACTCAGATGAACGCAGCAGACAAACCGGGCACGGATCGGCCAGTTGCTGTGCTGGGCACCGGCATTATGGGCTCGGCGATGGCTCGCAACCTGATCGTTGCCGGGCTGCGTCCCAAAGTATGGGACCGGTCGCAATCGGCGACGGCGCAGCTTTCAGCTGCAGGCGCGCAAGCGGCGGCATCACCGGCCGAGGCGGTCAGTGACGCGGAGGTCGTGATCACGATGCTGCCAAACGCCGACGCCATTAACTCGGTGATCTTTGCTGACGGCGTTACTGATGCCTTCTCCCAGGGCGCCGTCTGGGCGCAGATGGGCACGATCGGCGTCACGGCGACAACCGACTTCGCGACTCGGCTGGCTCAACTTCGGCCAGACATGATGTTCGTGGACGCGCCGGTGTCGGGCAGCAAGGGCCCTGCTGAGGCTGGCCAGCTGCTTATCCTGGCGTCCGGCCCGGACAGCGCGCAAGCGATGGTGCGGCCGGCCTTCGACGCTATCGGGCGCAAGGCCGTGTGGCTCGGGGATACGGGGCAGGGCAGCAGGATGAAGCTGGCGGTCAATGCCTATCTGTCCATCTTGATCGAGGCCGTGGCAGAGGCGCTCGAGCTGGCGGAGCGATTTGGCATCGACGCGGCCAAGCTGGACGAGGCCATCGAGGGAGTCCCGCTGGACGCTCCCATTGCCGATGCCAAGTTGCACAAGATGCAGCATGGCGACTTTACGCCCGAGTTCCCGCTCGAGTGGGCCCTCAAGGACGTGGATCTGGCGATCGCGGAGGTCGGTGGTGCGGGGTTGCCGCTGCTAGCCAGTTTGTCCCGACAGTGGCGCGCCGCTGTTGAGGCGGGCCACGGCCGACAGGACATTAGCGCCGCACGCCTGGCGCTAAGCAGCCAGCGCTAAGGCCAGATTCGTGGTTCGCGGGACCTGCACGCCTGCCCGGTTGGGCCGTCGCCGGCTCGGGAAGGGACTTCTGCAAAGGCCGGCCCGGAACGCGCTGGGTGTTGTGGCGCTCAGCCCGGCCGGTACGAGGGGGAGCATCATGGCAGGTCAGATGAACGGGCCAGACCGGTCTGGTGGCGCCAGGGACTCGCTCGGCGGAATGGATCCGGCCGGTTATGAAGACGTGCTCGGCGGAACCGACCCCGAAGACGACGAAGACGTGCTCGGCGGAACCGACCTCGAAGAGGATGAAGACGTGCTCGGCGGAACCGACCCCGAAGACGACGAAGACGTGCTCGGCGGAACCGACCCGGGCGGCTGGGAGGATGAGCTCCGCTTAGGCGCCGCCTTACGCTTGCGAGCGCCCGATCGCGAGCGCGTCCACGGCTAGCGCGCCGGCCTGCCCGCAGATCAGCGGGTTCACGTCAAGCGCGGCGAGCTCGCTGCCAAGTTCCAACGCCAGGGCCGACAACCCGACAATGGCGGTCGTTACCGCGTCCATCTCGGCTGACGGGGAGCCCCGGACGCCGGCCAGCAGCTTGCTTACCCGCAGGCCGTCAATGAGCTCGCGGGCGTCGGCCCTGCTCACCGGCGGCAGCGCGATTGCCCGGTCGGCGAGTAGCTCGACCAGTACTCCCCCGGCGCCCACAACCAGCAGCGGGCCAAGCTCAGGATCGGTCACGATACCGAGCGCCAGCTCGACGCCCGGCGGTGCGGTCTGCGAGACCAGCACGCGCGGCCCGAGCCGGTCGGCCAGGTCCGCGTAGCCTGCCGCCAGCTGTCCAGCGTCGCCGATACCAAGCAGCACGCCGCCGACATCAGACTTGTGCTGGAACTGCGGCTCGTCGGTTTTGAGCACGACCGGATACCCGATCTGGCTGGCCGCGGCGAGCGCTCCGGCGGCATCGGTGGCAGGCAGCGACTGCGTTACTTTGATTCCGTAATCGGCCAGCAAGCTCAGCATTGCCGCGCCGCTCGCCTGACCCGACGCCAGCAGCGCAGCGCCGCGGGCGCGGCGGCCGGGGTCGGCTGGCAGTTCAGCGGCCCCGTCCACGATGCGGCGCCCGTGGTCGAGCAGGTGCCGCAATGCCAGCAAGCCGGAGCGGGTGCCCTCCAGCACCGCGACGCCCCGTGCGCGCAGCTGCCCGGCCACCTCCGGGTCGATCGCGCTGGCCAGGTTACTGAGCACGGCCAGCGGCTTGCTGGTGCGCTCCGCCGTTTCCAGCAGGGCCAGCGGGTAGGCCTCATCGAGGTCGAGCTCGGGCACGAGGTCGACCGCTAGGGCGATTGCGTCGACCGCCGGATCGTCCGCCAGCGCCATCAATGACCCGGCGAACAGGTTGCGAGTGGCTGCGCCGGTGCCCCACACGTCAAGCGGGTTGGCCGGCACCAGGCCGGGATCGAGCAGCTCGGTCAGCCGCGCGACCGTGCCGGGACCAATCGATGCGAACGGGACCCCGAGCAACTCGGCTAGGTCGGCCACGTGGGCGCGTTCCAGCCCGGAGTCGTGCACGGTAGCCAAGCCGGTTTGCCCGGCGCGGTCCGGAGCGTGACGGCGGGTGGCTGCGGCCCCCACCCGGCGGCCCATCGCGAATAGCTCGATAGTGTCGGTGAACTCGGCCAGGTCGCTGACCCGGTGCAGTCCGTAGGCTCTGGCGAGCGCCTCCCAGCCGCCGTCTGTGCCGGCCAGTGCGCCGGAGTGCGCCGTCACCATCTGGCGGCCGGCCGCTGAGCTGCCGGCGGTGAGCAACACCACCGGGACGTCTCTGGCCGCCGCCGTAGCTAGCACCTGCCGCAGCGCGCGGCCGTCCCTGATCGCCTCCAGCACGAGGGCGAGGATCCGGGTGCCCGGAAGTGACAGCGCGTACTCCAGGTAAGCCGGCGCGGCGGTGACGAGTTCCTGTCCGGACGAAACCGCCAGCGTGAAGCCGAGGCCGCGGCGGGCGCGCAGCATCGCGGAGAACACCGAGCCGGAGTGCGTGACCAGCGCCACCGGGCCGGCCGGCAGCGGATCGGGTTCGGTGTATCCGATCGCGCGCAGGCCGCGGGAGACGTTGACGAACCCCATGCAGCCGGCCCCGCAGAGGGCGAGGCTCGCCGCGTCAGCAATGGCGGCAAGCCGCTGCCGCAGGCCAGGGCCGCAGCCGGCGACAGCTGGCTCCTCGTGAGCGTTCCCGAAAATCACCGCGCCCCGGCTCCCGACCGCAGCGGCGAGCGCGAGTTGCTGCTCCAGCGCCGCGTCCGGCACGGCGAGCAGTGTGAGCTCAGGCGCTTCCGGCAGATCGGCCAGTGTGGGATAGCACCGCCTGCCGTCCAGCTCGGCATACTTGGGGTTGACTGGGTAAGTCCGCGGGCCCGCCGGGCTCTTCTGCACCTCGTCCAGCATGCGGCGCCCGAAGGTGCCTGCCCGCAGTGACGCACCGACCAGCGCGACGCTGCGTGCCTCGAGCATCGAGCGCACCGCATCGCCCCGGTGGGCAACCGGCCCGGCTCTCGCCGACTCGGTCCGTCTGATGGAGTTCTCTGCCCCACGTGCGGCAGCCAAATCCGGGAAAGGTGCGTGCGGCAGCTCCGTCATGACCGCCGGGAGACCTTGCGCCGAACCGTCGCCTTACGGTCGGAGATGGCCGCCTTGGCCGCCTGCATGCCGGGGATGCCGCAGACTCCGCCGCCCGCGTGCGTCGCGGAGCTGCCGTAGTACAGGCCGTCGACCGGGGTCCGGTAATCGGCGTAGCCCGGCGCAGGGCGCATGTGGAAGAGCTGCTCGAGCGACAGCTCACCATGGAAGATGTTGCCGCCGACGAGGCCGTACTCGTGCTCCATCTGGTACGGCCCGACTATGTCCCGGTGCAGGATCGACGCCTTGAAGTTCGGCGCCAGCTCGTCGTAGCAGTCGATCATGCGGTCGGCGTAGGCCTCGAGCTCCGCGGCGTGTGGCTCCTCCGCCCAGTCGCTGGGCACCCACTGGGTGAACAGCGACATGATGTGGGTGCCCTCGGGGCTGAGCGTCTTGTCGAACGCGGTCGGGATGACCCCGTCACTGAAGGGCCGGACCGCAGGCTTGCCGTTCCTGGCGTCCTGGAACGCGCGCTCGATGTACTCCATGGTGGGCGCCATCTCCACCGAGCCGGTGTGGTGCTCCTGAAGCGAGGTGCCGGGATCGGCGATGAAGTCGGGAAGTTCGGCCAGCGCCAGGTTAATCTTCACGACGCCGCTGCGGGTCTTCCACCGCTCAATGTCGGTGACGAAGTCGGTTGGCAGATTCTCCGGCCCGACCTGGTCCAGGAATGCCGTGCGCGGGTGCAGGGTGGAAACAACCACTTTGGCCCGGATCTCGTCCCCGTTCTCAAGCACCACGCCAACCGCCCGGCCACCTTCGACCAGCACCCGAGCCACCGGCGCGTTCAGCCGCACCTCGGCGCCGTGCTCACGCGCCGCCGACTCGATGGCGCTGGACACTGCGCCCATGCCGCCCTCCTGGAACCCCCAGTTGCCCAGGTGGCCGTCACCGACGTCGCCGATCGAGTGGTGCGCCATCACGTACGCGGTGCCGGGCTCGTATGGGCCGGCCCAGGTACCGATCACTCCGTTCACCGCCAGCGCCCCCTTGACCTCGGGCGAAGAGAACCAGTCGTCGAGCAGGTCCGCGATGCTCATCGTCATGAGCCGGGTAACGTCCGCGATCGTCCGGACATCGAGGCCGCGATGCCGCCAGGCCAGCTTGAGAGCCGCTGCCAGGTCACGGGGCTTGCGCGAGCCGATCGCTGGCGGGACGGTCAGCAGCAGCGGACCGAGCACGTCGGCCAGGCCGGCCAGCCACGCGTCCCACTTCGGCATCGCGTCCGCGTCCTTGGCGGACCACTTCGACACCGACTCGTGGTTGCGCTTCGCGTCGTCGGCATACAGCTTGATCGAGCCGCCCTCGGGGAACGCCTGGTAATACGGCCCCATCGGGAAGATCTTGTAGCCGTGCCGGTTGAGTTCTAGGTCGGAGATGATGGTGGGCGGCAGCAGGCTCATCACGTAAGACAGCCTCGTTACCTGAAACTCGGGGGCGTCCGGCCACGGCGACTCGGTCGTTGCCGCGCCGCCGGTCTTGTGCCTGCCCTCGAGCACGACCGTCTTGGCGCCGGACCTGGCCAGGTACGCGGCGGCAACCAGCCCGTTGTGGCCTCCGCCGACTACGATCGCGTCGTATGTTGCGGCCATGGGTCCGCCTTCCGTAGGTTTGCGGTTACACGCTCGCAGTTGTTTGACTGAATGTTCAGTTTAGAAAGCTGCTAGCGTGGAGGCAAGAGGAAGTTCCGAGCCAAGCTGGCTGGACGGAACCGACAACAAGATCTGAGAAGGACGGCAACACGCAGACAGACGGCGTCAGAGCAGGAATTATTGCCGTCATGAGAGGAACTGCCTCGATGACAATCAGCGCAGCCGAAGGCGCCGAGGCGCCAGCGACCGCCGATCAACGGCGCGAGCAGATGCTGCACGCCGCCCTAGAGGTCATTTCCGCGCGTGGTTACGCTGACACCCGGATCGCCGACGTGGCCGAACGAGCCGGGGTCAGCCCGGCCCTGGTCATCTATTACTTCAAGACCAAGGACCAGTTGCTGACCGAGGCCATCCGCTATTACGAGGACGCCTGGTACGCCGTCGGCCAGCGGCGCATGCACGGCCTCGCGTCGGCTGCGGCGCGGCTGCAGGAACTCGTCGCGATGACCTGTCTGGAGGACGCCGAGCCGGTGCCAGAGACCTCCTGGCAGCTGTGGCTCGACTTCTGGGCCCAGGCTGCGCGAAATGACGAGGTCGGCAGCGTCCGGCAGAAGTCCGACGAGCGCTGGCGTGACATCATCGCGGGGCTCGTCCGGGAAGGCCAGCAGGCAGGCGAATTCCGCAGCGAGGTCGACGCGGCCAGCTTCGCCATCTACCTGTCCACCTTGCTCGATGGCCTGACCATTCAGATAGCCCTGGATGATCCGGTTGTTGACTCGCTGGCCGCTTATGAGCTAAGCATGCGCTTCATAGCTGATCAGCTGGGATTCTCCTGGACTCCTGGCCGCAGCCGGGAGGCAGCTCAGCATCGCCGACGGAGCCAGCAGGACACCGCAGAAGGGTAGGTACCGGGATGCCCGGAGGCCGGATCGAGCTCGTATCGCTGACCAAGCGGTTCCACGAGGTCGCCGTGGACAACATCGACCTGCAGATTGCCAGCGGTGAGTTCTTCTCCTTGCTTGGCCCGTCTGGCTGCGGCAAGACCACGACGCTGCGGTTGATCGCCGGATTCGAACAGCCGACCGCGGGCCGGATCCTGCTCGACGGCCAGGACGTATCGGCCGTCCCGCCGCACCGCCGCAACGTGAATACGGTGTTCCAGAGCTACGCCCTGTTTCCATTCCTGACTGTGTTCGACAACGTCGCCTTCGGCCTGCGCAACAAGAAGCTGCCGAAGCATGACCTTGAGCAGCGCGTGTACTCCGCGCTCGAGCTAGTGAAGCTGCGGTCGTTCGAGAAGCGTAGGCCCGGCCAGTTGTCCGGCGGCCAGCAGCAGCGGGTGGCGCTGGCCAGAGCCCTCGTCTTGCAGCCGGCGGTGCTGCTGCTAGACGAGCCGCTCGGCGCGCTGGACGCCAAGCTCCGCCGCTCACTCAAGGTGGAACTGAAGGCGCTGCAGGAGCAAGTTGGCATCACTTTCCTCTACGTCACTCACGACCAGGAGGAAGCGCTGACGATGTCGGACCGGCTAGCCGTGATGCGCGATGGCAAGATCGTCCAGATTGGCCCGCCGACCGATGTCTACGAGCAACCCGCCGACACCTACGTGGCCGACTTCCTGGGCGCGTCCAACCTGATGCCGGTGGACGTGGTGTCCCGCGGCCCCGGTTCGCAGTCCCAGGTCAAGCTCGGCGAGACCGTGCTCACCGCGGAGCACGGCGGCCACGATGCCCCGGACCACGCGCACGCGGTGATCCGGCCGGAGCGAGTCGCTATCGAGGAGTACGGATCCACCGGGCCGAACCGGGTGCCTGCCATGGTCGAGCGCCTGGTTTACCTGGGCGCGGCGACGCAGGTCTTCCTCCGTCTCGCGGCCGGCCCGGATATTCAGGCCCTGCTGCCCAATGACGGCGGTAGCCAGGAGCACCTGACTCAGGGCACGCCTGTGCACGCGTTCCTGGCTCCGGACGCGCTCCGCGTGCTCAGCGGTGGCGCCGCCGCGACCGATCTCAGCGCGGCTGAGCCCGAGGACATCCGCCAAGCCAGCTGACTGCCATCGGCCCTCACACCCATCCGCCCTCGGCCCGATGTCGTCTTGCGGACCCCGATGATCCGCCGCGGCGCGACGCACGTCACAAATGACAAGCAAGGCTGCATTTCGGGCGCACCTGGGTCGGGCTGGCGAGCAATGGCCCGTCCCGTGCTTGGCTCATAGGGCGTGGGTGTGAACATGCCGCCCAAAGAAGGGCGGCGTTGTGAGAGTCACGCCCTATCCGCCGCGATCTTGATCATCAGAAGCGCGCCAGACTTATCCCTTATATTCTTTTTACCCGACTCGGCCGGTGCCAGCGGCGACTGGGCGCGCGGTCGTCTGGCGTCGCAGTGACTCCCCCGTCTAACAGTGCGGGTGTTTTGCGCTCTACGGGTGATTTGCTGGAGCGCGAGCCGGTGCCGGTCCGGATGTCGGGCAGCCATTTCCCCGCTCTGGCTGCCCGATATCCGGTCGGCACCGGCTCCACTGTTTCTTTATATAGCTGTATCTAGTTTTCGATAGTGTTAGTGCTACTTCGAGGTTTATGCTCACCCCGGCGCTGTAACTGCGCGCGATTACTCCCAGTAAGGGAACGGGGTCCCCCAATGGCAACTGTGACGAGCCGGGCGCGTGTCGCTCGGGGCCGGGCGCAGGCCGCCCTGGCGGCGATAGCAATAGCAGCCGGGCTCGCGGCGATTCCCGCAGTGGCAACTGCCGCCGCGGCTCGGCCAACGGCGCCTTCTCGCGCCGAGACCACCGCGGCCGGGCACACCGTGCCGCAGTCGACCGCGCTGGCGATGCTGGCGGAGCGGGCGCGGACCGGACGCGGCCTGCGCAGCCAGGTTGAGCATGCGAGCTCGATCACCGGGACGGTCGTCGGCGCTTACGGCCTGCCGGTGGCCGGGGCGTGCGTGACAGCCGTCGGCCAGGCCGGCAGCGTGACCGCCTCCGTCGCTCCGTCCGGCGCGTTCACCATCGCTGGCCTTGCCGCCGGCAGCTACACCCTGGAGTACCGGGACTGCAACGCGCACGGACTCCACCGCGCCATCTGGTCTGGCGGTGCGGGCTGGCAGCGAACGGCAGCGCGCGTGCTTGTCGGCGCCGGCCAGGTGCATCACGTTCCCGCCATGATGCTGCCAGCGGACACGGCTGCGCTGCGGTCGCGCACCGCGACGTGGCATCGATTCCTGGCGAACGCCAGCGGCCGCGGGATCAGTGCGGCCGCGGCCGCCAAGAGCGGCCAGATCTCCGGCGTCGTGACCGGCAAGGGCAAGAGGCTGCGCGGCGTGTGCGTGACAGTGTTCCCGGTCCTGGGCGGCGGCCAGGGATACGGCGCCACCACTGGCAAGAACGGGTCTTACGTGGTCCGTCACGTCGCGGCCGGGCGTTACTACGTCACGTTTGCGGATGAGCTGTGCTTCACCAACCAGAACTGGCTTCAGCAGGTGTACAAGGGCCATAACAGCCCGTTCGGGTCTGGCTTTGGTATCGGCAACCCCGTGAAGGTCACGAGCGGCAAGGCGACCAAAGGCATCGACGGCAACCTACGGCTGGGCGGCGAGATCTCCGGTGTCGTGACGGCCAGGTCGGGCCGGAAGCTGGGCGGCATCTGCGTGGACGCGGAGGTCGCCGTGTCAGGCGGTTTCGTCGGTTACGAGCTGCCCACCAACGGTGATGGCAGCTACCAGCTGAATGCGTTGTTCCCCGGCAAGTACACGCTGGACTTCTCCATCGGTTGCGGTAACAACAAGAACTATGCGCCGGCGGCACTCAAACCTATCAAGATCACCTATGGCAAGGACGTCGTCGCCCGGACGATCGCGCTGGTTCCAGGCGGCGTTTTCACCGGTATTGTCAGACTCGGCAGCAGCTCCGGGACCCCGCTGTCGGGAATCTGCGTGCAAGCCAACGGCCCTGGGACCGGCTTCGCGTTCGGCGGCCCGGGCGGCGCAGGCAGCGGTGCCACTAATTCGGCGGGCCGGTACAGGCTGATAGGCCTTGGCACCGCCACCTACGAGGTGGACTTCTTCCCGGGCTGCAACAGCAATGGGAACTACACCTCGGCGGTCAAATACGTGCACGCCACCGCTGGAAAGGTCAAGGGCGGCGTGAATGCCGTACTGGAGCCCGGCGCCGAGATTTCCGGCACGGTGACCGATACTCATGGCCACCCGCTCGCCGGCATGTGCATCAACGTGATCGGCGCGAACAGCGGCAACTCGGCTTACGCGACACTCAGCGACGGCTCGTACTTCGTCAACCAGCTTCCGGCCGGCACGTACCAGCTCGGTTTCTCGACCGGATGCGGCAACTTCGGGAACTACGAGCAGTACTGGTACAACAACCAGACCGACCCCAGCCTGGCCACCCCGATCAAGCTAACGCGCGGTGAGTCGCTGACCATCAACGCTCAGATGCAGCCTGGCGCCTCGATCAGCGGCACGGTCATCGACAGCCACGGGCGCAAGCTCACCGGAATCTGCATCGCTGCATCGGGCGCCGCGGCTGTGTTCGGGGAAGGTCAAGTTGCCTTCTCCCGTCATGGCAGCTATCAGATCTCGGGCCTGACACCCGGCCAGTACCAGGTCGACTTCGGCTGCGGCGGTTCGAACAGCTACGCAGACCAGTGGTTCCCGAACGCGCCGAGCTCGCAGGCGGCCGAGCAAATCTCCGTCCCGGCCGGGCAAACCACCGGAGTAAGCGCAGTACTGCGGCCGGCTGGCACCATAACCGGCGTAGTACGGACGCAGTCCGGTAAGCCACTAGCGAACGTTTGCATCACTGCAACAAGCACCAGGGACGGCTTCCCGGCGAACGTTATCGCAATCCCAGGGCTAGGGTCTGCGACCAACTCCCGCGGCGTCTACCGGATCAACGGCTTGGCAGCCGGCCGTTACCTAGTCCAGTTCATGCCGTGCGCTCCGAACTCGCGCTACGCGGCGCAGTGGTACCGGGGGCAGGCCTCACAGCGTCTGGCGAAGTCTGTCATGGTCAGGTCACGTGGCACGACTGCCGGGATCAACGCGACGATGCGGCTCGGCGCCGCTATCACCGGCCGGGTGGTCAACTCATCCGGCAAACGGCTGACCAACATCTGCGTCGATGCCTATAACTCCAGCACCGGCCAATTCGGGTTTGGCAGCACCAGCAAGGCTGGCATCTACATCATCCGCGGCCTTGCCACTGGCAGCTATACCGTTGCGTTCTCGCCGTGCAACCTCGGAGTGAACCAGGTCAGCGTCTACCGGCACGTCAAGGTCATTGCCCCCCGCACTACCAAGGGCGTGAATGCCCGGCTGGTAGCCGGCGGCTCCGCCAGCGGGACCGTCACCGTGGCCGGTTCGGCTTCGCCGGCGGCTAACACATGCGTCGAGTTCGTCAGCCCCGATCCAGCCAACGCGGGCAGCGTCGGCATCACCGGCGCTGATGGCAGCTACCTGGCTACCGGTCTCGCGCCCGGCAGTTACCAGGTGTACTTCAATGATCCGTTGTGCGGGCTGGGCCCGATCGGCCTGGCGCCGCAGTGGTACAACGACCAGCCGACGCAGGCGACAGCGAGCAAGGTCACGATCACCGTCGGCCACACCACGACGGGCATCAATGCGGCGCTGCAGACCGATGGCACGATCACCGGCACCGTGCTCGGACCGTCGAGCGCAGCGCTCGGCGGCATCTGCGTTACGGCGATGCCGCTAACGGCCGGCTTCGCGCCGATCGTTGCGGTCAGCGGCAAGTCCGGCGACTTCACGCTTCTCGACATGCTGCCAGGCCGGTACAGGGTGGAGTTCTCCTCGGGCTGCGGCGCCACCGGATATAAGACCCAGTGGTGGAAGAACGCCGGATCACGGCAGAGCGCCACGGTGATCAACGTAACCGCCACGCAGACTGTCACCGGGATAGACGCCACGATGACCCGATAAGAGGCAGCCCAACTCGGAAAGTATGAGCGTTAGGTGTCGTTATTACGACACCTAACGCTCATCTTTCCCTAGAAGATCACGTAGACCTTGCGGATGGTCTCGTGGATCTGCCAGGTTCCGGCCCAGCCGAGCGGAAAGACCGCGGTCCCGCCGCTGCTGATCTCCACCGGCTCGCCGCCGTCGGGGGTCACCGTCATCCGCCCGGCCACAATGTGCACGAACTCGTGCGTCTCCAGCTTCCAGTAAGACGGCCCTGGCGTGCATTCCCACACCCCGACCTCCTGGTCGCCGTCTTGCCAGAGGGTGAGGCCCGAGGTCTGCATGGGCTCGCCGGTAGCCTCTTCCAGCGGACCCCAGTCCTCGAGCTCAGCAGTGGCGGCTGAGGCCAGGTAGGGAGTTACGTCGGTCATGATGGCGGTGGTTCCTTTCAGGTTGGGAGTTAACTGCCAGGCCCCGTTGCCTGCCTATGAGGACAGCGCCTGTTAGGAGAGCGTGAGCTTGCCGGGTGCCTGCGGCGCGTGCGTGGGGAATGGCAAGGCGATCGGATCGGTACCGAGCTTGCTGTTGCCCGCCGCGTCGAACCGGTCCAGGCCGAGATCGGTCACGTCCACGACGTCGGACTTGCCGGTCAGCGCTACGTCGGCCGCGGCCCGTGCTATCGCAGGGCCCCACATCATCCCCGCTCCGCCCGCGGCCGCGATGGTCGCGCCGCCGAGTACGCGGCCTCCGGCGATCGCGGGACCGATGATGGGCAGGTGGTCGGGCGTGTAGTCGATGGTCGCCGCCCAGGTTCGGCGCAGGCCGAGCCCTGCCGTGACTGGCACCAGTTCAGCGAGGCGCTTGCGCATCAGCGCCAGGTATGGCTCGTCCACGTGCCTAGCCTCGCCTGGCGCCTCGTCTGGGTTGCTCATGCCGAACAGCAGGCCGCCTTCCTCCGGGCGCCAGTACAGGCCGGCGGACAGGTCGAAGACCATGGGCACGCGCTCGCTGGCCAGGGCCAGGTGCGGCTCAGTGACCGCGACCTGATGCCGGACACCGCCAGCCGGAACCCGGATGTCCGCCAGGCTGGCCACCTGGGCCAGCTCGGGGCCGCCGGTCAGCACCACCAGCGGCGCTCTGAGCGGGCCTTCAGAGGTATTGACGCCGGTGACGCGATCAGCCGTCAAGTTTCAGGCCGGTGAACGTGACCCCTTCGCGCAACTGCACTCCGCTGACCTTCAGCGCGACCGCGTACGCGACTACGTTGCGCGGCGGGTGCAAGTATCCGTCCTCGGCGCAATAGGTTCCGCCGAGCGTCAGGCCGGGCGCCAGGGTGGGATTGAGTGCGTCCACCTGGCCGGGCTCAAGCCAGCGCACGGAGAGCCCGAGCGCGACCTGCATGGCCATCCGCTCGCGGGCGGCCGCGACATCGGTCTCGGTGAAGCATGGCAATAGGTAACCCTGCGGGGTGAAGCCGGAGTCGATACCGAGCTCGTCCTGCTGGCTCAGGTAGAACTTGCGGGACCACTCGCCGAGCTGAACCGCCCATGGCGTGCCGCCCTGGGTGCGCACGATGCCGGCCGCCCGGCTGCTGGCGCCCTGTCCAAGAGTCCGCTTTTCCAGCAGGACGACCCGGCCAACGCCGCTTCGGCGCAGGAAATAGGCGCACCAGGCGCCAACCGTTCCGCCGCCGACGACTATCGCGTCCGCGGTCTGGCTCTCGTGCATCTGCACCGGTCCTTCTCAACCGCCAACCGCTGATACTGGCATGGACTGAATGTTCAGTCAAGTGATTTGCGGTTGGCGTAGCGGCGGCTGTGCTGGTGACGGGGCTGCCACCGGAGTGGGCGGCCGGCTGACGGAGCGCTCTGGGCCGGAATGCACGGGGTGGTGGCCGCGTCCTCGCGACCACCACCCCGTTACCCGCATGTCCGCGAGTCTGCCAGCGGATGCTTAGCTGTGGCGAGCCCCTTTGAACCCGCGCCGCTTGGCTTCCGGCTCGCTCATCATGCGCCGGCGCATAACGCCCATCATCATGAGCATGGTCGCCACAGCGGCGATCGCCATAACGGATTTCATGGAGCGCATCAGCGATTTCCCTCCCCCGATGTCCTACATGCTCCGTTCACGCAATTGGGCTAGCCGGGCCTCGGCCGGCGCGACGGCGCTGTAGATCAACCGGGCAGGTACCCCCTCGCCTGACGTGACAAACTGCGACACGCCGGCGGTGCGGAAGTTCATCCGGTACGGCGCCGTACGGGCGTGCCTAGGTGCTCTAATTCATGATCCGGCAGACTTTGAACGCCCATTGGCAACGGACCCGGCTAGCCTTAGACTGAACAGTCAGTCAAGCCAGATTTGATGGCTAATGCCGGACCGAGCGAAGGGGCGAGATGTACGGCCTGTCAGACGAGGACCTGCAGATCCAGGACCGTGCCCGCATCTTCGCGGACGAGCTCATCCCGCTGGAGGTTGAGGCAGAGCTCAACGGGGGCGACCTGGACAAAGATGTCGTCGCGGCACACAAGACCAGGGCCAAGGAACTCGGCCTGGTCGCCACGAACATGCCCAGGGAACTGGGCGGCGGCGGCTGCACCTCTCTGCAGCAGGTCCTCGTGCAGGAGCAGGTCGGCCGGGTAACCAACGCCCTGGCGTGGGTGGCGGCCACTCCCCCGTCCTGGCTGCCACCAGTCGCCACGCCCTACCAGCTGGAGAAGTTCGTGCTGCCGACGATCAGGGGCGACCGCGAGGAGTGTTACGCCATTACCGAGGAGGGCGCCGGCTCCGACGTTGACGCCATCGTGGCCACGGCCAGAAGGGATGGCGACGACTACCTCCTCAACGGCGAGAAATGGCACGTCACGTCCTACAACTCGGCCGACTACGCGTTCTTCCAGGGCAAACTGGTGGGCGGGCAGCATGACGGCGAGCACGCCATGTTCATGGTCGACCTGCCGAGCCCTGGCGTGATGGTAGTTCGCACCCCGGCCTACAGCCACACCATTAGCCACCACCACCCGATCGTCAGGTTCACCGGCGTGCGCGTGCCAGCCAGCCACCTGGTTGGCGCGGAGGGCGACGGGATGGGCTTCGCCTACGAGTGGTTCAGGTTCGAGCGGATGATGGTTGCCGCCCGCTGCCTGGGGGGTGCGCAGCGGCTGGTCGAGGAGATGACCGCGTTCGCTAACGAACGGGAGGTCCAGGGCAAACCGATCGCGCGCCTCGGGGCCATCCAGGCCATGCTGGCCGACAGCCTGACCGAACTGTTTGCCGCCAGGGCGCTGGTATACGAGACCGCCCGCGGCATCGACCGCGGCGCCGACGTCAAGGTCCAGCACGCGCAGTGCTCGATGGCCAAGCTGTATGCGTCGGAGATGGCCGGCCGGGTCGCCGACCGCGCCGTCCAGGTCTTCGGCGGCCGCGGCTACATGCGCGAGAACGTCGCCGAGCGGTTCTTCCGCGAGCTGCGGGTGGAGCGGATCTGGGAAGGGACGAGCGAGGTCCAGCGCTCGATCATCGCCGACCAGATGACCAAGCGCGGACCCCGCTCACTTGCCTGAGTTCTCGGTGCCCGCTAGAGGCGCCCGTTCCGACGCAGCACCGACAGCGCTTCGACGGTCATGACGCCACGCCAGTCCGCCGCGGCCGCGGGCGACCACTCGAGCCAGTTGAAGGTCCAGCCGCCGTCCTGCGCGCTGACCTGCCGCCAGATGATCGAGATGCGCAGTGATCGTCTTGTCGTCGAACAACTGGCGTGCCAGTGACTGCGGGCCGGGCGCGAACTCCAGCGGGCTGTGCACCTCGCCGGGCTCCGCCGGGTCGAGCGCCACCAGCTTGCCGTCAAGCAGCAGCGGACCCGCGCGGTCGAAGGCACGCTCGGCGCGCTCGCGGTCAGGCACGTGGTCGAGGAACTTGCAGACACCGAGCATCTCGTAAGCACTGGGCGCAGACAGCCCGTCGATCCGCGACCACATGACCTCCGTCGCCTGCGCAAGCCACGGATGCTCGACGCCGCGCCTATGCAGCGTGCCGGCGATCAGCCCGGTCGCGATCAGCGAGGCTGGCCTGCCCTCTTCTGGCACCCACCAGGGCGCGTGCGGCCAGCCCTGCCGCCGACGGCTCGACGAAGGTGGCTCCGCCGCCCGCGCCGCGTTGCGCTGCAGCCAGTCGCACGCGCCGCCGACTAAGCCCGCCATCCCAGGCGTCCGCCTCATCCAGGATGCGGACGGCTTGCTCGGTCGCCGCTGGCTGACTGGCCGGGCACCGGCAGTCCGGCTCCAGGCCGTGCCCGAAGCCGCCATCAGGATTCCGGTAGGCGGCAACCGCGTCCCTGACCGGCCCGGCCTCGCCGTCGCCGAACAGGCGGTCGAACCGCCGCTTCTCGAGTACCCGGCCAGCACCGGCCAGGAACTGCGCCGCTGAATTCAGATCAGGTGTGTTCATGAGCCGATCACACCAGGACGGATACCGGCTCGTCTTGAAGAAAACGGCCGTCCTCCGCCGCGACCACAGCAGCCACCGCGACCACCGCCGCCGCGCTGCCGGCACCGGGAATGTCAGTGCCGGATCCTAGACTCATCCCGTGAGCTGGGCAGCGGGGCAGCTGTGGGCCGCCGGATACCGCGAGTGGCTTCCGCCGGTGCCGCTCCGCGGCGCGCTCGCATGCCTGTGGGTCAGCGTCACCGCACCGGACCGCCGTCGCTGACGGCCGTGCTGCCCGATGGCTGCACGGACCTGATCTGGCGGCGCGGTCACGGCGCGTTCCTGGCCGGCCCCGACACCGGTCCCGCGCCGGCCGAGATGCCGCCTGGCACGATACTGGTGGGTGCCCGGTTCTGGCCCGGCGCAGGCGGCCCCGCGCTTGGCCTGCCGCTCGCTGAAGTCCGCGATCAGCGCGTCGACCTCGCGGCCTGCCTGCCCCGGCTGGCCGGTGAGCTGCCGCCCGACCTGACCCCGGACGAGGCCCTGCGGAAGGTAACGGAGTTGTCCGCGGGGCTTGTCACGTCGTCCCCGCCGGACCAGCTGGTGCTGCGGGCAACCCAGTTGCTGGCGGCTGGCCGCACGAGCGTCGCGGACCTCGGCCCGGCGCTCGCGGTGAGCGAGCGGCAGCTGCGCCGCCGCTTTGATGAGTCGGTCGGATACGGGCCGAAGACGATGCAGCGCGTGCTGCGGTTCCGCCGGGTAGTCGACTACCTGACTGATGGCGACGCCGGCAGCCGACCTGGCTAGCCTGGCGTTCCGGCTCGGCTACGCCGACCAGGCCCACTTGACCAGGGAGACGACCCGGCTCGCGGGGCTGCCGCCGGCCGCGCTCGCAAAGACCTTCCAGCCGGGCCAGTGACCGGCATTTAGCGCAGAACGGCTCGCTAGTGCGCACGTGCATCGCCACGGTATTGCGCTCCGTGCTTGAGCGGGCGTCCTACGATCAGGACATGGGCATCAGCGATGAGAAGTACATCTCTTCGACGACGTACCGAAAGTCGGGCACGCCAGTCGCCACTCCGACCTGGATCGTGCCGCTCGATGGTGGCCGCGTAGGTTTCTGGACTTCGTCGCGATCGGGGAAGTACAAGCGCCTGCGGAACAACCCGAAGATCACGATCCAGCCGTCGGACGCGCGCGGCCGGGTCAAGGACGGGACCGCCGCCGTCGAAGGCACGGTACAGCTGAGTACCTCGGGCGCGGACTTCGACGCGATCCAGAGCAAGGTACGGGCTAAGTACGGATTCATGGTGCACGATGTCGAGGTTCTTCAACACGCTTGGCCACCTCGGCAAGGGCAAGTTCCCGTACGGCGATGTGGGCGTGGTCGTCACGCTGGCCGACAACGGCTAGCCACCGGAATACGGGGTCAGTTCGTGACTGCGCGGATTGCCTGGGTCTGCGTCGTCTGAGCCACGAGCCGGTCCGCAGAGTCATACATGCTCGTCTGCACCGTGACCGTCGTGCGGCCACGGTGCAGCGGCAGCGCATCGGCCCGCACTGAGCCGGAGCTCACCGGGCGGAACAGTTGGGTGCTCGAGCTGATGGTCGCCGTCGACTGGCCCTCGGCGAGGCCGAGAAATGCGACGAGCGCGCCGACCGTATCGGCCAGCGACATCAGCGCGCCGCCATGCAGGATCCCGCCCGTAGTGCACAGGTTCGGCGACCACGGCAGGATGGCGATAACGCGGTCGGCGCTGGCTTCCTCAAGCCTGAGCCCGAGGCCCGCAGCGAACGGCATCAGCGCGACGAGCCGGTCCAGATCAGCAGCCACCGCTCCAGTCTGCCAAACGCCGCGTGACCGGAGCCTGAACCGGCCGATCAGGCCGGCAGGTTCGCCTCGATGGCGGCAACGAGCTCCGGAGCATCCGGCGCGGTCATCGGGCGGAACCTGGCAAGGACCGCACCGTCGGGCCCGACGAGAAACTTCTCGAAGTTCCACTGGATGTCCCCGGCCTGGCCGTCTGCGTCCGCCACCGCGGTGAGCTCGTCGTAGATCGGGTGCCGTCCAGGCCCGTTGACCTCGATCTTCTCGAACATCGGGAAGGTCACTCCGTACGTAGCCGAGCAGAACTCGGCGATCTCCTCCGCGCTGCCGGGCTCCTGCCCGCCGAACTGGTTGCACGGGAAGCCGACCACGGAAAACCCGCGGTCAGCGAACCTCTCATGTAGTTCCTCGAGGCCGGTGTACTGCGGGGTCAGCCCGCACTTGGAGGCAACGTTGACGACGAGCAGCGTCTTGCCGTCCAGGTCGCTCAGCGAAGACGGCTCGCCAGCGAGCGTGTTAACCGGGATGTCGCGCACGGTCACGGTAGAAAGTCCTCACGTTCAAGGTGCCTGCGGCAGACGCCTGCAGCATTGGAGCTCAACACCGCGGGGCGCCCGGATATGCCGCCGACGCGAGGCGCCATCCGTGGCAGCCGGTGCAGGATTAACCCATGGGTGAGCGGAACGGCACCGCTGTCAGCTGGCTGCTTCAGTCGGGCGAACCCGCGATCCGGCTCATGACCCGGCGCGACGTCCTCGGTCAGCAAGATCCGGGCGACCCCGATGAGGTGCTGGCCGGTCCGATGCTGATGGCCCTGCTCTCCGGCCAGCAGCCGGACGGCGGTTTTGGCGTCCATTTCTACCGCAAGTGGACCGGCGCGCACTGGCGCCTGATCTCGCTGACCGAGCTAGAGATTCCGCCGCTGGAGCCGCGGGCTGTCGCGGCGGCCAGCACGGTACTTGCCCGCCTGGATCCGGCGCGCACGCGCGTCGCGGTCATCGATGGGCTGGCCCGCCGCTGCGCGTCGATCGAAGGCAATGCGCTGGCTGTCTGGTGCCGGCTCGGACTCGCCGCGGACCCTCGCGTGCACGCCGTCGCCGGCGCCCTGATCGGCTGGCAGTGGCCAGACGGCGGATGGAACTGCGACAGGGCCGCCAGTGGCCGGCGCTCGTCGTTTCACGAATCCATCGGCCCGGCCTGGGGACTGCATGAGTACTGGCGTGCGACCGGCGACCAGGCAGCCAGGGACGCGGCCGACCGCGCGGCGGAGTTGTTCCTTGAGCACCGGCTGTTCCGCGCCATGTTCCACCGGCCAGGTCATCAACCGCGGCTGGCTTGTCCCGCATTACCCGCCGTACTGGCACTACGACACACTGCAGGCGCTCCTGATCTTGACGCGGATGGGCAAAGCCGGGGATCCGCGAGCTGGCGACGCGCTGGACGAACTGGAACGCAGGCGGCAGCCGGACGGCCGCTGGCAGGCTGGCGGGTGCTGGTGGCAGTCGCCGGGAAGTGCTGTGACGCCAGAAGCCGTGGACTGGGGCAGATCCGGCCCGAACGAGATGATCACCCTCAACGCCTTGCGCGTGCTGCAGGCAGCGGGCAGGCTGGATCGGACGTACTCACGAACGATTACTCGTGTATGACTATTCATGTGTCTTCAATACGTCTCTTCATCCTTGGCACGCTCGCCGCGAGCGGGCCGCTGCATGGGCACCAGATCCGTCAGCAGGCCCAGACAGATCGGACCGAGACCTGGACCGACATCAAGGTCGGCTCGGTCTATGGCGCGCTCAAACCCATACGTGAACGAGGCCGAACGCATGGTGCTCCAGCACCTGATCGAACGTGCCGCTGCCGAGATCCGCTGGCATTCTGAACTCGCGGCGCGGCTGCCGAAGATCGCTGCCGACTTCCGCGACGGCATCGGCGGCCCGCAAGCCGGACTGCCGCACAAATCAGAGTCCCTCTAATTCGTGGGATAGTGAAGCCACGCCCAAGGCGTCTTGGGCCAATGATTCGAGTGGAGCGGGGAAGATCGTGATCGCTGTCAGGCGCCAATTCGTGCGCACAGCCGTATTCGCGGCAGCGGCGCTTACTTTCGCGTCGGCGGGCGCGATCGCGGCCGGTCCTGCCTTGGCAGCCCTATCGGCGGTTCCTGGCTGGCGGATCGTCGCCACCGACAACCGGTCCGGCATCGATGACGAAATCGCCGTGATCGCACTCAGCAGTTCGAATGCCTGGTCCGGGGGCAACGTGTCGCCATCGCACACCAGCGAAGGCATGCCGTTCATCGAGCATTGGAACGGCCACCGCTGGCGTACTGACCGCCTGCCTGGCGGCCTGTCCGGGTCGATCCAAGTCATCAGCGCGAGCGCCTGGAATAACGTCTGGGCATTCGGCGCGAACTTCAGCGGCATCGGCGCGTACGCGCTGCGCTACAACGGCCATGGATGGCGCCTCGTGAAGCGTTTCCCATCGCTCAGCACCATTACTGGGGCAGCGGTGCTGAGCCCGACAAACGTCTGGATGTTCAGCGCGTTCAGCGGCGCAGTCCAGCACTATAACGGCAGCCGCTGGAGCGCGCTCACCGTGTCACCATTCGAGCAGTTCTACGACTCTGCGAAGGTGCTTCCTGATGGACAGATCTGGGCACTCGCAGCACAAAACGGCACCGAGAACGTCGTGGCCGGCACGCCCAAGGGCTCGGGCTACGCGTGGACAACTACTGCGTTGACTGGGTACTCCTCAGGTAGCTCCGGCAGCAGCCCGCTCACGACGATCGTGCCAGTGTCAGCTACCGACGTGTGGGCGCTAGGCGGCGGCGTCAGGATCGTTAAAGGCCGGGACCACTGGTATCCACTGGTCGCGCACTACGACGGCGTGAAATGGCAGAAAGTGCCGGTCGGCGGCTCGTTCACGCTGCAGCAAGACGCGGCAGCCAGCGATGGCCACGGCGGCCTCTGGCTAACCACCGGCTGGGACAGCACCGGCGTCCCGCCGCGCATCTTGCACCTTGTCGGCCACAGGTTCACCAAGGTGAACATCGCCCCACGCGACGGCCTCTATGTCGGAGTGTTTGGCCTCGCGAAGATCCCAGGATCGACCAGCATCTGGGGCGTCGGAGGTCTCGTGGGGCTCGGCGCAACTGGGCCGAACCAGGGCATCATTCTCAAATACGGCCACTGAGTTCTTGGTTGCCGACGCCCAGCCTCGGCACCGCGATCGGCATTGCGGTCATAGGCACGGTCCTGTTCGCCAGCCTGAAGATCATGCCCACGCAGCACGCTGTGGCCATCGCGTTCAGCCGCAGTGCTCAGCTCGCCCTGCTGGCCAACCTCGGTTTCATGATCGTGGCCCTCATCCCGGTGCTCGCGCCGCCGCGGAAGGTGCCCGACCACGCCCGGCGCTGAGACGCGGCTAGCTGCTGACGGTCGCCTTCGCACGCGTCGCCTTCACGGGCGCGCTCCAGACCGGTTCGCCTGTGTAGCCGCGGGCCACCTGCGTGACGAACTGATAGACCGCGTCCTCGTCGGGCGACAGCGGGCCAGCTAGGGCGTGCCGCGAGCTCAGGCCGCGCTGCACGGATTCACACGCGCCCCAGTCCTGCCGGTTGGTGATGTCCCAGAACTCCACCGCGTAGCCAGGGTCAAAGCCGGGGCGGTCGACGGCCTCGGGGGCGAACGTCCAGGTGCACTCGATCAGCGTGCGGTCAGCTGCAAGCGGCGTGAGCAGATGCGTCATCACGTAGTCGGGATGCAGGCTAAGTAGCACGTTCGGGAAGACGTTGACGTAGATGACGGTCCGCAAGCCGGTGGCGTCGAGGCCGCGCAGCGGCACGCCCAGGCTGGTGCCGTCGAGCGACATTGTTTCCATGCCGTCCCGAAGGTCCATCCAGCCGCCCACCCAAGGGCCGCTGGGCGTGTAGTTCTCACCGCTCTTGGGCGGGCTGACCTTGCACAGCTCCGGGTGGATCATCGGGCAGTGATAGCACTCGTGGTAGTTCTCGGTGAGGATCTTCCAGTTCGATCCCGCGTCATATGAGTGCCGGCCGGCGATCACCAGCCGCTCTGGCTCGTACGGCGCGACCAGCTCGTCGAGCTCGGCTAGCGCAGGTTCCAGCGGGGTCGCAGTGCCCGAGCCGTCTACGAATATCAGCCCGCGCCAGTCGGTGACTGGCAACTCGACCAAGCCCCACTTACTGTCGTCGAAACCGGTCGTGCCCTTGAACCCTTTCGCTGTACGCAGCGCGCCGTCGAGACCGTAGGTCCACGAGTGATACGGGCACACGATGGATCCGCGCTGCGCGGAACCGCCGCACGGCAGGAGCTCGTGGCCGCGGTGGCGGCAGAAGTTGGCGAATGCGTGCAGCAGGCCATCGTCGTCACGGGTCAGCAGCACGCTCGCATTGCCGACGGGCACAGCGCGCTGGTCACCGGGGTTCGCAGTTTCGCTGGCGAACCCGACACACGTCCAGCCGCCGCCGAAAAAGTGCTTCTGTTCCCAGCTGAACACGGCCGGATCCTGGTATGCCGCGCTCGGCAGCATAAGGCTCTCGCCAAACGGCTTCAGCGCATCGGCTATGCCGGCCGGGTCGAGCGGAGCATGCGGGAAACGCGACTGACTGACCATACAGTCAATCCTAAATGGCGCACGTGATGGTGTCTAGCCCGGGAGAGTGCAACCAGCTTCTGGCCTCAGTCATATCCGCGCTGGATGGGCCGCTCGGTGCGGCTCGACCCGCGTCCGGGCGGCGAGTACTTCGTCCAGATGAACGACGGGTTCGCGGCCATGGGCGCGTTCCACGAACTCGACCCGCCATGGCGCGCCGAGTTCAGCTGGGGCTGGGCTCCCGGCGCCGGGCAAGCGGTCCTGTCCGGACCTCGACGAGACGAGTTCCTGCCGCCGGGCGCCGTTAGCGCGCCTTAGCGTGGGCCCGCGCGATCATCGAACGTTACGAAGGTACTGCCGCACCTCCAACAATGCTCACCGTCTCTGCTGGTCAGAGGCTGCGCTGAGCACTCTTGGGCCCAAAGTCGGATCGCTCACCCCGCCAGGCCATCTCTATTTCCTGACCCTCGGCTGCGCTCTGGTCGCCTCGCTGGCAGTGCTCCTGGTCACATTGCCGCTGCTGAATCGCATCACCATGCCGGAGGAGGTGCGATTTGAATGAATCCCTCAGCGGACCGATAGCCGGTAATCGCCATCGGGCACATGAGGACTGCCGAGCATCAGGCCGATAGCGTTGATTGCGCAGGTCAGCGCTGGTGCATTCGGTACCGCGTGCCGCAGCGGGAGCTGTTTCACTCGCGTTCTCGGAGTCGATGCAACCGGGCGCAACGGAGCCGCACGGGCCGGTGCAGATTCCGATCCGCCCGCCCAGTCCGTGGTCCGTTCCAGGCTCCTGCTGAGACTGCACCGCGCCGGTGACGAGCGCGGCAACTTGTTTGCGGGCCCGGGAATGATGTCGCGGTTCTGCTCCGCGTCCGTGTACGCCGGATGTGCCTGCCATGTGCCAACCATCGCCCGCACGCTGAACGACCGCGGCCACCGCACCACCACCGGCGGGCCCTGGTCGGCGCACCAGGTGCTGCGTGTGCTGTCCAACCGCATCTACTTGGGCGAGCTGACCTTCCGCGGCATCACCGCGAACGGCTCACCCCAGCCGCTCATCGAGCAAGCCTTGTTCGCCGAGGCGCAACGAGTCCTCGCCGCCCGCGGCGAGGACCACTCCAAGCGCGCCGCGAACGGCTCGGACTACCTGCTCACCGGCCTGATGCGCTGCCCATCGTGCGGCAAGGCGATGATCGGCACCCGGGTGCAAGGCCGCAGCCGCGTCTACCGGTACTACACCTGCTTCACCCGCGCCCGGTACGACCTGATCGCCGAAGCGATCACCGCAGCCCAAGCGAGCTACGCGGCCGCGCAAGACGGACCGCGTGCCGAGCTGGCCGGCGCCGAACACGACCTGGCCAGGACGAGCGGCGCGATCGACCGCTACCTGGCCGCG
>CAVQCR010000002.1:0-243938 GCA_963711055.1 uncultured Actinomycetota bacterium | reverse complement strand
AGCACGGCGCGCACCATGAACGTCATGGATAGCGGCAGCCGCCCCAGGCTTGCCCGGCCTCCGCCATCGTCACCGGCCGAGATTCGGGTATCGTCCTGGCGACCGCTCGCCTGCTCCCAGCCCACGGTACTGCCCCCCTCGCGCACCCTCGATCTGGACCCGGCGGCGGCATGCCAGCCCGTCGGGGACCGAGGAGCCCTTCACGCCCTCTGCATCCCCGCCGGCGTCACCGACGACAGTTCCATCACTGCGGCCATCCCCGGTGCTACTGCTAAGAGGAGTTCGTTTCGACAGAGGGGGGCGGTTCACGCGCTGACCTTCGGGAAGGTGACACCCGGCCCGCTGTCAGTCAGGTCGACATCCGCTCGCCGCGGATGGGCCCCAGGTCAGTTTGGCGCGAGGCGTAGTCCTCGCGGACTTTCTGGCGCAGCTCCTCCGCAGTGTCTGCGGTCAGTACGGCAGAAGGGTCCACGGCAGGGACGGCCTGCCACACACCCTCGATTACGCTGATGGTGTAGGCCGACTCCCAGTGCCATGCCAGGTCCAGCAGCGAGCTCTGATCTTCCTTGCTGAGCATCTTGCCTCCCAGAACCATGCCGACAGGCTCGCATAATCGCGACCGCCGGAAACTTGTCCTCGCGATCAGATTACCAGCAGGAACCATATGGTTCCATATGGAGCCCTCGGGAACAGGCAGTAGCCATCAGCGACCTACTGTGATCATGTGGTTATTGATCATGACTCGGCTACCCCGCTCTACCTTCAGGTAGCGGACCTGCTGCGTCGCCAGATCGAGGACGGTGCGCTGACGGCACGTCTGCCGAGCGTCAAGTCTCTGAGCCAGGAACATGGCATCAGCCACATCACCGCCGAGAAAGCGCTGGCCGTCCTGAGGGACGAGGGGATCATCCATAGCGTGATCGGCAAGGGCTACTACGTCGTAGAGCCACCGGCGTAGTCACCGACCGAGTTGCTGTTCATCGCGAGCAAACTCACGTGGCCTCGATGACCGAGCCGACGGGATTTGCCCGACTCCGGCCACGCGGAGTTCAAGCTGGCGCCGTCCTTCCCGGACTTGGATGCCAGGACGCCTGATCCCTGATAGCCAGCGCCGTCCAGAGCGCTCTGTCCGCCGTCGCCGGACGCGCGGCGCTTCTACCGGACCCTGGGGCATGGACACCGTCGCGATCAGCGGGTTCCGGACTGCCGAATACCTGCCTGCGTGTTCATCGACGGCCGCGCTGGGTTGGCCTTGACCTGTCATCGACGGCCGGTCAGTGAGGCTCAGTGCCAATTAGCAGGGCTCAGAACGACGGTCAAATCACGGTCAAATGGTCTTCCCGTGATCCAGGCGGACCAGAAACCTGGGATTGACCTGGCAGTTTGTAGACAGGTCCTCACATTTGGCGGTGAGCTGCGAGAACGGGTGCTGATGGCAGGGCTGGCCACAGGTTTAGCGGGCCGCGTCCACAGTTTTATGTGGTGGTTTGGCGGGTGTGGCGGGCCGGGACCGCGGGCAGGCGCGTGAGTCGCGGTTCGGCGTCGGCGATGGCCAGGGTCAGGGCTTCGAGCTCGGCGACCAGGGCGCGGAGGCGGCGGTGGTTGTCGAGCCATTGCCGGTAGTCGTCGAGCTGGTCGTCGGGGACGAGCCGGGTGACGGTCTTGCCGCCGGCCTTGCGGGTCCACTGCCAGTAGGGGCCGTGCAGGACCGGCGGGTCGGCGTGGCAGCGGCAGCCGGGCTTGCCGCAGCGGACGTGCCGCTGGATGAGTGTGCCGGGCAGCGCGAGGCCGAGGCTGGCGAGATCGGCGGCGATGCGCTCGGCGCGGGCCTGCTGGCCTCTGGTGGGCGACACGTTCTCATCGTCGCACGCAGCATCCCCCGCCCCTGGCATGTCTTTCAGTATAAATTACTGTATGAAGACGGGAGATGCGGCCGGGTACATCGCCGCCTGGCGTCCGTCGTCTGTGCCGCCGGAGGCGGCCGCGTTCGCCCGGCTGGTCGTGTCGCAGGCCGCGCCGGCCGGGCGGGACCGGGCGAAGAGCCTGCTGTGGGCGGCCGGGAAGCTGGCCGGCTGGGCGATCGGGCTGGGCCTGGAGCCGGCGCCGCAGGTGCTGCTGCACCCGTCGGTGATCGAGCGGTTCGCCGCGCACGCGCCGGGGCTGTCGGGGCCGGCCCGCCGCACGCTGCGCACGAACCTGCGGTTCGTTGCCCGCGCCGTGGTCCCGCACCTGGACCCGGCGGACGCGCCGCTGCCCCGCGAACGCGCCAAGGCCCCCTACAGCCCCGCGGAGATCAGCGGCTACCTCGCGCTCGCGGCTGCGCAGCCCACGGCGGCGCGGCAGGCCCGCGCCACGGCGCTTGTCTGCCTCGGGGCCGGCGCCGGGCTGATCCGATCCGACCTGCGGAACGTCCGCGGCACCGAAATCAGCTGCCGGTCCGGCGGCGTCATCGTGACCGTCTCCGGCGGTCGCGCGCCGCGGGCAGTGCCGGTGCTGGCCCGCTACCACGGCCCGCTGCTGGAGGCGGCGGCGTTCGCCGGCGACCGCCTGCTCACCGGCGGCACGGACGCAGGCCGCCGTAACATCAGCAACCCGCTGACCCGGTCGCTGGCCGGCGGGACCGGGCTGCCGGCACTGGACACCAGCCGGCTGCGCGCCACGTGGCTTGCTGACGTTGCCTGGCTTCTCGGCCTGGCGACGTTCATGCACGCGGCCGGGATCACCTGCTGCCAGCGACTGGGCGACATCATCGCAACGCTGCAGCCCGCTGCTGAGGCCGACGCTGTCGCGCTGCTCGGCGCGAGCAGCCGGTGAGCGTCCCGCTGGCCGTGCTGGAGAACGTCATCGACGCCTCCGGCGTCGCGCCGCGGATCGAGGGCCTGCTGCCCGCCGGCGTCCGCCGCCGCCAGCTGACCGTCCGCACCTTATTCCTCGGCATGCAGCTCACGCTGGCCGATGCCCGGCCCGCGCAGCTGACCCGGGTGCACGCCGCGCTCACCGGCCTGCCCGAGGCCGACCAGATCCGGCTCGGCGTCACCGCGGTCTGGAAGACCGGGCCGCACAAGCTCACCTACCGGCAGGTCGAGCACACCTGCCGCCTGATCACCCGGGCGCTGGCCAAGGACGAACCGGACGGCGCGCCGGGGCAGGCCCTGCAGTCAGCGTGCGACCAGCTGCTGGAGGCCAGCATCCCCGCACTCCGCAAAAACGCCAGCACCGCGCTGGCCGGTGACTGGACCGACGTGGAGTCCTGGTCCCGCCCGCCCCGCCACGGCAGCGCCCGGTGCGCTGATCCCGAAGCCGCCTGGGGCCACCGCAACTCAAACCTCCCCGGCCCCAAAGGCGAGATGTTCTTCGGCTACTTCCTGTCAGCCGTCATCATGACCACCGAGGAGAACGGCCCGGCCGTGCCCGAGCTCGCCCGCCGGATGACCCTCGCCGGCTGCGACCACGACCCTGTTCGCGCCCTGGCCCCCACCCTCGAGAAGATGCCCGCAGCCGGGATCCCGCTCGGCGACATCCTGGCAGACTCCGGCTACGCCCACCGCGACGCGCAAGCATGGGCCATCCCGCTCCGCCGCGCCGGCGCCCAGCTGGTGCAGGACCTGCACCCGCACGACCGCGGTCCCCGCGGCACCCATGAGGGCGCGATCGTCGCCAACGGCAACCTCTACTGCCCGCAAACACCCAGCACCCTGCTGGAACTCGGCCCGCTGCCGCCCGGCGCCACGCCCGAAGACACCGGCGCGCACGACCAGCAGACAGCCGAGCTATCCAGGCACAAGCTCGGCCGGCTCACCAGCGACGACACCGACGGCTACCACCGCGTCACCTGCCCCGCCGCAGCAGGCAAGATCCGCTGCCCGCTCCGCCCGGACTCCATGCTGCTGAGCCGGGACCGGCCAGAGATCCTCGACCCGCCCGGCCACCCGCCAGCCTGCTGCACCCAGCGCACCATCACCGTGCCACCCGGCGTCGCAGCCAAGACCCGGCAAAAACACGACTACCCCTCAGCCGCGCACCGGCAGTCCTACAACCGGCGCACCAGCGCCGAGCGGGCCTTCTCCACCATCAAAGACCCCGCCACCACCAGCATCGCCCGCGGCTGGTGCCGGCTCACCGGCCTCACCCCGCTCATGCTCTGGATCGCCTGCCTGCTCGTCGTCCGCAACCAGCGCATCCTGGCGGCGTTCGACGCCCGCCAAGCCGAAAACGCCCGCCGCGCCGCCGCCGGGCTCCCCCCGCGAACCCGCAAACGGCGCCGCCAGACGCTCGCCATGCTCGCCGCCGACCCGCCATAACACCCCGCGCCGCGACCAGCCCGCACAGCCCGCCCCATTCAGCACCGGTCCGGCCACCGCGCGCCAGCACTCGCACAGACCAGGCAGCAGCCAGAACCACAACATCAAACCCGGCCCGAGGCCGCTACCACGGCCCGTCAGCGCCACCGTGACCGAATGTCAGTGCCATATGTGAACATGGACGCTGGTGAAGTGTGAATACCTCGTAGAGCCCCCTTACGGAATCGAACCGTAGACCTTCTCCTTACCATGGAGACGCTCTGCCGACTGAGCTAAGGGGGCGGCTGCGAGGCCGTGCGTTCCCGATACCCGCACGCGCCATCACCGCGCCAGGAGAGCATACACGACCCAGGGATGATCAGGATCGAGTGAGCCCGCCAGCCGCTGAGCCGCAGGCAGCAGCACCTACAGCACCCACAGCCGCCGCGCGGACCAGTGCCGCGCCTGACCTTCGAATGACAAACCAGGCCGGGCGGGGCCTTTACCAGCACCAGAAGCTGTCCCGCCGCATGAAAACCTGCTTCTGCGGGCAGAAGGCGACCTAGGGACGCACCTCGGAGCGCCCGGCGCAGCCAGGGTGACTCTCCGGTGAACCCTAGATGGCGAATGTGCGCCGCTATGGGCCTGTCGGCATGCCGTGCATAATGTGGGAAGCATGGAGGACGGGCTTCGGTCTGGCCGGCCGACGAACTTAAGCGAGGTTGCACTGGTGAGGCCCAAGATCCTCAAATCGGCCGCGCTCGGCGCAGTCGCGGGAATCGCATTCCTCACCGCGAGCATGGCGTCCGAGGCATTGGCCGTGGAGGTGGGCAACCAGCCGATCGTGAACACGGCCTGCTCATCAGTACCGAAGAGCGCAATTCTGACCGCACTGGCCATGCAGGCGCCCCGCGACTCGGCGACGGCAACCGGTCTCGTCACGCACCGCACGCGCAGCGTGACGGTCAGCGCGTCGCATAGCGTGTCCTCCTCGGCGAGCTCGACCGACTCCGCCACCCCCACCAAGTCCCCGAGCCCGACGAAGTCGGCCAGCAAGTCCCCGAGCCCGACGAAGTCCCCCACCGACTCGCCGAGCCCCACCAAGTCGCCCAGCCCCACGAAATCTCCGAGCGCGACGAAAACCGGCAGCTCAACTCCCACGAAATCGCCGAGCAAGAGCCCCAGCCCAAGCCCGAGCCCGAGTCGGAGTTCGCCAAGCCCAACCCCAACACCAACACACACGACTTCGCCGCCCCCGGTCAAGAAGAAGACCCCGCAGCTCTGCGTTCGGGTGCAGTCCTTCTCCGCCGCCTCGCAAGTGAAAGCCGGCCACCCCGCGAGCTTCGCCATCTGGGTGTGGAGCACGAAGGCCAGTGCAGTCGGCGTCGCGGTGCACGCGAAGGTCGCCTACGCCCTGTACGTCGGGTCGCCGCGGTTCACCGTGTGCCCGGTAGCGCACCGCGCCACCTGCAATGTCGGCAACCTGTCTACCGGGCAGGTCGACGAGCTCCAGCTGACGGTGAAGGTCGGGCGCAAGGCCGCGCTCGGGGAGCAGGTGCAGCTATCGGCGACCGCCTCAGCCCCGAAGGCGCGCTCGTTCACCGGCTCGGCTACCGACGTCGTAGCCGTCTCCCCGCCGAAAAAACCGTCACCCTCGGCCAGCCCGTCGGTGACGATCACACTGCCGCCGGCGTCTCTGCCTCCGATTGCGGGAACGGGGACCTCGCCCGGCAACCCGGCCAACCTGTTCCCCACGGTTTCGGCCGGTCCAGTCAGTCCAACCCCTGGCGCCAGTTCGATCGGGCTGCCGCGGGTCAAGCCGCGCACGGTCATTCACGCGGCTGATGCGGCCGCAACGGTTCCGCTCGACAGCCGCCTCATCGGCGGTCAGCTCGCGGGCCTGGCCGTGCTGGCGGGAGGTGTCGCGATCGCGATCGCGAGGCTGTCGTTGCGGGCGCCGAAGCCGCACGACGACGGGACTGCCAAGCCCCCGGCCGAGTAGTCGTTACTTGACCGTGCGCTCCACGAGCGGACGGATCTGCCGCAGCTGAGCACTCAGCGCCGTGGCGCCTAGGGTCGGCGAAGCAATGAAACCGAAGGTGTCGTTGTCGGCCCATGCGCACTCGGCCAGGTGGCCCGAATAGCTGGGCACGCACGCCGCCTGGCCGGCCATCGAGCCGGCGCTGGTGACAAAAGCGCCCGGCAGCAGCCCGGTAAAGCTGGAGATGAACGAGTTTGCCGAACCGGACAGATGGCCGCCAACAAACAGGATGATCACCGGACCGCCCTTAGCGGCCTGGCCGGTGCGAGCCTCATAGACGCCGTCGACCACGTGGCTGGCTTCGCCTTTGCCTGCCTTGACGATCTCCGCCCGCAGCGCCTCGGCGTTGATGCCCTTGGCCAGGGCCGGCACCTGTGCGTAACTCAGCAGTCGGCTAGGAGCGGTAACGGTATGCGCTGGCTCAGCCGGGCGAAGCACGTCATAGCCGACAGCCCCGGCTGCCACGACCACGATCCCGGCACCGACAGCCAGTGAGCGCTTTAGCGCCCTGCGCCGCTTCTTGCCCGCGCGCGAACGCCTTGGCGTGGTAGTTGCTCCGCGCGGCGCCTTGTCGGCCGGCCTGGGCTGCACCGCCGTTGCGGCAACCGCGGCACTCGCAGCCAGAGCGGCCTGCTGGCCGCTGGTCTTCCGTCTGCTCTTTTTGTCGCTGCCTGGCCGCCTCGGCTTGGGCGGCGCGTCGAGCTCGGCTGCGGCCAGCCCGGCGGCCGCTAGACCGGCGACACCAGGGTGAGCTGACGCTGCGGGACGGGCCTCGATGGTAGGAACTTCCAGTCCGCGGCCCGTATGCGGGTCGGCGCGCCGCGCCCTGGTCACATCAGGCGCAATCGCATGCGGACCGCTTGGCCAAGGACTGTCCAACGGGCCAGTGTTGCTCAAGGCGTCGGGCTGAGTCGCCCAGCTGCGCGGCGGCGAGGATACCGGCGGCCGCCGATGGCCGGGCCTGGCCTGCTCTCGCGACAAGCCCGGCTGCACGGGGCCCGGCTGCACGGGGCCCGGCTGCACGGGGCCCGGCTGCACGGGGCCCGGCTGCGCGGGGCCTGGCTGCGCGGGGCCTGGCTGCATGGCGGTCGGCCAGGCGGAACCGGGCTGCGGCGCCTGGGGTCGCAGGTCACCCGGGCGCGCATCGCCAGGCAACCCGTGCCGGGACGTGCGGCCATCAGGCTGCGCCTCGCGCGGCCGGTGGCCATACGACCTGGCATCGGCAGGTGGCTGTACCGGCCGGAATAGCGGCTCCGCCTCGGTCCTGGCCCACGCGGGGTTGCTAGCCGGGGCCGGAGGGGCCGCCGGAGCCGAAGGGGCCGGCCAGGACGCGCCTTCCCCGGCAGAGGTATCAGCGGGAGCCGCGTGTCGCCGTGGCCGCAGGCGCCCGGCGTTGCGGCCCGAATCGGCTGCAGCGTTACCCGTTGCGTCGGCGGTCAGATCGCGATCTTCGCGGCCGGCTGGCGGCGGTTTTTGCGCCTCTTGGGCGGGCCCGGCCTCGCCGATGTAGCGGATCCAGTCGTAATCGGCATCCGCCTCTGGGGCGAGTCCGGATCCCCGGCCTGCGTTCCGCGACTTACCGCGGCCTAGTCGGCCACGTTGCTGCGGCTGCACTGCCGGACTGACCGGAAGGGGTCCGCTGGGATGGTCGGAGCCGAAACCACCGTTAAAGGGGTCTGCCTGATCCTGGCTGGTCCGGCCCGGGCTGGTGTCCTCGTCCGAGTCGGGCCACCGCAGGTCCTGATGGTTCCGCGGCCATCCCGTCGCCATAATGCCTGTTACTCCTGAGACAGATGCGGCGTCTCTTCCCGATCTGAAGTCACTACATCATGCGTCACAGCCGACTGTGACCGCTACGTTATCGAGCTTTCGCGGCGTGTTGGCCAGAAGTAACGGTAACCGTCAGCTCGGCAACTGAGAGTGACATCCTCAGCCCGGTAGCGCCCTGGACCGGATGACTCGCTCGGCCACGTCGCGGCACTCGACTAGCAGCCTGACCATGCCCGGATCCCGCTCCTGCACCGCCAGGAACTCGTCGACCTGAGTGATGAGCTCGGCGGACGCTGTCGTGCGCGGGAACATCAGGCGGCCGAGCACGAGCCGCAGCTGCTGGCTCCTCGATTCCCAGAGGCCGGGCAGCAGCGCGAAATAACGTTCCGCGAAGCGAGCCAGCAACGGGGCGTGCCGGGCCTGATTGAAGGCGGCGCCGACTGCCATGGCCGTCTCGAAGCCGACCGATTCGTTGTCCGCCAGCAGCCGCCAGGCTGCCTCCTTGTGCTCGGCATCCGGGATCGCAGCCCGGCAGGCCAGCGCGCTGCGGCGGCCACTGTCGGTCTCGTCCTTGGTCAGCTCGGCGTCGATCTCCGCGTCGCCAGCCCGGCCGCTAGCCGCTAGCCGGCTCAGCAATGTCCACCGCAGGTCGGCGTCGACCGCCAGCCCTGGAACATCCACGTTCCCCGTCAAGATTCCGGCGACTAGGTCCAGTTGCTCGTCAGTCGTTGCCGTCCTGGCCAGGAACTGAGCCCAGGCGAGCTGCCGGTCGCTGCCAGGCTCAGCCGCTAGCAGCAGCCGCATTCCTTCGGCTGCAAGCAGCGCGCTGTGGGCAGGCTCATGCTCCGGATCGGAAAAGCTGGCCACGATTTCTGGGCCGCTGGCCAGCAGCAGCTCCACTATCGAGATCGAGCTCTCGCTGCCCACCGCTCCGGCCAGGATCGCCGCGAAGGCCCGCACCGGCAGCTCAGCCTGGCGGACCATGTCCAGTACCGCAGTCCAGCACACAGTCCGGGCCAGCCCGTCGCTCAGCTGGCCGATCGATCCAGTCAGGGTGGCCAGCGACCGGTCGTCGAACCGCACGATGGCATAGCCAAGGTCGTCATCGTTGATCAGGATCAGGTCCGGCCTGGCCAGCCCGGCTAGGGACGGCACCACCGTGCGCGCGCTGGCCACGTCGACGTCGACCCGGTGGGTGCGCACTAGGGCGCCGTCGTTAGTCCGCTTGTACAAGCCGATCGCGATGTGATGCGGCCGCAGGGTCGGGTGCTCGGCGGGCGCTTCCTGCAAGACCGCGAACTCGGTGAACGTCCCGTCGGGAGCCATGGTGAAGTCGGGCCGCAGTGTGTTCGGCCCGGCGGTCTCGAGCCAGGCCTTGGACCAGTCACCGAGGTCCCGGCCCGAGCTAGCCTCCAGCGCCAGCAGCAGGTCGGCGAGTGTGGCGTTGCCCCAGGCGTGCTCGGTCAGGTACGCGCGGATGCCAGCGAAGAAATTCTCCCGGCCCACGTAGGCGACCAGCTGCTTCAGCACTGACGCGCCCTTGGCGTAGCTGATGCCGTCGAAGTTCGCCACCGCCGCGGTCACCGTCGGTACGTCTGCAGCGATCGGATGCGTGGAGGGAAGCTGATCCTGGGCGTAACCCCAGGTCTTGCGGGAGCCGGAGAACGTCGTCCAGGCATCGCTGAACCTCGTGGCCTCGGCGCTTGACAGGGCAGCGCAGTAGTCGGCAAACGACTCGTTCAACCAGAGATCGTCGAACCATTTCATGGTCACCAGGTCGCCGAACCACATGTGTGCCATCTCGTGCAGGATCACGCTCGCCCGGCGCTCGTACATGGTGTCGGTGACCTTAGACCGGAACAGCAGCCGGTCGGTGAAGATCACGCAGCCCACGTTCTCCATGGCGCCCGAGCTGAATTCCGGCACGAAGACCTGGTCGTATTTGGCAAACGGGTAGTCCATCTCGAACAGCCCGGTGTAGTAGTCAAGGCCCTGCCGGGTGAACCCGATGATGTCGTCGGCCTCCAGGAAAGGCGCATAAGACTGGCGGCAGGCAACGCCGAGCGGTATGACCTGACCGCGCGGGGTCGTATGCGTCGCCCGGACCAGGTGGTATTCACCAGCAGCCAGCACGGTGAGATAGGTCGAGATCCGCGGCGTCGGCGCGAAACGCCACATTGCCGTCGTGCCATCGGCGGCAGGCTCCGGCGTCGGCTGGCCGGACAGCACCGTCCAGTGCGCGGGCGCGACGACGCCCAAGGTGAACTCTGCCTTGAGATCCGGCTGCTCGAAGTTAGCGAACACCCGCCGCGCCGCCGCGGGCTCGAACTTGGTGTAGCAGTAGACCTTGCCGTCTGCCGAGTCGACCGACCGGTGCAAGGCGGTGCCGTCGCTGGCGTAAGCGCAGTCGGCCACCACCCGCAGCTCGTTGCGCGCGGCCAGGCCGGCCAGCTCGATCCGGCCATCCGCCCAGACGGCGGCGGGGTCGAGCGGAACCCCGTTCAGCGTGATCTCATGCACGTGGGCCGCGATCAGGTCCGCGTAACTTGATGCACCCGGCTCGCCGCAGCTGAAGCTGATCACCGACGTCGACCCGAATACCGTGTCACCCTTGCTCAGGTCCAGGGTGACGTCGTAGGACACCCCGCTGAGCAGCCTGGCGCGTTCCCTTGTCTGCGCTCGGGTGATCTCAGCTAGTGGCATCGTCCGTCCTTTCCATGTGATTAACCGGAGATCAAGCAGGCAGCGCTCTGGAGCGCAGCGCGCGGTCGATGATGTCCCGGCGCTCGATCAGCACCCGGACCATCGACGGATCCCGGTCTTGCGCGGCGAGGAACTCGTCGACCCGTTGCAGCAAAGATGGCGAGGCCGCCCAGTACGGGAACAAACCGTCGCCCAGCAGCCGCTTGAGGTGGTCGCCACGAGTCTCCCAGATCGGCGGCAGCACCTCGAAATACCTGTCCGCGTACAGGGCGAGCAAGTCCGCGTGCTCCGGCTGACCGAAGCCGCCCGCCACGGCCAGCACGCCCTCGTGGCCGAGCTCCTCGGTCTCGGCCATCAGCCGCCAGGCTTCCGCCTTGTGCTCGGCGTCGGGGATAGCGGCCCGGCAAGCCGCCGCGTGCCGGCGCCCGGCGTCGGTGGGATCGCGCGCCAGCTCCGCGTCTATGTCGGCGTCACCGGCCTTGCCCACGGTCGCAAGCCGCCGCAGCAACGCCCAGCGCAGCTCGGTGTCGACCACCAGCCCCGGCACTTCCGTGCGACCAGAAAGCAGGTCGGCCAGCAAGTCGAGCTGCTCCGGAGTCACCGCGGTCCAGCCGAGCAGCTGGATCCAGGCCAGCTGATGATCGCTGCCGGCCTCGGCTGAGCGCAGCAGTTCGAGCGCGGCCGTGGCCAGCTGCTCCTTGCCGGTCGGCAGCCATTTCGGATCGGCGGTGACGGCCATCACCCGTGCGGCGGTCATGTGCAGGATCTGCAGCACGGACACGGCCGGCTCCTCGCCCATTCCGCCGACCAGGATCTGCACGAACGCAGGCACCGACAACTCAGCGCGCTGCACCATGTCCAGCACCGCGCTCCAGCACACCGTGCGGGCCAGCGAGTCGGTGAAGTTCCCGATCGACTGGGCCAGGGTGACCAGGGACCGCTGGTCGAATCGGACGATGGCGTACGTCAGGTCATCGTCGTTCAGCAGGATCAGGTCGGGCTGCCCCAGGCCGGCCAGTCCGGGCACCTCAGTTCGCTGGCCGGTCACCTCCACCTCGACGCGGTGCGTGCGCACCAGCGCATCGTCGGTGGTCCGGTTGTACAGGCCGATCGCGATGTGGTGCGGCCGCAGCGTGGGGTACTCCGGTGGCGCCTCCTGCAGGACGGCGAACCGGGTGAAGCGCCCACCGGAGTCCAGCGAGAACTCGCTGCGCAGCGTGTTCGGGCCGGACGTCTGCAACCACGCCTTGGCCCAGTCGCCGAGGCTCAGCCCGGAGCTCACCTCCAGCGCTCCCAGCAGGTCCGCCAGCGTGGCGTTGGCCCAGCCATGCTCGGCGAAATAGGCACGGACGGCGGCGACGAAGTTCTCCCGGCCGACATGCGCCACGAGTTGCTTCAGCACAGAGGCGCCCTTGGCGTAGCTGATCCCGTCGAAGTTGGCGATCGCCTCGCTCAGCGTCGCCACGTCGGCCGCGATCGGGTGCGTAGTCGGCAACTGATCCTGCATATAGCCCCAGGTCTTGCGGGACCCGGAGAACGTGGTCCACGCGTCCGTAAACCTGGTCCCCTCCGCGCTCGACAGCGCCGCGCTGAACTCGGCGAACGACTCGTTCAGCCACAGGTCGTCCCACCACCTCATGGTCACCAGGTCGCCGAACCACATGTGCGCCATCTCGTGCAGGATCACGCTCGCGCGCAGCTCGTACATCATGTCGGTGACCTTGGAGCGGAACAGCAGGCGCTCGGAGAAGGTAACGCAGCCTGCGTTCTCCATCGCGCCGGCGCTGAACTCGGGCACGAAGACCTGGTCATATTTTTTGAAGGGGAACGGGGACCGGAACAGGCCGGTGTAGTAGTCCAGTCCCTGCCCCGTGACGGCAAACATGTCCTCGGCCTCCAGGTACGGCGCCAGGGACTGCCTGCAGGCCAGGCCCAGCGGGATCACCTGGCCATGCGATGTGTGCGTCGAGGTCACCAAGTGATAATCGCCCGCCACCACCGCAGTCAGGTAGGTGGATATCCGCGGCGTGGCCGGGAAGTGCCAGGTCGCCGCGTCGGCACCGGCCATGTCATCGACCAGCTCCGGCTCCGGCGTCGGCTGGTTCGACAGTACGGTCCAGTGCGACGGTGCGGTGACGTGAAAGGTAAAGGCCGCCTTCAGGTCCGGCTGCTCGAAGTTCGCGTACACCCGCCGCGCGTCCGCAGGCTCAAAGTTGGTGTAGCAGTAGACGCGGCCGTCGGCCGAGTCAGTCGCGCGATGCATGCCCTTGGCGTCGAAGGTGTAGGCGCAGTCGGCGACCACCCGCAGTTCGTTGTGCGCGGCCAGGTCCGGCAGCCCGATCCGGCCGTCCGCGCAGGCTGTGTCGGGGTCGATCGCCGTCCCGTTCAGGGTGATCTCGTGCACGGTCTCGGCTACCAGGTCGGCGTAGCTGGCGGCGCCTGGCTCGGAGCAGTCGAAGGTAACTACCGATACGGACCGGAAAACCTTGTCGCCTCGGGTCAGGTCGAGGTGGACGTCGTAAGAGTCGACATGCAGCAGGCCGGCCCGCCGGCTGGTCTCGTGACGGGTTATCTCGGCGATCTGCATGGATTCAGTCCCTCGTACTCGCTCGTAGCCGACGCTGGCTGCCCCCAGGTTAGGACACCGGCCACTGGCCAACGCGGCAGCCCCGCGCCGGTGTGCAGCGGCTCAGGTCATCCGATATCCATACCGATTCGTCCTAGCTAACGAAGAGTTGGTACTTGCCGTACCTGGCCGGCAAGACCCAGTATCTGGTTAGGGACCTTAACGGGGAGGCAGCGGTGGAGGAGACTATTACATGCCTGGTCAGGGGCCCCGCCAGCCGTTACCCGCGCGGATTCTTGTGGCTCATCCCGCTCTGGTTCGCCGTCGCGGGTGTGGCGGTCGTATTCACCAGTTACCGGCTAGCCAATGAGATGCCGGTCTGGTTCCGCGCCACCGAGCTTGGCGCCCTGCTGATCGCGGCGATCACCGTGATGTGCGTGCTGGCCACGGTCCGCAGGCACGCCTTCCGCGCCGATGCGCGCGGGATCTGGCTCGGGGTGCTCACCGAGCGCAAGCGGCCGAGGCTGCGCCAGGTGCATCTGGCCTGGCCCGAGATCGCCCAGCTGCAGATGGTCGCCCGCCGGTACGGCTTGCTCCTGGAGATCCGGCTGAGCCCGGCCGCCCGGATCGTGTACCGGCCGAGCGTAGGACGGCAGGCTCTGCTCCTGCTCGTCGGCGTGCTGCTGCTGCCATTTGGCTTCGGCCGCGGCCGCCCGGCCATGACCTCGCCGCTCTCCGACCCGCCCCGGTACCTGATCAAGCTCTGCGAGATTACTCCGGCACAGCTGGAGGCGGCGCTGGCGACGGTAACGCCTGACGCCCTGCCGGTCTGGCAGCTACCGAAGAAGGGCGCACTTCGGTTCACCATTCCGCCGCAAAGGTCGCCGGCCGGCCGCCGGCCGGCCGCTGCCGCGCGGGCAACCAGGTAGCGGCGCGACGCACCGGCCCGAGCGCCGTGCCAGCGTGATATCCCTTGGGCGAGATGGCGGCAACCGTGACAGAGACTCCCTATACGGCGCTGGTTCGCGGGCCGACGGCCCTTTACCCGCGCGGTGGCCTCTGGATGTTCCTTGTCTGGTACACGGTTGGGTACCTCGCGCTCCTGTTCGGGACCAACTCGTCCCGGTCCTTCGCCATCGAGGTGTTCGCCTTGTACGCGATCGGCGCGTCTGTAGCCACTTGGGCGTTGAGCAGATCAGCTAGCCCCAGTTTTGAGGCCAGCTCAACCGGCATCCGGCTGGGCCGGTCAGGAAAGGTCAGGGAACTGCCCTGGAGCGAGATGCAGCAACTCCGGATCTGCGCTGTGAAGCGCGGCGTCCTTCTGGAGATCATGCTCAGTCCGTCTGTCCCGCTCAGCTACCGCGGCGTGGGCCGCCAAGTCGCCGATCTCGCCTTCTTCAGCCTTCCGATCGTCGGCGCGCGGCGATGCACGCCCGCCTTGCTGGTGCCGCTGCCTGACCCGCCGAGGTACCGGGTACCGCTGATTCGGGTGACGGCTCAAGAACTCAGCGATGATTTCGCCCGGCTCGCTCCGGGCCTGCCTGTGGCTACCGGCTAACAAGGTCAGTCTCTGTCGGCTAGCAAGGTCAGCGCCGTCCCAGCGAGGATTACTAGGATGGCTGCGATGGACATGATCTCGTTTGGCTCGGTGTTCCTCGAGCTTGTCTTCGGGCACGTGCCCGCCCTGCCCAGGCCCGGCCAGGAGATCTTCGCCGAGGAGTTCGCGATCTCCTGCGGTGGCGCGGTGACCAGCGCCACCGCGGCGGCGCGCACCGGCGTGCGGGCCGGCGTGTGCACCCGGCTTGGCAATGATCTTGGCGGCCGCGTGGTTGCCGAGCATTGCGAGCGCGAGGGCGTCGACCTCTCACCGTCGGTCCGGGTGCCTCGGCCTGCGACCGGCATCACGATGGTGCTCAACTACGACGGCGACCGCTCGTTCGTGACTCATCTCCCGCCGATTCCCGCGAGCGAAAAGCCCGAGCGCGCCCGCTGGCTGGACGTGCTGCGCAGTCGCCGGCCCAGCTGGATCTATGTGCACGCCGGGATCGGCCTGACCGACTTCCTCCAGGCGGCCCGCGACCAGGGCACCAGGGTTCTCCTGGATGTCTCGCTCAACGAGATCGGCCAGGCCGCTGCCGCGGTCCTTGACTGCATTCCGCTCGCCGACGTGTTCACGCCCAACCGGGCCGAGCTACTCCAGCTGACCGGCGCAAGCTCGCTGGACGCGGCCCTCGTGACGGCCGGCACCTGGGGCCCGCCAGTGGTCGTCAAGCTGGGCGCCGACGGCGCGCTGATCGCTGGACCTGACGGAGTGGCCAATGTAGGCGACGGGGTCGCCCGCGTGGACGTCGCCGATCTGACCGGCGCGGGCGACTCGTTCGCCGGCGCCATGATCGGTAACTTGCTGCAGGGCGTGCCGCTGGCCGAGGCAGTCATCGCGGCTAACAAGGCCGGCTCGGCCGCCGCCGGCCGACTTGGCGCGGTAGGCCCGGTACATGTCGAAGGACTCAGCACGGTTGCTATTAAGGCGGGAGAGATCAGCCAGTGAAACTCACCATCCTCGGTGGCGGCGGGGTGCGGATGCCCGCGTTCGTCCGCTCGGTCCTCACCGGCGGCGCGCATCACTTCGACGAGATCTGCCTGCTGGAGCCCGACCAGATGCGGCGCGACACCATCGGTCGGCTCGCGGTCGAGATCGCGGCGGCGCTCGGCCGGCCCGGCACGGTCACGGTGACGCCGGACACCGGGCAGGCAATGACCGGTGCGGACTTCGTGTTCTCCGCGCTCCGGGTCGGCGGCGACCGGGGCCGGGTCATCGACGAGCAGGTTGCCCTGCAGCGCGGCGTCGTCGGGCAGGAAACCACCGGCCCCGGCGGCTTCGCGATGGCGATGCGTACCATCCCGGTCGTGCTGTCCTATTGCGAGCTGCTGCATCAGCACGCGCCGGACGCGACCCTGATCAACTTCACCAACCCCGCCGGGCTCATCACGCAGGCCATCGCCGATCAGGGCCTGGTCCGGGCGGTGGGCGTCTGCGACACCCCGGGCGGCACGGCCGAGCACCTTGCGAGTTTTCTACGCGGCGGTCCGGCGGACGACGGCAGCCCCCGCGACAACCCCGTTCCCCCATTTTTTGGGTACTCCGGCCTTAACCACCTGGGCTGGATCACCTCGGCGGAAGTTGACGGGCAGGACCGGATGGGCGAACTGCTCGACCGGTTCGAGGAACTGCAGGCCTACGATCACCGGTTCGCCGCCTTCGACCCGGCGCTGATCCGCCGGGTGGGCGCGGTACCGACCGAGTACGTGTTCTATTACTACGACCCGGAACGTTATCTGCGCCGTGTTGCCGCCGCCGGTACCAGTCGCGGCCAGGACATCCTGCGGCTAAACGAGGAGATGCTCTCCGCGGTGGCCAAGGCGTTCGCCGACGGCGACGTGCACGATGCCTGGGCGGCGTACTCACAGCTCCTCGGGGTCCGCCGCGACACCTACATGCGCACCGACATGCTGGGCGCCAGCGGGCAGGATCAGGCGAGGGCCAGGCAAGCTGCACGGAGTCGGCCGGCGCTGGACAGCACGGGCATCGGCGGCTATGAGGGCCTCGCGCTGCGCGTCATCGACGGCCTGACCGGCAAGCAGCCTGCCCAGGTGATCGTGAACGTACCGAACGCCGGCGGCTCGATCGCTGCTCTGGACGCCAGCGACGTCGTGGAGGTGCCGTCGGAGGTAACGCCAGCCGGGCTCGCGCCGGTTCCGGTGCCTGACCTGCCGAGGCCAGCCAGGGCACTGGTCGAACAGGTCAAGGAATATGAGCGGGCCGCGGTGCTGGCGGCAATGACCGGCGACGCCGAACTGGCCGCCGTAGCGCTCGCCTTGCACCCGCTCGTACCGGGCACCACCGTGGCACGCGAACTGCTGACCGCCTACCGCGAGCAGCACGGCCAATACCTTGCGTATCTGAACTAGTAAGGAGCAGCAGGATGGCACATGAGGTCAAGGGCGTCGTCGCCGCCGCCAAGGGCGATCCGGTCAGCGTCACCACCGTGGTCGTGCCCGATCCGGGTCCGGGTGAGGCACTGGTAGCAATACAGGCGTGCGGCGTGTGCCACACCGACCTGCATTACCGCGAGGGCGGCATCGGCGCGGACTTCCCATATCTGCTCGGCCACGAGGCGGCTGGCCTGGTCGAGGCCGTCGGCCCGGGCGTGACCGGCCTCCAGCCCGGCGATTTCGTGATCCTGAACTGGCGCGCGGTTTGCGGCCAGTGCCGGGCCTGCCTGCGCGGTCGCCCCTGGTACTGCTTCGCCACCCACAATGCCAGCCAGAAAATGACGCTGGCCGATGGCACGCCGTTGTCGCCCGCGCTCGGAATCGGCGCGTTCGCGGAAAAGACCCTGGTCGCGGCCGGGCAGTGCACGAGGGTGAACGCCGCGATCAAGCCTGCGGTCGCGGGGCTGCTCGGCTGCGGCGTGATGGCCGGCCTGGGCGCGGCGCTGAATACCGCCGGGGTGACGCGCGGCGACTCGGTCGCGGTTATCGGCTGCGGCGGCGTCGGGAACGCGGCCATCCTCGGCGCTTCGCTGGCCGGAGCGCGAACCATCATCGCGGTGGACGTGGACGACCGCAAGCTGGACTGGGCTCGCCAGTTCGGCGCCACCCAGACGGTGAACTCACGCGATTGCGATCCGGTCGAGAAGATCAGGGACCTGACTGAAGGCAACGGGGCCGACGTCGTCATCGAGGCCGTCGGTCGGCCCGAAACGTATAAGCAGGCCTTCTACGCCCGCGACCTGGCAGGCACCGTCGTCCTTGTCGGCGTGCCGACGCCGGAGATGCAGCTGGAACTGCCGCTGCTCGACGTGTTCGGCCGCGGTGGCGCGCAGAAATCCTCCTGGTACGGCGACTGCCTGCCGTCGCGGGACTTCCCGATGCTGGTCGACCTGCATCTGCAGGGCCGCCTGCCGCTGGACAAGTTCGTCTCCGAGACAATCGCGCTGGACGCGGTCGAGGAGGCGTTCGCCAAGATGCACCGCGGGGAGGTGCTGCGCTCGGTCGTGGTGCTGTGACCCATGCGACAGGCGCCGCCGGGTGCAGGGTGACCAGGATCGCCATGTGGTCCGGGCCGCGCACGGTTTCGACCGCGCTTATGCGGTCTTTCGGGAACCGGCCGGACACCGTCGTGGTGGACGAGCCGTTGTATGGCTACTATCTGGCCCGGACCGGCGTGCACCACCCAGGCCGGGACGACGTGATCGCGAGCATGCCGTGTGACTGGCGGCAAATCCTGAGCGACCTCGCCCAGGCTCCGCTGCCGACCGGGAAGTCGGTCTACTACCAGAAACACATGACGCATCACCTACTGCCGGAGGTTGACCGCGCCCTGCTAGGCCGGCTCTCGCACGCGTTTCTGATCCGCGATCCGCGACGCCTGCTGGCCTCGTATGCGCGGGTCAGGTCGCAGCCGACGCTGGCGGATCTAGGACTGGAGCAGCAGGCCGAGATCTTCCGCGCGTTCGGCGGCCCGGTGATCGATTCGGCCGACATCCTGCGCAACCCGCGGGCGTCCCTGGAGGCGCTCTGCGACGCACTGGGCCTGAGGTTCGACCTCGCCATGCTGTCCTGGCCGGCCGGGCCGCGGCCCACCGACGGCGTATGGGCGCGTTACTGGTATGACAGCGTGTGGAAGTCGACCGGGTTCGGCCCGCACGCCGGGACGGCCGTGGCTGACCTGCCGACCGAGCTTCAGCCCCTGGCCGCCCAGTGCCAGCCGTTCTACTCCGAACTCGCCGCCCACCGCCTGCGAGTGTGACGCCGGGCTCTAGCCCGTTGACGCGCGCCGGCGGGTCGGCGCGTCGGCCGCCTCGCGCGTCGGCCGCGTCGGCGCGTTGGCCGCGTTGGCCGCGTTGGCCGACAATAGCCATAAGCCTCGTAAAACGCCCATCGACCTTGCTCATTTAGCGACCTTCCACCGATTTCGGCCGATCCGGTAGGACTATCTGCCCGATTTGTGCGGCCGAAATCGGTGGAAGGTGAAGGGCGTTGGGCGGTTTATCATGTTAAGCGTGGTCCCCAGGATCAGCCAGTGCCTGTCTGCCGACCGCGATTAGCCAGCAGGATGTGCTTGGCGCCAGGCTTCGATTACGTCGGGCCGGATTCGACCACGGTCGGGCACGTCGATGCCATTCAGGCGGGCCCACAGTCGCACTTCGGCGGCGGGCGGCAGCGCCGGCCTGGCCCGGCGATCCGGTGCCGCCAGCCGACCCGGTGCCGCCCGCCGATCCGGTGCCGCCCGCCGACCCGGTGCCGCCAGCCGACCCGGTGCCGCTCCACACGAACGCCGCGGCGAGATAGCGATACACCCACTCCTCGGCTAGCTTGCGTGTCTCGCAGAACACGATCGGCACGTTGGTGTAACGCACCTGCAGCTCGGCTAGCCCGTCGGCGACGACCGAGGGACGAACCCAAGTCAGCCCGAATATCTGCGAGTACCGATCCTCGACGACTACTGCGGCATGCAGCAGGCTCGCCAGCTCGGCCACTGCGAAACGCAGGTGGCCGTTCAGCAGCGATGAGACCAGATCCTGCAGGCTCTTGCGTTCCACCGAGGCGATAAGCCGACCGTCGCGCTCGACCCCGTAGTCTCCGCAAGCCAGCGCCTTCCGAACAACGGTGACCTGCTTGCCGGAGAACTTGTAGGCGTAGCGCTCGTAGGAGTCGACGATGACGGTGAGATCGGCGATCGCTGACGCTCGCGCCGTCGGCGTCGTGACCTTCGGCCGGGCCTGCTTGCGCGTGCGCGGCGACTGCCAGAACACCATGTCCCGGCCCCGTGCCGTCGTGTACACGATCTGGGACCGGTTCTCCCGGCCGCGATCGAGGATCAGGTCGATGGCGGCACCCCGCCGCACGCAGGATCGCACCGGCACCCGCTCGACGATGTCGGGTACTTCGGGCCACTCGTCCGTCCAGACCGGATGGAGGTACACGGCGGTGGTTCGGGGCCAGACGTCGCGAGCGCGGAAGATCAGCCCGTCTCCGAGCGGTACCCGCAGTAAGTAGGGCAGGCTCGATTCCGGATCCGGATTCCGCGCAATCAGCAGCTCCACCCGATCAGTCTGCAGCACCGCGGCCCGTGCCAGCGCTGACTGGACCGCGCGGATTAGGCTGACTCGACGCGGCCGGCCACTGCCTTCCGGGAGGAAACGTGCTCCAGTCCTTCGACGAGCGTAATCGCGACCTGATGGTGAGCGTCGGCGGCCGGCTAACGCACCGGGACCAGGCCGCGATCAGCCCGTTCGACTCGGTCGTACAGGGCGGCGACGCGGTTTGGGAGGGCCTCCGGCTGTATAACGGTCGGATCTTCCGACTCGACGAGCACCTGGCCCGACTGCGGCGCTCGGCGAAGGCGCTGGCGTTCACGCAGATCCCGTCGGACGCGGCAATCACCGCGGAGATCCGCCGGACCCTGGCCGCGAACCAGATGACCGATGAAGTCCACATCCGGCTGACCCTGACCCGCGGCGTGAAGATCACCAGCGGAATGGACCCGCGGCTCAATCAGTCCGGGCCGACGCTGATCGTGCTGGCCGAGTACAAGCCGTTGGTCTACGACGCCGGCGGAATCACACTCGTAACCGCCAGCGTCCGGCGGCCGGCTCCCGACAGCCTGGATCCGAAGATCCACCACAACAACCTGCTGACCTCGATTCTCGCCAAGATCGAGGCGAATGTCGCGGGGGCCGACGACGCGCTCATGCTCGACCAGCGCGGCTTCGTTGCCGAGACGAACGCCACTCACGTGTTCCTGGTCAGCGGCGAGTGCCTTGGCACCCCGTCAACGGCCGCGTGCCCGGAGGGCATCACCAGGCGAGCGGTGCTGGAGCTGGCGGCGCGCGCCGGCGTCAGCTGCGGCGTCGGAGATTACAGCCTGACCGAGCTCTACGGCGCGGACGAGCTGTTCGTTACCGGCACGATGGGTGGCCTGACCCCGGTCCTTTCCCTGGACGGGCGCGTCATCGGGACCGGCAAGCCAGGTCCGGTCACCGAGCGGCTGGCCGAGTTGTTCGCCCAGCTCACCGCGTCTAGCGGCACGCCAGTCTGCTAACGCTCAACGGGGGTCTACCCGGCGCACCGGGCCCGGATGTGCTGATAATGGCGCATGACTACGCCAGCCGAGGTCCCGTCAGTCAGCCTGCCCGGCGGCGGGGAGATGCCCCTCGCGGGTTTCGGCACCTGGAAGGTGAAAGGCCACACCGCTCGCGAGGCGGTCCTCGCGGCGCTCGCCGCCGGTTACCGGCATCTGGACACCGCAACAATGTACGGTAACGAGGACGAAGTCGGGCAAGCACTGCGACAAAGCGGTATCGACCGGTCTGAGGTGTTCCTGGTAACCAAGATCAGGCCGTCCGACGGGAGCCGCGCAGCCGCGGTGCTAAAGGCTTCGCTGCGTGCGCTGGGCACCGATTACCTGGACCTGTGGCTGATCCACTGGCCACCGGGCCGTGCCGCCGACAGTAGGCAGTTGTGGCACGAACTCGTGGCCTTCCAGGCCGCCGGTCAGGTCCGGGACATCGGCGTTAGCAATTACGACCTGGATCAACTCGATGACCTGACCGCCGTCTCAGGCCACAGCCCGGCGGTAAACCAGGTGCACTGGAGCCCGGCCCGCTACGATCCGGCTATCGTGGCCGGTCACCAGCGGCGAGGCGTAGCCCTCGAGGGCTACAGCCCGCTGCGGGACACCAACCTGGACGACCCGGTGCTCACGAAGATCGCCGCGGCGCACCGTGTGACGCCAGCTCAGGTCGTGCTGCGCTGGCACCTCGAGCACGGCATCACCGTCATTCCGAAGTCAGCCCAGCCGGACAGGATCAGGGCCAACTTCGACTTGTTCCGATTCAGGCTGACGCCGGATGAGGTGGCAAGCATCGACGCGCTCGGCGCCTGAAAAACTGCCGCTGGCGTCTTGCGCTGCGGGCCTCATAATCAGGGCATGAGGCAACCGCCCGCCAGTTTCCTGCCATCTCGCGATGGCTTTGCCTTCACCAATTCGTGGCCATCGGCACCGGCCGTGTCGGTGCCCACGCCGTTCGGAAGCATCGGCATCGGCAACGCCGCGTTAGGGCTGTGCGGAGGCATGGTGTTCGCGGCTCTGGACTACTGGCAAGCCCAGGCCGCGCCGCCAGTGGCCCAGCCAGCGCCCGGCACGCCGCTGTTCCAGTTCATTGTGAAGCGCCTGGTTGATTCCTGGCACGTCCCGGCCGGCGTCGCCGAGTACTACCAATGGATGAACCTGCCGGATGCGGACACCAGCGTCAGTATCCTCGGGCGGACGCTGGTCAGCCAGCGCGGCTTGGCCTGGCGGACGATCGAGCAGCAATGGCCGCAAGTCAAGTCGAGCATCGACAATCGCCAGCCGGCCGCGCTCGGCCTGGTGACCGTCGCATCGGCGAACCCCGCCATGCTCGGCCAGAACCACCAGGTACTTGCTTACGCCTACCAGCTCGCCGGCCCTGCCGTGACGGTGCGGGTATACGACCCGAATACCGGCCCGGCTGATGATGTGCATATCCAGTTCAACGCCTCTGCACCGGCGACCGCCACGACCTTCCGCCACAACATCAACATCGGCTGGCCAGTGCGCGGCTTCTTCCTGACGGCCTACGCGCCTGCGCCCCCGCCGAGCGTTGTCAGACCCGTTAGCTAACGTGGCCCGAATGGACTGGAAAATCGAGCTCGTCGCGATCCCGGTGACCGACGTCGACCGCGCGAAGGCTTTCTACACCGATCAGGTCGGCTTCAATGCCGATCATGACCATCAGGTCAACCAGGACCTGCGCTTCGTTCAGCTGACTCCGCCCGGCTCGGCATGCTCGATCGTGATGGGGACAGGCATCACCGATATGCCGCCAGGCTCACAGCGCGGCGTGCAAGTCGTCGTCGCTGATGTCGCGGCCGCTCGCAAGTCGCTGGTTGAGCACGGCGTGCAGGCCAGCGAGATCGACGTTCAGCCCTGGGGCTCGTTCGTCACCTTTGCCGATCCTGATGGCAACACCTGGGCACTCCAGCAACTACCGCCGCGCCCCTGACACGACCGGCGGACGGCTCAGGCCGGCAGGCTCTTGCGCAGCGCGAGGATCTGCGCCACCACCGCCTGGAACGCGGCGTGATTGAGCTTTCCGCTCTGGTAGCCGGACAGCAGCCCGCTGGCGCACTGGGATCCCTCGGTCACGGTCCCCGCCGCGCTAAGGATCAGCTCCATGCCGGCCTGCGCGGCCAGCAGCGCCTTGTTGGCCGTGGTGCCATAGGCCCGGAGTGCGCCCGCGCCGATCGCGTCGGTGATGGTCACGCCGCGGAAACTTCAGCCGTTGCCGCAGCTCACCTTGCACGATCTTGGAGGACAAGCCGGCCGGGCGGGTCGGGTCGAAGGCCGGGTACACCGCCCACGACACCATGACCAGCTTCACCCCGGCGCTGATGGCCGCCTTGTACGGATACTCGTCTCGCGCGATCAGCGTGCCGCGGGAGACGTTGAGGGTGACCGGCACCATGTCAGTGTTCTGGCTCGCGGTCGCCGCGCCCAGGCCAGGGAAGTGCTTAGCCGTGGCGGCCACATGGCCGGCCTGCTGGGCCGTGATGAAAGCACTGCCCAGTGCCGACACCACGGTCGGCCGCATGCTGTAGGAGCGCTGAAACTGATCGTCGAAGTCACCAGGCGTGCGGTACACGTCCAGGACCGGAGCCAGGTTCACGTTCATGCCGGTGTTGAGCAGGTTGGCCGCCGCGTTCTTGCCGGCGCTTTTCGCGGCCGCCACCGCCGCTGACATCGGCGTTATCTCACCGATCTGCTTCTCCGACAGCCTGGGCGCTCCCGGCAGCCGCCGCACCAGGCCGCCTTCCTGGTCCGTCATCAGCAAGAGCGGGTAAGCGCGCGCTGGGTTGCTAGTGCTGCGGTTGGCCGCGATCAGTTGCTTGATGACGCCAGTGATCTGGGCGCGGCTGGAGATGTTCCCGCCGAAGAAGATCACACCGCCAGCCAGGCCACGCCGTATCAGCGACAGCAGGCTGGCCGGCGCTGTGTGGCCGGAGTAGCTGAAGATCACGCGCTGGCCAGCTAGCTGGCTCGCAGACAGCTGTGGAATAACCGAGTTCATCGCGACCTCAGGCGCCCGAGCCACCGCGGCCGGACGGGCAGCGGATGGTGCCGAGGCAACCCCGTTCCCCTCCCTCAGGCGTGCTGCCGGCCCTGAGTGTCGCGCGCCGCCCGCGGTCACGGTGGCCGGAGCCGCTTCCGCGATGCCGCCGGACGTGACAGCCAGAAGCCCGGCCACGGCGACGCCTGACAACCTCAGCCATAGCTGCTGGCGCAAGTGGCGCCTCCCCGGGCCCGCGCGCTTGCACTCGCGTGGTGCTCGTGCCCGGGGGAACGCGCCCGCCCAATCCCCATCGTACGGTGCGCACGACGCGCCGGGTGATAAACCGCTCAGGACGGCAGGCTGGCTCGCAGCTGCAAGAGTTGCGCAAGCTGAGCCTCGAAGGCCCGCCTGGGGAGTGCGCCAGTCTGGTATCCGCGCTCCAGGCCAGCTACACATTTCCAGCCCGGTAGCGGTTTGATCGCGGTGCACAGCAAGGCGTCCATGCCGGCCCGTGCGGCCAGCAGCGTCCTGTTCTGCAGGGAGCCGTACGCGCGCAGAGCGCCCGCGCCCAGAGCGTCGGTGATCGTTACGCCGGTGAAGCCGAGCCTGTTCCGAAGCTCGCGCTGCACGATCGTCGGCGACAGCGCCGCCGGAAGCCTCGGGTCAAGTGCCGGATAAATCGCCCAGGACACCATGGTCAGCTTCGCGCCTGCCGTGAACGCAGCCCGGTACGGCAACTCGTCCACGGTCCGCAGCGTGTGCGCAGACAAGTTGATGGTCACCGGCTGGAGGTCGGTGTCGGCGTGCGCGCTCGCGGCGCCGAGGCCGGGAAAATGCTTGACGGTCGCGGCGACGTGACCGGCCTGCTGCGCCCGGACGAACGCGGCCCCGGCCTCCGCCGCGACGAACGGGCTCATGCTGTACGACCGCTGGAACTGGTCGTCGAAGTCGCCGGGCTGCCGGTACACATCGAGGACCGGGGCCAGGTTCAGGTTCATGCCGACGCCGCGCAGGTTCGCCGCCGCGGCCGCGCCGGCCATAGCTGCTTGCGAGGCGGGCGAGGCCGCGGCGCCGATCTGCGCCTCCGACTGCAGCGGGGCGCCGGGAAGCCTGCGTACCTCGCCCCCCTCCTGGTCGGTCATCAGCAACAGCGGGTAGCTATGCGCCGGGTTCTGCGGGCTGGCGTTAGCCGCATTCATCCGTGCGATCACCCGGCGGATCTGCGCCTCGCCGGAGATATTGAAGCTGAAGAAGATGACGCCGCCGACCTCGCCGTGGCGGATCAGCGACAGCAACGCCGGCGGAGCGGTCAAGCCGTTGTAGCTGTAGATGACGCGCTGACCCGCCATTTGGCGCGGGGTCAGCCTGGAGATCTCGCGCGCCTGCGCGCGCAGTGCGGTCAGCTGGGCGGCCGTCGGCTGCGCGGCCGGACCCTGCACGGCCTCGGCCGCTTTCCGAGCCGCACTCCCGTGCTGCGGCGGCGCGCTGGCCGGGCCGTCGTCGGCCGGCGGCCGGGCCGCCGGCGATGTCCCTGATGTTGCTGGCGCGCGCGTACCCGGCCCCTGGGCGGACTGGCCGACTCCGCCGCTGCACCCCGTCACGATCGTGACGGCACCTGCGGCGATCGCGCACGCTGCGGAGAACCACAGCCGTTGAGGACGCAACGGGAGATCCCTCCGTGGCCGCCCGCTCCACGAGCGCGGGCCAAACCGCCTTAAAGGGCACGAACAAGAATCTAGTGCTACGCCGCCACTATAGCCGCCGGTGGCGTTGAGGCCGATGTGCGCCAACGCCCAGCGACGCGTCAAGCGACTCCTACTGCTAGCCGCAGTGACCAGCGTTACCAGCGGCCGCGGTGCACGACTTCCTCGAGCGGGCGCCGGTCCGGTCGCCTGATCGGGGCGAGCGGCCGGTCTGCCGGGTAACCGAGTGAGACCAGGAACGCGCAGGTCTTGCCGCCCGGCAGCCCCAGCAGCTGCCCGGCCAGGTCCTGGTCGCGGACTCCTGCGTGCCCGCTGCCGATGCCCAGGTCGGCGGCGGCCAGCATGATGCTCATGGTGGCCTGCCCGAGGTCGAACTGGGCACGCCGCGCAGCGCCCGGATCACCGCTGAGGATCATTGCGATCGCGGCGGCAGCGCCTGCCACGTGACCGGCCCCCGGCCCAACCCGTGCCAGCTCCTGCAGCTGGTCACGGTCGGTGACCACGACGAAGTCCCAGGGCTGAGTGTTCTGCGACGACGGTGACCTGCGGCCCGCCTCAAGAATGCGATCCAGGTCAGCTGGGCTGATCGGCTGGCCGGTGTAGGACCTGACGTTGCGGCGAGCGGTGATGGCGTCCCATGTCTGCATGCCGAGCCCAACACCGCGACGCCCTGTTTCATTCTTGCTGGCGGTTCAGCAGTACGCTTCCCTCGCCAATCAGCATTCAGGCTTCTCGCCGTCAAGTCTTAGCGGCAATAGGAGGGGAAACGATGGTCACTCGCACTACGGCTTGGCCCGTAGGCACGCCATGCTGGGTAGACCTCGGCGTGTCGGACATTCCGAAGGCCAAGGCGTTCTACGACGGCCTGTTCGGCTGGGACATCCAGGAAGGCCCGCCAGAGGCCGGCGGCTACGCCATGTGCACGATCGGCGGGCTACCAGTCGCTGGCATCGGGTCGAAGATGGGCGCGCCAGACATGCCGACCGTCTGGACGACCTACCTCGCGTCGGAGGATGCCGACGCGACGGCCGCGAAGATCAAGGCCGCCGGTGGCCAGGTTCTAATGGACCCGTTCGACGTCATGGACGTCGGCCGGATGTTCGTGGCCGTCGACCCGGGCGGTGCGGCATTCGGCGTCTGGCAGGCGCGCGCTCACTCTGGCGTCCAGCGGGCGAACGAGCCCGGCTCGCTGATCTGGAGCGAGAACATGAGCCGGAGTTATGAAGGGAACAAGGCCTTCTATAGCTCGGTCTTCGGATACACCTTCGGCGACATCGGGGTCGAGGGCATGAACTATGCCACGCTCGACATCGACGGCAACACCGTCGGCGGCATCGGCGAGATCGGCGCCGACCAGCCAGCGGAGATGCCGGCGTACTGGGGCACATATTTCGCTGTGGCGGACACCGACGCGACAGTGGAAAAGGCGGTCGAGCTCGGCGGCGGCGTGATCGCGCCGGCCTGGGACAGCCCGTACGGTCGGATGGCGGTCGTCAGCGACGACCAGGGCGCGACCTTCGCGCTGATGTCGGCAGCAGCAGCGGAGGAGCCTGGCTAAGGCGTCCCCGGCGAGTGCAGCTCGGCGGCGGGCGCGGCCTGGCTAGCCGCCCGCTCGCCGCCGCCTGGCATGAGCTCATTCGCGGCGCGGCGCGCGGTTTCGCGCGCCCATGGTCCGCTGACTAGCAGTCCGAGTCCGAGTACGGCGACGCCACAGCCCGTGACGATCCACCAGCCGACGTGGCTGGCGCTGGCGAAGTTCTGCCGAAACGGGCCGTGCAGCGCTGAGATCGCCACCGAGCCGATCACGGCAACGCCAAGCGACGAGCCGATCTGCCTGCTTGTCGACGCGACGCCCGCGGCTACCCCGGCTTGCGATCGCGGCATGCCCGAGACGGTGCTGTTGGTGATTGGCGCGTTCACCATGCCGAAGCCGATGCCGAAGGACAAGTAACTCGTTACCAGCACGATGGTCGGAGTCGTGGTCGCGACGTGCGCCAGGATCAGCCCGGCTGCGCCGATGCCCAGGCCCGCCGCGATTAGCGAGGGCCTGGTGCCGCGTGATCCGACCAGGTGCCCGGACAGTGGCGAGCAGACCGCCGTCATCGCCGCCATCGGCAGCGTGTAGAGGCCGGCCAGCAACGGCGAGCAGCCGCGGACCTCCTGCAAGTAGAGGGTGTTAACGAGGAGGAATCCGCCGAGCGCCGCGAAGGCGCAGATGGCGATGACCACGGCGCCGGAGAACGGCGCGCTGCGGAAGAAGCGCACGTCGATCAGCGGCTCTTTGCGACGCGGCTCATAGGCGATGAGGCCGAAGAGCGCGGCAGCAGCCGCCGCGAAGCAGCTGAGGATAACTGCGGCCGTCCAGCCGCGGCTTGGCCCCTCGATGAGGCCGTAGACCAGCGCGGCCAGCACAGTGATCACCAGCACCTGGCCAACCGGGTCGGGACGGCGGGCACGCGGTGCTCTGGACTCGGGCACGAACAGGGCCGTCAGCACGATCGCGGCGAGCCCGACCGGGATGTTGATCCAGAAGATGCTGCGCCAGCCGACCTCCTCCACGAGCAACCCGCCCAGCACCGGGCCGAGCGCCATGCTGAGGCCGACCACCCCGCCCCAGACGCCGATCGCCGTCGCCCGCTCCTTCTGGCCAAGGAACGTATTGGTGATGATCGACATCGCTACCGGGTTGAGCATGGAACCGCCGATGGCCTGCAGCATGCGGAACGCGATCAGCCAGCCAAGGCCCGGCGCGACGCTGCACAGCAGCGAGCCCAACGTGAATGTCGCCAGACCGATCTGGAAAGTTCGCCGTCTGCCGATCCGGTCAGCCGTCGAGCCAGCCAGCACGAGAAAGCTGGCCAGCACCAACGTGTAGGCGTCGATGATCCACTGCAGGCCGGAAACGCCTGCGTGCAATTCGCGGCCGATGGCTGGCAGGGCCACGTTGACCACGGTGACGTCCAGGCCAACGATGAACAGGCTCATGCAGCAGATAGCCAGTATCAGCAAGCGGCGCGACTGGCTCAGCTCATTCGGGCCCATTAGGACAGTATGCCGCGCGAAAACTTGGTCAACCGAAAGTTGACGTCCCGACATCGTCAACCTACGGTTGACCCATGACACCTCCGCCGACTCTCCAGGAGCTCATCGATTTGGTCCGCGAGGACGCCAGCTCCGACCAGCCTCTCGACCAGTTGGTCGCGGCAGCCGCCGCCGTGGCGCAACTGGAAGAGACCAGCGATGCCCTGCTCGGGCATTTCGTCGACCGCTGCCGGCGTGACGGACAATCGTGGTCGCAGATCAGCGCAGCGCTTGGCGTAAGCAAGCAGGCCGTGCACAAGCGCTTCGCGTCCGCGATCGCGGCCCACATGGTCGCCGGGACCACCGCCTGGACGTTCGAGCGGTTCACTGATCGCGCCCGCCGCGTTGTCGCCGCATCCCAGCAGGCCGCGCTTGACCTCGGCGTGAATGAGGTAGGCACCGAGCACCTGCTGCTCGGGCTGTTCAGCGAGCCGGAAGGCATCGCGGGCCGCGTGCTCGCCGCAATGGACGTCAGCTACAAGTTCGTGCGTGCGGCGATACCGGCGCCGACAGGCGCCGGCCAGACGGCCGAGCCGCCGAGCAAGAACTCGCAGAGGTTCTCCGAGGACACCCATCGCGCGCTGCGAGACAGCCTGGCGGTCGCGCTGGAGTTTGGCCACAACTACATCGGCACCGAGCACCTCCTCCTCGGGCTCTACCGGAACGATGAGGCTGCTGCGGCCAAGATCCTGGCCAGCGCGGGAGCCTTGGAGTCCACCGCTCAGGCGCACGTCATCGAGATCCTTCGCGACCTTGGGCAGTAGCAACGCGGCGTCCGCTGTCGGAGCCTGGTGGTTCACTGAGGCAATGACCGACGGCGATCCAGAGGCGACCGGCCACGGGCTGAGTCCGGTGCGCTTCCCATCAGCTGGCGCGTGGCAAGACTGGCTTGAATCCGAGCACGCGCAGTCGGGAGGCGTGTGGCTGAAGCTCGCGAAGAAGGATGCGCCCGAACCGACGATCCGCTACGCCGAGGCGCTGGACATCGCGCTGTGCTTTGGCTGGATCGATGCTCAGAAGCGCGGGCTGGACGACGAGTACTGGCTGCAGCGGTTCACTCCGCGGCGCCCAAGGAGCAAATGGTCGAAGATCAACACCGAGAAAGCCGAGGCCCTGATCGCTGCGGGCCAGATGCGGCCGCCCGGCCTGCGTGAGGTTGAGGCGGCCAAGGCGGACGGCAGGTGGGAAGCCGCCTACGCCGGGCAGCGGGCCATCACTGTCCCGGACGACCTTGCGCGGGCGCTGGCGGTGAACCCAGCGGCAGCTGCTTTCTTCGACGCCATCAGCAGCATCAACAGGTATGCCATCTTGTACCGGATCAGCACGGTCAAGCGACCGGAGACGAGAGCGAAAAAGATCGCGCAGTACGTTCAGATGCTGGCCGAGCATAAGACGATCCACCCAGACAGCCGCAGCTAACTGGACGCGCTCCCGGCACCTCCCCCTATCCTTTGACTGTGACCGAAACGGTGCAGATCCCCTCGGGCACGGTCACGTTGCTCTTCACCGATATCGAGGGATCCACCCGGCTGTGGGAATCGGAGCCCGATGCGATGGCGCGAGCTCTGCGCAGCCATGACGACATGCTTCGGCAGGCCATCGAGCAGGTCGGCGGCTATGTGTTCAAGACCGTCGGCGACTCTTTCTGCGCGGCGTTTGACGATGCGGACTCAGCGCTTTCAGCGGTGCTAGCAGCACAACAGGCACTCGTTACCGAACCATGGCCCACCAGCCGCCCGATCAGGGTGCGGATGAGCCTGCACACCGGGATATGCGAGGAACGCGACGGCGATTACTTCGGCCCGGTCGTGAACCGCGCCGCCAGGCTCGAGGCTGCCGCACATGGCGGCCAGGTGCTGATCTCCGGTGCGACCGCCGAACTGCTGTCTGAGCGGCTGCCGGACGGCGTCAGGCTTGTTGATCTGGGCCAGCACCGGCTGAAGGACCTCGGCCGCGCGGAGCAGGTGTTCCAGCTCCGGGCTAGCTTCCTGCCAGCCGATTTCCCGCCCCTCAGTTCGCTGGACAACCCTGAACTGCCGAACAACCTGCCTTGCGTCGTCAGCCCGTTCATCGGGCGCGCCCGCGAGCTGGCCGAAGTGCGCGACCTAATACGGTCGGCACGCCTGGTGACGCTCACCGGGGCAGGCGGCAGTGGCAAGACCAGGCTTGCCCTGCAGGTGGCCGCGGAGCTGATCGGTACCACCTCTGATGGCGTTTGGCTCGCCGAACTAGCCCAGGTGACCGATGGCGGGCACATCGCTCCCGTTGTCGCCGGCGTACTCGGTCTTTCCGATCAGTGCCGACCATCGGCGCTTGACTCGGTGACCGACGCGCTGGCCGACCAGGACCTGTTGCTTGTCCTGGACAACTGCGAGCACGTCATCGACGCCGCGGCCAAGTTCTGCGACCAGGTCATCAGGCGCTGCCCGCGAGTCCGGATCCTGGCCACCTCCCGCGAGACGCTCGGCATCGATGGCGAGCGTGTCTACCGGGTGCCGTCGCTGTCGCTTCCGGATGCGGACGCGGCCAATCCCGAGGAGCTAGCTGCCAGCGACGCGGTCCGGCTCTTCGCCGAGCGGGCCCAGGCCCAGAACCCGGGAATCGTCCTGGACGCAAAGTCGGTGCCAATGGTCGTCTCGATCTGCCGTCGCCTCGACGGGATCCCGCTGGCTCTGGAACTGGCAGCGGCCCGCCTGTCGTCCATGTCACTGGCGCAGGTTGCCAACCGGCTGGACCAGCGATTCCGGCTGCTGACGGGCGGCAGCCGGAACGCGATGCCGAGGCAGCAGACCCTTCAGGCGACCGTGGACTGGTCGTTCAGCCTGCTCTACTCGACCGAGCGGGAGACTCTCACCCGGTTGTCGGTGTTTGCGGGCGGCTTTGACCTCGAGGCTGCCGAGCAGGTGTGCGCGTCGGATTCTGTCGATGTCCTCGCTGTGATGGATCTGCTTGACTCGCTGGTGGACAAGAGCCTGGTCGTCGCCGACCAGACAGCAGACCCGGTGCGCTACCGGCTGCTCGAGACCATTCGGCAGTACAGCGCCGAGGAACTGCTGCGAACGGCCGGCGACACCGCGGTTCTGCAGCTCCGGGGCCGACACGCGGATTACTACCTCCGTGTCGCCAACGCCGCAGCGCCAGCGCTACTGGGTCCCGACCAGGGCCGCTGGCTACGCCGACTCGATCCGGAGTGGGACAACCTACGCGCGGCGTTCGCCCATTTCCAGGCCGAGGACTGCCCGGCCGACATTATGCGGCTTGCGGTGGCACTGCAGCGGTTCACGATCAGCCGCGGCCACAACGACGTGCTCGACTACCTGCAGCCCGCGGTCGACCGGCCGGACGCCGGGCCGAGTACGCTGCTTGCCAGCGCCATGCTGGCCATGTCCCAGATGATCGGGCTCTTCCTGCGGCAGGATCCCGGCGAGCTGGCATCCGCCAGGCGGTACGCCGAGTGCGGCCTGGCCATGGCGCAGGGCGTCGGCGACCAAGCACTGACGGCGCGGCTGCACGCCCAGCTCGCCGAAGCCGCCTACTACGCCCGCGATATGGAAACTGTCCGCAACCAGGCCGAGCTGGGGGTCGCGATCGCCCGCCGAATCGGCGACTTCCAGTTGCTCGGCGAGCAGCTCACCAGCTTGGCTATCGCGGCCACCGACGAGCAGGAGTCCCGCCGGCTCCGCCTGGAGGCACTGGACTGCAGCCGCCGGGCTGGCGATGACCTGCTCGCCGCGAATGTGCTGCAGCATCTCTACGGCCTCGACCTCATGGCGGGGCACCTTGCGGACGCCAACGACCACCTGGAGCAGGCGGTTGCCCTGGCCGAGCAGCTAGGCGCCGACCTGTTCCTTTATTTCCTGCGATCGGACCTCGGCCTCTTGCGGCTCATACAGGAGCGGTACGCCGACGCCGCTCCGCTGATCCGGCGCTGCCTGCAGGTCGCCCGCCGGACCGGTCTCCAGATCGATGCCAGCCAGCTGGTGCTCGGAGCGGCATGCTGCGCCACCTGGCAAGGAGATTACGACAGAGCCGCACGCTTGCATGGCGCCGCTGACGCGGGTCTCAGTCGCTCCATCGAGCTGGGGACCATCAAGTGGTCCGCGGCCGAACAGGGCCTCCGGGAGCGTGAGCAGCTCAAGCTGCGCGGCCTGATGGGTGACGGCCCGTACGACGAGGCTCACCGGAAAGGCTGTGCGCTGACGCGTGCCCAGGCAGTCGAATTGGCACTCAGCTCGGCAGCCGAGGCTCAGGCTTCACTGGCAAGCTAGCCCCTGTTCCCGGTCGTCCGCCCCACTTCCGGTCACCCGCCCGGTTGCGCGGATCCTCGGAAGCGCCGCACGCGGTGCCGAAAATGTCAGTGGCACTCGATACTATTAGCGAAAGTCCGGTACTCGGAGAGGCGGTGATCGGATACATGATCGATCACCAGTTGCGCCCGGATGAGGAAACCGCGCCTGCCGAAGCCCCGTGGTGGCTGCTGGACGCGTTCCACGGCAGCGATGAAGCCGAGGAAGCTGCCTGGCTGGCCGGGCTGCCCGCCGACATCCGGGCTGAGTACGAAGCCGGGCCGTGGTCCGGCGCGGGCGAGTCCATGGCCGCAGGGTTCCTGCACCACGACCACGACGGCGCGGCCGGCACCGGGTTCGCCTCCGGTGGCGCCGCCGACACGATGCCGCCGGGCCCCGCGCTGGCCCGGCTGACTGCCGGGGCCACCGCAGGCGGCTACCCGCCGCTGGGCGAGTCGGAGCTGATCGGCGTGCTGTGCTCCTGGCAGCGGCTCACCTCCTGGGCCCAAGCTGGCCAGGCCAGCGCGGTGATCGCTCTAGCCGACCGCCGCGCCTGCCAGTCCCGCGAACTGGACAACCCGCACCTGAGCGAGCACGTGAGCGACGAGATCGCGGCTGCGCTCCGGCTCACCGGCCGCAGCAGCGGACGGCTGCTGGAGGTGTCCTCCGGTCTCAGCAGGCTGCCTGAGGTGCTGGCCGCGCTGGAAGCCGGGACTATTGACTGGGCAAAGGCTTGCCTGATCGTCGACATGCTCGCAAACCTGTCCGACGAGGACGCGCGGGCGATCGCCCGCAGGCTGCTAGGCCGTGTCGGCGGTATGACCAGCGGGCAGCTTCGCGCGGCCCTCGCCCGCGCTGTCCTCGAGGTTGACCCCGACGCCGCCGAGCAGCGGAAGAAGACTGCTCGCAAGGACACCGAGGTCCAAATCTGGCACGAGTCGTCCGGCAACGCCGCCCTGGCTGGCCGCGAACTCAGCCAGACCGATGTCATCCACGCGAGCGTCCGGCTCACCGCGTTTGCCCGCTGGCTGCAGCGGCGCGGCGCGCAAGGCACGATCGACCAGCTCCGCTCCGCTGTCTACATCGCGCTGCTCAGCGGCCGCACCGTCCAGAGCCTCCTGCCATCCCCCGCACCGGCTGCGTCGTCCGCAGCAGTCAACAACGCGACCGACGATGAGAGCCCGCAAGGCGGCAGATCCCACGACGATTCCAACAGCGCGGCAGACGGCAGCAGCCCCGACACCGCTGGCAGCCCCGAGCCGGGCAGCCCCGACGCGGGCAGCAGTTCCGGCACCGGCAGCCCGAACCGCAGTAGCCGCTCGAACCGCGGGAGTGGCCCGGCGGGCTATTCGCCGCTCGCGGGCGCCGTCACCTCCGCCGGAGTCACTCGCGCCGCCGCGACCAGTCCCGCAGACCTCGGCTGGCCGCAGCTCACGGGCAGCGTCAATCTCACCATGCCCTTGTCGACCTGGCTCTGCCTGTCCGGCACCCCCGGCGAGGTAGCCGGACACGGCCCAGTCGATGCTGCCACCTGCCGCGAACTGGCAGGACTGATGAACCCGGCTACCCACTGGTGTCTAACTCTCACCGACCGCGACGGTTACGCGGTCGCGCACGCTTGCGCCCGACGCGGCGCCGCACCGCCCGGCCCCCCCGACCACGCTCCGCCCGTCAGCTTCGGTCCGGCACGGCCTCCCCCGCCGACACCGGACGGCATCGTGTGGGCCACCGGGCTCCGATCCAAACTCCAGTTCCTCGAGACCGGCGAGTGCAGCCACACACGGCAATCACCCCGGTACGTTCCGCCGCCGAACCTGGTCCACCTGATCAGGGTCCGGCAGCGAACCTGCACTTTCACCGGCTGCCGCCGCGCCGCGGTCCGCTGCGACGTCGACCACACGATCCCGTTCGACCAGGGCGGGCTCACCTGCGAATGCAACCTGGCACCTGCGTGCAGACGACATCACCGGGCGAAGCAAGCGCCCGGCTGGCACCTGACCCAGACCGAGCCAGGCCACATGACCTGGCGACTCCCCCACGAGCGCACCTATGCGACCGTCGGCGAGCCCTACCCGGTCTAGCCGATGTCCCGGCGTCGCAGGCCTGCCAGCCCCAGGGCCGCAAGCACCAGCACGAACGCACTCAGCCAGAGCAACGGCACGGCGCTGAACGCTCCGCCGGGTAGCTTCGGCACGTGGGTGAACGGCGAGATGTCGAGCACGGCCTGCGCGAGGTTCAGTGCTGGCCCGAACAATCCGATGAACCCCGCTAGCGCCATGGCGATCCAGCCCCCGGCCACGCTCGTCTGTGGCAGCAGGCCCACCAGCGCGACGGCGACGACAGCGACCGCGAGCGCAGCAGGCACCTGAGCGAGTCCGGCCCCGAGCAGCCGGGGTACCTGGGTACCCAGATCCGAGATGGCGGCCCCGAACCCGATACCGACGCCGAGGCCGCCCGCGAGCAGCACCACGATGGTGCCGGCAAGTGCGACGAGGAGGTGGCTGCCACCCCAGTGCAGCCGGCTTACCGGGCCTGCCAGCAACGGTTCCGCGCGCTGCTCGGTTTCCTCTGACCGTAGCCGGAGCACGGCAGACACCGCATACGCGGCCGCGACCAGCCCGATCAGGCTCATGCAACCAGCCAGGTATGCGTTAGTCAGCCCCGTCTGCCCGCCAATCTTGTCGATCGCCTTAACCACTCCATGGCCAGAGCCGATGAGCTTGCCGATGCCGTTCCCGACCACGCCGATGGCCAGCCCGCCGACCAGGAAGCCCGCCGCCCAGCCCGCGAGCGTACCGCGCTGTAGCCGCCAGGCAAGACCGACCGGACCAGTCAGCAGACCACCCGCCGTCGCCGGACCGGGCCGCGGCTGTACCAGGCCAGCGCCCTGATCGCGGCGCCCGGCCAGCCAGAACGAGGCACCGATCCCCGCCGCGATAGCCGCAGCCGGCAATGTAAGTACCCACCACCGCTCGCCGCCGAACGGCCTCACGAGCTCGGCCCAGCCGATCGGTGACAGCCAGGTCATCCAGGTCAGCCCATGGCTGCCGCCCGAGTCGCCGATCGCGCGGAAAAGGAAGCAGACGGCAAGTGCGGTGATCGCAAGTCCGCGCGCGCCTCGTGCCGTGCCGCTGATCTGAGCAGCTGTCGCGGCCACCGCCGCGAAGACGAGGCCGCAGCTGACCTGGGCCAGGCCGAATGCCGCCGATCCGGTCAGTGGCAAGCCGCTGACCACCAGCACCGCCGTGGTCACCACAAGGACAATCAGATTGGCGGCCGAGGCCACCAGCAGCGCCACGGCGAGCGGCGCGTGCCTGCCTACGACGGTCGAGCCGATGAGCTCCAGCCGACCAGTTTCCTCGTCGGCCCTGGTATGCCGGACGACGATGAAGACGCTCATCAGCCCGGCAGCGAGGGCCGCGTAGGCAAGGTAACGCCACGACGCCACGGCGCCCAGTGATGTGCCGTGCAACCGTCCGTACAGGAAAGCCAGCGCCGGATCGCCACGGACTGTCGCAGCAAGCGTCGCCCGGCTCGCCGCGGTCTTATAGACGAGTTTCACACCGTACCCGGCCGAAGCGGCGATCGCGGTCATTGCATAAAGCCAACCGATGAGCATCAGCCGGTCCCGGCGCAGCGCCAGTTTGGCCAGCTCGCGCGACCCAACGGGCATGCTCATGATCCCGCTACCGACGGTTCGCCGGCACTGGCGGCTTCGTACCCGGAGTAATGCCGCAGGAACAGCTCCTCCAGCGTGGGCGGCTGGCTTACCAGGGTGCGGACGCCTGTGCTCACCAGGACCCGCAGCAGGTCTTCCAGCTTGTCCGAGTCCACCTCGCACCGAACCCGGCTGCCGCCGTCCTGGAGCCGATCGATGACCAGGTCGTGCACGCCAGCGAACCGGTCTAGCGCGGCCGGTTCGCCCGCCAGTTCGGCCGAGATTGACGTCATGGTCAGGTGGCGCAATTCGGCCAGCGTGCCCCTCTCAACGGTCCGGCCTGCCCTGATGATCGTGACCCGGTCACACAGCGCTTCGACCTCGGACAGGATGTGGCTGGACAGCAGCATGGTGCGGCCGCGGCCGCGTTCCTCCTCGGCGCAGCCGCGGAATATGGCCTCCATCAGCGGGTCGAGGCCGGACGTCGGCTCGTCCAGGATCAGCAGTTCGGCGTCCGATGCCAGCGCCGCCACCAGCGCGACCTTCTGCCGGTTGCCCTTGGAATACGCCCGCGCCTTCTTGGTCGGATCGAGGTCGAACCGGTCCAGCAGTTCTGCCTTGCGCTTGGCGTCCAGCCCGCCACGCAACCTGCCGAGCAGGTCGATGACCTCGCCACCAGTCAGGTTCGGCCACAGGGTGACATCGCCAGGAACATAGGCCAGCCTGCGATGCAAGGTAACGGCGTCCCGCCACGGATCGCCGCCGAGGAGTCGGGCTGTCCCGCCGTCGGCCCGCAGCAGGCCAAGGAGTACCCGGATCGTGGTCGTCTTGCCCGAGCCGTTCGGCCCGAGGAACCCGTGGACCTCGCCGACCGCGACGGACAGGTCGAGCCCGTCCAGCGCCACCGTCGTGCCGAACTCTTTCCGCAACCCGGAGACTTCGATAGCGTTCACGGTGTGACACTTTACATCAAATTCATAAACTCCTGAATATAGCAACAGGAAGTTCTGGAGTACGCGTGACGGCCAGGAACACGACGGACGGAGCAGGCAGTCGCACGGCGGCGGACCCAGTAGCCCGGCAAGACAGTGCCGCCCGGCAGGACAGTGCCGGCCGGGGCACGGGCTCGGCTGATGGCCAGCCTGTCGCGCGGCAGCGTGACCCGGCGGCCGTACGCGAGTTCATCGAGCGCTTCACCGGCCAGCTAACCCAGGCCGGCTTCCCGCGGACGCCGGCCAGGATCTTCGTGGCGCTGCTGACGTCCGATTCGAGCAAGCTGACCGCAGCCGAACTCGGCGACCTGCTCCAGGCCAGCCCCGCCTCCGTGTCCGGCGGTGTCCGCTACCTAGTCCAGGTCGGGTTGGTCGTCGCCGAAGGCGAGCCCGGCTCCCGGCGCCAGCACTACCGGATGTCCGTGGATGTTTGGCAGGACATCGTCCGGCTGCGCGACCGCCAGTTCACCCGCTGGGCGGCCGAACTCCGCGATGGTGCCGAGGTGCTCGGAGCGAACTCCCCCGCTGGTGCCCGGATGGCCGACACCGTTCGCTACTTCGAGTTCATCAGTGCCGAGATGGCCGGACTGCTCGCCCGGTGGGACTCGCGCGAGCGGGCCGCCGAATAGGGCATATTCCAGGCTAACCGCTAGGTTTGCCGTGCCGGGATTTATCAGCGGGGCGCGCTCGTTGGTAAGACTGGTAACTAACAGCGTGAGCGAAGGGCTAGCAGACGTGCGGCGTAATCCGGCTGACCTGTACCAGATGGGTTCCGCCGCGCCTGAGCCCGACGGCAACCTGGTGATGCTCTACTACCTTGACGGCTTCATCGACGCCGGTGCAGCCGGAAGGCTGCTGACCACGCATCTGATGACGACGCTGGAGCACGAGGTAGTCGCCTCGTTCGACCTCGACTCGCTGCTTGACTACCGGTCGCGTCGGCCGATCATGACCTTCGCCAAGGATCACTGGGACGACTACGACACGCCCGAGCTCGCGCTTTCGCTGCTGCGAGACGCTGAAGGCACGCCGTTCCTCATCCTGGCTGGGCTTGAGCCGGACCGTGAGTGGGAGGCGTTCACTGCGGCGGTGCGCCAGCTATCCGCGGAACTGCGGGTCCGGCTAGCCGTTGGCTTCCAGGGCATTCCGATGGGCGTGCCGCACACGAGGCAGCTCGGCGTGACCGCACACGCGACGCAGCCTGACCTCATCGAGGGCTACCGGCCGCTGGTCGACAAGCTCCAGGTTGCGGGCAGCGCCGCAGCGCTACTGGAGTACCGGCTAGGCCAGGAGGGCCGGGCCGCCATCGGCTTCGCGGTTCACGTGCCCCACTATCTTGCCCAGGCCGCCTACCCCGCAGCCGCCGAGACGCTGCTCGAGTCCGTGCAGCGCGTCACCGGGCTGGCGCTGCCTGCGGATGCGCTGCGGGAATCCGCGCGGCGTACGGACCTGGAAATTGCCCGCCAGGTCGAGGGCTCGGCGGAGGTCGCCGAGGTGGTGCATGCGCTCGAGCAGCAGTACGACGCCTTTACGGCCGGCCGGGACAACCTGCTCGCCAGCGAGAGCGAGCAAGTTCCGACCGCCGAGGAACTGGGCGCTCAGTTCGAGAGGTTCCTCGCCGAACAGCCGGGCCGCGGCGAGAATCCCGACCTGTAACGCCCGCAGCGGCGGTTAGATGACCTCAATTCCTATGGATGGATGAATTCACTCGGTCTGCGGGAGCTCGATGCCGTACTCGACGAGCCAGGCGAGCAGATCGTGGCGGCGAGTCCGGACGAGATTGCCTCCGGTGAACCGGGCGTCGTCGGTCACCTCCGCGATCGCCGCCGGGGGCAGGGGGAAGGACTCGGCCGCCTCGCCGTACTGAACTCGACGTCAGCCAGGACCAGGCCCTGCAACGGCGGATCGAACATGTCAATGCTCAGTGGCGGGACACTCAGCCGACACTTGCACAGCACCTCGGCCGGGAGCGAGGCGAGCAGGTCGTATTCGGCCGCGGACAGGTAGATGTTGGTGATCAGTCCCTGCACGGAGCCCGGTCGGCCGGCAGGCACCTTCTGGGTGAACTTGAACTCGCAGGTACCGGTGTCCAGGTAATCGACACGCCGCAACCGCAGGCGCGTCCCCGGCAGGTACCGGTCGGTGATCCGGCGGGTGGCGGTGACAGCCGCCGGCGGCGGCGGTCCGGCCAGCAGGAAGCGCCTCTCCCGCTCGACCCTGGCGTACTTACCCTCACGGACGGGCTCATGCGGAGACATGGCGATCTGCTCAGTCATGCCGATGACGCTTCGGGACGCTCGGCCAGCCCTGGCGCCTTCATTCTGTGCCAGACCGTGGCGAAGGTCGACTCGATCGGTATTTGGCACGACATTACCGGCACTGTTCAGTTGATCACGGTCAATCAAGATCGTTACATCGGGACGTGTCTAAGCAGACCTGTTGACACGTCGAAGACGAAGCCACGGATCGCGTCGGTGTGCGGAACGAACGGGCTAGCCTTAATCCGCCGGATCGACTGCCGGACATCTTCGTCAAGGTCGGCGAATGCCTCGGCGCTCCAGGGCGGTTTGATGCCAGTCTCCTTCTCGATGGCGGACTTGAAAGCGTCGTCGGTGAAGGTGAGCATGCCGCAGTCGGTGTGATGAATGAGAATGATCTCCGTCGTGCCGAGCAGTCGCTGGCTGATGGCCAGGGACCGGATTTCGTCATCGGTCACTACGCCGCCCGCGTTGCGGATAACGTGCGCCTCGCCATCCGCCAGCCCGAGGATGCCGTACACGTTCAGCCGGGCGTCCATGCACGCCACCACAGCCAGGCCGGCGGATGGCGGCATCGGTAGCTCGCCGCCGTGGGTCTCGGCGTAGCGAAGGTTGTTCGCCAGCAATTCCTCGGTCTTGGACACGCGCGTTGCTCCTCTCGACGGTGGTGCAGCCGTACATACCGCAACCCGCACATACCCGCGATCCGCCTTGACGTAGCTTACGACAGTAGCTAGTATTCCTAGCGTAAAAGTAGCATAGCAAGAATCTCCGCAGACCGAAATTTGGCGAGCGCAAGGGAGAATCCCGGCCAGGGACAGGGAATGCAGCCCTGGCGGTAATGGCGGTGTTCAGGCGGAGCGCCGCAGGCAGCATGAGCGCCGGGGGGACGACACGGCAATGAGCCGACCAGCGGTACGGGAAATCCGGGTGTCCGGGATCCATATTCCGCGGGGCGAGGTACTGGTACCCACCCACGTCGGTGATCCCGTCAGCGGCATGCTGAGCTGCCATGCCGCGCCGCTGATAGCCGGTTCCCTGCGGGCCAAGGGGCGCCCGGTGCGAACCGCGGAAGTGCCATGCGGTGACGACAGCACGGGCGACTGCGACGCCGTGCTGTACGTCACGACCTGCCCGCAGCACGACGGCAGCACCGCGGCGATGGCTGCTGGCGCCGCCCCGGCTGATGCGCTCTCGATCGCGGCCGCCCGAGCGGCCGTAGAGGAATGGACTTCGGTCGCCGCCAGCCGTACCTTGCTCATGGCAAGCAGTCCCTGGTGCAGCGGCGCCCTGGGCGCCGCTGCTGCCGCCCGGCAAGCCGCGACCGAGCATGCGGGCAGCGGGCGCACCGTGTACGTGCTCACGCCGCAGGCGATCCCAGCCGAGTCGGCGGCAGAGCTCACGGGCCAGGGCGCAGTGATCGCATCTTCGCTCGCCGGGGTAGAAGCCGGGGATGTGGTCGTCTTCCCGGCACACGGCGTGACCGCGGAGCTCCGGGCTGAGGCAGCGCAGCGCGGCGCCACCGTGGTAGACGCCACCTGCCCGATAGTCGCCGCCGCCCAAGACGCGGCGCGCCGCGCCGCCGACCGCGGCCATCAGCTGGTACTGATCGGCCAGCCCGGGTATGCCGCCACGGCCAGCATCACCAGCCAGGCACCCGGCCACGTAACCGTCGTGGAGTCCGTCGCCAGGACCGCAGCACTGCAGGTTCGCGATGCCCGTGACGTCTCGTACATGCTGCAACCCGGCCTCGCGGCCGAGGCTGGCGCCCCCGTCATCGCGGCGCTGCGGTCCCGCTATCCCGCGGCGAGAGTCAGCCCCGATGAGCTCTGTTATGAGCCATCCGACCGGGCCGGGACAGTCTTCGCGGTTGCCGCGGCCAGCGACCTGATGCTGGTGCTCGGCGATCCTGAATCGGCCGACGCGCGTCAGCTGTGCGGCCAGGCCCGTGACGCCGGCGCCAGGGCGCAGGTAGTGTCCGGTGTCACCGATATCCGGCCTGCGATGCTGTCGGCTGTGCATACGATCGGGCTGGCTGAGTCGACGTCAGCCCCGGCGGTCCTGGCCGGGCAGGTCGCTTCGGCCTTGTCCGGGCTGGGGCGGCTCAGCGTCGCGAGGCGGCAGCTCCGCACGGAGAAGGCAGTTCACGCGCCTGCCTAGCAGTCCGGCCGGTCGGCTGCCCACAGATCGCCGGGATATGCTCAGGCGTGCTCGAGGGTCAGTCGCCAGGGTTCCGGGACCGGCTTGCGGCGGGCGAGTTCGCGGTCACTGCCGAGATCGGACCGCCTCGCGGCGCTGATACCGCGCCAGTCACAGCTAAGGCCACGCTGCTGAACGGCTGGGTCGATGCCGTTAACATCACCGACAATCAGAGCGCCGCGGTCCGCCTGTCCAGCCTCGCCGGATGCCTCGCTGCGCTGGCCGCCGGAGTCGAGCCAATCATGCAGCTCACCTGCCGCGACCGTAACCGGATCGCGTTGCAGTCGGAGCTGCTGTCGGCATCGGCGCTCGGCATTCCGAGCGTGGTGATCATGACCGGCGATCACCCGCGGCACGGCGACCACGCGGACGCCAAACCCGTGTTCGACTTGGACAGCATCCAGCTGCTGAAGGTCGCCACGGCGATGCGCGACGAAGGGCGGCTGATGTCCGGCGGCGCGCTGAATCCGCCGCCGAATTGGCTGCTTGGTGCCGTCGAGAACGCGTCTGCCGCGCGAGACGACACAGCTGCTCGCGAGGACGCGGCCACCTGGCGGCTGGCCGCCAAGGTCGAGGCAGGCGCGCAGTTCGTGCAGACTCAGTTCGTTTTCGACGTGCCCGCTTTCGCGGCGTGGATGGCCAGGATCCGCGATCTCGGGCTCGATCAGCGGTGCCGCATCCTGGCTGGCGTCGGCCCGATCAGGTCGCACCGCGCCCTGGCCCACATGGCCCAAATCCCCGGCGTGTCCGTCCCGGACCGGGTATCCGACCGGCTGGCTGCCGCCCGGACCGACAGGTTCCGGGAGGAAGGCGAGAAGCTGTGCGCCGAGATCATCGCCGAGCTCGCCCAGGTGCCTGGTGTGGCCGGCGTGCACGTCATGGCGATCGGCGCCGAAAGCTCGATTCCCGCCCTCCTCCAGCAGGCTGGCCTGCCAGCCAGGGAGCCGCTCAGTCGGTAAACGTGGGATCCGCGCCGTGCGGCTTGGCGACCCGCCCCTTGGGCGCCTCCCACTCCTCGGACCGGCCGAACGCGGTCAGATCGAGGAGTGAGTACGCGTTCCCGACCTGATCGGTGCCGCGGGCGTAGGTCGAGTAGGTGTGGAAGATGCGGTCGCCGTCGCGCAGGAAGCAGCTGAGCCCGCCCACCTCGGTCGGCTCGGTGATCGGGGCCTCGCCCGCCTCTGCTAGCGTTCGGTAGTTGTAGACCACGGGCACGACCGACTCATCGAGGGTCACCTGGAAGTCGTAGTTGAAGTCGCTGGCGAACGACGAGTACCAGTCGAACTCCCAGCCCCGGGCCTCCTTGTAGGCGGCGAGCTTGGCGTACGGCGCCCTGGACACCCCCGCGAAGGCCGTGTCACGGCTGCGCAGATGCCGCAACAGGCCTGGCGCAACCTCGTCGAGTGCGGCCGTGCAGCCTGGGCAGGCAGCATCCCACTGTGGGTCGAACATGACGTGCTGGATGATCAGCTGCTGGCAGTCGCCGAACATGTCGGCCAGCCTGACCGCGCCGTCCGGGCCACTAAACAAGTAGTCCTTGCCGACCTGCACCATCGGCAGCTGGCGACGGTCGGCGTTAAGTGCGTCCCGCTGGCGGGTGAGCTCCTTCTCCCTGACGAGCAGTTGCTTCCGGGCGGCCAGCCAGTTCTCCTGGGTAGTGATGTCTGGCAGCGTCATTTTCGGCCTCCTGAGCCTGGTCGGGGCATGGCTTGCTTGCTTCTCAGTCACACGACGAACGGCATAGCCTGCGATGGACGCCCAGCCGCGACCGGCCCCCGATGTCCATAACGGGGTTGCCTATTCGTCGCAACAGCGGAGGCTCGCGATGAGGAGGAAGCGATGAAGTACATGCTGCTGATGTGCGGCGAGGAAGCACCTGAGGACAGCGCGTCCCGGACTATCGCGGCAGTGGCGCCTGGTGAGCCGGAGGAACCGTGCTGGATGCCGTGGGCGCGGGAGATGGCGGCCCGGGGCGTGGCGCTGCTGGACGGGTCGCAACTCCAGTCATCCAGGGCCGCGACCTCGGTCCGGGCCAGCGGCACCGAGGTCCTGGTAGCCGACGGACCGTTTGCTGAGACTAAGGAGCAGATCGTGGGCTACAACGTAATCGAGTGCGCCGACCTCGACGAGGCGATCTATGCGGCATCGCGGCATCCGGTCGCCCAGCACGGCGGCGTAGTCGAGGTGCGCCCGATCCTGGTGACGTAGTGGGCGGCACCGGAGCCGACCCAAACGGTTGGGTCGAGACCGCGGTCGCCGAGGCGTTCCGGAATGAGTGGGGGCGGATCGTCGCAACCCTGATCCGGATGACAGGCGACTGGGATCTTGCCGAGGAATGCGCGCAGGACGCTTTTGCTGCCGCGCTCACCAGGTGGGTAACGGACGGCGTGCCAGACCGTCCCGGCGCATGGCTGACCACCACCGCGCGCAATCGCGCGCTGGACCGGTTGCGGCGCAGCAAGACCGAGGCCACGAAGCTGAAGGAGGTGGCAGCGTTGGCTATGGCGGACGAAGCCGCCAGCCCGTCCGGGCCCGACGACAGCGGCGTGACCGACGACCGCCTGCGGCTGATCTTCACCTGCTGCCACCCGGCCCTGACGCTGGAAGCTCGGGTCGCGCTCACCCTGCGCACGCTGGCCGGTCTGACGACTTCAGAAATCGCACGGGCCTTCCTGGTGCCCGAGGCGACGATGGCCAAGCGCCTGGTCCGGGCCAAGCACAAGATCCGCGATGCCGGGATCCCATACCGGGTGCCGCCTGCGCACCTGCTGCCCGAGCGCACAAACGGTGTTCTGGCCGTTCTCTACTTGCTGTTCAACGAAGGCTATTCCGCGTCGGAAGGTGCGGACCTGCTCCGCCCTAGCCTCACCGCCGAGGCAATCAGGCTCGGCCGGCTACTGGCCAGCATGATGCCCGATGAGCCGGAGGCAGCGGGCCTGCTGGCGCTGATGCTGCTGCAGGACGCGAGGAGCGCGGCACGGATCGACGACACGGGCGAGCTGGTCAGTCTCGAGGATCAGGACCGGTCGCGGTGGAATCGGGCCGAGATCTCCGAGGGCAGGGCGCGGCTAGAGGCAGCGCTTAGGCGGCAGCAGGCCGGGCCGTATCAGATTCAGGCGGCCATCGCCGCCTGCCACGCCGACGCCGGCCGGGCCAGCGAAACCGACTGGGAGGAGATCGCGCAGTTGTACGGGCGCCTGCGCGAACTTGTCCCGTCGGCGGTGGTCGAGCTCAACCGGGCCGTAGCGGTCGCAATGGCTGACGGACCCGAGGCAGGCCTCAAGCTGGTCGAGTCGCTGGAAGCGGGCGGCGCGCTGGCCGGTTACTTCCTGCTCCCGGCCACTCGCGCCGACCTGCTGCGACGGCTCGAACGATGGGCGGAGGCGGCCGACAGCTACCGCCAGGCGCTTGAGCAGGTTGCTACCGAACCGGAACGCCGTTACCTCACCATGCGGCTCGCGGAGGTCGGCGGCTAGCACGGCAGCGGCAGGCGGACACGGCAGCGGCGGACGGTCGCCCCTTTATGCTGATTTCGTGCCCGCTGCGGGCGAGTCCATCGCCGGCCGCGTCGCTGACGCCGCCGCGCGGACGGTTGCGGCCGGAACAGCCCGCCTGTTCGCGGCCTGGTGCAGCGGCTCTCCGACGCCCGACGTCGTGAACCGGCGCTGCGACGGAGTAGCCGACCTGGCCGCCCGACGGGCGCAGGTGTCGCAGTCGCTGTTCTTCACCGACGAGCTCACGGCCAAGGTCATCCAGCAGCGCGACCCTGATCTGGATCTTCCGGAGATCATGGAAAGCGAGATCATCTTCGACGGACCCAACGCCTACATCCACGTCGCCGACGCCTGGACGGTTTTCTTCCCGGCCGATGCGGACGGTCCGCGGGGGCCGAATGACCCGCTGTGGCCCTTGGATGCCCTGTTTGGCGCCGGTGACGACGCGGTTGTGGTCGGAACAGAAGCCGTACGCGGCGTGGCTGCCACGCATTGCCGCCTCACCGTCGATCTGGTTCAGGCGGACGCCGCGCTGCCAGCGGGGGTGAGCGTGCCCGCCGGCCCGTTCCGCTCGCTTCGGCAGCTGCCGACCGAGGTCTGGCTGGATGAGGCTGGCCTTGCCCGTCGGATCTCGGTGAACTCCGACCTGACGGGCGCGGCGGAAAAGCAGATCTGGTCGGTCATTGAGCTGTGGGACTTCGGCGTCACCGTGGACATCAGGCCACCTGGTCCCGATGAGATTATTGCGCCGGCCGAGGCTTACCGACGGGCCGAGGAAGCGGGCTAGCTTCAGGGTAAGTTCGGGCGCGTCCGAGCGGCCTACGGCCTGGGCGTCATCCTCGATGGCCTCGCAACGCGGCTCGCGCCCCGGCCAGAATGGACGGGTGCCATCATCAGCCGCGCGAACTCCGGAGGCAGCATTGCTTTTCCCCACCTCGCTTGTCGGCAGCTACCCCCAGCCTGACTGGCTGATCGACAGGGCCAAGCTGGCCGGCCGGTTCCCGCCCAGGGTCAGGGCGGCCGAACTCTGGCGGGTGGATCCGGACTACCTTGAGCAAGCGCAGCGGGACGCGACAATGCTGGCGATCCGCGCGCAACAGGACGCCGGGCTGGACATCATCACCGACGGCGAGATCCGGCGCGAGAGCTACTCCAACGCATTCGCGACCGCGCTGGACGGCATTGATATCGACAATCCTGGCACCGCTCTCGACCGCAGCGGCCACCCGAATCCGGTGCCGCGGATTGTCGGGGCGATCCGCCGACGGCACCCGGTTTGCGTCGACGACGTGCGGTTCCTGCGCGCGCAGACAGACCGCACGATAAAGATCACTGTGGCTGGCCCGTTCACAATGGCCCAGCAGGCCCAGAACGACTACTACCCGAGCGTCCAGGACGCCGCGTTCGGCTACGCGGAGGCCGTTCGCGACGAGATCGGCGACCTATTCGCGGCAGGTGCCGACATCGTGCAGCTCGACGAGCCGTACCTGCAGGCGCGGCCGGAGGCGGCCAGGCAGTTCGGGGTGGCGGTGCTCAACGCGGCGCTGGCGGGCGCGGCCGGCCCGACGGCGGTGCACCTGTGTTTCGGCTATGCCGCGATCATCCATGACCGGCCATCGGGCTACTCGTTCCTGCCCGAGCTGGCCGCCTGCACTGCCGACCAGATATCGATCGAGACGGCACAGTCCGGCCTGGACTGCGCAGTGCTGGCCGACCTGGCCAGCGCAGGCAAGACGGTCATTCTCGGCGTCCTGGACCTGAACGACGCGACTGTGGAGTCGCCGGAGGTTGTGATCGCGAGGGTCCGGCGCGCGCTGCCTTACGTCCCCGCTGAGCGACTTGTCCTGGCCCCCGACTGCGGCATGAAATACCTGCCCCGCGAGTCGGCGTTCGGCAAGCTGACGGCGATGACGCGGGCGGCCGAACTGCTGCGCGCCGAGCTCGCCTAGCCTGCTGCGCTGCGGTTCATCCCGGCTGACTCCCAGGTTGCGCCGATGCGTTAGTATGCCATCACCTGGAGAGATTTGATGACAGCTTGGCGACCAGGACAAAAACGCCTAAAGAGTCCCGCGTCAGGTTCGCGCCTCTTCTGGGCTAGCGGGAGAAGAGGCAGCAGTCGTGGCAAATGCGGAAGCCATCAAGGGCTTGCTTAACGAGCGGATCCTTGTCTTGGATGGCGCCTGGGGCACCATGCTGCAAAGCTCCGGGCTGGCGCCCAGGGACTACCGCGGCGAGATCTTCGGCGAGCATCCGCACGACGTCGCGGGCGACCCCGACATCCTGAACCTCACCAGGCCCGACGTCGTGCTGGACATCCACCGGCAGTACCTGGCCGCAGGCGCCGACATCACGACCACCAACACCTTCACGGCCACGAGCATCGGCCAGGCGGATTACGGTTTGCAAGGTTCCGTTCGGGACATGAACCTGGCCGGCGCGAGCCTGGCCAGGCAGGCCGCGGACGAGGCCGGCGGCAAGCTCGTGGCGGGCTCGGTCGGACCGCTCAACGTCACGCTGTCGCTGTCGCCGCGGGTGGACGACCCGGCGTACCGTACCGTGACCTTCGATCAGGTCCACGCCGCTTACGCCGAGCAGATCGCGGCCCTCGCGCAGGGCGGGGTCGACCTGCTGCTGATAGAGACAATCTTCGACACCCTGAATGCCAAAGCGGCGATCGCGGCGGCCCGCGAGGTAGCGCCCGACCTGCCGCTGTGGATCTCGGTCACGATCGTGGACCTCAGCGGCCGGACGCTATCGGGCCAGACAGTCGAAGCATTCTGGACCGCCATCGAGCACGCCAGCCCGCTCATCGTCGGCGTCAACTGCTCCCTGGGCGCCAAGGAGATGCGGCCGCACGTGGCCGAGCTATCCCGGCTGGCCGGCACCTATGTGAGCAGCCATCCCAATGCCGGCCTGCCCAACGCGTTCGGCGGCTACGACGAGCAGCCGGACGACACCGCCAGGATGCTGAGGGAATTCGCGGAAACCGGGCTAGTCAACATCGTGGGCGGCTGCTGCGGAACCGGGCCCGGCCATATCGAGAAGATCGCCGCAGCCGTCGCCGGACTGCCGACGCGAACCGTGCCGCCCGCCCGTACTATCTCCAGGTTCAGCGGTCTCGAGCCGTTCGAGATCGGACCGGACACCGGCTTCGTAATGATCGGCGAGCGGACCAACGTGGCCGGTTCCGCGCGATTCCGCCGCCTGATCGAGGCCGGCGACAACCAGGAGGCCGTGCACGTCGCGCTCGAGCAGGTCCGCGGCGGTGCCAACCTGCTGGACGTGAACATGGACGCCGACCTGCTCGACGGTGAGCAGGCGATGACGTCGTTCCTGAACTACATCGCCACCGAACCGGAAGTCGCGCGTATCCCGATCATGATCGACAGTTCGCGCTGGGGCGTGCTGGAGGCCGGCCTGCGATGCGTGCAGGGCAAGGGCATCGTCAATTCGATCAGCCTGAAGGAGGGCGAGGCCGAGTTCCTCCGCCAGGCCAGCCGGATCCGCGCATACGGTGCCGGCGTGGTCGTGATGGCGTTCGACGAGCACGGGCAGGCCGACACCGTGGAGCGCAAGGTGTCGATCTGCGGCCGCGCCTACGACTTGCTGACCAAGCAGGCGGGCTTCGATCCCGCCGACATCGTCTTCGACCCGAACGTGCTCGCCGTTGCGACCGGGATCGAGGAGCACAACGGCTACGCCAAGGCGTTCATCGAGTCGCTGCCGCTGATCAAGGAACGCTGCACGGGCGTGCGCACCAGCGGCGGCATCTCCAACCTGTCGTTCTCCTTCCGCGGCAACGATGTCGTCCGGGAAGCCATGCACTCGGCCTTCCTGTTCCACGCCATCAAGGCCGGCCTGGACATGGGTATCGTCAACGCCGGCCAGCTCGTGGTGTACCAGGACATCCCGGCGGACCTGCTCGAGCTGGTCGAGGATGTCATCTTTGACCGGCGGGCGGATGCGACCGACCGGCTGGTGGCTTTCGCGGACACCGTTAAGGGAACGGGGACCAAGCGCGAGCTCGATCTGTCCTGGCGCGACGCGCCCGTCGAGAAGCGCCTGGCACACGCGCTCGTGCACGGCATCGTCGACTTTATCGAAGCTGACACTGAGGAGGCCAGGCAGCTCGCCGACCGGCCTCTCGATGTCATCGAGGGCCCGCTGATGGACGGCATGAAGATCGTCGGTGACTTGTTCGGCTCGGGCAAGATGTTCCTCCCCCAGGTCGTCAAGAGCGCGCGGGCGATGAAGCGGTCGGTGGCCTACCTCGAGCCGTTCATGCAGGCCGAGAAAGAAAAGGCGGTGCGCGACGGGCGCGACGTCCAGAGTCGCATAGGCAAGATCGTGATGGCCACGGTCAAGGGCGACGTGCACGACATCGGCAAGAACATCGTCGGAGTGGTGCTCGGTTGCAACAACTACGAGGTGATCGACCTCGGAGTGATGGTGCCGGCCGAGAAGATCCTGGACACCGCTGTCGCCGAGGGCGCCAACGCCGTCGGCCTGTCCGGGCTGATCACGCCGTCGCTCGACCAGATGGTCGGGGTTGCGCAGGAGATGCAGCGGCGCGGTCTCAGCCTGCCGTTGCTGATCGGGGGCGCGACCACGTCTCGCCAGCACACCGCGGTCCGGATCGCGCCGGCTTATGACCAGCCCACCGTGCACGTCCTGGACGCCTCGAGAGTCGTCGGGGTCGTGTCGGATCTGCTCGACCCGGTGCGGGCCGGGGAACTTGATCAGGCCAACCGCGCGGACCAGGAACGGCTCCGCCGCGAGCACGCCGAGAAGCAGCGACGGCCCCTGCTGCCGCTCTGGCAGGCGCAGGCCAACCGGGCCCAGGTCAGCTTCGATGACCTGCCGGTGCCCGCCTTCACCGGCACAGCCGTCGTCGAACCGGACCTGCGCAGGCTGCGTGAGCTCATCGACTGGCAGTTCTTCTTCGTGGCCTGGGAGCTGAAGGGCAAGTACCCGGCGATTCTCGAGCAGCCAGCCGCCAGGGAGCTTTTCGACGAGGCGAACGTGCTGCTCGACGAGATAATCGACGGAAGGCTCCTGCACGCACGGGGCGTCTTCGGCTTCTGGCCAGCCAGATCGCGACGGCGACGACATGGTGCTCGAGTGCGGCCCGCGGTTCCCGATGCTGCGCCAGCAGATGGCCCGCAACGACACCCGGCCCAACTGGAGCCTGGCCGACTTCGTTGCGCCGGCCGGCGATCACGTCGGGGCCTTCGCCGTGTGCATCAGCGGCGCGGAGGAACTCGCCCGGCGCTACGAGAGGGCGAACGACGACTACCGGGCGATCACCGTGAAGGCGCTCGCCGACCGGCTGGCCGAGGCGTCCGCCGAGTACGTGCACCTGGAAGCCCGCCGTCACTGGTACGAGCCGGAGGCCGCGCCGACGATCGAGGAACTGCATGCCGAGCGGTTCCGTGGTATCCGGCCCGCCTTCGGCTACCCGGCCTGCCCCGACCACTCCGAGAAGCAGAAGCTTTTCGACTTGCTCGACGCCGGCCGGATCGGGCTCGGCCTCACCGAGTCGTTCGCCATGACGCCCGCCGCGAGCGTCAGCGGCCTGCTGCTCGGCAACCCAGGCGCCCGGTACTTCGCCATCGGCCGGATCGGGCGCGACCAGGTTGAGGACTACGCAGCGCGCAAGGGCATCACCGTCACCGAGGCCGAGAGCTGGCTGCGCCCCAACTTGGCGTATCAGCCGGCTTCCCCGTAATCGCTTGGTCGGCTAGTGCCGTGCGGGCGGCCCACATGCCGCACATGCCGTGAACGCCGCCACCTGGGGGCGTCGATGATGAGCAGAGGTAGACGCCTGCGAGCGGCGTGCGGTAGGGGTTCCAGCGCGGTACCGGCCGGAAGACGGTCTGCCACAAGGTGCCCAGCCCGCCGGTGATATCACCACCCACGTAGTTCGGGTTGTGCTGCTCCATTTCGGCAGCCGTCCGGGTGGATCTGGCCACGATCAGGTCGGCGAAACCAGGCGCGAACCGCTCGATCTGAGCCTCGATCCGCGCGGTCATGTCGATCGTCGATCCGGCCGGGACGTGGCAATAGCCCCACAAGACCTGCCGGCCGGCCGGCGCCCTGGATGAATCCACCAGACTGGGCTGCGCCACGATGCAGAACGGCCGCTCGGGATGCCGCCCAGCTGTCACCTCGGCCTCGGCACTGGCTATTTCTTCGAGCGACCCGCCGAGGTGAACAGTTCCGGCGGACCGGCAGGCGTTCGCCGTCCACGGCACCGGCCCGCTGAGCGCCCAGTCGACCTTGCAGATGCCCGGCCCGTACCGGAATCTAGCCAGCGCCCGGGCGTACCCAGCGGGCAGTTCCTGGCTGGCCAGCCCGAGCAGTTGCCGCGGCGTGATGTCCAGCAGCGTGATCCGGGCGGGCGGCAATTCCCGCAACCGCGAGATCCACTGCCCGGTGACTATGGTGCCGCCGCGCTCGGTGAGTTCGCAGACCACGGCGTCGACCAGCCTCGCGCTGCCGCCCTGGACCACCGGCCAACCAACATGATGCGCGAGCATCGTCATGAACAGGCTGAACCCGCCGCTGCCCGGTGCATCGAGTCGCAGGAACGAGTGCGCGGAGGCGCCCGCCAGCAGCCCGCGAGCCTGCGGAGTAGTGAGCTTTCGCGTCAGCATCGACACGGGTAGGACGCCGCGGAGCAGAAACCGCGCGGCCGGGCCCGGCCGCGCCGGCATCGCACGGATCGGGGCCAGCAGCGCGGCCAGCAGGCTCTCGGCATCAGCAACGAGTGGCCGGAGCAGGCGTTCGTAGGCCGCCCCGTCCGCGCCCAGGCCGGCCGCGGTTTCCGCCACCGACCCGGTGACGGCCCCGGCGCTGCCACCGTCCAGCGGATGCGCGAACGCGACCTCCGGGGTCAGCAGCCTGACGCCCGAAGTCGCCTGGTTGAGCGAGCGGAAGAACGGCGATGCTGCGGCTAGTGGGTGCACGGCCGAGCAGACGTCGTGCTGGAGTCCAGGCAGGGTGAGCTGCTCCGTCCGGCAGCCTCCCCCCGGCGTCGCCGTTCCCTCGAAAACAGTGACACTCAGCCCGGCGCGGGCCAGGGTGAGCGCCGCCGCCAGGCCGTTCGGACCGGCGCCGAGAACCACTGCATCCGGGACCCCGGTCACTGGCACAGTTCCGTGAGCGAACTGACACGCCGGCCGTCCCAGTTTGCCTCCCGGTCACGGGCGCCGTGCGGATGCCAGTCCGGCCCCGCGAGCAGCACCGGGCGCATGCCAACCGCCGCTGCCCCGGTCAGTTCCCGGCCGCCGCCATCGCCGACGTACAGGCATTGCTCCGGGGCGGTCTGCAGCTCGGCCGCGACCTTATGGAACAGCCTCGGATCAGGCTTGCGGGTCCGCTCCAGGCAGGAGAACACCGGCGCTTCTACCAGCCCGGCCACCGGTAGCCGCGGCCACGCCTCCGGCAGCTCGATCGTGCAATCCGACAGCAAGCCGATCCGGAAACCCAGCCCGCGCAGCTGGCGAAGGACCGGCAGGGCTTCCGGGCGGAACGTGAACATCGATTCCTGGACCTCGCGGCGGAACTGCACCGCCTGGTCCAGCTGCCCGTCGCTGAGCTGCGCTCCGAGCCTTGCGGCGAGAGTCGCCAGAGTCTGCCGCAGGTCGCCGAGAGCGCCGGAGATGCGTTCGGGAAAGCTTTCGTCGAGCGCCTGAAGCAGCGCGGCGGGCGGGACGCCCAGAACGCCGGCCAGCCGCGCTGCGTGGTCCGCCCAGACCTCCGGCGCGCTGATCGGCGTCAGCGTTCCGAAGAAGTCGAATACCACCGCAGTCATGCCGTCGGTCAGGCTGGTCACCACACCATCCTGGCTTAGGTTCGGGACCGCGCCGGACGCCGGGGCCGTTGCCGAGTCTCGGTTGGCTAGCCGCGCATCATGTCGCCGATGATCCCGCCCATCGCGCCGCCACCGACCGCCGCGGTGCGGTCGTTGTTGCCCAGGTACTCTGACAGGGCGTGGGCGAGTATCGGCAGCGGCATGGACTGCAGCCAGACCCGCCCTGGTCCTGTCAGCGCCACGAGGTGGAACCCGTCGCCCCCGAACATCATGTTGGCGATGCCGGGCACGGTGGTGATCTGGAACTGGACCGTGCCCTGGAACATCCCTACGTGGCCCGGGTGGACCAGCAGCGTCTGCCCCGGCGGCAGCTCGTAGCTGGTCAGCTCTCCCGAGAGCTCGATCCAGGCCCGGCCCTGGCCTGCCAGCTTCTGCAAGATGAAGCCGTCACCGCCCCAGAGGCCGCCGCGGAAGCTCTGCTGCAGGCCGACGCTCGGCGTGATCCCCGCGGTGCCGCACAGCCAGCCGTGCCGGTGCACGTAGTAGACGTGGCCGCCCTCGATGTCGACCGGCACGATGTGGCCTGGCACCTTGGCCGCAAAGGTGATCGCGCCGGGGCCCTGATACCGGGTAAGGAACAGTCCGCCGCCGCCCACCATTCGCTTCAGGCCCTGCATGAACCCCCCGCCACCGCCACCGGTGCTCGTCGTCTGCGACATCGTGATACTGGGGGTCATCCAGGCCAGCTCACCGTGGCTGGAAACGACCTCCTCGCCCGGCTCGAGCGACACCTGCAAGATGGGCATCGTCGTGCCCTTGATCTCAGCCTGCATGACCCATGCCCTTCCGCTCACCCAGATGGCGCGCAACTGGCGCACTCGTAGCACAACGTACCGGAGAGCCAGTACCGGAGAGCCACTACAGGAGAGCCACTACCGGAGAGCCACTACCCGAGTGCAGGCGATCAGTCGCCGAGCTCGGCGCGGCGGCGGGTGACGTACTCCTCAAGCTCAGCCCGGGTGGCGTCGTCCAGCGGCGGCTGCTGGTACTCCGCCAGGGTCTTGGCAGCGATCTCTGCTGCTCGCACGGTGGCGTCCTTGCCGCCGAGCTTCAGCCACCGCTCGTAGTTCGCGGTCGAGGACAGCAGCGGGCGGTAGAAACAGTCGCGGAACCGCTCCATGGTGTGCTGCGCGCCAAGGAAGTGGCCGCCATGCCCGACCTCCTCGTGCGCGCCGAAGGCCAGCGACGCCTCGTCGATCTCCAGCGGGGTGAACTCCACCCGCAGCATCCGCAGCAGCTCGATGTCGACGATGAACTTCTCGTAGCACGACACCAGGCCGCCCTCCAGCCAGCCCGCCGCGTGCATTACCCAGTTCGTGCCGGCCAGGAACGTCGGCAGCAGCGTCATGAGCGACTCGTAAGCAGCCTGCGCATCGCAGGTCTGGCTCGAGTTCAGCCCGCCGCCGGTGCGGAACGGCAGCCCGAAGTGGCGGGCCAGCTGGCCGGTGCACAGCAGGCCGATGCCCGACTCCGGCGTGCCGAAGCTCGGCGAGCCTGACTGCATGTCGATGTTGGACAGGAACGAGCCGAAGATTACCGGGCAGCCCGGCCTGATCAGCTGGGCCAGCGCGATCCCGGAGAGGGCCTCGGCTAGCTGCTGGACCAGTGCCGCCGGGATCGTTACCGGCGACATCGCGCCCATGAGCAAGAACGGGGTAAGCACGACCGGCTGCCCGGCGGCGCAGTACTCGAACTGGGCATCCAGCATCCGGTCGTCCCAGCGCAGCGGCGAATTGCAGTTGATCAGCGAGATAGTGGCCGGAACGGCCTCGATCGCGGCCCGCCCGCCGAACAGGATCTCGGTCATCGCGATGGTGTCGGCCGCGTTGGGTCCCGACACCACGTTTCCCATGTAAATCTTGTCGGTCAGCGTTTGCAGGGCGTAGATCATGTCGAGATGCCGTGAGTCGAGCGGAGCATCATTGGGCTCGCAGATGACCCCGCCGGCGGAGTCCAGTTCGGCGAACGACTGCGCGAGCATGCACAGCCGGCGGAAGTCGTCGAGGGTGGCGTCCCGGCGGACCGCGCCGTCACGCACGAACGGCGGCCCGTACACCGCTCCGAAGACCATGTCGTCCCCGCCGATGTGCACGTTGTTGGCGGGATTCCTGGCCTGGACGTCGAACTCCCTAGGCGCCTTGGCCACCTGCTCCAGCACGAACTCCGGGTCCAGGTAGACGACTTCGCCCTCGGTCCGCTGGCCCGCCTTCTGGAACAGCTCGACCGCCTCAGGCTTGGCGAACTGCACGCCAATCTCCGACACGATCCGCCGCCAGCCCTTGTCGAGCACGGCAATCGCGTCCGGCGACAGGATCTCGTACCTCGGCATCGTGTTGCGGAACATAGTCACCTCGAATGGCGCACTTGACCGGCTGGAACGACCGAATTTAGGATCACATCGTAGAACAGAGTTCCGTAACATGGAACACCGAGGGGACCTAATGTGACCAGCCCTACCGGAACGCAGGCCGTCGACCGGGCGGCCCAGCTGCTCGTGGAAGTCGCGCGCCGCCGCGAGCCGGTCACGTTCACCGAGCTGACGGCCGCCAGCGGGCTGGCCAAGAGCACTACGTCGCGGCTGCTGATGGCGCTGGAACGGAACGGGCTGATCCGCCGGGACCTATCCGGCCGGTTCACCCCGGGTGAGGTCTTCGTTTCCTATGCCTGGCGCGGTGGCGCGGAAATCGACCTCGTCAGCATCGCGCAGCCGGTTCTTGAGCAACTCGGCGAGCAGACCGGCGAAACGGTCAACCTCGGCGTGCCCCGTGATGGCGGGCTGGTCGAGCAGATCGCCCAGGTCGACAGCAGATATCTGATCGGCGGCACGAACTGGGTCGGCTTGGCCGTGCCACTACATTGCGCAGCGCTCGGCAAGGTCCTGCTCGCATTCGGCGCGGCCGAGTTGCCGAAGGGCCGGCTGGAGCAGCGCACCGGTCGCACCATCACCAGCCGGTCCGCACTGGCGGCTGAGCTGGCCGCCGTCCGCGAGCGTGGTTACGCGGTTACCATCGAGGAACTCGAGCCCGGCCTGGTCGCGGTGGCAGCGCCGGTCTTCGGCGTCGGGCCGGCCGCCGTCGGCGCGCTGTCGGTATCCGGACCGGCGAGCCGGCTGCCCGGCGGCCGGCTTACCGATGCCGCGGCCCGATGCATGGCGGCCGCGCGCACCTTGTCGGCATTGCTCGGCCACGAGCCGCCGCCCGCGGCTTCGCAATCGGTGTCCAAGCCGCCCAAGCCCGCAACCCTGGAAGAAGGTGCCGCGTGAACCCGGACGAGCTGCTCCGCCAGCTTTACGACTACACCCTGACCGGTAATGGCCCTGAGGTGCTGAGCTTGACCAGGCAGGGCCTGGAGCTAGGGCTCGGGCCTGAGAAGCTGCTGTATGAATCGCTCATCCCGTCACTGGAGGAGGTCGGCGCGCGCTTCGAGCGCGGCGATTTCTTTGTGCCGGAGATGCTGATCGCCGGCAAGGCCATGGCAGGCGCGCTGGAGATATTGCGGCCGCTGCTTGCCGAGACTGGCGCGCAGACCATCGGCAAGATCGTGATGGGCACCGTCAAGGGTGACGTGCACGACATCGGCAAGAACCTCGTCAACATCATGTTCGAGGGCGCTGGCTTCGAGGTCATCGACCTCGGCGTGCAGGTCGCGCCGGAGAAGTTCCTGGACGCGATCCGCGAGCATAGGCCGGACATCGTCGGGTTCTCGGCATTCCTGACCACGACCATGCCGATGTTCAAGGCGAACATCAACGCACTGGAGAAGGCAGGCATGCGCGACCAGGTAATCGTGATGGTCGGCGGCGCGCCAGTGACCCAGGAGTACGCCGACGTGGTCGGTGCAGACGGTTACGCCTCAGATGCCTCTGCGGCCGTCGTCAGGGCCAAGGAACTCATTCAGCGACGGCGTGCCGTCGTGCCGGCCTGAGGAGATTCGCCAGTGGAGACCGTGCTGTCATCGGCCACCAGAGAAGTCAGGATCGGCGGGGACAACCCGTTCTGCATCATCGGCGAGCGCATCAACCCGACCGGCCGGAAGATCTTCCAGGAGCAGCTGCGCCGCGGCGACCTGTCCAGGATCGAGGTCGACGTCGCCGAGCAGGTGGCCGGCGGCGCCATGATGCTGGACGTCAACATGGGCGCGCCGCTGTGCGACGAGACCGAGCTGATGACGCGCGCCGTCGGGCTGATCCAGTCCCGGTGCGACCTGCCGCTGTGCCTGGACTCCTCGATCATCGAGGTGCTGGAGGCCGGCCTCGCCGCCTACCAGGGCAAGGCTCTCGTCAACTCCGTTACCGCCGAGGACGAGCGGCTGGACGCAATCCTGCCGCTGGTCAAGCGGCATGGCGCCGCAGTCATCGCGCTGCCCAACGACGAGCAAGAGATCCCGGAGGAGCCATCCCGCCGGCTGGAGCTGGCCCGAAAGATCGTGGACGTGGCTACCGGTAAGTACGGCATCGCCATCGAGGACATCGTCTTCGACCCGCTGGCCATGCCCGTCGGAGCCGACACCTCGCTCGTGCTGCGCACGCTGGAGACGATCGCGCTGCTGCGTGCGGAACTCGGCGTGAACATGACACTCGGCGCGTCCAATGTCTCGTTCGGCATGCCGGACCGCGGATCCATCGGTGCCGCGTTCCTGCCCATGGCGATCGCCAGCGGGCTGACGAGCGCGATCATGGACGCCCGGTCGCCCCAGTTGGTCCAGTCGGTCAAGGCCGCCGACCTGCTGACTAGCCGGGATCCGTGGGGAGCGGCCTGGATCGCCGCGCACCGGGCCCGCCAGGCGCAAGCAACGTGACCAGCACCGCGGCCGAGCATCTGGTTGGGCTGCCCGCCCGCGTCGAGCTGCGATTCCAGCCGAATGGGCTGCGCGTCCGGGTGCCGCCGGGCGTCACCGTGTTCGACGCCGCAAGCTGGAACGGCATCGCGATCGACTCCACCTGCGGCGGCCACGGCACCTGCAAGAAATGCAAGGTCCGGATCCTGGACGGCGCTGTGCCCGCCTCGTCGCTGGATGCGCGCGCGTTCAGGCCCGATGAGCTGCGTGACGGCTGGCGGCTGGCCTGCCGGGCGCTGGCTGACGCCGACGTCGAGATCGAGGTGCCGCCGCTGGTGACCCGGCCGAAGGCCGCCACGGTGGGCGTGGGCCGTCAGGTCATCTTGCGGCCGGCCGCGCAGAAGCGCTACCTGGAGTTGTCCGAGCCATCACTCGCCGACCAGCAGACCGACATCGAGCGGGTACTTGCCGCGCTCGACGACCTCGAACTCCGGGTCGACCTGGCCGTGTTGCGCAGCCTCGGCCAGCGGCTGCGCGCCGCCGACTTCAAGGTGACCGCCGTTATCGTCGATGACGTCCTCATCGACGTCCAGCCTGGCGACACCACCGGCCGGCTGCTCGGCATCGCTTTCGACCTGGGCACGACCACGGTCGTCGCCACCCTGCTCGACCTCGCCACCGGCACGCCGCTCGCGGTGGCGTCCATGCTCAACAAACAGCAGCCGTTCGGTGCCGACGTGATCACCCGGATCAGCGCGACCATGCTGGACCCGGCGGCACTGACCACACTCGCCGGGCTCGCGCATGAGACGCTGGCCGAGCTGGCCGCGGAGGTATGCGCCCAGGCCGACGCGGATCCAACCGACGTGGCCGAGGTCGCCATTGCGGGGAACGCGACCATGACGCACATCGCGCTCGGTATCGACCCCGAGCCACTTGGCGTCGCCCCGTTCATCATGTCGGCCAGGCAGTTGCCGGAAGTCCTCGCTGCCGACCTGCAGATTCCGGCGCATCCGCGGGCGAGGGCGTTCCTGTTCCCGGCGTTCGGCGCCTACGTGGGCGGCGACATCACGGCCGGGCTGCTCGCCTCCGGCATGAACCGGGACGCGCGGACCCGGCTGTTCATCGATATCGGCACCAACTGCGAGATCGTGCTCGGCAACCGGGACTGGCTGCTCGCCACTGCAGCGCCCGCCGGGCCGGCCTTCGAGGGCGCGGCAATCCGGTGCGGAATGCGGGCCGCCGACGGTGCCATCGAGGCCGTAGCGGTCACTCCGGACGGGCTCTCGCTGACCGTCATCGGCGACTGCAAGCCGGCCGGACTGTGCGGATCTGGGCTCGTTGACGCCGTGGCCGGCCTGGTGAAAGCCGGCCTGCTCGACCACTCCGGCCGCCTGGTCAGCGATGAGGCGGCGGCGGCGATGCTGCCCGCGCTGGCGCCGCGGCTGACCATGCTCGGCCAGGAACGCGTGTTCGTGCTGCACTGGCTCGGCGAGCCCGGAGACGTCTCGTCGTCGATCTACCTGTCCCAGCGTGACGTGCGAGAACTCCAGTTCGCCAAGGCGGCGATCGCGACCGGCTGGCGGGTTCTGCTCGAAGAGGCGGGTCTTGCGCCCGGCGACATCCAGCAAGTCCTGCTGGCAGGCTCCTTCGGCAGCTACCTTTCGCCGTCCAGCGCGATCGCGCTGGGCCTGGTGCCCGAGCTGCCAGTGCTGCGCGTTGTCAGCGCCGGCAACGTGGCCGGCGAGGGCGCGAAGATGGCCCTGCTGTCGGTCCGGGAACGGGCGGCCGCGCTCGCGCTGCTGACGGAGGTGAGATATGTCGAGCTCTCCGACCGGTCCGGCTTCAACGACGCCTTCGTCGACCAGCTCCAGTTCCCGTCCTGAGCCGCCGGCGGCCACCCTCGGTGTCATCGCGTGCGGGGCGCTGGCTGGCCACGTCCGCGAGATCTCCGCCCGGCTCGGGCTGCCGGTCGAGGTCGTACCGCTGCCGGCGGTCCTGCACAACCATCCGGATCAGATCGCTCCGGCCGCCGAGCGACTTGCGGTGTCGCTGCAACGGCGCGGCCTGCGCGTCGCGCTCGGTTACGCGGACTGCGGCAGCTACGGCGCACTCGATGAACTATGCGCCAGGCTGGGCATCCGGCGGCTCGGCGGGTTGCACTGCTATGACGTGTTTGGCGGCGCCAGCCGGGTACGCGAACTGCTCGAACGCGAGCCCGGCACGTACCTGCTGACCGATTTCCTGGTCCGGAGCTTCGACCGCACCGTAGTGGCCGGACTCGGCCTCGACCGCCACCCGGAGCTGTGGCCAGATTACTTCCGGCACTATCGCCGGCTGGTCTGGCTTGCGCAGCGCCGAGACGCGGTACTTGATCGGCAAGCTCACGGCATCGCCGCAAGGTTCGGCCTGCCGCTGCGCGTCATCGACGTCGGCACGGCCGGGCTCGAACAGGAGCTGGCGTTGCTGGCGGCGGAGGCGCCGGCCGATGACCTCGCGGTCGCTGGGTGGCGCGGCGTGGCTGCTGGAAAGCGCCGCGTTATGAGGTGCTGCCGACCGCAGCCGTCGAGCACGAGGTACTGGCCTGGGTGCCGCGCGATCTCGCTGTGACGGTGACCGCCTCCCCGGTCAAGGGCCTGGAACCAACGATTACGCTCACCGAGCGGCTCGCCGGGCACGGATACCGCACTGTCCCGCACTTGTCGGCCCGGCTAGTGCGCGACCGGGCACACCTCACCGACCTCGTCGCACGGCTGACTGAGGCCGGCGTCACCGACGTATTCGTCCCGGCCGGCGACGCCAACCCGGCCGCGGGTTGCTACGACGGCGCGCTGCCGCTGCTGGCCGACCTGACGGGCATGGGCAGGCCTTTCGCGCAGGTCGGCATCACCGGTTACCCCGAGAGCCACCCGCACATCGCCGACGACGTCACCATCCAGGCCATGTGGGACAAGCGCCGGCACGCGTCCTACATCGTCAGCAACCTCTGCTTCGACCCGGCGACCCTGCAGCGCTGGATCAGCCGGGTGCGCGTCCGCGGCGTCACGCTGCCGCTGCACGTCGGGCTTGCGGGCCCGGTCGAGCGAGCCCGGTTGCTTGCCACTGCGACCAAGATAGGGGTCGGGGAGTCTGCCCGGTTTCTGGACGGGCACGGGAGAATGCTGGTGCGGCTCGGATTGCCCGGCGGGTACAGCCCGGCGCGATTCCTGGCCGCCTCGGCGGGCCCGCTGAGCGATCCGGCCAGCGCTGTTATGGGGTTGCACATCTTCACCTTCAACCAGATCAGGCAGACCGAGCTATGGCGCCGAGAGCTGCTAGAACGGGTCGCCGTGCAGCATCGCGACTCAGCACCCAGCGACTCGGCACCCGGCGACTCAGGACCCAGCGGACGCTAGCGAGTCAGTTCTGGGTGTGCCAGCGAACAGGCAGGCCGTGCGCTGGCGCCGAGCCCAGGACTCTGCGCTGGCCGCCCGGCCACGTCGTCAGCGTGACGGGGCAACCACCAGCCCTGGACTGTTCCAGGTAGACATAGCCGAAGCGGGCCGATGGCGAAGCGGTGGCGCCTAGCGCGGACACTGCGTCGGCCAGCTCGGCTCGCTGGACCTCAGTCAGGTACTGCCGAAAGATCGAATGCCAGAGCACGGTCCAGGTCCCGGCTGCCAGCTCGGTGCGAGCGAGCGTCGCTGAAGCCGTCTCGGGCCGCAGGTCCGCCGGCACGCGCGCGGCGATGTCCAGGGCGCCACGCAGCCTGCGCAGCCGGTCGGCCTGATCCGGCCAGACGTAGGCGGTCAGTATGAGCTTGCCCTCAGCTGTCAGCGGGTCGATCGGCGCGATATCCCCGCCGGTGCGCTCGACGACGTCGATGCGGGCCGCAGGCGGAGCATCGCCAAGCCAGCCGCCTGTCAGCACCACCGGCGATGCCGGGTCCCCGTACCAGCCGGACTCGCCTGGCACGCAGAAGTGGTCGGCGCGCAAGTTCAGGCCCGCGCTCGCGCCGACCTCGACCAGCCGGATGGGCATGGCAGCCTCGGCGGCAATGTGCCGCAGGGCACCCAGCAGCGCGGCAGCCCGGCCCACCTCGTTGGTCTGCGGCGGACGGCCGAGCCATGACCGGACCGCGTCGGTATGCTCGGCCAGCGTCCGCCGGAGCGCCGCCCAGGCACTCGGGCTGCCGGGCTCGCTGTCTACGGTGCCGCCGGCGCTCGGGTAGAACGCGGCGAGGTCTGCGGCCTGGCCCGACAGCACGAGTGCGTGCAGGCCGCCGAGCATGCGCAGCGCGAGCACAGTTGACAGCTGGTCGTCGAAATGCCCGGCGAGTACTTCGGCGGTAGGGCCGCCTGCCAGCAGATCGTCGGCCGCGTGCGCGAGGAGGTCGCCATAGAGCGGGCTGCCGAGTTCGCGGCACGCCGCGCCCTGCCAGCGCAGCAGCTGCGCTGTCCGAGCGGCAGGCTCGGCGCCGGTGTCCGAATGGTCCACGGCCGCCACTATGGCAGGCCTGCGCCGCTTGCGCTATCGCGCGCACAACTGGCAGGCAACAGACGAAGACCCCCCCATGTATGAGATGGAGGGGCCTCGCCGGAAAGCCTCTCGTCTGTCCGCCGATTGCTCGGTAGTCAGCCGTCGGGGGCTTCCCACTGCCTCGACGAGATCCTCAGGCGAGGCAGGTAGTCGCCTGGCCACCTGCCCGCCCGGATTGCTCCGGGCCGGGTCCGTCTTGACTGTGAATGAATTTCTACTGCTAGTTCTCAGTCCGGCGCAAGAGCTTTGGGTAAATCAATTCAAGATTCTTTAGACGCAGCGCGACCAGCACTCCGCAAGCCCGTCAATTCGGTTAAAGGCGGGCTGCCTGGCTGACACCGGGAATGCCTACCGATATAGCCGCAGAACCGGCCGCCTGAGTCACGAGGCGGCGGCCAGCCGGGTGACACACGTGAGGCCCCCGCATGTATGAGATGCAGGGGCCCCACTGGCCTGGCACGGCACCGACCTGCTGATTTCTCAGCCGTCCGCGCCTGCCTTGGCCGCACCGCTCACGTTGCAGTCGCCGCGCAAGACCCGGTCCCCCGGTCCTCGCGCGATCCCCTGGAGTCGCCCCCAGAGTGGCCTGCCGTTAAGCGGTGTATGAATTAATACCGGGTCCCACGAGGGTCGCGCAAGGCTTTCTTGTTAACCTTTTCAAGATTCTTTTGCCGTCCACAGTCTGCCGAATGTTGTCCCCCGTCCCGGCAGTTTATCCACTGGCTGTACACAGAACTGTCCACAGCCTCAGGGGTTAGACATCGCAAGCTCACGATCATGACCCGGAGGCAAGCCTGACTGCCATCACCACGCTGACTGTCGCGAGCCTGAACCTGCACTGCGGTCTGGGCTGGCAAGGCGAGCCTTATGACGTCGCGGCCGCGATCTGCCGACTCGACGCAGCGGTCATCTGCCTGCAGGAAGCCTGGCTGCCCAAGCCAGCTGAAGCGGCGGCCGCCGGCGCCGGAGGCGGGGAGCCGCGAGCCGATGCAGTGGCAACTGCGGCGGGAATGCTCGGTGCCGCGCTTTACCGGGTGCCGCAGCGGTCAGGGATCCGCCTGGCCGACTTCGTCGCGAGCTCCGGGCCAGCGGGCCGCGAGTCCGGTGACCTCTGCCTGGCAATACTGACGACGCTGCCGGTGACTTGCTACCAGGTGCGTGCGCTCGGCCGGGCTCCGGGCGACAGCGTGCCGCGGCTGGCCCAGGTCATCTGCCTGCACCTGGCCAACGACGCAAGCATCCGGATCATCAACACGCACCTGACGCACCGGCTGACAAGTCCGGTGCAACTGGGCGCACTGTGGCGGTATCTGCGCCGGCGGCCTGAGCCGACGCTGATCGCCGGAGACCTGAATATGCCGAGGCTGATAGCAGGCCGGCTCGCCGGATTCGAGCCCGCTGTTTCCGGGCGCACCTGGCCCGCCTGGCAGCCATTGATTCAGCTCGACCATCTGCTTGCCGACCGCGAAGTTCGCGCGGTCGCTGGTTCGGTGCTCCCCTCGGCAGGGTCCGACCATCTCCCCGTCCGCGCGACGATCGCGCTCTCCGCGGACTCACGTCTCGATATGGCGGGGCGAGCACGCAGCCGAGCGCGAACACAGCCGGCTGACGGGTGAGTAGAAAGCCCACGCCAGCAATGATCTACGGAGTCTTTATATTTTTTTGCTTTAACCATTACCGTTGTCCATCATACGTTCACCACGACGCCCCGCTCGTGGTGATGTAACGGGTTGAAAGGCTTTATTAAGTAGGTATCGTAATTGCGAACTTAGTGCGAATCAGGGCCTTCCTTCAGCCTGCTCGTCTACCACGGCGCCAACGGACAAAGGAGCCCAGCATGGTACGACGCTGGAGTATCCCCCTGACGACGGCACTACTCACGTTCGGCTCGATGCTGGGGCTGGCGGGTAACGCCTCCGCCGCGGTCGGCCACCACGCGACCGCCGCCCAGTTAGCCCGCGCGACGCCGCACGGCTACCGGCCGGGCGGCCCGATGATCAAGCCGGCCGGCGCGAAGACGCTGACCAGCGGTGGCCACACCACCGCGCAGAGCACCAACTGGTCCGGATACGCGGTCACCGGCGCGAACGGCGCCTTCAGCGGCGTGTCCGCCAGCTGGACCGAGCCGACCGCTTAATGCAGCGGCAACCGCCGCCGCACCCACCAGTACTCCTCGTTCTGGGTAGGACTGGACGGCTACAGCAGCAACTCGGTCGAGCAGACCGGCACGGACGCTGACTGCAGCGGAACGACTCCGCAGTACTACGGCTGGTACGAGATGTACCCGGCCTACCCGGTGAACTTCAGCAACCCGGTCACCCCCGGTGACGCCATGAGCGCGTCAGTGACCTTCTCCGGAACCGATACCTACACGCTGGTGCTCAAGGACACAAGTAAGGGATGGACTCAGACGATCACCCAGAACCAGAGCGGTCTCGCCCGGTCCTCGGCCGAGGTGATCACCGAGGCGCCGTCATCGAACACCGGCGTCCTGCCGCTGGCTGACTTCGGTACCGTCAGCTACAGCGTTTCGACCGCGAACGGCAGCTCGCTGGGCACTCAGAACCCGGTCCAGATCACCATGGTCGACAACAGCGGCCTGAACAAGGACACCACCAGCGCCATATCCGGCTCTGGCGCGTTCTCCAACACCTGGGTGAGATCGAGCTAGCACGGCTGGCTCGCCGAACCGGTAACAGCTGCCCCGGCGGTCACTGATCGCCGGGGTAGCGGCCGCTCAGCGCGCCTTGATCGCCGCAACAAGCGCGGGGATAACCTCAGAAAGATCACCGATCACCGCGAAGTCGGCATGCGACATGATCGGCGCAGCCGGGTCGGTGTTGACGACCACGATGTGCCGCGCCGACAGGCAGCCGGCCATGTGCTGGATTGCGCCGCTAATGCCACAGGCCAGGTAGAGCTCGGGCGAGATCCGGGTACCGGTCTGGCCGACCTGCTGCCGGTGCGGCCGCCAGCCCTGGCTGGTGACCACGCGGGATACGCCGACGACCCCGCCGAGCAGCCCGGCCAGCTCCTCCAGTGGCGCGAACCCTTCCGGGCCGCCGACGCCGCGGCCGCCGCCTACCACCACCCGTGCCGTGGCCAGCGACAGTCCGCCGCCCAGGTCGGCCGACTCGGTCGCACGTACCCGCAGGTCGGCGTCGTCAAGCTCAGCGGCGAAGGCGCATACCCGCGGCCGCCCGGCGGCTGGCGTCCCGGCTCCCAGGTCCGGCTCGGCTATCGCGTCGGTGGCGACGGTCAGCAGCGCGCACGGCGCCTCAAGCACCGCGTCCTCAAGCAGGCTGCCCGCCCACCGCTGCCGGATCAGCAGCCATTCGCTAGTTGCGCCCGGCTGCGGCTCTGCCAGCACACAATTGGCCGCGACCGGCAGCCCGGCCATCGCGCCGAGGTGGGCAAGTATCTCGCTGCCGCGGTCAGTGGCGGCTGCGACTACCGCTGGGGCCGCTGCCGAGCCAGCGAGCTGCTGTAGCGCGCGAGCCCAGGCCGCCGGCGCGTAACCAGCCAGCCCGGGCGCTGTGACCGAGCACAGCTCGGTGACCCCGAATCCAGCCAGCTGACCGGCCACCTCGTCCGGTCCGGGCCCGGCGCCCTCGGACGCACCGAACATCACTGCCGTTAGGTTCGCCGCGGCCGCGCTGGCGACCGACCGGGCGAATGACAGTGCCCGCAGCGACGCATCCGCGGGGTTCCCCCCGTCGAGCTCGAGCAGGCACAGTATCGCTGGCACCCTGGCCCCTGGCACCCCGGCGCCCGGCACCCCGGCCCCGCCCCCTGCCACCCCGGACGCTGACACCTCGCGCGGCGTCATTCCGCGGCCCCGTTCCCGTTGGCTCCGGCGGTTGCCCGTGGTTGCGACAGGACGCCGAGCTGGCCTAGCACGCGCACGAGCTCCGGCACCGCGGCGGAGCCGTGACCGAGTATCTCGGCGTGATGCGCGGACCGTTCAGGCAGCCGCAGCCGCTGCTTGCGCAAGCCGTCAGCCTGCCCCTGCGGCCGCAGCACGGTGATCTCGGCGCGCTTGGCCCGCAGCCGGCCCGGCAGGGACGGATACCGCGGCAGGTTGATGCCCTCCTTCACAGTCACCACGGCCGGCAGCGCGAACTCGAACAGCTCCTGCGCGCCGCGATACTCCCGCCCGGCCCGGACCACGTCACCGGCCAGCTCGAGCCGTTTGATCCCGCTGGCGCATGGTCGTCCCAGCGCATGCGCGACGCGGATGCCGACCTGGTAACCGCCGGTGTCGGCGGCCTCGTTTCCGAAGAATATGAGGGGGAACGTGGTCGGCTGCAGGTCGCGGATGGCCTGGGTGATAGCGGTAGCCGTGGCGATCGGGCCCCACTCCCGGCCGTCAGTTTCTAGCAGCACGCCGCGGTGCGCACCGAGCGCGAGCATGTCGCGAAGCTGGTCGGCCGCCTCGGGCGGTCCGAGCGTCAGCACCGTGACCGAGCCGCCTGCCTGCTCGGTCATCCGGACCGCTTCCTCGACCGCGCATTCCTCGTGCGGGCTGACGGTGAAGCCAGACATCCGGGTGTCCACGTCGCTGCCGTCGTCGGTGAGAACTATCGTGCCGCCCACCATCGGCACCCGCTTGACACAGACCAGGATGTCCATGCGGCTAGCGCCTGACCCGCTCGTTGGTAGGGTCGAACAATGGCGTCGACCCGGCTATGGCCACCGTGACCGGGTATTGCTCGCCGAGGTACTCGACCGCCAGCGCGGTACCCGCCACCGCCTGCTCCGGCGGCAGGTAGGCCATCAGCAGGTGCTTGCCTACCGACGGCCCGGAACCGGCGCTGGTGACGTACGAGTGGCGCCCGTTGGCGTCGATGAGCGGCTGGCCGCCGTCGGTGAGCACCGGCTCGCCGCCGAGCATGTAACGCAGCTCCCCGGACGCGGAGACATGGTTGTCCACGGTCAGCGTGCACAAGATCGCGGCTGGCGGCGCCTCGCGCTGGCGCAGGTACGCGGTCTTGCCGACGAAATCCTGCTCTTTGACCTTGGGCCGGGTCATCCCGGCCTCGACCAGGTTGTAGCTCGCGTCGAGCTCGGCGCCGTAAGCCCGGTAACCCTTCTCGAGCCGGCCGGTCGTGCCGTACACGCCGATGCCCGCGGGGACCATGCCGTCGGCCAGGCCGGCCGAGAAGACCGCGTCCCAGAGCTTCGCGCCCTGCTCAACCGGCACGTGCAGCTCCCAGCCGAGTTCGCCGACGTAGGAGATCCGGGAGGCGAGCACGGTCACCCCCGCGGCCTCGATGTCCCGGCAGGTCCCGAACGCGAATCCGGTATGCGAGATGTCGTCGGCGGTCAGATTACCCAGGATGTCGCGTGCCCTCGGCCCCCACAGGCCGAATGTGGTCCAGGCCGAGGTGAGATCGGTGACGGCTGCGGAGCCGTCGTCGGGCAGGTGGTCGGCGATCCACTTGTAGTCCGCCATCCCGGTGGCACCGCCGGTGACGACGCGGAAGTGCCGGGGCCCGAGCCGCATGATCGTCAGGTCCGCGCGGAAGCCGCCCGCGTCATCCAGGAACGAGGTGTACACCACCCGGCCGACCGGCACCTGCAGCTGTGCCACCGCGAGCTTCTGCAGGGCATGCAACGCGCCGGGCCCGGTCACGTCCAGGATCGCGAACGCGGACAGGTCGAACAGCGCGGCCCGCTCGCGCATGGCCAGGTGCTCGGCATTGATGATCGGTGACCACCAGCGGGATTCCCATTCGCCGCCCCGGTCCATCAGCTGGCCGCGGTAGCGGTCGAGCAGGTCGCGGTTGCGCTCGTACCAGAACGGGCGCTCCCAGCCCGCGGTTTCGTGAAACACCGCGCCAAGCTCGCGCTCCCGCTCGTACACAGGGCTGACGCGGACCGGCCGCCCCGACTCCCACTGCTCGTTCGGGTGCACGATGCCGTACATCTTGTTGAAGCCCTCGGCGGCACGCGCGGTCACGTGCGCGGTCGTGCGCTGGTGCGGGTAGAACCGGGCGATGTCAGCCTCGTGGATGTCGATCTCCGGCGTCACCCCGCTCATCCACTCGGCGACGGCGCGGCCGATGCCAGGCCCCTCCTTGATCCAGCTCGCGGCGACCGACCACAGGCCAGGCACCTCCGGCGTCTCACCGAGCACCGGATGGCCGTCCGGGGTCATCGAGATCAGCCCGTTGATGGCGTACCTGATGCCGGCCCGCTCGTCGCCGAGCAGGTCGGGCATCAGCTCGAGTGCGAGCGCTAGCTGCGGGTCGAAGTCGTCCTGGGTGAAGGGCAGCTCGGTCGGTGACAGCACCGCCGCCTCGATGGCGGGAATGTCGTCAGGCGCCACGATGATCGGCCGGTGTGCGTACGAGCCCACCTCCATGTCGCCGCCATGCTGGCGCTCGTACATGTTCTCGTCGACATCCCGGACGATCGGGTAGGCGATCTCGCCTTCGGTGCCGTCGAACAGCGCGATCGGGCCGACGCTGATCATCTGGTGCACGATCGGGGTGAGCGGGATCCGGGCGCCGGCCATCTTAGCGATTCGCGGACTCCAGACACCGCAGCAGATCGCGCAGACATCGGTCCGGATGTCGCCCTTGCTCGTGCGTACCGCGCTCACCCGGCCGTCGTCGGACTTGTCGATGCCGAGCACCTCGGTCCCGGCCACCACGGTAAGCGCGCCAAGCTGTTGCGCTTGCTCGCGCATCAGCGTGCCAGCCCGCAGCGAGTCCACCACGCCGACCGTGGGGAAGTACGCGCCGCCGATGATCACCGAGTCGTCCAGGTACGGCACCAGCTTGCGGACGCCCTCGGGAGTCAGCAGTTCGGCCGGGATTCCCCACGCCTTGGCCTGCGAGCAGCGACGGCGCAGTTCGGTCATCCGGTCTGGCGTCCTGGCCACCTCGATCCCGCCGCTTTGGGTGAAGACGCCGAGTTCGGAGTATTGCTCGTTGGAGTCCCGGGTCAGCTCCATCATCATTTTGGAGTACTCGATCGGGAAGATGAAGTTCGATGCATGGCCGGTCGAGCCGCCCGGATTCGGCATCGGGCCCTTGTCCACCAGCACCAGCTCGGTCCAGCCGAGCCGGGCCAGATGGTAGGCGAGGCTGTTACCGACGATTCCAGCCCCGATGATGACGGCACTGGCCCGGTCCGGGATCTCGGTCATGCTGCGACCTCACTCATGTTGCTATCCGCCGATCTGTCTTCTCGACCTACCCCGGCATGGTCACGGACGACTTCCCCGTTCCCGGAAAGTCGTCCGTGACCAACTGAGCCGAGTGCGCGTCCCGTTGCTACTCGACCGGGATCTCCTTGTTAATCAGGCCGAGGTCGATTCCCTGCCGGTTGCGTACGATCCGGGCAGTCACATAGACGATGATCGCCAGCACGTACATCGCGCCCATGAATATGAGTGACGGGTGGAGGTTGACGTAGTAGTTGTCGTTCGACAGCCACTCGTAGAGGTTGAAGCCCAGCAGGCCGATGGTGATCCAGCCGGCCACCGGAACGATCGGCACGCCGAGCAGCCTGAGCTTGCTCGCGGGTGATGCTTGCCACAGGTCCTTCTTGACAAACGGCAAGACCACCACGGCGATCGCACTGAACAAGAACGTCACCGCGATCACCAGCGTCGCGTCGTAGGTGTACTTCACGAACGTCGAGTTGTAGGCGTAGATGGCGCTCAGGCCCACCGCCGGAAGCAGCATCAGGACCAGCGAGTAAATCGGAACCTTGCGCTTCTCCGAGACCTCGGCCGCCCGGTCCGGCAGCACGCGGTCGAAGGCGGCCGCGAAGATGACTCGGGTCGAGGACAGGAACAGTGTCCCGACCCAGCCGAAGAACCACAGGCTCATCACGAGGATGAGGATCAGCTGGAATGCCGTGTTGTGCACCAGCCAGGCAGCGAACAGTACCGGATACGGCCAGACGGGCAGGATTCCCTTGGCCAGGAAGTTCAGCTGGTTTGAGTTCTGGTAGAACGCCCAGCCGAAGGTCTTGTCGATCAGCAGCAGGAATCCGACAGTCAGGATCACGGTGATCCATAGCCCGCCGAACATGCCGGTGAAGACCCGCCTGAAGTCGTTCGCGCCGCGGATTTCGCCGTACAGCGTGGCGCCCCAGTTCGGCCACAGGATGAAGAACATCATCACCGGGACGAGCAGCATCGTCGGCCCGAGCGGGCCAAAGGCTAGCTTGGGCGCCACGTAACCAGCCTTCGCTGCTGCGGCTTGAGTGGCCCCGTAGGCGTTGTTAAGGTTGAAGAGCTTGTGCGTCGCCAGATTGAAGGAGTTCACGAAGTCCTGGTGGTTATTGATAAGCAGGAGCACGACGATCACTCCGAAGCCGACCAGGCCGCCGTAGAAGCACCACTTCTGGAACCTGGCGTAGCCTGGCCATGCCGATCGAGACCAGGAGCCCGGCGAGCGCGATGGTAATGAGCGAGACAACAAAGACACCGTTATGCGTAGTGAACCAGGCGGCCCCGCCGCCTGGCCAGGTCCACTTCAGCGTCGCCCAGATGGGCTGGAAGAACTGGACGGCGAGGATGTTGCCGTAGATCGGCGCCCACAGCCACAGGATGAACCACCAGCCGGTGGCTGCCATTACGAAGCCGATGCCACTGCCCAGGATCCTGGTCTGCCAGACGTAGTCCCCGCCTGCGCGCGGGATCGTGACGACCAGGCCGGCGTAGGCGATCACCAGGAAGGACACCCAGATACCTGAGATGACCACTGAGGTGATCAGCTGGCCTTGGGGGAACGCCGGCGCGGCGAACGCGAACTCGTAGATCGCCAGGGTGACGAAGTTCGTCGCCAGGACCGCGTAGATCATCGAGTCCCGTACATTCCAGCCACGCACGAGGCCGGTGGCGTTCCGGAGAAATAGCGCCGGAGCCTCACTGACCGATTCTGTTGCCATCTGCGCCTCTCAGTAATTGCCTATTGAGGAGTCCCAGGTGCGGGCTCTATGCAGATGCTGCCATAGAGCTATCAGTACTTCTGGGCAAATCAGTACTTGCCTGTCGATTCAGTTGTGCTGATTGACGACTAGCCGTTTACAAGCAGGTAACGCGATACCTTCGCCTTCTTGGCATCCAGCTCTATAACCGCACCCTGGAGCACCCCGTCGCCGTAGACGCTGCCGGGGTTGATCGCCAGGGTGCGGTTCATCCGCTTGATCGCGCGGCTCTCGTGAATGTGGCCATGCACCGAGAGCAGCGGCTGGTACTTGTTGATCGCATCGCGAACCGCGGTCGACCCGACCGGCTTCATGACCGCGCCGCCGTGCATCGGGCGCAGGGTCTCGTCAAGAGCCGGGGCCTCGTCGAGCCCGGTTCCGTACGGTGGCGCGTGGAAGTTGAAGATCGCCCGGCTCAGGTCGGGTACCAGGCCGGCCACCGCGTCGATCTTGGCGGCCAGCTCTGGCTCGGGCGCCTCCCGATAGGTATCCCACGGCGTCGGGTTGGTCCAGCCCATGGACACCAGCGAGAACCCGTCGAGGTCGAGCAGCTTGCCCTCGGCAAAGCTCACGCACGGCGAAGACTCGATAATGTCGTCGATCTCGAAGATGTCGTCGTTGCCGCCGTTGAGGATGCACGGGATCCGCCCGCCGCGCAGCTTGTCGTCAGCCATGTTCAGCCAGCGGTCCAGCGAGCCGAGCATTTCCGCGCTAAAGCGCTGGTCGACGGCTTCGGAGTTCTCGCCGAGGTGCGTCAGCTCATCGGGGCTGACGAGGGCGGGGTAGAAGCCGCTGTTGCGGATCCGCGTCTGCATCTCCTCCAGCGCCTGCTGGTTCTCGAGCCGGTACGTCTGTCCGCGCAAGCTGAGCTGCCAGTACCCGTTGTGCGCGACGATCGGCACCATCGCTTTGCCGGTAACGTCCCCGCCCAGCACTACCAGATCGGCTTTATAGAAGGCAGCGGAGTTGAGGAACTTCCGCCAGCAGACTTCAGAGCCATGGATGTCGGTCGCAAAAAAAATCTTCATGCACCTATCACGCCTTTGCTGCACTGCATGTGCATGGGTGTAGCACCCGGCGCAACCGGACGTCAAGATTGATAACCGCTCAATGGTCCCGCGGCGGCGCCAACCGGCAGGTTCGGAGCGACAGCTCACGACCCCATCGCGTGGTCAGCTAGCCGGCCGCCACTGCCGTAACAGACCGGTCAGTGGCCGACTTCCTCCGGCAGTTCGTACCACCGGACGCGGTCCCCGACGTTCGCGCGCATTTTCCATTTCATGCCTTTGGGCACCGTACGCGCCGTCTCCGCGAGCATCTCGGCCTGGGCGATCGGGTCGTATCGCGCTGCGCGCGGAACGAGGTCGGGGTTGCTTTGCCCGAGGCCCGGCAGCTTGTCCAGGTTCCCGGTTACAGTGCGCCACCAGCCCCAGTCCGACCCAAGTAGCTTTCCGAACCGGTCGTGGTCGATGCTGACCGCGCCGCGTCTCTCGGTGCCGGGCGCGCTCACGGGCAGTCCGCTGAGCAGGTGAAATATATCCCAGACGTCCTTGTGATTGAGCTCGACGATCTGAAGCTTGGACAACAGGACGTCGACCGGGCCGAGCGTGACCGGATGCGCAGCAAAAGACTGCCGGAAGTCCAGCACGTGGCACATTGACAGCCGGTCCACCATGACGTCGATCGGCCTGCCCGACGGCGCCATAAAGTACATCTGCCGGTCGCCGTTGAGGTTATTGAACCTGCGGTCTGGCTCGCATCCGCTGCGCTCCAGGAATGCGGCGGTATCCTTGCGCCCCTTTGACAGGCAGGCGAAATCCATGTCCTGACCGGCTCGTTGCCGCGGCGGCAGGTCCGGGCAGAGCACGCGGACCGCCAGTCCGCCAAGCAATTTCAGGTTGACGCCGGCTTCTGCGGCGGCACGTGCAAGCGCAATGGCCTCCGGCAGCGGATCGGCGACGGCGGCTTGCGGCGAATGGCTGGGCTGAACTCCCACGGCTGCTCCCGGAGTGTGCGATGACGGCAGGCGTCAACCGCACGATACAACCCAGTGCAGGCGAAGTGGGATAACAGCGGCGAGCGCAGGGTCAGATATGACGCAAATAGGGTGGTGACGAGCGCGTCTTCCGACCGCGCCGCCGGATCACCTCGTGCTAGCTGGTTCCTGCTGTGCCTGTGCCGCAGCCTGTGCCTCTTCCTCAGCTGACCTGGGGGCTGGCACGTCAACTGGGCGCTCCGGGATCGGCATTAGTTGGCGACCGCCCTCGATTGCCTGGAACGTGCCGCCGGCAACATCGGTGCGTGACCGGTATGGGTGGGACTTGCGCGGATGCGCATTTGCATAGAATACAGCAGATATCCATCCCGCAAGGCAGAGCGCGATCACGATCGGCATGACAATGAGTGATAGGTGGGATCCTGACATGGCCGTCCACCCCCGGTTGCTAGCCATCCGGCAGTCCCCTGTGTCTAGCCATACCCACCGAGAGTGTCAGCACGACAACTCCGCGCTACCAAGTCCTGCGAACCGCCGGGAGCAGCTGGTCTCACGATTCATCCGACTTATCATGATCGCGAGCAGCGCGGGCGCGCAGTCCGGAGACCGCGCGCCCGGCAGCTACCTCGTGCTAGCTAGCTATGGCGTCACATAGTTCACTGAGGTGCCCCAGTTGGCGAAGGCATCTCTGGTTCCGCCACATGTTGCCAGTGTCAGCGTGAAGTCCGAACCGGTGCAGTTCGGATATTGGATGTACTGGCTGGCGAAGTAGATTCGCCCGCCCGTATAGGGCGCGAAGATCGCGTTACCGTAGTCTCCCCAGCGCGGCCGGGTGCCGCCTGGCAGCCCCAGGTACTCCGTGAAGCCGTCTTGAGGCGACTGCCCCAGGTCGGCGATGTGGATCGATCCGAGCAGATTGCCGGAGGAGGCAGTCAGCCGGCCGAACGCAGAGCTCGGGTAGAAGCCGCCGTTGTCAGCCCTGGTCGGACCGCCGTTGCCGTTCAACGTGAAGCTCATGATCGCTCCGCCGTTGCCGCCGTCCTGCCAGGGCAGTCCTTCGGCAGCCATCGTCGGGAACTCTATGTCCTCATGCTCTGCCGAGACGTAACCCGAGCTTGTCAGCGTGAGGCCGGTCCCCTTCTTGTTGAATCCTTGCGTGCCGACGACCCAGTAGATCGCGCCCTGGTGCGTCTCTGGGGCCGACTCCGACGCGAACGTCTGGTTGACTTCCGTGCTCGCAGCGAACCAGAGCTGGCCCTGGGCCTGCGAAGCCTGTGTCATCCCGTCGCCGTTGGTCGCGATACCGCCCTCAGGGCAGCTCGCTAGCGCCGGCGGGGTACCGGTGAGACCAGCCGCGCCGCACTCAGCACCGAGCGGTATCGGCCCGGCCTTCTGCACGCCCCGCTGTCCTTCGCCGAAGTAGAACGGGCCGTTGGTGAACAACTGGCCACCGAACCGGAGGCTGTTGCAGGCGTTGCAGTTCTTGCTGTTCAGCTTGCTGAGACCGGTCCAGTCGAAGACTGCCATCCGGGTGTCACCCGAACCGTAGAAGTCGAGGGAGCCCACCATGAACCCGCTGCCGCCCCAACTGTTGTCGTATTGCGATGGGTCAGGCGCGGCCGCCGGAATCACTTGGTACCAGCACGTGAGGCCTGGCACATGGAACTGATTATCGGAGGCACATGTGCCATCCGGGGTCGGCAGCAAGCCCATATTTTCTATCGCTACGTTGAAGGCGGGATTCGGTGCCCCATTGGAAGACGTGACCGGCTCGCCCAGCTCCATCGGGGTCTTGCTGAATGCGAGTTCCTGCGCGCCGTTGAAGCCGCCGCCGCCGATGCCGGGGAAGCCGGCCTTGTTCGGGAACTCGTCGTAGAACAGGAGGAAGGCGTCCCGAGTGGTGCTGATCTTCGCGAAGTCGTTGAACAGGTAGGGGTAGCCCGGCTCGCTCGGGTTGTAGTTGGCGTTGACGAAGTAGACGTTGTACGGGCCGAACGGGTTGTTGCCGACCGTCACCGCGATGCCCTCAAGGCAGTCACTAGCCGCGGCGGCCGCGAAGCAGCCGGTGAAAGCTCCGCCACCGGCTTCGCTGCTCTCGGAAACGATCTCGGTGAAGAACCAGTGCCCGCCGTTGCCGTAGTCGTACGTGCACATGATGTCGCCGCCGCTGCTCCAGCCCTTCTGGGTAAGGCCCATGATGGTGTCCAGCGAAATCGCCCCGGACATACGGTTCAGGGCGGGGTTGAACACCTTGATCTCGCCGATGTTGTTGTCCTCGACGACGTAGCCGTTACCGGCACACAGGCCCTGGTCGGAGGGCTCGATATCGCCCTGCGGGTTGGTCGGCAGCGTCCCGCTGTCGACAGCGTTCAGGCCCTTGACGCCGACCGCGCCACCCGACGACATGCTGATCGGGTCACAGCCTGGTCCCATCGGCTGACAGCTAACGCTTGGCGGCGTCGGATCGGGGCCGTCGCGCTGCGGCAGCGGATACGGCAGCTGGTGCATGCCCGGTGGTGCCTGAGCAGCTGCCGCTAGCGAAGCCTGCGAACGGCTGGTCGCCGCGGCAGCCGGGGTGGCTGCCGGCGACACGTCCGCTGTGGACGGGGTTGGGAATGGTCCGCTGAGCAGCTGGCAGCCAGGGGACGAACATCCCGTAGCGGCCGGGCCAGCAAAGGTCGGGGAGAAGGTCCCCAGGCTCGAGGTGGTAACGGTGCTAGCCGTCCTAGCTGCTGGGCTGCTGGCCGATGCCGCCGCCGACCCCGTGGAGAGGACGGCTAATCCGAGCGGCAGCGACAGTAACGACAGCACTGCCAGGGTGTTGCGAACGATGCTCCTTTTTTTCGCCTGCATATCAGGGCCTCACTGGTTGAAGGTTCCCCCCCAACCCCTGGGACAGGGCGCTGATGACGCCGAAACCCCGCACCCGGGGCTTCGGTGCGGGCTGCCGTCGTCCGCACCGGGCCGCCGGTACGGCACTCCATCGTGCACGTAAGAGACTGACCATGCCTGCTACCACATAGCGCCCTCCATCGTCCGCCGACACGTTAGTGCGCGTCAAGCATTCGAGTTCGCTGACAGCCGCCCGGTCCGGGCGTCAGGCACCACCCAGCCGGAGCGCGACTGGTCCGGATCGAGATGATGTCCGCCTGAGCGTGGTGAAGCCGGCGACGGGCTTACCATCCGGCCGTCGCCGTTACCGCTAGTCCGTCACGACCTGAAAGGTGGCCAGGCTCGGATCGGCGGCGTAGGCGATGCGGCCGCCGTCCGCGGCCACCTCGCGGAGCGCGGCCACCGCCTCGGCCGTGATCAGCTCGCCGGGAGCCAGCACCGGAACGCCCGGCGGATAAGGCGCGATCAGCTCAGCGCTGACCCGCCCGATAGCGGCGGCCGCGGGCACGATCTCGTTCGGCGCGAAGAACGCGTCCCGCGGCGCGAGCACTGTCTGCGGTTCCACGCTCCACGACGCAGCGACCGTCAGCTGGCGCGGCGCGGCGCGATGTCGTTCGATCGCATCGATCAGCACCTCGGTGAACTTGGCGAGCTGCTCCTCGTCGTCGGCGATCGTGGGGATCGGCACCACCGTGTCGCGGTCAGCCATCTCCACCGCCATGCCTGCCGCGATGATGTCCGCCTCTACCTTGTTCCCGTGCGCGCCGGTCCCGGCCAGCAGCACGACCAGCTTCGTGGGCTCCACGCCCGGCCCGTCCAGGACGTCCACTCCCGGCACCTCGCGCAGCCGCTTGCGCGCCGCCGTGACGCCGCGCAGCAGCCGGTCGCATAGCCACTCCCCGTGCGCGGCCAGCAGCGCCCTGGCCGCGTCGATACTGGCCATGATCGAACCGGTCGGGCTGGTCGTGTGAGTTGCCTCGAACGCCCGGTCCAGCCGGGCCGCGTCCAGTCGCGTGGTCCTGGCTAGCACCAGCGCGCCTTGTGTATAGGCAGGCAGCGCCTTGTGCGCACTGGTCACCATCGCGTCCGCGCCCGCGGCGATGGCATGCGGCGGCAAGTCGGGATGGAATCCCAGGTGCGCGGCCCAGGCCGCATCGACGACGAGCGGCACTCCGGCGTCATGCGCAGCCTGCGCGTGACCGGACAAGTCGCTGATCGTGCCCACGTACGTCGGATCGCCGAGGAACACCGCGCACGCCTGCGGGTGCGCGGCGAGCGCATCGCGCACCGCCTGCACGGCGATGCCGGCCGGCAGCCCGGACGACGGATCGATGTCCGGCCGGACCCATACCGGCCGAAGTCCCGCCAGGACAAGGCCCAGCAGCAAGGACCTGTGCAGGGTCCGGTTGATGATCACTTCCTGGCCGGGCTGGCCGACGGCCAGCGCGAGCGCCTGGTTACCGTGCGTGGATCCCGCCACCGAGAACCGGCACCAGTCCGCTCCCCACAAGTCGCGCTGCCCGCGCCTCGGCCACGACTCGCAGGTTGTCAGCATGCTTGATAGTGTCCAGCCCGCCGTAGAACGGCGCGTCTCCGGCCACCACCGCGCCGACCAGGTCCTGCCGCTGCTTGTGACCTGGCACGCTCATCGGCGTCAGCTCGCCGGCGTCGGCCTGCCGGGTGAAATCCAGCCAGGCGGCCAGCATCGGCGCGTCAGCGCGCAGTCCGAGCGGGTCTCGCGGGTCAGTCATCCGGACCGTCACGGCCCGCCGGCGGTCCTGCGCGCACGTACGCCGCTACCTCGGCGGCATCCTGGCCAGGCCCGAAGCCCTCGAGCAGCCAGGTCACGCCCGCCTCGCGGAGTGCGGCAGCAACGTCGCCGCGCTCGGGCGGGCTCAGCCGGTGCAAGGCACAACGGACGGCAATGTCAAGGGAACGGGGTGCGCCCAGGGCTGTCAGCTCTGCCCGCAGCGCGGCCAGATCGGCGAGCGGAGGCGGCGCGGGGCGCTGCCCTGAGCCGGGGAAGATCGGGAAGCAGCCCTGCAGCCTGGCCGCTCTGGCCAATGGCTTGCGGTTCGGCCAGCGGCACGCCGCCCAGACCGGGACCGGGTCTTGCACTGGTCGCGGCAGCATGGGCGCGGTGTCGACCGCGAGACGGCTGCCCCGGTAGTGGACCTCGTTCCCCTCCAGAAGCCGCAGCAGGACGTCCAGAGACTCGTCCAGCAGCTCGCCGCGGGCGCGGGGCGAGGTTTCCTCGCCGAACGCGCTGAACTCACGCCAGCCGTCGTCACCGAGGCCGATGCCGACGTCTAGCCGGCCTCCGCAGAGCTGATCGAGCGTGGCGATCTGCCGCGCGAGCACCCACGGCCGCCGCCGGGCCAGCGGGGTGACCATCGGGCCCAGCCTGACGCTGCTCGTCGTCATGGCGATCGCCGCCAGCGCGGTCCAGGCTTCGGCCACCGCCATGCCGGGCTCGGCCAGCATGTGATCCCAGAGGTAGAACCCGTCCCAGCCAGCCTGCTCCGCTGCCGCGGCTAGCTCGGCGACCCGGCGCGGGCTGGCGAGCTCCGCGAACGGCGGCAGGAAGATCCCGTGCTTCACGCGCGGTTATCCGGCGGGCTCGGTCAGCCCGGGTTTCGCCGCGCCTGCCTGATCGCGGACGTAGAACTCGGCCGTGACCGGCGGCAGCGGCGTGTTCCCCAGGATGAGGTCGGCCGCTTTCTCGGCGATCATCATGGTCGGCGCGTAGATGTTGCCGTTGGTGATATACGGCATCACGGAGGCGTCCACGACGCGCAGGCCGGTCATGCCGTGCACGCGCATGGTGGCCGGATCGACGACCGCCATCGGGCCGCTGCCCATCGCGCAGGTGCAGGACGGGTGCAGCGCCGTCTCGCCGTCGCGCCGGACCCAGTCCAGGATCTGGTCCGGCGTCTGCACGCCGGGACCCGGCGAGATCTCGCCCGCGTTGAACGGGTCCATGGCCGGCTGGCTGAGGATCTTGCGGGCGACACCGATCGCCTCGACCCACTCACGCTGGTCCTGCTGCGTCGACAGGTAGTTGAACCGCAGGGCCGGCTTTGCTGCCGGGTCGGCCGAGGTAATCCGGACGCTGCCGCGGGCGTCGGAGTTCATCGGGCCGATGTGAACCTGGTAACCGTGGCCGCCCGCCGGAGAGGAACCGTCGTAGCGCACCGCGATCGGCAGGAAGTGGAACATCAGGTTCGGGTAGCCGACTTCGTCGTTGCTGCGGGCGAAGCCGCCGCCTTCGAAGTGGTTAGTCGCACCAGGGCCACTGCGCAGGAACAGCCAGCGGGCACCAACGAGGGGCCGGTTCCGCCATTTGAGCGCGGGCGCGACCGAGACTGGCTGCTTGCAGCCGTGCTGGACGTAGACCTCGAGATGATCCTGCATGTTCTCGCCGACTCCGGGCAGCTCGTGCCGGACCTTGACCCCTGCTGGCTCGAGGCTGGCCGGGCTGCCGACGCCGGAAAGTTGCAGCAACTGCGGACTGTTAATGGCGCCGCCGGACAGGACGATCTCGCTTGCCCGCGCCGTCTGCAACTTGCCGTCATGGCGATACTCCACGCCGGTCGCGCCGGTGCCGTCCAGCAGGATCTGCGTCACGAACGCGCGGGTCAGCAGCGTGAGGTTCGGCCGGTCCAGCACTGGGTGCAGGTAGGCGCGGGCCGCGGACAGCCGCCTGCCGCGGTGCAGGTTCCGGTCGAACGGCGCGAAGCCCTCCTGCCGGTACCCGTTCACGTCGTCGGTCAGCTGGTAGCCCGCCTCTTGGGCCGCGGCGAAGAACGCGCGGAACAGCGGGCTGTCGGCGGGACCGCGTTCCAGGACGAGCGGGCCATCGCCGCCACGGAACTCATCCGCACCGGCCAGGCAGGTCTCCATCCGCTTGAAGTACGGCAGGCAATGCGCGTAGTCCCAGTCCGCCATGCCGGGATCGGCGGCCCACCGGGCGTAGTCGAGCGGGTTGCCGCGCTGGAAGATCATTCCGTTGATGCTGCTCGACCCGCCGAGGACCTTGCCGCGGGCGTGGTAAATCCGGCGGCCGTTCATGAACGGCTCGGGCTCGGACTCGTATTTCCAGTCGTAGAACCGGCTGCCGATCGGGAACGTCAGCGCGGCCGGCATGTGGATGAAGACGTCCCACCGGTAGTCGGGCCGACCTGCTTCCAGCACCAGCACGCGGTTAGCGCGATCGGCCGACAGCCGGTTCGCGAGCGCGCAGCCCGCCGATCCGCCGCCGACGATTATGAAGTCGTAGCTAGCCACCATTAGGTTCGAAATCACCGCCTGCTCCAGGTTCTGGCGATGATATCGCGATAAGCACCGGGCAAATAGGGGCGCCTGCGCGCAGTCAGCTGCGGGGAACGCCTCGGTAGGTACCGAACGACCAGCGATTGCCCTCCGGGTCGCGGATTGCGAAGTCCATCGATCCGTAGTCGGTTTCATGCAGCCCGGTCAGTACCTCCGCCCCGGCTGCCGTCGCCCTGGCGAACAAGGCGTCCGGCTCGTCGGTGACCACGTACGCTCCGAAGCCGCCCGGCCGAAGCGGCCAGTTGTCTTCCGCGTCGCTGTCCCTGGCGGAGCCGAGCATGATGCCACCGCCGGGCGGCCAGGCGAGCTCCGCGTGATCGACCCGGTCACCTTCGCCATAGACGGCTGACTCCTCGAAGCCGAATGCCTCGACCAGGAATTTGATCAGCGCACGGGCGTCGCGCGCCCGGAGCGTGGGCCATACCTGCGGTGCTGGTGTCTTATCGCTCATGACGCCAGCCTCGCGCTAGCTAGGCTTCACTGGCTTGGAAGTTTCGGAACTCCTCCGCTAGCCAGGAGGTCGGCGCGCATCCCGCCAGCAGAGCGAAGTCCCGATCCAAGTGGGCCTGGTCGAAGTAGCCGCGCGAAGCGGCCAGCTCGGCCAGACGCAGTGGCTCTCCTGCCGCTGCGCGCCGCTGCAGCTGCCGCCTGGCCCGGTCAAACCTGATCACCCGGGTCGCCGCCTTTGGCGCCAGCCCGGTCTCGGCCCGGAACGTCGCCCTGAGATGCCGGTCGCTCCACCCGATTTCGGCTGCGAGCTCGCCGACCGCAACTGTGCCGCCAGTTTGCAGCATCCGCCGCCAGGCGTAACTGACCTCATCGCCGGCCGCATCGGGGCTGGCTCGGTCTGCGCGCGCCAGCAGCATCCTGTCCAGGATCGCGAACCGCTCAGGCCAGCCGTGCGCGCAGCGAAGCCGATCTAGCACCTCGGCGGCAAACCGGCCGAGCACGTCCTGTGCGGGAACGTCGATGCCGGCGAGCTCGCTGGCAGGCAGGCCCAGCAGCGTCCGCGCGCCGAGCGGGCTCAGCCCGAGCTGGACTCCCGATTGCTTGCCCTCGTGGGTGATGATCGCGGGCGCTGTGTGTAGGCCGCCGACAAGGGCATCGAAAGTGCCGGGCGGCTGAGCGGGGTCTGGGTGCGCCGCGATGACAAGCGGGTCGTCCAGCGTGAAGATGAGCGTCATGGACGGCGACGGCAACCCGCGATGACGTGCAGGCCCGACGCCGGCCTGACGGAAGCCAACGTAGCTGTCCACGTACTCGCGCAGCCCGGCCGCTGGAATCCGCCACGCCTGCTCGTTGACTACCGCGCCGCTGGCGACGGCGGTACCGCTCATGCCGTCTATTGTCCATCAGCGATCTAGTCGGGCGCCTCCATTGCACCGTGAGGGTCTGAGCGCCGTCCTGCGCAAATTCTCAGGGCTGCCGGCTGAGAAGCAAGCTGGTCGGCTGGCGGCGCCGATTCGGCCACCTCAACCCTCGCGGAGTTACAGTCGCGGAATGCAGTTCGAACCGCGCCTGCGCACAGGTCTTCACGACGGCAGCATCACCGTGGCCTTCCGCCGGTGGCGCCGGGCCCACGTTGTGGCGGGTCATCAGTACCGCACCGGCACAGACATGGTTCTGGCCGAGTCGGCTGACATCATTACTCCCGGCGACATCACGGCTGAGCTGGCGCGGGACGCGGGCTTCCCCGATGTCGAGGCGGCAGTGGCTGACCTTCGCGGAGATCCTGAGCTGGCGCTCTACTGCATCAGGTTCCGGCGGCTGGACAGCCCCGATCCACGCGACCAGCTCGCGGCCGCCGGGTCGCTGTCGAGCGAGGAAGTGGCGGCAATCGCGCGGAGACTTGCCCGGATGGATGCCGCCAGTAAGCGCGGACCCTGGACAGCCGCCGTACTCACCCAGATCGCCGACCGGCCGGGCGTCGTCTCCACATCGCTCGCGGAGGCGCTCGGCTGGGAGCGCGCGGACTTCAAGCTGCACGTCCGGCGGCTCAAGGAACTCGGTCTCACCATCAGCCTGGACGTCGGCTACCGGCTCTCCCCGAGGGGCCACGCGTACCTGACGATGTCGGCCGACCGCCGCAGCCATGTCACCGGATCCGCCTGGCCGCCCCGTCGGCACGGCCAGCCGTGAGCCTCGGCATGGGCTGGTATCTGGCCGGGCCAAGCCGCGGTCGCTGCGGTCAGGCTGCCGCAGCGAGCGGCGACCACGTTCCCTCAATAGCCTGCCGCGGGATCGACGACGCCAACCAGCGGTTCGCCGGCGGCGAACCTCGCAACGTTCTCGCGGACCCGGTCTGCGAACGGGCGCTCCATCATCTCCAGGGTATCGGCGGTGTGCGGGGTGATGATGCAGCGTTCCTGGGCCCAGAGCGGGTGCCCGTCGGGCAACGGCTCAGGGTCGGTCACGTCCAGGGCGGCGCCGGCAATAACCCCGTCAGCCAGTGCGGTCACCAGCGCGGCGGTGTCGACGTGCCGGCCGCGGGCGACGTTCACCAGCCAGCTGTCCGGCCGCATCGCCGCTAGCTGACTCGCCCCAATGATCCGGTCGGTCTCCGGGGTCAGGGCCAGGGCGAGGAAGACGATCTTGGCTTCGGAGAGTGCCGAATCCAGGCCTTCCAGCTGCAGCGTCCGGGCGGCGCCGGGCAACTGGTCGGCCGAGCGCCGTACCACCGTCGCGGCCACCCGGAACGGTGCGAGCAGTTCCAGCAAGGTCGCGGCGATTCCGCCGCCGCCGAGTATCGTGACCGGCTGGTCATACAGGCTCTCGCCGCCAGGCGGACCCCAAGACGTCGCCATGACGCGGCGGGGGAGGCAGCGCAGGCCGGCCAGGGCGAGTGTCAGTGCGTGCTCGGCCACCGGCTCGGCGTAACTGCCCTTGGCGCACGTCCAGGTCAGGGTCGGATCCAGTACCCCGGCCGCAGCGAAGGGCTCCACGCCTGCCGCCGACAGCTGCACCCAGCGGGCTCCGGTCGCCGTGAGCGCGATGCGCAGACCGTCTGGATCCCATGGCGCTAGCCAGACCAGCGCATCGGCGAGCTCGTCAATGCCCACCGGCTCGCCGCCGCCGTCGCTGATCGCACGTTCGACATAGTCGATTCGGCCAGGACCAAGGGCAACTCTTGGCGCGCTCACGCTCGCAGACCTTAGCCGGTGCGCCGGCCAGGCGCGAGCGGCGGGCCACCGCAACGTGATGGTGTTGCCGGTGATCAGGGCGGCGGCATCTGACGCCAGGTACGCGATGACGTCGGCCACCTGCTCCGCCCTGGCCACGCGGATGAGGGTCTGGCTCTGCTCGACCGCGTCGCGGACCGCGTCGGTCACCCAGCAGCGCCTTGGAGTGAGGGTTTGGACCTGACCATTCACCGTCTCGCGGGCTGCGTTGACGGCATGTCCACGGAGAACGCTCAGCCCGGGCTCGATGCATTCGCGCCCTACGCGCTGTTGTTCGGGCTGCTAGCTGGCGACCGGCTGGAAGTGTGGTTCACAAGATCCTGGGTGCAGGCGTGCGGCAGCCTGCCGGGCTGGCAGTCGGCAGCGCCAAGCCGGGTGAACTTTGACGACCCGGACTTCTCCCGACATAGCGAGTGGCGCGGCATCGGTCCATTCCCCTGACCCGAGGTCGCCCATACGGCGCCAGGGCACGGCGACGGTCAATGACCGATTATGCCCAACCGACCAAGACCCTGCCCGCTTCCCTTCTGGCTCCAGCCAGGCAAGATCATCCGGGATAGGATCAGGTCCGGCGTTTATGGCCTGGTCACCGGATAGCGACCGAGACAGAGCTGATGGCCGAGTTCGAGGTTGGACGATCGACGGCTAGCAAAGCCGTTGGATCGCTCCGAGACCAGGGTCTCGTGGAGACTGAGGCCAAGCGGGGGACATACGTGGTCGAGGGCTAGTCGAGCCAGCGGCCGGACGCCGCTGGTACATCGCAGAACGATAAGCAGGCCCGGTTGCCGATGCTTCAGCCGCGCCGGTATCGTGCCCCGCACGTGACGCAGAGCACATACTCCCCTGAGCCCATCGACGCCGCGGCGCCCACTGCGGCGCCGACGGTGCCTGCCACAAGGAAGCCGACTGCTGCGGCTGCGCCAGTCCCGCCGCCTGGCGCCGTGAACGAGCGCCCGCCGCACTTCCCGCAGGCGCCGCCCACCGCGGCCTGACTGAACAATGGCGCTGACGGATCACTGCGCGCCAAGTCAGTTCCGCCGCAGTAGTGGCAGTGCACTGCATTGGGTCGGAGCTTTGCCCGGCACGACTGGCAGAACATCGGCCCCTGCCCCGTCACGTCGTTTAGCGCGGCGAGCCGCGCCGCATGCTCGCGGTCCTGGCGCTCAACTTCGGCACGCTCAGCGTCGCGTTGCTCTTTGGACTTCCGTAACGGCATGTGGAGAGTGTCGGGCCAGCAACCTCCGATATGCAAGCCGCCTCGGGAACCTAACCATGCCCGAGCAGAAGTCCGGGCTTTGACAAGGTGGAGGGATTTTCGGTGTAAGGCGCGCTCCAACGGTGTACGCAGCGCAACTGGGACACCGATTATCTCCGCGCTCCGTGTGCTCCGTCGGAGCGCGGGAGGGGGACGCCGGGTGGTTCGCCCCCGTGGCCACCCGGCGTCGCTCGATTCGAGACGTCCCCCGGTTGGGGGACGTTCGTGGCCAAGCGCTAGGGCCAGTCGGGCAGACTTTGGAGAGTTCGGCGCAGGGGTTCGGACTGGGTAACCCTCGGTCGTGCGCTCCCGCGAACTATGGTTCTGGCTCGGAGCGGCATTTCTCACGGTCGGTGCCGTCCTGGCCGCCGTCGCCATTTCCTACTTCACCAAGGAGCAGCACTACTCCCTGAGCACAGGCCCGCACATGATCGGCGCCTACGCCGCGTTCATCCTGGCATTCCTGTGCTTACTGGCTGCGATAGCTGGCTGCGATAGCTGGCTGCCGCACCTGCTTCGCCGGTCTCGCACCAGAGCACAGTCAAGCCTCTGGAGTTCCGGTGAACCTGCCGCCACATGTCAGCGACATCGGCGAGTTGGTCTTTGAACTACAGGGCCATCCATGCCAGCAGGATGAGCGCCCTTCACTTCCTCGCTCGTCTGCCGCTCGTGCTGGTTGCTGTCGCCGTCCCGCCACCTGATGCGCCACCGTCACCCGCCCGCCGCCGCAATCTGGGCTACGACGTGCTCGGCTCCCTGCGGGTCGGTTGGCCAGCGGTTTACCCGGCCGCTACAACGCGGCGGCCGACTGCGGTGTCGCCTCGCCATCGGCGCGCACTTGCCTGGCGGCGAGCACGTAGTACACCAGGCCGCCGACGATCAGCCCGATGAAGACGCTGAAGTCCGAGCCATCGGCGCGGCTTGACAGCGGCCCCCTGGACGCCAGGACACCTCCGCTTGAGGCATTGAGCCAGAGATACGCTGCGACGCCGCCGGTAACCTGAGCAACGATCGCCGGCCAGTGCACGCCGCCTGTCCGGAAGTAGCGTCCGCTGCGCTCGGTCAGCAGCGCGTCGTGATCGTATTGGTTTCTGCGCAGCCAGCTGTCCACCAAGTAGATGGCGCACCAGGGCGCGAGCCACAAGATGATGTACAACAAGAAGCCCGTGAGCAGGCCGAAGAAGCTTGACGACAACACCGCATAGGCCGCAATGACGCCGCAGACGACGGTGTCGATGGCGACGCAGTGAATCCGCTTCAGACGTGGGATCAGGCTCTGCAAAGTGACGCCCGAGGAGTAGAGGTCCAGGGTGTTGATCGCAAATAGCTGGAGAATCGCAAAGATCAGGAACGGGACCACGAACCAGGACTGGAATCCTGCTACCAGCCCGGTCGGCGAGGTAGCTGCGGCGGGCACTGCCGTTCCCACCGCGGCGCCGAGGATCTCCAGGAGCACCGACGGGATAGATGCCCCCAGGGCCACCGCCAAGACGATCCGCTTGCTACTGGTGGACGACGACAAGTAGCGGGAGTAGTCGTTGCCGTTCTCGGTCCAGCCCAGCCCGCCGGCGGAAATCACCAGCGCCAGGAAGACAAGCATCATGCCCCACCCCGCGCCGTGCGGCACAGCGTGCAGGTTGGCCTTGGCCGCGGTAAGCCCCGCCATGACCGCGAACAGCACTATGAACGGGATGGCGAGCCAGCGCAGCACCTTGAGCACGGCGGCATGGCCAAGCGTCGGCAAGACCGCCTGGATGGCCACCGCGACGATGACGAATACGATCTTCGCGGCAGTACCAGCGGTGAACCCGGCCTTGGCCATCAGCACTATCGCGGCGAAGACGATGAAGGCGATGCCCTCGATCTCGAATCCGACCTGAGTAATCCAGTTAAAGAAGGATGGCAGTTTGTTACCTTTAGGCCCGAACGCGGCCCGACTGATAGCGAACGTCGTCGTGCCAGCCTTCGGACCCTGGACGCTCGCCAGGCCGGTCAGCACGTACGCGACGTTCCCGAGCACGATAATCAGGAGGGCTTGCGCGAACGACAAACCGAGAAAGACGACAGCAATCGCCCCGTAGTAAACGAATTCCACGTTCCAGACGGCGCCGGCCCACATCCAGAACAGCCCGCTCGGCTTGCCCCAGCGATCTGCGTGCGGGATGTGCTCAATGCCGCGCTGCTCGATAGCGGTCAGTGACGGCGCTGCGCCGCTACTCCCAGGGCCTGTTGCGCCCGAACTGACCACCGGCAGCCTTCCTAGTCGATTGCCCGGACAACCAGAGCGGAGAGTACTACGGCGGTTAGAAGCCAGGAACGTTCGCCGTCAGCCCGGACCACTGCCGACGCGGCTGTGGTTACGACCGGTTACTGAAACCGATTACTGAAGGAGCCGCCGCCATGCCGTATGACGCCGAGGACGGCCAGCCATATCAGGCCAGCGATGCGGAATTGCAGCGCACCAGGATCGGCGCGCTCACTCCTCACAACGCGCCGATCACGCTGGCCGACTACGACCCCGCCTGGCCGGCGTTGTTCAGCCGGGAGGCGGACCGGATCCGGTCCATCCTGGGCGGCGCCGCGCGGCGGGTTGAGCATGTCGGTTCGACCTCGGTGCCTGGGCTTGCCGCCAAGCCGATCATCGACATCCTGCTGGCCGTGCCCGACTCGGCCGACGAACAGGCCTATGTTCCGGCTCTGGGGGCGGCCGGCTATGTCCTGCGGATCCGCGAGCCCGACTGGTTCGAGCATCGCCTGTTCAAAGGCCCGGACACCGACATCAATCTGCATGTATTCAGCGTGGGTGCGGCCGAGATTGACCGGATGCTGCTCTTCCGCGACTGGCTGCGGTCTCACGATGCCGACCGGGACGCTTATTTGCGGGTGAAGAGAGACCTTGCCCGGCGCAGCTGGCGCCACGTCCAGCACTACGCGGACGCCAAGACCGCCATCGTCCAGGAGATCATGGCCAGAGCCAGCGGAGACGCTAGTTGACCTTGCGGTCCAGGCCGGTCCAGAACGGCTCGCGAAGCTTGAACTTCTGCAGCTTTCCGGTCGCGGTCCGGGGCAGCGCCTCCCGCACGTCAACTGAGGTCGGGCACTTGAAATGCGAGAGCCGGGACCGGCAGTGCTCGATCAGCTCTGTCCCGGTGACCTGGCTGCCGTGGCGGAGCACGACCAGAGCCTTCACTGTCTCGCCCCACTTGGCGTCCGGCACGCCGATCACGGCCGCCTCAGCCACGGCCGGGTGCTGGTAGAGACAGTCCTCGACTTCGACGGAGCTGACGTTCTCCCCGCCGGAGATGATGACGTCCTTCTTCCGATCCGAGATGACCAGGTACTCGCCGGCCTCGACAACGCCCTTGTCGCCGGTGTGGAACCAGCCGTCGTCCAGCGCTTTCGCCGACTCCTCCGGCTGCTCCCAGTAGCCGGCGAACACGTGATTGGACCGAGCCAGCACCTCGCCCTCTTCGTCGGTCCGGATCTGCACGCCGACTGCGGGCACGCCAGCCCTGGACTGCAGCCTGGCCCGATCGGCGGGCGGCATGCCGTCCCACTCGGCCGGCGCGCGGTTGATGGTCAGCAGCGGCGCAGTCTCGGTGAGCCCGTAGATCTGGATGAACTCCCAGCCGAGCTCTGTCTCGACTCGCTCGATGGTCTTGGACGGCGGTGGCGCCCCGGCGACTACCATCCGAACCGTTCCCGCGCCAGGGACCTGCTGCCCGGCGGACCGGCGGCTCGCGGCGGCGGTAAGGATCGCGGCTACGACGGCCGGCGCACCGCACAGCAGTGTCACGCCGCGTTCGTCGATCCGGCGCAGTATCTCCTCGCCGTCGACCTTGCGCACGACGACCTGCGGGACGCCCATGGCGGTCACGGCATACGGCATGCCCCAGCCATTGCAGTGGAACATCGGCAGCGTGTGCATGAACACGTCACGATCGGTCACGGCCGTGTGCCAGCCGAAGGTGGCCGCGTTCAGCCAGCAGTTGCGGTGCGTCAACTGCACTCCCTTGGGGCGGGCAGTAGTGCCGCTGGTGTAGTTGATGCTGGCGGTAGCGTCCTCGTCGGCCAGCCAGGCGGCGGGCTCGGCGCCGTCCGCAGCACCGGCGAAAAGCTCAGCGTCGGTTACGCCGTCAAGCACGATCTTGTGCTTCACCTGCACGTCGCGCAGGCTCTCCTCGGACTCCGGGTCGACAAGGAGCACGGTGCTGCCGGAGTGCCCGATGATGTAGCCGATCTCGTCGGCGTTCAGCCGGAAGTTCACCGGCACCAGGATCCGGCCGTAGCCGCTGACGCCGAAGAACGAGATGAGGAACCTGGCGGCGTTGGGGCTGACGATCGCAACCCGCTCGCCTTGGCCGATGCCCATCCGCTCAAGAGCCAGGGCCATGCCGCGGGCGCGGCTCTCCAGTTCGCGGTACGTCAGCGCGCCCAGCGAGCCTGCAGTCCCAGGCTCGTCGAAGACGGCGGTGCGGTTGCCGTAGACGGCCGCGCCGCGGCTGAGGTAGTCCCCGACAGTGAGCGGAACTTTCATTGACGGCTCCCTCGCGCCCTACCACGTGCACACGTTGATGCCTTCATATCAGGACTGTCATCAACCTCAGCATAGTTTCGCGGTAGCTATCGTGGTAGCCCAGCTAGTAGTATCAAAGGTATGAAAATTAGTGTGAGCCTTCCGGTGGAAGACGTCGCCTACCTCGATGCCTACGCCCAAGAGCACGACATGCAGTCACGGTCAGCTGTCGTGCACAAAGCCGTTACGCTGCTTCGCTCCAGCCAGCTGGAAGCGGCGTATGAGGAGGCCTGGCAATCGTGGGACTCATCTTTGGATGACGCCGCGTGGGACTCGGCAGCCGCTGATGGGCTGGACGGCTGAATGCGACGCGGTGAAATCGTCATTGTCAATCTCGATCCGGCAATGGCCTCTGAGGCCAGCAAGTCCCGTCCGGCGGTAATCGTCAGCAACGACGCCGCCAACAGCGCTGCCGGGCGACTTGGCCGCGGCACTGTCACCGTCGTGCCGGTAACGTCGAGCGCGGGGCGGGTCCATCCGTTCCAGGTTTTGCTCCCGGCCAGCCAGACGGGTCTCCGGCGGGACTCGGTAGCCCAGGCCGAGCAGATCCAGTCGGTGGCGATCGAACGTATCGGCAAGAAGGCCGGTCAACTTCCGCCAGCGCTGCTGGCGGAAGTTGACCAGGCCCTCCGCATTCACTTGAGCCTCTAGCCGGGCCTCTGGCTGAGCCCCAGGCCGCTGCGGCAGCGAGCGGATCGGGCACCCATGGGGCGTGCGCCTACCACTCTCAATCCGACACAATGACGATTTCAGTGCCTTGGGCGGCCGGAATGTCTGATTTAGACCACTGAAACTTACATACTGTTGCGGCCGGCGACCTGTTGCCCGGCGACGCGGACGCCTGCGGCGAGTTCTTCGACGTGTGCGCGAGTTCCGTCAATAACGGCACCTTCCCGCTCACAGGCGACTGGTCGGCGGCCGAGGACCTGATGGCGACGACGTTCCTCAAGGCGTGGCGGGACCTCCATGATGAATCCCGTCGACGCGCGGCTGGCAGCGCGTACGGGAACCACGGCGTTCGGGGCAGTGTCAGGACGCCTGAATGTCAGCCACAGCGGGATAGCCGTCATCGCTATGAAGAATGCCGGCATGATCGGCAGGTTGGTCCAGAGCCAGTTCATGTCTGTCCTTTCCTCGGCGGCCGATGTCCGGCCGGCCACACCGCTAGGGTCGGCCGGCAACTTCTGCGCGACCTCTGACGGCCATCGGCGGCAGCCATGACTTGGCCGATCCGGGGATCGGCGTCAGGTTCCGGCGGGCGTTCGGCCATGATGGGGCAATGGATCTGCCGGTGATGCCACCTGTCGCGCCCATGCTCGCCAAGTCGGTGAAGGACATCCCCGATGGCGCCATGAGCTACGAGCCGAAGTGGGACGGCTTCCGCTCGATCATCTTCCGCGACGGCGACGAGGTGGAGATCGGCAGCAGGAACGAGCGGCCGATGACCAGGTACTTTCCCGAAGTGGTCGCCGCCGCGCGGGAGAGCCTGCCCGAGCGCTGCGTGGTGGACGGTGAGATCGTGATCCCGGACGCCGACGGCCGCAAACTGGACTTCGAGGCGCTGCTGCAGCGTATTCACCCGGCGGACAGCCGGGTACGGCTGCTGGCCAGCCAAACGCCGGCCGCGTTCGTCGCCTTCGACCTGCTGGCACTCGGGGACGAGGACCTCACCAGCCGCCCGTTCGAACACCGGCGGGCCGTGCTGGAGCAGGTCATGGCCACGGCCGCGGCACCGGTGTACCTGACGCCGGCCACCCTGGATAAGGGAACGGCTACCCGCTGGTTCAGCCAGTTCGAGGGAGCGGGCCTGGATGGCGTCGTCGCCAAGCCACTGGACGGCGGGTACAAGCCGGACAAGCGCGTCATGTTCAAGATCAAGCACGAGCGAACGGCCGACTGCGTCGTGGCCGGGTACCGGCTGCACAAGAGCGGCGACGATGCCATCGGCTCGCTGCTGCTCGGCCTGTACGACGACGCAGGGCGGCTCGCCAGCGTCGGCGTCGTCGGCGCATTCCCGATGGCGATGCGACGGGAGCTCTTCACCGCAGTCCAGCCGCTGGTCACCAGCTTCGACGGGCACCCGTGGGACTGGGGCGGCCTGCAGGACCAGCATGTGCGGCACCCGCGCGAAGCCGAGGGCAGCCGCTGGAATGCCGGAAAGGACCTATCGTTTGTGCCGCTGCGGCCAGAGCGAGTTGCCGAGGTCCGCTACGAGCACATGGAGGGAACGAGGTTCCGCCACACTGCGCAGTGGATGCGCTGGCGCGACGATCGTGACCCGAAGTCATGCGGGTTCGAGCAGCTCGAAGAGCCGGTGAAGTTCAACCTGGCCGAGATCCTCTCGCCATAGCTGGCGGCCACGCCGCCCTGGCGCCGTCGGCAGGCCGCACCATCATGAAAGCCGGCTCGGTCGGCGTGGCTCCGGCCAGCGCATCGGTCACCGCAGCCTCGACCGCGCCGGCCCGCGCCGCGGGCAGCAGCGCGATGACGCAGCCGCCGAATCCACCGCCGGTCATCCGGGCGCCGAGCGCACCCGCAGCCAGCGCCGCATCGACCGCCGTGTCAGCCGCAGGCCAGGACACCTCGAAGTCATCGCGGAGCGACACGTGCGACTGGGTCAGCAACGTGCCGCACTCGGCCATCTGGCCAGCGCGCAGGAGCGCGGCGACCCGTTCTACTCGCCGGTTCTCGGTGACCACGTGCCGGGCGCGGCGGACGAGGACGGGGTCAGAAAGCCCGCCGAGCGGGGCCGCGTCGGCGACGTCGCGGAGCGAGTCAGCGCCAAGCAGCCTGGCGGCCTGCTGGCACTGCAGCCGACGCGCCGCGTACCGGCCGTCCGCAAGTTCGTGCCGGACGCCGGTGTCGATCACCAGGAGCCGCAGGCCGTGCTGGCCGGGATCGAGCGGAACCGCTCTTGATTCTCCGCTGCGGCAGTCGAGCAGCAGGGCATGGCCGGCCTGGCACAGCATGGCGGCTGACTGGTCCATGATCCCGCAGGGCATGCCCACGAAGTCGGTCTCGGCGCGCCGGGCGAGCGCAGCGATCTCCGGCCGGGACAGGCCGGAAGCTCCGGCCAGTGCGGCCAGGCAGCTCACTACTGAGCAGGTAAGGGCGGCCGACGAGGACAACCCAGCGCCAATGGGCAGATCAGCGTCGACGCCGACGTCCATCCCGCCGAGGGGGCAGCCCGCAGCGCGCAGTGCCCAGGCCGCGCCCGCGACATAGGCTGCCCAGCCCGTTACCGCTCCCGGCCGCAGCTGGTCCAGCGGGATGCTCGCCACCTCGCCGGGCACTTGCCGGGAGCGCATGTGGAGCAACGCGCCCGTGCGGCTAGCGGCCGCTGCCAGCACGCCCCGGTCGAGTGCGAACGGGAGCACCAGGCCGTCGTTGTAGTCGGTATGCTCGCCGATCAGGTTGACGCGCCCCGGCGCGCGCCAGATCAGCTGCGGCGGCGTGCCGAAGCTCGCCGAGAACCAGCGCGCGAGCGACTGCGGGCGCGCTAGCGGCGGCAATCCGCCTGGCCGCATCAGCACGCCTCGCGCAGCATGCGGGCGGCATTCTCCGGCAGCACGTCGTTGGACCAGATGCCCGCGCCGGTCTCCGTGCTCGCCATGTACTTGAGTTTCCCCGGTGCCCGGCGCTGGGGCATGACCTGCAGGTAGAGCGCAGTCTCGGTGCGGGCCGGGCCGAGTCGCACGGCTGGCGCCTGCTGCCAGGAGGCCAGGTAGGGCATGGGCGCCCCGAACAGCGCATCGAGCCGGCGCAGCACTGCGGGGTATATCTCGCCGAACGCGGCGACAGCGGGCTCAGCCAGGCTCGCGACGTCAGGCACCCGGCGCAGCGGGAACAGCATTACCTCGAACGGCCAGTGCGCCGCCTCGGGCACGAAGGCCACCCAGTGCTCGTTCCGCTGCACGATCCGGCGGCCGTCGGCGATCTCGGCAGTCACCATGTCGTCGAACAGGTTGGTGCCGTGGCGCGCCTGGTAGGCCCGCGCGCTTGCTATTAGCTGCCGGGACCGCGGCGGTACGTACGGGAGGGCATAGATCTGGCCGTGCGGATGCTGCAGGGTGGCGCCGACCTCCGCTCCCCGGTTCTCGAAGCAGAAGACGTGTTCGATGCCCGGCCTGCCGCCCAGCGCCGCCGTCCGGTCGGCCCAGGCCGCCAGCACCGTAGTGGCCCGCTCGGGGCTGAGCATCGCGAACGAGCCGTCATGATCCGCGGTGAAGCAGATAACCTCGCAGCGGCCGCTGGCTGCGGCCCGGACACCGAGGTCATCGGCCGCGACTGCGCTCGGGCCAACGCCGCTGAGCACCGGGAACCTGTTCTCGAACACCGCTACGTCGTAACCGGGCGCCGGAATCTCGGTCAGGTTCCCTGGGCGCGACGGGCAAAGCGGGCAGCTGTCCGCGGCGGGCAAGAAGGTGCGTTCCTGCCGGTGCTCGGCGAACGCTATCCACTCCCCCGACAGCGGATCCCAGCGCAGTCCGCTACCCGCGCCCGCCCCGCTGCCGGCCCTGGCGGGAGGCGGCAAGTCGCGGCGGTCCGGCCTGCCAGCCCGGCCGAGCCCGGGAGCCTCGTCGAAATAGATGATCTCGCGCCCGTCGGCGAGCGTGGCCGTGCTCTTCCAGATCCCCGCATGCATCGGCAACAGTCTGGCAGGTCAGCGTTCCCCCCGAACTGCCTGATGTCGTGATCGCGGTCAGTAGACCAGGCAGCTGGCCCTGCTGTTGGCCACCAGCATCTGCACAGCCAGGCGGGGCAGCCCGTTCAGGGATGCGGGCTGCGGGAACGCCTCGGCGAGCCCGCCCGCGATGATGGCGGACCGGGCCGCATAGCCGGCCGAGGTGTAGTGGATCCCGTCGAAGATGAACCAGCTCCGACGCACCAGCGCGGCCCAGTTCAGGACGCGCATGTTCGGGTAGCTGTGGCAGGCCCGCAGCAGCGCGCTGTTCCAGGCCTGCATGTTCTTCTCTGCATACGGGCCGGTCGACAGCAGCGACCGGACGTTGACCCACAAGACCGGCTCGGTCCCGATCACCGACATCATCCGCCTGATCCGCTCCGCCAGGCCCACGTTCGAGCCGACCGCGACGTCGGCGGTGTCGTTGGTGCCAAGCGCCAGCACCCAGCAGCCCCGGTAACCGGCGCGCACGAGCCGCTGCGCCAGTGTGTAGGCATTCGGCTCGTTGAGTATCGTCTCCACGATCGAGGTGCCGCCGTAGACCTCGAACCGGGTGCTGGTTACCCCCACATCCGCGTACTGCGCCCTAATGCGCAGCGCCGCGTCAGGCAGGTAAGCAGCGGAGACAAGCCCGTCCGAGGTGGAGTCCCCGCAGCCCCGTCAGGCGGTAGCAGCGTAGACCAGCCCGTCCGAGGTGGAGTCGCCGAAATGCACCACCGACCGGCAGGACGTCGTGAGCACCGGCGCCGCCGCGGGCGGTGGTTTAGCCGACGGCGGGTGCCTGGCGGGCACTGGCGGTTTGCGCGGTCGGCCCGGCTATCGGCGCGGCCGGCCCGGCTATCGGCGCGGTCATCGACCCGGCATCCTGGCCCGCTGACGCCGCAGGCACCACGCCGGTCAGCGCGGCCACGGTCATGACGAGCACGCCCGACACCGCGGCGACCACGGCCCAGGCCCGGCGCGGTGCAGCCCGCCAGGCCCCCGCTCGCAACTGCGCCAGCCAGCGCCCGATCGCGCCGTGCCTGATCGGCTCCTCGATGAAGCGCCAGGACAGCGCGGCAACGACGACGCTCGCGGCGACCTGAAGCGAACCCCGGATCAAGCTGTCCACCGCACCCGGCCGGGAGTCGTCAGCACGATGATCGGGTAGTGCCACAGGTAGATGCGGAGCCACCCGGCCCGACCGGCAGAGGGGCAGGGAACGACGGCCAGCCAACCGCCGCCGTCGCCACCGAAGCACGACATGCCGCCGCGATAAAGACGGTGAGTACTGGCTGGTGCGCCAGATCAGCAGCGCTATCACGACAAGGCCGGCCGCTCCGACGCCGTCCAGGATGAGCGGGCCCGCCGCCTCGGATCCGCCGGCATCGTCCGGCTTGGCCGTGCGAATGCCAGCGCAGCCCCGATCAGCAACGCGAACGCCCGTGCGTCCGTGCCGTCGTAAACCCGGGTCGGATCGTAACCCGGGTGGTACAGGACGGCCATCACGCCGCGGAAGCCGCGGCGAGCACCATAGCGCCGCGGCGAGCCAGTAACCGCGCGAGTTGTCCGGCCCGCACCAGGACCAAGCCGAGCAGTACAAGCCATGGCCACACCAGGTAGAACTGCTCCTCGACAGCAAGCGACCACAGGTGACCAAGCGGAGATGGTGGCCCGAACCTGGCGAAGTACGAGGAGTTGTGCGCGATCAGCCACCAGTTACTCACGTAACCGGCCGCCGCCGCCGTTGCGCCGCGTAAGGCTGACAGCTGAGCTCGCTGCAGCAGCGCTACCCAGCCGGCCACGACGGCCAGCATGACGAACAAGGCCGGCAGAGCCGGCGCGCTCGGCGCTGCCAGAAGCTGACCATCCGCAGGCTGCCCGTCGCAGCCTGCTGGGCGAGCAGCAGGTCAGTGATGAGGTAGCCGCTGAGGGTGAAGAAAATGCCGACGCCGAGCAGGCCGCCCTGCGCCCAGCCGAGGTTGACGTGATAAGCCACGACGGCAAGAACGGCGAGCGCGCGAAGCCCGTCCAGGCCGGGAACGTAACGCAGGCCGCTTCCGGCAGGCTTCGGCATGGCTCCTCGGGCGACAATTCGCTGGACCGCGTAGCAGGTTACCGCCCTGGCACGGCAGTGTCACGGAAAGTACGCAAACGCCGGTCATGTCGATGCCTCATGGCCGGCCGGTGTCCCTGCGCATCCGCCAGATCGCTCCGGCCGAGAAGATGGTCAGCCAGGCAAGCACGTTGACCACCCAGGTCCAGTCCACGCCATTGCCGAGCAGCGGCGTATGCACGAGCTGGTTAAGCCCGTACAGCGGGCTCCACTTGGCGACATCCTGGACGGCCTGCGCGAACTGGCTGATCGGGATGAACAGGCCGCCGACCAAAGACAGCAGCGCCAGGATCAGCCCGAGGAGCTGCAAGACGTTCTCAGCCGGCAGCAGGTAGCCGAGGAACAGCCCGAACGCCGCGAACAGCAGCGAGCCGATCCAGACGCAAATCCCGGTGACGATCCACAGGTACGTCGGCATCGACGCCTTATTCGTGAGGGCGCCGACGGTGTACACCGCCGCGACCGAGCAGGCCCCAAGCACCAGTGCGGTCAAGACCTTGATGACGACGTAGGCGACCGGCGACAGCGGGGTCAGCCGCAGCTGCCTGCTCCAGCCCTGCGCGCGCTCCATCGAGACCAACGCGCCGCCGAACGAGGTCGCGATGACAGCGCCGTACAAGGCGAGGCTGATCATGACGAACGCTGAAACATTGCCATGACCAGCCGACAAGCTGTCGTAGGTCCTGTTCAGGCCGAACGCCAGGAAGAATATGACCGGGGCCACTATCGAGATGATGATGGTGCGCCGGTTCCGGGTCAGGCGGCGAACCTCGATCCGCAGCGCGGTCAGGTTGAAGCCGCCCAGCGCCGGCGCCCGGCGGTTGCTGAAGTCGGGTGCGATAGTGCTCATCTGCTTGCTCCTGTGCTTGCGGCGTCATCGCTGGTCAGCGCGATGAACGCGTCCTCGATGCCGCGGGCGGCAATCTCCAGGTCCTTCGCTGCTGTCTGGGTCAGCAGGAATCGCGCCACGGCGTCGCTGTCATTGGCGTGTATGAGCACGGTCTCGCCGCGAATCTCAACCGAGTCCGCGCCGGGAATCTCAGCCAGCATCGCCTCGCTTGCACCGGCTAGGGTCGCGCGCACAGTGCGGCCGACTGCCATTGCCTTGATCTCGGCGGCCGTGCCGTCGGCGACGATCTCGCCCTGCCGCAACAGCACGATCCGGTCAGCGTAGGCGTCTGCCTCCTCGAGGTAATGTGTCGCGAACAGCACGGTCCGGCCTTGCTCGGCGTCCTTGCGGATGGCTGACCAGAAGGTCCGCCTGCCCTCGACGTCCATTCCGGCAGTTGGCTCATCGAGTACGACAAGTTCCGGATCGGACAGCAGCGCAAGGGCGAACCGCAGCCGCTGCTGCTCGCCTCCCGAGCACTTTCCGACCCGGCGGTCGGCGATCGCGGTGATGCCGGCCCCGGCCAGGACCTCCCCGGTCGGTTGGCTATGCGCGAACAGGCTTGCGGTGTACTCGACCGTCTCGCGCACCGTTAGATCTTTGAGTAGTCCGCCGGTCTGCATCACGGCCGAGACAAGGCCGTAGGTAATGGCCTTCCGCGGATGCATCCCGAACACCGACACCTGGCCCGAGGTCGGCTGCGAGAGGCCCAAGATGATGTCGATCGTCGAGGTCTTGCCTGCGCCGTTGGGGCCTAGGATCGCGACGATCTCCCCAGTCGTGACGCGCAAGTCGACGCCCTTGACGGCACGCACGTGCCCGAAGTTCTTGTGGATTCCGGTCAACTGCACGGCCACAGGCGTGGCGCCGCCGCCCGGCCCGATCGCGGATTCGGTTCTCGTTATCGTCATGGGCATAGTCTGCCGCCTGCCAGGAGCAGCCTGACCCAGCGGCCATCATGACCTGCCCATGACAGGTGTCATGTCGGCCTCCGAACTGCTGGGCTGACGAGATGCAGTGTCCGGCTGGCCAGCCCGATCCTGACGCGCTGCCCCCAGCCGAGCATCACGGCATCGGATTCGATGCCATCGCACGACACGAGCTGATCGGGGCCTCTCTAATCGTCGGTTTGACGATAAAATCGTTGCTGGTGAGCCGCCCCGCCCAGCTCTACCGGCGAGGCGGTGCGACCCTACTGAACCCGCAAATGCTGCGCAGTTAGCGACGGCCGGGGAGCACGGTCGCCGAGAAGCCGTCGCTGCTGGGGAAGAACGAGAACGGCTGGGCGGTGAGCTTCCGGGTGTCCACTACGTAGCCCGACGCCTCCGCTCCAGCCAGAATCTGATGGCCGCCCGGCAGCCACATAGCCCAGAAGGCATCCTCGGTTGTGAACAGCCTGGTCCCTGGCACGATCCGGACTGTGCCAGTCCTGGTGTTGACGATTGCCAGCTTTGACATCCCGTCGGCGGAACCGAGCGTGGCCGTCCGGACGAACACGGCCATCTGGGTGCCGCCGGGCGAGAACGCCGGGGCCCCACTGCTCACGAACCCATAGTGCAGTGGGCTGCGCACCGTGACCGTCCCCATCGTCGCGGTGTTGGTAATCCGCAGCGAGTAGTCCGGCGCGATCCCCGGACCCGGCGGCTCCCAGACGATGAGGCTGTAGCGCGAGCCCGGCGGCGTGTAGGCGGCCTCGATCAGGTAACCGCGGCCTAGAATCCGCACCCGCCCGGTGGCCGGATTCCAGATACCCTCGTGACGCTGCCCGGCGAGCTTTCGGCGTGCTTGCTGGAGTAGACGATGATGCCGCCCACCACCGGCCCTTCCCACGGGAACCATTGATAGACATGCCCGGACAGGTACCACCCGGCCGGAACTCGCATTATGGCCGCTCGGCCGGAGGCGTCGGCAGGCAACGCCAGCAAAGTGGTGTCGTCCCGGATGATGTAGACGTGCCGGCCGTCGGGCGAGGTGAAGACTGCCTCACCCTGCGCAAGATGCGTGATCTTGCCGGTCGCGATGTCATACTCCCGGATCGGCGCGTACCGGCGGGCGTCCACCCAGTAGAGCCGCCCGGCCGCGAAAACTAGCGGCGCAGCTGGGCTTGCGTCGATCACTGGCCCGACGTGCTGTGCGCCGGTGGCTGGATCCCCGATGTTCAACGCGCCGACAAAGTCGATCCAGGCAAGCCGCACGGCCGGCTGCGCGACCGCGTCCAGGCGCGACTGCGCGGTTGGTGCGGCAGGCCGCTCGCTGTCGCCGCCGCGGACGGCCCCGGCACCTCCGCCGCCGCCGACAGTTAGCCAGATCCCGGCCCCGGCCAGCAGCACCACACTGATCGCGGCCGCGCTGGCCCGCTGGCGGCTCTTGCGCCGGCGGCGGGCTTGCTCGAAGATCGCCTCGGCGTCGTGGCCAGGCGCGGGCCGGCGGGGAGCATCGCCCGGAGCGTGGCCCCGATCTTGATTCAGCACCGCCATGGATCTACTATCACTAGTACCATGCTGGATGTCAACATCGATCGGTCAGCGTCGCTGCCCCTGCACGAGCAGGTCGCCGCGCAGATCCGGCGCGCTATTGCCGACGGCGAGGCCGGACCGGGCGAGCGGTTGCCGCTAGCCAGGGACCTAGCCGCCGTGCTCGGGGTGAACAAGAACACCGTGTTGCGGGCCTTGCACCAGCTGCGCGAGGAAGGGCTGCTCGAGTTCCGCCGCGGCCGCGGCATCAGCGTGGCTGGCACCCCGCAGCGTGGCGCGGTCCTGACTCAGGTCCGCAGCGTGATCCAGTTCGCCGGGCGGCAGGGCTACGGACGGGAGGAGATCATCCAGATGATCAGGGACCTGCCGCAAGACGGCTGACCGCAGGCCGACTCAGCTCGGCGCCGCCGGTGACTCGCCGAGACAGCGGGCAAAGCCCGGCGGAATGACAACGTCGTCGCGAGTCAGCTCGTACACCGCGGACCGGCCAAGGCCGAGCAGCGCTGAGTCGACCCCGTTACGCAAAATATCGAGGACGTTCTCGACCCCGGCCTGCCCGCCGGCGGCCAGCCCCCACAGGTATGCCCGCCCGATCATTACGGCGCGCGCGCCGAGCGCGAGCGCCTTGACCACGTCGCTGCCACGCCTGATCCCGCCGTCGAGCAGCACTTCTATCTGGTCGCCGACGGCGGCCGCGACGGCTGGCAGCGCGCGGATGGTTGCGGGCGTCCCGTCCAGGTTGTTGCCGCCGTGGTTGGACACCGAGATCGCGGTCACCCCGGCGTCCACCGCCCGCCGAGCGTCGTCGACCCGGCTCACGCCCTTGAGAAGGAACGGGGCCTGCCACTGCTTACGCAGCCAGGCGACGTCATCCCAGCTTGGCGGCGGCGTCTGCATCCACTCCCCGTACGCGCCGAAGAACGTCGGCGGCTCGCCGCCCGCGACCGCCATGTTCGGTACGCGCAGGTCCGGCAGCGTGCCGGTCCGGGCGTAGGCGGCCAGCCACCGCGGCCGCATCAGCGCCTCGGGCGCATGCCGCACGATCGTGCGCAGATCATTGCGCTCGGGAATCTTCGGGCTGCCCCAGTCGCGGGAATGCGAGAACGTCCAGTCGAGGGTCAGAATCAGCCCGGCCGCCCCGGCGGCCCTGGCGCGTTCCATCCTGGCCAGGATCTGATCCCGGCTGCCGCACCAGTAGATCTGGAAGAAGGTCTGCGGGTTGGCGGCAACTACCTCTTCGACCGGCTTGCTGGCGAACGAGCTCAGCCCCATCGCGGTACCGCGAGCGGCGGCGGCACGGGCCACCGCGACCTCGCCGTCGGGATGCACCGCCTGCACGCCGGTTGGCGAGATGATCACCGGCAGCGAGATGGGCTGGCCGAGCACGGTGGTTGCCAGGTCCCGCTGCGCGGCCAGGCCGGCGACGTGCGGCGCGAAGCCAAGCTCGGTGAAAGCTTTGACGTTGTCTGCTAGCGTCTGGCCGCGTTCTGAGCCGGCCAGCAGGGCTCCGTAGACGGACTTTGGCAGGCGTTTGCGCGCCCGGCGCTGCGCTTCGGCCACTGACTCGAACCAGGCAGCTGCCATTTAGGCTCCTCCTTCGGCCGGCTGGCGGCGATGCGCACTGGGCGGCGGATAATGACTGGCGTAACGGGGACCAGGGTGCGCGCGCGGCCGCAGCCGCTCCAGACACCCGCCCCGTAGCAGATGTCGTCGGCGACGTGACCCGCGATGAACCCCACTCGGCCCAGCGGCGGGCGGCCCCGTTGATATGCAGTGAGCGCCGGGCCCAGCAGCAAGGACGCCGCGGCCGCCCGGCGTCCCCAGCGCCGGGCCGCCGTCTTGCCGCCAGGCGCGGCCAGCGCCGCTGCCAGCACCGGGGCACCGAACTGGGTCGCGTACCGGCCGACGCCCAGCCAGGTCTGATGCACGGCCGTGAGCGTCGCGGGCAGGGATCCGTCCGCCGGTATCCCGGCCCGGCGTACAGCGGCCGTGAGATTCAGCCACGACGCGGTCAGGCAGGCCGCCGCGATCACCGGCCGCCGGGCCAGCAGCGCCGCCACCGTAGCCGCGGGCCAGGGCTGGAGGGCCAGCGGAGCCATGTTCGCCGGATGCCGGCGCGCGAGCGGCCCGGCCGACGTGCCGTACCGGAACCGGCGGCCGAGCAGCCCGGGCCAGCTCGCCGGCCCCTGGTGCGGCACCTGGACCGACGGCTCGTAGCGAATCCGCCAGCCGGCCTCGTGCAGCCGCCAGATCAGGTCGACGTCCTCGCCATAGCGCAGGGCCGGATCGAAGTAACTCAGCGCCGGACCGGATGAGTCCGCGCTGGCTGCCGGATTGGCCGGCGCGGCGCAGCGAGCCACGTCGGCCAGCGCCTTACCGCGGACGAGCAGGGCGGCAGTGGGCACGTAGGCGACGCGACTGGACGGGAGCACCCTGGCGGGCTGTTCGCCTAGGTCGAGGCTGCCGCGAACCTGGTCGTAGCGGCCGGCTGCAGTCGTCGCGGATGCCGCGACGATTCGCGGCGCCACGGCGGCGACGAGCGGATCATCCAGGTGCGGCGCGAGGCTGGCGATCCAGCCCGGCGGCGGCGCGCAGTCACTGTCCAGGAACACGACGAAGTCGCTGGCAAAACCGGCCAGGCCGGTGTTCCGGGCCGCGGCCGGGCCGCCGCTGACCGGGCGACGATGCAGCCGGGCGCCGTACCGCGCCGCGACCGCGGCGATCGCGGCCGGCTCGGCCGAGCCATCGTCTACCACCACGACCGGGTACAGGCCGCCGACCGCGGCCAAGCAGCGGTCCAGCATCTGGGCGCGGTCGCGGACCGGGACGATCACCGTGACGTCCAGCTGGGCCCGTTCTTCGTTGCGCGGCGGAGGTACGGGATGGGCCATGCCCGCATCGGTGAGCCTGCGCGCGAGCAGGGCGGCTGCGCCAGAGCTGACCGGGCCAGCCCGAAGTTCAGCCAGCGCGGACTGGCCAGCCGGGGTGAGCCGCATCACCCTGGCAGGCGATCCGCCAAACAGCGCGCCGCCGCTGAGCTGCTTGGTGCCTGGGTCCAGCTCGACGCGAAAACCACGCGGCACTGGCGGCGTGGTCACGGCGCCGCCCTCACTAGGGGCGCTCTCATAGGGCCAGGCCGCCGTCGACGGGCACAATCGCGCCGGTCATGCCGCTGCTACCAGGCCCGGCCAGGAAGGCCAGCACGGCAGCGACTTCAGCCGGGTCGAGCAGGCGGCCGGCGGGCTGACTGCTGGCGAAATCATCTGCCCCGGCCAGTCCGTACAGGCGCGCGCTTTCGTCGAGCATGGCCGTGTTCGTGGAACCGGGGCTGACCGCGTTGGCAGTGACTCCGGTCGGGCCGAGCTCGACCGCGAGCGCGCGGATCAGCCCGGCGACGCCCGCTTTGGCTGCGCAGTACGCGGCGAGCATTGGCAAGCCGCGGCTGGCGGCGGCTGATGCCACCGCGAGGAAGCGTCCGCTGCGCGGCTCTGGCCTGCGCAGCAGAGCCGGGATCGCGGCTCGGGCCAGGTTCAGCACGCCACCGAGGTCGATGTCGAGCACTGCGCGCTCTTGATCGCAAGGCACTTCCCAGTGCGGCACTCCGCCGGCGATCACGCCGGCACAGCCGATTGCGGCGTCAAGTCCGCCCCAGCGGGATTCTGCCTCGGCGACTGCCGCGGCGAGCGCTGCCGCTGACCGAACGTCAGCAGGGAAGGCGGCCACCCGGCTGCCATCGCGCGCCGTGCCGGAGGCTTCGGTGACGACAGCGGCGAGGTCGGCCCGGCTGGCCAGCGCATAGGGCACGCTGACCGGACCGGCGTCGGCCAGGTCGACGGCAAGTACCGACCACCCGTCGGCCGCGAGCACGCGGACGGTGGCAGCGCCGATGCCCCGTGCAGCCCCGGTCACCAGGGCGACCCGGCCGACCGAGCTCATTGACGGCCCGGCTGGGACAGCAAATCCGGGACAGTGAAACCGGCCAGCGGGCTCTCGTCGCACGCGCGATCCGGCACCGGGCGCGAGGCGGTCGGCCGCGGGCCAATCGTGACCGGGACCGGTTTCCTGGCCCGGTGCGAGTGATCGCCGGCCGGCCGTGGCGCGGACGCCTTGTCGGCGGCCCCGAGCGCTGCCTCGCCGTGGCCGCGAACGCACTCAGGATCGGGTCCCTCAAGCGGCAGGCCGGTGAAAAACTTGGCTGCCATGCAGCCGCCTCCGCAGGCGTCGTACGCCGAGCAGGAGGTGCAGGACCCGCCTGACTGCGGCACCCGCAGGCTGGCGAACAGCTCGGAGTGGCGCCACACGTCAGCGAATCCGCCGGTGCCGCGGACATTCCCGGCCAGGAACGCGTCATGGATGGCGAACGGGCACGCGTAAACGTCGCCAACCGGGTCGATGAGGCACACCACCCGGCCGGCGCCGCACATGTTCAGGCCCGGTAGTTCCTGGCCGTAACCGGACAGGTGAAAGAACGAGTCGCCGGTCAGCACATTCTCGCCCTTCGCCAGCAGCCAGTCATACAACTGGCGCTGTTGCGCCGGGGTCGGATGCAACTGGTCCCAGACATCGGCACCGCGACCGGAGGGTCGCAGCCTGGTAATGCGCAACTGTGCTCCGAACCGGTCAGCCAGCGCCTTGAAGTCGTCGAGCTGCGCGACGTTATGCCTGGTCATGACGACGGAGATCTTGAAGCCAGCAAACCCGGCATCGGCCAGGTTCTGCATGGCGCGCAGTGCCATCGCATACGAGCCGCCGCCGCGGACCGCGTCGTTTATCTCGGCGGTCGCGCCGTCCAGCGAGATCTGCACATCGATGTAGTCGCTGCCGGCCAGCCGCCGGGCGATCTCCGGCGAGATCCGCAGCCCGTTGGTGGAGAACTTGACGCCGACGTGGTGGGCGGTGGCGTACTCGACGAGTTCCCAGAAGTCCGGCCGCACGGTCGGCTCACCGCCACCGATGTTCACGTAGAAGACCTGCATGCGCTCAAGCTCGTCGATCACGCGCTTGCACTCCGCGGTGCTGAGCTCGGTTGGGTCGCGCCGGCCCGAGCTGGACAGGCAGTGCACACAGGACAGGTTGCAGGCGTAGGTCAGTTCCCAGGTCAGGCAGATCGGCGCGTCGAGGCCGTAGCGGAACTCGTTCACGAGCGAGCCTGCTCGCGCCGCCGGGGGAGCCGTCATGGTCATGACGCCGTCCTTGTGCAGATCATGGAGCTAGCCGCGAGGGTCTCGAGTGCTCCGGCGTAGGCCGGCAGGTCGGCAGGCCCGATGCCGGCGGCCGCACAGGCGGCGCGTGCGCTCGGCTGGCTGTTCAGGGACTGCACGACCGTCAGCAACGCCGGGCTCTTCAGGAAAGACAGCCGCCGGGTGCCGAAGTGGTAGAGCAGCGCGCCGAACCGCTCGGGCCGGACTGATACCTGCGGGTGCAGTCGCCAGGCACCGTCCAGGTCGAAGCCTGTAGCCCTCACGCTGCCGCTAGTAGACACCGCACATGCCGTCGATGGAGATCTCCTCGACCAGCAGGTCGGCTGCGATTACCTGATCGGGCTGGATGACGGCGACTTCGTGCCCTCCTGCAAGCTCGTCAGCGACGGGAAACTGGTCAGCGGGCGGGTCAAGCAGTTCGGTAGCGCTGTCGGCCATGTCGTGCTCCCTAGTTTCGGCACACTGTGACGAATAGCGAGTACATTAATCGTCACCCGGTGACACAATCAAGACCGGCGGGGCAAAATCAGGCTATGAGAGCAGCTGACCGGGCACTGGCCGAGGACAACGCGGCGGTCGCAGGACGCAGGGGGCGGCCGCCCGGCACTAGCGCGCGGCAGCTTGAGCTGATCTCGCTCCGCCTGTTCACCGAGGCAGGCTTCGAGGAAACTACCGTTGAGCAGATCGCGGCGGCCGCGGGCGTGAGCCGGCGAACGTTCTTCCGCTACTTCGATTCCAAGGCGGATGTGCTCTGGAATGCGTTCGACGGCGAGGTCAGGGCGCTGCGCGCGGCCTTCGCCGCCGTCACGCCGGACGTGCCGCTGATGGCGGCGATTCGGCAGGTGGTCATCGGCGTCAACCGGTACCGGGCCGAGGACGTGCCCGAACTGCGGACCCGGATGAACCTCATCGGCTCGGTGCCCGCTCTGCAGGCCAGCGCGGCGCACCACTACGACGATTGGGAGCGGGCGGTCAGCGAGTTCGCCGCCGTCCGGCTCGGGCAGGCAGCCGAGGATCTGTACCCGCTCGCGATCGGCCGGGCGACGCTGGCGGTCTGCCGGTCCGCGTACGACCAGTGGGCGGACCGCGCCGACGCCGACCTGACCATTTACCTGGACCAAGCACTCAGAGCGCTGGCCGCCGGCTTCGATCCTGACCGACCGATTCGCAGGCGACGGCGCGTGATATGAGTCTGTCTAGTCTGTCTAGACAGATAGGAGCCTTAATGCAGTGGCAGGTTCAAGATGCCAAACAGCGTTTCAGTGAGGTCATCCGTGCCGCACATGACGAGGGGCCGCAAGTTGTCACCAAGCACGGCCACGAGGTGGCGGTCGTCATCGACATCGCCGACTACCGTCGGCTGAAGGGCGAGACCGTCGAGTTCAAGGAGTACCTGAGGTCGGGTCCGGGGTTCGACGACCTCGAACTATCTCGCTCGGTCGAACTGCCCCCTAGCTCTGACTGGGCAATCGAGGCGTGAGCTACCTCCTCGACACCAATGTTGTGTCGGAACTCCGCAAGCGTGACCCGAACCCTTACCTTCTGACCTGGATCGACGGACTGATCGCTGCTACCGCGAATGCCAGAGGCTGGACTCTTGTCACGCGCAGCACTTCAGACGTTCAGGGCGCAGCATCTCTACTGAATCCCTTCGAGCCGCCGGCGTGACTGCGGCCATAACGCTCTCACAGCCGTCGCCTGCTGACGCCGGCGAGTTCATTGCCGCGGCGCGAGCCAGCAAGGCGCTGCAGCAGCCGTGGGTATCGGCGCCGGACTCGCCCCAGCGATTCACCGCGTTCCTGCACCGGGCTGCACGCGACGATCAGGCCAGCTACCTGATCCGGCATGGCGAGTGTGGCGGCCTGGTCGGATACGTCAATATCAACAACATCGTCTGGGGTGCGCTCCAGTCAGGCCATCTCGGCTACGCGGGCTTCGCCTCGCATGCCGGGCGCGGCCTCATGACAGCCGGCCTCGCGGCCGTAATCGCCGACGCCTTTGGCCACCTCGGGCTGCACCGGCTGGAAGCGAACATCCAGCCCGACAACGCCCGCTCGCTGGCCCTGGTGCGCCGGCTCGGCTTCTCGCGAGAAGGCTTCTCACCCCACTACTTGCTGATCGACGGGGACTGGCGTGATCACGAGCGCTGGGCCATCCTGGCCGACGAATGGACCAATTTATGATCACGATCGCCGCCTCTGTCATGTCGTGGCCGCAGACGTTGCCCATACGGCTGAGATAGGCAGGCAGGCAAGCCGGTCCCCGAAGCTGAGCGGCTCCGCACCGCAGTACAGGACGAAGCCGGCGCGGAATCCTGGCCCAAGACGATCTCGAAGGATCCTCAACGAACGAAAGTCCTCAGCGCGAACAGTCTCGGCCGCCTTGATTTCGATACCGACCAGCTGGCCAGCCGTTGCTCTTTCGTTCTGCCGACGCCTGAGCTTTCATTCTGCCGGTGATGGCACGTTTGATCTGCCGGGCTAGTCCAGAGGCTGACGTGCGATCGCGGCCGGTTCCCGGCCAGCCAGTAGCCAGCCTGCCATCAGCGCCGCCAGCGGCAGGCCGACGATCAGGGCCGCCAGATTGCGGTCGGGAACGTGCGCCAGGTTATGGACGCCCCGGTTCCACGCGATGATGCCGAGATAGGCGGCAGCCGTGCCGAGCAGCGCGCCGAGCAGCGCCAGGGCGGCGGCGGTCGCGCCAGTAATCAGGCGGCGGGTCCTGCTGCTTGCTCCGGTGGCCGCTAGCACGCGCAGGTCTCCGGCGGTCTCGCTGCGAATCAGCCCGATCGTCATGGCGAGCACGACCAGCGCCGCTGCCGCGGCAGCCGCGGTGGCCCAATTGCTGACCGCGACCAACGATGCCTGAGCCTTTTTACTCGCGGTCTCCACGGTCAGGCCAGCGGCGGCGGCCCAATGATCTGCCTTCGTGACCTGGGCAGCTGTCAGCGGCCTCGGGGTCTGGATCAGCCAGGCCACGGTGACCGACGTGAGACCAAGCGCCTTCACCTCGCGAGCAGTGATGAGCGTGGCTGGAGGCGACGAATAATGCGGCAGCTGATCAAGCACCTGGATCACCGGGGTGCTCACGGCGGCCCGGGTCCGTCTGGCCGACCCGGCGTGTTTGCCTGGTTGTACGCAGCCGTGCTGGCCGGGCCTGCACCGGGCCAGGAATTCAAATGTCAGGAGCTTGGTCCCGGATAGATCCGGGAGCGAGGTGACGATGTCCGTGGCCGGCTTGATCTCGGCCGGGTTAATGCCGTAGAAGGTCAGGACGGCAGAGGTCGCAAGGTAGACCGGGACCACCGGCTGCAGGCCCGGACCGGAGGGCGTGGTGACTCGCTTGACAAGAACGGCAGTCGGCTTGCCGGTCACCGGACCTTCTTGCACGGACTGGATTCCGGGCGCCACTACGGCATCGACGGTCAGGACGCGCCCGCCATGCAGCAAGCCAGCCAGCGCTGCGACCCGGCCGCGCAGCACGGTGAGCCGGGGCGCATTTATCGCGGAACCAACCTGCGGAAGGCTGTCGGGCCCGCCGGGCGACACATAGACCATGACCTGGTTGGCCGGCAGGTTAGTCCAGCCAGCGGGCGCGCCAGCGTCGCCGGGAGCCGCCGCGGCTGAGGCCGCGCTGATGGCGATCGCGGCGGCGATTCCGACTGCCAGGCTGATCGCCGCCAGCGCGGCCCCCGAGCGCGCCTGATAGCGGCCTAGGTCGCGCAGGGCAAGGCGGACGGCCACCGGAGCGCGCCTCGCCGCGGTTGCGAGCCCGGCAATGGCGAGCGGCCCCAGCAGCAGGATGCCTGCCGTCGTCGCGACGAGGCCGGCAACGACCAGTGGTGGCACCTTGCCCTGACGCGCCAGCGCGATCGAAGCCAGGCCGATGGCGAGCACTGCGGTGCCAACGGCGGCGAACCGGCGGCCCTGGCGCGGGCTAGGCGGGCGACCAGACAGGGCGGCCACGATGGGCACCCGGCTGGCTGTGCGTGCGGGCCACCATGCTGCCGCCACCGCAGTCAGCACCGTCAGCAGGGTGGCCGCGACGATCTCCCACCAAGGCAGGCTGAATGCCGCGATCCTGTGCTCGACGATCGTTTCCAGGTGCGGGACGAAGACTGCCCAGCCGGCCAGCCCGGCCGCAGTGCCGGTAACCGCGGCGATCACGCCGACTACGGCGCCATTGGCGAGCACGACCAGCCGGATCTGCCGGTCCGTCGCGCCAACAGCACCAAGCATGCCCAGCGCGCGCAACCGCCGCTGGGCTAGCACCGTGAAACCGGCCACGGCGATCAGCCCGACGAACGTGAGCGCGATGGTGTCGAACACGAGCACGGCGGCGGGCGGGAACCCAGGGTTGTACGGGGGCCAGGCCTGCAGTTGCTCATTCGCGGCCGGAGCGAGCCTGCGAAGCTGCGCACGGCCGGCGTTAAACAGGAGTGTCGCCTCGTAGGGCGCGCTGATCTGCCCCGGTGCGACCAGCGCGAACTGGTCCTGCCAGTTGCCGGGGTTCTCCACTATCCCGGTAACCGTGAGCGCCCGGCCGTTCTCATGCCAGCTGCTGCCTATCCGCAGCTGGTAGATCGATGCGACCCCTGCCGTGACGGCGACCTGGCCAGGCCCGACGGGGAAGCTGCCCGCATCCAGGCGCAGCATCGGGCGCGAGTAGGTCCCGTCCGGCGCCTGCGAGCGCAGGTCAGTGGTGTTGACCGAACCAGGAATCGTGACTTTCTGATGCTCGATGACCTCGATACTGCCGAGGTCGCGGGCGGCGGCCCGGATTCCCGCATCGACCTGCGATGGTGAGCCAGCAATGGTGAGCAGGTGGTTCGCGGTGCCGAATTCGGCGCTCGGTGAGGTCGGCGCGCCGGTCGCAACCGCGATGGCTACGGTGGCAGCAGCCACAGCGACGATCAGCAACCCGAGCACGATGAGTTGCTGGCGCCATTCCCGCCGGAACATCCGCCAGGCCCAGCGGACGACCGCTCGCCGCGCCGGGCTGCCGCCCGACACCGGGGCTGGCCTGGCGGGCCGGGCCCGGACGGCGGCGGTCATTGCCCGTGGCCGGGCGTGAGCAGGGATTCGGGACCAGGCAGCGGCGCGGTCTGGTCGATCATGCGCCCGTCTCGGAGGAAGACCACCCGGTCGGCCCAGGAGGCAAGCTGCGCGTCGTGGGTCACGACGACTCCCGCGACCTCGCCCCGGCATGCCGTCCGTACCAGCCGCATGACCGCCTCTGCGTTGGCGGAGTCCAGCGCGCCGGATGGCTCATCGGCCAGGAGCAGGCGCCGTTCCCCTACCACGGCTCTGGCAATCGCTACCCGCTGGCGCTCGCCGCCGGATAGCTCGTCAGGGAACCGGGACGCCCGGTCGCCGAGTCCGAGTTCGTCCAGCGCCCGCAAGCCGGCCGCCCGCGCCGACCTGGCCGGGATGCCGTCGAGTTCGAGCGGCAGGGCGACGTTCTCGGCCGCGGTCAGGCCTGCCAGCAGGTTGAAGTTCTGGAACACGTATCCGATCGACTGCCGGCGCAGCCTCGCCCGTTCATTGCGCGACATTCGGCTGAGCGGCCTGCCGCCGACGAGCACCTCGCCGCTGGTGGGCTCTTCCAGGCTGCCCGCGATCGTGAGCATCGTGCTCTTGCCTGACCCGCTCGGGCCCATGACTGCGACCAGCGCGCCCGGTTCGACCGTCAGGCTGACCTCGTCCAGCGCGCGCACCTGGGCGGCACCCTCACCGTAGATCTTCGACACATGCCGCAACTCGAGCGCGGTCATCTCCGGCCTCCCACCGGCCGCCGCAGTTTCGGCAGCGGTGGCGTTCGCCCCACCTGCGCGACAGGGTCGCGCTTGATCCGGCTGTCGGCGGAGTCCAGCCACCGGACAACCGAGTCCAGCCGGAAGAGCTCAGCGTCCACGGCCAGCGCGAGGGCAAGGTCGTCCTCCGCGGCGGCATCCTTGATCCGGGTCCATTGCTGCATCAGCTGGATGAGGTAACGACGATGTACCTGCAGGACCTCGGGCACGTTCACGCCCGGCACCCGGAGCGCGACCAGGACCTTGATGACCAGTTCGTCGCGGGGCGGGGCGGCCAGGTCCGGCGGCGTACGCAGCCAGCCGGCCAGCTCGGCATCGCCGGCCTCCGTGATCCGGTAGCTCTTTTGCGGTCCCTCGTCCGCCGAGCCATCCGACTCGACCAGCCCGTCTCGCTCAAGGCGCTGCAGCGTCGTGTAGACCTGCCCGACGTTGAGTGGCCACACCTCGCCAGTCCTGGCCTCGAACTCCTCGCGCAGCTGGAGACCGTATTTCGCACCCTCGCTGAGCAGCGCCAGCAGCGCGTGCGGGACGCTCACGCGAGCCTCTTCTTCAGTAGCATACTGAGTATAGTACTGATTATTGTACGCCGACGCAACCTTCGGCCTGCCTGACACGGGTTGACACCGCAGCCGCGCTTCTCTACGCTTTAACTATGATTATAGATAAAGGGTCTAACGCCGCCCCGACTGGCAACGGCGGGGCTGCTGCTGCGGCCGGGTCGCCGATCGGGTTCCGGCTGGACTCCGGCTCCGGGGTGCCAACGTACCTGCAGCTGGTCCACCAGGTGGAGCAGGCACTGCGGCTGGGTTACCTCAAGGAGGGCGACCGACTGCCGACGGTCAAGGAAGCAGTCGAGTCACTGGCCATCAACCCCAATACCGTGCTGAAGGCCTACCGCGAGCTTGAGCACCGTGGCCTGGCCGCTGGCAAGCCTGGCCAGGGCACGTTCATCGCGGGCACGCTGCGCCGGGTTGGGCTGGTCGAGCAGGCGGCGCTGCGCAAGAGCCTGCTGACCTGGCTGCGCTCCGCCGACGACGCAGGCCTGGATGGCGAGGGCATCACGGCTCTGTTCTCGACGTCACTGCAGGATTTTCTTGAGCGCCGCGACGACCCGGGTCGCGGCGCTGACCACCGTCAACGCCGACCGGAGGCCAGCGCTCAGCGACGCACAGGGGCCGTCGCGTGAACGTGATCGAGTGCCGCGGGCTGGCCCGGCGTTATCGGCGCACCTGGCGCTGCGCGACTGCAGCCTCGCCATTCCGGCGGGTCATGTCGTCGCGCTCGTCGGACCGAACGGCGCAGGCAAGACGACGCTGCTGAATATCGTTGCCGGCCTGCTGCGGCCCAGCGCCGGCCATATCACTGTGCTCGGCGGCCAGCAGCCGGGGTCGGACGCAGCGCGCGCTGGCATCGGCTTCATGGCTCAGGACGCACCGCTGTACGGCTGCGGCGGCAATTCCGTGGCGCCGGCTGGCGCGGGTCACCGCGCGCCAGCACCGGACGGCCCTGCTCGGGGCGGGCCTGCTCGCCGCGTTGCTGGCCATCGCGATAGCGGCCACCGGCCTAACGGTGCACCAGTTCGCGGCCCGGCACGGGGCTAACTGGGAGTTCACGACGATCTACGGCCACGGTGCTCTCCTGGAGATGCAGGCGTGGACTTACCTCCTCCAGTTCATCCCGGTGCTCACGGGCATGTTCATCGGCGCACCGCTGCTGGCCCGTGAGGCCGAGAACGGCACCGCCAGGGTCGCCTGGACTCAGGCCGCTAGCCGGACCAGGTGGCTGCTGGCCCAGGTGGTGCCCATCGCCTGCATGCTGGGTCTGGCCGCAGCCGGCCTCGCAGCGGAGTTCGCTTGGTACCTGTCGCCGTTCCCCAACGGCCATCCCTGGTCCGCACCGGCGTTCAGGTCGTTCCCGCTGCTGTTCAACCTGAGCCCGTTGCCTCTGGTCGGCTGGGTAGTTTTTGGCCTGACCTTCGGCGTCTTCGCCGGAGCGGCGATTCGGCGGACCCTGCCGGCCATGGCAGTGACACTCGCCTGCTACGGCGCGCTCTGGTACGAGGTGTCGGCCTCCTGGCGGATGCACTACCTGCCGCCGCTCCACCACGCCCTGACCGTTCAGTTCTCCGGAGGCGCCGGAAACTTCTCCGGCTTCGGCGGTTACTGGTCAGGTCACGCCGTCATCCTCAGCCAGGAGCTGGGGTGGCCGGACGGCCGCTTGCTCGGCAACGCCGCATACCGGCAGTCGGGAGCCTGGCTCAACCTGCACCACATCGTGCTGTGGGTCACCTACCAGCCCGCCAGCCGGTACCACGAGTTCCAGTTCATCGAGCTCGGCTGGCTGATTGCCGCCTCGGCGCTGCTGCTCGCCGGTACTGCCGTGGTGATCCGGCGCCGCCCGGCCTGACCGATCCTGCCGCCTGCGCTTACGATCAGCCGAATGAGCAGGAAAACTGCAGCCGAGGTCACCATCGCGAGCAAGGCAGGGCCGCGTGACTGACCCGGCTCCGCCGTCCGCCGATTCGATGCTCGTGCACGCGGGCTCGCTGGGTCGGCGCGGCGATCCGGTGACGCAGCCGCCGGTGCTGGCCAGCACCTTCGCGTCGTGGGGTGAGCCGCGCGCCGAGGATTACGGCCGCGGCGGCAATCCGAGCTGGACCGCACTCGAACAGGCACTAGGCGCGATCGAGGACGCCCAGGCAATCGTGTTCGGCTCGGGTCAGGCCGCGTCGATGGCGCTGATGCTCGCGCTTGCCAACGGCCGGGACCGGCTCGTGCTGCCACGCGACGGCTACTACAACGCGCGAGTGCTAGCCGAGAAGCTGCGGCCGCACGGTGCCGAGCCGGTGCTGGTCGACCTGAACGATCACATGGAGGTCGCGCGCCAGCTTGGCGAGGCGCGCAGCGTGCTGTGGGCCGAGACGCCGACTAACCCGCTGCTCCGGGTAGCCGACCTGGCCGCGCTCGGCCGCCTGGCCATTACAGCCGATGCCCCGATGATCGTCGATAACACGGTTGCGACCGGGCTGCTGCAGCGGCCGCTTGACCTGGGCGCGATCGCCTCGCTGTGCTCGCTGACCAAGGCCGCTTCCGGGCATTCCGACCTGATCATGGGCGCGGTCATGACCCGCGATCCGGTGCTGGCGGTCGAGCTGCGCAGCTGGCGGACGCTCGGCGGCGGAATCGCCGGGCCGATGGAGAGCTGGCTGGCGCTGCGCGGCCTGAAAACGCTCCCGCTGCGGATCGAGCGCCAGTCGGCCAGCGCGCTCGCCCTCGCTGAGCATCTTGTGGCTCACCCGACTGTCCGCGCCGTGCATTACCCCGGTCTGAGCCAAGAGACATTGGCCGTGGCCAGGGTGCAGATGCCACGCGGGTTCGGCCCGTTGCTCTCATTCGAGCTGGCCGGCACGGCGGCGGACGCGGACGCGGTTATCACAGCGGCGGCGCTGATCACGTCAGCCACCAGCTTCGGCGGGGTCGAGTCCAGCTGGGAACGACGTGGCCGTTGGCATGGCGAAACTGCGCCGGAGTCCTTGATCCGGTTGTCGGTCGGCATCGAGCCGGTCGCGGACCTGATCGCGGACCTCGATCGAGCGCTGGCCCGGCCATGGTGAACCGCGATAGCCGGAAGGGAGCCGGCTTGCGGCTGCAATCCGGCACGATTGCGGCGTGACCGACTACACGGGATTCGCCGGGTTCTACGACCGCATCATGGGCGACCGCGGCGAAGAGGTCGCGAGAGTTCAGGCCTATGTCAGCAAGCATTTGCCGCTTGCGCGCTCGCTACTGGAGCTCGGCTGCGGCACCGGCGCCTTGCTGGCGGGCCTCAGCCCCGGTCTCGCGGTGACCGGGATAGACCGCTCGCCGCAAATGCTGGCGCAAGCAGCAGAGTCAGCGCCTGCCGCCACCCTCGTACAGGCCGACATGACCGACTTCCGGCTGCCCGCTCGGTTCGACGTGGCGATCTGCATGTTCGACACACTGAACCATGTGCCGTCGTTCGACGGCTGGCTGTCGCTGTTCAGCCGTGTGCACGAGCACCTGGCCGACGGCGGGCTGTTCATCTTCGACGTGAACACGGCCGGCCGCCTTCGCCGTCTGGACGGCGCGCCTCCGTACGTCGACGAATTTGACGGGAACGTAGTGGTCATGACGGTGCGGTCGGCGGGTGGCGATCTGTCGCTATGGGAAACCCGGATCTTCGAACATACGCACGCCGCTATGTACCGCCTGCACCATGAGCGAATCTACGAGCTCGGCGTGCCGCTCGCCCAGATCCATGCTGCGCTGGAAGAAAGGTTCGAACTGCTTGAGCAGGCAAGTCTGGACGGCAGCCGGGTCAGTGACGAGTCCGACCGAGTATTCTTCGCCTACCGCCGCCGCGCGAACACCTGATCAGCATGTGCCGTGGTCGGGCTCCATTGCCTCGGTCAGCTTCACGATCAGCGCGGAGAACTGCTCCCGCTCGGCGGCGGACAGCGACGCGAACAGCTCGGCCATGGCGTCCAGCCGCGGCCTCAAGCGCTTGCCCCGCCGCTTGCGCGCCCACCTCGGACAGTTCGATCACCGTCGCTCGCCGGTCGGTGGGATGCGGCCGCCGTACCACCAGTTGCGCCTCCTCGAGCGCATCCACGAGGGCCGTCATGTTCCGCGGCGTCGCGCCGAGCTGCTCGCCAAGATCGCGCATGATGGCTGGGCCGCCGCAGTGCAGCGCCTGCAGCAACCGCAGGCGCGAGTAGCTAAGGCCGTCACAGGTTCGCCCTTCCATCCAGCGAACGAAGTTCGAGGCGAACCTCGCCGTCTGACCGACAAGCATCCGCCGGCTCTCGGCGTCACGGCTCTCGGCGTCACGGGCTGCGCCGTCATGGGTCGCGCCCTTATCGAGGCCGGCCACAGTGCCCGCATCGGCTGGCTGGCGGTGCCCGTCCGCAACACGACCGTATCCGGCACCGGCGTGCGGCCGCGCCCTCTCGTTAGCCTTCTCCGGCGTCACGGCTCCAGCGTACCCAGGTGATTTGGTTGACACGATTATTTCGTTCGGTACTATTACTGTGGTGATGATTCAACATCTAAATCAATCGCCCACGGAAATCGAGGTTTTCGACGATGACCACTGCAAACAATAACCAGGCCACCGACGCGACCGGTCCCAGCACAGCCAGCTGGCAGCTTGATCCGAACAGCTCATCGGTACGGATTCAGCACAAGTCGATCTGGGGACTTGTCACGGTTCGGGGATCATTCGGACAGGTCGGCGGGTCTGGCGAGATCCTGCCTGACGGGACAGGCCGAGGCCGGCTTGAGATCAGCGCGGCGTCGCTCGACACCAAGAACCGCAAGCGTGACGAGCACCTGCGGTCGGAGGACTTCTTTCACGCCAGCGCCCACCCCCAGATCGTGGTCGACCTCACCCGCATCGTCCGGCAGGGCGGCGACAGCGCGACAGCCGAGGGCACTCTCACTGTGGCGGGCCGCACGCGCCCGCTGGCCCTCAATGCGCAGATCACAGAGGCTACCGACAACGCCATAACTCTGGTAGCTGACACGGAGATCAACCGTGCCGATTACGGACTGAACTGGAACCAGCTCGGCATGATCAAGGGCAACGCGCAGGTCAGCGTCGTAGCCCGGTTCGTCAAGTAACGCCTGCCTCGACGCGCAGGCAGCGGGGACGAGAAAGAACCAGATGAAGCTTCAGGTCATAGTCGCCAGCACCCGGCCAACCCGGGCGGCTGACAAGGTAGTCCCGTGGGTCCTGGGCCGCGCGGCCATGCACGAGGCATTCGAGACCGAACTGCTCGACCTCCGGGACTGGCCGCTGCCGATGTTCGGCGAGCACATGGGCAGCATCGGCGACCCGAGCGACCCGACCTACTCGGACGAGGTCGTCCGCCGGTGGAATCGCAAGATCGCCGAGGCCGATGCTTACCTCGTCATCACGCCCGAGTACAACCACAGCATCCCCGGCGAGCTGAAGAACGCGATCGACAGCGTGTTCGTCTCGTTCGCGTTCCGGAACAAGCCACTGGCCGCCGTGGGCTACAGCGCCGGCGTCGGCGGCGGCATCCGGGCGATCGAGCACCTCGTCCAGGTGGCGGTGGAGGTGGAGGCGGTCCCGCTGCGTAGCACGGTTATCTTGCCGTTCGTGGACAAGGCGTTCACCGAGGACGGCGAGCCGGCCGATCCGGCAACCGAGGTGAGCCTGCAGATCGCGCTCGATGACCTGGCCTGGTTGGCCCGGGCGCTACACAACGCGCGCGCGGCAGGCGAACTTGTTCCCGGCAAGATCCGGGCCCGGATGGCAGCTGCCGCGCCGGCCCCCGGCCGCTAGCGCCGTTACCGGCACTCGCGGAAGGTGCGGCGGTACGCGTTCGGCGTAGTCGCACGCCACGTACGGAAATGATGACGCAACGTGGCCGCGTTGCCGAAACCGGCCCGTTCGGCGATCACGTCCACGGTCTCGTCAGTCGCTTCAAGCAGGTGCTGCGCGAACAGAATCCGCTGGCCGGTCAGCCAGCGCTGGGGCGTCGTGCCAGTTTCCTGCACGAAACGGCGCGCGAACGTGCGCGGTGACATAACCGCTAGGCTGGCCAGCTCATCCACAGTGACGGACCGGTCCAGGTTGCGCTGCATCCACTCGATGACGTCGCCGAGGGTGTCGCAGTCCGGCTCGGCGACCGGCCGGTCCACATACTGCGCCTGCCCGCCGTCGCGGTGCGGCGGCACCACCATCCGGCGCGCTATCGCATTGGCGACCGTACTGCCCTGCTCCTTGCGGACCAGGTACAGGCAGGCGTCGATGCCCGCGGCCGTGCCCGCGCTGGTAACGACCGGGTCGTCATCCACGTACAGCACCGACGGATCTACCTTCGCGGCCGGATACATGCGGGCCAGGCGGTCGGCATGACGCCAGTGGGTCGTGCAGGCACGGCCGTCGAGCAGGCCGGCCGCGCCGAGCACGAAAGCCCCGGTGCACACGCTGAGCACCCGGGCACCCCGGTCGATCGCGCTCCTCAGTTCCTTCAGCAGCGGCGCGGGCCACTCATCGCGGCCGCACCGGTCGTCACCGCTGGCCGGCACGACGATCAGGTCTGCCTGCTCAAGCCGGTCGAGCGCGAACGTTGTGTCCAGCGTGAAGCCCGCCCCAGTCCGCAGCGGGCCTGGCTCGCCTGCCACGACCGCGAAGTCATAGCCGGGCAGGCCTTCCGCGGTCCGGTCGGTGCCGAAAACCTCGCACACCACGCCGAGCTCGAACGGAGCGAATCCGTCAAGGACGACAGCGGCAACGTTTTCCAGCATGTGACCATCATGCCACAGAGGTTGGCAGGATATCGAGGTCAACTGTCTTAGCTGCCACTTCTTGATGCGACCAGGGGCGGGCATGCTGGAGATATGAAGCACCGTCAACCCACCTTCGTTCGGCAGCTACTGCGGTGGATCGCCAGCAGCTTCGCCGAGGTGACAGACGCCCAGCGCAGGATGGCCGCACCGGACCGTTACGTGTTCCGGCGCGCCGCGCCGCCGGACACTTACGAGGAGTTCCTGTTCCGCACCTCCGGCTCGCTCCGGCACGAGCCGCCCGCGCGCAAGCGGGTCGCCAGTCGCTAGGCCAAGTCGCCGAACTCTCGCAGCAGAGCCGCCTTGGACCTGGCCCCGATCACCTGGCTGACGACCTTGCCGCCAGCGAAGACCGCCACCGTCGGGACATGCAAGACGCCGAACATTTGAGTGGTAACGGGGTTCTCGTCTACGTTGATCTTGACAAGATCAACCCGGCCGGCTTGATCAGCGGCGATTGAGTCCAGCACCGGTGCCACCATGCGGCAGGGGCCGCACCATTCGGCCCAGTACTCCACGATGACCGGCCTAGGGTTCTTAAGTACCTCGGCCTCGAAGCTGGCGTCGGTCACGACTCGCGCGTTAGTCATTCTGACTCGCTCCGTTCTGATACGTAGAGCGTCGTGCAGTCCTCACCGTTCCCCTGCTCGCAGACGTGCACGAGGCGGCGAAGTCGGCAGCGCAGCAGCGTCAGGTCCCTGACCTGATCATCGATAGCTGCGATCTTCGCCCCAGCGGCACGGGCGATCTCCTCGGTGGAGCGTGCCTCGGCCGGACCGAGCAATTCGGCGATCTCCCCGAGGGTGAAGCCCAGCTGCCTGGCCCGCCGGATGAAGACCAGCCGGGCCCTATCGGCCTCGGAATACTCGCGGTAACCGGGGCCGTTGCGCTCGGGCTCGGCGAGCAGGCCACGCCGCTGGTAAAAGCGCACGGTCTCGACGCCGACGCCCTCGGCAGCCGCCAGCTTCCCGATCGTCATCCCGGCCATGCCTGCACGGTACCGGCCGTACCAAGGTACGGAGTCAAGCCGCGACACGGGCAGCCGGGTGATAAGGCTTGATCTCATGACCCGGTACGCGCTGCTGCTGCTGCCGTCGGCGAACCGCGTCTACGCAGCGGCGTCTGTCGAACTGGCCGCGGCCGAGCTCGCGGCGTTCAGCGACTCGGTCCTCGCCGGCGCGCTCTCACCGGCAGCGGTAGCGGAGCTAGGCGGTGTCCGGTACCTGGAGTTCGAGGCTGCTGGCATCGGGCCGCCGGAGACTGCGTTCCTGTCCAATGTCTCGGTCTGCTATGCCCTGTTCGAGCGAACTGACGGCTTGCTCCGGCCGGTTGACCTGCGCCGCCTGGACCGGTACGACGATGACCTGATCACTATCCAGAAGTACGCGGGCAAGACCAACGAGCAGTTCACCAAGCTGCTGCTGAACGTGACGTTGCTGGCGTCGGCATTCGCCGGGCAGATGCTCGACCGCAAGCTCGCGGTGCTTGATCCGCTCTGCGGGCGGGGCACCACCCTGAATCAGGCGCTTATGTACGGGTACGACGCGGCCGGCATCGACCTGGATGAGCGGGACTTCGAGGCGTACTCGACGTTCATCAAGACGTGGCTGAAGCGGAAGCGGATCAAGCACAGGGCTGAGTACGACGGGCCGGTGCGGCGCGAGGGCAAGGTGGCAGGTCGTCGGCTGTACGTCAGCCTGGCTGCATCGAAACAGGAGCAGAAGGCTGGACAGACTCAGCTGCTCGATGTCGTCTGCGCCGACACCACCCGAGCCCTGGAATTCTTCCGCCCCGAGACGTTCGACCTGATCGTCACCGACGCGCCGTATGGAGTACAGCACGCCAGCAAGAGCGGCCGGGGGCTGGCCCGGCAGCCGGCGGATCTGCTCAGCGACGCCGTGCCCGCCTGGGCCCGGCTGCTCCGGCCGGGCGGCGCGATCGGGATCGCGTGGAATACCTTCGTTGCGCCCCGCGAAGCGGTGACCGGCATCCTGGCCGGAGCAGGCCTGGTGCCCGTCGAGTCGGGACCTTACCGGCAGTTCCGGCACCGGGTGGATCAGGCGATCATGCGGGACATCGTGGTCGCCCGGAAGGACTAGGTCAGCGGCGGCGCACTGAACCCTGGCCCGGCGGCGTCCAGCACCTCGGCGAGCCGCAGCAGCCGCAGGTCTGACAGGAACGGCCCGATTACCTGCACGCCGACCGGCAGGCCGGTCTGGCCGGGGCCTACTGGTAGCGCCACCACCGGCAGCAGAGCCGCTCCGATCGAGCAGCACCACGCTGCCGCGATCAAGTGCGGAACGGCGGTGCCGTCAACGTCGAGCACCCGTTCGGCGATCGGCCGGTCGGTGTCGTGCGGGAACGCGGCCGTGGGCATCACCGGTGCGAGCACGGCATCGTAGCGCTCGAAGAAGTCGGCCCATGCGGCACGCTGGCGCTGGCGCAACTCGGTGGCGCGCATCACGGTCCGGAACCGGTTGGCCATCGCGCGCAAAGCGATGAGCGCAGGATCGTCCCCGGCGGCATTCTCTAGTTCGGCGAAGGCGGCGTAGTCAGCTTCGGGCAGGCCCACGCCGATGATAGGCATGGTGATGTCCAGCCACGTCTTGAAGCCATCGGCAAGCGGCACGGGCAGCGGAACGGCGTCGACCTGGGCGCCCGTGTCGGCTAGCCGGCTGGCGAAGCCATCTAGGCAGGCCCGGACGTCGGCGGCGAGCGGAAGCATGTCGCTGCCGTCCGTGCAGACGGTCGCGATGCGCAGCTCTTTCGGTCCGCTGATCGGCGGGCCCTCGTCGAGATCGAGCCGCCAGCCGACGGCGTCTTCCGGCAGCGGGCCCGCGACCACCTGCAAGGCTGTGCGCAGGTCAGCCACGTTTCGGGCCAGCGGACCAGCCACCCCGACATCGACGGTGATCAGGCTGCCGGGCGGGCCGGGGATGTGGCCGCGGACTGGCACCACTCCCCAGGACGCCTTCAGGCCGTAGGTGCCGTTGTGGTGCGAGGGGTTACGGATCGACCCGCCGATGTCGCTACCAAGCTCGAGCGGCGTGAGACCGGCCGCGACCGCGGCCGCCGCGCCGCCCGAAGACCCGCCGGCCGTGCGGGCGACGTCCCAGGGGTTGCTGGTCCGGCCGTAGACGTCGTTATAGGTTTGCCAGTCTCCGGCATACATCGGGGTGTTCGACTTGCCGAAGATGATGGCGCCCGCGTCCTTCAGCCGCCGAACGGCGAGCGCGTCGGCTTCCGGCACGTAATGGGCAAGCTCTGGCGCGCCCGAGGTGGTCACGAGGCCCTCGGTTTCCCAGACATCCTTGACGGTCATCGGCAGTCCGTGCAACGGGCCAGTTTGCTCCCCTCGCGCGGTTGCGTCGTCCGCAGCGGCAGCGGCTTCCCTGGCTCGATCGACATCCCAGGCAACGATGGCATTGAGTGCGGGGTTGAGTTCTCCCGCTCGGGCGACGAGCTTGTCGAGGAGTTCACGACTGGAGATAGCGCGTTCGCGGATAGCGCGGGTCAGGTCGGCCGCTGTCGCAGTAGCAAGGTCGAGGTCCATGACCGGACATTAGCGGCTCGACCGGGATCGCTCCCGGTCCTTATTGTTCAGTGTCCGCATTGTTCTTTAGCCTGGCGGGCCAGCGCCGACCACTCGGCGTGGCCGAGATGATCGAGGGTGTCGACGAGCCATGCTCGGGCTGGCGGGTCGAGTACGGCCGCCTGCAGATCGGCGCGGTCCTTCGGCCGGTCCAGGTGTGCCTTGTGCAACAACGCCAGCTCGGGGCGAAGGTGCGGCACGCCATCGACGGAATGCAGCGCGCGTTCCCACGGGAGCCGGATGCTGGCGTCCCGCTTGAAGATCCACTCGTCACCGCTGCGGTCCAGCAGCACGTCCAGCTGCCACGGGTGATGCGAGTCCAGCCGGGCCCAGAGCTGTTCGCGGTTGTCGGTCAGGCTCAGGCCTGGCAGCAGCGGGCGTAGCGCGCCGGCGTGCGCCTCCCACAGGTCCCAGTCCGCCAGCGCGCTGCGGAGCTGCTCCAGGTCCTCCATCCTGACGACCACATCAGTGTCCTCGTGCCGACGGGCAGGCGCGCCAGCCCTGGCTGCCCGGCCGCCGGCGACGTACCACTGGACGGTGGTCGGCGCCAGCAGCCGCGCGACCGCATCCGGGATGAGCGGATCCCAGCGGCCGTACAGCGACTGGAAGGCAGCCTCGTCGAGCTTGCTCAGGGCCTGGGTGAAAGGGCTCGGCACCCGGCTAGTCTGCTACGGCCGTGCTGCTAACGCAGTGCTGCTGACGCAGTGCTGGCTACTGCTGGACAGCGGGTGTTGACCCGGATACCGGGTTCTGAGCCGACTGAGGTGCCGACACCGGCGCGAAGTGGCCGTAGGTGGCGACGGGGGTGGCCGCGTAGCCATGTGCTCCGGACCCCGGGCCGGCGGGCAGCCACTGACCGTGGTTTGGCGCTTCGGCAGCGGGCGTGATGATCATCCAGCTGCACAGCAAGATCAATATCGCCACGAAGGCGCAGAAGACCCAGAAGATCGCCGTGAGCCCGGAGTGAATCGTGAGTCCTAGTACGGCGGCTTGGGCCGGTGAAACGCCGAACTGCGTCGGCGACACTGGCTGGCGGACCAGGATGAGCGCGGAGACCACCTGCGCCAGCATCGGGACGATCGCGCCTGCCACCAGCGCTGCCCCGAGCCGGACCGGCCGCCAGAAGGCGGCGGCTGCGACGACGGCGACTACTGCGACCATGACGGCAACGTCGCCTGCTATCACCGCAGCCGGATTCGCGAACGCGTTCCCCTCCGTTATGGTCTGGCTGAATCCGCTCAGTGTGTGCAGGGCGTAACTGTCCCACGACGGCGCGAAGGCGATCGCCGTGCCGAGTGCGGCCACCATGATCATGATAAGCGGCACCGTGTCGTAGCCGGCTGGCCTGCTGAACCGGTTCGGTGGGCCTATCCGGAGGGCCACCGCGGAACCCATCGCGCAGGCGAGCCAGCCCAGCAGACTGAGCACGAGGCCAGCCCCGGCGGTGTGCGCGCCATCGGTGATCGGCGTGCCCGCGTCAGCCAGGAACAGGCCGAAGGTGACGATGCTGAGGCTCGTCGCCAGGAGCGCCCCGGCCCTGAGACGGGCGCCGCCGAACATGATGAGCACTGCGCTCGCGGTCCAGGCGGCGAGGTAGATCACGTGCGGGACGAGGTCGGATGACACCTGCGCGAGGCTCGAGCCTGCCACGTAGTCACCGAACAGGCCGACAACGCCGAGAACGACGCCGGCGGCGAGCACGCCTGCTGCAATCAGCGGCCGTCGGCCGGCGTTGACGGCTGCGGCGGGCTCGACGGCTGGCTGGCTGACCGGCGCGATCGTGCCGGGAACTTCCGCGGACGCGAACCGGGTCCACGCGGCGGCCCAGCCCTCCGGCGTCTTGTGCCACCACTCCAGCGGCTGGGACTGGAGCGCCGCGACGTCCCAGATTCCGTAGAAGTGGGGTCCCTGGCCGATGGCATACTTCGCCCCGCGGTGAGAGATCATCACGTTGTTCGGCACCTTCCCGACCTTCCTGCTTGGCTCACCCCGTTCCTGCAGGCCAGAGCTTAGGATCCTACCCTGCAAGAAAGCTGGAAGGTCGCTGCCTGCAAACCTGATGCTTACTTTAAGAGGATAAATCGGAATTATGCCCGACCGAGGGCATGCGCGCTGGCTGAGCCGGGGCGGGCGCGGCTATCCGTGGGGTATTAGCCTGCTTGCCCATGACTGACGACGATGTTCCCGGATTTACCGCTGAGCTGGGTCTGCCCGGCATTGTCGATGCGCACGTCCACTTCCTGCCCGCAAACGTTCAGGATGCGGTGTGGCGATGGTTCGACCAGCTGGAACCGGCGTGGCCGGTGACGTACCGGCACGCCGAGGCTGTCCGGAAACGCATCCTGGACCGGCTGGGCGTGCGTTATCACACCACCCTGGCATACCCGCACCGGCCGGGAATGCTTCGCTTTCTGAATGACCACACGCTCGGGCTCGCCGCAACGGACCCGTCGGTCATTCCAACCTTCACGATCTTCCCGGAGCCCGGCGTCGGGCCGGAGACCGCCAGATGCCTGGCGGCCGGAGGCAAATGCGTCAAAGTTCACCTCCAGGTCGGCGGCTTCGACACCGTGGATCCGCTGCTCGAGGAGTCCTGGGGGCTGCTGGAGGAAGCCTGCACGCCGATCATCCTGCATGCAGGCGCGGTGGCGGACGGGTCGGGCAACGAACAGTGGTGCGGTCCTGCTCCGGTGCGGCGGCTGCTCGCGCGGTTTCCCGGCCTGCGGCTGGTTATCGCCCATCTTGGCGCGCCCGACAGCGATGCGTTCGTGGCCCTGGCCGAGGAGCATCCCGGCGTCTGGCTCGACACCGCGATGATCTTCACCGACCCGCCCTACCTCGGCCCGTCCCCCCTGCACCTGGTCGACCGGGTGGGCGCCCTTGGCGACCGGATCGTGTTCGGCTCGGACTTCCCGACGATTCCCCACGCCTACGCCGCCCAGATCAGCGGGCTGGCCGCGCTAGGACTTGGCGGTGAATGGCTGCGCAACGTTCTCTGGCACAACGGAGTCAGGCTGTTCGGCCTGTGAGGCCGCCGCCGACAGCTGACGAGCCGCTCTCCCGCGGTGGGCTAGAGGCCAGCTGGCCAGCTGATCGATTCCGGGCCGACGAGCGGAGTCCCTACCTCTAGCTGGATCTGAGCGTGCGCGGTAAGCGGGATGTTCGCCGGGTTGCCACGGTATAGCTGGCCGTTGAAGATCGCGGTGACTCGGCCTTTCGCGGCCCGACCTGCGAGCTCCCAAGCGGCTGGCCCCATTCGGCAAAAAAGTTGCCGAGAGTGTAGGCCCGGTGAACGGGCGACTCGATGTGGATGATCCCGTCGGCGGCGTGCGTGTGCAGCCAGTAGAAGCACGAGCCGCTGGTGATGAAGACTCCCCGCCCAGTGTTCTGCCCGGTCGCGCCCGGGATCCCGATGCCGGCCGGCACCTGCCTGGGCACGCCATTGACAAAGATCGTCAAGTGCGCGTGGATGTGGAACAGCGTCTGCTCGCTGCCGAGACAGCCGATTCCGTCGACCCGCCGGCCTTGCGCGCTCGAGGCAGTGCTGGCAAGCGGAGGAGCGTCGGGAATAGGCACGTTCTCCGGGCCGAGCGGGCCGCCTGGCGGCGGCGCTGCCAGCTTGCCAAGTGCTGTCAAAGGTGCCAGGTTAAGCCGCGGCGAGCCGCCAGCTGCGGTGTGCGAGCCACCTCGGCTGACCGCGAGCGCGATGGCAACCGCCGCGCCGATCACGACGACTACGGCGCCAACGCCCGCCAGCCAGAGCCTGTGCCGCCGATGGCGGGCTTGCTCGGCGCGGATCCGGGCGAGCTTGTCGCGAGCCTGCTGCCGGCCTTTGCTGCTCACTACGCCTACCCCCTTGACGCAACTTACTATCTACGTACGTAGACAGTAGCATGTTGGAAGAGAGCTAAGTCGGGCCCGATCAGCCATCTATGCTGGCCAACGAGAACAGGAGGCAAGATGCGCGGATTCGGCGATCTCGAGGCGGTCGTCATGCACCTCGTGTGGGCCAAGGACGAGCCCGTGACCGTGCGCGAGCTGTTCGACGAACTCCGGCGCGAGCGCGTCATCGCCTACACCACGGTGATGAGCACGATGGACAACCTGCACCGGAAGGGGTGGCTGGCCAGGGTGAAGGAGGGCAAGGCCTACCGTTACGCGGCAACCGCCAGCCGGGAGGAATACAGCGCGCGGCTGATGCATGAAGCGCTGGCTGCGGGCGGTGACACGTCGGCAGTGCTGAGTCACTTCGTAGCTCAGATCGGCGACGCCGAGTCGCAGGCCTTGCGTGAAGCCGTTCGCCGGCTTGCGGACAGGGAGACCTGATGATGCCGGCCCAGGTGACGCAAGCACTGCTGCTGTCGCTGTACGCACTGGCAGTGGCGTGGCACGCGCCAAAGCTGCTCGTGCGCCTGACCGCGGGCGGCCTCGGCGCCAGGCTGGGGATCGCGGCCTGGCTGACCGCTATGACAATGGCGCTGGTGTCGGCGGCAATCGCACTGCAGTTCCTGGTGAGAGCGGCTGTCGCAGGCTGGCCCGGGCTCGCAGAAGCCGTGTGCCGCTCAGTCGCAGGCGGCGCTTGCACTCCGGTGGTGTACCGCAGTGCGATGTTCGAGTTGCTGCTCGGGCTGGCTGTCACGATTGCGACGACCATGGCTGTGGTCCTCGCGTGGCGCTACGGACGCGGCCTCCAGCAAGCGCAGCGGGGGACGCGGAGCCATGCCGAGGTCGCGCGGATAGCGGGCCAGCGGCTAACCGCCGCTTCCGGGACAGCCGGGAAGGCCGGCGAGGCCGGCGACACCCTCGTCCTGGACGCCCGCGAGCCGGCGGCGTACTGCCTGCCCGGCCGTCCCGCCACGATCGTGCTGACAACCGGAGCACTCGCCGTACTCGATGCCGAGCAGCTATCTGCCGTGCTTGCGCACGAGCGAGCCCACCTCGCCGGCCGTCACCATCTTCTGACCGTGCTGACCCGCGGGCTTGGCGCACTGTTCCCAGCGGTGCCCCTATTCACGGCCGGCCCGCGGCAAGTGGCGCGGCTGGCAGAGATGTGCGCCGACGACACCGCCGCGCGGCGCGTCGGCCGCCGCCCGGTCGTCGCGGCGTTGCTCGCCATGGGCACTGGCGCACCGGTTCCGGTGCGCGCGCTGGGCGCCACCAGCCACGCGACGCTGGCCCGGGTGGAGCGGCTCACGGCGCCCTCACGCCGCGCGCGCTCGGCAGGCTGCCGGCTGGGGCTGGCCGCCGTTACCCTCCTGCTCATTGCCGGGCCGGGCCTGATGATCGCCGTCGCGACAGCCCTCGCTCAGGCGTAGCGCCGTCCGGCGGGCTGGCTATCCGGTACGCTGGTCGCGAAGGGGAGTAGTCCCTCGTTGGCTGGCCGACATACCGGCGCTGCGGCGCCCGGCCACCGGGCCACGACATGTGGTGGACGAGACCTTCGGCTGTAGAGCGCATCCGGCCGAAGTCTCCCCCATCGGGATCCCAGGTCGGTGGTACCGACCAAGGGAAACCTCAGTGCAATACCTCGCGATAGTAGGTATCGCGTTCGCCATTACCTTCCTGGCCGAGCTGCCGGACAAGTCGATGTTCGCCTCGCTCGTCCTGAGCACCCGGTACCGGGCTTCGTGGGTCTGGGCCGGCGCAGCCGCGGCATTTGCCCTCCATATGGCCATCGCGGTGACGGCAGGGCAGCTGATGGCGCTGCTTCCTCACCAGGTAGTCGATGGCGTCGTCGCTGCCTTGTTCCTGGCCGGATCGGGCTACTTGTGGTGGAGCAGTTATCGCGAGGGGCTCGAAGACGGCGCAGACGCCGCGCGGCAGGGCGGCCCGCCTGACTCGTTCTGGCGCGTCGCTGGCGCCAGCTTCGCTGTCATCTTCGTGGCCGAGTGGGGCGACATTACCCAGGTCACGGCGGCGAACCTGGCCGCGAGGTACGACCCCCTGCTGGTGTTCGCCGGTGCCACCCTCGGCCTATGGGCAGTCGCGGCCGTCGCGGTCAGCATCGGCGCCAAGAGCCTCAGCATGATCCCGATGGCTTGGGTTCGCCGGATCACTGCGGCCATCCTGCTCGGGTTCGGGATCTACACGATCGTCGCCGCCATCGCATGACCGGCGAGCGCTTCGGCCGTTGTTCGGGATAAGCGCCTGATACACAGGTTGCCGCGCGGGCAGCGCGAAGGTCTTGCTGCCGGCCCCGCTGTCTGTCGAGAACACGTCGGCACACCGCGTCTGTGACCGCCAGGCTGCGCACCAGCGGCCGCTGGGATGCGCTGCTGAACCCCGTTCCCCCCTCCCTACGAGGGCAGCAGGACGGCCTTGCGGCACGCAGGGCCGCCGCTAGCTGTCGTCCCAGTGGGGCGGGCGGTCCCGGCGCAGGAGCTCGGCCTCATCGACGTCCCGCGGCTCACCCCAGCCGCGGTCGGTGTCTTCCGCGCTTTGCTGCGGCGGATCGGGCTCGTCCGGGCGGGCAGGGTCGGCCGGGGCAGGCCGACTCGGTGAGGGCTCTTGGGACATTGCGATCCTCCCTGGTCACCGATCCGGGATGTGCTACGCCGGTCACCGCTTCGTAGCGCGAATCAAGACGCCCCGCTTCGTCAGCCACAGGGGCACCTCAGCTTCTTCGGCCCGGTCCGCCGGTATGTAGTGAGCACGGCAGTAGGCCCGGACCTCGTCGCGACTTTCCAGCGCGAAGAACTTCCCGTCCCACTGCTCGGGTTCGGCGTCCTCGAACACAGACCCGACGATCGACGCAGCTTCTTCGGCGTCAAACGAGGACGGCGGATAGCCTTCGAACATGATCTCCGGGTCATTGTTGCGTGCTGCGCACGACGCGTAATACTGGCCGCCTGGGCGCAGCACGCGCTCCGCCTCCCTGATCGCGGCCAGCGGGTCTTCCAGGTGATAAAGGCACCACAGGTGCGTCACTTCAGCGAACGACTCATCGCGGAACGGCAAGACCCTCATGTCGGCAAGGACCACGGGCTTGTACGGGTTGGCCGCGAGCTGCGCAGGCGAGGAGTCGACCCCGGCCCACCTGACGCCGCGGTCGAGTACAGCCGCAAGACGCCCTTCACCGCAGCCGATATCAAGGATCGGCCCGCGGAGCTCCGGGGCGATCATGTCATGCACGTCCTGCGGAGGCTTCCACGATTGCCACCGCTCGGGGTCATAGTCATAGTCCGGCGTCAGGGCTGTCATCGGCAACATCGTGACACAGAGCCGTGGGGTCCCTGCTCGCGGGCGAGCCTGCACCCTGGCACGCACTGTTGTCCGGCTGGGTAGCTTCCGCAACGGCCTGCTTCGCGAGGACGATCACGAGTACATCAGCCCGACCAGCACGACGTTCACCCCCGTGCCGGCGTCCGTAACGGGGCGCCGTTCCGGGCCGTTAGCGGGCTCCTTTGACTTTTGTCACCGGGTGCCTTTAGTCCCGGGTATCCGGGACATTCGCTCATGCCGCCGCCCGCCCGGCCCGGCGCACGCTGACCTCAGAACCCGCGGGAACCGGGCTCATGAGCGAAGGAAAGAAGGAAGATTCGGATGGCATCCCCCATCGAATTTCTCGGTGACCCGGCTGCGCGCCGCAACCTGCAGGTGTGGGAGTGGGTCAAGCAGTCCAAGGTCATGGCGGTCGGCTGGACGGCCATGCGCGTCTGGCTCGGCATCATGTGGATCCAGGCGGGCGTCGCCAAGCTGTGGGGCGCGGAGAACCCCGGATTCCTGCACAACAACGGCGCCGCCGTGGCCGGGTTCGCCTCGCACGGCGCTGCCGCCTACTCCTGGTGGGGCAGCTTCCTGACCAGCTTCGTGGTCCCCAACGCGGGCTGGATCGCCGTCCTGGTCGCGGCCGGCGAGTTCGCGGCCGGCGTCGCGCTGTGCCTGGGCCTGTTCACCCGGATCGCGGCGCTGGGCAGCCTGGCGCTGCTGTTCACCTACGTCATGTCGGGAACGGCCAGCGTGTGCGCGTTCTACGCCCTGTTCGCCATCGTCATCCTGGTCATGTGGCGGACCTCGGGCTGGATCGGCGCCGACGGCCTGGTGGCCGGCTACCGCCAGCGCCACCACCACGAGCGCGGCCTGCACACCCCCGTCCGCGAGCTCCTCAGCCAGGTAGCGGCCGGGACCCCCACCGCTGACAAGACCGCGTGACGGTCCGTTCCTCGGCCAGTCCCCACCGGTGCGGCCTGCCCAGCAGGCCCACCGTCCGTCTGCCAGCGGGCTCTTGGCGCGACGTAGCGCACTCGGCCCGTCGTTGCGACACCGGGCCGGGAGCCAACCCGCGGACGGGACCCGCCAAGACCTCCGGCAGGACTCCAGCGAAACCGAGCCCTGCGCTCGGAGCTGGGCTGCCAGCAACGCGACGGCTCCGCTGCCCCCTGGGCGCCAGATACTCAGCTGAATGGCACAGTCTGGGGCCCTAAGCCGACGGCATGGGAGGAAGGATCTGCCCAGCCGAGCTGTGGGAGATTGAGCATGGAGATCGCTGTCATCGGTTCCGGCTGCATCGGTGGGATCCTGGGAAGGTCGCTCGCCGAGGCCGGTCACTAGGTCATCGAAGGTGTCGGTCTGCGTCCCGGTTACGTCGGCCCAGACGAAGAGGCGATCGTTGATTGCCTCTTCCGTCTATGGGTCGCGCTGGCAATCAGACAGGGCCGGGGTCGCCGACTCGCCGGCGCAGGATGAGCCGAAACTCTGCCGTGCCGTGATCGGCGAGCGAGCCGAAGAAGCCGAATCCGGCAGGTAGCTTGATGCTCCAGTCGGGGAACGGCACGGGGATCGATCCTGCTGCCTGCAGGACTGGTCCGTCCCGGCGGCCGGAGAAAGTCGACCTGCACCTGGTGTGCGGTCCCGTTCATCGTCAGCTCGCCTATGGCCGTTGTGGTGACAGTCGTGCCGGAGGCGAACGCGGCGCCCAGTGTGACCGGCCGCGTGAGCGCGAACGTTGCGGCAGGGAACCTCTGGGTGCCGAGGCTACTGGCGATCTGCGGCTGGGCCTTGCCGTCGACCCTGATGTCACCCAGGGCAATGCGGAACGTGGCGCTGGTGACCTGATCGCCGGAGACAATGACGGTGCCGCTAACGGCAGTGGTCCTGCCGACGACGTCGTTGCTGAATCCGAGTGCGCTCTCGGGAACGCGGAAGCCGGCCACCGATCCCGCGGCAACTTGCCAGGTGCCGCCGGCCGGCCCGGATGGCGGGGCGGCTGTTCCGGCGGGCAGGGCCAGCGGCGGCGCGGCCGGCTGCTTTATAAAAACTGCCACGGCCGCGACGGCGAGCACCGCGACCACCGCAACTCCGGCGAGAACCCATCGCACTGGGTGGCGTGCTCGCGGTGACCGGACGTCGCCACTTCCGGTACCTGCCCCGGAACCAGTATGGCTCTTCACTGTTCATCATCTCGTTTAGTGTCGGGCGCGGACTGGCCCGCGCTGCGGTTAGAGCCGGCGGCCGCGGGTTCGGGGGTTCGGGACGATCAGGAAGACGGGGTAGCGCGACGAGATGGCCTCGAACTCTGCCGTCGCCGCATCCCGGCCAACCGGAACGTGCGGGCGTGCGCCCGGCACCGTCTGCAGGTAGCGCCTGATAATCGGGGGACGCTCAGCTGCGGGTACTTCGACGAGCCGGCACGAGGTGGCCCGCCGGTGGCGGAGGACCGCATGCCCGTGCGCGGCACGTACGTTCTGGACCCAGTTGCAGTGCTGGCCGAGCATTGACACCAGGTACCACTCGCCGTTCCAGTCGGCCATTCCGAGCGGGAAACGCACCGGCCGGCCGGACCGGCGTCCGGCAACCTCGAGAGTGACCCAGCGCCTGGGCGCTAGCCCGAGCGCAAAGACGCCGGCCCACATGTGGGCCAGACGGCGCGCCGTGGCGTCGGCGCGGCCTGCCGGGTACATGGCCCGCAGGTCGGCGTCTGAGAAATGCGGCCAGAGTCTCATCGTGTCCTCCCAGCTACCGTGGCGCTCGTTTGAGCACTACAGTGAGAACAGCAGATATTGAACTTGGAACATAGAGTCTAAAGTCCTAAGGCTGAGCGCGGTGATGAGAGAAGATGCACAGGCGCCCACGGGCCTTGCACGCAGGGGCCGCAGGCTGCCAGACCAGGAAACCGAGCGGCGGATGCTCCAGGCGGCCGTGGCCATGGTCCACCGCATCGGCCTGACAGTCAGCCTGGAGCACATCAGCTTCGAGGACGTGATCCGCGACGCGGACGTCTCGCGGAGCTCGGTCTACCGCCGCTGGCCGTATAAGGACTTGTTCTTTAGCGACCTGGTGAAAGAGCTGGCCAAAGATGCCACCCCGGCGATCGTCAGCGACGAGCTGGAACTGATCAAAACCATCGTGGCGCGGCACCTGGACTGGCTCGGCACACCCGAGCTTCGACGCGGCCTGCTTGTCGAACTGCTCCGCCAGCTGGCGCTGTTCGACTTCCAGGCCCTCTACGGGTCGGCGGAATGGCGGACCTATATCGCTTTGCATGCGACGTTCATGAGCCTGGCTGACGGCGGGCTCCGCGACCAGGTCCAGGTGACACTTGCGCAATCCGAGCAGGGCCGCATCGCCCGCATCGCGGCAGCATGGAAGCAGCTGGCAGAGCTGTTCGGATACCGGCTGCGGCCCGAGCTCGCCGCGACGTTCGAAACCGTGGCCACGCTCATCGACGCCACCATGCGCGGACTGGTCATCATGGCGTTGTCCATGCCGGACATCGCCGAGCAGCGGTCGCAGGCCAGCCCGTTCGGGGCGGCAAGAATGGAGGAGTGGTCGCTTCCTGCCGTCGGCCTCGCCAGCATCGCCACCGCCTGCCTCGAGCCAGATCCGGCGATCGAGTGGGATGAAGAGCGGATTGCTGTTGTCCGCCAGGGACTCACGGCGCTGGATCTTCCAGGCGCGTAACACTAGCTATTCTGCGGCAGCCCTCGGCGCGGAGATGTACGGGCTGCATCAGTGTGGGCCGCCCAGATAAGCCTCGTCGTAATCCGGTTGACGCGTGGCACACTGACCCCACGTGACGGGTTACACCATGCCGGGTCGCCTGGCGCACGCCGTCCAGGCCATCGGAGCCGCATGGCTCCCGGACCGGATTCCCGCAAACCTTGCCCGGCCGAAAGCCGTGCGTACCATGTGCGGGGCGGGGGAGACGGCACGATTCAGGCGAGGAGAAGCCGATGCCGCAAGCGCCAGCACGGCGGGCTACCAGCCAGTCATCGGCTGTTGCCAACCTCGTCAGGCTGCACCACCGGCGGCGCGGGTGGGGCCTGGTGGCGATAGGCAGCGTGATTGGCCTCGTGGTGTACGCGGGGATCGGTGTAAACCTGTTCGAGAACCTCACCGGGACGGCGGAAACCCTCAACGCCATCCCGGTTTTCGTGCTGCTCGCCCTGGCTCTGGCCGGGCTAGTTGTCGTAATCGTCGATACAGCACGCATTCACCGTGCCGACGCGGCCGTCCGGGTGAGCGCCAAGGGCAGCGTTTCGCATTACCCGCTGTACGCTCACGCGTATCGCTATCCGCCGCGCCATCCTGGCAGCTGGGTTGCCGCCATCTTCATGCTCTTCGCGATGACTGGTATCACCGCGTATTTCGTGCCCGGCGAAGTGAACTCGTGGGCATATGTGGTCGGCGCGGAGAACCATGACACCTTCAACCCGGTGTCGTATGGTCAGGCCTGCAGCGGCCTGCCCCAGCGCGCAGGCGGCGGCTGCCACGTGGTGACCGAAGGCTACCTTTCCAACAGCAGCGCCGACGTCACCTGGGGCAGCCAGGTGCCACTCGGCCAGTCGTTCAGTGTTCGCGACCCGCTGTGGGCCTGGGGCACCGGGCGGACTCTCACCAGTGGCGACGGCTCGGCGATCCCGACGATCGTCGCGGGCCTGTTCTTCGATGGAGTAGCGCTCCTGCTGCTGTACGTCCTCGTCGTAGTAGTGCGCGACACGTCGGGATCGTCGAGGCGAAGCCGACGGATGTCCGTGCCCGCTGGCGCAGATCCGGGCGGAGTCCGCCGAACACATCATCCCGATCGCGGTCACCACGGAAGCGGCGGTCGTCGCCGTGCACGCCGTCGGCGAGGTGGGCGCTGACGATCGTGCCGGAAGGTGCGGCCAGGCAGATATCTGAGCAGCGATATCCGCTGCTGCCGATCGTTAATCGTTTGGCGGCCACCTTGCGCATCGGCGAGGATTGCGGCCATGGCCACGACCCGACGAGCCGACATGTTCACCGCGGACGGCAAGCCATCTGACGACGACCCGCGTGAGAACGGACCAAGGCTGGGCGACGAGCGCGCCACGCTGGTCGAAGCCCTGCGCTGTGCACGCCTCACATTGGAGATGAAGTGCGCGGGTCTGGATGCGGAGGCTATGGCACGGCGTTCCGTCGAGCCGTCGACGATGTCGCTCCTGGGGCTGGTGCGACACCTGGCCGAGGGGGAGCGTGCGGGGTTCCGGGTGATGATGGCGGGACAGGACGTGCCCCGGCTGTTCTGCTCCGACACCGACCGTGACGGTGATTTCGATGGTGCAGTTCCCGACCCGCAGGTGGTTGCGGAGGCGTGGGACGCATGGCGCGCGGAGGTGGACTTCGCCGAGCGGTTCGTCGCCGAGGCGCCCAGTCTCGACATCACCGGCGACGATCCGTTGAATCAGCATGGCAGCGGTGGAGGGCTGATGTCGCTGCGCGAGGTGCTGGTCGGAACTATCTGGGAGTACGGCCGCCACATGGGTCACGTCGATCTGATGCGCGAGCGGATCGACGGACGCCTAGGCCAGTAACCCACCTAGCCAAAATAGCCAACCAGACGTGCGGACGACCGATGTGGGGCCGGGATGTCCGATGCCTGTACTCGCTGCCTGCGCGCCCGTGCCTGGCTCAGCCAGCGGATCGGGCATAGCGATGTGGCAGTCACGATGCGGCGGTATCCCGCATTGAGACCGACCGCTAGGTCGCCATGGCGCTGGCCGAACTGATCACGGTTTACAGAACCCATGAAAGAGGCCCGCGGGGGATACCCTCGCGGCAGGGCTCATGTGGTCCGCGATGGGAGGCGGCGGTCATGCCTGATGAGGAAGAGGCTGCGGGGAGTGCCAGGGACCATCAGCTGAGGCTGTCGCGAAGCGATCCGGTTGCTCAGGCGCTGGTAGAGGCGATCCATGCTGGTGAAGTCGGGTCGCTGACGGTGCTGCTGCGGGAGCATCCGGGCCTGGCCTCCGCGCGCCTCGTGGACGACAAGGGCGGTTCGGGTACGCCGTTGCACGCGGTGACGGACTGGCCTGGGTACTTCCCGCATGGGCCGGAGGTGGCCGCCACGCTGATCGATGCAGGCGCCGATCCCAACGCCTCGGTGGAGGGAAGCTGGCATGCGGAAACGCCATTGCATTGGGCGGCGAGCAGCGATGACGTCGAAGTGGCCCGGGCATTGATTGACGGCGGCGCCGATATTGAGGCCACCGGTGCTTCGATCGCTGGCGGCGCCCCGCTTGATGATGCCGTCGGATACGGGTGCTGGCAGGTGGCCCGCTTGCTGGTCGAGCGCGGGGCACGCGTTGACGGGCTCTGGCACGCGGCGGCGCTGGGGATGAGATCACGGGTGGATGAACTGCTCGCCGCCTCGCCGCCGAGCAAGCAGCAGCTCACCGACGCGTTCTGGCAGGCTTGCCACGGTGGCCAGCGGCGGATGGCCGAGCACCTTCTTGGCCTCGGCGCTGACCTGAACGGCACTCCGTCATGGGGTGAGGGCACTCCCTTGGACGCGGCCGACGGTCTCGACACCGGTCGCCAGGCTCTGGTGGAGTGGCTGCGGTCCCGTGGTGCGAAGAAGTCAGCCAAACCCGCCACCTGATTAATCCTTGCCTGGACGTCAGAGAGGACCAGAGGGTATCCCCTGTTCAACCCTGTCCGGCATGGACCGTAAGCGTGCAGCAGCTCTCACCGTCGCCGCCTGCGTGCCCGGCGGGAGGCGTCGACCATCGACGCGAACTGCGACGGCTCGATGATCGGCCGGCCCCGCCAGGGCGACATGCTCGTGAGGTCCGCGTCGGCAGAGACGATCAGGAAGGCGCCTACCGCCGCCGCCAGATCCAGGATCCGGTTGTCCTCCCAGTCCGGGCAGTCTCCGACGGTCTGCGGCGGGTCGGCGATGCCGCCGCCGGACGCCTCGGCCATCTCGGCCAGCGCCCCCAGGTAGTCATCGACCTCCTCATCCGGGGTCTTCAGCACCGTCGCCAGCACCCGGCCGGTGTTGGCCAGGATGTGCGGCGAGAGCCACAGCGCGAACTCCGCCGCGTCATTGACAACGCCCAGGCAGTCCGCACTCGGGTTCCCCGACGCCGGCGGAGGTGACGGCCAGCTCCGGAACGGGGACTCCCCCACGGCGACCGCCAGCACGAGCACGTTCACGTCGAACACGACCGGCACCGGCACCGGCCCGGGCAGAGTCAACGCGTCCGCGCCGCGCCCTTGTATGCCTGGCGGATCTCCGCCAGCAGCGACTCATAATCCTGGCCCGCCGCCGCGGCCCGCTCCGCGTTACGGGCCTGGAGCTCACGCAGCCGCTCAGCCCGGGCCAGCGACTCCATCACCGGCAGCGTCGCCCGCAGGTACGCCGACCGGTTCCCGTGCCCGAAATGCTCCACCAGGCGGGCCAGCCGCTCCTGGTCCTCATCCGCCACCGCGAACCCGACAGTCGATGTAGACATGCCAGAATTGTATCTCGACTGCATTTCCAGATGCAACGCAGCAGCAACGGCCAGCGTCCTGCCAGGGGCTGAGCGAGGGTGGCGCCCCAATCAGGGCACTCTGTCACTGCCACCACGAGTGACGGACGCAGCTGCACAGGCGCTCTCAGTCATCGACATCTATCCGGACGCCGAGTTCTCGGCCTACGGCTTGGGAGCCGAGCAGATCCAGCAGAAGCGGGAGCGGTTCGCCGAGTGGCGGCTCGAACTGCTCCGTCAGCCCGGCCCCACTGTCGCGTAGGGCGCAACTCGGCCTACGCCGTGGGGAACCAGCATCGTCCTACCCGACGACAGCCGATCTTCGGCCGCATGCTAGGCGGTTCGTGCGGATGTACTGTCGCATCCATGACGCAGGGGGCGGAGATCCGGTTCTTGCACTTCGCTGGTCGTCGTGTCGCTTACGCAGTGACCGGCGACGGGCCGCCGCTGGTCGCGCCGGCGTGGTGGGTCAGTCACCTGGAGCTCGACTGGGAGGATCAGGCCTTTCGGGGGCTGTGGGAGTCGATTGGCGCGGGCTACACCGCGGTGCGCTATGACCGGCTGGGTGTCGGTATGTCTGATCGCGATCTGCGCGACGAGGACCTGACGCTCGACAGCGAGGTTGCGCTGCTGGGTGCTGTCCTCGACGAGCTGGCACTGCAAAAGGTCGTGCTGGTGAGCGGTTCGTCGGGAGGCTGCGCGGCGGTCGCGTTTGCGGCTCGTTTCCCTGAGCGGGTGGATCGTCTGCTGCTTTATGGCGCGTACGCCGACGGCTCCTCGATCGCCTCACCGGAACTCCGCGACGCGATTATCGCAACCGTGCGCTCGCACTGGGGGCTGGGTTCGCGTCTGCTTGCTGACCTGTTCCTCGGCGACGCCGGCAGTGCTGAGCAGGAGCGGCTGGCGCGCTATCAGCGCGCAGCGGCAAGCCCGCAGACCGCGGCGGCGTTGCTGGAACTCTTCTACCGCAACGATGTCCGGGCAGAGCTGGCGCGGGTGCGCGCCCCGACTCTGGTCGTGCACCGCCGCGGCGACCGCGCGATCCCTTACCACCTCGGCCGCGAGCTCGCGGCGGGGATCCCCAAGGCGACGCTGATCCCGCTCACGGGGACCGCTCATTTCCCGTGGGCCGGAGATACGCAGTCGGTGGCGCGCGCGATGCGCTCGGTGCTGGCACCCGAAGCTCCGGTCCATGGTGCCGGAGAGCCCGCGGCAGTGCTGCTCTCCAGCCGAGAGCGCGAGGTGCTGGCGCTGGTGGCGAAGGGGCTGAGCGACCCGGAAATTGCCGAGCAGCTGGTCCTGAGCCAGCACACCGTGCACCGCCACGTCGCGAACATCCGCACTAAGCTCGGGCGCGGTTCGCGTACGGCGGCGGTCGCTGAGGCAGCGCGCCTGGGCCTGCTCTGACGCCGATCACCCGAACGGGCCATCCTGGTGAGATGGCCCAGGTGAGCGATGCGCTGCAAACCTCCGCGTCCGTACCGTCGCCTGCATGGAAGCCAATGTCACACAAGGCCCACCACCGGGCGACTCGGCCTGGGCACGCGCTTTCGCGCTCCTGTATGACCCCTTCATCTGGGTGGGCGAGCGCGCCGGACTGCGCGCCCACAGAAAGGCTCTGCTCAGCCGCGCGCGCGGGTGCACGCTCGAGATCGGCAGCGGCACCGGCCTGAACCTGCCGCACTACCCCGACGACCTCGACGATCTGATCCTGGCCGAACCAGACGCGGCAATGCGCTCCCGCCTGGAGAAGAGGCTGAGCCGCAGCGGCCGGGGGACTCGGCTGGTTGACGCGCCGGCGGAACGGCTGCCGTTCCCCGACGGATCGGTCGACACGGTCGTCTCGACGCTCGTGTTGTGCACGGTCGACGCCCCCGACGCTGCCCTGCGGGAGATCGCGCGGGTGCTGCGGCCCGGCGGTCAGCTGCTCTTCCTCGAGCACGTCCGCTCCGAGTCACCGACGCTCGCCCGCTGGCAGGACCGGCTAGCCGGGCCCTGGCGTCGTTTTGCACAAGGCTGCCGCTGCAACCGCGCCACCGCGGAGCTGATCGTGACCTGCGGGCTGGAACTCGAACAGACACGCAAAACGTCGTGGCGCGGAATGCCGCCGATCGTGCGGCCGCTCATCGTCGGCCGGGCGACCGTTCAGCAGTCGCCCAAGGCACGAAACGGAAGCAGCGGTGGCCGGGACCGGCTCATTCGCGACGGTGCGCGACCAGATCACACATGAGGCCGCGGAGGCTGGCAGGAACGTGAGGGGGTTTGAGCATGCGCTCAACTTCTGGTGCGGCTTTGCCTCCACACGTGAGGCCGCGCGCGAGCCATTGGCCGCGCGGATGCAGGCCTTCTACCAGATGCCGTTCGAGCCCTTCGAGCGCTATTCGCCCTACGGCACGCCCGAGCAGGTCGCCGAGTTTCTGAGCCCCTACATCATGGCGGGGTGCTCAGTCTTCAACGTGGTCCCGTGCGCCAACGATGTCGAGACTGCGATTGGCGCGGTCGGCGAGCTTCGGACGCTGCTCACGACGCCCCGAAGCCAGTTGGTGGTCTGAGACGCAGCTCGCCGGCGCCCTGGACCGCGTGTCACGTTGATCGGACAGGAGGAGACGATGATCGTCAGTACGAGCCTGAGCATCCAGGAATCGCTGTACCCGGAGCTGGCCTGCTTCGGATGCGGCCAAGCCAACCCGCATGGCTTGCACCTCCGCAGCTACCGGGAAGGCGACCTCACTGTGGCCGAGTTCACTCCCCGCCCCGAGCACGACAACGGGCTCGGCATCGTCAACGCCGGCATCATCGCGACCGTCCTCGATTGTCACGGCGCGGCTGCCGTTATGTGGGAGGTCGCCAAACAGGGCTGGAAGACCCCCACGGGCACGCTCGTGCCGTTCGTCACGGCGTCTTTCGACGTGAAGTTCCCCCGCCCCACCCCGCTCGGTCGCATTGTGCGGCTCACCGCTTCGCCCGAAAGTATCGACCCATCCCAGATCATTGTCAGATCCGAGATAGCAGTCGACAGCAAGGTAAGGGCAATCATGACGGCGACCTGGGCTCGCTTCCGCCCCCGCTGAGCCAACTCTTCGCGGGAAGCCAGAAGGCGTGGAAGTGATGACAACTGCCACCCGTAGGGGAGCGAAGCGACGCCCGACAGGCAGCGCTCCGGAAACATGCGGTTCGAACGACTGCAAGCCTGACCTGGACTTCTCGCGGACCTACGGTTGCCCTCGTGCGGTCTGTTGGACCCGCTGCCTCGTCCTGGCGGGCATGACGACGTGCGCGCCCACGAGGCGCTGTATGGCCCACACGGCGGCTAACACGGCGCCTGGCGCGGGGAACACCCTGGCGTTTCATACGGGCGCCGACACGGCCTACGTCGGCGTCGTCCGTCGCCCGATGTCCCGAGGCAGGTGCCAGAACCGGCGGCTCACGCGCCGCCAACTGCCGCGTAGAACACGTGATCGCGTCCGGTCGCACGGGAAAACGACGGTCAAACGATCAAGAGCCGGGTCGCCATCCCTTGGCGATCCGGCTCTGACCTGCACTTACTTGGTAGCGGGGGCGGGATTTGAACCCGCGACCTCTGGGTTATGAGCCCAGCGAGCTACCGAACTGCTCCACCCCGCGTCGTGTCCCATAACTTTATGGGCAGCGGCGCCTGCTGGCAAATCACCGCCGGCCCGCGACCCGGCCGGCAATCGAATCGGCCGCCCAGCGCCGCCGGATGAACCCGGCTCAGGCGCCCGTCCCAGGGCTGACCGGTGAGGTCATCCAGATCACATAGCGAACAGCAGCCGGAGCGGTCGGCAGCTGGGTCAGCTGATGCGGATCTCCCGACGTGGCCAGGTTCAGGACTCGGACCGGTGAGCCCCCGTAGGGGGCTATCAGTGCCCGCCGCGATGCCAGCAGCACAGGGCGCCGCCCGGCCGCGGCGATCGAGTTGATGACGCTGTCGACAGAAGCCCGAGGCTGGCCCGCCAGCCACGCCACCGGAACCCCGCACATGCCCCTGATCGTCTGCGTGAACTCCGCCGCGACCAGCCGGGACAGGATCACCACCGAGGCGCTGCGCGGAATCTGCGCGCACAGCGACGCAACGGCGTTGATCTGGCCGCGGCCGATGCGCTGCAGCGCCAGGCCCTGGGCCACGGGTCTCAGGCTGCCCGCCTTCCCCTGGTGACTGAGCCCTATCCCGAACGTGGTGGACACCGCGGGCACCAGCATCGCGGCGACGCAGAACACCCCGGCCACCGCCGCGGTCACCGGCCGCGCGCCCCGGTCGCGGGCATGTCCAGCCAGCAGCGCCGCCGCCCACAGGCCGCAGATGATCAGACCCGGAATCACAATGACCACCAGGCGCCTGCTGGCCCACGGCTGATCGGGCACGATGTCCGGCGCCCACAGGGCGGCAACCGAGCCGGCGCAGATGATGGCTAGCGGCAATCCCCAGGTTCGCCATGTTCCGGCTGGGTCACGCCACGTCAGCAGCCCCCGCAGGCAGCGGCGGACGAGCAGGGCCGCGCCGATGGCGCCGAGCAGCACGGTCGGCAAGCCGATGTACCAGACCACCCAGTAGAGCGTCTGCTCGGAATACAGCCTGGTCGGATCGACCGGCAGGCCCTGCGCCCGCTGCAATCCCTTGACGAAGTAGTAAACCGCCACGCTCGGGTGGCCGCGTACGGTCTGCACGTACGGCCGTACCGCGAATCCGGCCAGCACGGCCACGACCAGCAGTGCGCCAAGGTCAGGGAGCCAGCGCAGCGGCCGGCCCGCCAGCAGCCGCGGCACGCCCTGGCGGACCGACGCGAACTTGGGCAGCTGCAAGGCAACGATCGACGGCGCGGCCAACCACACGGCTGCGACACCGGCGAGCGCCAGGGTCGTCCCGACCGAGTCGATGAGTGGCCGGTCAAGGAGGTACCCGCTCAGTGCTCCATAACCGCAGCCAACACAAAATCCGATGAGGAACGGGGTCGCCTGTGGTCTTCGGCCGCCAATCAGGATCGCCGCGAAAGGGATCGCGGGAAGGACGTACACCAGCCCGTCCAGGCTTATCAGCAGGCTGAGCCCGAGGCACAGCCCGGCCAGCAGAGCTAGTACTCGCTCCGGTGTCAGCCAGCCAGCCCAGTGACGCCAGGATGCTAGCCGCCGCCAGCTCTCGCGCAGCCCATGCTGGCGCAGCCCGTACCGGCGCGTGTCGTCGGGGGCTAGTCCGGCTTCGCCGCCCGCAGGGACAGCTACCGGGACGGCCGTGCCCCTCAGGGCGAGCGAGTCGGCCAGCAGGCACAGCCCGCCGAACAGCATGATTTCCAGCGCCGTCTCGCTCAGTGCGGTCCGGCTGACGTATTGCTGGGGCAAGCTGAGGCCGAGTACTAGCGCGCCAGCAGGGGCCCATTGCGGGCCGACCAGGCGCGCTACCAGGCCGGCGAAGGCCAGCGTCGCCAGACCGCCGAGGACCGGGCCAAGCGCCGTCGCAGTGGTGATCCCGTGTACCCAGAAGCCGCCGGCCAGCAGCAGCGGCAGCCCTGGCAGGACCGTCGGCACCACCGAATGCTGGCTGGCCAGGAAGCCAACGCTGCCGAAGTTGAGTCCGGGGTGCGGTCCGCCGAACGCCTTCAGCGCCGTCGGAATGGGTAGCGAGCCGTGCTGCGCGAGCCAGAAACCTGTTTGCAGGTAGGTGCCTGGGTCGCGGGTGACGATCAGCGCCTCGGATCCTTCCCGGAGTTGCCAGGCAATCAGGCCCACCACCACTGCGACCGTAGCCAGCAGCCCGAACCACGCGGCCCAGGTGCGTCCCCTGGTGCTGCCATAGGTCCGCAGCTGCGGCCAGCTCGCTGGCACCTCGCGCAGGCCGTTAACCGTGAGCGCCACGGCCAGGGGAACGGAGATCAGCAGCATCGGCACGGGCAGGAAGCTGCCGCCGAGCAGTAGCGGCAACCCCGGCAGCAGCCAGGCCGCGATCAGCAGCGCGGGCAGGACGGTGAGCCGGCCCAGCAGGGCGGTAGCTGCGTCGGCCGGAGCGCCGAGCTCGCCGGGCAGCAGGTGTGGCAGACCTGCGGCGGCGCCAGGCCCGCCCGAGGACGGCTACCGATTCCCGCGAGCCAGCCACATATCTGCTGACGACGGCCGGTGTCCTGCTGACGACGGCCGGTGTCCTGACCAGGGCAGCCTGTGCTTTGCCGAAGGCTGCGCGCATCCTGCCGCCAAGATTGCGATCGCCACCCGGCTCGTCGGCGACGGGTGCCAGCGCGACGGTGGCCTCAGACTCAGCGCCTTCGGCACTCGCCGTGCGCGGCCGGATCGGACCCGGCCGAGCCCGGCGCGCCTTCGTCCAGCACGGCTGTCTCCGGCCGGGGCGAATCAATCACCGCCTGCTCCGATACCGCTGTGTCGGACCTGGGCTCACTGACTGCGGCCAGCTCGGGGCCGATCTCTTCCGCCAGCCCCGGCCGCTCGTCTGTGCCGGCGCTGTTCGGGCTATCGGGATGGCGCACGGCTCAACTGTAGAGGCGGAACGGGGTCATCAGAACGATCGGTCCCGGCCGGCCCGGCGGCGAGCCGCTAACCTGCCCTGGGCTGCTGCTTGAGTCGCGCGCCTCCCGGGCTGGCGTGCCATTCTTCGGAGCTGGTTATCAGCCAAGTGTGATTTCGTTGCAGAAACAACACGTACGATAGTTTGCAACCTAGCGGCTAGGTCCCCCGCCCCAGGCCGTTGGCAACGACCCCCGAGGAGCGATGAGCCGTTACGACGATCCTGGCCATTCTGGCTGGTCCGACAATGGCCGGCCGCATCGTCGGCGCGATCGGGGCAAGCCGCGACCGGAATCGAAGTCCAGGCGCGGCCAGCCTCTCCGTCGGGGCCGCTGGCTTGGCGGGCACTCCACGTCGACGCTGATACTCGGCTCAGTAGCGACGCTGCTAGCCCTCGTCATGACGGCCGGCTCGCTGGCGGTGTATGTCGAGTACCGCCATGTATGGGACGGGATCAACCGCATCAGCGTGGCCGGAGACCTCACTCGGCAAGCGGCCGCCCGCGGACCCGCACGCGCTGAACATCCTGGTTATCGGCTCGGACTCCCGGTCCGGCGTGAACGGGAGTATCGGCGGCCACGTCGGCATAACCGGCCAGCGCTCCGATACTGACATACTGGTGCACATCGCGCCCGGTGCCCACCAGGTCGTGGTGCTGAGCATCCCGCGCGACTCGGTTGTTCCGGTTCTGCAGCTGCACGGCCGAGCCGGGGACGCAGGGCCAGACGGCGCAGCCCCCCGGCTACATCGAGCAGATCAACGCGAGTTTCGCCAATGGCGGACCGGGCTGCCTGTGGAAGACCATCGAGCAGACCACCGGCATCCACATCAACCACTTCATCGAACTCACCTTCAATGGCTTCGAGCACGTCATCGATGCCCTGGGCGGCGTCGAGGTGTGCCTGCCGATGGCGGTCAACGACCCCATCTCCCGGCTGCATCTGTCCGCGGGCAAGCACCATGTCTACGGCCGGGAGGCACTGGCCTTCTGGCGGACCAGAGAAGGCCTGGGACTGGGCGACGACCCGCAGCGGATCCAGCGAGACCAGTTCCTGATGGCCTCCCTGGTTCAGGGCATCGTGCACTCCGGCTTCCTGAGGAGCCCGAGCAAGGTCTTGGCCGTCATCCGCGCGATAACCGGGCACGGCTATCTGACCACCGACGACCAGCTGACTCCTACCGGCATGCTGCAGCTGGCCGACGACCTTCGCGGGATCTCAACCAAGAAGGTGCAGTTCATCACGGCGCCCTGGACGACTTATACCGGCAACGCGCAGTGGATCCACTCCGCGCAGCCGCAGTCCCAGGGAAACCCGAACTGGGTCCAGTGGGTCCAGCCAGCGGCCAACGACGTATTCACTGCGATCGCACACGACACCAAGCTGCCGAAGACGCCCAAGAAGCACCAGGGCAACAACGCCGCGATCGCCACCGTCAGCCCCGCCGACGTCAAGGTCCAGGTGCTGAACGGAACGACGACCACCGGCCTGGCTACTACTACCGCCGCCAGCCTGACCAGCCGCGGCTTCAAGGTGATCGGCGCGCCGGGCGACGCGGCGGTCCAGAACTACACCCGCTCGGTCGTCGAGTACGCCACCGCCGCCCAGCTGCCGGCTGCCCAGACGCTGGCCAAGCTGCTCGGCTCGGTGACCGTCCGGCAGGACGCACGCCTGACGTCCGGCACGGTCACACTGATCCTGGGCTCGAGTTTCACCGCGCTCAAGCCGGCCGCTACGGGCAGCGGCACCGGCAGAAACAGCAGCGGCACCGGCATCCAGAACCTGGCCGCCACGCACGGCGGCATCACCGGCAGCACCCCCATCTGCAATGACAGCAATGCATTCAGCGGACCAGGCTGATAGTTAGCCGAAATTCACCGCTCCGCGCGTTTCCCGGTCGTGCCTAAGGGTCACCTATCAGTTAGGCACGCAGGAATTGCCCGGAGGACGCTATGACGCTGGGCGAGGGGAACGACGCGCCGCCTGGATCTCCGAGCTGGCGGCGCGGCCATTCGGTCTGTGTCCGATTGTGCTGCGGAGCGTAGCCGTCCTCGTCGCGGCGACGTTAGTGGGCGGTTCGCTGACCGTCTACTTAACCTTCCGCAGCGACTGGCAGGCCATCAAGCACGTCGACGTGTCCAACGATCTGGCCAGCAGCCATCGGCCGCCCGCTGACCCGAACGCGCTGAACATCCTGCTCATCGGCTCAGACACCCGGTCCGGCGCGAACGGCACTATCGGCGGCCAGGCCGGCATCTCCGGCGCGCGCTCGGACACCGCCATGGTGCTGCACATCGCGCCCGGCGCACACCAGGCCGTCGTGCTGAGCATCCCGCGCGACTCGGTCGTGCCCATCCTCAGCTGCAGCCCAGAAGACGGGACAACCGGCCAGCTGGCACAGCCCGCAGGCTACGTCGAGCAGCTCAACGCAACCTTCGCCTACGGCGGGCCCGGCTGCCTGTGGAAAACGATCGAGCAGACCACTGGCATCCGTATCAACGACTTCATCGAGCTGACCTTCGCCGGGTTCGAGCACGTCATCGATGACATCGGCGGCGTCAACGTGTGCCTGCCCGTCGCCGTGCACGACCCGCAGTCGCGCCTTAACCTGAGCGCCGGCAGGCACCACATCTACGGCCGGGAGGCGCTGGCATTCTGGCGCGTCCGGTATATCGGCGAGGGTTCTGACCTCCAGCGCATCCGGCGTGATCAGTTCCTGATGGCCTCGCTCGTCCAGGGCATCGAGCGCAGCCGCCTGCTGCACAGTCCGACCGAGCTCCTGTCGGTGATTAACGACGTGGCCCGGCATAGGTACATCGCCACCGACACCGGCCTCACTCCAGGACGGCTGTTCACGATCGCGGCCGAACTTCGGGGCATCAAGCCTGGTTCCGTCCAGTTCATCGAGGTGCCCACCCAGCCGTACCCAGGCGACCCGCAGGCCTGGGTTGAGTGGGCCCAGCCGCAGGCAGCCAGGCTGTTCAAGGCGATCGCCAGAGACACGAAGATCCCCAGGCCGGGCCACCTGAAGAGAACGGGCCAGCCTGCCCGGATCCTTGGCTCGAGCTACAGCAGGCTCAACCCGCACCGCACCGCAGCGCCAGCAGGCCTCGGCTGGCCGCAGAACCCCAGCCGCTGCGTCGCGAGCGGCCAGTTCCGGTCTCAACCGGAACCTTGCCGGGAAGTACGGTGGCATCACCGGCAACGCGCCTATCTGCGGCGACGCTAGTGCCTTCGCGGGTCCGGACGGCTATAACTAAACGGGACCCCGTTCCCCGCTAGCTATGGTTACTTCCATGGATGGGCACGTAGACCGCCTGCTTCGTGCCCGGAAGCGGCAACAGTCGCCATCCGCGCCGACCCTGCGGGGTCAGGGCGAACACCTCTCGCAGGTGGTTTCCCCCGCCGCTCCACGGCGCGTAGCACCCCAGGTAGTACGCGATGGACGTGTTGTAACGGACCAGACAGGGCGGGTGGACGCCCAGCTTCGCGAGCTGGGCAGCACTTGAGGCATACGGCCTGCCCGAGGTCTGGCTGGAGATCTCATCGCGCAGCACGAACTGCTGGGTGACAATGCCCGTGAGCAAGAAGCCGCACGCCACCACGACGCCCGCGGTCCGCCATCTCCACTTGGTCACCAGCCAGGCGATCCCGTCGGCGGCCAGGATGGCGAACAGGGCGAAGGTCGGCAGGATGTAGCGGGGGGCGCCGAACGGCACCAGGAACCCGTAGAGCACGACGACCCACAGCCCGGTGAGCGCGGCGAGCACCGAGGAGGCCTTCGCGCTAGTCCGCCATACGGCATAGAGGCCGAGGATGGCCAGGCCCACCAGGGCCGCGAACCACACGAGCTCGCCTGGCATCGAGACGCCGGGGCAGCCGCCGGTCGGTCTGGCAGTACCACGGGCCGCTCAGCACCTTCACCTGAGTCCAGAAGGAGAAGTAAGGGCGCAAGCTTGGCGGCTCCTGGCCGGCCAGGTGGATGCGATTGGCCAGGCCGCCGAACCACAGGAAGGCCTCGGCGGCCCACTCGATCAGCCCAAGCGCGATGCCCGCACCCATGGCCAGCAGCACCTTGGGCTTGCGCCAGGCCGGCACGAAGACCACGGCGGCGATCGCGGGCCCGAGGATGAAGACGATGTTCTGCGGCCGCATCATCACGATCAAGAAGCTGGCCGCCGCGATCAGGGTCAGCACGAGCCTCGGGCGCATCGTGCCGTTGACCGCGTGCAGGAACAGCCCCGTCAAGGCCAGGATCCCGACCGCGCCCCACCAGTCGGGGTAGACCTGGACCCCGCTGTTCTGGGTGATGGCCAGGCTGCCGAGGATAAGCGCCGCAAGCGCGAGGACCCAGGCGGGCCGCAGGCCGCCGCCAGCACAGCATGGCCAGGAACAGGCCGAGCGCCGATAGCACCGCCATCCAGATCCGGAGCGCGACCAGGGACGTGGTCAGCAGCGTGACTGGTGCCGCCAGCAGCCCTACCCCGTGACCATGCACCGGCGGCAGGAAAACGCCCGACGCGTGCGCGCTCGTCCTGGCGATGTAGGTCATCTCGTCCGGGCCAAGCGGCATCCGGAGCAGCGACGGGGTAAGCTCCGCGGCCAGGAATAGCACCGCGGCCAAGATCAGCCAGAGGAAGCTGTCCCGGCTCAGCCAGCCGGGTCTGGGGCCTGGCTCGTCGGTGACCTGGATCCGGCCGACTTTCGTGTCGTGCACGAATTCACTCCTTGAAGAAGCGCGGCGCCTCATGCGAAGCCACCAACTTAACTCCTGCGACTGCACCGGGCAGTTTGGGGCCTACGCAGCACGGTCAAGTATGTGACGAAGGCCGAGCGCCCAGTCGCAGTTGACCGTACCGTAAGCTAACGAGTGCAATTTTCGCGGCCAGGTCGCGCAAAGCTGTGGAAATCTTCGTTAAGGCACGATGATGTTAGCCCAGTCGGCGTCGGGCGAGTCGCTGGACTGCGCTATCTTGGCCGCTACGCGATGCTGTCAGACCGGCTGAAACCACCTAGGGCTTGCCGCGAGACTGCGCGTCCAGAAATTGATCTTTCCCGATAGGAGGCAGCGGTGACCAGACTTGCCACGGAGGTGGCCGAGTCGTCACAACAACCGCAGCCTCGGGGGATAGCGGCCTGGGCCAGGAGTCCCCAGGCCATCACCATCTACCTATACATCCTCGGCGCCTGCTACGTAACGCTGTACCTGTGGATCGACCCTGCCAGCCGCCTGCAGCATGGTGACGCGGCTGACGTCGACCAGGCGACGTGGTTCGTCCGGTACTCAGCGAACGCCGTGGATCACTTCCATCTGCCGGCCCTCATCACGACGACCATGAATTACCCGCATGGCGTCAATATGATGTGGAACACATCGTTCCTGCTGCCCGGCATCCTGGTATCGCCGGTCACCATTCTGTTCGGCCCGCAGACCGCCCTGACCACCCTGATGGTGATCGGGTTCGCGGGGTCGGCCGCCAGCATGTTCTACGTGCTGCGGCACTGGCGCTTCAGCATTCTCGCCGCGGCCCTCGGCGGCGCGTTGTACGGCTTCTCGCCGGCCCTGATCAACTCCGGGATCGGGCACTACTCGCTGGTGCTGGCGATGCTGCCCCCGCTCATCGTCGATCGCGTCCTCCGGCTGGTGAGCCGGGACGGCAGCCCAGTGCGCAACGGGATCTGGCTCGGTCTGTTCGTCGCTGGCCAGGTCTTCATCGCCGAGGAGACGCTGGTCGATACCGTCATCGCGGTCGTGATCTTCCTCGTCGTGCTGGCGATCAGCCGTCCCCGGTCAATCCGCGCCGCGATCCCGCCCGCGCTGATCGGCCTGGCCACCGGCGCGGTGGTCGCACTCATCCTGTGCGCGCGCGGCCTGTGGGTCCAGTTCCATGGCATCGCCGCGCACGGCGCCGCCGCCACAGTCACTATCCTCTACAACGGGCACTACACGAACCTCGGCACGATCCCCTACGTGTTCGTCACGCCCGGTGACTTCGTGGTGCTGCACACGTCAGGCACCTCCCCGATCGTCCTCCATTACACCCAGCCCGCTCCGGAGTACCTCGCCTACCTGGGCATCCCGCTGATCATTGTGCTGCTGGTCGCCATCGTCTACTTCTGGAAGAACGTCGCGATCCGGGCGGCCGGCCTTACCTGCATCCTGCTCGAGTGGCTCGGCATGGGATCCAAGCCCATATCAGACGTTCACCCGTATCCGCACACGCTGCCGGGCTTCCTGCTGCCATGGCATTTCTTCGAGCACCTGCCCGTGATCTCGGGCATGGTGCCCGACCGGTTGTGCATACTCGCCGACGCCGCCGCTGCCTTCGTGCTCGCCTACGCGCTCGACCTCGCCCGCGCCGGCGTCAAGCCGTTCGTGAACTGGCAGAACGGCGCCAAGATCGCCGTCGGCATCGCGATCGTCGCGCTGCTGCCGCTGGTCCCCACTCCCTACCCTGTCCAGAGCGCCAAACCGCTGCCGACCGGCTGGCGTGAGACCTACGCGGCGCTGCACCTCACCGACACTTCTCCGGTGATGCTGGTGCCCTACCCGTGGGCGGGCACCTCACAGGTGCTGCGCTGGCAGGCTAACACCGGCGTGCCGGGCACCATCATCGGCGGCGACTTCATAACGCCGGGCGCGCAGGGCCGCCAGGCCCGGGCCGGACGGACCGGCGAGACTGACACCTCCAAGTACATTGACTTCCTGGCCACTGGACAGAACTACGCACGAAGGCCGTCGATAGCCCAGGTGCGAGCCGACATGGCGGCAAAGGACCCGGCCGCCGTCATGGCCGCGGTCAACCTGTCCTCGCCGCTCGGGCAGTACCTGCTGACGTTGTTCGGGCCGCCGAACGTGCACTTCTTCAAGGTCTACGGCTGGCGGCTGAGGCCTGGCGAGACTTTCCCCGTCCACCCCTAAGCGCCGCGGCCCGCCAACAGGTCCGGCACCGTCGCCGGTCCTCGGCCGCAGGCAACTTGCCACCGCCTTAGCGCCGATGAGCCCGCCAAGGTAGGCGGCCAGCGCGATGTAGGCGTAGGTCGCGATTCCCAGAGCGGCAGCCACGCCAGCGAGTAGCAGCCGGCCCTCCCAGCCGAGGCCGGTGCCGCGCTCAGAAGCCTCTGATCCCGGTTGCCGCGGCGCGACCAGCATGACCGGCCTGGCGGGAAACGCCAGGTCGGCGTAGCGCAACAGCAGCGCGCCGCAGAGCACGAAGATCACCGGAGCGGGCACGCTCGTCGCCAGCCCGGCGGCCGCCAGGTAGAGGATCTGGGCGGCTAGCAACAGCACGGGCACCAGCCAGTCGAAGCGGCCGGAGTGGCGGTTACTGGATCCCGGCGCGGCCAGCAGCATGACCATGGCCGGGCCGACAATCAGGATGCTGGGCAGGCCGTGGAGCCCCAGGATCACCAGCGTGGCGACCGCGGCGACGCCCAGGATCGCGGGCGGTAGCGGCAGCAGCTGGCCGCGGACGAGCATGCCGAGGGTGCGTGCGACCGCGCCGTCATCGCGCAGCCTGACCAGCTTCGCCGGATCTTCTTCCAGGGCGGGCACGGCCCGGCCTGCGAGACCATAGCCAACGGAGATGATCGCCCAGTCCAGCAGGGCGAGCAGGCAAACTCTTGCCCCCCAGGCCGGAGCTGTTAGCGCGATGAGTAGCACGCGCCCGCCAGGCGGCATGGTCGCGGCAGCTCTGGCGAGCCGCTGAAGCAACGTGTCGGAGCGCTCGCCAAAGCCCGGCGGATTCGAACAGGCCGTCATCATGTCCCGGACGCTGACCAGGCCGAGCACCGCGATCGCGAGTATCCACGTACCTGACAAGTGCTGAGCTGCGCCCCCGGCAGCCAGGCCAGCGTAGACGGCGCATTCCGACAAGCAGAGGCCCAGCGCGGCAAGCCAGCGCGTGCCGGCGGTGCCGGCGGTGGCTCCGGCCGCTCCCGTTGTAATCGAGGCAACACGGGGACCCGCCAGACTCCTCCCGGTGAGCAGAACCAGGTAACCGGCGGTTAGCGCGACCACGCCGCGGAAGTCATCAAGCCTGGTCCCGGCGGAGAACCAGGTCGCGGCGCAAGCCGCCAGCCCCACCGAGATGCCGCAGGCGGAGCTGAGCCCCAGGGATCGCCCCTCCGCCCAGCCGAGCGCCCGGCGACGGACTTCTACCAGGAACGGCGCACCAGGAACCGGTCCCGGAGCGTCGGTAACGGGTGGCCCGTCACTGGCCAGCAGCACCGGGCCTGCGCCTGCGGGGCCCAACCCGGCTTGCGCCTGCTGACTTCGGTTATCTCGCGTCCGGGGACCGTGGTCCCAGTGCTGGGCCGACCGGACCGCGCGGTCCAGATCAGACCAGGCCAGCTGTCCCAGTGGCGTCTTGAGCTTCGGACCGTCGCCCTCCGTCAGCTGACCCCTCCCCGGCGGGTGCATTCCGGGAACAAGCTGGTCGTCCGCGGCGGGTGCTAGGTCCACCGGCCCGCCACCGGCGTCGAGTCCGCCGGGCGCCGCCAAGCCGTCCTCCGGGTTCGCTACCTGGCTGAGATCCGCCTGGACGGGCTGTCTCTCGGCCGGCTCGGTTCCCCGGTTCACATCTCGCGGCGGGCCGGGGCTCTCGGCACGCACGGTCCGGCGGTCTGCGCGTACCCGCTTCCCTGTCCGCGGCTGCGTTACCCGACGCTGCACCCGGGCCGGGACTGGCCTGGGCTTGCGTGCCCGCCTCGGCCGCGCTTGCCGGCCAGGATCAGCCCCTCCGCCCGGTGTCATCGTCGGTCCGTCCGCCCCCGCAAGGACAGGCTCGTCCGGGTCTAGGCCTATGGGCGGCGGTGGCGCGGCCGGACGAGGACGAGACGCGCGCCGCGACGCGGCCGCGGCTCCCGCGGCTGCCCCGGCGGCGGCTTCGTCGTCCGCCTGCCCGCCAAGCCCAGCGCCGATCTGGTCCTCCGTATCGACTGCCAGATTGAGACACTATGTAGTCGGAGCGCTACCTAGCGTACATTCAGCCTTGTCAGCCCAGCCGCGGGGACCGCCCCCTTCGCAGCGCGGGAGCGCTCATGCCCCGCGACTATTGGCCGACCGCGAAACCGGCAGATCTCCCCGCCACCGCCCGGCCGGCAGACATCCCTACCGCCCCCGGCCGGCAGATCCGGGCCGTTGCCTGAGGTATCGTCCGACCATGCGGACGGTGGCTGTAGTGCTGGCGGGCGGTACCGGCAGCCGGTTCGGCGGCAGCTTGCCCAAGCAGCTTCGCGTCTTGGCCGGGCGGACGATCATCGCGCACTGCGTGGAAACCTTCAGCCTGGCACCCGGAGTCGACAGCGTCCTGGTGGTCACCGCGGCCGATGTCGCGACCCAGGTTCAGCAGGAGGTGGCCGGCCTGCCGAAGGTCACCGACGTCATCACGGGCGGCGCGAGCCGGACCGAGTCCACGCGCTGCGCGATCAATTGGCTGAACGCCAGGTTCGCGCCCGGCGGCGACTGCAAGGTCTTGTTCCATGACGCTGTCAGGCCGCTGGTCGACCAGGAGACCATCGCCCAGTGCATTCAGGCACTGGACGACTGGGAGGCGGTCGGCACGGTCGTGGCCTCCCCAGACACGATCGTCGAGGTCGCCGATGGCATTATCCGGCGGACCCTGCCGCGCGGGTCCCTGGCCAGGTGCCAGACACCCCAGGGTTTTCGCCTGCCGGTCATCAGCCGAGCTTACGAGCTGGCTTCGGCTGACCCCGAGTTTGGCTCAGTGCCAGCTACGGACGACTGCGGCGTCGTACTGCGCTACTTGCCCGACGTGCCGATCCAAAGCGTCGCCGGCAGCGAGCGCAACATGAAAATCACCTATTCTGCCGATATCGCCATCGCGCGGGCACTTCTGGACATGGACGAGCAGACCCCGGCCCCAACGGGTCCGGGTCAGCTGGGCGGATTCCACAGCTGAATCGCGGTGGACATGAACATATGCACGTAGCCGCACTGCTCGCACACGAGGCCGGTCACCGACTGATTCGCCCAGCCCAGTCTCAGCAAGTCCGCGCCAACCGTGCTGAGCTTGATTTCACGGTCTCTGAAGAGGCTTCCCTGACACACCCAGCAGTGGAAGGGATGCCGTGCCCGGCCGACGGTGACAAGTGACGGCTTCCGCGCCATGTCTGCCGGCGGTCCTTCCCTCAGTCGCAGCAGCGACGCCTGTGTAGCGGTCACAAACCGGCGAGCAGGATCGTGGCGGCTCGCCATCGACCAACAGCTAGACAACTCGCCCGGGGCCGTTACCGACCACTCAGGATGATACTGCGCAGAAGCGCTCCGCGGGCTACAGCGTGGCGTCCTCCAGCATCTCGGTGACCAGCGCCGCGATTGGCGAGCGCTCGGACCGGACCAGTGTCACGTGCGAAAACAGCGGGTGCCCCTTGAGCTTCTCGATGACCGCGACGACGCCGTCATGGCGGCCAACCCGGAGGTTGTCGCGCTGGGCGATGTCGTGGGTCAGTACCACCCTTGACCCGGCACCGATCCTGGACAGGACGGTCAGCAAAACCCCGCGCTCCAGCGACTGCGCCTCATCCACCACGACGAACGAGTCATGGAGAGACCGGCCGCGGATGTGGGTCAGCGGCAGGACCTCCAGCATCTCCCGCCCGATTACCTCGTCAATCACGGCCTGAGACGTGACCGCCGAGAGCGTATCGAAGACGGCTTGCGCCCACGGGTTCATCTTGTCCGCTTCAGACCCGGGCAGGTAGCCGAGTTCCTGGCCGCCAACGGCATACAACGGCCTGAACACCACAAGTTTGCGGTGTTGCCGACGCTCCATCACCGCTTCCAGGCCAGCACAGAGCGCGAGCGCTGACTTGCCAGTCCCGGCCCGGCCGCCTAGCGAGACGATGCCCACCTCGTTGTCGAGCAGGACGTCAAGCGCGATTCGCTGTTCCGCGCTCCGGCCGCGCAGTCCAAACGCCTCCCGATCACCACGCACCAGCTTTACCGACTTATCCGGCTGAACCCGGCCGAGCGCGCTCCCCGCTCCCGCCACCCCTGATATCAGCACGAGGCCGGTATGACAGGGCAGGTCGCGGGCGGCGGCCAGCTCGAGCCTGCCGGTGTCATAGAGCTCGCCGATGTCCGCCGCCGTGACATCGAGCTCGGCCATGCCAGTCCAGCCAGAGTCCGGGGGCAGCTCGGCGCGGTATTCCTGGGCCGTCAGCCCGACCGCGGCCGCTTTGACCCGCAGCGGCAGGTCCTTACTGACCAGGATCACCGCTTCGCCCTCGGCCGCCAGGCTGCATGCGACGGACAGGATCCTGGTGTCGTTGTCCCCGAGCCGGAAGCCGGCCGGCAGTACCGCGGGATCAGAATGATTCAGCTCGACGCGGACGCTACCCCCCGCGTCGCCAACGGGCAGGTCGGCGTCCAGGCGACCGTACTCGACACGCAGGTCGTCAAGGTAACGGAGAGCCTGGCGGGCAAAGTAGCCCAATTCCGGATGATGCCTCTTGGCCTCAAGCTCAGTGATGACAACGACTGGCAGCACCACTCGGTGCTCCGCGAACCTGCCTATCGCTGCAGGGTCGGCGAGCAGAACGCTGGTGTCCAGTACGTAAGTGCGGCGAGGCGGGCTCGTGGTTGCGAACTCGGCTCGCCGCCTGGATTGGCCAGGGCCTGCGGAGGCCGACTCGGCCGTGGCCGACTCGGTGGCAGGTGAGCGGGCTGGAGTTGGCTCTGCAGTGATCGGCTGCGTGGCAGCAGGCCGTGCAGGAGCGGACTGACTCGTTGGGCGTGCGGAGGAATTGGCCACTCGCTCTCCCCTGGGCGTCCCTGAGACGCCGCGGTCGGACACAGACGTGTCGGCGGGACCGGGTCCGGCCAGCGATGGGCCGTGCGCCGGCCCTTCGCTCGTCTCGCCTGCGCACCAGGACGCGAAGCTCGAGAATGTCGAGGGCCTTCCCGGCGGGCGGCTAGGCACCGCCCGTCAGTACCGACCGTACCTAAGCGAAGCGACCGGGGAAAGTACCGTAACGAGCTGTTCACGTGCCGAACCTGCGATGCCTTGCCCCGTAAGAGCGCAGTGCGCGCAAGAAGTCGACCCGGCGGAAAGCCGGCCAGTAGGCGTCGCAGAAATAAAACTCCGAATGCGCGCTTTGCCACAGCAGGAAGCCGCCCAGGCGCTGCTCACCCGAGGTGCGGATGACCAGGTCCGGGTCGGGCTGCCCAGCCGTGTACAGATGCTCGGCGATGTGTTCTACGTCAAGGATCTCGGCCAGTTCTTCGATCGTCGTGCCGCGGGTGGCGTGATCCTGCAACAGCGAACGGACCGCGTCAGCGATCTCCCGGCGCCCGCCGTAGCCGACGGCGACGTTGACAAGCAGGCCGCTGGTGCCTGCGGTGGCCTCCGCCGCGTCCTTCAGCACCCGCGCTGTGTCGGCCGGCAAGAGGTCTAGCGCCCCTACCGGCTTGACGTGCCATTCCTGGGCGACCAGCTCGCGGACCGTGTCCTCGATGATGCGCAGCAGGGGCTCAAGCTCGGCCGACGGCCTGGCGAGGTTGTCGGTAGACAGCAGCCAGAGGGTCACGACTTCGACCCCGGACTCCTGGCACCACTCAAGCAACTCAAAGATCTTGTCGGCGCCCGCCTGATGGCCGCTGCTGACGTCGGCTAGACCGGCCGACCTGGCCCACCGGCGATTACCGTCGCACATCACCCCAACGTGACGGGGAATCGCCTGAGGCGACAGTGCCGCCTCGAGCCTGCGCTCGTATAGCCGGTAGACGAGATCTCGCAATCCCATCCGGCACCCTTCCTCGCTGCCGCCACAGCGGCGTTGCAACACCGCCAGGCTGTCTTCCGGCCAGCTGATCGACTACCCCGTCACCCGCCGGAATCCTCGCCGCCGGATTCCCGGCGGCGGCCACGCCTGCCGGCTCATTCAGAACCGTATCCAAGAATGCCACCAGTTCACCTGAAGTCAGGACAGCCCGAACACCAATGCCCGCTGTCCCCCACGCTTCGATCACTGCCCGCCTGGTCAGCCGCCAACAGCCGTGGCCTCCGGCCGGAGGCCTGGCTGGCCACGCGCGCTGACCGGGCAGGCCATGCTGACCGGGCAGTCCTTGCTGACCGGACTGCGCGTGGTGGCCGGTGCCGGTGCACTCACCTATCCAGACAGCGCTGGACCTTAGCATGCACCGCAGCTCGCCAATGCCCGGCGGGTCGGCCCGGTCACGCGAGCGCAGGGCGAAATACTCGTGGTCGCCCGGCGTGGATCCGGCCTGGTGGGCCGGGAACCGGTCATCCGGGTCGGGCCACTCAGCGGCCAGCCCAGGATCGGCGCGGGCGCGGCTGACACGGTCGGCGAGCTGTGATAGCTGGTACCCGCAGCGCTGGCCAACGGCCGCGAACGGTACCGAGTCCCTGGCCAGCCTCAGCGTGATCTCGTACGGCTGGCCGGCCCTGTCGCGGCACTCAACGGCCTCGACAGACAGCACGGAACCATCAACGCAGCGTAGAGCCCTCATAACGGAACGTTAACATCTTCGCGTTCGAAAGCGACACCCCCCGCGCCGGCGCCCGAGCGCGCGGGCTGGCGTGGCGTTGTGGCCGGATTCCGGCTTTAGCGGCAGCCTCACGGCGACGCTTAACAATGCCCAGGCTCGCCGGCGGATTCTTGCGGGGTGCCCGGAACCTGGACGCCCCCTACTGTGCCTGGCCAGCGAGTGCTTCGGCGACGCGGCGGTGAGCCGCCCAGATCTCCTCAGGCAAGTCGCTGAACTGCGCAAGGTGCTGCTCGCGATGTTCCATCTCCTGGCGCCAGCGTTCGGCGTCGATGCTGAGGATCTTGTGCAGGTCCTCCGGACTGATGACCACGCCCTCCAGGTCGAGTTCCTCCGCGGTGGGAACGATACCCACGGGGGTCTGCCTGCCCTGGACTTCGCCGTCCTTGAGTCTCAGCAGCCACAGCAGCGGGCGAAGGTTGTCGCGGTAGCCAGGCCACAGGAAATGGCCGTCGTCCGGATCGCGCTGGAACCAGTTGACGTGGGCGAAGATTGGCCGCGTGGTGGCCGCCCCGATGATACGCAGCCAGTGGGCGGCGTAGGCGCCTTCCGGGTACGACATGAAGGGGCGCATGGACATCGGGTCGTACCGCAGCTGGCCGTCCACTCCCTCGGCCGCGAACGTCGCCTCGGCACCCAGCGTCAGGCCGTCGTAGACACCCTCGGCGAGGTCGGTAATGGCGCGGATGAGTGGCTCGCGATCACGCGTGCGGCCGCCGAAGATGATCGCGTCGATCGGAACGCCTTTGGGGTTCTCGAAGTCCCTGGCGATGTTCGGCACGTTGGTCAGCGAAGTGGTGAACCGGCTGTTCGGGTGGGCCCACGGCTTGTCCGTGTCAGCCTCCGGGCGCTGCGAGACCAGCTGGCCAGTCCAGTCCCGCCAGCCCGCGAGGTCGGCGGGCGGCTGCAGTGTCCTGCCCTCCCACCACACCTCATGGGTGATCTCGTTGTAAGCGACATTCGTGAACAAGACCTTGGTGCCGGGCGCGACCGAGCCGAGGGCCGTGGGATTGGTGACCTCGTTGGTGTCCTTGGCGACTCCGAAGACACCGAACTCGGGATTGATGGCGTAGATCTTGCCGTCCTCGGGGTCTACCCGGAGCCAGGCGATGTCGTCGCCATAGAACTCGACGTGGTATCGCTCCCCGAGCGAGTCAGGGGCAAGCATCATGGCCAGGTTGGTCTTGCCGGAAGCGCTGGGGAACCCGCCGCAGATATGCCAGGTCTGGCCGGTTTGCTTATCGGTGATGCCGATGAGCATGAACTGCTCGGCGAGGAACTCCCTGGATGCCCAGCCGTCGTAGGCGGCTTGACGCAGGCCGTGCGCGATCTTGCCCAGCAGCGCGTTCCCCCCGTAGGAGGAGCCGAAATGCAGAATCGTTCGCTCGTCGGCCAACGTGACGAAGTAGCGCTGGTCCGCGGCCGTGCCCTGGCCGAGGTTCTCCAGGTCGCCAGTGACGTGGACGCCCCGCACGAACATGTCAGGTTCGACGAGGCTGTTCACGTGCTCGACGCCGCAGCGCGCCATCCGGATCATGTGCAGCGCGACGGTGCGGTGGTCGGTGAGCTCGACGCCGACAGCGTACGGCTCGAGCGGCGAGCCGGGCGGGGCCATCAAGTACGGGATGACGTACATGGTCTTGCCGGCCGATGCGCCGCGCATGCGGTCGGTCAGCAGCGGCCGCATCTCGTTAGACGGGCGCCAGTTGTTGTAGACGCCCTTGTCCGCCGGGTTAGCGGTGGCCACAACGGTGCGCTCCTCGGAGCGGGCCGTGTCCTTGACATAGCTCCGCGCGTAGTACCGCCCCTCGCCCGCGGGAGCGATTTCGCCGGCCGCAAGCGATTCCCTGATGAGCCGGCCGTCGTCGGAAGCTCCGACCACTTCGACGCGGCTGACGCCCGTCAGTTCGGCCCAGTACCGCACGTACTCGCGCACACACGTGTTCTTCAGCCCAGCATCGTCGAGAGTTGCCTGCAAGTTACCGGTCGGGTTCTCTTCCACCGAGGCCGCGTTCACCTCATTCACCACGACTGGTCCTCCTCAAGGGCTGCGCGTTGATCCGCTGCGGGCTACCTGACATCAGCCACGGGGAAACAACCCCGATGATGCGGGATTCGGGGAGTGTACCCCGGCATGACCGGATCGATTCGGGCTGGTCCAGCGAATAATTTGCGCAAGTGCGGCCGTAGTTACGCGCCGTCGCCACCAGACTTGCGTCTGGTAAGGGATTCAGTTCGGGCTCGTCCCCGCCGTCGGGCGGCCGCCGGCCCGAGGCGGCACCGTTCCCCTCCGGGCACAAGGCGGCGCGGGCGCACGTCGTGTGCGCCCGCGCCCGCCCGCCCCGAGCGTCGGGGTTTAGCTTGGTCCCTCGGCTCTGACCTGCTCAACCTTGCGCAGCGCGTCCCTGAGCTCGGTTAGCCAGGTGCCAGAGTGCTCGCCCACCAGGCGGACGCACCAGGCCAGCGCGTCGCTGCGGCTGCGTGCGACGCCGGCGTCCACGAGGGTATCCAGTACCTGCCGCTCCTGCTGGCGGAGCCTGGTCATCACCGGCACCGAAAACGTGGTGAACATCACTTTGCGGCCGCCGCACTCGACGCCCCAGGAAACCTTGCGGCCGAAACTATGCTCGGCTTCCCGCGCGATCTCTATGCGGTGCTCTCGGGTCTCCTCGCGGAACCTCCGGCTGCGCCCGTCAGCCGCGGCCGCCACCTCGGCCTCCGTGGCGCCGGCGGCTGTCTCCGGATCGGCGATGACGCCCACGACGGTGATCTCCTCGCGGTCGACATTGATGTCCGGTACACCGGTAAACCAGTCCGCAGGCAGACGGCCCGCAAACCAGCCCCGTAGTCTTTCCGATTCAGCGTTCGTCGTAGTCATGTAATTATAATTACACTCACCACGTCCGGATGCAAGAGCCGCAGCATCCTGTCCGCAACCGGCGACCTCAGGGGTTATTACTCGCGACGTTCCACCCTCGATGCGGGTCGCGCTCTCACGGGTATATGCCCGACTTGTCCGGCCAAAATCGATGGAACCTTGCCAGTATGCAACTGGCGGCCGGCCCGGGATGGGTCAGCCGGTAACGGCGGCGACGGATGCCGCGATTTGCGGGTAGACCCGGACGGCCCCGGCGAAACCGGATCCGAAGATGGCGGGCACGATCTGCACGTCCATGCCCGGTTCGGGTGCCTGAAGCATCAGGCCGTGCCCCAGGTAGATGGCCACGTGCGAGATGTAGATCGGTGCCGTCGGATCGGTGTGGTAGAAGAGCAGGTCGCCGGGCTCGAGATCGGCCAGCGGGACGCGGGGCCCGGCCTGCGCCTGGTTGACCGCGACCCGCGGCATGATGATGCCCGCTTGCCGCATAGACCACTGCACCAGGCCAGAGCAGTCGAACACGTCCGGGCCGTTGCCGCCCCAGACGTACCGATCGCCCACGCGGCTGAGGGCCGCGGTCAGGAACGTCTCCGTCTGGGTGATAGTGAGCCCAGCACCGCCGGAGGAGGTCACGCCGATGGCGCCCGCGTAGCCGGCGGTCGTTGGGAGGCCGCGCTCTGGCGCCTGCGCCACCAGCGGCGCCACCGATGCGTCCGTGGGTATGACCGCCTTGACCTTGCGCATCAGCTCGGTAAGGCGGGCCTTCGGTGCACTGATGACGATGGCGTTCCCGGCTGGCATGCCGAGCGAGCGGGCGACGGAGTCGGAGACGACGGCGTCGACGCCGCTGATGCCGACGGTGCCGTAGCCGCCCACGACGAGCTTTTCTGTACGCCCGCCGGTGACCTTGACCGTCCCGCCGAGCGGCAGCTTCTCCTGCTTGCCCATCAGGTAGGAGACCGCAATGGCGCCATCGGCCACGTTCTGCCACAAGCCGGTCGCCCTGGCGGTCGGCTTGGCCGCAAACTCGCGGAAGGCAGCAGGGCTGACGCCGAGAACAGCGACTTCGCCGCCGTTGACCTTAAGCCTGGCTGCGTCCAGCGCCTCGGCGGCGGTAACCCCCGGCAGCCGCCTGATCGCGTCCAGAGCGCTACCGGGCAGCATCCTGGCCGCGACGACGAACAGGTCCGCAGGCTGCAGGGCTCGTAGCCGCCCCACCCGTGGTCCCGCGGCAAGGCCCGCCAGGCCCGTCCGCTTCGCTACCGGCACCGCAGCGCCGCCCGTCGTGCCCGCAGCGGGGCCGGTCCGGCCTGGCCGGGCGGCCGGGACTGCCTGGCCGCCGGCTGAATTCGGACCCGACGGCAGCAACACCCCGGCTTCCTGTGCCGCGCTGGCCTCGGTCTGGCCCAGGTACCGAATCACCGTGCGCGCCTGGGTAACGGCGTTGCCCTGACGGCCGGTCAGGTTCTTGCCGCCAGGACCGAGCACTGCGGCTATGTCGGCGGCCGTTACCTTGCGTGCAGTGTCGTGCCTACCCGGCCGCGAAGCGGCCGCCTTGATGAGCGCGGCCGAAGCCGCGGCCTGATCAGGCGCGGCCAGAGAAGTACGCACGGCCTCCGCCGGAGCAGCCGGGTGCGCGGCGGGCCCGAACGGGACGCCGACTTTGGGCGACAGGCTAACCGCGATGCCGACGGCAACCGCGCCCCACAGGCTGGCGCGCAGGCGGCGATATCGGTCGCGCAAGGCACTCCCCTCTGCGGTCCCAGCCGCGCGACTTGCCGGCTCCTGACGTAACACGATGCCCGCACATGGCGCATGCGTCTATACCCGCGAAATCCCTATCTTGCTATAAGGGATTCCCGCGAGCCTGGATCTATGGAGAACGTTTGGCAAACTTCTGCCTGATCGTTGGCAAATCAAGCCACGAAGAGCTCCGTCTACCTCAGCGCGGGTTAACGTGGCGCGGCGCAACGCGGAGCTCAGCGCGGCGCGGAGCTCAGCGCGGCGCGGAGCCCATCCGGCTCGGTGACCGGAGCCCGGCAGGCGAAGTCGCGGCAGACATAGGCAGCTGGCGCGTCCGACACCGCCGTCCGGCCGGCCAGGAGCGGGATTCGCTGATCCGCACCGTCCCCGCAGGCGATCACCGCGCCCGGCGGCGCGGCCTCAAGCGCGGTCTTGTGTAGTGCCGCACGCCCCGGGCCGGGCGGGCCCGCGATCGCGATCTCCACCGGCCCTGACAACGCCGCCTCCGCCACCGCGAGGCCCCACCCGGCGGCGCGCGGGAATCGCGCCGCCAGCTCCGGCAGGCTGCGCAGAGCTGCTAGCGCCGCGACCCGGTGACTTGCCGAACCCGTCAGCGCAGCGTAGCTGAGCAGCGCGCCCGAGACCGCGAACGTGCCCGACGGGCTCGGCCCGTCAGTAATGTCGGAGGGCCGGTAGATCAGTCGCTCGCTGTCGTCGGCTGTGTCGTAGAACCCGCCAGCTGCGGTTGCGAACCGAGCGAGCACGGTGTCCAGGAGATTGCCGGCCAGGCCCAGCCAGCGATCCGCGCCGCTCGCCTCGTCGGCAGTCGTCACCGCGGCCAGCGCGATCAGGCCCTCGGCAACGCAGCCGTAGTCATCGAGGACGCCAGCCGTGCCGGACGCCTGGCCGTTCCTCGAGGTGCGGTCAAGCCGTCCGCCGCTCATGTGCACCCTGGTCAGCAGCTCGGCAGCGCCGACAGCGGCAGCGAGGAATTCGTCGCGGTCAAGTAGCAGGCCGGCCTCGGCCAGCGCCGCGATGGCAAGCCCGTTCCAGGCGGCCACTACCTTGTCGTCGCGGCGCCGGCCGCGTCCGGCGGGCGCGGGCTGCCAGTAGGACGGCGCGGAGCCGGGCGAGCTCGGCGGCGCCCGGCGGATCTTTTCGTAGCTGCAGGACGGACGCGCCATGCTCGAAACTTCCGGCGACGGTAACGCCGAAGATCTCCGCGGCTCGCGCGCCGTCAGCGTCCCCCAGCGCGGCGATGAGCTGATCTGGCGTCCATACGTAGAACGCGCCCTCCACGCCGTCGCTGTCGGCGTCGAGCGCCGAGGCGAAGCCGCCCTCGGGCGTCCGTAGCTCGGCGATCATCCAGTCGCAGGTCTGCTCGGCGACCCGGCGGGCGAGCGGGCTTCCGGTTCGCCGCCACAGATGCGCGTAGACCCTGGCCAGCAGCGCGTTGTCGTAGAGCATCTTCTCGAAATGCGGGACCACCCAATCCGCGTCCACGCTGTAGCGGGCGAACCCGCCGGCCAGCTGGTCGTAGATGCCGCCGCGGGCCATCGCCTCGGCCGTTGCCGCGGCCATCGCCAGGGCCTGCTTGCCCGTGTCTTCGGTAGTGCGCTCAGCGTGCCTGAGCAGAAACTCCAGCACCATCGACGGCGGGAACTTAGGCGCACCGCCGAATCCGCCCCGGCTGGCATCGAATTCGCGGGCAAGCCCGGCCACCCCGGCCTCGGATGCCTCGGCTAGCGCAGCCGCGTCGTCCGCGCGGCCGCCGAGCCCGGCGGTGCCGCCAGCGCGCAGGCCGGATTCCAGCCCCGCGAATTCGCCGTCAGCTCCCGAGGGGTCCGAGTCGGGCACCCCGGCCCGCTCAGCAAGGGCGGCCGCGATCTTGCGGGCCTGGCCCTCCACGTGAGCCCGGTCTTCCCGCCACGCCTTGGCGACGCCAAGCACCAGGCGCTGGAACTGGCTGCGAGGGAAATAGGTGCCGCAGAAAAAAGGCTCGCGCTCGGGAGTCATGAACACCGTCATGGGCCAGCCGCCCTGGCCGGTCATCGCCTGAGTCGCCATCATGTAGACGCTGTCAACGTCGGGCCGCTCCTCGCGGTCCACCTTGATTGAGACCAGGTGCTCGTTCATCATCGCCGCCGTCTGCTTGTCCTCGAAAGACTCATGCGCCATCACGTGACACCAGTGACAGGCCGAGTAGCCGACCGACAGCAGTACCGGAACGCCGCGTTCGGCGGCCGCGGCAAAGGCCTCCTCCGACCAAGGCCACCAGTCCACCGGGTTGTCGGCATGCTGGAGGAGATACGGGCTTGTCGCGCCGCGAAGCCGCTCTGCCATGTCAGTACCCTTCGTTGCGCCTACCCCTGATCCTCCCTTGCGCCACGTCCGGGCGTGCCGGCCGGCACTGAATCTGCGGCGAAGAGTGCGGATTTGCGACTGCGGCTACGCTGAGCGGCCGCTGGCAATACGCTGTTCCACCTAGCCTGACGGGCGCTTGCGCGTCATGCTGGAGGGAAAGCTCATGCTCGCGAAGCAGGCCGGACCGGGATGAGCACCGGCAGAAGTCCCAGTGTCGGTCCGCTCACATGTGGGCACGAACTAACCATCGCGGGAATATCGCCCGGTACACTGCCACCGACGCCATCGTTGAGAGCCAGGAGTCGAGTTCCCAACTCAGGGCCGTGGCGCGTGCTACGGGCGTTGTTCGAGCGGTAGAGCAAACTATTGGAGCACCTATGCGCGTTCTGGTCCTCGGCGGCGACGGCTTCTGTGGCTGGCCTACGTCGCTGTACCTGTCCGATCAGGGTCATGACATCACCATCGTCGACAACCTGAGCCGCCGGAATATCGACATCGAGCTCGAGGTGGACTCGCTGACGCCGATTCGGCCGATCGGTGAGCGGCTGCGCGCCTGGAAGGAAGTCTCCGGCCGGGAGATCGGCTTCGTGAACCTGAACCTGGCGACCGAGTACGACCGGCTTGTGGCGGTGCTCCTGGACATCCGGCCGGACGCGATCGTGCATTTCGCCGAGCAGCGCGCGGCCCCGTACTCGATGCGGAACCAGAAGACCAAGCGCTACACCGTGGACAACAATGTCCGCGGCACTCACAACCTGCTGACCGCCCTGGTCACGACCGGCATCGACGCTTCGCTCGTGCACCTGGGCACCATGGGCGTCTACGGCTACGGCTGGTCGGGTAGCGCGCCGATTCCGGAGGGTTACCTGACCGTCAAGGTCACGACCCCGGATGGGGAACTGGAGCGCGAGATCTTGCACCCGGCCAACCCGGGCTCGGTATACCACCTGACCAAAACCCTCGACCAGTTGCTGTTTTCCTTCTATGCCAAGAACGACGCCCTGCGGATTACCGACTTGCACCAGGGCATCGTGTGGGGCACCCAGACCAACCAGACCGCGAGGGACGAGCGGCTGGTCAACCGGTTCGACTACGACGGCGACTACGGCACGGTGCTGAACCGGTTCCTGATGCAGTCCGCTATCGGCCACCCGCTCACCGTGCACGGCACTGGCGGCCAGACGCGGGCTTTTATCCACATCCGCGACACGGTCCGGTGCATCGAGATCGCGCTCAACAACCCGCCGCAGGCCGGCTCGCAGCCGATGGTGCTGAACCAGGTCACGGAAACCTACCGGGTCCTCGACCTGGCCAAGATGATCAGCGACATGACCGGGACCGAGGTCGCCTACCTGCCCAACCCGCGGCGCGAGGCGGACGAGAACGAGCTCAGCGTCCGCAACGACCAGTTCCTCGCGCTCGGCCTCAAGCCGACGACGCTGTCCGAGGGCCTGCTGGAGGAGATCACCCAGATCGCCGCCAAATACAAGCACCGGGTCGACCCGCACAAGATCATCGCCCGCTCGGTCTGGCGAGCAGGCATGGAGACCTCGGCCGACCTGATGGACGAGGTGCCAGACGGCGCCTAGTCGCGGGCGGCTCGCTTAGCTCAGCTAAGGCCGCCGTGGCGAGTGACGCGATCACCCGGCAATAGCGGCGTTTCGGCTCGACGGCGGCCCGGCTGACTAGCGGCCCGGCTCGTCCGACGGGCCGACGTGTTGCGCCAGCCAATCGTTGAGCGGCCGCGCGGCCGCAATGAAGTCAGTGATCCGCTGCCTGGCGGCCGCCGTGGCCAGCCAGGGCTCGACTGGCCATTCCTTCCATGCCACCAGGCCCTTGTATCGAAGCAGTTCGATCCTCGGGTGATCGGCCGCATAACCACGGGGCGCGGACTTGAGCACATCCCGGCCGTGCACCTCGATGTCGTGCTTGCGGACCGCGGCGACGACGTGCTCAAGGTCGGTGCCGCTGCGCTCGGCGGTAACGGCCTGCCGGTACCGCTCCAGCTGATCGGCTGCCATCCCGTAGCTGCCGCAGCCGGCCGCCAGGCCGTTGGCCGAAAACTGGACGTAGGCGGGGCCGATGCGCGCGCCGATCACCGTCTTGTACGGGGACTTGTCCTTGCTGAACCGCACGTCGCGATACGGACGGAAGATCTTGGACTCACCGTGGTCCGGCTCAAGCTCCGCCATCAGCTCGCTCATCGGCAAGCAGGACGCTGTTGTCGTAGATATCTTTGCGCGCCAGCCAGTACGTCTTTGAGTTGTCTGCCTCCAGGCCCTCATAAAACTCCAGCGCATCCTCCGGCCAGCCCTGGAACGCCATCGCCGGTCCCTCCTACTCGCGTTCTGTGGTGTGTCCCCGGTGGAAGCATGGCACCATTTGCGCCGCCTGGCGTGTTGCTAAAGGTGGCCCAGTACGCGATGCGGCACGTACAGCTCGTCAAGCTGCTTCATCTCCTCCGGCGACAGCTCCAGCTGCTCTGCGGCCAGGGCATCGTCAAGATGACCGGGTTTGGTGGCGCCGACGATGGGCGCGGTCACCCCCGGCCGGTGCAGCAGCCAGGACAACGCGACCTGCGCGGACGGCACTGCCCGCGCGGCCGCAACCTCGGCGCAGCGGTCAGCCACGTCGAAGTCCGCCGGGGTGTTGTACAGCGTGTCACCGAACGGGTCCGTGCCCGAGCGCACCGTGCGCCGCTCGCCGTCCCGGCCCCGGTTCCCGGCGAGCACGCCTCGGGCCAGCGGGCTCCACGGGATCACGGCGACTCCCTGGTCCAGGCACTGAGGGATCATCTCCCGCTCTTCTTCGCGGTAGATGAGGTTGTAGTGGTTCTGCATCGAGACGAACCTCGTCCAGCCATGAGCGTCCGCAGTGAACTGAGCTTTGGCGAACTGCCAGGCGTGCATGCTGCTGGCCCCGATGTAGCGCGCCTTGCCCGCCTGCACGACGTCGTGCAGCGCCTGCATAGTCTCAGCGATCGGCGTGTGACGGTCCCAGCGATGGATCTGGTACAAGTCGACGTAGTCCATGGCGAGGCGGCGCAGGGAGGCGTCGATGGCGGACATGATGTGCTTGCGGGACAGGCCGCGGTCGTTCTGCCCAGGTCCCATCGGCATGAAAACCTTGGTAGCCACCACCAGCTCGTCGCGGCTGAGGAACTTCGGCAGCAGCCGCCCCGTCGCTACCTCGCTCGCGCCGCCCGAGTATGTGTCTGCGGTGTCGAAGAAGGTGATGCCGCCGTCAACGGCTGCCTTCACGATCGGTTCGGCGGCATCCTCAGCCAGCACCCACGGCCGCTCGCTGTCGTTCCCGTAACTCATCATGCCGAGGCAGACCCTGGATACCCGCAGGCCGGTGGAGCCGAGATTGACGTACTTCAACGCAGATCCCCTTAGTTCGATGTCGATGGAGGCGTCGCAGCGGGACGCCGGTTGACAACCAGCCGCCACGCCGCCAGATTCCAGCCTCGAGATCAGGTACGCAGTGCCTGGGGTCTGCCCGGTTGCGACGTGGCCGCGGCTGCGCTGTCGCCCTCGCGGATGCCGTACCGCGCGTAGAGCCGGCGCAGCGGCGCCGGCGCCCACCAGTTCGCGCGGCCAAGCAGCCGCATTGTTGCCGGGACCAGCATGACCCGCACGATCGACGCATCCACGATCAGTGCCACGATCATGCCGACGCCCATCAGCTTGATGAACGTGATGCCGGACGCGGAGAACGCGCCGATCACAATTACCAGGAGCAGCGCGGCACTGGTGATCACCCCGCCGGTCCGCTGCAGGCCGCTGGCGACCGACTCGGTGTTGTTGGCCGTCAGGTCATAGCGCTCGCGGACCCGCGACAGCAGGAACACCTCGTAGTCCATCGACAGGCCGAAAATGATCGCCAGCATCAGGATCGGCATAGTCGGGTCGAGCGTGCCAGTCGGCGAGAACTGCAGCAGCCCGGACAAGTGCCCCTGCTGGAAGATCCAGACCACTACGCCGAACGTGGCCGCCAGCGAGAGCAGGTTCATCGCGATGGCTTGGACCGGCAGCACGAACGACCCGAACGCCAGGAAGAGCAGGACGAAGGTGGCTGCGGCCATTACCAGCGCCATCCACGGCAAGGTTTCCGACAGGCTGCCTAGTTCATCGACCAGCTGTGCGGTCTGGCCCCCGACGTATGTCCTCGTTCCCGGCGGCGGGGCGACCGCGCGCACCTGCTGGACTATGTGGCGTGCCTGCGCGGACAGCGGATCCGGTCGGTAGGCCAGGTCGATCCGCGCGATGTCGCCGCGGACGCCGGTGACCCGCGCGCCGGCCACGCCGGGCACCCGGTCGAGGCGGCCCAGGTAGGCCGCGACCTCACGCTCCGTGGCCAGTGATCCGGCCACCGGACCCCTGAACCGGACGAGCGACTCGATCGGGGCGGTCACGTTACCGGGGAAGTCACGGGCCAGGGTTTGCGTGACCACGCGAGGCTCGGCCGCGGCCGGCAGCGCCCGGGCGTCCGTGCCGCCCCAGGTGACCTTCAGGAAGGGCGTGCCGAGCGCGAGTAGGAGCACCACGATGACGATGACGAAGGCGGCAGGCCGGCGCATCACGCTGCGGGCCAGCCGGTACCAGCCACCCGCGGAGTCCCCGGATCTCGGCCGACGCACGGACTTGCGCACGCGCAGGGCGTTGACTCGCGGTCCGAGCACGGCCAGCAATGCGGGCAGCACGGTCAGCGCCGCCACCATGTCGACCAGCACGGTCGCCACCCCGCCGTAGCCCATCGACCGCAGGAAAACTTCCGGGAACAGCATCAGGCTGGCAAGCGCCACGGCCACCGTTACTCCGGACACCGCGACCGTGCGTCCGGCGGTCGCCACCGTCCTGGCCAGAGCGTCTTCGACCGTGGGCTGGCGGTTCAACTCCTCGCGGAACCGGCCGACCATGAACAGCCCGTAGTCGATGGCCAAGCCGAGTCCCATGATCGTAGTGATGTTGACGGAGTAAATCGACACCGGCGTGACCAGTGTCAGCAGCCGGAGCGCGGTGAAGGAGCCGATGATGCCGATGCCGCCGATGGCCAGCGGCAGGCTGGCCGCCGCCAGGCTGCCGAAGATCACGGCGAGGAGGACGAGCAAGACCGGCATCGAGATGCCCTCGGCCCGGCCGATGTCGCTCGTGACTTCTTTGTTGATCGCCGCCTCGGTCGGTATCTGACCGCCCGTTTGCACGGTAAGTCCAGGTGCGCCCAGGTCGCCGTTGATCGCGTTGAGGTTCTTGATCCTGACCGCATCGGTGTTGCCTGCAAGCACCAGCACCGCATAGCTGACCTTGCCGTTCGCGCTCGCGAATTGCCGCGACCCGGTCGACCAGTACGTCTGCGCCGCGACCACCCGGTTGCGTGGCAGGCGCGAGAGCGAACCGGTGACGGCCGACCGGTAGGCAGCCGAGCGCCCTGTGGCGGTCTTGCTCGTGTACAGCACCACGGCGTCACCGCCACCCTGGCCGAAGGTCCGTGCGGCCAGGTCAGCCTCTCGCTGGCTCTGGCTGTTAGGCGGGGCGAAGCCGCCGGCCGACTGGAGCGCCCCGAAAACCCCGGTGCCCCAGACAGCCGCCACGATCACCCCCAGCCCGGCGAGCGCAAGTACAAGCCGCCGGTTACGGAAAAGGATTCGTCCCCAGGCCTCGAACATGGCATTCTCCGCGGCTAGACTCGTTAGCGATCATTGCTTGGGTAAACAACGTAAACACTTAACGATGTAAACTTGGCATACGCAGTTAACTTCTGTCAACGGGAACGCAGGCCGGAAGAAGGCAAGACCGGAAGAGGGCAAGATGAGCATGGTCCAGGCGCCAAGCAGGCGGGATCGCGTCCGGGCCGCGACGACGCAGGAGATCATCGACACAGCGCGGCGGCTGCTGGTCGAGCAGGGTGTTGGCGCGGTCTCGCTGCGGGCGATCGCCCGTGAGATGGGCATGACCGCGCCGGCCTTGTACCGGTACTTCAGCAGCCACGAGGAGCTGCTCAGGCACGTGGTGGCCAGCATCTTCACCGAGATCGCCGACCACGTCCGCGGCGCGATCAAGGCAGCGGCCGACGCGGCCAGTCCCGACTTCGGCGAGGCGGAGATAATGGCGGTGAAGCTGATCGCCGGCTGCCAGGCGTTCCGGGCCTGGGCGCTGGGGCACGTGCCCGAGTTCGGGATGATCTTCGGCAGCCCGCTGCCGGGCCTGGAAGTCCTGAACGAAATGCACCAGGACCCGACCGCCGACTGCGGCTACCAATTCGGCCAGGTGTTCCTGGACCTGTTCGGGGACCTGTACCGGCGGCGGCCGTTCCCCATCCCGGCGGACGACGAGATCCAGCCGTCACTGCGCGCCCAGCTCAGCCGGTACCGGGAGATGACCGGATCCGATCTGCCGCTGGGTGCGCTGCAGACGTTCCTGCGCTGCTGGGTGCTGCTGTACGGCACGGTGAGCCTGGAAACGTTCGGGCACATGCGGTTCGCGCTGGACGACGCTTCGCCGATGTTCGAGCTGATGCTGGCTGACCTCGCGCCGATGGTCGGGCTAGGGTATCCGCTCCCTGGCTATGCCCGCTGACCGTCAGGCGACGAAGGGCTCCCCGCCGGTCTCCCCGGTCATCGGCCGACCCGCCATCGCCCAGTCCTGCATGCCGCCTGCCACGTTGATGGCCGTCCAGCCCGCGCCCGCGAGCGCCCGTGCCGCGCGTCCCGACCGGACGCCCGACCGGCAGATCACGTAGATGTCCTGGTCCTGGGGTATCTCGGCGACCCGCGCGCCGAGCTCGCCGAGCGGGATATGCCGGGCCCCGGGCGCGTGGCCCGCGACCCATTCGTCGAGCTCCCGCACGTCGAGCAGCCAGCCGCCGTCGGGTACGCCCGCGGCCGGTACCTCGGGCAGCGTCTCCCCCACCGCGAATCACAGCTCCTTCATGTTCAGCCGGCCCTGATCATCGTCAGCCAGCACCGCTGCTACCAGCGCAACCTTACGCTGGCTCCAGTTGCAGCCTGTAGGCCAGCAGGACGACGCCTGGCTCTGGTGACCAGTCCCGCTCCGCCAGCCTGGTAAAGCCGGCGTCCTCATACAGGTGATGCGCCGCCTTCATCTCGGGCTGCGTCAGCAGCAGCAGGTCGCGGACGCCCTGGTGCCTCGCCCGGGCCATTGCCGCGGCCACCAGCGCGCGCCCGAGCCCCGAGCCGCGCGCTTCGGCCCGCACGGCCAGCGCCCGGATCTCGGCCTCGCCCGGGCTTTTGACCACCTGCCCGCCTTGCGGCCAGAACTGGAGCATCACGGTACCGATCAGCCGGCCGTCGGGTCCGGCCGCTACCAGCACCTGGCCGGTCCCGTCGGCTCCCAGCTCCCGCAGGTGCGGGGCATATCCGGAGTCCGGCGACAGGAAGCCATCAGCCAAGTAAGCGCCGACCCGGATATCCCCGATTTCTTCGAACTCGTCCGGATGTGCGTCCCTAATCAGCATTCCGCCATCTAATCAGGCTGGCCACCGACCGTTCCCGTGGTAGATGCCCTTCAGCGGCCGGACGTCGGAGTTGTCGCGGCCGGCCGCTCACCGGTCCAGTACTCGACCCCGTCATTACGCGCGCGCTGGCCGGCTTGGGCGGTCGTGTTCGTCGGCACTCTCCTGACCAGCCATCAGGTAGTAAGCCGGCCGGAGCACCGACACCAGGTCCTGGCCCTGGAGCCCGAGCAACGGCGGTTCCAGGCTGCGCAGCAGCAGATCCGGCGGCGCCGCGGTCGCGGGCGGCAGCGCTCGCAGCCGGGCGGGGCTGAGCCGGGTCGACCAGAAGCCTGCGATGCACTCGGCCAGCGGCCTGTCGGCAATGTCGATGACCGGCCGGCTGCTCTGCTGCGCCTGGCCGCGGCCGGTCAGCCGCCGCAGCGCAGCCAGCAGATCGTCGCGGCTCTTCCCGCGCCAGGCCAGCATCGCAAACGGGTCATCGTCGAACGCCTCGGCAAGCACGTAGCAGACCGCGGCCAGGTGCTTGCACGGCACTCCCCAGTCCGGGCAAGAACAGGTCCATCTCCAGATCGCTGGCCGTTTGCGGGAATAGCGGCGTGCCGCAGCCGGCGAAGACTTCCTCGATCTCGGCGGGCATCTCGCCGGACAGCAACCTGGCCCGGAACAGGGCGCGCGCCGCAAGCGCCTCCTCGACCCGCTGCCATTGCCGGGCAGACAGCGGCCGTACCTGCAAAAGCACCTGGTATGGCTTCACTCGCGAGCCTTGCACCTGCGCGGAGACCGTGCCGGACGAGATCTCGAACCCGAGCACCTGCCCGGACCTGGCGTAGTTGCGGCCCCTGGTCAGCCGGCTTTGCATGCCGAACGACTCGAGCACCTCGATGAACCGCCGCGACCACCACTGCTCGCCGATAGGGCCGCGCTTACTGCGCGCCTTGATGCCGCCCTCGGCCTTGCGCGGCCTCGACCGCGGATAGCGCTCACCATCCCAGGAGGTCATTGCGATACCGCCTCGGGCGACAGGTCGACGACTGCGCGCAGCTCGGCGACTGACAACTCGGTCAGCCAGCTCTCGCCGGTGCCGACGATGGCCTGCGCGAGCGCCTTCTTCTCCTCGATCATCGCGTCGATCCGATCTTCGACCGTACCGACGCAGACGAACTTACGGACCTGGACGTCACGCCGCTGGCCGATACGGAAAGCCCGGTCGGTGGCCTGGTCTTCCACGGCCGGGTTCCACCACCGGTCGATGTGGATGACGTGATTGGCCGCGGTCAGGTTCAGCCCGGTGCCGCCCGCCTTGAGCGACAGCAGGAACACCGCAGGCTCGGTACTGGCCTGGAACTCACCTACGAGTTCGTCCCGCCGCTTTTTCGTGGTACCGCCGTGCAGGAAATGCACCGCGCAGTCGAGCCTGGCGGCTAGGTAGGGCTGCAGCAGCCGGCCGAACTCGGCGTACTGGGTGAAGCAGAGAACCTTGTCGCCGGACTCGACGATCTCCTCGCCGATCTCCTCGAGCCGGGCCAGCTTGCCGGACCTGCCCTCGAGTCGCGAGCCGTCGCGCAGCAGGTGCGCAGGATGGTTGCAGACCTGCTTCAGCTTGGCCATGGTGGCCAGCACCAGCCCCCGCCGCTCGATGCCCGGTTCGGCGGCCTCGATCTTCGCCATCATGTCGTCCACGGTGGCCTGATACAGCGACGCCTGCTCCGGTGTCAGGTTGCACCAGACCTTCATTTCCAGCTTGTCGGGCAGGTCCGCGATCACGTTCTTGTCAGTCTTCAGGCGGCGCAGGATGAACGGCCCGGTGATCCGCTTCAGCTGCTCGGTCGCGGCGGTGTCGCCGTTGCGCTCGATCGGGATGGCGAATCGCTGCCGGAACCTCTCCGCCGACCCGAGCAGGCCCGGGCTGGTGAATTCCATGATCGACCAGAGCTCGGTCAGCCGGTTCTCGACCGGCGTCCCCGTCAGCGCGATCCTGGCGCGCGCGGGTATGGCCCGTACCGCCTGTGCCTGCCTGGTCGCAGAGTTCTTGATGTTCTGCGCTTCGTCGCAGACGACCCTGGCCCACTTCACCGCGGCCAATGCCACTCGGTCCCTGGCGGCGACGCCATAGGTTGTGATGACAAGGTCGGCCGCCGTCATTGCCTCGGTCAGTTCGCTCCCGGCCAGGCGGTCCGCGCCGTGGTGCACGTACACAGTGAGCGCCGGGGTGAACCGGGCCGCCTCCCGCTGCCAGTTCCCCACCAGGGACATCGGGCAGACCAGCAGAGTCGGCCCGGTGGCGGTCCGGGCGTCCCGCTCCGCCTGCAGCAGTGCTAGCGTCTGCGGCGACTTGCCCAGGCCCATGTCATCGGCCAGTACGGCGCCGAGGCCGAGGCTGCCGAGGAAGGTTAGCCAGGCCAGGCCGCGCTCCTGGTATGGCCGCAGCTCGCCGCGGAAGGATGCCGGCGTCGTCATCGGCGCCAGCCGGGCATGAGCCTCGCCGGACAGCAGGTCGCCGAGCCAGCCGTCCGCGTCGACCTCGGTCAGCGGCAGGTCCCCTGCTGCCTCCGCTAGCCCCGCTGTCAGCGCGTCGCCCGCGCTCATGCTCCCGGAGCCGCGCCGTTCGAGGAAGTCAAGCGCCGCCTTGAGGTGCCGCTCATCCAGCTCGACCCACTGACCGCGGAGCCTCACCAGGGGCACTTTCAGCCTGGCTAGCTCGGCCAGCTCAGCTGCATCGAGTGTCTGGTCTCCGACTGCCAGCTCGTACCGGAAGTCGACCAGGTCGGCGAGCCCGAACTTGGGCGCGGCGACCGAGCCCGGCCCCGAGTTGCTCCGTGACCGAGTCGTGAGCTTGAGGCCCAGGCGGGACTTGCGCACCCAGCCGGGCAGCAGCACGCCGAAGCCGGCCCCGGCGAGCAACGGGCCCGTCTCTTTCAGGAACCGCAGCGCACCCCGGCTGTCGAGCGTGACTGACTCGGGCGCCACGCCTTGCAGCTCGCGGTCAAGTTCAGGGAACAGCCTGGACGCACGGCCAAGCCCGGCAAGCAGGTCGTCCTCCGGGTAGCTGACGCCGGCCGCCGCCCAGCCGTCGGCTGTGCCGCCAGACCAGATGTCGGCAGCGGGCAGCAGCAGGCTGGGATCGTCGGTCGACTGGAGCGCGAATTGCACTCGCCAGGTCGCGTCCTGCGGCAACGACCCGGTCGGATCCGGGCCGGCATCCGGGCCGACATCCGGGCGGGCCGGGTCCGGCTCGATCAGGCGGAAGCAGGTGCGGACCGGGCCCGGCGGCTCTTGTGCCGCGTCCTGCCAGGCCCATAGCGCGAACGCGAGCTGGGCGGCCAGCGCCTTTTCGCCACGACCCACATCGAGCGACCCGCTCTCGGCTGTGAGTGCCTCAGTCCAGCGCTCCGTCAGCGGGCTCGCCGGGCCTGCCGGGCCATCGCTGAGCAGGGTGAAGCCCGTCGCATCCCGCAGCCGCGCGCGCACGGCGGCGTCGGTCAGCAGGTCGAGTGCTGCGGTTACCACTGCCGCCGACGACTCTCCGGCCGCGGCAGTCGCCCGGCAAAGTGGCGGCATGGCGTCAGTCAGCTCCCTGGCCCGCAGCGCGTCCGCGCCCGCCAGCACCGGCCGCCATCTAGCCGCGTAACTGCCATCATCGGCTGCTTCCAGCCCCGGCAGGACGCGGCCACGCACGGTCAGGTCCGTAGCGAGCGCCGCCAGCGCGGCCAGGTAATGCATGCTTACGCCCAGCACGGCCCGCTCGGGCCGCGCCGCATCCTGGCCGCTGGCACCGCGCTGGCCCAGGACGGCGAGCACGACCAACGCAGCGGCTGGATCGAAGCTCAGCGCCGGTACCTGCCACGCGGCCAGCTTCGGCCTGGCCGCCCGCCTGCCCGCGGTAGTCTCGCCGCTCGCCGCGTTACCGCTTGCTGGCAGACTCGCGTCCGACCCTAGGTCGGCGCTCCGCAATTCCGGGGAGTTCAGCGGGCCCGCCGGGCTGCTGGGCAGCCAGAGCGTGAGCTCGGACTCGGCCGCCTTTCGGGCCAGATCAGCTATGGGGTCGCCGAACTCGGCGAGCACATCGGTCAGCGGGCCCGGTGCGCAGCCATAAGGATGAGCCCGCGCTGCCCCGGCCGGCTTGCCCGCGGCCGCGTGCGTGGCAGCGGACGGGCTAGACTCTTCGGCCCACAGGTACAAGGCACCGTGGGCCCAGACGCCGTGGATCGCCAGCATGGCCCGCACTCCCGCGATAGCCGGGACTATCAATCACGAAGCTAGCAATCTCGCAGCTCCGACACGCCGCGAACGGTGGTCCGCTGCCCTGCGGACACTTTGTGGTAAGGCCCAGGGACGCGAGTCAGCTGCCGGACCAGGCGCCGTTATCCGCGGCCGGTCCGAAAGCCGGCCGTCCGCGGGCGCGTCCAGCTTCATGTCTTCGGCCCGCGCGTCATTACTTGCCGGGGCAGCCTGTAGCTTGGCCTCGGCGGCCGCCGCGGCGCTGACCTTTTTCAGATGCCTGGACATGGACCTGAAGACGAAATACAGGATGACGGCCATCCCGAATACCACGAGGAACCCCAGGGTGCCCGGCTGGTCCCAGGCGCTCGTCGAAGCCCTGGCCCCCGCCGCTAGCAGCGTCACAGGCTCACCCTCTCTCGGACCCCGGCGAACAGGTCATCTTCTGGCTTACCGGAATCGACCAGTGACCTGGCCAGATGATAGTCCTCAGTTGGCCACGCTGCGCGCTGCACCTCCGCCGGCACGGAGAACCAGCCACCTTCGGGATCTACCTGAGTCGCATGCGCGATCAGCGCCTGGTTCCGGATCTCGAAGTAGTCACCGCACGGAACCCTGGTGGTCACTTCGTACTTCGGGCCGGACGCCGACTCTTCCTCCTCGAGCCACTCTTCGATCCGGTCGGCGTAGGGCGAGTCAAGCCCGAGTCCCACCATCTTGTCGTGCAGGGCCGTCAGCCGGGCACGGTGAAAGGTCATGAAGTAGTAGAGCTTGAGGGGCTGCCATGGCTCCCCGCAGCCTTCGTAGCGGTCTGGGTCCGCCGCGGCCTCAAACGCCTCGACCGACACCCGGTGGCACTTGATGTGGTCGGGGTGCGGGTAACCGCCATTCTCGTCGTAAGTCAGCATCACGTGCGGCCGGAACTCCCGGACGGCCTGGACCAGTGGTGCTGCGGCGCGCTCCAGCGGCTCGAGCGCGAAACACCCGGCAGGCAGCGGCGGGAGCGGATCACCTTCGGGCAGGCCAGAGTCGACAAAGCCGAGGAACTGCTGCCGGACGCCGAGAATCGCGCGGGCGGCGTCCATCTCGGCCCGCCGGACCGCGGCCAGGTTAGCGCGAATCTCCGGGCGCTCCATGGCCTTGTTCAGGATGTCGCCGCGCTCACCACCCGTGAGCGTGCAGACCAGCACCTCTACGCCCTCGCGGACGTACCTGGCCATCGTCGCCGCGCCCTTGCTCGACTCATCATCGGGATGCGCATGCACCGCCATCAGCCGCAGCGGCTCGCAGCCTGCCAGTGACTGGCAAAGGTCCTGCGACAGACTGCCGCTGTCGGCTGGCGCGATGGCGGCTACGCCCTCGCCCGGTGCGTCAAGCACGTCTCATCCACCCCAATAATCTGACCGGTCCGGGTCTTATTGGCCAGCCGCGGCCGGCTGCCTCAGAAGGCCTCGTTCCCGGTGGAAACTGTAGGACCTGCGTCCGACATTCCGGGCCCGCCGGGGCCCGTGGGAACAACGCTGCATACCACACTGGCGATTCCCGGCGGTCTGTCGGCGCCGGTTGCTCCGCCCGGCAGGGTCAGCTGCTGCCTCGGTCGGCGCCGCCGGGACCCGACCGCGGTCGCCGGCTGCTGCTTCGGCGCCGGCTCAGCACGGAGGCCGCCGCGAAGACCGGCACGGCCACCCCAAGCAGCAGCGCCGATCCGGTGAATGCGCTGTCCAGGAAATTGCTCCCTACCCTGGCCACGCCGTAGTAATAGAGGATCACCACGGCCATCAGCAGCAGGTAGCCGCCGATCATGTCTCTGGCCACGTTAAGCGCAAGCAGTATCCAGCCACTCCCGCGCCCAGCCAGCCGACGGCCAACCGGCCGCCGCCCTTGCTGCGAACCTTGTTCCGCCTGGCGGCGCTGGAGCAGAAGGCCGACGGCAAGAACGATCATGAACAGCGCGTAGCCGACTCCGATCGGTATCAAGTCCTGCCTGATGAGTTGCGATGACATGACTGGTGGACCGGCAGCGGTTCAGGCGCGGAGGAGGAAGTGCCAGCCGCGCACGAACAGATGCCAGCCCAGCCACAACCACAGGGCGAACAGGGCCCACCGGCCCGGCGGATAGCGCATGATCGCCCGGAAGGTGGCGCTCAGCGTCGGCACGCTGCCGCTGATGTGACTGAGCGCGAGGCCCTCCCAGGCGAAAACCGCCCCTACCAAGACCGCCCATACCAGGTAACCGAGCACGGGGTGATTCGCCACTTTGACCTCCAGGTCACGCGCCGCGGCATGCGGAAACCGACCCTATGCCCGAAACAGGCCATCCGGTAGCGGCGCGGGCATGATTCACGGCCTGTCGCCTTCCGGTTGGGGTAGGTACAAGCTGCCTCTGCTCGCCGTTTGCGAGTCTGTAAATTCCGGTATAACAGTGGTTACGCTCCACATCCCATGCCATGAGGTATCTCCTTCATGATCGCTGCAAGCCGAAGGCCCGGTTAACCATGAGGTCGAAGGTCGTTAGCCCGTTCGAAGAATTTCGCTGACCAGTAACCTGTTGAAAGCCTTTGCTTGCATATGTAGCCTCGAAGGATTACCCCAAGGGCCGCACGGCCCAGCGGACCCCCGAAATCCGCACCCATCCGAGGAGTACCCGTGACCGAGACTCGCGACGACACCCTGACCTGGCTGACCCAGGAGGCGTACGACCGGCTCAAAGCGGAGCTCGACCATTTGTCGGGTCCAGGCCGGATCGAGATCGCGAAGAAGATCGAGGCAGCGCGGGAAGAGGGTGACCTGAAGGAGAACGGCGGTTATCACGCCGCCAAGGACCAGCAGGGTATGCAGGAGGCCCGGATCCGCCAGCTCACCCAGATCCTGGAGAACTCTCGCGTTGGCGAGCCGCCGCGCACCGACGGCGTCGTCGGCCCCGGTATGACCGTGACGATCCGGTTCGAGGGCGATGATGACGAGGTGACGTTCCTGCTGGCTTCGCGCGAAGAGGTTGGCTCACCGATCGACGTGTACTCGCCCAAGTCGCCACTCGGCGAGGCCATTTCCGGCAAGAAAGTCGGCGAGACAGCCACCTATAACCTGCCGAACGGCCGTGCTACCACGGTAGAGATCCTGGAGGCAGTCCCCTATAACGGGATGTAGTGGATAGCCGACCAGGCCATATTCTGGGCGGGCTCTAACGCATGAGCGGCAGCTGTCGTTACGGGCACCTGCCGCTCACGCGTGTGGGGTCAGGATTACCCGACCAACTCGACCTCGGCCGGGGCCTGGTCGCCAGCCGGCTCGATCCGGCCGCGCAGCGGGATCTCCTTGACGAACAGGGCTAGCACGAAGACTGCCAGCGTTGCCGGGATGGTCCACCAGAAGACGCCGGTGATGGCGTGGCTGATGGCCTGGAAGGCGGCGGTCCTGATCGGCACCGGCAAGCTGTTGATCGTCGCCGGGTCCAGGTTCTGGCTGCCACCGAAATGCCCGCCCGGCAGCTTGGCCGCCATCGCCTCAGAGAACCGCCGGAAGAAGATCACGCCGAACAGGGACACACCGAGCGATCCGCCAATCTGCTGGAAGAACGCACGCGAACTGCTAGCCACGCCCATGTCCTGCTGGGGAACGCTGTTCTGCACGATTAGCGAGGTGATCTGCATGAGGAAACCCATGCCGACGCCCAGGACCACGAAGAACAGCGCGGAGGTCAGGCGGCTGGTGTGGACGCCCAGATGCGTCAGCAGGAAGATGGCAACGGTCATGACCGCGCCGCCGATGATCGGCAGGACCTTGTAGCGGCCGGTCCGGCTGGTCACCTGACCGGAGATGAGCGAGGTCGCCGTCGAGCCGAGCATCAGCGGGATCAGCATCAGGCCGCTGCCCGTCGGTGACGCGTGCTGCACCGTCTGCTGGAACAGCGGCAGGAACGTCAGCGCTCCGAGCATGGCCACGCCCAGGAGCAGGCTCATGGTCGAGGCCACTGAGAAGTTGCGGTTCTTGAAAACGTGCAGCGGCAGCATCGGCTCAGCCGCCCTCGCCTCCACCACGAAGAACGCGGCGAGCGACAGCGCGGTGATCACTGCCAGCATGAGGATCTGCCAGGAACCCCATGCGTACTGGCTGCCACCCCAGCTGGTCATCAGCACGATCGCGGTGGCGCCGACCGCAATCACGGCGGCGCCAAGGTAGTCGATCTTGTGCTCGACCCGCTTGCGGGGCAGGTGGAGGGTGAACCACAGGTAGATGAGCGCAGCGCCGCCGATGGGCATGTTGATGTAGAAGATCCAGCGCCAGGACCAGTGCTGGGTGATATAGCCGCCGACCAGCGGGCCAGCGATCATGGCCACCATCATCGCGGCCATCATGTAGCCCATGTACTGCCCGCGCTCGCGCGGCGAGACCATGTCACCGATGGTGGCGATGGCACCGACCATGAGGCCGCCGGCACCGAGGCCCTGCAGGGCCCGGAACGCGATCAGCTGGTCCATCGAGTGAGCCAGGCCCGACAAGGCCGACCCGATCAGGAACAGCACGATGGCGATGATCAAGAAGCGCTTGCGCCCGTACATGTCCCCGAGCTTGCCGTAGAACAGCGTGGTAACAGTCGACGCAAGGATGTACGCGGTGACCACCCAGGCCAGGTGGTTGAGGCCGCCAAGGTCGCCGACAATCCGCGGCAGCGCGGTCGACACGACCAGCTGGTCGAGCATGGCGATGATCAGCGTGAGGAGCAAGCCTGGCAGCACGATCAGGATCTCGCGCCGTGGTCCTGTCGGCACCTGGTCCGCGGTGACTGCGGCCGCCTGGCTGTCTGTCATGAACGGGCTCCTCGTTCCGCGCACGCCGATGAGATGGGTGCTTCTCAACTTACTTGCCGACCGGCTAGCATCCTGCTGAAGGCTAGGGTATGTTCGTTACTAACCGGTCGTCAAGTAGGTTAGGCCGGCAGCAGAAGGAACGGGCAGGCGCGAAACGATGGACCAGAAAGTGGCGGAGCACGTACACGACCGGAGCGATACCCGGTCGCGGCTGCGAGAACTCGCCCTTCAGCTGTTCGCGGAACAGGGCTACGAGCAGACGTCGCTGCGCGAGATCGCCGAGCGCCTCGGCGTCACCAAAGCTGCGCTGTATTACTACTTCAAGTCCAAGGAGGACATCGTCCGCAGCCTGGTCGAGGACTACATGGCTCAGATCGACGACCTGATCGCCTGGGCCAAGGACCAGCCCCGCGAGCCCGCGATCAGGGCCGAGATCGTCAGCCGCTACCTGGACATAGTTGCGAACGGGACCGCGGTCTTCCGGCTGCTGCACCAGAACCAGGCCGCCGTGAGCTCGCTCGCGGCCGCCAAGGAGCGAGGCGAGCTGTTCCGCGAGCGCATGGATGCCCTGGTCGACCTCCTCACCGAGCCGGGCGCACCGGTTAGCGACCAGATCCGCGCGGCCTCCTGCCTGGTGAGCATCAGCTTTGGCCTCATGCATTACCAGGACAGGGTCGCCGATCCGGCCGAGCTGCGGGCAGCGGTGCTCGACGTCGCGCTTGGGCTGGCCGACGCCCGACTCGAGACGCCACAGCCGCAAGCCGCGCCGGCCTAGCTCAGCGCGCGGGCGGAGGCACGGATCAGCGGCAGCACCCGCTGCGGTAGCGGGCTGGCCAGCACGATCACGGTCGATGTACGCATCACGCCGTCCAGGTCGACGATCGCGTCGATAACCCGCTGGAGGTCGGCGTTGCTGCGCGCCACGACCCGGCAGAGCATGTCCCCGGCGCCGGTGATGGTGTGCGCCTCAAGCACCTCGGCGATCGCGGCCAGCCGCTCGGCTACCGGATCGTGGCCGCCGGCCTGGCTGATCTCTAGCGTGACGAACGCCATCACGGCGTAGTCCAATGCGGCGGGATCGATGTCAGGCCCGTATCCAGTGATCACGCCGCGCGCATGCAGCCGGTCCAGGCGCGCCTGAGCCGTGCCCCTGGCCACGCCAAGGCGCCGGGACGCCTCCAGCACGCCGACCCGAGGCTCGTTTGTCAATAGCTCGATCAGCCGCCCGTCCAGCTCGTCGATCATGGCCATGGACTCTCCGCTACAAGCTGTACATGTACCCCAGTCTTCAAGCGTAACAACTATGCAACCTGCTTAGTAGTTTGTCGTCCGGTTGCGCATGATGCTGAGTTCCGTGATGCTGCCTGCATCGCCTGAGACGCCAGCGAAGGAGGCGGGGCAATGACCGCCGAGGCAATCCGCGAGCAGATCAGCGGCACCGACGAGTTCCCGGTCAACGGGATGGATGCGGCGGTCTTCGCCGTCGGGAACGCCCGCCAGGCCGCCCACTTCTACTCGACCGCGTTCGGCATGCGCTGTGTTGCCTACCGGGGCCCGGAGACCGGCTGCCGCGACGAGGCCGGTTACGTACTGGAGTCGGGGAACGCGCGTCTGGTGTTCCGCGGTCCGGTACGCGCGGGCACCGAGCTCGGCGCTCACGTTTCGGCCCATGGTGATGGCGTGGTGGATCTCGCGATCGGCGTCCCGTCGGCGACCGCCGCGTATGAGCACGCCCTGGCGCACGGCGCCCGCAGCGTGCACGAGCCGCTGGTCGTCGAGGACGCAGCCGGCCGGGTGGTGCTCGCCGCGATCGCCACCTACGGTGACACCCGGCACACGCTCGTCGAGCGCGCCGATTATGCCGGCCCGTACCTGCCCGGCTATGTCGCAGCCGGCGCGCTTACTGCCGAGCCCGCTGGCCCGTTCTTTACCGAGATCGACCACTGCGTCGGCAACGTCGAGCTGGGCAGGATGAACGAGTGGGTGGACTTCTACCACCGGGTCATGGGTTTCACGAACATGAAGGAGTTCGTCGGCGACGACATCGCGACCGAGTACTCGGCGCTGATGAGCAAGGTGGTCGCCGACGGCAGCCGCAAGGTTAAGTTCCCCATCAACGAGCCAGCAGCCGGCAAGAAGAAGTCCCAGATCGACGAGTACCTGGAGTTCTACGGAGGTCCGGGCGTGCAGCACATCGCGCTTGCGACCGACGACATCGTCGGCGCGGTGCGCGGCATGCGGGCTCAGGGGGTGCAGTTCCTCGACACCCCGGACAGCTACTACGAGACCTTGGGCGAGTGGGTGGGCGACACCAGGGTGCCGCTAGGCGAGTTGCACGAGCTGAAGATCCTGGCCGATCGCGATGAGGACGGGTACTTGCTGCAAATCTTCACCAAGCCAGTGCAGGACCGCCCGACGGTGTTCTTCGAGCTGATCGAGCGGCACGGATCCCAGGGCTTTGGCAAGGGCAACTTCAAGGCGCTGTTCGAGGCTATCGAGCGCGAGCAGGAGCGGCGCGGCAACTTGTAACCCGCAGCCGCGACCGGGCCGGGCTGACGCAGTGAGCGCCTGCACCCGGCGGCCGCGCATAGAGTTGGCACGCAGGAACCGCTGCTGATGCCGCCCGCGGGCAGCGACAGTAGCGACGTGCCCGCCCGGATTCGGCTGACCTTCGGCCGGGCGAGCAGGCCACCAGTGAAGGAACCAGCAGCCCATGACGCAGGACGGGGACACCGGGCAGGACCAGCGCGATCCGCATCCCGCCGTGCGTGCCGAGCCCGCGCCGCCGTCGCCCTATCTTCAGGCCGGCGAGGCCATACCGGAGGCCTATCTCGCGCCAGCCAAGCCCGGCCAGCCGCGCTACGGCAGTGCGCCGCAGTTCCGGCCCGGCCAGCGCCCGTTCCGGCCCGGCAACGCTGCCCGGCCCGGCGACGCCACCCCGCCTGACAACCCCCAGGCCGGCTACGGCCAACCGGGCTACGGGCGCCCGGTCAATGGGCGAGCAGGCCTCAGCCAGGCCAGGACCAGGCGCGATCCGGCGTTCGCTGCGCCCTGGGAGCGGGCGGTCGCGTCCGTCCTGGACTGGACGATCATCATGGGCGTGTCCATTGCCATCTTCCTGGCGCCGCTGGTCGCGCTCGCGCGGCAAATGCAGGCCATCATGAACCAGTACCAGGACCCGATCGCCGCGCAGACGGCACTCGACAACCTCAACCGGGATCCGTCAACACTGAACACCCTGCTGCATACGCAGCTCACCGCGTTCGGCATTGCGCTGGCTTACTTCTGGATCGCGCACGCTGCCTGGGGTACGACCCTCGGCAAGCAGGCTGTCGGACTACGCGTTGTGACCGCCAGCGACCACTCCCGGATTAGCATCTGGTCGGCCGGGATCCGGACCGCGACGTTCCTCATCGGTCCCGCGGTGTTCCTGATCGCGCACGCCCCGCTCAGCTTCGTCGGCGGCGCCGCGTGGCTCGCCGACGCCCTGGTCGGCGTCACCGACCCGCAGACTCGGTCCCTGCACGACAGAATGGCCGGCACCATCGTCGTTAAGAAACGCTGGCTGGAGCAGCAAGACCGCAAGACGGCCGGCTGGTAGGCGATCAGCCGAACAGCAAGGTGTAACCGGCCTTGCGCAACTGGCTGATCACTGAATCGCAGTGCTCGGGTCCGCGCGTCTCCAGGTGCAAACTGACTTCGGCCTCATCCACCCGCAGGTCTGCCGTCACCCGCTCGTGAACTACGTCCAGGACGTTCGCGCCAAGGCCGGCCAGTTCCACCAGCAGCGTCGCGAGCGCGCCAGGCCGGTCCGGCAGCTTGCACCGGAGCGCCAGGTACCGGCCCGCAGCCGACAGACCATACCGCAGCACCTTGGACAGCAGCAGCGGGTCGATGTTGCCGCCCGATAGGACGATGACGGCGGGCGGCTCGAACAACGCCGGGTGCTCGAGGATCCCCGCGACACCGGCCGCTCCTGCTGGCTCGACTACCTGCTTGGCCCGTTCCAGGCACAGCAGCAGCCCCCGAGACAGGTTTTCCTCGGTGACCGTGACGATCGTCGCTGCAAGCGTCGCCAGCAGCGCGATCGGCAGCTCACCCGGCCTGGCGACGGCTATCCCGTCGGCCATCGTTACGGCCGGGGTCATGCTGACCGGATGTCCCGCCGCGATCGAACCCTGCACCGGCGCGATGGCCTCCGCCTGCACGCCGATCAGCCGGGCGGCAGGAAGAACTGCACTGGCCGCCACCGCGACGCCTGCCGCCAGCCCGCCGCCACCGACCGGCACGGCGATGGTGCGCACTTCCGGGCACTGCTCGGCGATCTCCAGGCCGATGGTGCCCTGGCCGGCTATCACGTCCGGATGGTCGAACGGGTGGATGAAGATCGAACCGTTGGCCGCCGCCAGTTCCTGCGCGAGCGCCAGCGCGTCCTCCACGGTGGCGCCGTGCAGGACGACGTCTGCGCCGTATGACCGCGTCGCCGCGACCTTGGGCAGCGGCGCGCCCGCAGGCATGACCACGGTCGACCTGGTCCCGAGTGCTGCGGCGGCAAGCGCCACGCCCTGGGCATGATTGCCGGCGCTCGCCGCCACCACGCCACGGGCACGCTCGGCATCGGTGAGCCTGGCGATGCGCAGGTATGCGCCGCGTACCTTGAACGATCCGCCCCGCTGCAGGTTCTCGCACTTGAGGTAGACAGGGCCGCCCGCCAATGCCGACAGCGCACTGGAGTCGAGCAGCGGAGTCTGCCTGATCACCGGCCGCAGTATCGCGCGCGCCGCCATGACGTCCTCGGGACGGACCGGAAGGTTCACCGGGCTCGCGGCGCGGGCTGAAGGGGTCACGCCTGGATTGTCGCACCTCCCGGCAACCGTGCTGGCCGGCGGATGCGCTGCGGCCCAGCAGAGACGGCTACGCCGGCAGCCCAGTATCGGTCGGCGGCGAAGATCAGCGCCGCCGCGCCGACCAGGCCGGCGCTATGGCCAAGGGCGGCCGGGACGACGCTGACCTGCCGCGCGAAGCCGAGCCTCGCGTGGGCCCGAAGGGACTCTTCCAGCGGATCGAACAGCAACGGTCCCGCCTGGGACAGCCCGCCGCCGACCGACACAACCTCCAGATCGCACAAGACCGTCGCCGAGGCGATAGCGATGCCGAGCGCCCGGCCGGCACGCTTCATCGCAGCCAGGCCGATGGGGTGGTCGAGCGCACCGTCATCGGCCAGTTCCTTGGCTGTCGCGTCCTGCTGATCGGGCCGCCAGCCCTGTTCCTGGGCCCACCGGACCAGCGCGGGGCCGCGCGCAATCGCCTCAAGGCAGCCGCGCCCGCCGCACGCACATTCGGGCCCGGTGTCCGGATCGACAACTACATGACCTATATGACCGGCATTACCGGAAGCTCCAGCCACGAGCCGGCCGTCGAGCACCAGTCCGCCACCCACCCCGGTCGACACGACCATGCCCAGAACGTTGTCGCGGCCGCGGCCAGCGCCGCGCCAGTGCTCGGCGGCGACCATGCAGATTGCGTCATTGTGGACCCTGACGAGGATCCCGCCGAGCCGCTCGGCCAGCCGGCTCCGCAGTGGGAAGCCTCGCCAGGCCGGGATATTCAGCGGCGACACGACTCCCGACGGCCATTCCATCGGCCCACCGCAGCCGCAGCCACAGCCAGCCAGTTCGGCCGGGCTGACCCTGGCGCTGTCAAGAACCTCGGTCAGCAGTGCGTCCAAAGTTCGCCAGAGCTGCTCAGCGTCAAGGTCGTGCGGGGTGGGTACCTGCGTCCAGGACAGGACGCGGCCGGCGGGCTCGACCAAGCCCGCAGCCAGCTTCGTGCCGCCGACATCGATCGCGAGCACGGGCCGGGAATCCTCCATTCAAGCCTCCCAAGATGCGGAACAGCCCCGCACCGACATAGTGTCGAATGGTGCAGCCTACGACTTCGCATCAGTCAGCATCCGGTCAGCCGCCCGCTCCAGCCCCACCCAAGATCGCTTCGGCGGGGGAACTGCGCGCCAGCGGGCATCAGCTTCGCACCGTCAAGCAGGAGCTCCGTCACAACCTCCTGAACCGGATGCGGTCAGGCGAGGACGCGTTCCCCGGCATCATCGGCTTCGGCCAGACGGTTCTGCCGCATCTGGAGCGCGCCATCATTGCCGGGCACGACGTGATCCTGCTTGGCGAGCGCGGCCAGGGTAAGACCCGGCTGATCCGGACGCTGACTGGGCTGCTGGACGAATGGACTCCCGCGGTCGCCGGCTGCGAAATCAACGACCACCCGTTCGCGCCGGTCTGTGCGAGGTGCCTGCGCCTAGCCGCCGAGCAGGGCGACGATCTCGCGGTGACCTGGCGGCATCGCAGCGACCGGTACGGCGAGAAGCTGGCCACGCCGGACACCAGCGTCGGCGACCTGATCGGCGACATCGACCCGGTGAAGGTCGCCGAGGGCAGGACGCTGGGTGACCCCGAGACCATTCACTTCGGGTTGCTGCCAAGGACTAACCGCGGCATCTTCTCTCTCAACGAGCTGCCTGACCTTGCCGAGCGGATCCAGGTGTCCTTGCTCAACGTGCTGGAAGAGCGCGACATTGGCGTTCGAGGTTACGCGCTCAGGCTGCCGCTCGACCTGGTGCTGGTGGCCAGTGCCAACCCGGAGGACTACACCAACCGCGGCCGGATCATCACGCCACTAAAGGACCGGTTCGGCGCCGAGATCCGCACCCACTACCCGCTCTCGCTTGACGCCGAGCTGGCGCTGATAGAGCAGGAATCTCAGCTCGCCTGGGACGGCGGCGACCCTGGAGCGATCGTGCCGACCCACCTGATACAGGTTGTCGCAAGGTTCACCAGGCTGGTCCGGGCGTCTCCCGCGGTCGACTCCAGGTCGGGCGTGTCGGCGAGGTTCGCGATCGCGGCGGCCGAGGCAGTCGCCGCGTCGGCCGTTCGGCGAGCGGCGATCAGCGGCGAGGAGCAGGCGGTCGCGCGGGTGTGCGACCTGCCGTCGGTTATCAGCACACTGCGCGGCAAGGTCGAGTTCGAGGTGAGCGAGGAGGGCCGCGAGCAGGAAGTGCTCGATCACCTGCTGCGCCGGGCCACCAGTGACACGTTCCGCGCCCAGCTCGGCAACGCCGATCTCGGCGGCCTGCTGGCCAAGTTCGCCGATGGCGGCGTGGTCGAGACAGGTGACCTCGTCCCGGCCGCCGACCTGCTGCGCCGGATTGGCGAAGTGCCGGGCCTGGCAAAGATCATGGAGCGGCTGCAGATGGACGGCGGGGAGTCGCTTGGCCAGGCCGCGGCGGCGCTGGAGTTCGCGCTTGAGGGCCTGTACCTGATGCGCAGGCTGTCGAAGGACTCCCTCGACGGCGGCGCGGTCTACCGGACCTGAGCGGTACGGGCATCGGCCAGCAGCGCGCGGGCCAGCAGCGCACAGGAAGGAGGCAGGCGTGACCGGATATCGTTACGGCCCTTACACGGACGGCCCCGATCCGCTTGAGCCCCCGTATGACGTGCGCGGTGCTGTTGACGCGCTGGGCGACTCTGTCCTGGACGGCACTGACCCGGCCGCGGCCTTGCGCGATCTGCTGCGCCGCGGCATGTCCGGTCACCGCGGTCTAGACGACCTGCTGCGCCGAGTGCGCGAACGCCAGCGCGAGGTCCGCGGCCGCGGCCGCCTCGACGGAATCCTTGATCAGGTCAGGACACTGCTCGACACTGCCATCGGGCAGGAGCGCGCGGAGTTGTTCCCGGACCCGGACGATTCGGCCAGGCTCCGGGAGGCCGAACTCGATGCGCTGTCCTCCGATACCGCCCAGGCGATCCGGCAGCTAGCCGACTACGACTGGCGGTCCGCGGCGGCCAGGGAGACTTTCGAGGAGCTCAAGTCGCTACTGCGCCGTGAGGTGCTGGACAGCCAGTTCCGCGGCATGCGGCAAACCCTCGCCGAGCCCGATCCGCAGGCCATGCAGCGGATCAAGGACATGATGGCCGCGTTGAACGCCATGCTCGATGCCGACGCCCGCGGCGAGCACACCCAGCAGGACTTCGATGACTTCATGGCCAGCTACGGCGACTTGTTCCCGGACTCCCCGGCCAACCTGGAAGAACTCGTCGATGCGCTGGTGCGGCGGATGTCGGCAGCGCAGCGATTGCTGGACTCGCTCACCGACTCGCAGCGCGAGGAGCTTTCCGGGCTGATGTCCCAGGCCCTCGAGGATGCCGGGCTTGCGGCCGAGATGACCAAGCTTGCCGATGCGCTCCGGGCCCGGCGGCCGGACATGGATGCAGGCTGGCAGCAGCCGGGCATGACCGGCAGGGAGCCGCTCGGGCTCGGCGACGCCACCGAGGCATTGGCCGAGCTTGCCGACTTGGCCGATCTTGAGGACGCGCTGCGCCAGGATTACGCCGGCGCCCGGCTTGACGATATCGACGAGGAAGCCGTCCGCCGCGCTCTCGGCCGTCAGGCAGTGGACGATATGGAGGCGTTGCGCCAGATCGAGCGGGAACTGGAGCGCCAGGGTTACCTGCAACGCACCGACGGCAAGCTAGAGCTAACGCCCAAAGCCGTGCGCCGGCTAGGCCAGACAGCGCTGCGCAAGGTCTTCGCCCAGCTTCCCGAGGGCGGCACTGGCGATCATGACCAGCGCGACGCCGGCCAGGCCGGCGACATCACCGGCAGCACACGGCCGTGGCGGTTCGGCGACGAGCAGGCGATCGATGCTGCCGCCACGGTCCGCAACTCACTGCTGCGCCAGCGCGCTCCCGCCGGCCACCTGCGCCCTGCCGCACGGGAACGCCGTTCGCACCGAATACAACTGTCCGTGCACGACTTCGAGGTCACCGAGACCGAACGGCGGGCATCAGCGGCCATCTGCCTGCTCGTCGACCTGTCCTACTCGATGGCGCTGCGGGGCACCTGGGGCGCTGCCAAGCAGACCGCGCTGGCGCTGCACGCGCTCGTTCACAGCCAGTATCCGCAAGACGCTGTCCAGGTCATCGGCTTCTCCAACTATGCCCGCGAACTCAAGGAGACCGAGCTCGCGGGGCTGAGCTGGGACATGGTTCAGGGCACCAACCTGCATCACGCGCTCGTGCTGGCAGGCCGTTTCCTCGACCGCCGCCCGGAGCATAATCCCGTGGTGATGATCATTACGGACGGCGAGCCGACCGCGCACCTGCGACGAGACGGCCGGTTCTGGTTCGACTGGCCGCCCTCGCCGGAAACGCTGGAGCTTACCCTGGCCGAGGTGGACAAGATGACCAGGCGGCGGGCAACGCTCAACATCTTCATGCTCGCCGACGACGAGCGGCTCAGCTCGTTCGTGGACGAAGTGGCCAGGCGCAACGGCGGCCGGGTGCTCCGGGCCATGCCCGACAGCCTCGGCGAGTACGTCGTCAGGGATTTCCTCCGGACCCGCCGCCAGTTCACCCGTTAATCAGTTCCGCCCCCCTGCCGACCTTAGGATCATGGCCATGTCCTTCAGTGACCGGCTCGTCCTCTGGCTGCACATCGCTTTCGCGATCTTCACTATCGGGCCGCTCGCGCTGGCAATCTCCTCCACGCCGCGCTACATCCGCAACCGCGACGCCGCTATCCTGCGGTACCTGACGCGCATCACGACGATCTTCACCGCCGGCTCGCTGCTTGTCCTCATATTCGGGATCATCCTCGGCCAGATCAAACACGACTTCTCTCATCCCTGGCTGACGGCGGCCATGACACTGTTCCTGGTGGCAATCGTGCTGCTCGTGCTGATCATGCGGGACCAGCGGCGCGCCATAAGGGCCGTGACCGAGTCCTCGGCCACGCAGGCGGCCGCCGGACTGCCAACTCCAGATAGCGCCGGGCAGTTCCCGGCGAGTGGCACGACAGGAAGCACGGCCGAAGCCCCGGCCGAGCCCGGCCAGGTCAGCGATCAGCCGGCGTCAGCCGCGCATATCGCCGTGGTTGAGAGAGGCAGAATCGCCGCAATGGGCGGCGTCGTCAACTTGATCTGGCTGGTCATACTTGTCCTGATGGTGTGGCAACCTTAGCTCTAGACTACGGTGGATCGGTCGCCAAGAATTTTAGCTTTTTGTAGTTATTTCGACCTATCCACGTCGTCTGCTAGTAGTACCGTGCCGGACGTACTCATCGCTGCTTAAGCTGCGCCTCCCGATCTCACCGGGGGCAGCCAGCATCTAGGAGGAATTGTGAGTTCTCAAACCGTGACCAGCGCCAGTTCCAAGCGCTCGCTGGTCCTCATACTGGCGGTCGTGGCTGTCGTCGCGATCATCCTGGGCATTCTCTGGCTGGGCGGCTGGGCCCCGTCCTTCCTGAACAGCGGCAGCCACGTCAAGGGCAACGGTCACCACCTCTACCGCGGCTTGGTTGCAATGGTCGTTGGCGTCGCGGCCGGCGTCGGCGCGTGGTGGACCAACAGAAAGTAATCACGACGTGACTGGGCGTACTCGGGATCGCGGGCGACCGGCCGTCCCCCCGAGTACGCCTAGCCCTCCGCAGCACCAGCGCACTGACTGAGCGCACTGACTGAGCGCACTGACTAAGCGCACTGACCGACAGCGCGCTATCAGCCGACCGTCGACATCCTGCGATCAAGCAAATCCAGCCTCACAGTCCCCTCCGCCACGCCGGGACGAGCGGGACTTCAAGCGTGCCGCGGGCCGGGCCGGCGTTGACACCCGACCGGCCGCGGACCTAGATTTTCAATGTTCGATCACGTAACTAATGTTCGTGAAGCGCACATGACCGATGGCCGGGCGCGGGCGCGCTGACACCAACAGCTCCCCGACGCCGGCCGGCTGGTCGCCCCGCCTGCAGCTGCGAAGGAGCGGCTATGACTCTCTTGGACCAATCCACCTGGCAGGGCAGGGTGTTCTCGGGCGGCTGGATCGAGCCGGGCGGGGGCCAAGCGGCTGTCATCGAGCCCGCCACCGGCACCGAGCTCGGCCGGATCGGCCTGGCCTCGCCGGCTGACATCCGGGCCGCCACGGCCGCCGCGACCGCGGCGCAGCCCGCCTGGGCGGCCACCCCGTACACTCAGCGGGCTGCGATCCTGCGTGCGGCCGCGGAAATCTGGCTGGCGAACGCGGCCGAGATCGAGGACTGGAGCGTCCGCGAGGGCGGGAAGATCCCGCCGGCCGCCCAGTTCGAGACCCATGTGGCGACCGAGGAGATCTTCGAGGCAGCGACGCTTCCGTCCCGGCCTTACGGCGAGCTGCTGCCGAGCGAAGCGCCACATCTGAGCTTTGCCGAGCGAGTACCCGTCGGCGTGGTCGGTGTCATCTCACCGTTCAACTTCCCGCAGATCCTGGCTATCCGATCGGTGGCACCGGCGCTAGCACTAGGCAATGCCGTCGTACTGAAACCCGACCCGCGCACCGCGGTATGCGGGGGCGTGGTGCTGGCCAGGGTCTTGGCGGAGGCGGGCCTGCCCGAAGGACTATTGCACGTCCTGCCGGGAGGCGCCGACATCGGCGAAGCGCTGGTCACCGATCCGCACGTCGGGGTGATCTCGTTCACTGGCTCGACAGCGGCTGGCCGCAAAGTAGGGGCACTGGCCGGCCAGCACCTCAAGCGGGTGCACCTGGAACTCGGCGGAAACTCCGCCCTGATCGTGCTGGACGACGCCGACCTGGACAAGGCCGCGTCGGCTGGAGCCTGGGGATCGTTCCTCCACCAGGGCCAGATCTGCATGACGACTGGGCGTCACCTGGTGCAGGACTCGGTATATGACGACTACGTGACCCGGCTAGCGGAGAAGGCGAGCCACCTGCCGGTCGGCGATCCAGCGTCGGGCCAGGTCGCGCTCGGGCCGATCATCGACGAGCGCCAGCGCGACAAGGTGCACGACCTGGTCACCACCAGCGTCGCCGCCGGGGCCCGGCTCGCGGCGGGCGGCACCTACGAGGGACTGTTCTACGCCCCGACGGTCCTGGCCGAGGTAGCACCGGCCATGCCGGCCTACGCCAGCGAGGTATTCGGGCCGGTGGCCCCGGTGGTCCGCTTCGCCACCGCGGACGAGGCGGCCAAGCTCGCCGCCGATTCGGAGTACGGGCTCTCCCTCGGCATTCTCACGACAGACGTCATGCGCGGGCTCGAGCTCGCCCGGCAGATACCGACCGGCATCGTGCACATCAACGACCAGACGGTCGACGACGCCCCGAACACGCCCTTTGGCGGGGTCCGCGCCTCGGGCACGGGCGCGCGGTTCGGCGGCAGCGCGAACCTTGACGCGTTCACCGACACCCGCTGGGTCACGATCCGCGGCGACATCGCCTCCTACCCGTTCTGACGGGCGGTCGCGGGCGGACATGCGCGCGCACATGCGCACCCAGGTTGGCATCGTGGGGGCCGGGCCGGCCGGATTGCTGCTGTCGCACCTGCTCGCGCTGCGCGGCATCGACTCGGTGCTGCTCGAGATCCGCAGCCGGCCGTACTGCGAGGCGCGCCAGCGGGCTGGCGTGCTGGAAGCTGGCAGCGTGGCGCTGCTGCGCGAAGCCGGCCTGGCCGACCGGCTGGATCGGGAGGGCATCGAGCACGGCGGGATATACCTGCAGTTCGCCGGCCAGCGCCGGCACATTGACTTCAGGGACCTGGCGGGCCGGACGGTGACGGTGTACGCGCAGACCGAGCTGGTCAAGGACTTGATCGCACGGCGACTAGCCGTCGGCGCACCGGTCGAGTTCGGAGTCACCGGCACGGAGGTCGCCGACCTGGAGGCAGACCGCCCTGTGCTCAGGTATACAGACGCCCATGGCCGTAGGCACGAGCTGACCTGCGACGCCATTGCCGGCTGCGACGGCTTCCACGGCATCTGCCGCCCGGCCTTCCCCGCTGGCTACCTGACCGTCCGTGAACGCGAGTATCCGTACGCCTGGCTGGGCATCCTGGCCGACGTCCCGCCGTCCACCGACGAGCTCATCTATGCCCGCCATCCGCGTGGCTTCGCACTGCACAGCTTGCGCAGTCCGGCCACCAGCCGCCTGTATCTGCAGGTCAGCCCGGACGAGAAGATCGACGAGTGGCCGGACGAGCGTATCTGGGACGAGCTGGACCGCCGGTTCGAGCTGCCGGGCTGGACCCTGCGCCACGGCCCGGTGCTGGACAAGGGCATCACGCCCATGCGCAGCTTCGTCGCCGCGCCGATGCGCTACGGCAGGCTGTTCCTGGCCGGCGATGCGGCGCACATCGTGCCGCCCACCGGGGCCAAGGGCCTGAACCTCGCGCTGGCCGATGTGGCCGTGCTTGCCCCGGCCCTGGACCGGCTGCTGCGCGGCGATCCGAGCCTGGCCGATGCCTACTCGCAGACCTGCCTGGACCGGGTCTGGCGGTCCACGCACTTCTCCTGGTGGATGACCGCCATGCTGCATCGCACGCCGGGAGCCGACGACATGGAAGCTGAGCTACAGCTCGCGCAGCTGCGGTACGTCACGTCCTCGCGTGCCGCAGCGACCTCGCTTGCGGAAAACTACACCGGGTATCCGGACCTGACCGCCCGAACTCACCTGACCTGACGCAAGGGGAATACAGATGCGCAATACGCCGCCGTTCCGGGCCGATCACGTCGGCAGCCTGCTTCGTCCAGCGAGCTTGCTCGCCGCCCGCGATGATTTTGCGGCCGGCCGGATCGCGGCCGGCCAGCTGCGCGACATCGAGGATGCGGCGATTGCCGATGCGGTAGCGATGCAGTGCGAGGCCGGCCTGCAGTCGGCAACCGATGGTGAGTTCCGCCGGGCGTCCTGGCACATGGACTTCATCTACCAGCTCGGCGGCATCAGCTAAGGCGCCGGGGAATCTGGCGGTGAAGTTCCGCAACGCGTCCGGCACGATCGAGTTCACCCCGGCTGCGCTGCACGTGGGCAGCCGCATCAGGCTCGACAAGACGATCTTCGCCGACGACTTCGGTTACCTCCAGTCCGTCGTCGCCGACGCCACGCCAAAGCTCACCATCCCCTCGCCGAACATGGTGCATTATCGCGGCGGTCCCGCCTCGATCGATCACGAGGTGTACCCAGACATGGAGAAGTTCTGGTCGGACCTGTCGGCCGCGTACGCCGATGAGGTTCAGCGCCTGGCCGCACTCGGCTGCCGCTACCTCCAGCTCGACGACACCAGCCTGGCTTACCTGAACGACCCCGCCCAGCGGGCCGAGATCGCCGAGCGCGGCGAAGACGCCGAGCACCTGCACCTGCGATATATCCGGCAGGTCAATGACGCCATCGCGGGCCGGCCGGCGGACATGGCCGTGACCACGCACATGTGCCGCGGCAACTTCCGCTCCTCCTGGGCCGCTGAAGGCGGTTACGACTTCGTCGCCGAGGCACTGTTCAGCGAGCTGAACGTGGACGGCTTCTTCCTGGAATACGACGATGAGCGGTCGGGCGGCTTCGAGCCTTTGCGCTTCGTGCCGAAGGGAAAGATGGTGGTGCTTGGCCTCGTCACCACCAAGCGCGGCGCGCTGGAGAGCCCGGACGAACTGAAGCGCCGGATCGACGCCGCGGCTAAGTTCGTTCCGGTTGACCAGCTGTGCCTGTCCCCGCAATGCGGCTTCTCCTCGACGGTCGAAGGCAACGTGCTGACGCAAGCCGAGCAAGCGGCGAAGCTACGGCTGATTGTCGAGACCGCTCGCGACGTCTGGGGCGATTAGGAGCGGAACGGGTCCGGCTCGGCTAGCCGCGCTTGGCGGGCGCAAGCCGGAAGCGGGGGCGGCTTTCGCCGCGTGGCCACAGGTAGTACCCGACCGGAAACATGCGGATGCCGAGCCGGTCGGATGCCAGTCCCCACAGGCCGCGCGGGGCCCAGATGGCTACCGCCATGGCCACCAGTCCGAGGATGATGAAGTACCAGGTGCCGTCTTGCGACAGCGTCTGCTGCAGCACGAAGAACACGATCGTGCCGACGATGGGCCCTTCGATGGTGCCGATGCCGCCGATAATGGTGATGAAGATCATCTCGGCTGAGAAGTCAACCGAGAAGGCGGCGCTCGGGACGATGAACTGCTGGAGGATCGCATAGATGGCGCCCGCCGCGCCGCATCCGGCGGCAGCGACGAGGAACACCGTCCGCTGCACTGACGACACGCGCGCGCCGATGCTCCTGGCTCCGGTTTCATCGTCCCTGATCGCGGTCAAGGCCAGCCCGAGCCTGCCGCGCAGCAGCAGGTAGGCGGCGGCCAGCACGACGACGGTGACTGCCAGCGCGGCCCAGTACGTGTAGGCGGTCAACAGCTTCGGGCTCTGGTTGAGGCCCTGCAGTGCGATCCCGGTGCCACCGCCCAGCGTGCTGACCTGGATGATGATCAGCTCGCAGACCGATGCGATCACCCACATTGTGATGGCGAAATACCCGCTGCGTAGCCGGGACACCAGCCACCACACCGGCAACCCGACCACTCCTGCCGCGATCGTGGCTTCGGGGATGGCCAGGAAGGGGCTACTGCCGTGGCTGGCCACAATGACAACGAAGTAGGCGCCGAGGCCAATGAAAGCCTGCTGCCCGACCGACATCAGCCCTGCGTAGCCGGCCAGCAGGTTCCACATGCTCGCCATGATGAGCAGCAGGAAAAAGTTCGACAGTAGGTTCGTAGTGTCGGAGTAGACCACATACGGCAGGTAGCCGAGCACTGCTACGCAAGCGACCGCGGCCAGGCCAGCCCATGCGGTCGACCTCCTCGACCGAGTCACCCGTGGAACTGTCCCGATGCCCGCTGGCTGACTGGCCAGGCTCGTGTCCGGAACGGTCATGCCAGCTCCCTGCGGGCGGTAATACCCTGCGGCCTGAGCACGATGATGACCAGGAAGAGCAACTGCCCGGCTAGCAACTGGTCGGCCGCGTGGTACTGGGCGCCAATCTGCTGTGCGACACCCAGCAGTACACCGCCGACGAGCGTGCCCCATAGCGAGCCGAGCCCGCCGATGACCACTGCCTCGAACGCGAACAGCAGCAGCTGGTCGGTGCCAATAGTCGGATCGAATTGCGTGTACGTGCCGAAGGCGATCCCGGCCAGCGCGACCGTGCCGAAGGCGATCGCGGCTGCGATGCCGAACACGTGCCGGTAACTGATGCCGGAGAGCTGGGCCGCTTCCCGGTCGTCCGCAACCGCCCGGATCAGCCGGCCGTTCTTCGACGCGGACAAGAAGTACTGCAAGCCGAGCAGCACGATCACGGCCACGATGAGTATGACCAGGTCCAGGTATGCGATGGTGATCTGGGAGCCGATGCTGAAGGAGTCAGACACCAGCGAGCCGATGTTCAGCGAATGGCTGTTCGCGGTGAAGAACTGCTGGAGTCCGGCCTCGATTACGACGGATAGCCCGAACGTCACCAGCAGCGTGGTCGGGATGCCCCGGTTCAGCGCGGCCTGGAGCAGGGTTCGCTGCAACAGGTAACCGAGGCCGGCGAAGATCGGCACGACGAGCGCGAACGACCATACGGTCGGCACGTGGGTGACCGCGATGACGCCCAGCGCGACATAGGCGGCCACCACCGCGAGATCGCCGTGCGCGAGATTGATGACCTTCATCACGCCGAACATCAGCGACAGCCCGCACGCGAACAACGCATAAAGCCCGCCGAGCATGATGCCTTGAATGATTGCATTGACCCAGGTCATATGCGCGCTCCCGGCAGTCCGCCAGTGTCGGGCAGCCCCGTTCCCCCGTCGTGGGGCTGCGGGCCTGTGCCGTTCGCGCTCACCGCAACCCCGAAGTAAGCCTGCTCGATCTGCGCCGGGGTCAGCGCGGTTGGCGGCCCCGCCAGCGTGACCCGGCCCTCGAGCAGGCAGTACACGTGGGCGGCGACCGCGAGCGCCTGGCTGACATCTTGCTCGACGATCAGGATCGTGACGCCCGAGGCGGCAAGCTCAGGCAGCAGGCCGTAGATCCTGCGTACGACTACTGGCGCGAGGCCCAGTGAGAGCTCGTCGAGCAGCAATACCCGCGGGTTGGCCGCGAGCGCCCGCCCGATCGCGACCGCTTGCTGCTCACCACCGGACAACTGCGCGGCTCGCTGGTCGCGACGGTGTGGCATCCAGTCGAACAGCTCGTAAATCTGCTCAAGCTGCCACCGGCCTGGCCGTGCGCTGGCCTGACCGACCAGCAAGTTCTCCTCCACGGTCAGCGAGGGAAAAAGCCGGCGGCCCTCCGGGACCAGCGCAATGCCCGCTGCGACCCGGCGTTCCGGGCGCATGCCAGTCACCTCGGTGCCATCCAGGTATACAGCCCCAGAGGAGGGCTTGTGCAGGCCCGCGATCGTCCGTAGCAGTGTGGACTTACCTGCCCCGTTCGCGCCGATCATCGCGTGCACCACGCCAGCTGGTACCTGAAGGCTCACCCCGCGCAAGGCCTGGAGCTGGCCGTGGTGAACGCTCAGATTGCGGACCTCAAGCAGCGGGCCCGCGTCGCTGCTGCTCATGCCTGCTCCCGCTCGGCTGGCCTGGCCGACTGCGGCTCGTTTGCATGCAGCGAAGCAGTCACTTCGGTGCCCAAGAACACCTCGCGCACTGCGGGCAACGCGAGCACGGCGGCCGGCGCGCCGTCACCGATGATTGCCCCGCCGGAAAGGCAGAGAAGCCGCTCGACCGTCGCTGTCAGCGCGTGTACGACGTGCTCAATCCAGATAATGGCGACGCCCTCAGCCGAGATGCCCCGTACGATGCCGGCAAGCTCGACGACCTCGGGGTCGGTCAGCCCGCCCGCTACCTCGTCGAGCAGCAACAGCCGCGGGCCCGTTGCCAGCGCCCTGGCTACCTCCAGCCGCTTGCGGGACAGCAGACCGAGCCGCTCGGCCGGAGCGTTGGCATCACAGAGCAACCCGGTGCGCTCGAGCACCGACGCCGCGACCGCGTAACTGGACCTGCGCCGGAGTGCAGCACCCTGCTGCACTGCAACCAGGACGTTCTCGAACACGGTCATGCCGCCGAACGGCTTGGGCACCTGGAAGGTCCGGCCTATGCCGAGCCGGCACCGCGCGGCCGCGTCTTTTCTGGTCACGGTCACCCCGCCGAAACGGATCTCACCCGAAGTCGGCGCCAAGTCCCCGGCAATCAGGCCGAACAGGCTGCTCTTGCCCGCCCCGTTCGGCCCGACGATGCCCATCATGGCGCCGGCCGAGATCGCCAGCGACAAGTTGTCCGCGACTACGACCCTGCCGAAGCTCTTGTAAACCGAGTCGAGCTCCAGCAGAGCCGGTCGGACGTCGCCGGTGTATGCATCACTACGCATTCGTTGGCTCGAGGTTCGCCTGCACTTTCACACTCGTGTTAAGCGAGTTGTCCACGACCTTCATCTCGACCGGGTACTTGCTGCCAGCGGGCTGCGCCTTCCACTGCACGCCCACCGGCGGGATGATGCCGACGCCGGGCGCCGGCCCGTTGCCAAAGTTGATCGGGCCGCACATGCCGGCGTAGCTCACCTTGTGCAGGGCGCTCGCGACCTCCGCCTTGTCGTGCGGGTCGCTGACCGCGCTGAACGCCTCCTTCGCGACCTCGAACAGCGAATAGGACGAGCCGAGCGACTGCAGCCACTGGTTCCCGCTCGCGGCCTGGTAGTCCGCGGCCAGCTGGGCGGCCGACAAGTTGGCAAGTGACGAGGTGTACGGCATGTACGGGCCCCACCAGGAGTCGGTGGCGATGTTGTTGACCAGCGTCGCGCCCAGCGCGACGCAGTCGGCCGGGAAGAGCAGCACCTTCGCCACCGTCGCGATCTTCGGCTTGAAACCCTGTTGCGACGCCTGCTTCCAGAAGGTGTTGAAGTCCGGCGGCAGCGGGCAGTTACTGAAGACTTCGCTGTGCTTGCTCTTGAACAGCGAGATCATCGAGGTGAAGTCGGCTGTCTGGTCGGCATACGGACCACCGTCGACCACCTTGTAGCCAGACGCCTTGATCAGTGGCTCGAAACCCTCCCTGAAGGCGGTGCCGTCGGAGTCGTTCGGGTACTGGCAGGCGACGACCTTGTTGGTATGGATCCTGTTCCACATCGGTACGAAGCAGCCCTGGAACTCCTTCAGGCCGAAAAAGAACATGCTCACGTACTTGAAGTCAGTTGTCGGCTTGAGCGGGTCGCCACCGAGACCCGCGTACCAGGACTCCCACGGCACGACCGTAGACAGGCACGGCGTGCCTGCCTTCTGGCAGGCTGCAGCCACTGGGTTGGTGGTCTCGGGCGTAGACGTGGTCAGGATCAGGTCGGCGTGGTTGAGGATCAGCTGCTGCGCGACCTGTGCAGCCCTTGTCGGGCTGGACTGGCTGTCCTGCACATTGATGTTGATCTTGTAGGTCTTGCCGCCGATCTTGAGGCCGCTCTTGTAGACCGAGCTCTGCCTGATCTGGCTGAGCACAAAGTTGTCACCGGACGCGAAACCGGCCAGCTGGCCGGTGAGCGGCGTGATGAAGCCGATGTTGATGGTGCCGCTGGAGCTTGACCCAGCGCCCTTGATCCCAGATCCGCAGGCGGCGAGCACGCCGCCGGCTCCAGCGGCAACTGCGCCGAAGCCGATGCCCTTGAGCAGCGAGCGCCTGGTGACCTGGGGATCTTCCGGGAGCAGGCGGTCCGCTTCCTGACGTTCCATACCTCTCCTCACAGTCAGCGCCAGCGGCCCGACGCTGCCTGGATCCGGCCGCCGCGGAACTGTCACAGCAAGGCCAGGTACTCCGGGACAGGTACTGTCAGGTGTTCGCTTGGCGTACGACTATCCGCAATGTAGAAACTTAACCAGGCGCGCCGATCAGTGTCAACGGTCGGAAATGGTCGGATAAAGGCTCACTGGAATGGTGACCATCTCGCCACCGAACGGTGGGTAGACCGGCCGATGGTGCCGGGAAACGTTCAGGCGCGGGTCTGCGAGCGCAGATCTTCCTCGATCCGGCGAGCCGTGTCTTGCAGCGCCGGAAGCAGTTCCGAGCGCATCGCCGCCATACTGACCCGGCTTGCGTGCGCGGACAGGTTAACTGCCGCGGTGACTGCGCCGCCGGAACCGTGAATCGGCACGGCGATCGCACGCAGGCCTTCTTCAAGTTCCTGATCCACTATCGAGTAGCCGAGCCTGCGGACTTCGCGAACGATCTCCTTGAGCCGCACGGGATCGGTGACGGTACGGCCGGTCAAGGCCACCAGGTGAGCCCCGGCCAGGTGGCGGTCGAGTTCCTCGTCGGCCATTGCGGCTAGCAGCACCCGGCCCATGGAGGTCGCGTAAGCCGGGAACCTGGTGCCGACCGAGATCGCAACCGTCATGATCCGCTTGGTCGGCACCCTCGCCACGTAGACGATGTGGTGCCCGTCGAGTACGGAGATAGAGGAGGACTCCCGAACCTTAGCGACGAGTTCCTCTAGGTGCGGCGACGCTATCTCGGGCATTGCCAGGCCGGACAGGTAGGCATAACCAAGCTCAAGCACCCGCGGCCGGAGCGAGAACTCGCGGCCGTCGTTACGCACGTAGCCGAGCTTGACCAGCGTCAGCAGGAACCGCCGGGTCGCCGCCCTTGTCAGGCCGGTAGCCCGGGCCACCTCGCTCAGGCTGAGCCGCTCACGATCAGGACCGAACGCCCTGATCACCGCCAGGCCGCGATCCAGCGACTGTACGAAGTCGCTGTTGCGGACCTGACTGCCGCCCGCTGTCGCGCGGGCCGGCCTCGCGCCCGCAGCCGCCCGGCCCTCGGTGTCGCTGTTCGCTCTGCGCTCGGATATTGCCATCGCAACGCATGCTAGTGCCTGACTAGCGGGATGCCGCTACCTGCCGCCGCGGCCCGCAGATGTTCGGCCAGTGCCCGCGTGACCAAGTCTGGCGAGCACACGGGGGCCAGGTGCGCGGCGCCGACGACAACTTCCAGGCGCGCGCCGGGGATTCCGGCCGCGATGAGGACACCGTGCTCGGGCGGCGTCGCGGGATCGTCGGCGCCCGCGATGACGAGCGCGGGCGCGGTAACGGCAGTAAGCGACTCGCGCAAGTCCATAGCGGCAATCGCCTCGCAACAGCCGGCGTACCCCTCGGGCTGCACGTGCTCAAGCGTGGCGCGGAACACGCCGGTCACCTGCGAGTTACCGGCCGCGTAGGCGGGGGTGAACCACCTGGCGAGCACCTGCGCGGACACAGACGCCATCCCGGCGGTCCGTACCAGTCTGGCCCTGGCCCGCCAGCCCTCGGCCGGCGGCAGGTAGGCCGACGTGCAGACGAGCCCGAGTGCCCAGATCCGCTCGGGCGTGTTGGCCGCCAGCCACATTCCGATCATGCCCCCGAGTGAGATACCGCAGTACGCCGCCCGCTCGATGCCGCGGGCGTCGAGCAGGCGCAGCACTTCGGTTCCCAGCTCATCGATGGTGTACGGACCAGGCCAGGCGGCTGAGCGGCCGTGCCCGGGCAGCTCGTACTGGAGCAGCCGGAAACTCTCGCGAAGCAGGCGGAACCTGGTGCGCCCAGACCTGGGCGGTCGTGCCCAGCGAGTTGCCGAGCACAAGAACCGGGGCGTCGCCGGCGTCATCGAACGACGCGGAGAGGCGGATTACTGGCGAACCGTCAGACATCGAAGAAGGCCGTCTCGCGCTCACCTTGCAGCCTGACGTCGAAGGTGAACTGACCTGGCTGGCCGGGCACTTCCGCCGCGATCAGGGTTGCGCGGCGGTCGTCGTCAGCGATGGCGGCCAGCACTGGATCGGCGCCGTTCGCATCGGCCTCGTCGGAGAAGTAAATCCTGGTCACCACCCGGTCAAGGAGCCCTCGGGCGAAGACGGACACGTCCAGGTGCGGCGCCTCCCGGCCGCCGTCCGGGCTCGGCAGCGGGCCTGGCCGCTGGGTCACGATGCGGTACTGGCCGTCAGGGCCGGTCGGGCAGCGGCCGAAGCCGCGGAATCCAGCGGTTACTGGCGCTGCAGGCCCGCGCGGGTCATCGGGATGATCGAATCGCGATCCGGGATCAGCCTGCCAGGTCTCGACCAGCGCGTCCGGTACTGGCTGACCGGACCCGTCCAGCACCCGGCCGGAGATGACCATCGCGCCTGGCGTTTGCTCCGGCACCACGAATGGGCCGTCCGGCCACGGCAGCCCGATCGCCAGGAAAGGCCCGACTGTCTGCGACGGCGTGATGCCGAGCGTCACCGTTCCCCCTCATCTGCGGTTTCGAATGCGGTCGCGGTGCGTCCGCGCAACACGATGTCCCACCGGTAGCCGAGCGCCCAGTCAGGCTCGGTCACCTCCATGTCAAAAGTCGCGATCAGCCGCTTACGCGTGTCCGGATCCGGTATCGAGTTGAAGATCGGGTCGAACGGGAACAGCGGATCCGACGGAAAGTACATCTGGGTAACAAGCCGCTGGGTGAATGCCCGGCCGAAGAGCGAGAAGTGGATGTGAGCCGGGCGCCACGCGTTGTGATGATTGCGCCACGGATACGCGCCCGGCTTGATCGTCACGAACCGGTACCGTCCCTGCGAGTCGGTTAGGCAGCGGCCTGCTCCGGTAAAATTCGGGTCCAGCGCGGCAGGGTGATCATCAACCGGATGCGCATACCGCCCGGACGCGTTCGCCTGCCAGATCTCGATGAGGGCGTCCGGAACCGGGCGCCCGTCGGAGTCGAGCACGCGGCCGGTCACGACGATCCGCTCGCCCAGCGGTTCGCCGGGGTGCCCGGCAGTCAGGTCGGCATCCGCGACCTGCACACGACCGGGACCAAGGAGCGGCCCCGTTACCTCGGTAAGCCCTTGAGGCAACGGGATAAGCGGCTGTCCAGGGGCGCGCAGCCGGGAGGAATTGTAGGCGGGTGAGTCGAGCGGCGGATGCACGCCGTCGGCTGACCGGTAGCGCGGCAGCACGAGGCTTCCGGCGGCGGGCGGGACATTGACTGGCACTAGGCTGCTCCTTCGGCGACCGGCTGGGGAGAAGACGGCGCCAGCCCGGCGCCGGATGCGGCCGGGGCGGTGGCACGCAGCGCGCGCAGGGCGGTCAGTTCGGCATCCGTTGGCGGCGGGATCTCCGCCAGATCAGCTGACACCGTCAGTTGCCAGCCAGTTTGCACCCGGACGTGGGCGACCCGTACGCCGGGATAGATGCCGGTCAGCACGAGTTCGGAGCTGGTCGGGTCGGGGCTCAGCACGCCTAGGTCCGTAATGACCTGCCGGGGGCCGCCGCCGGTCAGGCCAAGGCGGTCCCTGCTGTCAGGGCCGTCACCGAAGCCGACGGAGGTAATGAAGTCGACCCGTTCGGCGAAGCTGCGCCGCGACTGACGGAGCACGACGATCACCTCCTTGCAAGCGGCAGCGATCTCGGGCGCGCCGCCCGCGCCCGGCAGCCGCACCGTGGGCTGCGCGTAGTCGCTGCCGATCACGGTGGTGTTAATGTTCCCGTGCCGGTCAATCTGAGCCGCGCCGAGGAAGCCGACATCGATCCGGCCCGGCTGAAGCCAGTAATTGAATATTTCCGGCACGCTGACAACTGCATCAGCAGTCTCGGCCAGGACGCCGTCTCCGATCGAGAGCGGCAATTTGACGGGCTTCGCCCCGATCGTGCCCGACTCGTAGATCAGCACGAGGCCAGGCGCGTGCGTCGCTCGGGCGAGATTGGCCGCCTCGCTCGGCAGGCCGATTCCCACGAAACACGTCATCCCGTCGCGCAGCGACCGAGCGGCCGTTACCGTCATCACTTCGTCCTGCGTGTAACTCATCCCGGGCCGGCCCCGTTGCTGTACACGTGTTCGTCCAGCCACGCGGCAAACAGTTGCCGGTCCCGGCTGATCTCGTCCCAGGCCAGGTAGAACCCGTTATCGCGGACGGAGTAATCCTGGGCGTAGGACGGATGCGCGCCGCCCGGCGCGATAGCGACGTATCCGATGCTCCAGGCCGGCAGCACCACCGCGCCCGGCCGGGGCTCCAGTGATTCGACGATTTCCTCGACGGTGACCACCGACCGGGTGGCGGCCAGCACCGCCTCCTTCTGCACCCCAGTGATCCCCCAGTACTGCACGTTGCCCTGCCGGTCGGCCCGCTGCGCGTGGATCACTGTGACGTCCGGGCGCAGGGCGCTGACCGCAGTCAGAATCTCGCCGGTGAACGGGCATTCGATCTCGGCTACCCCGGCCGTCTGGGCGGCCAGGCTGGTCCCGCGGTAGCCGCGCAGGATGGCGAATGGCAGACCGGAGGCACCGGCTAGGTACTTATTGGCCATGCCTGCGTGGCTGTGCTCCTCGATCTCCAGCGGGCCCGGCCAGGACCGCTCGACCGCATCCCTGAATCTGTGCAGCGATCCGACGCCAGGGTTCCCGGCCCAGGAGAACACCAGCTTGCGCGCGCAACCCGCCCCGATCATCTGGTCGTACACGATGTCCGGCGTCATTCGGACCAGCGTGAGGTCGCGCCGTCGCTGCCGGATGACCTCGTGCCCGGCGGCATGCGGGATCAAGTGAGTGAAGCCCTCCATGGCGACGGTATCGCCATCGTGCACCGCGGCCGCGATCGCTTCGGCAAGCGACACGATCTCTGCCACTCCGGTCCAATCCTCCTCGCCGCGGTTACCGAAACGATATCCGGAACCGCCGCCCAGTGAACAGCTGTGCGAACTACGAAGAGTTCTCGGGCGCGTTGGCGGAGACTATTGTCGCGGCGATCGCGAACGCACGGTTCGCCGCGGGCACGCCTGCGTACACGGCCACCTGGAGCAGCACCTCGGAAACGTCGGCGGAGGTCAGGCCGTTCCGTAGCCCGGCGCGCAAGTGCAGCTCGAGTTCGGAATCCCGGCCTAGCGCGGCGAGCACGGCAATGGTGATCATGCTCCGCTCCGCGCGGGAGAGCACCGGCCGGTTCCACAGCTCGCCCCACGCGTACCGGGTGATGAAGTCCTGGAACGCCGCGGTGAACTCTGTGGTGTTAGCGACCGCCCGGTCCACATGCTCATCGCCGAGCACCTCCCTGCGGGTCCGCATTCCAGCCGCCGCGCGGTCCTCATCATTCACTGAAGGCTCCCTCTCTGGCCCGGCCGGACCCCAGGTCAACCTGTCACCGTCCGTTGCGATGCGCGGCCAGTGCCCTGCGGATGAACTCGGCCGAACCCCCGAGATAGTTCGTCGGGTCGACCGCGGCCTGGAGTTCGGCGCGTCCGATCCCGATGGCGCTGAGTCTGGCCGCCGCGTTCGGGTCGGCCAGCAGCGCGTCCGCAAGTGCGACGCCCTGCGCTGCCCCCCTGCGCTGCAGCCGCCGCCACCACATCATGGGCCTCGACCGGGCCAAGGACGGGCGCGAGCATGGCGGCGACATTCTCGGCCATGGGCAGGCCGCCGGCCGCGTCCAGGTTGGCCTGCATCCGGCCCGCGTCCACCTCCAGGCCCGTGAGCAACTCCGCCGCCCACGACGCCGCCGAGCCAGTCAGCCGCAGCAGGTCAGAGAGCGTCTCCCATTCCGCGTGCCAGGCTCCGGCCGCCCGCTGGTGTTCCTGCTCGGCCGCTGCCACCAGGGTCGCGAGCAAGTTGGGCGCTCGCTTTGCGCAGCCGAGTATGACGACCGAGGCAACCGGGTTTCGCTTGTGCGGCATAGCCGACGACCCGCCACGGCGCGGCTCACCGGAGCCCTCGGCTACCTCGGCTACCTCGGCTACCTCGGCCACCTCAGTCTGCGCGAGCAGCGTCACGTCCCTGGCAACTTTGCCGAGGACGGCGCAGACCCCAGCCAGCCCCGCGCCCAGCTGGATGATCCGCAGCCGGTCGGTGTGCCACGGGAGCGCCGGGTTGGCCAGGCCAAGTTCGGCCGCCAGCAACCCGGCAACGGCTGGACCGGCCTGGCCGAGCGAGGCGAGCGTGCCCGCCGCGCCGCCGAACTGGACCGCCAGCCTGGACCGGACGCGGCTGAGATCCGCACGCGCGTCATCGAGGCCGGCCAGCCAGCCGGCTGCCACCAGGCCGAACGTGACCGGGACCGCCTGTTGCAGCAGCGTCCGGCCGGCCATGACGGTGTCGGCATGCTCGACCGCCAGTGCAGCGGCCCGATCGGCCGCCGCTGCTAGGTCGGTGTCGATGACCTCAATGGCATGCCTGGACAGCAGCATCGCCGCGGTGTCGATGATGTCCTGGCTGGTTGCGCCGCGGTGTACGGCCTGCCTGGCCTCGGCCGGGACCAGTCTGGTCAACGCCCGGACCAGAGCGGGGACCGGATTCCCGGTCAGCGTGGCCTGGCGGCCGAGCTCGCCAACGTCGAACCGGTCGGCGCGGGCCGCAGCCGTCACCGCCGCGCCAGCGCCCGGTGCGGCTAGTCCCGCGGCTTCGAGGGACCTGGCCAGCGCGGCCTCGGTGTCGAGCATCGCCTGCAGCCAGTCCCGATCGCCGACAGCCAACGCGCCACGGCCGAACAGGCCGTCAAACAAACCGTCGCGACCGGAGCTACGCACGTACCCATGATCCTCACGGCGAGATGCTGGCATCAGCCGGACCGGCGGCATCCGGTGTGTCGGCCGCTCAGAGCGCCTGCCGCGATGACCGGGAAATGGCGGCCGCAAAGTAAAGGGCCGCAAGCGCACCCGCTGCTACCTCGGCCGCGTAAGCCAGCGGCTCGCCCGATTCGAGCCCAAGGTAACGAGTGACCGGTTCAAGTGCCAGCGGGCTGACCGCGAGGAGCGCACTGAGCCAGGACCTGCGTACCCGCCAGCGCTGCCCGAGTATTCCGTAAAGCGGGCTGGCGAGCGCCGCCGCAGCTAGCCAACGCGACTGGGCCGAGACGACTGCGAAGATCAACCGCGCAGTGAGATGGTGCACGCCCTCGACCGGACTCATGATCATCACTGTGTAGCCCGCCAGCGCTGCCACTGTGCCAGCAAGCGCCGTCACCGCCGCCCGCCACGTGGTGAGCTGGCTGCAGCCAATGCAGAAGGGCAGCAGCAGCCACGGCGCCGACATCAAGCTGAACGCGGTGGCGAGCGGCCATACCAGGCTGCCCAGATACTGATCGCCCGCGCCAAACAGCGCGCTGGCTGCGATCACGAGCAAGACACCCAGCGCCCACGGTCGCTGCCGCCTTCGCGGTGCAGCGCCGAGTTCTTGAGAGCCAGCCCGCATGACACGCGATCATGCCAGCGTGGCGACTCGCGCGCTAGCCGGCTTTATCGTTGACGTCGTGCGTGAGCTGTCTGATTCAACGTCACTGCGGGCGGACCCCGCTCGGCTGCTCGGGCGCCTGGCCGAAGACGGCTACCTGCTCCTGCGCGGCCTGCTGCGGCCGGCCGACGTAGCGGCAGCGTTCGATGCGGTACGAGCCGAGCTGCAGCTCGGCGGCTGGACCGATGGCAAATGCTCACCGGCGGGAACTCAGCGCGCGGTGAACGTGCGCGACGCGCTCGCCGATCCGTCGTTCCGGGCCGCACTGGCCAGCCGCGGCCTGAATCGGCTGGCCTACCTGGCCCCGCTTCGTGGGTTCGTCCGGCTCCTGCTCGGGCCCGGCGCGTTCTGCTATCCGGTGAAGGTGCTGCGGGTGGTTTACCCAGAGCAACCGTGGCAGGTGACGCGGGGACGCTATACGCATCAGGACTACGTCACCTCGGGCGTGCAGGACATGCTGACGACCTGGCTGCCGCTGATGGACATCCCCGCCCAACTCGGCGGCCTGGCGGTGCTGCCCGGCAGCCACCTTGGACCGCCGGCCAAGCCCCGGCTGCTGCCGGCCGACGAGCCTGGCTGGGCTACGACCGATTACCGGCCAGGCGATGTGCTGCTGGTCCATTGCCTGACCTCTCATGCGGCGCTGCCCAATCACACCGACCGGCTGCGGATTTCCGCCGACTTTCGCTGGCAGGCAGCCGATCAGCCGGCACCTGCTGAGATGGTGCTGGGCCCGGCCCCCGCGCGCCCTAACGGCCGCAGGGGGCGGCACTGCGAGCTGTATAGCGCGCTGCTGAGCGGCGAGCCATGGTGGGAGCCGGTTCCGGACGGCCTGCTGCTGCGGCCGCGGCAGGAGCTGATCGCCGCGCCGCCAGCCCCGTCACGCCTATTCGCCGTGCATCCGCGCTGGCAGCGCTGGCGCCCGCCAGCCGGGCCCGTCCACTAGCGGCCGTGGCTGACTTGCGGTGCCGTCAGCCCAGCGCGGTGCGCAGGTCCTCGATCAGGTCGTCGCAGGATTCGATGCCAACCGACAGGCGGACCAGGTCGGCAGGCACCTCAAGCGGCGAGCCGGCCACCGAAGCGTGCGTCATCCGGGCCGGGTGCTCGATCAATGACTCGACCCCGCCGAGCGACTCGCCGAGGGTGAACAGGCGCGTTCGCCCGCAGATCTCGACGGCCTCGGCCGCGCCGCCGCGGGCACGGAAGGAAACCATGCCGCCGAACCCGCGCATTTGCTTCGCGGCGATCTCGTGGCCCGGATGTGCAGCCAGGCCAGGGTAGAAGACCTCGGTCACGGCCGGGTGACTGACCAGCATGTCCGCGACACGCTGCGCGTTCTGGCAGTGCCGGTCCATCCGGACGGCCAGGGTCTTGGCACCCCGGAGTGTGAGCCACGCGTCGAACGGCCCAGGAGCAGAACCGACCGCGTTGCGCAGGAAAAAGAGCTGCTCCCCAAGGCCGGCGTCGGCGACCACGATCGCTCCGCCCACGACGTCGGAATGCCCGCCGATGTACTTGGTCGTGGAGTGGATCACCGCGTCCGCGCCAAGCGCGAGCGGCTGCTGCAGGTACGGCGAGGCGAACGTGTTGTCCACCACGATCAGCGCGCCGGCGTCACGGGCCAGCTGCGCGAGCGCGGCGAGGTCGGCGATGGCCAGCAACGGGTTGGTCGGCGTCTCGACCCAGACGACCTTCACCGGGCGCTCGGCGAGCGCGGCCCGCACGGCGGCGAGGTCGGACATCGGCACCGGGCTGTAGCTGACGTTCCAGCCCGTAAGCACCTTGTCGAAGAGCCGGAACGTGCCGCCGTAGGCGTCGTTCGGGATAAGCACGTGATCGCCGGGCCGACAGGTGGCCCGCACCAGGCAGTCGGTGGCGGCCATTCCGGACGCGAACGCCAGGCACCTCGCACCGCTTTCAAGGGCGACCAGGCACTCTTCTAGCGCACCCCGCGTCGGGTTGTCGGTGCGCGAGTACTCGTACCCGTCGATCCAGCGGGCCGCTTCGCCGAGCTCCTTGCCCCGCAGCCCGCCAACGCCGTCCTGCTTATAGGTGGAGACTTGGTAGATCGGCGGCACTACCGCGCCGGTCACCGGGTCGGGCTGCTGCCCGGCATGGATCGCCAGCGTCTCGAAGCCGTCCTGCTGGTGCGTCTGCATCACCACAGGCTATCCAGGCTCGCCCGACAGGAAGGTAAGGACGTCCTGACGGGTAATCACGCCCGCTGGCTTGCCGTCGACGAGCACGACAGCGGCACCGGACTGGCTGAGCGCCCTGGCCGCCACGCTGACCGGCTCACCCGAGCCGACCGACGGCAACGGCGGCGACATTAGCCGCGCCACCTCGTCGTCCGGCGCCGCCTGACCGGTGACCAGCGCATCCAGCAGGTCGTGTTCGACGATCGAGCCGACCACCTCGGCCGCCATCACCGGAGGCTCCGCACTCAGCACCGGTAGCTGGGACACGTCGAACTCGCGCAGGCTCGCGATCACATTCCGCACGGTGTCGGTCGGGTGGGCGTGCACGAATGCGGGCAGGGACGACCCGGCCTTGCGCTCCAGCACGTCCCCGACCCGCGGTTCGGCCGTCTCGGAGGTGAGGAAGCCGTAGTCAGCCATCCAGTCGTCGTTGAAGATCTTCGACAGGTAGCCGCGGCCGCCGTCGGGCAGCAGCACGACTATCACATCGCTGGGTCTGGCGGCCCTGGCCACCTGCAGCGCCGCGACCACCGCCATACCGCAGCTGCCGCCAGTGAGCAGCGCCTCTTCCTTGGCCAGCCGACGGGTCATCAGGAACGACTGAGCGTCGCTGACGGCGATAATCTGGTCGCAGATGCTCTTGTCGTAAGTGTCAGGCCAGATGTCCTCGCCGACGCCCTCGACGAGGTAGGGGCGACCGGTCCCGCCCGAGTAAACCGAGCCTTCGGGGTCGGCCCCGATCACCTTGACCCGCCCGCCGGAGACCTCCTTGAGGTACCGTCCGGCGCCCGAGATCGTGCCGCCGGTGCCGATTCCAGCGACGAAATGGGTGATCGTGCCGTCGGTCTGCTGCCAGATCTCCGGGCCGGTTGAGCAGTAATGCGAGTTGGGGTTCTCCGCGTTCGCGTACTGGTTAGGCTTCCAGCCGCCGGGCGTCTCCCTGGCCAGCCGGTCCGAGACCGAGTAGTAGGAGTCCGGATGGTCGGGCGAGACGGTGGTCGGGCATACGACGACTTCGGCGCCGTAGGCCCGCAGCACGCTGAGCTTGTCCTGGCCGACCTTGTCCGGGCAGACGAACAGGCATCGGTAGCCCTTCTCGGCCGCCACGATCGCCAGGCCTATGCCGGTGTTGCCAGACGTGGGCTCGACGATCGTCCCGCCGGGCTTGAGCGCGCCGGACTCCTCAGCCGCCACCACCATGCGCAGCGCAATGCGGTCCTTGACCGAGCCGCCGGGGTTGAAGTACTCGACCTTGGCCAGTACTACCGGGCCGGTTCCCTCGCCGGGCAGCTGCCGGGTGACCTTGCGCAGCCGGAGTAGCGGCGTGTTCCCGACCAGGTCGATCAGGGACTCGTGAACCTGCATCGTTACTCCACGTTCCGTATGGGGTCGCCCGGAGATTGCTCCGCAGCTCGCTCTTTTCAAAAGGCCATGTTCAGAGCCTGGTCAGAGCCTATGTCCCGAGGCTATCCACTCCACGGTATGCACGCCGGACGGCCGGCCCTGCGCACGGCCCCAGGCCCTGCGCCCGGCCCCAGGGCCGGCTCAGCGGCGTCAGGGCCGGCTTCGCAAGCGCGGTCAGCCTGGGTTACTGTGCGGTTAACTAACCGACTTTCTCAGGAGCTTGCCATGCCCGAGGCAGTTGTCGTCGCCACCGCTCGTTCACCCATCGGCCGCGCCTTTAAGGGATCGCTGACCAGTATCCGGCCCGATGACCTGGCAGCGCAGCTGATCACTGCAGCGCTGGCCAAGGTGCCGCAGGTCGATCCGGCCCAGATCGGCGACCTGATCCTGGGTTGCGGACTGCCTGGCGGTGAGCAGGGCTACAACATGGCGCGCGTCGTCGCCGTGATGCTCGGTTACGACACGTTGCCCGGCACGACGATTACCCGGTACTGCTCCTCGTCGCTGCAGAGCACCCGGATGGCCTTCCACGCCATCAAGGCCGGGGAAGGCGACATTTACATCTCGGCCGGCGTCGAGTGCGTGAGCCGGTTCGGCAAGGGCAGCAGCGACGGGGCGCCGGGCACCAAGAACCCGGTGTTTTCCGGCGCCGAGGCTAGGGCCGAGGAGATGGGCAAAGGCGGCTTCAGCTGGCACGACCCGCGTGCGGACGGGCAGGTCCCTGACATCTACATCGCCATGGGGCAGACCGCTGAGAACGTCGCCGAGATCCGCGGCATTAGCCGGCAGGAACAGGACGAGTTCGGCGTCCGATCGCAGAACCTGGCCGAGAAGGGCCTGGCTGACGGCTTCTGGCAACGTGACATCACCCCGATAACCCTGCCCGACGGCAGCGTCGTCTCAGCTGACGACGGCCCCCGGCCTGGGACCTCGCTGGAGAAGGTCTCGCAACTCCAGCCGGTCTTCCGGCCTGACGGCACGGTCACGGCCGGCAACTGCTGTCCGCTGAATGACGGGGCCGCAGCAGTAGTAGTCATGAGCGACACCAAGGCCGCCGAGCTAGGGCTCACGCCGCTGGCGCGGATCGTGTCTAGCGGGGTGACCGCGTTGTCGCCCGAGATCATGGGCCTTGGCCCGGTTGAGGCTTCCCGGCAGGCGCTGAGCCGGGCCGGGATGACCATCGACGACGTGGACCTGGTGGAGATCAACGAGGCGTTCGCGGCCCAGGTGATCCCGTCCTACCGCGACCTGGGCATCGACATCGACAAGCTGAACGTCAATGGGGGCGCGATCGCGGTGGGTCACCCATTCGGAATGACCGGCGCGCGCATCACCTCGACGTTGCTGAACAGCTTGCAGTTCCACGACAAGTCCATCGGGCTGGAGACAATGTGCGTGGGCGGTGGCCAGGGCATGGCGATGATCTTCGAGCGGCTGAACTAGCTGTCTACTCCGCGGGTTCCACTGGCTTGGCCGGTATATATCCGGCAAATCTCTCGGCCGAAGCAGCCCAAGTCGGTGGAACCTCGTGCCGCGTCACTCTAACCGCAGACGCCCGGTTATGCCCGGAACGCTACCGGCAGTCAAACAGGGCATTACGGAAGGCTGACGCCCAGGTCTTGTCACCGGGCCGCACGTGGTGCAGTCTCGTCTCCAAGGACTCACCCTCACCTCGGAGGTGCCACTTGTCCCTGACCCACTCTCCGGAGATGCATAAGAACCTGATCGCCCGCATCCCGTCCGTCACCGGACTCCAACTCCGAGAGTGGTTCAGCCGACTAGAATCGGGTCCTGCGTTCTTGCGCTGCACTGAACGGGCGCACTGGCTGTCGGACGAGCACGGGCTCTCGCACGGCTACGCCAGCGCGATTGTGCACGAGTACGAACTCCAGCGCCGCAGTCGCCTCTACAGCGCCTGACTGGCTCGGTGGACATCGCTCGCGCTGTCAGCTTCCTCTCCAGCCATCCGCGCGCGGTGCTCGCCACGACCCGGATTGACGGGCGCCCGCAGCTGTCCCCCATTGTCGCCGCTGTCGACGACGATGGCAGGGCGCTCATCAGCACCAGGGAGACCGCGGTCAAGGCAAAGAACCTGGCCAGGGACCCGCGCGCGTACCTATGCGTACTGACCGACGCGTTCTTCGGCGAGTGGATCCAGGCCGAGGGCACCGCGGAACTGATCCACCTGCCAGCTGCGATGCCGATCCTGGAGTACTACTACCGCAGGCTGTCCGGCGAGCACCCGGACTGGGATGACTACCGAGCGGCGATGCAACGGGAACGGCGCCTCATCGTGAGGATCACCATCGACCGCGCCGGACCGGACGTGAGCGGCTGACGTCGGAGCAAAGCGCCAGTCGCGCGGACTTTTGCGGGGAACGGGGACCGGCAAAGTGGGCCGCCGTTTATAAGTGTGCCGGGGGGCGGAGCTCCACCGGATGGGAATGTTATGCCGATCGCTGGCCCGAAATATAGCCCGAAAAGGTATAACCGGCCAAAGAAGGCCCGCAGGCAGCGGAGTTAAATCGGGGCCTGTTGCGATCACGGTTAACAGTGACCTGACCGAATCTCGTTCACATTGCCTGACTGATTAGGCAGTCAGCAGCCCGCTCAGCCTGCTGTCATTCCAGCAGGTCACTGGTACCCCCGGTCGGAGTCGAACCGACACTGGGGACCCTTTTAGGGGGGCCGCCTCTTCCCTTGGGCTACGGGGGCATTGCGATGATACCCCGCACCCGTCAGATGATCCAGATAAGACAATTAAAGGGAGCCGTTTCTCAGCCAATGTCGCCTCTGTAATCGATGCGAAGTTTCGCAGCTGATACTCGCAGTTACTCTGGCGCCATTCTTATTTACCCTCGGTGATCGGACGACAGCGAGGCAGGGTCACCGGCCAGCTCCCGCGCTCGCGCGAAGACAGCGTCGAGCATCGCAGCGGTCACCCTGCCCGTGAAGGTGTTCTGCTGACTGGGGTGATAACAGCCGATGACCGCCAGCGGAAACCTCTGCTGGTCGCCCGGCAGGACCACCTCGGCTCCGTGCGTGAAGACTGGCCGCGGCCGCGGCACGTTCAGCCCGATGGCGGCAAGCTGCGGCCAGAGGGCCTGCCAGGCGAAGTGACCCAGGCACACGATTGTCCGCAGATCCTTGCCGAGCATGGCCAGCTCGGCCGCGAGCCACGGCGCGCACGTTTCACGCTCGGCCGCGTCCGGCTTGTTTGCAGGCGGCGCGCAGCGTACCGCGGCAGTCATGCGGACTGAGATCAGCCGCTGGCCATCTCCGGCCGCAACCGAGTCGGGCTGAGCGGCAAGTCCGCATCGCCACAGCGACGCGAACAGAACATCGCCGCTGCGGTCTCCGGTGAACACGCGGCCGGTCCGGTTCCCGCCGTGAGCAGCCGGCGCGAGACCGAGGATCAGGATCCGCGGGTGCTCGTCCCCCCAGCTGGGCACCGGCCGGCCCCAGTAGGTTTGATCCTGGAACGACCGCCGCTTGGCGCGGGCGACCTGTTCCCGCCAGGCGACCAGGCGCGGGCACGCCCGGCACACAGATTCCCTGGCCGCCAGCTCGCCGATCGACCCCGCGCTGGCGGCCAGCGCGCGCACCGCGGCGCCCGTCCGGGCGACCGGCGTTTGCGGCGTCGCTGGGTCGCCCGGCCAGCCGCTTCCGGCCGGCACGGCGCCCGCAGCCTCGGGTTCGGTGGACCCAACGTCAGTCATTGGACGCGAGCGACCAGGCGATGCCGTCCAGGATGTCGTGCTCGCTTGTCACGTATTCAGTGAAGCCGAAGCGCCGCATCACGCGGTCGAGCACGAGCGCTCCCGCCCCGATGACATCGACCCGGCCAGGGTGCAGCGACCCGATTGCCGCTCGCTGCTCGCGCGTCTGGCTGAGCAGTTGCTCGGTGACGGCGTCCACTGAGCTCGCGGAAATCCAGGCATGGTGCGTGCGGGCCGGGTCGTAGGCCGGCAGGCCAAGCGCGATGGCGCTGATGGTGGTCACCGACCCGGCCAGGCCAACGAGGGTGCGGGCGTCCTGCGCCGGAACCGCAGCGGCCACATCGTCGAGGGCGTTGTCGATGTCGGAAATCGCGTCCTGGACCTCCGCGCCGGTCGGCGGATCGGAGTGCAGGTGCCGCTCGGTCAGCCGCACCGATCCGACGTCCACGGAAATGGCAGTCACGTCGCCTCCCTTGTCTGGGTCGCCACCCAGCACGAACTCCGTCGACCCGCCGCCGATGTCGACGACGAGGTAGGGGGGCAACGGCTGATGGCCGGCCTCCTCCTCGGCCGCCAGCTCGGCCGTCGCGCCGCCGAACGACAAGCGCGCCTCCTCGTCGCCGGTGATGACCTCGGGTGCGGTCCCGAGGATGCCGAGCACGCCGGCGGTGAACTCGCCGGCGTTACTTGCATCACGGATCGCGCTGGTGGCGACCATCCGCACCCGGCCTGCGTCCGCAGCCTTGATCTGTGCCGCATACTCGGTGAGCACCCGGAAGGTGCGCTCGAGAGCCTCGGGCGCGAGCCTGCCGGTAGCATCCACGCCTTGCCCCAGCCGGACGATTTCCATCCGCCGCCGGACGTCAGTGAGCGTGTGCCGGGCCGGAACAATGTCGGCGATCAGCAGGCGCAGCGAATTAGTGCCGCAGTCGATGGCCGCCACCCGCTGTGTCATCTGCACCGCCTGTCTACTCATCGCTAACGCACCGACCAGCCTGCCACCACTGGCCCGCCGCGCGCGCCGCCTCCGCGCCGAACGGATTCGACCCCGGCACCGCGAGTTCCTGCGCGAGCAGCGCGTGCAGGCATTTGACCCGGTCGGGCATGCCCCCCGCGCTCTGCGTCGATGCCGGCAGCGGATCCAGGGCGGCCTGCCTGGCGGCGTCCGCCCGCCGGGCAAGGTAATCAGCGTGCGCGGCCAGGTACTGTGCGCGTACCCCGGCGTCGACCGCCAGCCTGTCGGCCATCTGCCGCATGAGACCCGCGGATTCCAGCCGGCTCACCGCTGCCGCTGCCCGCGGGCAGGTCAGGTAGTACAGGGTGGGGAACGGGGTCCCGTCCGGCAATCGCGGCGCTGTCTGGACGACGTCGGGCAGGCCGCAAGGACAGGTATGCGCGACGGCCATCACGCCCCTGGGCGGCCGACCTAGCTGCCGCTCAATCACCGCGAGGACCTGCGGTTCCGGGCTTGCACTCATCTGGCCGCGGGCCTGCCCGCCTCCCGCACGGAGTCCCACAGCCGCCCGTACCAGGGCGAGGTGGATTGCGTCGCGGTGGCCGTCCCGCGCCGTCCGGCGGGAGTGACCACCACGTAGCAGGTCTCGTCCGGGAAGCACATGTGCAGCTTGTCTCGCGCTTGCCGCTCGATGTAGCTGTTCGACGCCAGTGCCCGCTGCTCGGCCTTGTCCTTTCGGACGGCGATGGCTAGCTCCGCGTTCTGCGTCACGAGCTGGTCGATCTGGCGTCGTTCCGCGATGTACTCCCGCACCGGGTAAGCGAGGCTGAGCGCGATCGCGCACAGCACAATGGCCAGCACGGCCGCCCTGCTGGTGTACTTCGGGCGCGCGGCCCAGGCCGAGCTGCGGCCTGCCGGGCTTCCCGTGCCGCCGGAGGGCGCCGTGCCGCCGGAGGTCATTGGCCGGCTGGAGGTCACAGGCCGCCAGGCCGGCGGCTGTGCCGCCGACCATCCAAAGGCCGCTGACCGCGGAAAGGCTGCCCGGCCGGCGTACGCGGCGGCGTCGCCGAGCAGCTCTTCGATCCGCAGCAGCTGGTTGTATTTGGCGACCCGTTCGGATCGGCACGGCGCGCCCGTCTTGATCTGACCGCAGTTCAGCGCCACAACCAGATCGGCGATGGTGGTGTCCTCGGTCTCGCCCGAACGGTGGCTGATCATCGTGGTGTAGCCGTGACGATGCGCGAGGTCCACCGCGCTGAACGTCTCCGTCAGCGTGCCGATCTGGTTGACCTTGACCAGCAGAGAGTTCGCCACCTTCTCCACAATGCCGCGCCGCAGCCGCTCCGGGTTCGTAACGAAGATGTCGTCGCCGACTATCTGCACCCGGTCGCCGAGCTCGGCCGTCAACTCCCGCCAGCCTGCCCAGTCCTCCTCCGCCAGGGGATCTTCCAGTGAGACCAGCGGGTAGGAATCAAGCCACTCGGCGTAAATGGCGGTCATCTCTGCGGCTGTCTTGGCACCGCCCTCGAAGGCGTACTGGTCTCCGTCGAGGAAGCTATTAGCCGCGGCGTCGATGGCCAGGGCTACGTCGCGGCCGGGTGTCAGCCCGGCCTTGCCGATGGCCTCGACGATCAAGTCGAGCGCCGCGCGGTTGTGGGCCAAGTCCGGGGCGAAGCCGCCTTCGTCCCCAACCCCGGTATTCAGGCCGTGCTGCTTCAGCACCGCCTTAAGGGCATGGTAGGTCTCCGCGTCCCACTGGACCGCCTCCGCGAAGGTGCTGGCGCCCACCGGCGCGATCATGAATTCCTGGATGTCGACGTTGGTGTCGGCGTGCGCGCCGCCATTCAGGATGTTCATGCACGGGACCGGCAGCAGGTGCGCGTTCGGGCCGCCCAGGTAGCGGAAAAGCGGCAGGCCGGACGACTCGGCAGCGGCCCGCGCCACGGCCAGGCTTACCCCGACGATGGCGTTCGCGCCCAGCCTGGACTTGTCCGGCGTCCGGTCCAGGTCGATCATGTCCTGGTCCACCAGCCGCTGGTCATCAGCGTCATAACCGAGCAATTCGGGCTGGATCTCGTCGATCACCGCCTGCACGGCCTTGGTCACGCCCTTGCCGCCGTACTCTGGTCCTCCATCGCGCAGCTCCACGGCCTCGAACGCGCCGGTCGAGGCTCCGCTGGGCACGCCGGCCCGGCCGAGGCTGCCGTCGTCGAGTACCACCTCGACCTCAACCGTCGGATTGCCGCGAGAATCGAGAATCTGCCTGGCGAATATGCCTTCGATCGAGGCCACTGAACAGCTCCTGACGCGCGCGCCTAGCTTTGCTGGGGGTACACGGGGGGCTTGCCCCCGTGGGTAGGGTTCGCTTGCGAGCCTAGTGGAGGCCGCCCCGGCAAGCGCGGCGGGCACGCCGACTATGCCTCGGCCTCGAGGGCCCGCACCCGGCTGGCATAGGCGCGCGCTGCCGCTCGCAGTTCCAGCTCAGCATCGATGCCTGCCGACTGCGCCTGGGCGACCAGCGCGAACAGCTGCCGGCCGAGTTCGCTGACGCCGGGCAGCTCGCCGACGTCCGCCAGGTCGGCCGGGATACCGGCCCGCCCGGCCCGCCGCAGCAGCTGCGCCGCCAGCGACAGCGCAGGCTGCGCCATCGGCACGCCGTCCAGAGCCGACGCTGGCTCGCCCGAGCTGGCCCGCTCGGCTGCCTTGATCGCGTCCCAGTTCTGCTTGACCTCGTCTGGCCCGGTCACGGTGACGTCGCCGAACACGTGCGGATGCCGGCGGGTCAGCTTGGCGATGATGGCGTCGGCCACGTCATCGATGTCGTAACCGGTGCCGTCGGTGCGCTCCTGCGCCACTCTGGCGTGGAAGACGACCTGCAGCAGCACGTCGCCGAGTTCGTCGCGGACGGCGGTCTGGTCGTCGGCCCCGAGCGCGTCGACGGCCTCGTAGGTCTCCTCCAGCAGGTGTGGCGTCAGGCTCGCGTGCGTCTGGCGCGCGTCCCACGGGCACTTGACCCGCAGTGTGTCCATCACCTGGACCAGCTCAAGCAGGCGCGCCCCCGGCACGTCGCCTTCGATCAGCACGGTTGCGTCAGCATGGGGGGTTCAGCACCACGTGTGCGGACGGCGACGGGGACGGGTTGGCGGCCAGCATAGGAGGCGCGGGCACGACGGAGTAGGTGGCGTAATCGAACTCGCCGAACTGCGGGTTGACTGTCACGCCGAGGCTCTTGGCCGCCAAGCACTGCTGGTGCCCGATCTGGCTGGAGAGCTGACTCTGCGCCGCTGAGCTGACCGGTGACTTTCCCCCGTCCAGCTTGCTGGCCAGCGCGCTCTGGATGGCGAAGTACTGGCCGAGGTCGGGCAGCAGGTCCGGCGGCAGCGCGCCTGCCGCCGACACGTACTCCGCCAGCGTCACCTTGCTCTGCGTTGCCTGCGCGGAGAGCCTGGTCAGCTGGCTTGTCGCTTGCGCCGGGGTGACGCTGATGCCGTGCTGCGCGGCCAGCTTGTCGTAAATCTGGAATACGATCAGCCAGGTCAGCACCTGCTGCGCCTTCTGCGCGACCGGTCGCTGCGGCTTGATGCCCTTGGCCTGGTCGCTCTGATACGCCGCGTTCAGGTTCTCGACCTGCCCGGTCAGCGTGGCCGAGGAGATCCGGTTGGTCCCGGTGATCGCGGCAGCGCCCATCCTGACCGTGCCGCACGCCGATACGGCCAGCCCGGTGACGACTAGCGCGGCAGCCAGTTTCACCGGGATGCGGACAGCGGCGGAGTGGCCACGGGCATTGCCGTTACTGATCACATCGGTCTTCCTGGTCACGCCAGGACTCCTCCTCACGGGTCCTGATCACGGGTCCTGATCAGGCTATGCACTCGGCCCGCCGGATAGCCCGTCGAGCACGGACTCGATCAGTTGCTCACACCAGGCAAGTAGTGCCTGATCGCGCAGCGGCGGCGCGCCGAGTGCAATCGTCTGCCCGCCGCCAGGCTGCGTGCGGCCCGACCCATTAGTAGCAGATCCTGCCCGCTGGCCAGGCACCGCCTTCGGCACTGGTACGAGCATGTTACGCACGGCCGGCTTCACCACCGTGCCCGGGTAAAGCCGCTGCACCCGGACCTGACGAGACTCCGGCAGGTCGACCGGAGCGAACCGGATGTAGTTGCCCTGCAGGGTGATGTCGGTCAGCCCGGCGTTCCGGGCGACGACTCGCAGCCCGGCCACGGCCAGCAGGTTGTCCACCTGGCCGGGCACGGCACCGTAACGGTCGACAAGCTCGTCGCGGACCAGCGCGATGTCGGCGATGGTGTCAATGGCGGCGATCCTGGTATAGGCCTCCAGCCGCAGCCGCTCTCCGGTCACGTAGTCGTGCGGGATGTGCGCGTCGACGGGCAGCTCGATCCTGACCTCGGCCCGCTCGGCCGGGCCGTCGCCGCGCAACTCCCGGACGGCCTCGCCGATCATCTTCACGTACAAGTCGAAGCCGACGGCCGCCACGTGCCCCGACTGCTCGCCGCCAAGCAGGTTCCCGGCGCCGCGGATCTCCAGGTCCTTCATCGCGATGTGCAGGCCGGCCCCTATGCCGGTGTGCTGCTGTAGCGTCGCCAGCCGCTCGTGCGCCGTCTCGGTCAGCGGCTTTTCCGGCGGGTACAGGAAATACGCGTAGCCGCGCTCCCGGCCGCGCCCGACCCGGCCGCGCAGCTGGTGCAGGTCGGGCAGCCCGTAGGCGTCAGCCCGGTCCACGATCAGCGTGTTGGCGTTCGGGATGTCCAGGCCGGACTCGACGATGGTGGTCGACACCAGGACGTCGAATTCGCGCTCGACGAACTGGCTCATGACCTTTTCCAGCGAGTGCTCGTTCATCTGGCCGTGCCCGATGCCGATCCGCGCCTCGGGCACGAGCTCGGCGAGCCTGGCGGCGACCTTGTTGATCGATGACACCCGGTTGTGCACGAAGAACACCTGGCCGTCACGCAGCAGCTCGCGCCGGATCGCGGCCGCTATCTGCTTCTCGTCGTACGGCGTCACCGAGGTCAGCACCGGATGCCGCTCCTCGGGCGGGGTCAAGATCGTGGACATCTCCCGGATCCCGGAGATGCCCATCTCCAGCGTTCGCGGGATCGGGGTCGCCGACATGGCCAGGACATCCACTTCGGTGCGCAGTTGCTTCAGGTACTCCTTATGCTCGACGCCGAACCGCTGCTCCTCGTCGACTATCAGCAGGCCGAGCCGCGCGAACCGAACCTCCGGTGACAGCAGGCGGTGGGTGCCGATTACCACGTCTACCTTGCCGGAAGCCAGGCCCTCGAGGGTATCGGCGACCTCCGCGGCGGACTGGAACCGCGACAGCGGCCGGACTGAAACCGGGAACGGCGCGTACCGCTCGCTGAACGTCACGAAGTGCTGTCCGGACAGCAGCGTGGTCGGTACCAGCACGGCGACCTGCTTGCCGTCCTGCACCGCTTTGAAGGCCGCGCGGACGGCGATCTCGGTCTTGCCGTAGCCGACGTCGCCGCAGATAAGCCGGTCCATGGGGACGGCCCGCTGCATGTCGGCCTTGACCTCGTCCACAGCGGCCAGCTGGTCGGGCGTCTCCACGTAGGGAAAAGCGTCCTCCAGCTCACGCTGCCAGGGAGTGTCCGGCCCGAACGCGTGCCCCGGCGATGCCATCCGGGCCTGGTAGAGCCTGATCAGGCCGGCCGCGATGTCCCTGACCGCCTTGCGGGCCCGGCCCTTGGCTTTTGCCCAGTCCGCACCGCCGAGCCGGTGCAGCGCCGGAGCCTCACCGCCGGTGTAGCGGGTGACCTCGTCGAGCTGGTCGGTGGGCAGATACAACCGGTCGGCCGGCTGGCTGCGCTTGCTCGGCGCGTACTCGATGACCAGGTAATCCCTGGTCGCGCCCTGCACGGTCCGGCTCGTCATCTCCAGGTACCGGCCGACGCCGTGCTGCTCGTGCACGATGTAATCGCCAGGAGTGAGCTGGAGCGGGTCGATTCCGCCCCGGCGCCTGCTCGGCATTCGGCGCGACTGCCTGGAGCCCGTCCTCGTTCCCGCCATGTCGGCCTCGGCCAGGACGACCAGTTTGACGGCGGGCCAGACGAATCCCGACTCCAGCAGGCCGGTTCCCACGTGCGCCAGGCCAGGTTCCGGAGGCTGGGCCAGGTCACCGTCGCGCGCGCCCAGCCCTTCGCCGCGCAGCAGTTCGGCCAGCCGCTTAGCAGGTCCGTGACCCTCGGTTATCAGCACGACCCGCCAGTCATCGGCCAGCCAGCGGCGGACGTCAGTGAGAACCCGGCCGGTATCCCCCCGGTAGCCAGGAGCTGGCTGTGCTGAGATGGCAACTGGCGGTGGCTCGCCCTCGGCGCCGTTCGCTAGGCCCGACTCGTCCGCCTGCTGCCCGCCAGAGTCAGCCGGGGCGAATGGGGTGACGGTCCACCACGGCAGTCCGAGAGTCGCCGCGGCGGCTCGCGCTTCGGCGATCGGCCGGATAGCCGCCTCGCCGAGGTCGATCGGCACGTCGCCACCGGCGGCGGCGTTCACCCAGGAGGCCTCCAGGAATTCCTGGCTGGTCCAGACCAGGTCAGCGGCTCGGGCCCGGATCCGCTCGGGATCGCAGCCGATGATCTTGCTGCCGGGCGGCAGGTAATCGAGCAGCAGCTCCATCCGGTCGGTCAGCGCCGGGGCCAGCGCCTCCATGCCCTCGACCGTGATGCCCTCGGCCATCTTGCCGAGGATGTCGTGCAGGCCCGGCCATTCGGCTGCGAGTTGCCTGGCCCGGTCCCGGACCGACGCGGTGAGCAGCAGCTCACGGCATGGCGGCGCCCACAGGCCGTCCTCCGCTGCGCCCAGGCTGCGCTGGTCCGCGGCCCGGAAATAGCGGATCTCCTCGACCTCGTCGCCCCAGAACTCGATCCGCAGCGGATGTTCGTCCGTCGGCGGGAACACGTCGAGCAGGCCGCCGCGGACCGCAAGCTCGCCGCGGCGCTCCACTAGCTCAACACGCGCGTATCCGATCTCGACGAGCCGCGCCACCGTGTCGTCCAGGCTCGCCTGCTGGCCAGCGGTCAGCTTGACCGGCTCCAGCTCACCCAGGCCGCTGACCATCGGCTGTAGCAAGCTACGGACCGGGGTGGTAACCACGGTGAGCGCGGCCGAGCGCGGATCGGCCGCGTCCGGATGGGCCAGCCTGCGTAGCACCGCTAGCCGCTGGCCAGAGGTGTCCGAGCGCGGCGACAGCCGCTCGTGCGGCAGCGTCTCCCAGGCCGGGAAGTAACCTACGGCGTCCGGCCCGATGAGGGAGCCAAGCGCGGCCGCGAGTTCCTCGGCCTCGCGCGCGGTCGCGGTCACCGCCAGCGTCACCGGCGGCCGCGCAGTGTCCGCTGACGGGACCGTGCCCGCCGACGGGACCGTGCCCGCTGACGGGACCGTGCCCGCTGACGAAACCGCGCCCGCGAGCGCGGCGACAAGCAGGGGCCGCAGCGAGGCCGGCGCGATCAGGTCGCCGCCCAATGCGGGCAGCTCAATTGCCTGGTCGAGCGCTTGGCGCAGGTCCGGATCGTCGGTGACAACCTGAAGCAGGCCGGAGAGGGTCACAAGAGTCCCTTTGGTTAGGGTGCGGGCAGCCCAAATCGCCCGCGCCGAGCTGCGGTGGGCCTGAGCCGCTCGCGGATCGCTGGTCGCCACTGCTCAGGCAGCCAACTGCTGAGCACGGCGTCGGGTTGCCTCAATCATACGGCCGTCGCGGGTCAGTGAGCGCGGGTGAGCTCCTATCGTGCGGCCGCCCGTTGCCGACCAGTGGCCCCAAAAGGTGGGGTTTCGGGGTTCACGCAGGTGCGGAGCCCGCCGCGGGTTGCGACACGCCCAGGCCATTACCAGGCACGTAAAGTATCCGGAGCGCTACTCTATGGATTCGTGGCAAGCGTCGAGGGACATGCCGGTCTGGCTGCGCCAGTCAGCGCACCAACTCCAGCTGCGCCAGTGCAAGCAACGCCAGAGCCGATAACGACCGCCAAGACGGGCGAGTTCACCAGGTTCGCGCTCGAGTACGCGGCCCAGCACCGCGACCGGCCCGTGACGATTCTCCAGGCTGGCTGCGCGACCGCCGGACCAGAGCTGGACTTGTCAGCGTTGCCAGCCGCCGGGCACCAGGTGCTGGTCAGCTACATCGACGACGACAGCAAGGCTGCGCGGGCTACGGTGGCTAGCAAACCGGAGCTAGCGTCAGCGATCCTCGGGGAGATGCGCTCAGTGCCGGTGCTGCCGAGGTCGTATGACATCGTCCAGTGCTCCATGCTGCTGGACCGGATCAGCCACGCAGAACTGGTTCTGGACCGGCTAGTCGGCGCGCTTCGACCCGGTGGCCTGCTGCTGCTGCGGACGGCCGACCGCGACACCGCTGCCGGTTTCCTGGACCGCCGCCTGCCCGCAATCCTGCGGTCCCTGGCCTGGAAAGCGGTCAAGCCTGGCCAGGCGGGCCCGTTTGCCGCGGTGTACGAACCCATCGCGTCAGCCCACGGCATCCAGGCTTTCCTGCTCCGCCACGGCCTAGTGGTCGCGCACCGACAGTCCGGCAACGTCATCGCCGCGGCCGGTCGGCCCATCGGCGTGCTGGCCGCGCGCAGGCTGGTGAGCTGGCTGTCGCTGGGCCGCCTGGACTGCAGCCTCGATGAGCTTTACTACGTCGTGCGCAAGCCCGAGGACCCGTTCGCCCGGGTCCTGCAGTAGCTGGCATCAGCAGCCGGTCAGCGACACCCGCGTCGGCTCGCAAGCCGCGTGTAACCTCGGGCATGCCGGTTTGTGCTGCCCCCGAGGCGGGCTAGGCGGCTGGCGCTGGACGGGGAGGGAAACGTGACCGCTGAAGCCGAGGCAGTGTCCCCGGCCGAGCTCGGCTCGCTGCCATCGTGCACGCTGACGGCAGGCCAGCTCGGTGACCTTGAGCTGCTGCTCTCCGGCGCGTATGCACCGCTGTCCGGGTTTATGACCGACGCGGACGCGACGGCTGTCGCGGCCGGGTGGCAACTGACCGAGGGCACCCCGTTCCCGGTCCCCGTTACCCTCGACGTGGCCGAGGGAGCCTTGCCAGCAGCACCGGGCGGATCGCCAGGCAGCCGGATGCTGCTTGCCGATCCGGAGGGCACCCCCATTGCGGTCATGACGATCACTGAGCAGACAGTGCTGCCGGGCCGTGCCGTGCGCCTGGCCGGCCCGGTAGCGGCGAACCGGCCGCCTGAGCACGGGCCGTTTCGCCATCTGATGCTGAGCCCGGAGGCGACCCGATTGCAACTCGGTGGTGGTCCGGTGCTCGCGTTCGGCACCAGGGCTCCGCTGGGCAGCCGGCAGATTGGCCAGCTCCGCCATCTGGCTGGCCAGTTGCAGGCGCAGATCCTCGTGCTGCCGCTTGTCAGCGGCCGGGCCGAGGTGGTGGGAACGCCTCAGGCACTGATCCGTACCGTGCTCGCCGCGATGCCGAGCCTGCCGCCGAACTCGCTGGTCGTGCCGATCCCGGTTGCGCCTCGGCCAGGCCCGCACGAGCCGGCCCGCGAGCTGGCCGGGCTGGCGCGGATCGCGGCAGCCTACGGCGCCACGCACCTGATGGCAGACGGCCTGCCGCCTGGTCGGGTGCCGGCCGCCGATGCGGCGGCGAGCGCCCGGATCCCGGTACTGCCGTCGGGTGATTGGGCCTACGACCCGCGGGCCGAGGTCTGGCGGCCGCACTCGCTGATCGAGGCCGGGACCGAGCAGGAGGACCTGTCGCCTGATCAGCTTGGCGATCTGCTGGACTCGGGCAGTCCGATCCCGGGGTGGGTAACACCGGCTGCAGTCGCGCGTGAGCTACGGCGGGTGCGCCGGCCCCGTTCGGAACGAGGCCTTGTGCTATTCCTCACCGGGTTGTCCGGCTCGGGGAAGTCGACGATCGCCAGGGACCTAGCCGACGTGCTCACCGAGCGGAGTGACCGGCAGGTTTCCCTGCTCGACGGCGATCTGGTGCGGCAACTGCTCTCGGCCGGGCTGACGTTCTCCCGTGCCGACAGGGACCTGAACATCGCCAGGATCGGCTTTGTCGCTGCTGAGATCGCCCGCCACGGCGGGATCGCCATCTGCGCGCCGATCGCGCCGTTCGCTAACGCTCGGGCCCAGGTCAGGCGCATGGTGAGCGAGGTCGGCGACTTCTTCCTTATCTACGTCGCGACTCCCGTCGAGGTGTGCGAGGCCCGCGACAGGAAGGGCCTGTACGCCAAAGCCAGGGCGGGCGTCATCAGTCAGTTCACCGGCGTGTCCGACCCCTACGAGGAGCCGGCCGACGCTGAGCTGGTGATCGACACCTCCGCACTGAGCCGCCAGCAGGCCGTACAGGCGGTATTGAAGCTGCTGACGTCCGGCGGCTGGCTGGCAGACGAACCGCGCTAGCGGTGCGGTAGCGATCACCCGCTAGTCGTTGTCTTCTGCCCTGGTGCCCTGGTCAAGCTTGGTCTTGAAGACGTCCATCCGGCCGGACAGCGAACGGGACATGGCATCGCGATAGCGGGACAGCAGTGGCAGGCTGACGACGGCGCTGATAACGAGCGCGATCACGATCAGCGTGAGCCCATGCAGGCCGAACAAGGCAAGCACCAGGGCGGCCGCAAAGAAAATTAGCAGCCGCAGCAGCGTGTAGAACAGAGTCGCTCGCATGTCAAGTCGAGGTTAGTGTACGTCCGCCTTCCGCCTGCGCCTCGCCAGCACCCCGCTTATCGCGACGCGCCGGCCGAGTGTTGCTACTGCAGCGTCATGTGGTCGTCGGCGCCAAGACAGCGGTGGTTGCCCGGCTCTTCGGTAGATCCCGCGGCCTGACTAACGGTTCAGATCATATTCTTCCGGATCAAGGGATAAAACGCAGTGTTTACTCTGTTTCCGGTGTTTGTGGCCAAGTTGCCAAGTTTCTGCGACACTAACCCCCAGACCCTTAGGGACCAAGGGAGTGGAAACGATGGACGGCAACAGTGAGCGACTGCTCACACCGGGGGAAGTAGCCACGCTCTTCAGAGTCGACCCCAAGACTGTCACACGGTGGGCGGCGTCCGGACGTATCAGCAGCATCCGGACGCCTGGCGGGCACCGCCGGTTCCGGGAGTCCGAGGTACGCGATCTGCTTAATGGCCACGCGGCGGCAACCGAGCCACTCGCTACCTGATCGCGCCGCCAGCCGGCCCATGGCGACACAAGCTTGTCCGGCGGGCAGCTAGTCCGATCGGTCAGCGCCCCAGCCGCCGGCCGAGCCGTGGCGGCCCAGGTAGTCAAGGAACTCACGGCGCAGGGACTCATCCTCGTCGCGCCAGCGCTGCCGGCGCTGCTCGTCCTGTTGCCAGCTGACGGCAGTCGCACCCAGGCGGGCGAAGTCGGCGTGCTCTGGCCCGATCTCGACGTAGGCGTCACCGATCATGCCCCCGCCGATGGCGTGCTCAGGTACCAGCAGGTTCCCGTTGGCCAGCCGAATCACGAACATGTCTGCATCGACCTCGTTTACATGCCATAACGCACGTTGAAATAGAGCATGACGTCGAGCGCGGCCTTGGTGTTACCGCTGAGCATGTGCACAAGCGCAGGCCGCTGGCTCGACGCGATTGCCGCGAACGAGTCGGCGAAGAACTCCCGGCGCCCTAGCGGTCCGCCATGCCGGTGGAACTCGCTGGCCAGGTACGGCAGGCACCGGCCGTAGAGGCCATGAAACTCGGGCGCGTCCGACTGCCAGCGCCCGCCCGTTCCGTCGATGTCATCGAGAGCGTGCCCGACCTCGTGGCACATTACATCCGGCGTCGGCGACGGCCGGGTGCCGACGATGATCTTCCGGTCCCCGTAGGCGCCAGCGCAGGCATCCCAGGTTGCCTGGCCGGATGGCAGCGGCACGCCCTTGAGCCTGGCCATGTGATCCAGGTCAGGCACCCCGCCAGGGCCGACATGGATGGCGTCCAGCCCAGCCGCTAGCTTCTGCTTAACCAGCTGGGGCAGGTCTGCCAGCCGACTGATCGCGGTTACTGACTCGGCCGGGGGTTCCCGGCCCGGCGCCCAGTCGCGGACGAGTACGTTCTCCAGCGGGCCGCAGTAACGGACGGTCCCGGCGGCGCGGCCGGCCTGCCTGGGCTGGTACCAGGGAGGCGCTGGCTCGCCGCTGGCCCGCGGGGTTGCGGTTACTTCGGGAGCAGTCGTCGCGGGCGCGGCCTTGATCGCCACTCTGGCCGCGGCCAGGCCCAGCGCCCTGGCGTACCGCACGGCTGCCGTTCCGGAGCTGCCGTCGCCAGGGCTGGCGCTACCGGAGCTTCCGGCCGCAAACTCGGCGCCGCCGGACGGAACTGTGTACCGCCTGGTAGCGATCATGTCCGCCGGGTTCGCCTCCGGCGGGGCCATGGTACGGCCCGCAGCTAGGTCACTGGGGGCAGGAACTGTCCGTCGGGAGGTCTTCCTATGGTGACCAGGCGCACTCCGGGGCCGGGGTGGCGCCGCCGGGTCATTCCCGGCGAGGCCTGCCTTGCGCGCGGCCGGCCACCAGCGGCGAACCCGAAATAACCCCAGCCGCATGGGCGTCAGCTCCCGAAGTCGCATTCACGGCGAGGTCGCTGCGCCCGCCCGATGCCGTCAGGCTAACCGCAGGTTGCCGTCTTGTCAGGCGATGTCACGGAACGTAACTGCTGCAAGGTGTGATACTAGATGGGCAGATGTTGCAATTGATGACCGAGCACCCAGGCTAAGCAGCTAGGCTGCCACCCATGTGGCTGGCTTGTGCTCTTATCGTGCTATTTAGCGTCGGATTCGTGCTGCCGTGCATGCTGGACATCACGACCACGCCCGACACCGAGTTCATGACCTTCGGCAAGGGCACCTGGCTGCTCATCGCCGGCGCCTTCTGGGTATTCGGCGCGGCTGCGTGGCTAATTGCCGGGCGTCCGCAGCGGCCCGCGTTCCTGCGCCGGTCCAACCCGTACGGTTCGCGGGGCATGGGCGCTGAGCAGGCGTTCCTCAGGCACCCCGCCGCTCAGGGGGCGGTCGGATACAGCGAGCCATTCAGCCTGCTGGCCGGCCTGGCCGCATCGCCGGTCGGCCCGGACGATGACCCGGATTTCCTGCTCGAGCTCGAGCGCCGGATCCGCGAGACTCGCGAAGGCTCCTGACTTCAGCGATCTCGTGCGGAGCCCGCAGGCCGCTCAACCTTGGCGAAACGATCCTCGACAGCTCGCCCACCTGCGGGCATTTGCACGATTCGCACCTTAAGTTCTTCAATTGGGTCAAGCCGCATAGGGCATGAGTGTGCCAGCGCCGCCCCTCTTTGGGCGGCTCCGTCACATCGACGCCCTATACGTCGCCGACTAGATCAGATCTTGGGTCCGAATTTTCGGATATGCGGGGTTCGTGAGCCCTGCCCTTACCCCGGTGGAGGGGTCAGATGCCGGCATAGGAGTGCAGGCCGCTGACCCACAGGTTGATGCCGACGACGTTGAACAACAGGCAGCCGAACCCAATGAGCTGGATGTAACCGGCGCGCTTCCCGCGCCACCCTGCGGTCGCACGGGCGTGCAGGAACATCGCGTATACCACCCAGGTGATGAACGACCAGGTCTCCTTCGGGTCCCAGCCCCAGTACCTGCCCCAGGCATGATCGGCCCAGATGGCACCGGCCATGACGCCGAACGTCCAGACCGGAAACGCGAACAGGATGCTGCGGTAAGACAGCCGGTCCAGCAGGACCGCGGACGGCAGGTGCTGCATGATGCCGGCCGCTTGGGACCGCAGGCCCAGCTTCGCGCGCCGCTCGCTGCGGTCGGCGATCAGGTAAAGCGTCGTGACGACCGCGCCGAAGATGAACAGGCCGATCGCGACGATCATGGCCGTCACGTGAATGGCGATCCAGTATGACTGCAGGGCGGGTACCAGCTGGCCGGCCGGGGTGTACACCACCGTCAGGTCTATGCCGAGGGCGAGCACCACCGGGAGCAGCACGAACAAGCCGAGGTAGTAGGCCCGGTACCGGACCGACGCTGCAACCAGCACGAGGACCGCCATGCAGGTGAACGCGGCGATGAACTCGTACATGTTGCCCCACGGCGTCCGGTGCTCGGCCAGTCCGCGAGCCAGGATGGCCAGTACCTGGCCGGTTACGCCGACGCAGGTGAGGCCGAACGCCAACCGCAGCCAGAAGCCGGACGGCCACCGGCTCGCTGCCGAACCCCCGGCCGCCGAGCTTGCAGCATCCCGACGGGCCGTCGCCCCCGGGCCGGCACCGACGACTCCGGTGCCGGCGGGCGCTCCCGCACTAACGAGCTCAGACACCGGCGCGACCGCGAGCGCTGGCTGCTTTCCGAACGCGAAGTCGCAGGCATAGCACAGCATCGCGATCGCGTACAAGATCACTGTGCCGAACAGGAGCTCGTTGCTGACCTGAGCCAGGCCGGAATTCACGGGCATCGGGGCCTCATTCTCCTATCCGACCGCCTCGGACCACGGGATCGCGGTCGTCGCTGGCCGGCGTGTCATCGGCGGTTACGGGCAATGCGGCCGGGAGAGGTGTCCGGCCTCCTTCGCCGGCCACGGGGGGGCCCGCCCCCTGTGAACCCCCCGAAACCTCGAGGGGCGGATCCGTGCCGGTTTGGTAGGGTGCGTCGCCACTGTCAAAGGGCAGCGCGACCGCCGTCCCCTGCTGTTCCTCGCATAGCAGGCCGGCTAGCTCGGCGAACTCGGTCTCGAACCCGCCGGCCGCGTCTGACCGGGCCAGGCCGCCGATGGTGACTTGTGCGCCGCCATCGCGCCCAGCTTCCGCGCGCACGAAGACCCGGCGCCGACGGACCAGGAACGACAGGATCAGCCCAGCCAGCGCAACGATGCCCGACACCAGAGCGGGGAGCTGGCCGGGATCGTAGGTGATCGCCAGGCTGATCCATTGCTTGTAGCCGGTGAAGGTAAGCGTGCCTGCACCGTCGGGCAGTTTCATCGACTCGCCGGGAGCTAGCGGCTGGGGCGCGATCGGCAGCCGGCGCAGGCCGCCGGTGTCCAGCGTGTACACCGACTGCGGCTGGCCCGAGTTCATCCCCAGGTTGCCGCGGTACGCCACGAGGCTAACCCGCGGGTTCAGCGCGGCCGGGAAGACCGACACCAGCCTGCCGCTGGCAACGTAGGCGGTCGGCAGGAACACGCCTGCGAAGCCGAGCTGGTCGGGCTTGGCGTCTGGCACCTTGATGACGCCTTCGGAGGTCAGCCCGCTCTGCTCGACCGGGATGAACGGCACCGGCCCGTCCCAGCGGACCTGGCCGGTTCCGTCGGTGATCTTGAAGTCCGGCGCATAGCCGTGACCGATCAGGTAAACGCTAACGCCGTCAACGACCAGCGGATGGTTCACCTGCAGCAGGTAGCGCCGGAACGGGGCGCCGGGCTGCGACTGGTAGCTCAGAGCCGCGTCGTAGGCGAGCGGCTGGTCCGCCTGCGGGCCTGCGGTCACGTACTTCGCACTGAAGCTCAGCAGGTTAATCGAGAACGGCTGGAGATCACTGGGGCTAACCAGCCGACCTGGCCGGAATACATCCAGGGCGGTCGGGGTGTTGGCAAAGCCCTGTCCAACGACGAGCAGGCGGTTGGCCTTGTAGCCGAAGATGCCGCCGATCCCCACCGAGAAGAGCAAGGCGAGCAGCGCAATGTGGAAGAGCAAGTTGCCGACCTCGCGCAGATAGCCCTTCTCAGCCGAAACCCAGCCGTCGCCCTCGGTCAGCCTGAACCGGCGGCGGCCGAGCAGGCTCGCGGCTGACTGCAGGGCCTGGGCCGGCGGCAGCGCGGTCGAATAGCTGGCGCGGGCCGGCAGCCGGGCCAGGTTCCGCGGCGCCCGAGGCGGCCGCTGGCGGGCCGAGACTGCCAGCCGGAACGCACGCGGCAGCACGCAGCCGGCCAGCGACGCAAACAGCAGCAGGTAGATGGCGGCGAACCAGGGCGCCGCGAAAACGCTGAACAACGAAAGTCGGTTAAGGAACGGGGCCAGTGCGGGGTGCGCGGCGTAGTACTGGGTGACGGCCGCCGGGTCGATCCCTTCCTGCGGCAGTACCGACCCTGGCACGCTCGCCAGCGCCAGCAGGAACAGCAGGATCAGCGCGGTGCGCATGGACGTCAGCTGCCGCCAGGCCCAGCGCAGCCAGCCGACGGGCCCGAGGCGGACCTGTCCGGGCGGCTCGCCCGCGACGGGCCGGCCAGACCGTGCGTCGGCTCTCGCTATGGAGCCGGCCAGGTCAGGCCCGGCTGACCGGAACTGCCCATCCATCGGCAGGCCGGTCGTCGCGTCACCGTCGGCGGAGGTCATGAGGGCTGGCCGGTTACCTCGGATATCACGGACGTGAGCTGCGCGTAGGTAGCGCCGCCGACGATCCTGGCCGCAACCTCGCCGGAGCGGTCGATGACGATGGTGGTCGGGATGGCGGCGGGCGGAACGGTGCTGCGGAACTGAAGGGCGATCTCGTCATTGGGGTCGTTCAGGCTCGGGTACTGAACCCCGAATGTCTGCATGAAGGCTAGCGCGCTTTGCGGCTCGTCCCTGATATCTATGCCAACGAACCGCACGCCGCTGGCGGCCAGCCGCCTCGCTAGCGTTCCGAGCGCGGGCGCCTCGGCCCGGCAGGGCGCGCACCAGGAGCCCCAGAAGTTGAGCACTACGACGTCACCGCGATAGGCAGCCAGGCTGAGTTTCTGGCCGGTGAGCGTCACGCCGGAGACCGGCGGGACGGCGGGCCGTTGCCCGCTTCGATAGAACGTCGAGATGTAGCTGCTGCCAACGAAGCTCTGGCCGCTGTTCTGCGGCGGATCCGCGCCGATCTGGCCACCGGAACAACCCGCGCCACACAGCGCTATCAAGGCAGCCGCGCCCGCGAGCGCGGCATGAGCCGCACGGCGCTGAAGGCGTGACTGACGCGACACTTGGGGTGATCTCCTACAGGCAGTAGTACCTCGCCATTGTGCCCGACCTGGCACTGCCCGGTCACGCCGGGCCGGCCTTTCGCGGCCGGCTGGCCGGGCTCAGGCGCCTGCGACCTGCCGGCCGCTGTCTCCCGACGGCTCCGCGTACTGCACCCCGATCACCTTGTCAGCGGCGAGCATCAGACTGGTAACGCTGCCGAGGGCGCACTCCCGCCGCCGCGGGTCATGCCAGAGCCTGCGGCCCTCCGCCGCCCGTCTCGCGATCCAGATCGGCATCTGATGGCTAACGCATACGGCCTCGTGATCGCCTGCTGCCTCCGCCGCATCTCGTACCGCCGCGAGCATCCGGTCCGCGACCTCCCGGTAGGGCTCACCCCAGGATGGCCGGAACGGGTTCCGCAAAGCGACCCAGTGCTTGGGCTGACGCAGCGCTCCGTCGCCGACACCAAACCGCATGCCCTCGAAGTGGTTCCACGGCTCGATAAGCCGGTCGTCAACAGTGACCGGCAGGCCGAGCTCCGCCGCGATCGGCTCGGCCGTCTCCAGCGTTCGCTGCAGCGGCGACGAGCGGAGCCCGGCGATGTCACGGCCCGCGAGGTAGTCCGCGGCCGCCTTGGCCATCAGGCGGCCAGCCTCGGACAGGCCGTAGCCGGGGATGCGGCCGTACAGGATGCGGTCGGGGTTTTCTACCTCGCCATGCCTGACAAGATGGACGATTGCCGTGGTGCCAGCCGGTGGCCGGATCTCGCTGCTGCTCATTGCCGACACAGATTACCTGGCCGGGATTACGGGCCGGCGAGGCTGGGCGGCGGACTGGCCCCCTGGCCCTTCGCAACCCGGCCGGCTAGCGTAACGGCAGCCCCGTGAGTACTGCAGCCCTCGCCCTCGTGCTACTAGCGGCGATCGCCCACGCCAGCTGGAACTTGTTCAGCAAACAGGCCGCCAGTGTCGGCGCAGCCTGCTTCGTCTGGCTGCTAGCGACCGCGGCCAGCTGCCTGTACGCACCCGTAGTAGTAATCGTTGGCTTCGGCAGCCGGCCGCACCTGACGGGCTTGAACTGGCTCTTCCTCGCCGGGACGGGCGTGCTCCAGGCCGGCTACTTCCTGTTCCTCCAGTTCGGCTACCGGGTCGGTGACCTTTCGCTCGTCTACCCGATCGGGCGCGGCACCGGAGCGCTGCTGTCGGCCCTGGCTGGCGTGCTGATCCTGGGCGAGCGACCAGGCCCGCTAGTGATCGCCGGGATCTTGCTGATCGTCGCGGGGATCGTTGCGATCGGGATGCCGGCTCGTGGCGCGGGTCGCACGCCAGCGGGGTCCGCCGCGCCCCGGCCGGCCAGCGGCGTCGCGTTCGCGTTGTGCACGGGTGCGTTCATCGCCAGCTACACGATCTGGGACAAGTACGCAGTCGGTCCGTTGCACACCCCGCCGCTCCTGCAGGGATACGCGGCCTTCCCGGTGATGACCGCGGTATTCGCACCGATGGCGCTCCGCGACCGGACCAAGCTCAGCCAGGTGTGGGCGACCTATCGCGTCCAGGTCATCGGCGCGGCGGTGCTCGCGCCGCTGGCGTACATACTGGTGCTCGTCGCTCTCAGCTTCTCCCCGGTCAGCTCGATCGCCCCGGCCAGGGAGGTCAGCATCCTGTTCGGCGTGCTCCTCGGCCGCAGGATGCTGGGCGAGGCCGGGCTGCGCCGCAAGGTCACCGGGGCGGCAGCCATCGTGGCCGGGATCGTGGCCATCGTGCTTGGCTAGCGATTGGACCGGTTAGCTGATCTCGGTGTACCGCTGCCGGTCCGCCATCACCTCTCGCAGCGTCCGCAACCGCGTTTCCTGCGCGCCGATGTCGATCTCGTCGAGCGAGGCGGCGGCCTGCAGGTCCGCCACCAGCGCTTCGGCCTCGCCGACCAGGGTCCAGTCAAATTGGAGCAGTTCGTCCAGGCCGGCCGCCCGGACCCGATCCCAGACCTTGTCCTGATTCAGCAGGGGCAGGCCGCGGATCGAGACCGACACATCCTCAATAGCCTTGACCAGCCGCTCAGCGCGGCGCATCGGCTCCATCACGGCAGCAGGCGGGAACGGCTGGTCCCGGGTCGACGGCGGCACCCGGTCCGCGCGCCACTGGCTGGCCAGGTCCCTGATCCTGGCTGCGGCCGCACCTAGGTCATGCCCGACCCGCTCGCGCACGAGCAGGTCATCGGAGCGCAGCCGACCCTTGACGGTGTAGACGTCGGAGGCGAGCAGCCCGCGCAGCCGGTCGGCCAGGTTGTCGGCCATCAGGTAGCAGGCCGGGCCGCGGGAGCACCGCCGTTAGCCTCGGCAATGGCCGGTACTCCCGCCAACGGGCTGGCCTGGGCGGCCGTGATACCGATGTTAAACGGCTCGCCAACGGCCATGTTCGGAGCCGACACCAGGCCGCGCTCGGCCATCTTCAGCGCTACGTAATACCGGACCGCGTCGATCTCCGACAGGCCGAACGCGCGCAGCGAAATCAGCTCGCGCATCCGCTCGTCGCGCGGACGCATGAGCACCTTGACGTCGTTCAGCGTGACGCCATAGATGCCGAGGAAGTCCTGCAGGTGGCCGCGGACCAGCTCAGTAATCTCGTGGATCTTCTCGTTCACCTGCTCCAGCGGCGTCACCTGCACCACCTGGTTGACGGCTTGCTCGACCACGGGACCGGCGTAGGCGTTGAGCGCGTCGGCGGTGAGGAAGTGGCCCTGATACGGCATGTGCGTCACCAGTTTGACCGCGTCCTCCTTGGTGTCGACGTGCACGTAATAGTCCACGTCGTAGACCAGCTCGGCGAGCTCGCGCGACAGCGCGACGCCCTGCGCCTTCACCACGCTCTTGGCCCTGGCGACGAATAGCGCCTCGTACTGCCATGGCGACTGGCCGCCGTAGAACGCCTGCTGAAAGCTGCCGAGCAGGGGCCGCTGCGGCGTCTCCACCGGATACTGCCCGGTCTCATAGACGTTGAGGATCGCGCCACGGGACTTCAGCACGCAGAAATGATTGCTCTCGACCGTCAGCAGGCTGCCATTCATGATGTCCGCACCTGGGTAATGCCACATCAGGATGCCGGGGCCCATCATCTCGGTGCCGTCATTGGTATTGAGCGTGCTGATCACATTGCGCATCGCCATGGCGAGATCCTCCCGTATGCTGCCGGACCGTCCGCCCGGCTGCCAACGACATACTGGCGATAAACGGGTCGGGCCGCTAGACCTAATATGCGAAAACGTCTCATTTGCCTAGGCTCACGGCCGCCGCAACGCTCCGGCCGAGACGGTTCGGTCAGCCGAGCGCTGCGGCCGCGGCCGTTGCGGCGGCAGGCACCGCCGCCGCGATGCGGTTCAGCGCCTCGTCATCATGCGCCGCTGACAGGAACCATGCTTCGAACGACGACGGCGGCAGGTACACGCCGCGATCCAGCATGGCGTGGAAAAAGGCCGCATAGGCGGCTGCGGACTGGCTGCGGGCCGCGCCGAAGTCGCGCACCGGATCGGTGATCCCGAGGAAGAAAGAGAACAGGCTGCCCGCCTCTTGCAACCGGAACGGCACGCCCGCGGCGGCCAGCGCATCGCTGGTGAGCTTGGCCACAGCGGCGGCAGCCTCGTCGACCCGGCCGTAAACCTCCGGGGTGCACTCGCGCAAGGTGGCCAGCCCGGCCGCCGTAGTCAGCGGGTTCCCGGACAGGGTCCCGGCCTGGTACACGGGCCCGGCCGGGGCAAGCCTGGCCATGATCTCGGCCCGGCCGCCGAACGCGGCGGCCGGGAGCCCGCCGCCCATGACCTTGCCGAAGGTCATCAAGTCGCTGCGCACGCCCTCCCGCCCGTACCAGCCTGACCTGGTGACGCGGAATCCGGTCAGCACCTCATCCATGATCAGCAGTGCGCCGTACTCGGCACACAATCCGGCCAGTAGCTCATTGAACCCGCCGGCGGGCGGCACGATGCCCATGTTGGCCGGGCAGGCCTCGGTGATGACGCACGCAATCTCGGCGCCGCTGGTGGCGAACGCCTGCCGGACTGCCTCGGCGTCGTTGTAGGGCAGCACGACCGTGTCAGCGGCCGCCGCGCCGGTCACGCCAGGCGAGTCGGGCAGGCCGAAGGTCGCGACGCCAGAGCCCGCCGCCGCGAGCAGCGCATCCACGTGGCCGTGATAACACCCGGCGAACTTCACCACCAGCCGCCGGCCGGTGAATCCCCTGGCCAGCCGGATCGCCGTCATCGTCGCCTCGGTGCCGGAACTCACCAGCCGAACCTCGCTCGACCGGCGCCCTGGCGGCGATCTCCTCGGCTAGCTCGGCCTCGCCCGCCGTGACGGTACCGAAGGAGGTTCCCCGGCTGGCTGCGGCCTGGACGGCTTCCACCACGGCCGGGTGGGCGTGCCCGAGGATCATCGGGCCCCAGGAGCACACCAGGTCCACGTAACGGTTGCCGTCTACATCGGTGAGATAGGCGCCGCTGCCTGAATGCCATGAAGACCGGCGTGCCGCCCACCGAGCCGAAGGCACGCACCGGCGAGTTGACCCCGCCGGGCAGGATCTGGCTGGCCCGCGCGAATAGCTCGGCGGACTTAGCGCGCTTGCTGCCTGACTCCATCAGCTGCCTCCTCGCAGGCGTCGGCCAGGACCTCAAGTAGCCGGACGCCGTCTGGCAGCTCGTGACTGGCCGGATCGCGGAGCCACCGAGCCACGACGCCGCTGCCAGTGCGTGATGGCGGCGCGACTACGTAGCTATCCCGGCAGTGCCAGCGCAGCCCGGTCGACGTCGGCGACTTCTTCCGGCTCGCAGTCTAGGTGGCAGCTCCACCACTCGTTTTCATCGGCCGGCGCGCCCCTGGAGCGGACAAAGAAATGGGCCCGGCTTCCGGTGCTGATCGCAACCGGTCCGGGCCGCACGCCTGACTTCTCCATCCTGGCCAGCGCCGTCATCCCCACCGATACGGGCACATCGAGCACGTCGAATACCCTGCCGGTGGCGAGGATCACATTGGCCTGCGGCACGGCCAGCCACCAGCGGGCGATGGTCTCCGGATCCGTGCTCGCCATGTTCTGCCAGGCGGGCGACAACGGATGGGCGCCCGGCGCCGGACAGCCGACCCGGTCGCACGAGCAGGCCCGCTGCCGCTCGGCGAAGCGCTGCTGCTCGCCTGACCCCTGCGCCGAGCAGCGGGGGAAACGCGCCGACGCACACCGGCCAGCCCAGGGCGGCGTAGCGGATCGCCGCGTCGGCCGCCCGACCTGTCCCCCGGCGGCGCCTCACCCGCAGCACAGCCTCGACCAATTAGCCCACTCCCGCTCGGCCCGGCAACACGTGGCTCGCACAACACAGCCGCAAGGTCCTCACGTTACCCGCTGCCTGGCCGCCGACAGCCGAAGTGGCCGCGAATGCGCTGGCATGTTGACGTGAAGCCGCCATGTAGATAGAACGTGTTTCAATTCTGCCAGCGCGCCGCGGAGGCCACCATGCCGGTCCCTGATCAGCGAGATCCGGAGGTAACCAGGGCCGCACTGCAGAAGTGGCTGGCCGGCCGCCTGCCCGGCGCGACCGGAGTCGTCGTGGCAGCTGTGCAGACGCCGACCAGCAACGGCTTCTCGGCCGAGACGCTGATGTTCGAGGCCGCCTGGCAGGAGCCAGGCGCCAGCGCGCCGCGAGCGCCTGGTCGCCAAGGTGGCGCCGACGGGCTTCCAGATCTTCCCCGAGCCGCGATTCGCCGAGCAGTTCCGGCTGCTCGAAATCCTTGCCGGAACCGGCATTCCGGTGCCGCCGGTGCACTGGCATGAACCCGACCCGGCTGTGCTCGGTGCTCCGTTCTACGTGATGAGCCGCATCGACGGCATCGTTCCGACCGACATGCCGCCTTACCACACCGGCGGCTGGGTCACCGAGGTAACGCCGGCCGAGCGAGAGCGGATGTGGTGGGCCGGCGTCAGCGTGCTCGCCGAGGTGCACAAGCTGGACGTGGTCGGCCTCGGCCTGGAGTTCGTCGACCAGCCGCAGTACGGGCCGACGGGGCTGCGGCAGCGCCTGGCCTACTACGAGCACTACCTGGACTGGGCCTACGAGGGCACGGTTCCGGTGGCTCAGCAAGCGCTGCACTGGCTGCACGAGCACCGGCCGGACGAGACCGCCGACCCGGTACTGCTGTGGGGCGACTCCAGGATCGGCAACATCATCTACTCCGGCGGCAACACGGCCGCGGTGCTGGACTGGGAGATGGCCACGCTCGGCCAGCCCGAGGAGGACCTGGCCTGGTTCCTGTACCTCGACCGGCATCACAGCGAGGGGTGTGGGGTCGACCGGCTGCCCGGCTTCCCCGACCAGCGCAGACCATCGCGAGGTACGAGCACCTGACCGGCCGCACGATGGGCGACATGGCGTATTACGAGATCCTGTCGGCCGCGAAGTTCGCCGTCGTCATGGCCAGGATCGGCCAGCTGTTCATCAGCTACGAGCTGGTGCCGCCGGACAACGACTTCCCTTACAACAACACCGCGACGCAGTTGCTCGCCCGCCTGCTCGGGCTCCCGCCGCCCGGCGGCGAGCTGACGAACCCACTGCAGTAGCCAGCCGACACGCAGTAGCCAGCCGACACGCAGTAGCCAGCCGATACAGGAGATCCCGATGACGCTGTCACCGCTCGACGACTATCCCGTGCACCAGGCAGCGCAGCTGATGCGGCATCCAGCCACCTCGGACCGCAACTTCTATGACCGCTACTACTTCAACTGCCACGCGGGCACCGATGAGCTGATGCTGCTGATCGGCCTGGGCCAGTATCCGAACCTGGGCGTGACCGACGCCTTCGCGCTGGCCCGGCATGGCGGCACGCACCGGGTGGTGCGGGCGTCGCGCGAGCTGGGCGCAGACCGGATGGACACCAGCGTCGGCCCGTTCCGAGTGGAGGTCATCGAGGGCTTGCGCAAGCTCCGGGTGGTGCTCGAGCCGAACGCGCACGACCTGGAGTTCGACCTCACCTGGGAGGGCGTCATCCCGGCCCACGTCGAGCCCCGTCACTTCGTCCGGATGCAGGAGCGCGTGATCTTTGACTCGGTCCGGCTTGGCGCAAACCGGGCAGTGGACCGGCCGGGTCCGCAGCGGCTCCGACGAGTTCACCATCACGCCCGGACCGCTGGCGCGGCGCGCGCGACCGATCCTGGGGCGTGCGGCCCGGTCGGCGAGGGCGAGCCGCCCGGCATCCAGGCCCGGAACCCGGCCCAGTTCTACTGGGTGTACGCGCCGATGCAGTTCGATGAGTTCTCGATCCTGGCCATCATCCAGGAGGACGCGGCCGGCCACCGGATCCTGGAGGAGGCCGTGCGGGTCTGGCCGGACTCCGAACCGCAGCAGCTCGGACGGCCGGAGTACCGGCCCACGTACCGGCCGGGAACCAGGGACGTCGAGGTCGCGACGCTGACGTTCAGCCCGCCGGGCGGCGACCCCGTCGAGGTGACAGTCACGCCGGTGCTGCCCGTTTCCCTCATGGTCGGGACCGGCTACGGCCTTGAGCCCGACTGGCGGCACGGCATGTACCAGGGGCCGGACCTAGTCGTCCAGGGCGTCTGCTACGACCTCGGCAAACCAGCGGACGCAGCCAGAATGTGGGGCATGGTCGACGCAGTGGCCGTCTTTGAACTCAACGAGAACGGCGCCACGGTTACCGGATCAGGCCTGTTCGAGTACTGGGCGCTCGGCGCCCACGCACCTACCGGCCTGGACTAGGTCGGCGAAATCTACCGGGCAGTCACCCAGATTCACATCTCGTGCTCAGACGTCAGGGTGCCGAACGTGTCTGCGCGCTAATATCCGATGGCTAGTCGGGCGCTCTCTTCCCTTTGAGTCTGGCGAAGATCGCTGTGAGTATTACCAAGTTGCTCTGAAGTCGCTGACAAGCCACCTACAACATCAGCTAACATGACTTCGTTCTTAAGTCACATTAGTACCTTTTAGTTACGATGTACGTCTAGCGCATCCTAGGCGCAGGCTAGGGGAGACACCGGCAGTGCCAGCGGACAGGGATTCTCAGCTCGCCGGGCTGAGTGCACTGGCCCAGGCCCTCCCCCGAGATGACGGGCGCAACTCCAGTTCGCAGATGTGGCGGGTAGTCGAGAACGGGAGCGGGCCGCGGCCGCTGGCGCCCGCACCGCCTGAGGACGATGCCGATGGGATACCCGAACACCAGGACTGGTCGCACAGCACGGAGCAGTTCCGGGCTGGACTAACTTTCTTCGGCGCCCGCCAAGCCCGTAAGCTGCACCGGCGCCTGTCCCGCTGGAAGCCGCGTTACTGGCCGCTGGTCACATCGTTCCTGATAGGCCTTTTTGTCATCGGCTGGGTCAGCGAACCTTTCGTCGGCCCGCTCGGCTGGCCGCTAACCGTCATCTGGTCGTGGCCAATCATCAACACCATCATCGGCATCCGTGGCATCCACCGGACGCGGACCATATTGAAGGATTCCGAAGCGCGCTGGCGGGGCAGCGGTCCGGTCGTGTGCGAGGACTTTCTGCTGGTTGTCGTTCCCACTATCGGCCGGCACGATACCTATCCCGCGCTCGAGCGGTCGGTGCTGTCGTACATCGCGTACCTGCCTGCCTGCTTCCCCTGGCTGCGTATCGATCTCGTCATTGAGCAGGAATGCGAGGCAGCCGCGAGAATAGCCAGGCTGGCAGCCAGAAGCGAGCTAATCCGTATCGTCACCGTGCCAAGGAACTATCGCACGTCACACGGCACCAAATTCAAGGCCCGCGCCAACCACTATTCGCACGAACTGCGTATATATGAGCGCGAGGACAGGGATGACGTGTGGGTCTTGCACATGGACGACGACACCGGCGTCGGGCCAGACACCGCAGTCGCGATGGCTCGATTCATCGAGGAGCAGTTCCAGGCCGGTCGCGATGCCAAGCACATGGCCCAGGGCATCCTCACCTACCCGCGCGAGTATTCGGTCAACAGGTTCACCTGGCTGGCGGACTCCATTCGTCCCGCCGACGACGTTGCCCGCTTCTCGGCGTTCACCGGTAGCGGGACGCCGCGGGCTGGCTTGCACGGAGAACTGCTACTCGTCCGGGCATCAGTCGAAGCGACGATCGGCTGGGACTTCGGGCCGCGGAGTATCGTGGAGGACGCCCAGTTCGCGCTGATCTTCTGCGAGCTGTACAAGGGCCGGAGCGCCTGGTTCGGCGGGCGCTGTTACGGCGCTTCGCCCGCCACGGTGCGCGACTTCGTGCGCCGCGTGAACGCTGGTCCTGGGGTTTGGTCGGACTGGTCTTCAATCGGTCGGTCCGGCGGCGGAACCGGCTGCTGCTGGCTTACTCGGTTTTCTCATGGGTAGTCGGTCCGATCCAGAACGTCTTCACCGTCTTCCTCATCGGCTTCCTTCTCTCCGATACCAACAACTCGCCTGTCAGCCTTTTCGTTCTGCCCGTATGGGCGCTCAATCTCGCCTACATGCTCTGGATGTACTGGGAGGGGCTGCGGCTCAATGCCGGAGTCTCAGCCCGAGGTCGCCGCAGGTGGTGGGAGCCGTTCGCAGCGCTGCTTCTGATCCCCTTCTTCGGATTGATGGAAGGCGCAGGCGGGCTTCGCGGTTCCTGAAGTTCGCCCGGCGGGCGAGAACAAGTTCATCGTGATTGCCAAGCCCTCATGATCCGGCATCCCCGGAGACTTGCCCTCGTCGCTGCCGCGCTCGCCCTGGCAACGCTGGTCTCCGCGTGCTCGATCCCGTCTAGGCCGGCGTGGTGGCCGAAGCCGAAGCAAGTGCCGGCTCCGGCACACGGGCAGACCGACGCCCAGGCAACGGTGCCAGTGGTTCAGCATCCCTGGCACACCGGGATGCGCCAACTCGGCATTCAGGTGTACTGGACGGCCAACAATAATGACCGGGCCGACTCGATGGTCCGGATCAAGGCGAGGCGGATGATCAACTACGCGATCAGCCTGAACGCCAACTCAGTCACTGTCACGTTTCCCTTCTACACCCACGGCATCACCTCAGACAGTGTCTATGCCAGCCCGGATACGACTCCGACGCCGCGCCATATCGAGATCTTCTTGCAAGAGGCGTTGAAGAGTCATATGCGCGTCACATTGCGCCCAGTGCTCGATGAAGGCGCGCTTGTCGCTCAAAACCCGAATGCCTGGCGCGGGACCATCGAGCCCCAGAGCATTGATTCGTGGTTTGCAAGTTATCGCAAGCTGCTGATGCCCTATGCGGAAGCAGCGCAAGCTGGTCGCGCCGCGACGTTTGTCATTGGCACAGAACTCGAGTCGCTTGAGCAGGCGTCGAACTGGACTGGTCTTGCGAGGAGTATCAAATCGGTTTATAGTGGGCAGCTCGTCTATGACGAGAACTTTGACGAGTTCGCCATCGGCAATGTGCACCTGCCCCTCAAGACCTATGACGTCGACGCCTACCCGCGTTTCAGTCTTCCTGACAGCGCTTCAGTAAAGAGGCTGGCACGGGCGTGGGACGAGTGGCTGGGCACTCATCCGCGGGCCGTCCGCCGCAAGCTCACTTTGAGTGAGATCGGCATTGATGCAGTTGCTGGCTCTTATCCCGATCCCGCAGTCTGGATTGGAACGATGCATTCGCCGATTGACACCCGCGTCCAAGCGAATTGGTACCGCGCTGTTTGCCGGGCCGTCCAGACGGAGCAGGTAGGCGGCGGCATTTACTGGTGGGAGGTCAGCTTCGATGCCGATCCGGCCCATCCCGGTGAGTGGCAGTCTGACCCGACTACCTTCCTCGGCAGGCCCGCGCAGCAGGTCATCAAGGACTGCTTCGCCAAGATGTCCAGCTTAATCCTCGCACTTCCTGTGCTTGGCGGATTGC
>CAVQCR010000001.1:0-168188 GCA_963711055.1 uncultured Actinomycetota bacterium | reverse complement strand
GTGAGGGGGACGGGTCAGGATATGAGCCCCATCCCACCTTCCCGCTCAGGGTCCAGACCGCGGCCCTTGTGACACTTACCGACAACGCCGAACTCGGGTCAATCATGACCGCCGGCACCGGAGGATAGTTGTACGCGAAATTCAGGATCCCTGCCCGAGCCGCCCGTTCTGCGGGCAGTTGTTACGTGCAGCCGAGAAGAAGCTCATGCTGCCGATGACTGTTTGCGGCACGGGCTTAGTAACCGCTCCGGCAATCGCGGGCGAGCATTTCGTTCCCTGGAACCAGATGCTCACTCTCTCAACGGCCTTTCCGCCGCTGATGGTTGCCGGTGAGAATCCGATCTCGCCCGTGACCGCGTGGCAATCGACCAGGCCACTGCCAACGATGTCAATCCTGGGGGTGGCTGATTGCGTCGCCAGAGCGAAGCCAGCCGACGCGGCAACAGCCGTAAGGCCCGCCACGACGCTGAGTGCTGCGCGCATCACGCGATGCCGACGCGTGCCCCGCCCTGTCATGTGCTTGCCGATGTTCATCTGAGCCTCCTGATGTGCCGCTGTGACGCGTCCGATGCGCCGCAGCTAGCTCAACCTTCGCCAGCCCAAGGACCTGACACCACACATGTCCGCTCACAGGATGGGCACAGGATTACCGGGAAGTCCGCCACCGGGCTGGAGTTGACCAGCGACCCGCCGAGCCTGCTCGCTCTGACAGACATCCACCATCAGGATTCGCCCCCGGGAGGAGGCCCCGCGGCAAAGCCGAACTCGCCCTAGACCAGGTAGAGGTCAGCGGGCCGCAGACCCATCCGCTGGGCGCGGAGGCCTCCGCGAGCCGGTCCCAGTACGACGGAGGCGCTCGTGGGCCTCATCCTCCGACAGTGAGGTGATGGGTTGCCCGACCGTGTGCTGATACTTGGCGTCATAGGCCCTGGTCCAGACGCCAGCCGCCCACGACCGTTCGAGTTCATCGGCGCTGAACGCCCGGCCACGCGTATCGCAATACGCGACGAGGAACCGCTCAGTGTCCTCGACGGTGGCTAGCTCGTCCGCGCTGACAGTCGAATACAACGCGGCAGCGAAGCCGACGAGGACGGCTTCGCTATCAGCGCTCATGCTGTCCCAGTCATGCACCACCAGTAGCGCGTTCCGCTCCAGCGCAGGTTACCGGCAAGCCAGTCGCAGTGGCCGATCACAGCCTCGGACCCGCTGGCTCGCAGCCGGTCACGGGCACGGCGCCCGGCATCGTTGATCCACTCCGGCCGGCCACTTGGTTGAGGTTGACGTCAGGGTCCTCGGGACACGGCCACGGTCCGTCCTCGGAACGGTTCCAGGCCGCCCACGACGGTGCCGGGTCGAGCGTGGACACCTCGGCCGGCCGGGGCGCTAGCCGGATCAGCCGCGCGAACGCTTCAGCGAAGGCCCGGGCCGCGTGGTCCGCGCTCGGGAGCATGGCGCCACCGGGGACGTAGGCCTCCGCGGTTGCGACGTCGCCGCCCAAAGGGGCGGCGCCGGTGAGCGGCTGGGGGCACGGATAACCGGCCAGGAACATGCGGCGCTGGCTTCGACGCATGCCGCTATCCGCGGCGAGTCCGGTCGAACCTTGACTACGACCTCGCGGCCGTCAGCCAGCCGGAGCCCTATGACTGCGGAGAGGTATCCGGATCTGAAGATCTCACCCGCTGGCGGGCTGCCGAGATGCTCCATGCACCACTGGGCAAGGCGGGCAGGATCGACGGCATGTCCGCGAGGTGACATCTGAGCATCCTCACACGCACTGGTGGTGTCGCGGAGCCCGAGAGACTTCGCGTCAGCTCCGCCGCGACAGCGTCAAGAGCATACTGACGAAATGTCGTGGCGACGGGCGCGGTGGGGGGCTGGGCCGATGCTGGTCCTGGCTTGCCTGACGATCTCTGGTCTCGCGGTCGCGTGCACGAACGCTGGATCAGGTCCGCAGCCCCAGCCGAGCGCCTCGTCTGCCATGCAGCTCACCGGATTCCGGTCGGTGTCGTTTTTCGGGACCTCCGGTGCAGTCACTGTGGCTCTCGCCCCGGCCGATTCCCAGCACCTCCTTAGTCTGGTCAAAGCCCTTCCGAAGGCGTCGCGCCCTGATTGCCATGAGCCTCCTGGTCTGGTCTACCGAGTGGCCGTCGCACATGCAGCGGGCCTCGTACGCGGCACTGTGATTAGCGGCTACCAGTGCGCGGGAGCGGTTAGCATCGCCGTCCCAGGATCGAGCCCGTCGTGGCACACCGATGCCGACTGCCGTTTGTACCGCGCCATACGCCGCGTCGTCCCGTCACGCGCTGAGGGCACGCGGCAAGCAACAATCGGCTGCCGCTAGTCAATCTCGCCTCAGAGGCCGCAGCCCGCCGCGCCGTCGTGGAGTACATCAGCTGGCACAGCGGCACCCGCCTGCACATCACCCTGGGTTATCTCAGGCAGCTGAAACGATCTGTATCAGGCGGACCGGGCCGTTCCAAGGGCGAGGTCGAGGGCCTGATCGAGGCTGAGCGCCTTGCTCTGGGTGTAGGCGCGCTCGAACTGCTCCTCGCCGAGGGTGGAACGCACCTTATTGAGGCTGTCGTGACGGTAGCGCGTTTCGGGCTCTTGCCAGCATTCTCCGGTCCGGTCTAGGAAGACCTGGGCGATGCCGTGCAGCTGCCCTGCCCGGTACCAGTCGCCCGCATCGCCGGCGAGGCACGCCAGGCCAAGGCTGGCGTAGGCCAACCCTGACCGGCTCCCGGTGCGGCGACTGACCTGCAGGCCGTCTTCGAACCTGGACCGCGCACCATCCGGGTTGTGCTCCTGGCGCCGCACCCAGCCCAGGTTGACCGACACGAAATGCCCCTTGAGGCCGATCTCCTGCGTGAGCTGCGCGGCTTGCTCCAGGTGGGCACGGGCGGCGGAGATGTCGCCTGCGCACAGGGCGTGGCTGCCAGCATTGTTGTGCAGCAGGCAGGCCGCCAGCCTGTCGCCAGATCGCCCGGTGCAGGCGATGGCCTCGGCGAACAGCTGCCTGCAGCGAGCTGGGCCGATGCGATCGCTGAACATCAGGTACACCATGAGGCTCCCGCCCAGCAAGACATCGTCACCGAGCTTCCGGGCGTACTGGACGGACTCCTCCCCGAGGGGAAATGCCCGCTCCGGCTCGCCGGCGAAGTAGTACGTGGAGCTCAGCACCATCAGGGAGTCGGTTAGCAGCTGGTCGTCGCGCTGCTGGCGCGCGAATTCCACCGCCTGCTCACCAAGTCGCCGAGCCGCTGCCATGTCATGAAACTGGGCAAGTGTCGCGGCCGTGAGCAGGGCCCTGCCGAATGGCCCAGGCGCCGCACGTGCGTCTGGCCGCTCCAGCGCGGGCGCGAGCAGGCCGAGGGCTTCCTCGTTGCGAGAGCGCGTCAGCCAATACAACCGGAGCGCAGCACCAAAGCGCAGCACCCGCGCGGTCCCATCTGACCGGCCGCCCGCATGCTCGGCGGCGCGCCGCAGGTTGGCCTGCTCGGTGTCCAGGCGGGCGAACCATCTGCCCTGGTCCGGCCTGGCCAGATGAGGTGCCGCCGCCTCGGCGACCGCCAGGAAGTGTTCGCTGTGCGCTGCTGCGACGGCGGCGGCTTCGTCCGCGAAGGCCTCGGCGAGCCGCTCGGCAGCGAACTGGCGGATGGTCTCCAGCAGCCGGTAGCGGAAGGCCCCGCCGGTGGGCTCTGCCACGACGAGGCTTTTGTCGACCAGCGAACCGAGGAGGCCGGTGACATCGAATGTGTCGATGTCGCCGAACCCGCACACCACCTCGGCGGCATCCAGGTCGAAACCGTCAGCGAAGACCGACAGGCGCCGCAGCAGCGCCTGCTCGGCAACGTTGAGCAGCGAGTAGGACCAGTCGACTGTCGCTTGCAGGGTTTGCTGCCGCTCCAGTGCGGTGCGGCTTCCTCCGGTCAGGAGGCGGAAGCGCTGGTCGAGACGGTCGTGCAGGGCACTGAGTGACAGCGAGCGAAGCCTGGCGGCGGCGAGCTCGATAGCCAGCGGCATCCCGTCCAGCCGCGCGCAGACCGACGCCACCAGCGGGCTGGTCTCCTCATCGACAGAGAGTCCGATGCCCTGCTCTTTGGCCCGCTCGACGAACAGCGCGACGGCGTCGGAGGATCCAGGCGCCAGGGAGCCGACGCCGCCGGGTGGGGGAAGTGACAACGGCGGCACTCGGTAAATGGTCTCGCCGCCGATGCCGAGCGGCTCGCGGCTGGTGGCCACCAGGTGCGCTCGCGGGCAATGCCGCACGATGGCGTCAGCGGTCTTGGCGCAGGCGCCGATCAGATGCTCGCAGTTGTCGAGCACGATCAGGACGTCCTGGGGGGCAAGCGCATCAAGCAGGACTTCCAGAACAGCTCGGCCCGGCTGTGCGGCTATCCCCAGCGCCTGACAGATGGCAGGCGCCACCGCGTCCTCGGCCGTGACGGCAGCCAGCTCGACCAGCCAGACCCCGTCGCCCGACCCATCCAGCAGCTCGGCTGCGGCCTGCAGGCTCAGCCTGGTCTTGCCCGACCCGCCGGCTCCGGTCAGGGTGACCAGACGAGACGATGCCACCAGGGCCCGCACCTCTGACAGCTCCCGGTCGCGGCCGATGAACGTCGCCAGCTGGGCCGGGAGATTGTTCGGCAGCGCCGGATTGCCCAGCGAACGCAGCGGCGGGAACCCGGCCCGCAGGCCAGCCACGTCAAGCTGGAAGATCTGCTCCGGGCGTCCCAGATCCTTCAGCCGGTGGACACCCAGATCCCTGAGCGTCGCGCCCGGCGGGAGCGAGCCGCGGACCAGGGCGGCAGCGGTCTCCGACAGCAGGACCTGACCCCCGTACGCCACGGCCGCCACCCGGGCGGCGCGATGGACGTCCAGGCCAACCAGGCCGGTGGCCGTCTTGGCTGCCTCACCGGTGTGGACACCCATCCGCACCCGGACATGCTCCCCGGCGGGCCATGGATGAGTCTCAATTGCCTGCTGCATCTGCGTGACCGCCGCGACGCAAGCCTTCGGCGAGGAGAACATAGCGAAGAACTCGTCTCCATGGGTACCCACTTCCTCGCCGTCGTGAGCGGCCAGAGCCGACCGGATGAGTGCGTGATGATCGGCAAGTACCTGCGCGTAGACTCCCTCCCCCAACCGCCGAAGCAGCGCCGTCGAGCCCTCGATGTCGGTGAAGAGAAACGTCAGAGTCTCCACGGGCACAGCGTAAAGGCTCGGCCAAGCGCCGCAGCGAGCATGTGGCGCCTGCGGCCGATCGAGGAGAGGTCGCCGAACCGATAGAGGTTGCGGTCGGAGCCGCTGACTCGTATCGTCGCAGATATGCAACCAGGTTGCATAACTGGCAAGCGGGAAGGGAATCTAGTGCCTGGTACGTCAGCCCGCCGGGGCCTGATCGCCAACTCGCAGGTGGCCGCCGCAGTGGACCGCTCTGCGTGCCTGAGCTCACGATTGCGCGGCCGCAACCTAGGGCTGGCCGTGGCGGCGCTGCTGGCGGCCGGCGCGATCGCGGGCTGCGGTCACGGCGGGGCGGTAGCGCCGCTGGGCACGGCGGCCACGCTGCCGTCGGCATCCGGAACGTCGGGCTGCGGTCATCACCGGGCCACCGGGTCGCTGATGTACAGCGTGACCGTCAGCGGCTACAAGCGTGTCGTCATCGTGCACGTGCCCGCCGGGTACACGGGGTCGGCGAAGGTTGCTCTCGTCTTCAATCTTCACGGCAGTGAGAGCACGGCGCGCTCGCAGGAGAAGTTCAGCGGCATGGACGCCACCGCTGACGCCGACGGTTTCATCGTGGCCTACCCGCAGGCGGAGATCCAGGACGGGGCCGGCTATGACTGGAACGTCCCCGGCGAGCCGCTGATCGATGGCGGGCTCCCGCCCGCCAGCGCTCCAAGCGATGTCTCGTTCCTGACCAGTCTGGTGACCGACCTGGCCGGCCGGTACTGCATTGACGTGCGCCGGGTATACGCGACAGGCGTGTCTGGCGGCGGGCGGATGGCCAGCCAGCTCGGCTGCGACGCTTCTGGCACCTTCGCCGCCATCGCCCCGGTAGCAGGACTGCGCTTTCCTAGCCCTTGCCCGGCCAGCCGGACGGTGCCAGTGATCGCGTTCCACGGCACCGCGGACCCGATCGATCCGTTCAACGGACACGGCGAGCCGTACTGGAGCTACTCCGTGCCCACCGCCGCCCGGTTGTGGGCCGGGCACGCCCACTGCGCGGCACGCCCGGAGGTGACCTCCGGCAGCGGCTACGGCCTCACGAAGTACGCCGCGTGCACGGGCAACGCCGTCATCGAGCTATACGCCATCCGCGGCGAAGGCCACGAGTGGCCCGGCGGCCCGGCGATGCCCGCAGTGATCACCAGCGTCCTCGGCGCGCAAAGCGATACGCTGAACGCCAACGCACTGATGTGGGCCTTCTTCGAGGCACACCCGCTACCGTGACGCCGATCTGAGCCGCGCCGTCCGCAACTACTGCTCAGATGTTCCGGCCGCCGGCTGTGCTGCTGCGCTGAACAACTCGGCGTAGTCGTAGGCGGCCTCGGGCTTAGCGCGTACGGCCGCGTCGATCATCTTGGCATCCTGACCGATGAGGATCCGCCAGGCCCCGGCACGCACGCCGTCCAGGATGATGGTCGCCGCCTCAGCAGCGGTGACCGGAGCCTTGTCCCGGAAGTCGGTGCTCATCCGCACGAGCAGCTTGCGCAGCTCAGCCGCGGACGCGCCCTCGCCCAGCAGGCCTGCCCTGATCAGCGCGGCCTGCGCGCCGCGGGGGATCACGTCCTCGAGCTGGGCGTCGCTCATCTGCTCGGGCTCGGGCAGCCCGCGAGCGCGCATGCTGTTTGCGACGATGTCGGTGCCCACGTGCCCGGGCATCACCAGCGCGACCCGGACGCTGGGCGCGTGGACGCGCAGGTCCTCGATCAACGCCTCGGAGAAGCCCCGCACGGCGAACTTGGCCGTGGCATAGGCGGTGTTCGGCATGCCCGGGCCCAGCGACGCCCAGAACCCGTTCACGCTGCTGGTGTTGATCAGAACCCCGTCGCCGCTCGCGATGAGCAGCGGCAGGAACACCCGGGCGCAGTAATAGACGCCCCACCAGTCGATGGCGAACGTGCGCTCCCAATCCTGCCGGGAGTCGCTAACGAAGCTGGCGCCTCCGCCGATACCGGCGTTGCTGAAGACCAGGTCCACGTGGTCGCTGGCGTGCTGCTCGAGCAGCTCATCGCGGAACCGCACGACCTGGGCCTCATCGGACACGTCGCAGGCGTGGGCGGTGACCCGGACGCCGGGCGGGCCGCCCGCCCGCGCCGATGCCGCGGCCTGCGCGACGGCGTCCGCGTTCAGGTCGCAGGCCGCGACCGAGCATCCCTGCGCCGCCAGCTGGCCGACCAGCTCGCGGCCCATGCCCGAGCCACCTCCGGTCACGACCGCAAGCTTCCCCGTGAACGACTCCACAGCCCTGATGGTTGCCTGCTGTACCAGTGCTCGTCAACGCTCAGAGGCGCGTAGTGTTCGGCACATGCGTGCGTTACTCGAGGTAGCGAAGCAAGGCCTGCAATGCTGCGCGTTCTAGCGCCGGCCCGCAAGCCCACTACGGGAATGGCCGTGCTGCTCGCGGCAGCAGCGCTGTCCCTGATCGCCACCGCTGGCGCCGCACAGCTAGCGGCGCCGGCTGCTGCCAGTACTGCCGCAGCCACGAGGGCCAACCCGGCGTTCGGCCGGGCTACCGAGATCAGGCTGCCAGCCAATGCGGCCGCCAAGCCAGACTCGGGCCTGTACGGGGTCGCCTGCACCGGGCGAGGTGACTGCGCCGCGGGCGGCGCGTATCAAGACACCCATGGCGATTACCAGGCAGTCGTAGTCACGCAGTCGCGCGGCAAGTGGGCCAGAGCCCTGGCAGTCAGGCTGCCCGCCAATGCCGCTCCGCAACCTAATGCCGAGGTAAACGCGGTGGCGTGCCCGAGCCCGGGTGCTTGCATAGCCGTGGGCTATTACCGCACTGTAGCGGGATTCGATCAGGGGTTTATCGTCACTCAGGCGCATGGCCGGTGGGGGCAAGCGCAGCAGCCGCGGTCGCCCGCGAACGCGGCAGCCGGATCAGCCGGGCTGGAGGGCGTCGCCTGTACCGGTGCCGGATCCTGCGAGGCAACAGGCTTTTACCTCGACAATCACGGTCACGGACAGGGGATGGCGGTCACCGAGGCTCGCGGGCACTGGAGGCAGGCAGCTGAGCTCGTCATGCCATCCAGCGCCGCGGCGAATCCGGAGACATTCCTCACCGGCATCTCGTGCAGCAAGGCCGGTAATTGCGTGGCGGTCGGAAGTTACGACAACGATCCCGCCAACGCCTATGCCTACGTGGCAGTGGGAGTCGTCGAGGTCAACGGGACCTGGCGGCGCGGGACGGAGCTAGGACTGCCCGGCAACGCCGTAGCGCACGATTCCACGGTGGCCTCCGTTGCCTGCTCCACGACCGGACATTGCCTTGGCGCCGGAACCTACGACCTCGCGCACGCAGCGTATGACGCGCTCGCGGTCAGCGAGTCTAAGGGACACTGGGGACGGGCCGGCGCGATCTCGGCGAAGCCGCAGCACGCCACCGACACCGAACTCGATGGCATCAGCTGCGCCACCGCAAAGCTTTGCATTGCCGCCGGCGGGTACCAAGGTGCCCCCAGCTTCGGTGCCCTGACGCTGACCTGGTCGAACGACCGGTGGGGACACGCAGCCGGAGTCGGGCTGCCAGCCAATGCCAGCACCAGCCATCCGCAGTCATTCCTCTACGCGGTTGCCTGCACCGGCGACGGTTATTGCGCAGCCGTTGGCTACTACTACAACAGAGCAGGCATTACCGTGCCGATGGCCGCGACGAGGTCCTAAATCGTCACTAGAGCGCGCCCGGTTTGCTCCGGTCCAGGGCCTGCGCTGGAGGGCGCAGTCTAGATATGGGCCCGTGACGGCGACGGCGACGGAACGGGACGCAGGCCGGTCGGCCGCGGCGTCGGTGACGGCACCGGCCGCGGTCCGGTGGGCGTCGGCGACGGAACCGGCCGCGGGCCAGCCGGCGACGGCGTCGGCGACGGCACCAGCCGCGGTCCGGTCGGCGTCGGCGACGGAACCGGCCGCGGGCCAGCCGGCGATGGCGTCGGCACAGGTGCCGTCGATTCGCTTGCCCTTGGCGGCGACGGCTGCGCTGCTGTCCGAGCAGCGGCCGTCGGGCGCGATGCCGCCGGGCCGGACGGTCCCCCAGCCGCCAGCGCCAAGCCAATGCCACCGCCGGCGATCACCACGGCTGCGGGCAGTCCGACCACCAATGCCCGCTTGCGGCTCACCTTCATTTGTCGCCTCCTGTTCGACGCCGGGCGAGTGCACCGGCCGGACGACATACCTGCCGGCCGCCCATCTGGTTGCACCAGAGCTGACTTTCGTCACTCCAAGGCCGGCGCCTGCGGTCTTCGCATACGGTTGGCCGGGCGCATCCACAATCGGCCGCGTTCAGCCGGAGAGGAAGGCAGAAAGTCAGCCCCGAAGAGTTCACCGACTTCTATGCGGCCTCGTTCCGGCGGCTTGTCGGCCAGCTCTACGCGATGACTGGCGACCGAGCCGAGTCGGAGGAGGCCGTCCAGGAGGCGTTCGTACGGGCCTGGTCGCATCGCGGCAGGCTCGACTCGCTCAGTTCGCCTGAGGCCTATGTGCGCACGACGGCGTGGCACATCGCCGCGTCGCGGTGGCAGCGGGCCCGGCTCGGACGTCTACTGCTGCGGTCGCAACCGGCACCGGACGTGGCCGACGGCCCCGGGCCCGACCGGGTTGCGCTTATCGACGCGCTGCGGAAAGTGCCTCCGGAGCAGCGGCGGGCGCTGGTGCTGTATCACCTGTGCGAGCTGACCGTGGCGCAGATCGCCGACGAGACCGGGGTTCCGACAGGCACAGTCAAGGCCAGGCTTGCCCGCGGCAGGCGCGCCCTCGCGCCTCACCTCCGTGATTCGGACCACAACTGGCGGATCACCCATGGCTGACTTTGACGAGGAGCTGCAGCGGCTAGCCGAGGAAGCCAGCACGAACGCGCGGCCGCTGCCGCCCGCCGAAGTGCTGCGCCGCGGCGACCGGCGGCGCAAGCGCCGGTTCGCGGGGATCGCCGTGGCAGGTATTTTGGCCGTCACCGGTGGCGTGCTCGCCGCCACTTCAGCAGCGCGGCCCGCGGTCCCCCAGGCACCGGTAACTCATCCAGTCCCGGCACCAACCCCGTCGCGGCTCCCGACACCGACACCGACGCCGAGGCGCCCGCCCGGCCCGACGCCGACACGCTCCCCGGGCCTGTCACCACCGCGTTCCGCTATCCCGACGCCGACACCGCCACGTTCGCTGAAGACGCCAGGCCCCAGCCCTACCTGACCGGCTTCCCGCCCGGGCAAGAAGGTCGGCTACGGTGTGCTGGTCGGCGCGACCACCGAACGCCTCGCCAGCGCGCCGGGTGAGAACAGCATGGAGATCATGGGTAACGCACGATCCGCAGCCGGCTACAACCCGGCGATCCTGGACGAGATTCAGCAGCGGGTGCTCTGGCTGGCTACCCGCATCGTGGACGCAGCCAACCACGACCGGGAGACCGGCGACGGCGTCAAAGTCGGCGGCCACCAGGCGTCCAGCGCGAGCCTGGTCACCGTGATGACCGCGCTGTACTTTGCGCACCTGGACGCGCCCGACCGGGTCAGCGTGAAGCCGCATGCCTCGCCGGTGTTCCATGCGATTCAGTACTTGCTGGGCAACCTGGACCGGTCCTACCTGCCGACGCTCCGCGCCTTTGGCGGGCTCCAGTCCTACCCGAGCCGGACCAAGGATCCTGACAAGGTCGACTTCTCCACCGGCTCGGTCGGCCTGGGCGCCGCCGCCCCCCTGTTCGCGGCGGCGGTGCGGCGCTACGTGGACGCCCACTTCGGCCCGCGGCCACGTAGCCGGTTCATCGCCCTGATCGGCGACGCCGAGCTGGACGAGGGCAACATCTGGGAGGCTGTCGCCGACCCCGCCACCGACGGCCTCGGCGACGTGCTGTGGATCGTCGACGTCAACCGGCAGTCGCTTGACCGGGTAGTGCCCGGCGTCCGGATCGCCCAGTGGAAGCAGCAGTTCAGCGCGGCGGGCTGGCACGTGGTCGAGGCAAAGTACGGCCAGGCGCTGCAGGCCGCGTTCGCCCAGCCGGGCGGCGACAGCCTGCAGGACTGGATCGACGCCATGCCGAACGAGCACTACCAGTCGCTGTTCGGACTGGACGCAGCGGGAGTGCGCGAGCGGTTCCTCGACGGAGCGCCAGCCGAGGTCCGGCAGTTCTGCTCCGGTATTGGCGATGCGGAACTGGCCAGCCTGGTCACCGACCTGGCCGGACATGACATTGGCTCGCTGCTGGCAGCGTTCGCCGAATGCGACGCCGAGAAAGACCAGCCGAGCGTGCTGTTCGCCTACACGATCAAGGGCTGGGGCCTGCCAATCGCCGGTAACCCGCGCAACCATTCGGCGCTGCTGACCACGGCGCAGGTCGATCAGATGCGCGAGCGCCTCGGCCTCACCAGCGCGACCGAGTGGGACAGGCTGGACCCGATGACACTCGCCGGTCAGTGGGCCGCGGCCCGGCGCGAGCACCTCGCCCGGCCACGCCGCGCCGCTGATGCTGCCGCCGTGCCGGTGCCCGACTCCACCGGATTGCGTGCCGCCCGGCCGATCTCCACCCAGGAGGCGTTCGGCCGGATCCTCGTCGACCTGTCCCGCGCCGAGGCAGTAGCGCCTTATCTTGTTACGACGGCCCCCGATGTCGCGACGTCCACGAACCTCGCCGGGTTTATCAACCGGACCGGGGTGTTCAGCTCGATACCGCGCCGGGCGTGGAGCGAGGATCCGGTGCTGAAGTGGGCCGAGGGCCCGGACGGCCAGCACATCGAGCTCGGCATCAGCGAGATGAACCTCTTCCTGCTGCTGGGGCAGCTCGGGCTGGCCTGGGATCTGTCTGATCAGCCCCTGCTGCCTGTCGGCACGGTCTACGACCCCTTCGTGCTTCGCGGCCTGGATGCCTTTGTCTATTCCGTGTACTCGGGGGCCCGGTTCATCGTGGCGGGCACGCCCTCCGGAGTGACCCTGGCTCCGGAAGGTGGCGCGCACCAGTCGACGATCACTGCGTCGGTCGGCATCGAGCTTCCGAACGTCACCTTCATCGAGCCGGCCTATGCAGTCGCGCTTGACTGGCTGCTATGCGGCGCGCTTCAGTCGGTTGCCGCGGCGGGCGGGCGGCCACCCGGCAGCGAGGCTGAGACCGGCTCGTTTTACTTCCGGCTGACCACCCGCGCCATTGACCAGCAGCCGTTCCACGCCGCCAGAGAGCGGCTGGGCGATGCGATCCTGCGCCGCCAGGTGCTGGCAGGTGGTTACCGACTCATCGACGCATCGGACGCGGCGGCCGGCGGCGCTCCGCCGGTCTACCTGGTCGGCTGCGGGGCGGTGCTGCCCGAAGTCCTGGTCGCGGCGGCCGAACTGGCGGACGAGGGCATCGCCGCCAGCGTGGTCGACGTGACGTCGGCTGACCGGCTGTACCGGGCCTGGCAGCGCACCCTGCGCCAGGGCGTGCGCACCGCCACCGCGCCGTCCATTGCCGGGGCAGTGCGCAGCGCGTTCCCGGACCGCGCGCCGGTCGTCACCGTCCACGACGCGGCCTCGCACGCAATGAGCTGGCTCGGCTCAGCGCTGGGCGTCCCTGCTGTCAGCCTCGGCGTCGACGGGTTCGGTCAGTCCGGCGCGGTCGCGGACCTCTACCGGGCGCACGACTTGGATTCCGGCTCCATCGTGAACGCCGCGCTTGCTGCGCTTTCCCTCCGGTAGCACCGACTATTGCCGACAGCGGTTAGCGGGGCAGGAAGTTTAGTAGCAGCTCGTTGACCTGACCAGGGGCATCGAGTTGCATCCAGTGACCGGGGCCGTCCAGACACTCGTATCGCCATGAGCCCGCGACATTTTGCGCCGAGTCGGTCATCTGCACTTCGGTGAGTGCCATGTCCCCGGTGCTCCAGATGCCCGTTGTCGGCGCTTGCACGGGCGGGAGCTGCAGCGGCGGCCCGGCCCAGGATTCGGGCGGTATGTTGGCCCGGTACCAGTTCAGGCCAGGGGTGAGCGAGCCGTTGGCTTCCAGGTCCGCGATCACCTGGTCCGAATCGGGGTGGCGTGCCCAGGCACGGAAACTGGCCCAGTTGTCGTCGGTCAGCCAGCGCTCGGCGACGCCGGCGAACTGGAACAGCAGCATGTACCACGACATCTGGCGCTGCTCTAGCGTGCGCAGAAACGTCGCCGGGTGACCGACGGAGAGGACTGCCAGGTGGTCCACCTGGTCCGGCACGAGAGAGGCAAGCACCCAGGCGAGGGCGGCGCCCCAGTCGTGGCCGACCACATGCGCCCGGCTGATCTGCTGCTGGGCCAAGACCGCCTGGACGTCTCCGGCCAGCAGCAGCAGCGAGTACGCTTCGACGGCGTCGGGCTTGCCGGAGCCCCCGTACCCGCGCAGGTCGGGGACGATGACCTGGAACCCAGCTGCCGCCAGCGCCGGCACCTGCTCCCGCCACAGCCGCCCCGAATCCGGAAAGCCATGCAGCAGCACGACCGGGTGCCCCTCACCGGTGACCTCATACTCGATGCCGACTCCGTCAACGTCTACCCGACTCATTCACCAGCCCCCTTCCGCCAGTCACCGGCCGACGCGCTGGTCAGGCCGGCCGTCAACCCTTGAAGTTCACGTATTGAGGTAGCGCGAACTGGTAGAGCCGCTTTCCCTTATGCGATATCCGCACGTTGATGCCGTCTGCGACCCACAAACGGTGCTTGTGGAACAGCGCGAAGGAGAACGGCGGGGACATCGCATTCGACACGCAGAGCAGGCTGCCACGGCCGAGCTTCGGGTAGCTGTAGCACTTCTCGTCGCTGCCAGTACCGCCCTTTTGCCGGGAAACCTCCACCACCAGGCTGGTCTTCCTGTGCCGTATCGTGCAGGTCCGGGCGGCAGGGTTCTTACTGCTGCCCAGTTTCTCGGTCAGGCGCGTGCCGCTGCTGACCGCCAGCAGCGCTCGGGCCGACTTGACCGTGAACGTATGGCACGGGTTCGGCAGTGCCTTAGCCGCGGGTACCGCCGCGGCCTGGGCCGACGCCAATGGCGCGAGCCCAATGGCAAACACCGCAAGGGCCACCGCCGAGACATGCTTGAGCATGAGTATTCCTCCCCGCATCGGTCGATTGGCCGAAGTGTACGCCGGCTGGCCATTCGCGGCCGGCACAAATCTCGGCCACCAGTGAGGCGTTGTCCGCACGTGGCCTTGAGGTGGATCATCGCGGTATGAGCGACCGCTGGCCGACACGACAGGAGAGGCACATGAAGGTAGATCCGGTGGGAGCGGGACTCGACGAGCGCCGGCTGGAACGCATCACCGAGCATTTGCAGCACCGCTATGTCGACGCCGGACGCATCGCCGGCTGCCAGGTCGCCGTTGCCCGTCACGGCCAGGTGGGCTATTTCCGGTCGCTCGGATGCCGGGACCTGGAACGGTCCCTGCCCGTCGAAGAGGACACCATCTGGCGGATTTACTCGATGACCAAGCCGATCACCGGGGTCGCGCTAATGACGTTGTATGAGCGCGGGATGTTCCAGCTCAACGATCCCGTGAGGCGATATATCCCGCAGTGGCGCGACCTGAAGGTACGCAAGCGAGCGGAGGACGGGTCAGAGCTGCTTGTCGACCCGGAGCGGCCGATGACGGTGCGCGATCTGATGATGCACATGTCCGGTCTCGGCTTCGGCGGCGGCCGAACCTTGCAGGAGCTGTTCTCGGCCGACAACGCCGGCCAGGGCGAGGGGTTCACCCCCGGGCGGCGGCGGGGCCCAGGCGCCACGCTGCAGACCATGGTGGAGAACTATGCCGGTTTCCCGCTGGAATTCCATCCCGGCACGCGCTGGCTCTACTCGGTATCGACAGACATATGCGGTCGGCTGGTCGAGATCATCTCGGGGCAGCGCTTCGACGACTACCTGCGCCAGGTCCTCTTCGAGCCCCTCGGCATGAACGACACGGAGTTCATGGTGCCCGACGAGAAGGTGGACCGGTTCGCCGCGTGCTACCGGCGCGACGCGAGCAAGAAACTGGTCCTGGTCGACGACCCGCAGCGCAGCGGCTACCGGCAGCAGCCCACCTTCCTGTCGGGTGGCGGCGGGCTGGTCTCCACGACAGCCGACTACCTGCGGTTCTGCCAGATGCTGCTAGGCGGGGGTGAGATGGACGGCGTGCGCATCCTGGGGCGCAAGACAGTCGAGCTGATGACCTGTAACCATCTGCCCGGTGACGGCGACCTTCAGTCGGTCGCGCTGCCCGGTGGATACGGCGAGGTTGGGTTCGCCGGCATGGGCTTCGGTCTGACCGTCGCGGTTGCCAAGGCTCCGGCGGCCACGCAGGTCATCGGCTCGCCGGGAGAATACATGTGGGGCGGCGCAGCGTCGACGATCTTCTGGGTGGATCCCGCCGAAGACCTCACGGTGGTCTTCATGACGCAGTTCCTCCCCTCCGGCACGTTCAACTTCCGCGGGCAGCTTAAGACGCTCGTGTATCCAGCGATCACCGATTAGGAGGCAGCCAGGCGGGAAGTTCGGCAAACATCGCGTGCACTGTCGCCACAGCGGCCGGGCTGCTGCCGCGGATGTCCATCACCTCGACATCGCCGGCGCTGTGGACCGTCCAGGCGGCGAACGCGCAGCAGTCCCGCTCGAGTGCCGCCAGATCGCGCAGTTCAGCCCCGACACCGGGGTCAGCGCGCAAGCGCATGCGCAGGCCGTACCGGGTCGGAGTGATATCGAGGATGGCGTTGTCTGCCAGCGCGTGCCAGCGGCGCTGCCGCTCGGCGAGGTCGCCTGGCCCAAGTGAGCAGGCAATCGGGGTGGCGTCAGGAACAGGACCGGGCATTGTTACCTCCTAGTGGCGGCTGGAACCAGGCGGCTACCATGGTGCAGGTTCAAGTCGACTTGAAGTCAAAGGCCAGATTCGGATGCCCGGCGATCTGCTGACCATCGGAGAACTCGCCCGACGGAGCGGGCGGCGCGCGTCCGCCATCCGGTACTACGAGGAGATCGGCCTGCTGCCGGAGCCGATCCGGGTCAGCGGCCAGCGGCGTTATGACCAGAGCGCCGTCCGGAACCTGGCGGTGATCGACACCTGTCAGCGAGCTGGGCTGCCGCTCGATGACATCAGGCGGCTGCTCGAGGCGACCCCAGGCCAGGACAACGGCGCGGTCGAGCGGCTGCGGCAGGTAGCCGAGCGCAGGTTGCCGGAACTAGCTGCCTCGATCGACCGAGCAGTCCTGGTGCGCCAGTGGCTGGAAGCAGCGGCCCGCTGCGAGTGTCCCAGCCTGGACGACTGCTGCTTGTTCGACGAGCCGCCGCCGCCAGTACCAGCCGGCCGGGCAACATGACGTCTTCAGCGTCCGACGCCTACGATCTCGTCCATGACGATCCAGCCGGGGTGGACTGCCCGCCAGCTTTGCACTGCGGCCGACGAGGCGTTGACAGAAGCCGCGTTCCGCACCGGGGACTTCACCGAGGCTGAGCGGCTGTTTGGCGCGGCAGGGATGCTCGCCGAGCAGGTTGGCGACCGGGAGGCTGAGGCTCTTGCCCTCGGCGGTATGGCCATGACGCATCACCACCGGAACATCGCCCAGCTGATCGACGGTTTGGCACCTGTCGAGGCCGACGTGGCTCTCGAAGAGGCGCTGATGCGCCGGGCGCTGGCCATCTGGCAGGAACTCGGCGACGCTGCGGGCACCGCGCGAGCGCTGTTCGGCCTAGGCCTGGTGTTCCAGGTGCTGCACGACGACTGGGCCAGCGCGATGGCGTACTTCTGGCAGTCGTTTGGCCTGGCCGAGGCCGTGGAAGAAAGCGGCGATCTCTACGGGCGCGCGGAGATCCACCGGCACCTGGGCTTTTACTACCTGGTCGAGGACGTTCGACCGGCGGAGGCGGTGCGGCAGCTCAGGCATTCGCTCGCGTTGCGGGAGGAGCTCGGCGATCCGCGCAGAATCCCGAGCGGTCTGGTCGCACTCGGTGAGGCCGAGATGGCCGCGGGGAATCCTCAGCGCGCCGTCGGACTGCTCAGCCGGGCGGCGACGCTGGCGCGTGAGGCCAACCTTCAACGATGGCGGATCAACGATGCCGACGAGAGTCTTCGCAAGGCCCGGGCGGCGGTGGCCGCGACAATCTAGGCAGGAGTCCTGCTGCCCGACTCGGAAGTCCGCGGCATGACGACAGCCAGCCCGAGTGCAACCCCGTTCCCCTCCCTGAGGGCGACCTTGTGATCGCCCTCAGGGCACAGCAAAGCTGATCGTCAGACGACCATCGTGATCAGGTCAGTGGCTATCTCGGTCGGGTCGGTCACCGAGTCGAACGACACGACCTTGACATGGCTCTTGCCGAACTTGTCCTGGGCCTGGTTCTTCTCTGCCGCCTGCTGGTAGGCGCGCAGGGTGGCGTCGTGCTTCGCGCCATGCCCCACGATCGCTACCACGAAGACCCGCTTGGCCGTCGCCTTCTCCAGGATCGCCTCGAAGTCCATCCAGTCGTCGGCCTCACCGTCGGTGACGACGACGACTTCCATGACTGGCTGCTCATCCGGGTCCCGGTCGCCGAACTCCTCGTCGTAGTCGGCCAGCGCGGCCTTCCAGGCCGGCAAGATGTAAGTGCGGCCGCCCCACTGGATGGAGTTGAGCCGCCGCTCCAGGTTCGAGCTGTTGAGGTCGCCGATCTCGACATGGCCGTTGGCGAATCCGTGGGTCATCAGGCCGCCGAGCTCGTCGCTGCCACTGGCCTGCTCCGCGGCCGCCTCGGTGTCCTCGTCCTCAAGCGCGCGCACCAGGCCGGACAGCGCGCCAATGACGACGGCCCGCCGGCTGCCCTGGTCTGGCCAGTCCGGACCGGCGTCGTCGGAGGCGCTCCAGTCCATGCTGGTCGACAGGTCGAGCAGGAGCACGGGCTCCTTCTTGCGGTTAGCCGATACGGCCGGGCCGATTTCGCTACGCGGCGTCCGGTTCGGTCCGCCGGTTTCCTGACGCTCGCCAGCCGGGGCGGTTGCGCCGACTTCCGGCGCGGTTGCGCCGACTTCCTGCGGGAAATACTGCTCGCTCATTCTTCTTCCTCCAAGCCGTCCACGACTCTCGTCGTCCGCCCGTTGCAGCCAGGAAATATCGCCAGAAACGATATCGATAAGGCTTAACTCCGCAAGACAGCGGGCAAACCAGTGCGGGAGATTCTAGCAGCCGGCGTTGTCGCCACACCCTGACTGGTTGCTGAAGCTTGCGCTCAGAGTCTGCTTCGCTAGCGAGTGCTCAGGGGCTAGGCCGCGTAGCCGGTGGCTTTGCCGACGTCCATCCGCACGACCACTCGTACCGCGCCAGGGCGGTCCGGCTCCGGGTCCTTGCCGTCGTACTTCCAGGACAACTGCGTATCGACGCGCCTGCCGACATCGGGCGTCACGGACACCCGGCCGCGCAACTCGACGTAGTTCTCCGGATCCGACGAATCGATCACCGTGACGCTTACCCGCGGATCGCGGAGCATATTGCGGTGCTTGACCCGGCCCTCGACGGTCGAGAACAGCAGGTCCCTGTCGTCGCGGCCGACCCACACCACCGAGGTCTGCGGGCTGCCGTCGGGATTCGTCGTGGCCAGGACGGCGTAATTCTTGCCGTCGAGCAGCCCGAGCGTCGCTGCGCTGAACGCTATTGTCATGAGTTGCACGCTAGCAGCGAGCCTGCGCCAGCCCCCTGCGTATAGTCGGCTGCCATGGCGGCGACCCGGGCTCCGTGGATCGACGTTCACGCTCATCCTGGCCGCTGCTTCCTGGCCGGGCTGGACGGTACTGACCCTCTGGTCGGCCTGCTCGGCGGTCAGGACGTGGTAGCCGCCTTGTCTGCGGCCCAGGACGCCGGACTGGCCGCGATCACCCTGTCGACTGTGGCCGATCTGCGCGTGCTCGCGCCTGACGCGGCCAAGGGCTTGCGCGCCGCCCGGCCGTTTCGGCCCGGCGAAGCATACGGCGATCACCGGCGCCAGCTCGACGAGATCGGGCGGATTGCCGACGCGCTGGCCGCGGATGTGGTGGTCACGGCCGCCGCAATCGAGCGCGCCTGCACCGACGGCCGGACCGCGGTCCTGATCAGCTGCGAAGGCGGCGACTTCCTCGACGGGAGGCTCGAACCGCTAGCCGAGGCGCGGACGGCCGGCGCCTCCTCGCTGACGCTCGTGCATTACCGGGTCAATGAGATTGGCGACGTGCAGACGGAGGAACCGGCCCACGGCGGCCTCACCCGCTTCGGGCGCGACGTCGTGGCCGAGTGCAATCGCCTCGGCGTGATTGTCGACTGCGCGCACGCCACGTTTGAGACCACCGAGGGCGTCCTGGCTGCGTCACGCCATCCCGTCATGATCTCGCACAGCCACCTAGACCACGCTGATCGGTACCATCCGCGCCTGCTGAGCGCCGACCACGCGCGCGCGGTCGCATCGGCTGGCGGGCTGATCGGAGCCTGGCCGTCGGGAGTCACGAGCGAGTCGCTCGGCGACTTCGCCGATGAGGTCGTCCGGCTAGCTGAGCTGGTTGGCGTCGACCACGTCGCCATCGGGACCGACATGGACGCCAACTACCGGCCGGTGCTCACGAGCTATGCCGACTTCGCGCGCCTTCCGCACGTGCTGGCCGACCGCGGCATCAGCGCGGCGGAGACCGATAAGATCCTTGGATCGAACTTTCTCGACTTGTTCCGCCGAGTCGTCGGCTGACGCCGGACACCGATGCCCGGGGCCGCGTAGTTCCGGTCGCCACTGTCAGGCTGGTGTGCGGGCCGAGACCGCGAAGAGAAGGCCGAATACGGCTATCGTCTTCGGATCATCCAGGTGTGCTCGAGCCGCCGCGTCTAGCTCCTCCAGCTCGGTCTCGCTGGCCAGTCCCATCTCGATGATTTGCGGGCGCACGCTGCGCACCAGGTCGAGCCGGATCGTACGCCGGGAGTGACCGTGGGGGTACATCTGCGCAATAGCGCTCACCCCGACGTCGGTTAGGCCCGCCTGACGGAACAGCTCCGGTACCCGGCGACCGATGTTCGTGTCGGCGCCGTTGCGGCAGGCCACCATCGGGAAGATCTCGCAGATGCGAGTGAACGCCGGATGAGGTGGATAGCTCATGGTCAACTCAACGTCAGGCTCCATGGCGGCCACCCAGCCTCCCGGCTGGGCTATCCGGACCATCTCGGCGACCACCTCCTCGGGCCGCGGGACATTGATAAGCAGGGTGCGTGCATGAACCAGGTCGAAGGACCCAGACGGCAGCCCAGTTGACCTAGCGTCCGCCACCATGATCTGCACACCTTCCAGCCCGGCGGCGAACTCAGCGGCCATCTGCGCATGCGCGGGGTCGGCATCGATGCCGACGACACGGCCACCAGGTGACACCCGTGCAGCAAGCAGGTCTAGGATTCCGCGCGGGCCGCAGCCGAGGTCAATCGCACTCTGCCCCGGCCGCAGGCCGACCCGATCCAGCAGCGCCGCGCTGTCAGCGCTGAGCTCGCCCGCTTGGCGCTGCAACCGAGCGCTCTCGCCGACACTGCTGCCAAGTGCATATACCGCGTTGGGCTCCTGGCCCATATCCGCTGCAGGCCGGACAGATTCCGCCATCCAAGCCACCTTCCGATCGGAGGTCCGATTCGCTGACCTCGCGTCCGTCGTCAACCGAGGTAATCCGGCTTGTCCCACCGGACCGGCAGCTCGCAGAGCGTATGGAGCGCCATTCCCGGCTTGAACTGCAGCTCGCTGGCGGGCACGGCCAGCCGCAGGCCCGGCAGCCGGCCGAGCAAGCCGCGAAACGCTTCCTGAAGCTCGAGGCGGGCGAGCTGGGCGCCGAGGCAGTGATGAGCGCCGGCGCCGAAGGCCAGCTGGTTGACGGGCGCGCGGGTAACGTCGAACCGGTCCGGGTCGCTGTACACCGACGGGTCGCGGTTGGCCGTCGCGAACAATGGCAGCACGGCTTCGCCTGCCGGGATCGTGACGTCACCGAGCTGCACGTCCTCGATGGTCACCCGTGCAGGCGGGAGGGCGCCGCCGCCCAGCCGGACGTAGCGCAGGAATTCTTCGACCGCGCCGGGTATCAGCGCCGGGTCCGCGCGCAGCTTGGCCAGCTCCGCGGGGTGATCAAGCAAGGTCAGCAGCGACATGTTGATCTGGTTCGCGGTCGTCTCGTGCCCGCCGATCAGCAAAGAGAGACAGAGAACCGTGAGCTCCTCCTCGGATAGCCGGTCATCCTGGTCGCGTGCGTCGATGAGCGCAGTCATCAGATCGTCAGCGGGCTCGGCCCGCTTGACCTCGATCAGCCGGGCCATGTAGCCGTACAGCTCGGCCAGTGCCGGCAAGATCTGCTCGCTGTCCCGCTCCCAGTCGCCCAGGACGGTGTCTGACCAGGCATGGAACTGGTCCACATCGTCGGCGGGCACGCCGAGCATCTCGCAGATCACCTGAACCGGCAGCGGCAGCGAGAATCCGGCCACCAGGTCCGCAGGCTGAGGCTGACCACGGAACGCGTCGATCAGCTCCTCGACGATGCTGGCGACGCGCGGGCGCATCGCCTCGACCCGGCGGACAGTGAACGCTCTGGCGACGAGCGTGCGCAGCCGGGTGTGCTCCGGCGGGTCGAGCCCGTTGATGGAGCCCGCGGCGACTATCTCGGTGCCCTGCAGCGAGCGACCGGGCGCCACCGCTAATGCCCTGGAGAACCGCTGGTCCACTAGTACCTGGCGGACTTCCTCGTAACCGCCGACCAGCCAGCCGGCACTGCCATCGGGCAGCTGCACCCTGGCGACCGGTCGGCCCTGCAGGAGCGCGCGGAACTCGGGTCCCGGCCGTTGCTGCGCGGTGTGGCCTGTAACGGTGTTTTCGGCGGTCACGCGGGCACCATCCTCGGTATCGATGCTAGCTGCTATAACCAGACCAGCTGGCTCCGTTCCAGCGCAGCGCCTCATCGCGGTCAATGCCAGCCTTCGACATGCCATCTCCAACAGCCCAGCAGCTAGCCGCTGAGGTGCAGCTGATGCCGCTGAGAATGTTGACATCGCCGTGAGCGGTGCCGATCGGATCAGGCGTCGGCATGAGAGCCCACTTCTTCCCGTTCCAGTGCACGGTCTGATTTCTCCCCGCGCCGGTCGCGGCCCCGAGGCTGCCGTAGTAGCCCGCAGCCCAGCAATTGCCCGCCGACGTGCAGGAAACGGCGGTGAGGGTGTTATCCGCGCCGCGCCCGGTGCCGTCCGGTTGCGGGGTAGCTACGGCGGACCATTTGGTGCCGTTCCAGTGCAAGATCTGGCTGAGGTCCACGCCGTTGGCGAACTGGCCGCCATAGTCGCCCACCGCCCAGCAGTTATCAGCACCGGTACACGACAGGCTGCTGAGGTCGTTCGAGACATTCTTTGCGCTTCCGAGCTGAGGAGTCGCCACCAGTGACCACCTCCGCCCGTTCCAATGCAAGGCCTGATTACGGCCAACTCGCCGCGGCCGCAGCACGCTGTAGTCACCGACTGCCCAGCAATTCCGGGGCGAGGTGCATGTCACGGCAGACAGGCCGCTGATAGCAGAACTCGCTGTCCCGCCAGGATTGGGAACGGGCACCTTCGACCACCTCGCGCCGTTCCAGCGCAGCATCTCGTTGACGCCATGTTGGCCGTTGACGTAGCCGCCGACGGCCCAGCACTCGCGTGGCGCAGGGCAGCTGATGCCGCTCAGCAGATAGAGACCGTCATTCGCGAGGTGGCGAGGTCGAGGCGTGCGCACAGCAGACCATCGCGTTCCGGTCCAGCGCAGCGCCTCGGCGACAACCGGGCCGCTGTACCCGGAGTACTCGCCAACTGCCCAGCAAGTCCCGGGGGACGCGCAGGACACGTCAGAGAGCAAATTGACGCCGGCTGGATGCGTGCCGGCCGGGTTGGCGGCGCGGGTCAGCGACCATTTCCGGCCGTTCCAGTACAGCGCCTGGTTGACAGTGGCCCCGTTGGCCTTGCCGTAACCGCCAACCGCCCAGCAGCTTCTGGCTGTCACGCACCAGACGCCGCCGAGGTAGGCATCATTGCCGACATCCGGCAGCGGGTGCGGCGCAATCGGCAGTGCGGCTGCGGCCAGCGAGGCACGGCCGGGCCGCGCTGAGCGTGCCTGCGCCGCGCCGGGCTGGGCAGCCAGCACGGCCGCGGCCAGTCCGAGTGCGGCCAGGCTGGCCGCAGCCGAACGGCGCCAACCTGACCGGCGTGAGCCAACAGACATGGTGAACCCCCAAGCCCGCCCGCCGCCCGCGCAGGGCTCCCCCGAACATTCACACCGGTCGGCGCGGCTGTCAACGGCCGAAGTCGTTCCGATCGGTATTGACTCAATTGATAGCCCGATATAGACCGGTACAGGTGCTCTATTGATCCCGAAGCGTACGTAACCCTTGCTGACCAGCAGTTAACCAGCAACAGCCAGACCAGGAGGGAAGCCATCATGCGGGAAGCCAGCCAGTCTGGATTGGCCCACGTCCGGCCCCGCACCGCGAGCCTGATCGCGCGGTTCGCCGATCGGTCACGACAGCGTCTGGCGGTTTTAGCCGCGCTGGCGCTGACTGCCGGCAGCGGATTCGCGATGACGTCGGCCGACGCGGCCTCCGCCGCCACCTCGCCGTGCCCGGACGCTAACGTCGCCGTCTTCGGCCCCAACGTCTGCGTGTTTAACGACGCCATGAGCCAGACGGCCATCCAGACCGACCTCAACAACATATCGACCCAGCAGGTTCCGGTCGGCAGCCAGTTCGACAGCCAGCGTTACGCCATCTTCTTCGAGCCGGGCACCTACGGCTCAACCGCTGATCCGCTGGTCTTCCAGGTCGGTTATTACACCGAAGTTGCGGGCCTTGGCTTCATGCCGAATGACACCGTCATCAACGGCGCCATCGAGGTATTCAACAACCTGTGCACCCCTGGCACGTCGTACTGCAACTCTGACGACAACTTCTGGCGATCGCTGTCGAACGTGACGCTAAACGTCACCCTGCCAAGCTCGCCGCCGGACTACGCGCCGCCGGTCCTGGACCCCTTCACCCAGTACTGCGCGAACACAGCCGAGATGTGGTCAGCATCCCAGGCGTCGCCCATCCGGCGGGCCATCATCAACGGCAGCGTCGTCTTCCAGGACTACTGCGCGAACAAGAACTTCGCCAGCGGCGGCTTCATCGCCGACAGCCAGGTCAGTGGCGACCTCGACTTCTACGGCAACCAGCAGTTCATGGTCCGCAACGCCGCTATCGGCGGGTCCAACGGGTGTGCCCCAGATAACGGCGGGCTGTGGAACCTGGTCTACGCCGGGGTCGAGGGAGCGCCGTCGCCAGCCTTCGGCGGCCAGTGTGACCAGAACACTGTCCTGGCGACGAGCCCGGTGACAGCTGAGGAGCCGTTCCTCTACACGGACTCAGGCGGGAACTACAACGTCTTCGTTCCCGCTGTCCAGCACAACTCGTCGGGTCCGTCGTGGGCCAGTGGCAGCGAAGCCGGCACGTCCATCCCGATGTCGACATTCTTCGTGGCCAACCCGGGCACGCCGGTCTGGGCCATCAACGCCGCACTGGCCCACCGGCAGAACCTCATCCTTACTCCCGGCGTCTACAACCTTGACGAGCCCATCGTGATCAGCCATCCGGACACTGTCATCCTCGGCCAGGGATTCGCCACCCTGGTCCCGCAGGACGGCGGCCCGGCGATGATCGCCGTCGCAAACGACGGAGTCCGGCTGTCCGGCCTGCTGTTTGATGCCGGACCGGTCAACTCACCGGTGCTGCTCTCGGTCGGGCACCCCGGGCCCGCGAGCAGCACTGACCCGGACACCATCCAGGACGTGTTCTTCCGCATCGGCGGCGCCGAGACGACTAACGTCGGCGCAACAATCAGCCTCCTCGACAATGCCAGCAACTCAATCATCGACGACGTCTGGGCGTGGCGGGCTGACCACGGGAACGCGGTCGGCTGGACTGAGAACACCGCTGCCACCGGGGTAGTCGTCACCGGCGACAACGTGACGTCCTACGGCCTGGCCGTCGAGCACTATCAGAAGTACGAGGTCATCTGGAGCGGCCAGGGCGGCACGAACGTGTTCTTCCAGAACGAGCTGCCGTACGACCCGCCCAGTCAGTCGGCGTGGATGGCGTCGCCAAGCCAGGACGGTTACCCGGCCTTCCTGGTCACACCGCACGTCAGGACGTTCCAGGGTTATGGAATGGGCAGCTACGCCGTCTTCATTAACACCCCAGCGGCGTTGGATGAAGCCGATGCGTTCCAGGCGCCCGATACACCCGGCGTCCAGTTCCGCAACGTGTTCGCCATATGGATCGATGGCTCCGGCGCATTCAATTCGATCATCAACGGTGTCGGCGGCCCCGTCACCCCTGCTAATCCGGGGATGCAGCAGCCAGTGGACGTCCCGAGCTACCCGTGACGGACAACGGCTAGCGCGGAAGTACCGGCAGAGCGGAAGTACCGGGCAGCCATCCCGCCGGCGGGTCATGATGGTCGGATGCCGCGCCGTCGTCGATGCTCGAACTGGCTGTGTTGGCGCGCAGGTCGTGACAGGAGTTGCCGGTAATGCCTGGGCCGCTGGCGCTGGTGGGAAGCGGCGAGTACTTGCCGGTGATGGCCGGCGTCGAGGGCATGCTTCTCCGAGGCCGCGCTCCCCGCTATGTGCAGATTCCCACGGCAGCGGCACCAGAAGGCGAGCAGAGCCTGCAACGCTGGCTTGACCTGGGCGCCGCTCAAGCCGAACGCCTGGGCGTCGAGCAGGTACCGGTCGTCGCGCGCGACCGCGGCGAGGCCGACAGCGAAGAACTGGCTGCATTGATCGGCGGAGCAGGCCTGGTGTACCTGTCCGGCGGCAATCCCGGTTATCTCGCGCAGACCCTGCGCGACACCCGGGTGTGGGAGGCGATCGTCGCTGGCTGGCAGTCGGGAGCGGCATTAGCGGGGTGCTCGGCGGGAGCCATCGCGCTCACCGGCTGGGTCCCGTCGTTCCGCCGCCCGGACAGCGAGCCCGATCCGGGCCTCGGCGTGCTTCCCGGCCTGCGGGTGCTCCCGCATTTCGACAAGATGCTCGCCCGGGCACCTGACTTGCTGACCCGCGCCGGAATGCGCCCGCCGACAGGCACTACGGTCATCGGGATCGACGAGGACACCGCCATCGTCGATATGACTGGCGCCGGGCATGCCTGGCAAGTACATGGCAGGCAGCAAGCATGGATTATCCAGGACGGGCTGCGCCGCGGCTACCCGGCAGGCAGCACGCTGACAACGCGGTAGACCGCGTGGCCGTTACCGCGGCACGACCGGAAGCAGCAGGTAGGACGGGCTCGACCCGCCGGAGATTAGCGTCGTGGCGCCGCCGAAGATCTCTGGCGGGCGATCCGCAGGCTCGTCGTGCACGAAGATACCGTTACCGCGCATGGTGACGCCGAACGCCGACGGCCAGGGCCCGTCGCCCGGCAGCTCAAAATCGCGCCCCTGCACAGTGACGCCGAGCCGGTAACCGGCCGGGATGATCACCGAAGTCGGCCAGATCTCGACGTCCAGGCCGACCGGTTCGCCCGGCGTCAGCGGCTGGTCCTCGTCGTGGGTATGCCACGGCCGGTGCGGGACGCTGCGCTTGGGATCGGTCTTGCGCTGCGACGCCCGCAGCCAGCCGAATCCGACGCAGCCGTGCGGGTCCTGACCGCTTATGAAGGTAACGTCGCGCCCGCCGGGGTCGGTCACCCGGAGGGTCAGGAAGATGTCGGCGTCCGCCGTCGAGGATGCGATCGTCAGTTTCGCCGCTGCCGGGCCGGTGAGTTCCAGGTCCTCCTCAAACGGCGGCGTCCAGAACTCCAGGCCGTCGCCGAGCGCGTCGAACGTGACGCTCCGTTCAGTCATGTCGGGCTGCGTGGCGAGTTGCCTGCCTTCGAGATCGAGGTGGAACCTGGTCCACGTGGTGCGGGCGAGCGGCCACTCGTTCTCCGCCCGCAGCTCGAAACTGCCGTCGACCCTGCGCACCTGGAGCAGGACGGGCGGCTGTGCCTCCCAGCCGGTGTCCTCACTTTTGAGGAAGTGACCGAAGAAGCGCTTCTGCAGCCGGACTCCGTAATCGGTGTAGAACTCGGCCCAGTGCTGCAGGCCGTGCGCCTCAAGCCATTTCTGCGTGCTGCCGACGCGGGCGTAGCCCTCGAAGTTGCCCCTGGTGTGCAGGTGGTGCGCCCAGTTCGCGGCCGACAGCACCGGTACGGTGATCTTCTCCAGCTCAGGGCTGCGGTCGCGGTAGTAGTCGTCGGCGAGCTGATGCGCGAGCACGAGGGCGGGCGTGTCGGCGCGGTTGGCGCGCAGTTCCTGCTCGGTCAGCGTCTCCGGGCCGGCGGCCAGACCGCCGGTCGTGCGGTGCCTAGGGCCGCGCTCGCCGACTCCATGCTGGACGCCCTCCACCTGCGGCGGATACCACTGGCGGACGAAGATGTTGAGGATGCCACCGTGCCGGGTGAAGTCGCGGTAGAAGTCGCTGCCGCCCTCCCATGGGCAGATGGCCGCCAGGTGCGGGGGCTGCAGCGCGGCCACCTGCCACTGGTTGATTGCGTAATAAGAGACTCCCAGAAGCCCGACCTTCCCGGTGCTCCACGGCTGCGCGGCGGCCCACTCGATGCACTGGTAGTAGTCGTTCGTTTCCCTCGTCGAGAAAATATCCAGGTAGCCGGGCGACCTGCCGGCCCCGCGTGAGTCGACCCGGATCACGACATAGCCGTCGGGCACCCACTTCTCCGGGTCGACGGTTTCCCAGTTCTGGTGCACGTTGGACGAGCCCGCCACTGCGTCAGGGTGCTCGGACTCCAGGTTCGCCCACTGCCGGGGGAATCCGTCCTGGAAGGCGAGCCACTTCGCGTACGGCCCGTGCGTCAAGATCACTGGGAACCGGCCGTCCTCGTCCGGGCGGAATACGTCGCCGCGCAGCACATTGCCGTCGTCCATCGGAATCGGCACGTCCCAGTCAATCCGCATGCTGCGAGTCCATCACAGGCCCGGTCAGAGCGGGATGTCGACTACTAGCGTCCCTTCACGCCAGTCGGGCAGCCGAGCTGTCACGCTGCCGTCAGGGCTGACCAGCGCGGCGAGGCCCGGGAAGTCCTCGTCGGCGGTCGAGCCGGCCTGCCCTGCAAGCGCGATCCAAAGCCCGAGGCGGCTAGCGTGCCGACGGGCGTCACCGAGGCTCGAGCCCTGCCACCAGGAGAACCCGCTGCGCCAGGAGGCATCGTCGGTGCGGCGCCCGTAGAGTCCGGGCGCGGCGGGGAAAAGCATCAGGCGCGCACCGGCGGCAGCGGCGTCGTCGAAAGGCGCGTCAAATCCGGCCTCGGCGCAGATGGCTATCCCGAAGTTGGCTCCCGCTAGCCCGAACACTGCGGAGTCGGTGCCTGCGGTGAACGCCTCCTCGCCATCGCCCAGGTGGCGCTTGCGCTGAAACCCCATCAGCTTTCCGCCTGACGCGCATAGCTGGGTGATGTACGGGAGGCCGTCCGGTGCCCGCTCAGCGATTCCGAAGCAGACACCCATGCCCGCCCGCGCCGACTCCCGGACCAGCCTGCTCACTGCCGCGTCATCAATTGCTAGCAGCCGCTCGGAGTGTGCGGCCGGGTCAACCGATCCTGTCAGGGACATTTCCGGGAACACTGCCAGGTCACAGGCGGCCGACGAGGCATCAGCCACGACCTTCAGGTGGCTGGCAAGGTTCGCCTCGACCTGACCCTTGCCGCACCGGATAGCCGCTAGCAAAGCACGCACACCCACATGGTGCCCCACACCGGCCATCCGGTGCGTACGCACGACCATGCGAGGGAGCCGAGTTGCGCCATTGATCTCGCCCGAATAGCTGGCACGATTGGGCCTGCTCGACTATCGGCGATGGAGGGATTGAAAATGGACGGAACCGCGTACGGAACTTCGTATCCCGTCAGCTTCTCGGTGGACTATCCCGACCGCGACCTGGACCGCGTGACGAGCTTCTTCCGGATCTTCACGATCATTCCCATCGCGATCGTCCTGGGCACCGTCGACGGCGGAGTCTGGCAGTGGAGCTACGGGCGCGGGTCCAGCGGGTTCGCTGCCGGTGCGGGCGGGCTCCTATTCTTCGGTCCGCTGCTGATGATCTTGTTCTGGCAGAAATATCCGCGCTGGTGGTTCGACTGGAACCTCGAGCTGCAGCGGTTCAGTAACCGCGTTCTCATCTACCTGGCGCTGATGGACGATAAGTACCCATCCACCGACGAGCACCAGTCGGTCCACCTCGATTACCCGTACCCGGACGCGGTCCAGGACCTCAACCGCTGGCTACCGCTCGTCAAGTGGCTGCTCGCCATCCCGCACTACATCGTGCTGTTCTTCCTCGACATCGTGGCGCTCGTGGTTGTGATCGTGGCCTGGTTCGCCATCTTGTTCACCGGGCGGTATCCCCGCGGGATATTCGACTTCATCGAAGGGGTCGCGCGCTGGCACAACCGGGTCATCGGCTACGCGGTGACATTGGTCACCGACCAGTACCCACCGTTCCGTCTGGCGCCCTGACTCGCCTGCGCGGCCACGCAGAGCGGGCGTGAACCTGGATACGCCGAGCCTTGACCGACTGACCAACGACTACTGCACATGTTCGAGACGAAGTTCAGGGGGGGAAACGGTGCTGGCTCCCGGCGCCTGTTCCCACCCGCGGTACGGGAGGGCCAGGAACAGGGTTTCCGGCTGATCGGCTATGACCGTCCCGGCTGCGGCGGATCCACACCGATGCCGGGCCGTGTTATCGCCGACTGCGCCGGGGATGTCCGGGCGATCATGAGCGACCTGGGTATCTCGAGGGCGGCGATGTGGGGGTCATCGGGCGGGGGGCCCTACGCTCTGGCCACCGCGGCCAAGTTGCCAGACGCTGTCACCGCTGTCTGCGTGTTCGCATCGATCGGCCCGTACGGCATGCCGGGCCTGGACTTCGCGGAGGGCCTAGGTGGAGATGACTTCCGGGAAGAGATCCGCAGGTTCTTCGAAGAGCCCGAGCAGGCACGAGCTGATTTCAGGGTGCAGTCAGCGCTGACCCTGGCGGAGCGGGGCTCGGCCGACTGGTGGCTGGAGAGGTGGGGAGAGCGGGCCGAGCAGGACCCGGCGCACAGCCGGGAGTGGGCTGACTATCTCGCGCTGTGCATCCGCGACGTGCTTCACGCGGATGATCAGGGAACCTTCGACGACGAGGGATCGTGGGAGGATGACAGCGCCCTCTACCATCCGTGGACGTTCGAGCTTGCCGACATCCGGGCCCCAGTCAGCCTTTGGCACGGCATGAAGGACTTCATTCCCCTTGCCCATGCTCGGTGGCTGGCTGAACGTATCCCGCGTGTCACTACCCACTTCCCCGCCGACGAAGACCATACCAACATCGAAGAGAACAACCGCTCGGCCGCCTACGCTTGGCTACAGGCCTACGCGCACGCCAGAGCTTGACCAGCATCCAATGTGCGCGCGATCGCCAGTTGACGACGTATCTAGCTAGGCCGCGCCTTGCCTGACGCTGGCCGGGCTGCGGGGCGACGGTGCAGTGCCGGCCGAGGCTCTCGACGGGCTGCCGAACATTCGTCACATTTCTAGATAACAGCGGCAGCAAAGTTACCCACAAGTAGCCGCACCAGTTACTAGGTAGTAACCTTGGGCACAAATTGAAACCGGCCAGTCACAACCCGCGTCGAAACTTGCGATGCACCGCCCGTCCGCCTAACCGACGCCTCGGCCGGCGCCCGGCCGAGAGCCCCCCGCTCCGCCTGCGCCGACCCCCACGCCAGTGTCCCGCCCTCCCCCGTCGGGGCGGGACACTGGCATGCCCGCAGTCTGCGACGCCGTCCTGTCGGCCGCACGCGCGAACTGAGCGCCCAGCGCACATTCGTCACCCCGCACAGACCGATCACGCGGCGCAGAGCGGATGATATATTAGTACTGTTATAGTGCTGTCACACCGGATCGGCACTGGCGTAGGCCCAGACTCGGGCCGGTCGTCGAAAGGCCGCAGGAGGAGGATCGGATGGACGCTCGTTACCCCGAGATCGACCCGTATGACCATGGCCTGCTGGACGTCGGCGATGGCAACGCCGTGTACTGGGAATCCTGCGGCAACGCGGCCGGTAAGCCTGCTCTGGTCCTGCACGGCGGGCCGGGCTCGGGTTGCACCGCGGGAATGCGCCGGTATTTCGATCCGGATGCGTACCGGATTGTGCTGTTCGACCAGCGGGGCTGCGGACGCAGCAAACCGCACGTCAGCGAGCCGGAGGTGAGCCTGGCCGCGAACACCACCCAGCACTTGCTCGCCGACATCGAGCGGCTCCGTCGCCACCTAGCGATCGATAGCTGGCTGATCCGCGGCGCCTCCTGGGGCTCGGTGCTCGGGCTCGCCTACGCGCAGCGGTACCCAGAGCTCGTCACCGGCCTCGTCCTGAGCGGCGTCGGAACCGGTCGGCGCTGCGAGGTCGAGCTGTTCACCCGCGGCCTGGGCAGGCTCTTTCCCGCCGACTGGGCGCGCTTTCGCGACGGCGTGCACGGAGCCGACCGCGATGGTAACCTCGCCGCCGCTTACAACCGCCTGCTGAATGAGGGTAACGAGGACGTGCGAGCCAAGGCAGCCAAGGACTGGTGCGACTGGGAGGAGGCCATCGTCCCGACCTCGCCGCGGCCCGATCCGCGCTACGCCGACCCGAGGTTCCGGCTGGCGTTCGCCCGGCTGGTCACCCACTACTGGACCAACGACCATTTCCTCGAGGACGGCGTACTGCTCCGCCGGGCTGCCTTGCTGGAACCCGTTCCCGGCATAGTCGTCCAGGGCAGCCTTGACCTCATCAACCTGCTGGGCACCCCGTGGCAACTAGCGGGCGCGTGGCCGGGCTGCGACCTCGTTTTGATCGAGGAGACGGGCCACGGCGGCAGCACCGCGCTCGACGCCGCGATCGTGGCGGCCACCGACAGGTTCGCTGCTGGCAATGGCACGGTCCGCCATGGCTGAGCCGGCGCCCGGCGCCAGCCCGGGGTCCCTCACCGGCCTCGGGACTCAGCTCCGGCACGTGCTCGACCTGATGGATGCCGATATCGGGACGGTGCTGACTGACCTTGGCGTAACCGGCTACCGGCCGCGTTTCAGCCCGGTCGTCCGTGCTCTGGTCGCGCTCGGCCCGGTGCCGATCCGCGACCTGGCCACCGCGATCTCGGTGACCCACTCGGCGGCCAGCCAGACCGTCGCGCAGATGCGAACGCGCGGGCTTGTCGTGCTCAAGCCCGGCGAGGATGCCCGGCAGCGGGTAGTGCATCTGACCGCCAAAGCCCGCGCCCTGCTGCCCAAGATCGAGGCGGAATGGGCCGCGACCGCGTCGGCAGCGGCCGAGATGGACACCGAGCTGCCGTTCTCGTTGGCCGAGCTTGTCCCAGCGATCGCCGCCGCACTCCGGCAGCGCTCGTTCCGCCAGCGCATCACCGAGTCGCAGTGGGCGCGCGACCACCCCGAGTTCACCGCCGCACTCGCCGCCACCCGCCGGCCAGACTAGGACGCCCATGCCCAGGCTGCTCACCGACATCTCCCCGCTGCGCGAGTCGGCGCCGTTCCGCAGGCTATTCCTGGGCAGCATGCTGTCCTCGGCGGGCGGCGCCCTGACGGGCTTCGCGATCCCGCTGCAGGTCTACGACATCACCCGGTCGCCGTTCGCCGTCGGCGCCATCGGCCTGGCCGCGCTGGGGCCGATGCTCGCCGTCGGCCTGCTCGGCGGATCGCTCATCGACGCGATGGACCGGCGCAAACTCGTCCTGATTACCAGCATCTGCCTGGCCGCGGTCTCCGCCATCCTGGCCGCACAGGCGTTCGCGGGACTGTCCGTCGTCTGGCTGCTGTACGCGCTGATCGCGGTGCAGTCCGGGCTCGAAGCGCTGAACCTGCCAGCCAGGCGGGCATTGGTCCCGAGCCTGCTGCCGCCGGACCGGCTGCCCGCGGGTCTGGCACTGAACCGGATCAGCTTCCAGGTCACGCTCATCGTGGGCCCGGCGCTCGGGGGCCTGATCACTGCGGCCGCCGGCCTCCAGACCTGCTACCTGATCGACGCGGTCAGCTTCGGCGCCGCGTTGTACGGCGTGAGCCTGCTGCCGGCCATGCCGCCGCAACCGGGAACGGGCAGGCCCGGCCCCCGCGCAGTCGCCGAGGGCATCCGGTTCATCGGGCGCAGCCAGGTGCTGGCCGGCGCGTTCCTCGCCGATCTCAACGCGACGGTCTTCGGCCTTCCGGTGGCACTCTTCCCGGCGATTAATGCCGAGCGGTTCGGCGGCAACCCGGCCACGCTCGGCTTGTTTACCACCGCCATCGGCGTGGGCGGCCTGCTCAGCTCGGCCTGCACCGGGCCGCTGCGGCAGCTGTCCCGGCAAGGCCTGGCGATGCTCTGCACGGTCGCGATCTGGGGCGCTGCGTTCGCGGGCTTCGCGCTCGCCCGCAGCCTCTGGCTAACGCTTGCGTTGCTCGCGGTCGCCGGGGCAGCCGACACCTTCACGGTTGTGATCCGGGGGACGCTTGTCCAGGCCGTCACCACCGATGCCCTCCGCGGCCGCCTGACCGCCGCCGACTACGTGATCGGCGCGGGCGGCGAGTCACTCGGCCGGGTGGAGTCGGGCATCGTGGGATCGCTCGCCTCCCCCGTGATCAGCGCGCTGTCCGGTGGCCTGATCACCGTCGCGCTATCGGCGGTGCTCGCGCTGGCGCTGCCCGGCTTCGCCCGGTACCAGGCCGGCCAGAATGATCAAGGGGCGGCGGATGACGATCGCAACGACGCTGGGCTGAGCGAGCCAGTGGGATCCTGACCGCGCCGCAAGTCGGCGAGTTCGCGACGTGACCGGCCGCTGGCGAGTTATTAGGTTGGATCGCTGGCCGGCCATCAGGTAGGCATGACGTATGGCGGCCGAGGTTGCGCGGTACTGGCAGCACGCCGCAGTTGCAGGCGTTGACCTGCTGCGGGCGAGATTCATCACGCACCGGTACGGCCGGCATGCGCATGAGACCTACACGTTCGGGCTGATCGAGGCTGGCGTCGAGGAGTTCGACTACGGCGGCAGACTGCTGCGCGCGGGCGCAGGCGCGGTCGCCTTGCTCGATCCGGAGGTCGTGCATACCGGCCACGCAGCGACGCCGGCGGGCTGGACCTACCGCGTGCTCTATCCCGAGGTCTGCGTAGTGACCGAGGTAGCCGAACAGCTCGGCTGGCCGCGCGGGACGCCCCGGTTCCCGCAGACCGTCCTGTACGACGCCCGCAGTGCGGCGATGTTGCGCAGTGCGCACCGGGCCGCCGAGCACGGCGACCAGCTCGCCTCCTCTAGCCTGCTGACAGCGGCGCTGGCTGGCCTGCTGCGTGCTCATGCGGCGGACGGCCCCGCTGTGGTGCGGGACGCGACCAGTGCAGGGCAGGCGCCCACTGCGGTCCGGACCGTCTGCGAGCTCCTGCACGAGAGGCTAGCTGAGCCTCCGTCGCTGGCCGAGCTGTCTGCGGTCACCGGGCTCAGCCAGTTCGCGCTGTTGCGGGCGTTCCGTGCCCAGACCGGGTTGCCGCCGCATGCCTACCTCAATCAGCTGCGGGTGCGCCGGGCCCGTTCGCTGCTTGACGACGGGCTACCGGCGACAGAGGTAGCTGCGCTTACCGGCTTTGCCGACCAGGCGCACCTCACCAGGCATTTCAAGCGGGTCGTCGGCGTTCCGCCCGGCGCCTACCAGCGGGAACGAGTACTGCTCGCCGCCAGCTAGCCGACGCCGGTCAAGAACGTACAAGACGCCAACGGCAAGCCGAACTACGTTGGCGCCCATGCCTGCCGGAACTGCCGACACCCAGCCGGAGCGACCGACGCCTGCCACCTACCCAAGACTGTCCGCACCGGTAACATGGTCCGCCCCTGTGCGGCCGGTCCGCGACGGGATCGCACTCGGGCTGGCTGCTGGCGCCGCCGGCATCGCGTTCGGCGCGGCCGCGGTCAGCGCGGGCCTGACTGTATGGCAAGCATGTGCGCTGAGCCTGCTGGCCTTGTACCGGCGCGTCCCAGTTCGCGCTGGCGGGGGTCATCGCCAGCGGTGGCAGTCTGCTGGCCGGCACGGCCGGGGCGATCCTGCTCGGCGGCCGGAACGCCCTGTACGGCCTCCGGCTGGCGCACGTGCTGCGGCCGCGCGGGCCAGTCCGGCTGCTGGCCGCGATCGGCGTCATCGACGAGACAACTGCCGTGACGCTGGCCCAGCCCGATCCGGCCGCTGCCCGGAAGGGCTTCACAGCGACGTTTGCCGGCACCTACCTGACCTGGAACCTGTGCACGCTGGCGGGCGCGATCGGGGCGGGCCGCGTCGGCTCGCCGCAGGCTCTTGGCCTCGACGTGGTAGGCCCGGCGGCTTTCCTCGCGCTCATCTGGCCACGGCTGAAGGCTGGCCGGACCGAGCGGGCGGTCGCACTCGGCGCCGCTGCGATCGCACTTGCAGCCACCCCCGTACTTCCGATCGGCGTTCCGGTCATCCTGGCCGCGACGGCGGCCCTGGCCGGGGCGCTCGCGAGCCCGGAGCCGCCGGAGGCCCCGCTGCCGGAGACCTCATTGCCGGAGACCGTGCTGCCGGAGAGCGGGCAATGACCGGAGTGTGGATCGCCGTACTGGCCACGGCGGGCGGCTGTTACGCCTTCAAGCTGGCCGGGCTGACCATTCCGCAGCGAGCGCTGGCCAGGCCGCTGGTGCGCAGGTTCGCCGAACTGGTCCCGGTTGCGCTGCTGGCCGCCCTGGCAGCGGTGCAGACGGCGACGAACGGCCACGCGCTGGTCTTCGACCCGGCGCGGCTAAGCGGCATGGCTGCCGCGGTCATCGCGCTGCTGTTGCGGGCCCCGTTCCTCGTCGTGATCGTGGTGGCTGCGGGCACTGCCGCGGCCCTGCACGCGGCCGGCCTGAGCTAGCCACGCCGCGACCTCCGCCCGATCGGGCGCGGTAGAGTGCGCCAGGTGGAAATCGGCATAGAAGTTCTCGACAAGGTGACCGACGAGGTCGTCGAGGCCTTCGGCAGGCTGCTCCCGCAGCTGTCGAGCACGGCTAAGGCGCTGGACGCAGACGCACTAGCGGCCGTGATCTCGTCACCGGCGGCTACGGTCCTGCTGGCGCGCGGCGACGGCGGCAGCATCATCGGCACGCTGACGCTGGTGACGTTCTCGGCCCCGACAGGCGTGCGAGCCTGGATCGAGGACGTCGTAGTCGATCAGGCGGCCGGCCGGCAGGGCGCCGGGATTGCCCTGGTGCGCGAGGCGCTCCGGCTGGCCGAGGTGGCAGGAGCCAGGACCGTGGACCTGACGACCAGGCCGTCTCGCGAGGCGGCCGGGCGGCTGTACGAGAAGGCCGGCTTCGAGCAGCGAGAGACGCGCCTGTACCGGTACACCTTCGGCTAGGACGGGCACGCTGCGGGCCTGGCTACGGCTCCAGCTCGGCTACGGCCGTCAGCAGCCTGGAGACCTCCGCGCTGTCGTTGTAATGCACCAGGCCGGCTCGGACCGCGCTGCCGCTATCGCGGATGCCCAGCACCCCGGTTAGCTCCCAGGCGTAGTTGTGCCCGTGCCAGACATTGATCTTGCGACTGGCCAGGTGCTCGGCGACCTGCCGGGGCGTCCGGCCAGCCACCGTGAAGTAGGCAGTTGCCGTGCGGTTGGGCGCCCGGCCGTAGGTCCGCACGTGCTTCATGCTGTCCAGCCCGGCCACCAGCACGGCGAATAGTTCCTGCTCATAGTGCTGCACCGCAGCCATCGAGAGCAGGACGCGCTCGCGTAGGGTGCCCACGTGTCCGGCTGCCTCGGCCAGCGAGGCCAGGTGGTGAACCGCCGCGGTGACCCCGGCCAGGCTGGCGAACGCCGGGGTGCCGAGCTCGAAGCGCTCGGGCACAGTGTCCGGTGATGGCACGAGCTTGTCGGGGCGGAGCGTGTCGAGCAGCGACGGCTCGGCCACGACGGCCCCGATATGCGGGCCCGACCACTTGTAGGCGCTGGTCGCGTAGAAATCGGCGCCGAGGGCGCGCACGTCTACGGGCACGTGCGGAGTCGCGTGCACCCCGTCGACGTAGCTGAGCGCACCGGCGGCGCGGGCCATCGCGGTGATGGCCGCAACGTCAGGCCTGGTGCCGATGACGTTGCTGGCCGCGGTCACCGCGACGAGGCGCGTGCGGTCCGTGATGAGCTCGCCGTACTGCGCGGCAGGCAGGTCTCCGGTCTCCGGGTCGACCTCGGCCCAGCGAACGGTGGCGCCGGCCCGCTTTGCGGCCTGCAGCCACGGCCGGATGTTGGCGTCATGGTCGAGCCGGGACACGATTACCTCGTCCCCGGCGGCCCAGGCACGGGCCAGAGCGTCAGCGAGCCGGTAAGTCAGCGTGGTCATGTTCGGCCCGAGTATGACGCCGTCGGAGTGGCCGCCGGTCAGCGCCGCCACCGCGCCGCGGCAGTCAGCCGTGATGACGTCCGCCCGGTGACTAGCCGGGAAAACCCCGCCGCCGTTGCCGAGTCCGGCCGCCTGGGCCCCGCTTATCGCCTCGATCACCGCGGTCGGCACCTGCGTCCCTGCTGCGCCGTCCAGGTACGCGTAGCCGTCAGCCAGTGCCGGATAGCAGGCTCGGACCGCCTCCACGTTGAGCTTCACTTGCCCGTCATCCCTTCCGCCGCACCGGCAGGTCGTCCTTCCGCCGCGGGCGCCGTTCATCACTCCGCCGCAGGCGCTGCCGCACCCATTCGGTCGGCCTCGTCCTGGCCTGGCTGGCGGGGGGACGCCGACCGGACACCGCCAGCACAGCATGCCAGGGATCCGGGTGACGTGCGCTCCAGCCCCCGTGACTGCGCGCCGGCGGAAGCGGCAGGTGCGGCATGCCGGCCAGCCAGCCGGCGAGTACCGCGGTCGGATCAGCCGGCCGGTAGTCAGTGCCGAGCGCCATCGCCAGGTCCCAGGCATGCAGGTGCCACTCAGCGCTGGCGGCGCCTGCCATGCCGCCAACGGTCACCACCGTGTCGCGGTACTGGTGATGCGGGAGTTCCCAGACCGCGCCCAGCCGGGCCGCGTACCGGCGCGCCGCCGCCGCGAACGCTGCGATGTGCTGCCCAGGCGTTGCATCCGCCAAGGCCGCAAGCTCGGCCGCGTTCTGCCTGGCCAGCTTTCGGCTGATGCTATCTGGGTGCGCTCCGGTTGCCATCAGGCGCGCGTAACGGCTTACCGGGGCCTCATCGAGGTATTCGTGGAGGTCGTCGGCGACGCAGCGCAAGTGTCCGGCCAGGTCAAAGGCCCGCCATTCCGGGCACGGCGTCTGCGTGCTCCAGCTCGCCTCGTCAAACTGCGATGCAAGCCGGCAGATCGCTGCGATCCCCGCGTTGTAGACAGCTAACACCGGAACGGGCTCTCGTAGCGGCGCAGGCACGTCCCATGAATGGGTGCGCTCCACGGGGCCCCCTCCAAGCCGACTCCGGCAACAGCACGCCGTCGTCTGGCCAGAGTGCCAGAGTTACCCGCTCTTCGCCACCCTGCGGCCTATTCAGCCAAACGCCGCAGGAACGAGCGCGGCGGCGTTCGCCGACCGAAAACTCTGGTGACAGCATTGCCGCTCGCCGGTTAACCTGCGGATAATGCCCCCCACGTCCGCTGGTTCGCAGCCGCATGCTCCGGCGCAGACTCCCGCGCAAGCATTGTGGCGGATGCGCGAGTACCTGCGGCCTTACTACCTGGGCCTGTTCCTGATGATCACGGCGGCGATCCTGGCCGTGTCGTCCGAGATCGCGATCCCGTTCATCACCAAGTCGGTAATCGACAGCGTGGTCGTCAAAGGGATCAGGTCCGAGCTGCTGCCACTCAGTATCGCCGCGATGGCACTCGGCTCGATCCAGGCCGGCCTGAACTTCTTCCGGCGATGGGCCCTGTCGGGCGCGGTCGCCGGGATGGAGAAGACCATCCGCGACGACTTGTACCACCACCTCCAGCGCCTCGAGCCTGCCTTCCATGACTCCTGGCAGTCTGGTCAGCTGCTGTCCCGCGCGACCAACGACCTCTCCACGATCAGGCGGTTCGCTGGCTTCGGCGTCGTGTTCTTTATCACGAACACCTGGACCTTCTTTCTCATAGTGGCGCTGCTGATCCGGATGAACTGGTGGCTCGGCCTGCTGACGGGCTGCCTGTTCCTGCCGGTGTCCGTGCTGTGCCTGCGGTTCGAGAAGCGCTACCGGGTGCTGTCCAGGCTGTCCCAGGACCAGCAGGGTGACCTGGCCACCTACGTCGAAGAAGCGGCCACCGGCATCCGGGTGCTCAAGTCGTTGGGTCGCCGGGACGAGGCCGCAGCCCGTCACCTGGGCCAGTCCAAGCTCGTCTTCCGCACCCAGGTGGACAAGGCCCGGCTACGCGGCACGTTCTGGGCGGCACTCGACATGGTGCCGAACGCGGTCATCGGCTTGTTGCTGCTCCTCGGCGCCTTCGCCGTCAGCAGTCACGCACTGACCCTCGGCGGGCTGGTCGCGTTCGTCACGCTGACCCTGCTGCTGATCTGGCCGATCGAGGCAATGGGCTTCATCATCGCCACCGGCCAGGAGGCTGCCACGGCTGCGCAGCGGATCTACGAGATCTTCGACACCGAGCCGGCAATCGCCGACCCAGCCGGTCAGGGCGTGCCGGACCGGCCCGGGTTGTCCGCGGGCCGCTGGCTCAGCGGCCGCAAGGCCGCGGCGGCGAAGGCAGCCAGGGCCGCGGCGCCGCCGGTCCCGGTGCCGTCGTCGCGCGGGCGGGACGGCAACGCGCGAGGCGGCCGCCTGGTCTTCGACCGGGTCGGCTTCCGCTACCCCGAAGCGCCGTCTCCGCTGCTGCGCGGCGTCAGCCTGGAACTCGAGCCGGGCGAGACCGTGGCGCTGGTCGGCGCGACCGGATCCGGCAAGACGACCTTGCTGCACCTGGTGCCGAGGCTGGCCGACGTGACGGCCGGCCAGATCACCCTGGATGGCGTTGATGTGCGCGACCTGCCGCTGCCAGAGCTGCGCAGCCGGGTCGCCTGCGCGTTCGAGGACCCGATCCTGTTTTCCGCCAGCGTGCGCGAGAACGTCAGCTTCGGCGTTCATGACGCAAGCGAGGCGGACATCTTGGCGGCGCTGGAAGCGGCCCAGGCCGAGTTCGTCGCCGACCTGCCCTGGGGACTGGACACCCGGATCGGCGAGCAAGGCATGGCGTTGTCCGGGGGCCAGCGGCAGCGGGTGGCGCTGGCCCGCGCCATCCTGGCCCGGCCGCAGGTGCTGCTTCTAGACGATCCGCTGTCCGCCCTGGACGTGCATACCGAGGCCAAGGTGACGGCCGCCCTCGCGGCGGTGCTGACCGAGTCGACCGCGCTTGTCGTGGCGCACCGGCCGTCCACCGTGCTGCTCGCCGACCGGGTTGCCCTGCTCCAGGCCGGGGTGGTCGCGGCTCTCGGCACGCATCACGAGCTGCTGGGCACTGTGCCGCGGTACCGGGACCTCATGAGCTCCGATCATCTGGGCGGGGATCATGGCCAGGCGACGCCTGGGCTCAAGGCTAGAGCGCGCAGATGAGCACGGCCCCGGTGCAGGCCTGGCGCGGCATCGCCGCCGAGCAGGAAGACGAGATCAGCGGCAAGCTCGGCACGCTGCTGCGCCGCCGTTCCCGCCGGCTGCTGGCCAGCCTGCTCGGTCCGTACCGGCGGCTGGTGCTGACGATCTTCCTGCTGATCGTGGCCGCCCAGCTCGCCGCCCTGGCCGGGCCGTGGCTAGTCGGTGTCGGGATCGACAAGATCCCGCAGCTGGAGAAGACGCACAACGCCGGCCCGCTCGCGCTGATCATCATCGCCTTCGCCGCCGCCGTGCTGGTCCAGGCCGTTACCACCCGCTCCTACATCGCCGCCATCGGCCAGCTCGGCGGCCGGGTGGTCCTCGAGCTGCGCCGCCGCCTGTTCGCCCACTTCCAGCGGCTGCCGATCTCCTTTCACGAGCAGTACACCTCGGGCCGGGTCATCTCGCGCCAGGTGTCGGACATCGACTCGATCTCCGATCTGTTCGACGAGGGACTCGCCTCGCTGGTCTCCTCCGTGCTGTCACTGGTGCTGGTCGGCGGCGGGATGCTGCTGCTGGACTGGCAGCTCGCGCTCGTAGTGATGGCGGGCTTCCCGCCGCTGGTCTGGCTGTCCTCGTGGTTCCGGCGTGAGTCCGCCATCGCCTACCGGCGGACCAGGGAAACCATCGCCCAGGTCATCGTCCAGTTCGTGGAGACGTTCGGCGGGATCAGGGCGGTTGAGGCATTCCGGCGGGAGAGCCGGAACGAGGAGATCTTCTCCGACCTCAACCAGAAGAACGCCGAGGCCAACCTGCGCTCGTCCCGGTTGCTGGCCATCTACTTCCCCGGCGTGACGCTAGTCGGCAACCTGGCCATCGGGGCCGTCCTGCTGTATGGGGGGCTGCGCGTCATCGATCACCAGATGCAGGTCGGCGTCCTCGTTACCTTCCTGCTCTACCTCCAGCGCTTCTTCGATCCGCTGATCGACCTGTCGCAGTTCTACAGCTCGTTCCAGTCGGCGGGCGCGGCGCTGGAGAAGATCTCCGGCGTGCTCGACGAGGCGCCCAAGGTCGCCGAGCCCGAGCATCCGGTCGCGCTGCCAGCCAGCGGCGGCCCGGATAGCCGCGGTCGGCGCGTGCAGTTCGATGCGGTCGGGTTCAGCTACCGGGCGCAGACGGTGGCTGCCGCAACCACTGTGCTGCCGGACCTGACCCTGACGATTCCCGCCGGGCAGACGGTCGCGCTGGTCGGCGCCACTGGGGCCGGGAAGACGACCATCGCGCGGCTGCTCGCCCGGCTGTACGACCCGCTCGAAGGCAGCGTGCTGCTGGACGGCGTGGACGTGCGGCACCTGTCTGACCGGTCGCTGCGGCAGGAGGTGATCCTGATCACCCAGGAGAACTTCCTGTTCACCGGGTCGATCGCGGACAACATCGAGCTCGGCAAGCCAGGCGCGAGCCGGGCCGAGATAGTCGCCGCCGCCCGCGCGATCGGTGCGCATACGTTCATCGCCGACCTGCCGAACGGCTACGACGAGCAGGTCGGTAAGAGCGGCGGCAGGCTCTCGGCAGGCCAGCGGCAGCTGATCTCGTTCGCCAGGGCATTCCTGGCCGCACCGGCCGTGCTCGTGCTGGACGAGGCCACGTCGCTGCTGGACATCCCCAGCGAGCGGCTAGTGCAGGACGCACTGCAGACGATCCTCGCCGGGCGCACCGCGGTGATCATCGCGCACCGGCTTTCCACCGTCGCGATCGCTGACCGGGTACTGGTGCTCGAGCACGGCCGGATCATCGAGGACGGCCGCCCCGAGGACCTGCTTACCTCCGACGGCGAGTACTCGGCCCTGCACGCAAGCTGGCAAGAGAGCCTGGCCTGACAATCTCACTAGGCAACCCTCACCAGGCAACCGTCACCAGGCAACCGTCGCCAGGCAACGCGCCGCCAGGTAACGTCCCGCACAGCAAGTAGTCCGCTTTCGATAAGCTACGCACGTGAAAAAGGGTCCCACGAAGATCAGCGCCGCCGCTGAAGCGGAATATCTCGCCGACGTCGCGCTGGCCGCGAACTTCGATGCGCTGCTGAGCCGCGCCCAGGCCGCCGAGCAGGCGTACCGCCGGGCGCAGGCAGTCGCTGCCCCGGCAGACGAGCAGTACGCGCTGGCCCGCGACCTTGACATTGCCCTGACCGACGCGACCCGCGCCGCCTACGCAGCGCAGCGGGCCGAGATCGGGCCGCTGGGCTACGAGGACCGGATCTTCCGGCGGAAGGCTATGGCCACGTCCGCCGTGCATGCCTGGACCGACGAGGCCGACAGGTTGCTGACCCTGCGCGAGACGCACAGGCTCACCGGGTTCCCGCCGCGACCGCTAGTCCGCGTGATCGGCGCCGAGGTCGCCCGGCTGCCAGCGGAGAAGCACGCCTGAGTCCCGTCGTTCGGCCGGCCGTTTCCCTGTTGCTGGCAGCGGCACCGCCCCCATTGATCATGGGCCACGTCGGCCTACGTAAAGCGGACTACATGAAACCTACAAAGCAGGGGAGAGAAAACAGTCACATCGGGCCATGCCGTGCTTGACCACTGTGCTGGCACAGTAGGGTGTGATCAACAGCACAAGCGAGTAAGCACAGGAGGCACAAGAATGTGCCCGCACACGCCACGGTGTCCGGACCCGAGCGGTCCAGACCGCGAGGCGGCCCGGACCGTCATTAGTCATCCCGAGCAGGGCTGGAGCCTGCTCTGCAATGGCATCGTTATCTTCGAGGACACCGGCGAACTGCTGCCCGGTGGTGCGTGCATCGAGCCGCATCGCCCGACGGATATCGCCACCCTCGCCATCGCTACCGAGGTAACGGCGGCCCCGTCTCCGGCTGCCTGAGCAGGCAGGGCACCCGTAGCCCTGCTGTTCACCCCTGCTAGAGGCGGCTAGCCGCCGAGCAGGTCCCTGAGCCACGAGCCAACCGCCGCGCCAACCGCGGCCGGGTTCCTGGTCAGCGAGTGTGTCTCTCCCGGCAGCACGATCACCTGAGTGGCATCTGCCTGGTCCGGGATCCCGAACGGGTCGCGCTCACCGTTGATCACCAGGACGTCGGTGCCAGCCGCGCGCAGCTCGGCCGCTCTGCTCTGATCGGGCCGGCCAGGCGGATGCAGCGGGAACGCCAGCGCAACGACTGCCCGCGCGCCTGCCGCAGACGCGGTCCTGCACGCCACCCTGGCCCCGTTGCTGCGCCCGCCCTGGACCAGCGGAATGCCGCGGTACTTGCGCCGCAGTGCCGCGATGATCTGCAGCCAGGCGTCGTCCTGGCGGTCCGGCGAGCCCGGCGCACGCGCTCCCCGGACCCGGTACGGCTGGAGGACGCGCGCGACGGCGCCGCCGAGGTCCCGTGCGGCATCGCGGACCGCCAGCAGGTCTTTGGTGTCCACGCCACCCGCCGCACCGTGGGTCATGACTAGCAGGAAGGCAGGCTCGGCCGGTGCGTCTATGGTCACTCGGGCTGGCCCGGCCGCGGTGCTGATATCCACCGTGGCAGCCTAGCCCGCGTGGGCGCAGCGCTGGGCGGGCCTGCAGGTAGCCGAGCAGCGCTGGCCTACCTGCGAGCGCAGCCGTAGCATCGACGACGGCCAGACAAGCGATTGCAGTGCCAGCGGCGAACCTATCGGAATCCGCTACCACGATCCGCGTGCCGCCTCGGACCAGAGCGAGCCCAACCGGTGCTTCCCCGACCCTCACGGCGGCCAGCAGGGCATGGCGCGGATCGGTTCGCATCGTGAAACCCGGCATGGCAGCCGTGGTCACGCCCACCGCGCGGGCTGCCGCGCGCCTCATCTGGCCGAACTGCTAGCGGAATGTCACAATGGCCGCGCGGTCCTGCGAGACCTTGCGTGCCGCGCTCCCCCAGCTCACCACGACGGGCTGCACGCCGGCCTCAGGCCCGGTCGTTATCGGCGGCTCGGTCGAGATGCCGAAGGTATCCCCGGGCCAGACGGCCTTGTTGCCGTACACCGGCCCGGACACCCGGACGATCGGTGACAGCCAGCCCTTGCGGATCGAGAACTCACGCACGTACAGCGAGTAGCCGCGCCGTGCGTTGTCCGCCAGCCATCCGACGTAGGCGATGCCGCGCAGGCCGCCCACCACCTGGACGATATGGGTCGCGTTATCGGTGTCCGGCGTCACCCGTACCGTGCTCCAGGTCCGGCCTTGGTTCCTCGAGTACGCCAGCCAGCCGATGTCACGCCCACGCACCTGGCTATCCCAGGTCGCGTACAGGTTGCCGGCCGAATCGGCGCTCATGTCTCCGTCGATCCACCACTCAGACTTGTTCATCGTCAGCCCGGCGGGACCTATCCGGACCGGCTTCGACCAGGTCGTGCCGCCGTCCGACGACGAGGTGAAGAAGCTGTGCGCGTTGGTAAAGGTGAACTTGGTCCGGCTGGTCATGTGGTAGCCCTGGTAGTCCACGTAGATCTTGCCGTCCGGCGCTACGACCAGCGGTGCGCTGTCGCCGCCGCTGGCCGGGAAGCCGGGGCTGACATGGATTATCCGGCTCCAGGTCCGGCCGCCGTCTGTCGACCTCTGCATGACGATGTTCAGATCACCGGCAGAAAAGCCGCAGCTGCCGCCGGGCGGGCAGATGAACTTCACCGCGCTGGCGCTGGGACCGTAGTCCCAGGTGACGTATACCGCGCCGGTCGGGCCCACGGCGATGAAGTCCCGGTCACCCCAGTTGTTGTATTTCCTCGGGATCAGCCGCCTGACTTGCGGAAAGGACTTGCCGTGGTTGTAGGAGGCCTCGACGACCGGGAACGAATGGTGTGCGGTCCCATTCATGAAGGCCGCGTACACGGTGCCGTTGGGCGCAATGGCCAATGCCGGGTCCCAGGCTCCGAACGAGTCAGCGAGCACGACCGGCTTGCCGAAATGCAGGCCGGCGTCGGTCGAGGTGGCGAACCCTATCTGGTTTCCGCAGCCCATCCATTCCTCGTAGACGTAGCCGTCGCCAGCGGCCTGCTCGATCTCGGCATTCTGGCCGGGGCAGGCGCTGAACTGGGTGATCGGGCTGATCACGGGCCTCGGCGGGCTCGCCTGGTCAGCGGCACCTGCCACGCCTGGCCCCAGCCCGGCGAACGCGATTACCGCGAGCGGCACCGCCCACCGTCGCGTCCTAGTCAGCCATCCCAACACGTCATGCCTCCGAAGTGTGCGCAGCGACAGGCGCGAACAGCTACCTGTCGGGATAAGTCGGTATCTGCATACGCTAGTACGGCGATACCTAGCCGAAGGTAACGATCGCGGCGCGGTCTTCGGAGACGTTGTGCGTCGCACTGCCCCCAGCTGATCGTCCGCCCGTGGCCTGGCCGCTGTGGATCGAGGCTTCGGCCCTGACGTGTCACGGCGTCGTCGGCGCGCACAGAGCTTGGCCCCGCTTCTTTATACGCCGCGAGTGACAACGGTGTCGCACATTCTAGCCAATGCCAATGAGTGCCGATTGGGCCTAAAGCCAACCCTACTAGGGATCGCCGCGCACTGGCCTGCACGTCCGGCTCGGCCATGGCTGGAAGTAGGCCACGCAGTTCACTCCACTCGTCTACTGGCCAGATAATGCGTTGGCAAGATGCGTTGACGGCTCGTCCATGATTGGGAGATACCCCAGTTCCTGGTGCAACCCGTTAACACGGCGCAACATCTGAGCGGGCATCAGCTCAACTGGTATCTGCGCAGTGTCGCACTCACCAACTCCACTCGCAGAACGGAGTTTAGGAAACGGGGCCCCGGCTTGCTGTCGATCTTCGCATCCTAGCTTAAGGAATCCAAAGACCGACGAAGCAACAAGTTCCGCGTCAACTTCCAGCTCCTCGAGCCGCAGACGCATGCATCTGTCGGAGTTCGCAGTTTCAAACGCGAACAATGCCTCAGTGTTGTCACACCACCATGCCGCTGATGCCGCCACGTGGTTACCGTGATACGAAGCTTCGTATTCAACGAGATTGCCACCTACAAGCCGCCATCGCGACGCCGTAGTCGCTGTCCTGATCACGGCATCGCAGGCCCTGTGCAGACAGATGAACTGAGCCTGGGGAAATAGGTCCGCGAAGACCAGTGCCGAATTCGTAGGAACTGTCGCCAGTTCGCACCAACGCGTTCCCCCGCCAGATGCAAGAATCGCGGTAATCATTGTGGTAGCTAGCGTCCTGACTGAAGCCTCCGCAAGAGAGGACGCTGCAACGTGCCGCTGCTCCACTCGCTGCCAGGTCCCTAGTGCACTGGCGCAGAGCGGAATGACGCCGGTTCCAGATGTGCACGTCAAAGTCGGGTGGCTTGCCAGAAGGCCCTGCAAAGGTGCTGCCCCAGAGTGCGCATAGGTCAGCACTACAACTGGCTCTCTCACTTGAGTTCCATCGCAGGTGCATCCGCTGTCCAGGACCTAAGCCCTAGGAGGTCTGCTAGCATGTCTATTCGCTTATCATGGTCTGTTGGGGAAGTTTTGCCCGCATCGAGATAGCGGATCTCGCAATGGCGCATTGCAACACTAAGACTCATCCTGCGGTCAAAGACCTGATCCCAGATGTGAGCCGTGCCGATGATGTCCCAGCTCGTGTCATCGTTATCTTGGTCGGCAGCAGTTACGGTCCTCAATGCTGGATCGACGCGCAAACGCATAGCAGTACCGTGCCCACTTGGTGGCAGCACTATGAATAGGAACGCGTCTTTAGAGATGCCCTGCCAGCGACGCCTGAAGATATCGTCAATACTGGCTAGGCCCGAAGCGATTCTCTCGTACGCCCGTCGGCCGTGAACAGCACTATCGGCTGAATTCTGACATGGATCTTCTTCAAACCCGCGGCACTCCTGTCCGTCTCTCGCGACCGCACGAACGTCAGCGGGCCGCTCGCCCGCGCCCCACGCGCCATCGACGCGTATGTAGCCCAGCTTCTCGGCGAAATCACTGACCCTTGCTTGCACTTCGTCGCCCATCATTCCAGATGGTATGGACCATCCCCGCCCTACGGAAGCGTCGGAGACCTGCGACGTGTGCCAGATCTTATAGTCAGCGGGACCGGAGCGCTCCCGCTCGACTGCAAAGCAGTTCTTTGACACCCCAGGCGCAGCCGGCACGCCTAGAAACGCAAACAGGTCATCAGCAATGGCCTCGGGATCAGAGACCATGTCTTCATATCGTACGCGGTGACACAGGCTGGAGAATTCTTCTTCAGCGGCCATGATCATAGCTACGTTGTCAGCCCAGAACCGAGCTAGGGCCAGCACCATATTGCCGGGCGTCGCACTGGCGTAAGGCTCGAAGCCGTATCCGTTCAAACCCCAGGGGCATGCCTCGAGGCCGGATGCGATCACATCCATCGGATGGCGGTACAGGCAAATGTACCGCGCTCCCGGGTAGACGCGGCTCAGCAGCCCTATGAGCCTAGCGGTACCTAGGCTCTTGTCACAGTAACGTTTCTTGCCCCGCCGATCTAGATACGAACCTACCATTCTATCCATCGTTTCGCGTACCCCGCTGATTGCAGCCTCCGGTATCTCCGGCGGCTCATCACCACGGTTGGCCGACAGGGGTGCACCCTCAATCAGCGACCACACCGTGGCGAGCTGTCCGCACAACGACGGCAGGTTTGTCTCTGGTGGGCACGCGAGATCAGGGTGTGCATCGAGCAGAAACCGCAGCAGGGTAGAGCCGGACCGGGCAGAACACAGAACAAAGACAGGATCCGACGACGCACCCAGGTGCTCACGAATCTCGTCAACCATCATTATCTGGTCGCTCCTCAAAGCAGATGTTGTTCTCTGTGAGGTTGACCCGAGCCACCACTCCGACGGTTATACCGTCAGCGGCGAGACACAGCCCACGGGCACTCCGGCCATGCCCTAGGGCCCAACCTGACCTCAGGACTGTCGAACCGCAGCAGATATACCGTCCGACATCTGGGGACACCTTAAGAATGGATTGAACCGCACGCCGAGTGTCCATATCCTACATACGTGCCACATATGCTTTGAACGAATGATGAGATAGAGCCGTCCGGGCCACGATGGTGTATTGGGTATGTTTTGTTTACATGCCATGGCAAAAGTCCCCACCCAGGCCCATAGGTAGACTTGGCCGTATGAACTACGGTCGAGTACCAACCCGCTTGCTCTGGGCTAACTATTTCGGTCCGAGTTTTCCATTCTTCAGTTATCGTCTTCCTCTTCGGCAGATATAGAGATATTGATGCATAATTAACATGCCTGCCCGTACCCTTAAGGATCAAGCACAGGTCCGAAATGCAACTAGTCGAGCTGTCGGGCCTTACAGCTTGTAGCGATACAGTCTTCGTCGGACGAACATGTGCAGTGCTCGCGCTGATGTGTGTCCCTGCGGGGGTCAGTGCTGCCGCAGCGATTGCTGGGACCGCGCCTGCTAAGTACTGAACCTTTTTCACTTCGTTGCTCCCTCTGTCTGGGCCAGCAATAATGGCGACGCACTCTTGATAACATGAGGTACATCTCTCGTCAAGTAGTGAAATTCCAGGTGACTGGATGGATTGCGCCTGGTCGGGTAGCTTCGGGCCGTGTTGCCGCTTGGCTGATTGTCCGCGGCGTGCGCGACATGAACGTCGGCGCCGGGCAGGAGCTGTTCGCCGCCTGGCGTCACCACGCCGTTTTCACCGGCAGTCCCTTCGAGATGGTCCAGGCCGCGACCTCATCGGCATCGCTGCCCGGACCGCCCGCCACGGCCACGGTCACATCACCCTGCGCCTGCGTCGCGGCTGGCACCGCTAGGCCGAGTGGCTGAACAGGTTCGGGATAGCCATCCGCTCGGAGGCTGACAGTACGGGACGAAGTACCTGTAACACTCGACGAGATACCGCCACCGGCCCGCCGAGAGCTGCGCCACGACCGCTACTGATCGGCATGGCCGCAGACTGCACGATTCGCTCATGGGCGAAATCCTGGCCAAATGTCCACCAGCACGTATCAGCGCCTCGCAACTCGCCTCCGACTCGGCATCAGGATCCTCTTCGGTGCCTTGGGAGGTACCCCCATGGGACATCAGACGCACGGACTTAGGGCTAAAGCCGCGGCGATCCAGACTGGCGCGTCGCGGTGCAGGTGGCTGGCTGCGCTGGCCGTTCCGGTATTAGTCGCGGTGACAGCTGCAATGGCGGGCCCCGCCAGCGCCGCCGGCGCGGTGGGCGCAGTCGGCGCTGGCCACGTCAGCATGCAGGCAGCCAGCGCCGCTTCACGGCTGCGAGCCGGGCTGGCCGGTCGCCCGCGGAGCCGGAAGATCATTATCAAGCTGGTACGGAAGGTCGACGCTGCCAAGCTGCCCAAGCCGAAGATCACTAAGCCGGAGGCCGAACCGGTCGAGACCAACCCCAAGCACCTGAAGCCGCGGACCACGGGCGTCGTCGTCCTAGCCCTGCGGGGCAAAGCGGGCAGCGGAACAACGCGTCCCGATAGCCCCGCTATCAGCCAGGGCGTCTCGGTAACTGGTGAGCAAATCGACGGGAAGATCCCTCCGGATACCCAGGTCGCGGTAGGCGGAGGCAAGGGCCAGTGGATCGTGGAGATGGTCAATCATGCGGGCCTGGTTTTCAACGATTCGGGCACGCTGCTGGATTCCTTCGACTTGGGCGCGCTGTTTTTCGGAGCAACCGGCAGCGGGTCGGATCCGAAGATTGTCTATGACCGCGCGAGCGGCGACTACTTCGCCTCCTATCTGCTGCCCGGTATCGGCGGCACGAATAAGAGCCAGGTCAGCCTGGCAGTCAGCAGCAACCCGCTCGGACTGTGGAGTGTCTACACGGTCAGTGTGGAGAACCTGCTGCAAGATCAACCGAAGCTCGGGTTCAGCTCGGACAAGCTGGTGATGAGCTGGAACCAGAACGGCAACTCCGGCCCCGAGCAGTACATGGTGATCCAGAAAGCCGGAGTCGTCGCCCTGGCGCCCTCGGTTCCGGCCGTGATCTGGAACCCAGACAGCGCGCGGCTCAACTTGATACCGGCTGTCCAGCTGACTGGCGGAAATACTGCCTTCGCCATCTACCACAACTACAACAGCTCCTCGGTCGGGGTCATGGCGTTCACCGGTGTGCCGGGCGTGAGCCCGGTGAACTTCGCCGAGGCGGACCGGGGGGTAGCTAGCACGACATCACCGCCCGGCGGCCTCCAGCCCGGCGCTTCCAGCCCGAAGCTTGCGACCGGCGACGACCGGCTGCAGTCGGCTGCCTGGTGGAACGGCAATCTGTGGGCAACCGGAAACGACGCCTGCAGGTATCGCACGGACAGCGCCACCCGCGCGTGCCTGCGCGTCGTGCATATCGCTACGGTCAGCATGACGGTGCTCAGGGATGTTGACATCACACTGGTCGGTGGCTCGCTGATGTACCCAGCCGTGACTGTCGACAGTCAGGGGAGTCTCTGGTTGGCGTTCTCGGCCAGCTCGCCGTCGCTGTTCGCATCCGCCGCCATCGCCGAGGCGCCCGGCGGGACCATCGGGTCGAGCATCGGCGGCATCATTTACAAGTCCGGAACCGGCGAGATGGACTACAGCGGCTGCACGAAGCCGGCTACCCAGCGGTTCGGCGACTACTCCGGCATCGCCCCCGATCCTGTCCGGCTTGGCGTCTGGGCAGCTGCCGAGGACGGCGCACTCGCCAAGCAGCCGTGCTTCTGGTCAACCCAGGTCGCCCGGTTCGCCCCCTGAGTAGCGGTCTTGCTGCACTGCTACTTCACTGAGCACGGTCGCTGGCGGCCGCCCGGCAGGGCGGCCGCCAGCGCGGCCCATCAGCGGACTTTGGCGATGTGCCCATGGGCCAGACCTAGCTGCTCTAGTCTAGACCCGTTTTCCGCATGATCACGTGTCATGGTTTGGCGGGTTCGCTGGTGTCTTCGGGCCATGGCAGCGGGATGTTCAGCAGTCCGAGGATGGTGCGCTGTGTGCGGGTGAGCCGGTCCAGGACGAGTCCGCGAGTGGTGTAGGTGGCGCACAGGCCGCCGAAGGCTGCGATGACGGCGCGGGCGGTGGGGATGGCGGCGCGTCCTTCGGGCAGGATGCCGGGCAGGGGGACGCCGTCGCCGAGGACGGCGCGCAGCTCGGCTTCGATCAGCCCGAAGATGAGCAAGGCGATGCCGATGACGGCGATGAGTGCCTCGATCCGGTCGTCGTTGTGCAGGAACACGGGCCGGACCTTGAGGGTCTGCTTGAGGTCGCGGTGGCGCTGCTCGACGACCCACTGGTCTTTGTAGATTTTCAGGACGTCCAGTGCGGTCAGCGGGGCGCCATCGTGGTCGGGCAGGTTGGTCGCCAGCGCGTACAGCCCGTCGAGGCGGCTGGCGGCGGTGATCGCCTGCTGGTCGCGGTCCCAGGTGATCCAGGGCTTGCCGGCGCGGGTGCTGGTGGTGACCTGGATCAGTCCGGCGGCCTGGCCGGTGAGGATCTGGGCGACCCTCGCGTCGACCTGCTTGCGGGTTTTGTAGTAGCGGCCGCCCAGGCCGTTGCGGATCCTGGCCAGGCCATTCTCTGCCTTGTCCAGGGCACGCTGGCGGGCGTCGGCGACGGTAGCGGCTTCTTCTGAGGACCAGATGTAGGCAGCCCGCAGGTCGTGGTGGCCGGTGCGGGGATCCTCGACGCCGAACGGGGCGAGCAGTCCTTTCCACACGGTCCGCTGGCCGTCGGGCCGGTGCTGCTCGCGGCGGGAGCCATGATCCAGGGCGGCTAGCGCGGCGGGGCCGCCGGGGACCTCGGCGGCGAACCGTTCCGCCCAGCCGGTGCCGGCGCGCAGCGGCACCACGAACTTCACGTTCGCGGCGTCGGCGGCGCACAGGTGATCGAGGTAGCCCAGGCCGGAGTCGGCGACCACGACCAGGCCGGGCGGCAGCGCAGCGGCGAGGGCCTCGATGGCCGCGGTGAACGCGGGCAGCTCCGAGCTAGATCCCTTGTGCGGCCGGACATACACCGCCACCCCCGACGGGGTGGATGCCTGCAGGGTCTTGACCTGCCGGGCGATGGTACGGTCGGCGGCCCACCCCCTGGCCACCAGCGCGGAGTCCTCATAAGCGCCGGCGAACCGGACCGCGGTCAGGTCCAGGTGCAGCCGGGAGGCATCAGCCACGGCCGGGAACTCGCCGATGGCTGCCAGCATCAGCTGCCCGCGGGCCTGCCCGGCGGCCGGGGCCAGGGCCTCCAGCGCCCGGCCCAGCCGGTCGTCGTTCAGCAGCATCCCCGGCACGCCGAGCAGCTCGGCGACCGCGGCTGAGGACGCCCACCCGGCGATGTCATACAGCGGGGAGGGGGAGCACAGCCGGCTGGCCGCCAGCACCGCGATCACCTCGCCATGGGTCAGCTGTGCCCGGCCGCGGACCGGGATCAGCTCGTCGATCAGCTTCACCAGGCCCAGCCGGTCCAGGTAATGGCACACCAGCAGCAGCGGGCCGACCGTCCGCCGGGTGCCCGCGGGCGGCGGGTCGAGCCGGGCGAAGGAGGCGGCCAGCTGATCGAGTTGGCCCGACGCCTTCAGCTCGTCTTCGCGGCCCAGGGTGTGCACCAGGCGGTGCCGCACCTGCCCGCCGGCGGTGCGGTAGGCCTCGACCAGCCGCAGGTACACATACTCGCGGCCGCCCCTGCGGACCTTGTGCCGCTTGACGTACATGCCCACCGTCCCTTGGCTGTTGGTCCTACGCTAGCCGGTCCGGAGCAGTGGTTACAAGCATGTAATTAACGTGTCGCGCAGCTCGGTCCGCAGATCAGATTTGGTCCTACGAATGGCGGCAGGACGGGGTGCTGTCAGCCACCACCGGACCGAAGAATCCGCAGCTCACACCCCTGTCAGTGCGCGCCCGCCAACCCCGATGATCAAGCAGTAGAGCCGCGCCAGTGCGGAAAACGGGTCTAGACGTCCACGAGTTTCTTCAGGAACTGGCCGGTGTAGCTCTCCTCGACCTTTGCCACGTCCTCCGGCGTGCCGGTGGCGATTACCGCGCCACCACGGGATCCGCCATCGGGACCCAGGTCGATCACCCAGTCGGCCGTCTTGATCACGTCGAGGTTGTGCTCGATGACGATGACCGTATTGCCCCCGTCGACGAGCCGACCAAGGACGCCGAGCAGCTTGCGGATGTCGTCGAAGTGCAGGCCGGTCGTCGGCTCGTCCAGGACGTAGATCGTCCGGCCGGTCGAGCGGCGCTGCAGCTCGGCGGCGAGCTTGACCCGCTGCGCCTCGCCGCCGGACAGGGTAGGCGCCGGCTGACCGAGCCGGACGTAGCCGAGCCCGACGTCAACAAGAGTCTTGAGGTGCCGGTGGATGGCCGGAACCGGCTCGAAGAACTCGGCCCCCTCCTCGATTGGCATCTGCAGTACGTCGGCGATGGTCTTGCCCTTGTAGTGCACCTGCAAGGTGTCGGTGTTGTACCGGGCGCCGTGGCAGACTTCACACGGCACATACACGTCTGGCAGGAACTGCATCTCGATCTTGATCGTGCCGTCACCGGAGCAAGCCTCGCAGCGACCGCCCTTGACGTTGAACGAGAACCTGCCCGGCTGATACCCGCGCACCTTGGCCTCGGTCGTTTGGGCGAACAGCTTCCTGACGCTGTCGAACACACCGGTATAGGTGGCCGGGTTCGACCGCGGCGTCCGTCCGATCGGCCCCTGGTCGACGTGCACGACCTTGTCCAGATTCTGGATGCCGGTGATCTTGGTGTGCTTGCCGGGCACGATCCGCGTGCCGTGCAGTTCCCTGGCCAGTGCGCTGTACAAGATGTCATTGACGAGGGTGGACTTGCCCGAGCCGGACACCCCCGTCACCGCGATGAAGCAGCCGAGCGGGAAGGCGACGTCCACTCCCCGCAGGTTGTGCGCGGCCGCGCCCTTGACCACCACGTCACGGCCCCTGATCCGCTTCCGCCGCTTCGCGGGCACCGCGATGGACTCCCGGCCGGTGAGGTAGGCGCCGGTGATCGAGTCCTTGCTCGCCAGCAAGTCCTCCAGTGGCCCGGATACCACGACGTTGCCGCCATGCTCGCCCGCTCTCGGGCCGATGTCGACGACCCAGTCGGCGGACCGGATCGTGTCCTCGTCATGCTCGACCACGATCAGCGTGTTGCCCAGGTCCCGCAGCCGCAGCAAAGTCTCCAGCAGCCGGTGATTGTCCCGCTGATGCAACCCGATCGACGGCTCGTCCAGGACGTAGAGCACGCCAACAAGCCCGGAGCCGATCTGGGTGGCGAGCCTGATCCGCTGCGCCTCCCCGCCGGCCAGCGTGGCCGACGCCCGGTCCAGCGTCAGGTAGTCGAGGCCGACGTCCAGCAGGAAGCCGAGCCGGGCGTTCACCTCCTTGAGGATCCGGCCGGCGATCTGCATGTCCCGGTCGGACAGCTGAAGCGAGAGCAGCAGCTTGGCCAGCTCGCCGATAGGCAGCGCGCAGTAGTCGGCGATCGACCGCTCGTCGACCTTCACCGCCAGCGAGACCGGCTTGAGCCGGGCTCCGCCACAGGTTGGACAGGGCACCTCGCGCATGAACTCGGCGAACCGCTCCCGGCTGTAGTCGCTGTCGGCATCGGCATGGCGGCGCTCGATGTAGGGGATCGCGCCTTCGAAGTTGGTGTAGTACGAGCGCTCCCGGCCGTACCGGTTCTTGTACCGGACGTGCACCTGCTTGTCGTAGCCGTACAGCAGGGCTCGCTGAGCCGCGGCTGACAGCCGCTGCCATGGCGTGCTGATCTTGAATCCGAGCGCGTCACCGAGCGCGTCGATCAGCCGGACGAAATAGTCGCTGACGTTCCCGCCGCTCCAGACCGCGATCGCGCCGTCGGCCAGCGTCCGGGACGGATCGGAAACGACGAGCTCCGGGTCGACCTCCATCTTGGTACCGAGGCCGGTGCAGTCCGGGCAGGCGCCCCACGGGGAGTTGAAGGAGAACGACCGCGGCTCGAGTTCGTCGAAGGACAGATCGTCGTACAGGCAGGCGAGGTGCTCGGAGTACATCCGCTCGCGGTTGGGGTCGTCTTCGGGCAGGTCGACGAAGTCGAGGACGACTACGCCGTTCGCCAGCCCCAGGGCAGTCTCCACCGAGTCGGTCAGCCGTCGCCGGGCTGACTCCTTCACCTCGAGCCGGTCGACCACGACTTGGATCGTGTGCTTCTCGTACTTCTTCAGCGCCGGCAACTCTCCCGACACTGCCGTGTCCAGCCTGATGATCGTTCCGTCGACCCGCGCCCGAGAGAACCCCTTGACCTGCAGCTCCCTGAGCAGCTCGGTGTACTCGCCTTTGCGCCCGCGGATGACGGGCGCGAGAACCTGGAACCGGGTCCCCTCGGGCAGCTCGAGCACCCGGTCCACGATCTGCTGCGGGGTCTGGCGGGCGATCGGCCGACCGCACACGGGGCAGTGCGGCTTGCCCACCCGAGCGAATAGCAGCCGGAGGTAGTCGTAGACCTCGGTAATGGTGCCGACAGTGGACCTGGGGTTGCGCCCGGCCGCCTTCTGGTCGATCGAGACCGCCGGGGAGAGCCCGTCGATGAAATCGACATCGGGCTTGTCCATCTGCCCGAGGAACTGCCGGGCATAGGCCGACAGCGACTCGACATACCGGCGCTGGCCCTCGGCGAATATGGTGTCGAAGGCCAGGCTGGACTTACCAGAGCCGGACAGCCCGGTGAACACGATCATCGCGTTCCGCGGCAGGTCGAGCGACACATCCTTCAGGTTGTGCTCGCGTGCACCGCGGACGACAAGGCGATCTGCCACTATGTACCTAGTTCTCCTGGTATGCATGGCCAGCTGAGAGGGCCGCAGCCCGCGCTGCCATCGTATCCGGGGTGTCTGACAAAACAGGGGCTCTTCGCCGCCACCCCAGCGCCATCAGCGGCGCGCCGACGGCGGGCAGCCCCCACATGGTCCTCGTTACTGTGTCATGCAAAGGTTTTCCGGTGACGTCATATTCCGAGCCCGCCGATCCGGCCGCGCTGGCCGCGGCGCTGACTGCCCGAGTCGACGCGGCGACCGCCAGGCTGCGGCAGACGGTCTTCAGCCTGACCGAGGAGCAGGCCCGCGAGCCGTCGCTGCTGCCGGACTGGAGCCGCGGCCATCTGCTGACGCATCTCGCCCGTAACGCTGACAGCCTGCGCAACCTGCTGATCTGGGCGCGCACAGGCGTTGAGACACCGCAATACCCGAGCAGCGAGGCACGAGACGAGGGCATCGCGGCAGGCGCCGGCCGGCCAGTCGGCGAGCTGTCCGCCGACGTCGACACATCGGCGCAACGGTTTGCCGCCGAGGCTGCCAGGCTCAACGGGACGAACTGGGTAGCCGAGGTGCGCGGACTGCAGGGCACGCCGCATCCCGCCTGGTTCACGCTACGGCGACGGCTTAACGAGGTCGAGATTCACCACGTCGATCTCGGTGCCGGTTACCGGGCAGCCGACTGGCCCGCACAGTTTGCGGCTGAGCTTCTTGACGCAGTGGCGGGCGGTTTCACGGACGAGGAATCGCCGGCTGTCACTACCGTGAGCACGAGCTCGGGTCGTTCGTACCAGCTCGGCCCGGCCGGGCCCGTACCAGACCGCACGATCAACGGACCGGACTGGCTGCTGGCGGCCTGGCTGATCGGCCGGAGCGCGGGCGACGGCCTTACAGTCGAGCCGGCCGGCCCGCTACCGCCGCTGCCCGCGTGGTAGGTATCTGGGAGCGGAACTGCCATGCGCAGGCCGCCCCCCCGGCAGTGAGATGAGGAATCGATGTCCTACACGGGAAAAGTCAGCGTCGGCGGTCCGGCGGATACCAGAGAACTGCCCGGCCTCACCGTCACGAAGGTCTCGGTCGGGCCGATGGACAACAACGCTTACCTGCTGCGCTGCACTCAGACCGGCGAACTGGCGCTGATCGACGCGGCCAACGACCCTGACACGCTGCTCGCACTGATCGGTGACAGTCCGCTCGCCACGATCATCACCACCCACCAGCACTGGGACCATCACGCCGCTCTGCAGGCGGTTCAGCAGGCCACCGGGGCGGCTACTCTCGCGCATCCCGCGGACGCGCCGGGCTTGCCGATCCCCGTTACCAGCCTGGTGCAGCATGGCGACAAGATCGCTGTCGGCAACGCTGAGCTGTCGGTGATCCACCTGCGCGGGCACACGCCCGGCAGCATCGCGCTGCTTTATGACGGGACCGGCGAGCTAGCCGAGACGCCCCACCTGTTCACCGGCGACTCGCTGTTCCCCGGCGGCCCTGGGAACACCGAAAAGGACCCCGAGCGCTTCAACAGCCTCATGACGGACCTGGAAGAACGGGTGTTCGCGCAGCTGCCCGACGCGACCTGGGTGTACCCAGGCCACGGCGGCGACACCACCCTCGGCGCGGAACGGCCGCACCTGCCCGAGTGGCGGGCCCGCGGCTGGTAGGGCCGGCAAGATCATCCATGAATGTGGCGTAGCAATTGCTATAGCCATAGCACCTTCACATTCATGAACCGCGCGCTCGCTGCGGCGAGGCGTAGCAGGGTCAGCGGGCTCCAGGACCGGGCGCGCGCCGCCCGAGGTAGCGCTAGAGGCTGTCGTAAACCGCGTCGATCAGGGCGCGGTTGCGGGGATTGCGCCAGCGCGGGCCCATCTGATTGGTGACGTAACCGAACGCCAGCCCCGCGTCTGGGTCGCAGAAGCCAACAGATCCACCCGCCCCGTAGTGGCCGAAACTGCGCAGTCCCCGGCCCAGCTCCCGTTCAGCGTGCGTGAGCTGGAAACCCAGCCCGAACCTGGAGGGCCGGCGCAGGACCAGGTCGTGGCCATATACCTGTTCCGCGGTCGCAGCCGCGAGTGCGCCGCGGTCGACAACCTCGACGCCGTCGATGGCGCCCCCCGCGGCCAGCGCTGAGTACAGCCTGGCCAGCCCGGCGGCCGAGGCGTGCGCGTTGGCCGAGGGAATCTCGGCCGTGCGCCAGGGGACGCTGTTGACCACGCCGCGGCCGGAGAAGTCGGGCGGGTTGAAGTAGGCGTTCAGCGTCATCAGCGCGTCCGCGCGGTCCGGCGCCTTGCCAGGCGGCGATGCGCCATCCGGGGGAGGCACGAGCGCACGCGCCAGCGCGCCGTCAGCCGGCCGCGCACCGTCAGGGGCCAGCGCTCCGTCGGGCGGGCCGTCGCCCCAGTCGAAGTCGGCAACCCGGCGCAGGTCCGCGGCTCGGAGCCCGATGTGCACGTCAGCACCGAGCGGGCCGGCCAGCTCGCGGCGCAGGTACTCGCCCGGCGTCAGGCCGGTGACCAGCCGGACCAGCTCGCCGGCCAGGAAACCGAACGTGTTGACGTGGTAGCCGTGACCCGCTCCCGGCTGCCACCATGGCGGCTCCTCGCCCAGCGTGCGAATCATCCCCGCCCAGTCCAGCATGCTGCCCGGCGGCAGCGGTGCGCGCAGCGCGGGCAGGCCGGCCTGGTGACTGAGCAGCTGACGGACCGTGATGCCCTGCTTCCCGGCCACGCCGAATTGCGGCCAGTACCTGGTCACCAGCGCGTCAGAATCGAGCAGCCCCTGGCCGGCGAGCCTGGCCGCGCACGCCGCGATCAGGCCTTTCCCGACGGAGAACACGTTCACCAGCGTGTCGGCGGACCATGCATGCCCGGCACCGGCCCGGCCCCCGTGCAAGTCCGCGACGACGGCACCGTCCAGCGTGACGCAGACGGCGGCACCGAGCTCGCCGCGGTCAGCGAAGTTCGCGGCGAACTCGTCCCGCACCGCGGCGAAGGCCGGGTCGCACTTCCCGGTGATGGTTGCCAGCTGAGCCATGGCGCCCGCCTTCCGCCTGGCGCTACCTGCGCCTGAACTGACGCGCCCGGAGTGACCCGCCGGGAGTAGTCTGCCCGGACATGAGCCGGGTGCGCGACGTAGCGATCGTCGGTGCTGGCCTGCTGGGCCTGGCGGCCGGCCGCGCGCTGACTGCCCGCGGACACGACGTGGTGCTGCTGGAGCGGGCCGAAGTCGGGCACCAGGGCGCAGGCTCGAAGGGCAGTTGCCGGATCTTCCGGCTTGGCTACCCCGACCCGGCCTACGTCGTCCTCGCGCGCCGGGCTCGCGAGCTGTGGCAGCAGCTTGAGGCGGAGTCCGGGCGCGCCATCCTGCTGCCCGTGCCGCAGCTCACCTTCGGCGCCGGCCTGAGCACCGTGCACGATGCCATGAGGCAGGCCGGAGCGCCGTGCGAGGTGTTGCCGGCCGCTGAGGTTGCGCGCAGGTTCCCGGCTATCAGGACCGGCGGTCCGGCGCTGCTCGAGCCCGAGTCGTGCGTGACCGCGGCTGACCAGGCGCTCGCCGCATTGGCCGGCGGCGTCACGGAGATCCGCACCGGCGTCCGGGTCGCCGGCCTGGCCGACGACGGGCGGCTGGTAACGCTGCGCACCAGCGGCGGGCCGGTGCTAGCGCGTGTCGCGATCGTCACGGCCGGGCCCTGGTCGGGCGGGCTGCTCGGCAGCCTGGGCATCAGCCTGCCGTCCAGGCCGACGCTGGAGCAGGTTGGCTACCTCACGCCGGCCGCGCCTGGTCCGCAGGCCTGGCCGCCCGCCCCCGGCCACCGGCCGCCCATCTTCCTCTGCCACGGAACGCAGTCCCCGTACGGGCTGCCGGTACCAGGATCTCCGCTGTACAAGATCGGGATCCATCCGAGCGGGCCGGTTGCCGATCCGGATGCCGGTGACCAGTCGGCCGACGAGCACCTGGTTGCGCGCCTGTCAGAAGTCGCCCGCCAGTTCCTGCCCGGCTACGACCCGGTGCCTACCGCCACCGAGCGCTGCATCTACGACAACACTCTGGACGAAGACTTCGTGCTAGACCGGGTGGGGAACGTGGTCATCGGCTGCGGCACGTCCGGGCACGGTTTCAAGTTCGGGCCGCTATTCGGCGAATGGCTTGCGACGCTCGCCACCGGCCAGCCGGGCGCGGTTCCGGATCAGCGTTTCGCCTTGAGCCGGTTCGGGCCAGCAGGACCGCGATCGCGGCCATACTGATCAGTCCGGCCAGCACGTACAGGTCCCCGACCAGCTGCTGCGGCCCGTTCATGACCCGACCCTGGGCGGCATCCGACGGCCGGCTTGACGTGGGCGACAGGCTGTTCACGGTCCACAGCAGGCCGGAGAACACGGCCGCCACCGCAGCCACGCCCAGCCAGCCGACCTGTCGCCAGCGCCGGCCTGCTGCCAGCCAGTGCGGGCCGACTGCCAGGTCCACCAGCACGACCAGCGCTGGGGCGACCCACACCCAGTGGTGGTCCCAGGAAACGGGTGAGACCAGCAGGCCGGTCAGCGCGCAGATCAGTATCCCGGCCATTTCCTGGCCGCGGCGGGAAGCCCACGCGGCGAGCAGCAAGCCAGCTATGCCGACCGCGGCGACAGTGGCGAGCCGGTACGGCTGGTCCGCGGCGGCGGTACCGAAGAGCCGGAGCACAGCGCCGTTCAGCGACTGGTTCCCTATATAGCGGAGGTTCCCGACGCGACTGGAGTTCAGCAGCAGGCCGTCGAGCCAGTAGTGCTCCGAGGCCGTGGGCAGCAGCAACAGCGAGCCGACGATGGTCAGGCCGAAGGTCGCCGCCGAGACCGCTGCCGCCCGGTACCGCCGCGTGAGCAGCAGATAAGGAACGAAAATCAGCGGCGTCAGCTTGAAACCCGCCGCCAGTCCGACGCCGATGCCCTTCCACCACCGGCTGTCGGGCAGGCACAGGTCGGCCACGATGACGAGCATCAGGATCAGGTTGACCTGCCCGAAAGACAGCGTCTGCCACACCGGCTCGAGCCAAAGGGCCACCGCGGCGACGCACAGCGTCGCGCCGAGGCGTGCCGCTGACCGCCGGTATCCCAGCGCACCCCAGGTCAGCCAGAGCACGCCGACCAGCGATGCGACGCTGCCGGTCAGGAACAGTACCTTCACGACCTGCACATTGATGACCGACAGCAACGCGAACAGGCCAGCGGCCATCGGCGTGTAGGTGAAATGCAGGTGGCCGTACAAGTACGTGTACAGGTAAGGATCTTCCGAATGCCGGACGAGGCTGCCGCCCCACAGGTAAATGTTCAGGTCGAGCACCGACCAGGGATGCTGGGAAAGGAACTGGAACGCAGCCACCAGCAGCGCGAGCGAGATGGCGAACACGACAGCACCGAATCGGGCGCTGGGACGCCGGGCCAGCCCAGTCCGCCCCGGCGTATCAACTACGGTGCTCTGCCCCGTCACCATGAGGCCGCCGCCTGCTCGGCTCGGGTGGCCCGCCCGACGGCGGCCCAGGGATTGGTTCGGATCCACCCCGAGCCGGCAGCTGGCCGCGAGTTCTGACCCAGCCGATCATGACGCTGATCCCGAGCGCACCCGCAGGCACCAGCGTGACAAGGGCCGGCAGCTGGTACCGCCAGGAGAACACGAACAGGTCGGATACTCCGATCAGCGAGACCGCGGTCCCGTAAAACAGCAGGCAGGCCAGTGCGAGCTGACGCATGGCCGGGTTCGCCCGCCGGCGCAGCACGCAGGCGGAGCCGGCCAGACCGGTCAGCGCGAAGAGCGCGAGCAGCGGGCCCGGCGTGTAGCCGCCGTCGAGCTGATAGGACCGCAGGAACGCGGCGACGGGCCGCCAGACTGCAGGTTTGCCGCCGCCGAAGCGGCCGACGGCGGCGCCGACGATCGACGGCGTAGCGTGCGCCGAGAAATACGGGAACGTGGCCTGGAATTGCCAGCGGGAGATAGGCGGGTCGCCGGGCGCGGTGACGCGGGTCACTGCGAATAGCTTCAGCACATCACGCCCGTAAGCGTCGAGTACCCGCAGTGGCTGCTGAGTCAGCACGGAGTGGCTGAAGTTGGTCACGTCCTTGTCGACTTCAGCTCGCGGCAGGTCGCGGTAGTAGCGCTGAACCGGGGCATAAGTCCCGAACTCGAGCCAGTCGTTCCCTCTGGCCTGCTGAGCAGCTGTCGGGCACAGCCCGCGCTCAGCCGATGGCAGCTTGATCGTCGCGCAGTCTACGGCCGCGGCCGTCCGGCCGTAGACCGACGTCACGCCCTGATGGGACAGGAAGAAGCCCCCGGTGAGCAGGTAAGAGCCCGTGCTGTAGGCAAGGATGGGCAAGGCGCAGGCCGCGCACAGCGCTGCCGCCTTGCCGACGGATTTGCGCCAGCCGCCCGTGCTGGCGGCGAGCACGAAGAGCGCCGCAGGCGGGATCAGCGCCTCGCCCACCTGCGCGACCGTGGCCGAGGAGCCCAGCACGATGCCGGCCACGACGACCCGCCGCCAGCTGAGGCTCGGCTGCCAGAGCAAGATCGCGATGCCGGCCACGATCAGGGCCTCGAACCAGGTGCCCGGCATGATCGTCTGCTCGCTCTGCAGCTGGTAGGCGTCCAGCAGGACCGGCGCCATGGCCAGCGCGGCCAGCCAGCGGGACACGCCGCGCCGCAGCAGCAGCACGTAGATGACCACGGCCATGCCCAGGCCGAGCAGGTGCTGGACCGCGACGACGGTGTCGAGGTTGGCCACCAGCAGGATCGCCCGCAGCGGCAGCTTGTAGCCCTCGGGGTCGTTGCCCTGGGCGGTGTACAGGTACTTCACCGAGTCGATGTAGAACAGCGCGGGGCGGTAGGCGAACTGGGCCAGCACCCGGAGCACCAGACCCGCGGCGAGCAGGGCGATAGCCAGCCAGTGCTGCCGCAGGACGGCCGCCCAGGCGGCCGAGCGCCCGACCGCGGGCTGGCTCGCGCGGCGAGCAGCGCTCGCCGGCTTTCGCTGGCTTACGTCGAGCGACCGCACGAGATCACAATCGTCCCGGCGGGGACCCTGGCCGCCGCCGGAATGCCAGATGGCAAGCAGGACCGTGACAATCGTCAGCCATCGGGTCATCCGGTTGCGCGGAACCTGCGTCAGCGCGACCCAGGCAATAGCCGTCCACCACGGGAACACCCAGGGGGCGACCAGGACCCAGGCGAAGGTCAGGGCGAACGGCGCGACGACTTCCTGCGGCTGATCGGAAGAGATCCGCTGGTAGATGAGCCATGCGACCACGATCATCGCGATCGGCCAGAGCAAGCTGATGACAGTGGTGACCATGCCAGTGTGGTGCGGACCGACCAGCACGTCTCCGATCGCCTGGAAAAGCCGCCAGGGCGACGGCAGTATGACCCACTTCGATGCGCCGGCCAGCGGTTTCAGCGCGGCGAGCCCGTAGCTGCTGTACAGCGCGGCGACCGTCGCCAGCGACACCACGGTGATCCGTGCGGTCCGCATCCACTCGTGCCGCCGGAGCATGGGCCAGGCGAGGCCGACGGCCACCAGCAGCGGCGTTGACCTTGACGCCGCAGGCGAGGCCGATCAGGACGCCGGTCAGCACGTCGCCCCACATGCCCGAGACCCGGCGGGCCACCTGGATCGCGCAGATGCACGCCGCCGCCACGAACGTGTCGAGATGACCGCCGCTCACCAGCTGCTGGATGAGGACCGGATTCGCCACCCAGAACAACGTGGCCCGGATGGGGTCGTCGGAGGTCTTGAGCAGCAGCCAGCCGATGCCGATGAACACCAGGCCGTTGAGGATCATCAGGACCCAGATGGTGTGCTCGACGTTCGCGCCGCCGATCGAGGCGGCGAATCGCTGCACCCAGGTGGCGATCGGGCCGTAGACCGAGACCTGCTTCTGCCATACCCCTCCGACGAGGTTGTAGTAATGAGGCGAGCGGGTCGCGAGAAAAGCCTTCGGGCTGCTGATGTACGGATTACCGCCCAGCGCCGATATCCGGCCAAACGCCGCGTAGCTCGCGGTATCTGAGGAGCCCACCGGGGTGAGGCTGACCATGACCGCGACGACGCCCGCGCTGACCAGCAGCAGCTTGCGCGGGTCCGGGCGCCAGCCCTGGCTGTGCGCCCACAGCATGCCGGCCAGCCCCAGGCAGGACAGAACGTCGCCCGCATACAGCAGCACCACCGTGATGACGGGGTGGTGCGACAGGGACGGCAGGAAATGCGACAGCGGCAGCTTGGTCTGCAGCGTCGCGGTGTTCGGCGCCGTGGCCCCGACGATCGCGCCCAGCAGCAGGCCACATCCGGACACGGTGACGGCGACCCGTGGGTTGGCGAGCCGACTCCAGGCAAGCTTGCGGATCACGGTGCTCATGACCCGCTCGATCAGACCGTGGCCTTCGACCGGGCCACGCGTCCCGGCTGGCCTTACCGGCTCCGGCGCAACAGATCCTGCTGACGGAGCTCCGGCAGGCGGAGCCGACCCGGTGGCCGTCAGGCTCAACAGCCTCGCTGACCGGTCCAGCCTTCCCGGCTGACCCGGGCGGGCCGACCGAGTCGATGGACGCCCGTGTCACCTCGGCCATACCTCCATCAGCGGACCTGTGTTGTTATGTCGCCACTGGTACTGTCCCCACACGTCTGTCGCCGCAGGTCTCGCCGCGCCGCCCGGCCGGTAAGCCCTGGCTGCCCCCACTGCTTCTCGGCTGGCCCTGCCTGCACGCTTGCGCATAGCGTAAGCGGGCCTCCCTCCGTTGAGGCCACATTTGCCTGAATCGTGGCAGTGAGATGACCGCAGCACGCGCTCCACCGTAGGCGTCGTCACTGATTGTTCTATCCCGTTACGGCCCGTCACGGTCTCATCCTGATCAGCCCATATAGACGGTAGCCGATCCCGAAGGATGCGGTGCGATGATCCTATTGCACTTGCGCCAGCGCCCAGAACGGACCTCATTCCGATGACCCGCATTTCGGCCACGCCGCCGCGTACTGACGGTTTTCGCTGGTAAGCGTCGAAGACCGAACCGCACCCGTCAGCGTGCCAGCCGGACATAGATGGCCAGCGCAGCATCGATCGCGTCCGACTCGGACGGGAACGTGGCGCTGCGGGCACGCGCCGCCTGCCGAGCCGAGCGGCCAGCGGCGGGTCGTCCAGCACGGCGCAGACGGCGGCCGCAAGCGCGTCCGCGTCCCCTGGCGGGATCAGCACGGCAGCATCCTCGCCGGTCAGCTCCGGAATGCCGCCCGTCCGGGTGGCAACGAGCGGCCGGCCCGCGCGCATCGCCTCCTGCACGATCAGGGCACGTGCCTCCCACCGGCTGGGAACGACGACGACATCGGCGATAGCCAGCAGGGCCGGCACGTCCGGCCGCAGGCCGAGCAGCCGTACGTCGGCACCGGTCCGGGCGGCCTGCGCGCGCAGCTCGCCCGCCAGCGGACCGTCGCCGGCGATGACAGTGACCGGTCGTTGGCTGCCGGTGCTGCCAGCGCGCGGCGGCGTCAACGAGCACGTCGAGGCTCTTCTGCGGCGCTAGCCGGCCGGCCGCCAGAACGACCGGCCGGCCGGCCGCGCCGACGTCCGCGCGCGCCTTCGCCACCTCGGCCGCGGTTGGCGGCTGACCACGCGGCGCCGGCACGTCGAACTGCGCGACCTCGGCCGCGCCGAGGTTCTGCATCCGCGCGACCAGGTCCGCCGACGCGCCGAGCATCAGGTCCGCGCGCCGGGCGCAGATCCGCTCCAGCAGTTCGTAGCTGAGCCTCGGCGGTCCTGCCGCCGGGCGGCGCGTTGTGCACGGTGACCACGAGCGCGGGCCTGGCTGCGCGCCGGCCGAGCAGGGCCAGCGCGGCGAACGCGCCGGCCCGCAGGCCATGCGCGTGCACGACGTCCGGACGCCAGCCGCGAAACGCGGTCCGCAGCCGGGCGACCGCCACGGCGTCGCTGAGCGGCCGCGGCCGGTCGGTGATCTTTACCGGGGTAACGGGGACGTCCTGGCCGACCAAGCCTGCCGTCGGCGCGGGCCCGAAGACTCGAACGGCCAGGCCCGCCACGCGGCAGCCCGCCGCCAGCGCGGCGACGTGAGCAGCCGTGCCGCCTGCTGCCGAGCCGAGCACGAGCGCGATCCGCGGTCGGCACCGGGTTCACGGCACCACCCGCCAGACCCGGCCGGCCGCAGCCCGCAGTTCGCCGCCGTCCAGCAGGAACGCCGCGCCCGCGAACGCAGCCAGCGCCACCAGCAGCGCCAGCACCGCGATCAGCGCCGGCGGCCCAGCCGCTCGGCAACGCCGCTGCCACCGCCGCCCCCGCGCCTGCTCCGGCAGCGGCCGCCGCCAGGCCCGAAACCGCTGCCCGGCCCGCGCCGGCCAGCGCCGCGGGCCCGCAGGCGCGCCGGACCGCGATCAGCAAGGCGAGCCCGGCAGCCGTCAGCCCGATGGTGTTCCCGAGCGCAAGCATCGCCACCGCGGACGGGCCAGGTGCGAGCGCGACCAGCACGACGTCGGCCGCGATCACGACGAGCCAGCCGCCGCCGACGCAGACCGCGGCGAGCCGGGCTCGCCGGGCCGCCAGCAGCACCCGGGACAGGCTGGCGACCAGCCCGTATCCGGCCAGACCCGGCGCGAACAGTGCCAGCCCGGCCGCCAGCTGAGCCGACCTGGCCAGGCGGCACGAGGAAACGGGCAGCCGGAACCGCGATGGCCAGCAGCAGCGCGGTGCCGAGGAACGACATGAGCAGCACTGCCCGGACCGATCCGGCCGCGGTACGGTCGAACTCGGCGCCCTGGCTGATAGACAGCGCCGGGAACGCGCTCACCGCGATGGAGATGGCCAGCACCGCATAGGCGGTCTCGAACACCTGCCAGCCATACTGGTAGAGCACCACGGCGGCCTTCGACCCGTGCCCGTTCGCCAGCACGATCACCACGAGCAGGGCGGCGTCCTGGGTCAGCAGCGCGGTGATGCCGAACACGCACCAGCCCGCCGCCGCGGCGCCGGACCCCCGGCGGGAAACGAAGTGTCGGCCGCAACCGGATCCGCTGCCGCCAGACCGGCACCAGAGCGGTCAGCATCAGCGCCGCGACGCCGACAGTCGTGCCGATCGAGAGGATCAGCTCGGCCGACACCGGCAGGCCGGCGAGGTTGCTGGCCTTGTGGTAGTTCTCGCCGAACGGAACGAAGATCAGGTACGCGGCGATCACTACCAGGCTGGAGATGACGGGCGCGAGCGCTGGCGCAGCGAAGCGCCGGTGCGCCTGCAAGATGCCGTAGAGCACCACCGCGAGCCCGTACAGCAGGATCTGCGGAGCGAACACCGTCAGCATGTGCCCGGTGACGGTTGCCAGTTGCGCTTGTGCGCAGTGCGCCCTGGCATTCGCCGGGTTGAGCAGGCCGGCCAGCGGACCAGCCGCCAGCGCGATCACCAGGCTGACCGGCGCCAGGATCAGCACTGTCCAGGTCAGCATCGCCGACGAGGTCTGGGCCACGTCGGCTGCCGCGGCCGGGTCGGTGGCCGATTGGCGGGCAGGCCGGGCCAGCAGCGGCACCATGATGCTGGTAAGCGCCCCGCCCAGGACGATGTCGTAAATGATGTTGGGCAACGTGTTCGCCGTCACGTACGCGGTGCCCAGGCAGTAGGCGCCGACTGTCTTGGCGAACACCGCCGTCCGGATCAATCCGAGCAGCCGCGCGACCACGGTCAGCCCGGCGATCAGAGCAGCCCCGCGGGCGATGCCGGCCCAGGCGGCTGCTGGGCTCCGGGGTCCTGGCCGTCCTGCGTGAACGGAATGGCCTGGCCGGTCACCGGGCTTCGGGCGAGCGTGCCCGCTGGCCGTTCAGGTCACCGGCAGCCCCACCAGAACCGGCCGCCTCAGCGGCCCCGCTGATGCCAGCCACATAAGCATCGGCGGCTTCAGCAGCCTCGGTTGCCTCTGTCGTGCGCGACGGCCGGCGGCCGAGCATGTCCAGCCACCGCAGCGGTCTGCTGCGCTCGATGACCCTGGTGAAGCTGACGACTTCGCTTGCCGCCGTCAGGCCCGGTCACTACGGCGAGCGCCGCCATCCTGGCCGCCGGCCCAGCGATGTGGCTGCGGCCGCTCCGAGCATGGCGCCGAGCGCGTTCGCGCCCCCGTCGCCGAGCATCGAGCGCTCGCCCAGGTCCTCGGGCAGCAGTGCCGCTGCTGCAGCCAACGGCGCCGTCGTTTCCGGGCCTGACCCGCCGGCCATCGCCAGGATGGCGCCGACCGCGCCCGCTACCTTGATGGCCCGTCCGGGCCGCAGGTCAAACAAGTTGAGCAAGTTGGCGCACGCCGGATATCAGCCCGGCGTTGATGAGCACGTCGGCCACCTCGAGCGCGGGCAAGCCGGCCCCGCCGCGATCCTCGCCGGTGTCGTTCGCCGCTCGGGCAATGATGACGGCTGCGGCAAGCCCGGTGACGCCAATACCGGCGAGTTTAACCGCACCGGTCGTGAGTTCGCCGTTGCGCAGCGCGCCGATGTGGCCGCGGAAGCCCCGGTGGTCCCCGTTCCCCGCGATGTCGTCGTAGCTGCCGAAGCCGGCCGCGCCCACGCCCGCCAGCGCGGACGCGATTGCGGTGCGGTCGCCATGGTTTCCGGCGAGCACGCCCGCGACGGCTCCGATGGTGGCCGCCGGTCCTTCCAGCAGCGTTATCGGCTCGCCGCGATGATTCGTGCGGGTCCAGGTCTTGTGGCCGGCCGGCGGCTTGGCGCGCAGCAGCGTGTAGGAAATCCGGGCAACGGCCGCGGCCACCGCCGCCGACCGCACTCGTGACCCCTTCACTTGTGGCCTCTGGTTCACTTGTGGCCTCTGGTCGATGCCGAAGCAGTCGGCTTCGGGGTCGACGACGGCTGAGTCGTCGTCGGCGTCGGACTCGGGGTGGGCGCGGGACTGGGCGCGGCACCTGTCTGCTGTCCGTACTGCGCCGGCGCCTTGCCGTTCATCGCGAGGTTAAGCGCCTGCGCCACCATGATCGCGCCGATCTCGGTGTCCGCCTAGTCGACGGTCGAGACCTGACCGGCTGAGTTCTCCGCACTGATCGCGCTGTTGCTGGCGATGGCGCTCGTCGGTCCGGCCATCACCGTGCCGCGGCCGGCTGCCTTGAGTTCCTGCGCCACGACTGGCAGCACCTGGGCCGCGGCGAGGCTGGTGCTGCCGGCCACCGGGAGGTCCGCTGGAACGATCAGCACTGCCAGGGTCGCGGGTGCCAGGCTAGTGCTGCCGTTCGGGCCGGTGACCGACAGGAACCCGAGCTGGTTGAAGCCAGCGAAGATGGACGCAATGGCGCTGGCAGGCAATCCTGTGCTCGTGCTGAGACCACTGCTCGGAGCGCTGTCCTTGGTGAGAATCGCGGCCGAGAGCACGGCAGCCGCCGCTTGCTGCCCTGCCACCGCCGAGCTGGTCGGGTTAGCGGGCAGTGTCACATTCGCAGTGGTCTGCAGTCGCTGCGCCAGGTCGCTCAGGGTGCTCTCATACCGGCCACTTGTGTCCAGGAAACTCTGGCTGAGGTTCACCTGGCCGGTGACCGTCGCGCCAGCCTGACCCAGCGCGCTGGTCACGTTGGCAGTGACAGTGGGGTCGGCGCCGGGAGCCACGACAAGCACGACCTTCTGGCCGGCCAGGATTCCGCCGAGTACCCGCTGCGAATTGGCTTGGCCGAACGACTGGGCGGCACCGACCTGGTCGGCAAGCCCTCTGTTGTCCTTCGTCAGGGCAGAATCGTGCTGGTTTACCTTCCTCAGCTCCGCTTGCAGCGCCTTTTCAGCCAGGCCGCTCAGTGCTGTGGCGCCCACCGTCAGGCCGACAGCAAGCGCAAGGAACACCGCGATAATGGAGACCAGGTGATACCTGAAGTCGATCACTAGAACTGTCCAGTTAGCCAGTACCACACCTGGCGCAGCGCCAGGCTGAGATATCCGAAGTACAACCTGCCATCGGGGGTCGAGATCAGCGCAATCACCGGCAACAGGGCGGCGATGACGAGAAGGATCAGTGACTTGCTGGAGATCCGGCTCTGGTACAGCCGGCTGACGCCCTTAGCATCGACGATCTTGTCGCCCACCCGCAGCCGGGTCAGTACCGCGCTCGCCATCCCCGACCGGCCCTTGTCGAGGAACTCTACCAGTCCGAACCGCATGCCAACGGTGACGATGAGGTTCGCTCCGGCTGCGTCAGCCAGTAGCACGGCCACGTCTTCGCTGGTCCCGTCGGCTGGACAGGTAACAGACTTCAGGCCGAGGTCCTGCACGCGGGGCAAGCCGGGGGCATGACCGTTGCGGTAGGCGTGCACGACGATCTCGGCACCAGACTTCAACGCCTTGTCGGAGACCGAGTCCATGTCGCCGACGATCATGTTCGGCCAGTAGCCGGCCTCGATGAGGGCATTGGCCCCGCCATCCACGCCGATGATGACCGGCTTGAACTCCCGAATGTAGGAGCGCAGCGCCTGCAGGTCCTCGTGATACCGGTACCCGCGGGCGACGACCAGCACATGCCGGCCGGCCAGGCCAGTCTGGAGCGCCGGCAGCCGGATGCCCTCGACCAGGAGCTCGGAGTCCCGGCCGATGTATTCGAAGGTATTCGTGACGAATGCCCGCAGTTGCTCGGCCAGGCCTTCCTTCGCGGTCGCAATGTCGGCGGCGACCGACTCGGCTGTCTGCTTCGTACCCTTGGCGACGACAACATCGCCTAGATACAGCGTCCCGTCTTCCAGTCTGACCTGCTGGCCCTCGCTGACCTGCTCGAACACATCCTGGCCGACGTCATCGACTAGCGGGATGCCGGCTTCAACCAGCAGTTGCGGTCCCAGGTTCGGGTACCGGCCACTGATGCTCGGCACAGCGTTCACCACCGCCGCCACCTGGCATCTGATCAGCGCATCCGCACTGACCCTGTCCAGGTCATTGTGATCGATGATGGCAATGTCGCCGGGCTTCAGGCGCTTGGTCAGGTTCTTGGTGCGCCGGTCGAGGCGAGCCGTCGCCGCTACCCCGCCTGAGTCCCTTGACCTCGGACGGCGCGACTTGGCGAACCCCCGGCTGGGCAATTTCATTGCGTAGTCATTTTGCCAGACCTGCGGGGCGCAACAGCCAGGGGCGAGCTAGCGAGCCGGGCTGGCCGTTGCGATGAGCTCCGGCTGGCCAGCCCGGCGAGCTAGCGAGCCGGGCTGGCCAGCGCGGCACGCTCAGCGGCGGCGGCATCCAGCAGCTCGCCGGCATGGGCTCGGCCGAACTCGGAGTCCTCCAGGCCCGCCAGCATCCGGGAGAGCTCGCGGACTCGGCCTTCATCAGTCAGCCTGGTGATGCCACTGTGCACGACCGACCCGTCGCTGGCCTTTTCCACCATCAAGTGCGTATCGGCGAAGGCTGCGACCTGCGGCAGGTGCGTCACGACGATGACCTGGGCCATCCGCGCTAGCCGCGCCAGCCGCCGGCCGATCTCCACGGCCGCCTTGCCGCCGACGCCAGCATCCACCTCGTCGAAGACGAAGGTGGGAACGGGGTCCGCGCCAGCGAAAACCACCTCGATGGCGAGCATGATCCTGGACAGCTCTCCGCCAGACGCCCCCTTGTGCAGCGGGAGGGCTGGCGCGCCGGGATGTGCCGACAGCTTGATCTCCACCTCGTCGGCGCCGTAGGGGCCAAAACCCTGAGCCGGCGTGACCGCCACCATGATCTTGGCGTGCGGCATTGCCAGCGCGGTGAGTTCGGCGGTGACCTGCTCGGCAAACCGGCTGGCCGTCTCGGTCCTGGCCGCGGTGAGCTGACCGGCCAGGTCGGCCACGGTCGCGGCGAGCTCAGCCTCCTGCTCGGCGAGCACGCCGATCTTGTCCTCGTCGCCGTCGAGCTCGGCCAGCCGCGCGCTGGCAGCCTTCGCCCAGGCGAGCACGCCGGCCACATCGCCGCTGGCGGCGCCATAGGCGCGCACGAGCCTGGTCAGCTCAGCCCTTCGTTCCTGCACTACGCCGAGCCGCACCGGGTCGGCCTCCACCGACTCCACATAGGAGGCGAGCTCGGCCGCTACGTCCGAGAGCAGGTAAGCCGCCTCGGTCACCCGGCCGGCCAGGGCCGCCAGCTGGGCGTCATGCTGGGCCGCGCCTTCCAGCGCTGATCTGGCTGCTGACAGCAGGCTGGTCACGTCGGCGGCGTCGAAGTTCCCGCTGGACGGGTCGCCCACCAGCGCCTCGTGCGCGGTAGTCGCGGCCGCATGCAAGGCGTCGGCATTGGACAGCCGTTCGTCCTCGGCCACCAGCTCGATGTCCTCGCCTTCGACGGGCTCAACTCGCGAGATCTCCTCGACCCCGTAACGGAGGTCCTCGGCCTCCCGAGCCCGATCCCTGGCCTTCGTCGTGAGCTCAGCCAACTCGGCCGACACCTGCTGATGGCGCTGATAAGCCCGCTGGTATGCGGAAAGCAGCTCGGCGAAGCCCGGCCCGCTGAACCGGTCCAGGGCCTGCCGCTGACGGCCGGGCCGCAGTAGCTGCTGCTGATCGGCTTGCCCGTGGACGGCCACGAGGTCGTCGGCGAGGTAGGTCAGCAGCGACACCGGCACCGAACGGCCGCCCGCCGTGGCGCGTGACCGGCCCTCGGAACTGACCGACCGGACCAGGATCAGCGCGCTTCCGTCGTCGTCGAGATCACCGCCAGACTCGTTCACCTGCCGCGCGACCATGCCGTCCGGCTCCACTCGCAGCCTGCCCTCGACAACCGCCCGATCCGCGCCAGGCCGCACCCGGGACGGATCGGCACGACCGCCGAACAGCAGGCCAAGGCCGGACACGACCATCGTCTTGCCAGCGCCAGTCTCTCCGGTGACCACGTTGAAGCCCGCGGAGAGCTCTAGCACCGCCTCGTCGATGACTCCGAGACCCGTGATCCTTACTTCCTCAAGCATGGCTGCCAGGCTCCTCGTCTGCCGCCGGTGCGCCCGTCCCGGGTGCGTCAGCCTTGTGCGCCGCTTTCTTGCCGGTTTCGGTCCGGCCGTCGCCCCGGCCCCGCCAGCCGGCCACCGGCAGGCCAAACTTCGCCACCAGGCGGTCGGTAAACGGCGCGCCAATCCTCTCCTCGGCGCCCGTCACGGCCGGCAGCCGGGCAAGCAGGACAGGCTTGCTGCCGCGCTTCACCTCGACTCGCGACCCTGGCGGGAGCTCGACCTTACGACGCCCATCGCACCACAGAACGGCACCTGCCGTCTCAGATTGGCCGCCGGCCACGCCGATGACCTCTGCCGCCAGCACCGAGCGCGGCGAGACGACCATCGGGCGGGCGAACAGCGCATGGGCCGAGATCGGCACCAGCAGGAGCGCCTCGACCTCCGGCCAGACCACCGGGCCGCCGGCCGAGAACGCGTAAGCCGTAGAGCCCGTGGGCGTGGCGAACACTACGCCGTCGCAGCCCCAGCGCGACAGCGGCCGCCCGTCGACCTCGATGACCACTTCTAGCATTCGTTCCCTGGCGGCCTTCTCCACCGATGCCTCGTTCAGCGCCCAGGTCGCCACCCGTTCGCCGTTCGTCTGCACGGTCACCTCGATCGTCATCCGCTCCTCGACCGAGTACCTGCGGGCAACGACGCTGTCCACCGCGGCGGCCAAGTCCTCCGGTTCCGCCTCCGCCAGGAACCCGACATGTCCGAGATTGACGCCCATCAGCGGCGTCCCGGCCGGGCGGGCCAGCTCGGCCGCGCGCAGCAGCGTTCCGTCGCCGCCGACCGCGATGACCATCTCGGCCCCTTCGGCGGCCTCCTCCGACACCGGAACCACGGCGGCGGGATCCAAGCGCAGTTCAGCTGCCTCGGACTGGAGCACCCGGGTGCTGATGCCAGCCGCGGTTAGCCTCGCGACCAGGACCTTCGAGATGCGAAGCGCAGCTTCGCGGCCGGTATGCGCGACGAGCAGGATGACGCGGTCGCCGCCTCCCGGCGGCAGGCCGCCAGTCAGTGTGCGGGCGGTCACTGCGGCCCTGCCGTGATCGCCTGCCGGAGCGCGTCCTCATCGAGCGCGGGTGCCCCGCGGCGCAGCCAGAGGAAGTACTCAACATTGCCCGACGGTCCCGGAAGCGGGCTCGCGGTTACGCCGGCCACGCCGAGGCCCAGGCCGGCAGCCGCCACAGCCACCGCCGCCACAGCGGCGAAGCGAAGCTCCGGATCCTTGACGACGCCACTGCCGACCAGGTCCCGGCCGACCTCGAACTGCGGCTTGACCATGACGACGAAATCGGCGTCCGGAGCGGTGCAGCTCACCAGCGCCGGCAGCACGAGGGTCAGCGAGATGAACGACAGGTCCGCCACCGCCAGTTCTGGCGCCGGGGCGACCTGGTCTGGGGTCAGGGAGCGGATGTTCACCCGGTCCAGGACCGTAACCCGCGGGTCTGTCTGCAAAGACCAGGCCAGCTGGCCGTATCCGACGTCAACGGCGATGACGTGAGCAGCCCCGGCCCGCAGCAGGACGTCGGTGAAGCCACCGGTCGACGCTCCCGCGTCGAGGCAGCGTTTGCCAGCCACCTGAAGGCCCGGGAACGCTGCGAGCGCGCCGGCGAGCTTGTGGCCCCCCCGCGACACGTAATCCGGCTTGTCACTCAGCGCCCCGACGCTGATCGCCGCGTCTACCGACACCTGCGAAGCCGCCTTGACCGCCGTCCGGCCGCCAACAGCGACCCGCCCGGCCGCTATCAGGTCCGCCGCCTGCTCGCGAGAGCGCGCCAGACCCCGCCGCACGAGTTCCGCATCAAGTCGCAGCCTCCTGCTCATCGGGCCTGCGGCTGGCCAGTCACCGGCCGGCCGGGCCCGCTCCAGGCCCGGAGTCGAGTTCGCCGAGCACCTCGCTCAGCTGAGCGTGTACTTGCTCGAAAAGCTGAGGGTGCTCGGCGACCGGTAGTCCGGGCAGCCGCTCGAGCAAACGGAGCGCAGCGTCGACGCGTGGCTCGCCAGTCGCTGGGGCCGCCGGGTCACGAGCCTGGCCCGGCGCCGGAGCGGGAGCATCGGCCAGCTCGGCGGAGCCGGCCGCGGACGGCGCTGACTCCCCGTTGGGCCCGTTCCCGCCCCTGGCCTCGTCCGGGTTGTCGACCTCGTTACTGGTCTCGACCCTGTTGCCGACGTTGGCGTCGTCGCCAACATGAACCGGCGACCCGGTCCAGCCGGACCGCGTCTCGTCCTCCATCTGGCTACACTCCTCTGCGCGGCCGGCGGGCCGCGCTAGCCTGCATCCCTCGCATGAACGCTACCGCCCGCTACCGTCAGACTGGGGGCACCTAGGTCTGTCCGACCCTCCCCCTCGGGGCGTTGTCAGCGAGATGACAGACAATCAGTGTGAAAGCGAGGGGGATGAATGGCGACTGCCGACGAGTGCCGTGCGGCGCTTGACAGCCTCATCGGCCGCATTTCCGACATGGACGCCAAGCAGCGCGCCGCGCATCTGGCGGACAGGACCTTGAGCTGCCGCGTTCCTGATCTGGGGCTGACGTTCTTGACCCGGCTCGGCCCGCATGGCGCTGAGCCCATCAAGGAGGTGCCCGACGGCACGCCGCAAGCGCAGGTGCGGTTCACGGCGGACAGCGATGTCGTGGTCGCGATAGCGGGTGACCCGGGCAGCTTCATGCGGGCCTGGCTATCGGGCAAGCTTAAGGTCCAGGGCAGCGTCTTCGATCTGCTCCTCCTCCGCAAGATCATGTAGCGGCGTCGGCGGGTCTGACCTTCGACATCATGACGGTTCCAGTGTCCCAAACCGGGCATTCCGGTCGCCAGAGGCACTGAAACCGTCATGATGTCGTCGCGCAACTTCCACGTGCTCTTCCAACCGGTCGGTTAGTGGTTGTCGATGGCATATTGGGGCCATGCCGGAAGGCGACGTGGTCTGGCGGACGGCCAGCCAGCTACATGACGCCCTGGCCGACCGGGTGCTCGTCCGCAGTGACTTCCGGGTGCCGCGGTTCGCCACCACCGACCTCACCGGGCGGACCGTGATCGAAGCGCTGTCCCGTGGCAAGCATCTGCTCATCCGGGTCGACGGTGACATCACAGTGCACACCCACCTGCGGATGGATGGATCGTGGCGGATCGGCCCGGCATCCGGTTATCCGCTGCGCGACCATCGGATCAGGCTGGTGCTTGCCAATCCGGAATATGAAGCAGTCGGCCGCCAGCTCGGCATCGTCGAGGTCCTTCGCACCAGTCACGAGTCGGACACCGTCGGCTACCTGGGTCCGGATCTGCTCGGCCCGGACTGGGACGTGGCCGAGGCGGTCAGCAGGCTGACCGCCGATCCGGGCCAGGCCCATCGGCGAGGCCTTGCTCGACCAGCGCAATCTGGCCGGCATCGGCAACATCTACAAGACCGAGACGCTGTTCCTGCGCCGGGTTAGCCCGTGGCGCCCGGTTGGCCAGGTCGATGAGCTGGCCGAACTGGTGGAACTGGCCAGGCAGCTGCTGGAGGCGAATAAAGACCGCATCGGCCAGGTCACCACCGCCGACAGCGGCCTGGCCGGCAGAACTGGATTTACGGACGGGCCGGTCGGCCGTGCCGACGGTGCGGCGCGGCGATACGCCAGGCCAGTCAGGGCCCCGACCTGGCTGAACGGGTTACCTACTGGTGCCCGCGCTGCCAGCCGGACTGACAGCACGCGTCAACACGACGAGCAAGCCAGAGGTCTCACGCGTCCCGTCGGCGCAGCATGATCAGGCCCCCGATGACCGCGACCGCCGCGTAGCCGCAGAACACCGCGAACCCTACCCACGGCGTGAACGGGTTAGTGCCGTTGATCTGGTTCTGCCAGATGGCAGAGCCGGCATTGAATGGGATCCACTTGTCGATGTCAGCCTGGCCGAACCAGCCGCTCGGCGGCGAGGGCAGGAAGTTGCCGAGAATCCACAGCACGAACAGCAGGCCGATTGCGGTGGCGATCGCTCCGGCGGAGTGCCGGAGCATCGCCCCGATGCCGAAGGAGAGCAGCCCGCAGACGGCGAGGAACAACCCGCCGCCGATCACGGTGCGCAGCACTTCCGGGTGGCCCAGCGTCGTGCTGATGTGCTGGCTGGACATGATCGCCTGCCCGACGAAGAATGCCAGGAAGCTCGTGACCAGGCCGACCACCAGCGCGACGAACCCGAACACGATGCCCTTAGCGGCGAACATCGTGCCGCGCTTCGGCATCGTGCTCAGCGAGGTCCTGATCATGCCGGTCGAGTACTCCGACGTGAACGTCAGCGCGCCGAGGACAACGATGATCAGCTGCCCGATCAGCAGGCCGAACAGGCTAACGGTGGCAGCCCGCCCTACCCGGACGGCGCGAAGTTGCGCGATGACGCTGGCGGGCGGCGGGCCGCCGATGCGGACAGGGCCCCCGCCAGGGCCCCCGCGCAGCCCCCCGGCACCGCTGGCGAGCCGGCTAAATTGCTCAGCCTGGCCCCAGCTGAACAGTGCTCCGATACCGATGCACACCACGATCAGCGCGAACAGCGTCCAGTACGTCGATCGGACTGACCGCAGCTTGGTGAACTCGCAGCGCAGTGCGCCCATGAAGTTCGCGTTGCCGGCCGAGTCGGGCAGCCGGCTCAGGCCCTCGATCGGCGTCGGTGCCGCTATTGTCGTCGCCACGTCAGGCCACCTCTCCTGCCATAACCGGCTGACCGGGGACGCCAGCATGGAACTCCACGCTGCCGGCGGTCAGCTCCATGAACGCCTGCTCCAGGGATGCCTGCACCGGCGCGAGTTCGTGCAGGCGCACCGAGCTCTCGAAAGCCAGGTCCCCGACCTGCCCGGCGCCGAGCCCTGACACGATGATCGATCCGTCACCCTCGTCACGTACCGTGCCGCCCGCAGCCGCGAGCACCTTGGAAAGCTGCTCGTGTTGTGGCGTGCGCACTCGCACTCGCTGTTGTGAGTTCGCCGTGATGAAGTCCTCAACCGTGCAGTCGGCGATCAGCTTGCCGCGGCCGATCACGAGCAAGTGATCGGCGGTGTTTTCCATCTCCGACATCAGGTGACTGGATACGAAGATGGTCCGGCCCTCGGCCGCCAGCGCTTTCATTAGGTTCCTGATCCACAAGATGCCCTCGGGATCCAGCCCGTTCACCGGCTCGTCGAACATCAGGATCTCCGGGTCGCCGAGCAGAGTGGCCGCGATCCCCAGCCGCTGGCCCATGCCGAGCGAATACCCGCGAGCCCGCTTGCTGGCCACATCCGACAGGCCGACAAGGGCCAGCACCTCGCCGACGCGGCTGGTGGGCAGGTTGTTCGACTGGGCCAGGCAGAGCAGGTGGTTGTAAGCGCTCCGGCCCCCGTGCAGAGCCTTAGCGTCGAGTAGCGCACCGACCTGCCTCATCGGCTGGGCCAGCCGATCGAACGGCCGCCCGTTGACAGTGACCCGGCCGGACGTTGGGCGGTCCAGCCCGAGTATCAGCCGCATGGTGGTGGTCTTCCCGGCACCGTTCGGGCCGAGAAAACCGGTGATCCTACCGGGCGCCACGCTGAACGTCAGGTTGTCGACAGCCAGCGTGTCCCCGTACCGCTTGGTGAGGCCTTCTGCCTCGATCATGTCCGTATCCCTTCCGGCCAGATCCCTTCCGGCCAGGCGTAAGCCTGATCCGTGATCTGGTCCTGGACAACCTGTGCCCGGCGCCACGTCCTGGCACGGCGCGGTCCGGAAGGCTTGGGAGCTCCGGACCTGCATGCCAGTCTGCCCGATAAACGCGATAGTTCGCGTCGGTCGCGGGTCTGATGCGGATCAGCCCGCAGGCGGATCTTAGTAGGCGAGCCCGATGGCCTTCAGAACTACATCCGCTGCGCGCCGCCGGATCTCGCTATCAGCATCGTCCAGATCACCGGTCGACCAGGCGGCGGCGCAGAGCGCGCGCAGCCCGTCAATTGGGTCCCCGGAGCCGGAAACGGCGAGCCAGTCCTCGCTGGCAATGACCATTGCCGTCCAGCCGCCGCAGCGGAACTCGCCAGCTACCTTCGACACCGGCGGTTGGCTCAGGTTCAGGCCGGCCAGGTCGGCAGCCACGTAAGTCGGCCGGTGCCTGGACGATGCCAGCAGCAGGTCAGCGGGCCGGGACACCCCCGTCAGCACCAGCAGGCTGTCTGCGCCGCCGCGCACCGCGCCCTCGATATCGGTGTCCAGCCGGTCCCCGACGACTAGCGGATGCCGGGCGCCTACCCGCTGTACCGATTCGGCGTGCAGCGGCGGCTCCGGCTTGCCGGCCACGACCGGGTGGCAACCCGTCGCGGTCACGAGCAACTGGACCAGTGAGCCGTTCCCCGGCTGCTGGCCGCGCGGCGTAGGCAACGTCGGGTCGGTGTTGGTGGCGACATAGAAGGCGCCGGCCCGCAGCGCCAGCGCCGCCTCGGCTAGTAGTCCATAGCTGACGTCGTGGGCGTAGCCCTGGACGACCGCGAGCGGACCGTCGGCCGCGGTGGTCACCGGGCGAAGGCCGCGGGCACGGACTGCGAGCCGCAGGCCCATGCCTCCGACCACCAGTACCGGCGAGCCAGCCGGGAACCGATCGGCCAGCAGGTGCGCCGCTGCCTGGGCCGAGGTCACGATGTCGGTCGCCGTTGCCCGAACGCCCATGCCTGACAGCTGGGCGGCGATCGCACTCGGCGTCCGGGAGGCGTTGTTGGTCACGTACGCCAGCCGCATACCGCGATTGGCCGCCCGCTTAAGCGCGTCAGCGGCGCCCGAAATCGGCGAGCCGCCCACGTAGACGACGCCATCCAGGTCGAGCAGTGCGGCGTCATAATGCTGGCTCAGCGGGTCAGGGCAGCCGCGTGGTGCGGCCACCTCGGTCGCTGTCAATCCGGCGTGCCGTTCTGCATTTCGCCGCCGGTCCGCATGGCACCGCGCGCTCTTAGGGTGGCTCGGACGCTGCGCAGCGCGTCGCTGTAGTGACGCAAGTTCGGTCGCATCGCCACGGCCAGGGCCAGGTGCTCGGCTGCGGCGCCGGGGTCGCCGGTGCGGGCGAGCGCCAGCCCGAGGCCGAACTGGGCATAATCATCTGTGGGGCTCGCCTCGACGATGCGGCGGAAGTTGCCGGCTGCTGCGGCATACTGGCCAGCGTCGAACTGCGCCCTGGCCAGTGCTTCACGCACGCTCCTCGACCGTGGCTCGGCAGCGGCGGCTCGTTCCAGGAGCTGCGCTGCGGCCGCCGGGCTGCCGCGCCCGAGCAGGTCGAGGCCACGCTTATAAAGCTGATGCGAATCCGCACCGTTAACAGGCACCGAATCAGGAGCATCTTGTGACGAAACCGGGTCCTCCGGGCGGGAATCATGACCGGGTGCAGGTCCTTCAGACATATATGCCGATCCTTCCGTCCAGCCAGCGGCCCGCGCAAGAGAGCGCGCCTGGCCTGGTCCTCGCCCCGTTCCGCGGCGTGCGGTACGCCGAGGACCGGGTGAGTGGGCTCGCCGAGGTCACCTCTCCACCGTACGACGTCATCGCGGCTGATATAGAAAACCAGCTGATGGCCTCCGATCCGCACAACGTGGTGCGCCTGATCCTGCCCCGTCATCCCGCCGGCCAGCCCGGCAGCCCGTACCAAGACGCGGGCCGTGACCTGCGGGAATGGCTCGCAGACGGGATCCTGACCGCCGATCCGGGGCCGGCCCTGTACGTGTACGAGCAGGCGGCTGAGCCAGCTGGCGAAGCGGCCAAGCCAGGCGGCCGGCCGGTGCAGCGCGGCCTGATCGGCGCGCTCGGGCTGGTCCCGTACACCGCTGGCATCGTGCAGCCGCACGAGGATGTCGCTGCCGGGCCGGTGGCCGGAAGGCGGCAGCTCATGGAAGCCACGCAGGCCAACCTCGAGCCGATCTTCCTTCTCTATGAGGGCGGGAACGGGGTCGCCACGAGGCTGGTCGATCAGGTCGCCGACAGCCGTTCGCCGCTAGCCGAGGCCCTCACGTCCGACGGGCTGCGGCACCGGCTGTGGGCCATCACTGACCCAGCCGAGCTCGCCGCGATCGCCGCGGACCTGGCCCCCCGCACCGCGCTGATCGCCGACGGCCACCACCGCTACGCGGCGTATCTGCAGGTGCAGGAGCGGCTGCGGCTGGGCGGGGCCGGCGCCGGACCTTGGGACCTCGGGCTGGCGCTCCTGGTCGATTCCGGGGCCTACCCGCCTCAGCTCGGGGCGATCCACCGGGTTATCGAGGGGTTGATGCCAGAGTCCGCGGCCAAGCTCGCCGAAACCGCGTTCCGCGTGCGTGAGTTGCCCGACGGCAGCGCCGACATGGCGGGCGCCCTCGCCGCGCTGGCCGAGGCGGGCCGCCGCGGAGTGGCGTTCCTGCTCACCGGCAACGAGCGGGCGTACCTGCTGACCGACCCCGACCCGGGACTGCTGCGTTCGGCGGTGCCGGATCAGCCCGCCGAGCTCTGGCAACAGCTGCCGGCCGCCGTGCTCGAGGGCCTGCTGATGGCACGGATCTGGGGCATCGAGGACGATGCGCGAAGCGTGGCGGCCGTGCACGACGCGGTCGAGGCAATGCGCGCGGCGGAAGAGGAGGGCGGTACGGCGGTGATCATGGGCCCGATGTCCGCCGCCCAGGTCTACCAGGTGGCCGCGCTGGGCCGACGGGTGCCGCGCAAGTCAACCTCGTTCGGCCCCAAGCCCAGGACCGGCCTGGTCATGCGGCTGTTCGCTCAGGGCTGAACGCTGCGGGCGCTCAGCGGCCGGCGGCCGGCGGTGTGCCCGCGAACGTCAGAGCGCGATCGACCGGCCGTCCTCGTACCGGTGGTAGCCCATGCTGTCGTACAAGCGAATCGCCACGTCGTTATGGCCGAACACGTTCAGTGCCAGGTGCGTGTCGCCGGCATCGAGGGCCGCCGTCTCTCCTATCAGCATGGCAGCCCGTCCGTAGCCCTTGCCGCGGTGCTCGGCGCTCACTTCGACCCCGTAGACCCAGCTGATGCCAGGTCCGCGGTGGTGGCACAGCCAGTTTGTCGCCACCACTTCGCCGTGTGCGTACAGGCAGAGGAAGGACTGATTGGCGGTTCGCAGGCCGTCTGGCAGCAGCTGGTCGGCCTGGGCCGCAGCCTGAGTCGCGGCCTGCGCATCCGGCAACGTGCCGGAGTTGGCCATGTCCGCGGCATACCCGCGCACTAGCTCGGCGCGCCAGTCGGCGTATCCCGATTCCGACATGGGTCTGCCCTCCAAACCATCTTGAAGCGGACCCGGCTCGGTGAGCTTCTTGATCATCTGATGAGCGCGGACGGGATAGCCGCGGAACAAGCCAGCGTGGGCTGGCTCACCCGGATCGGTCGTCGCCCACAGCGCAGTGGCGCCCGCCGCTTGCGCCCAGTGCTCTGCCCATCTGATCGCCTCGGCTCCGTACCCTTTGCATCGATGCTGCTCGGCTATCCAGATGTCATCGATCAGCGCCGCGCGGACCCCGTCCTCATCAGCGGCTGACAGCGCCATGATGCCGACGACCGCTTCGTTGCGGGTGAGCGCGAACGTGCCGGCCTGCGCCGCCGCGGCGTAGTTGGTCATCCGGCCCTCGGTCTGCTGGCTTACCCATTCGGCCGGGACGTCGGCAGCGCCATGCCAGGACTCGAGGCGGGCGCGCCAGTCGTCGCGCCAGGCTGCTATCTCGGGACCGGTGGCCTCGCGCACGACGATCATGGTGGAGACCCTATGGCCGGATCCTCGGCTGGGTCCAGTTGCAACAGGGTGTTGCGACGCTGAGGCTGAGATCATGTCGGTATGGGAGAAGCCGGACGCAGCTACGCCAACTCAGATGTCATCACCGATCTCGGGCACGAGGTATTCCAGATCGACACTCGGATGGCCGGTTATGACGGAATCACCGCGGGCTACCTGATCCGCGGCGACCGCCCGTGCCTGGTCGAGACGGGTACTGCGCCATCGGCTCCGGTGGTCCGGGATGCGCTCGCCGCACTCGGCGTCGAGGCCGGGGACCTGACCACGATCGTCGTTACCCACATTCACCTTGACCATGCGGGCGGGACGGGGGATATCTCAGCCATGTTCCCGTCCGCGCAGGTGGTCGTGCATGAACTCGGTGCCCGCCATCTCGCCGATCCGTCCCGGCTGATGGCCAGCGCGCGGATGGTCTACGGCGACGAACTGGACAGCCTGTTCGGCACGCTGGCGCCGACGCCCGCGGAGCGGATAAGGACGGTCGAACGGACCGGGGTCGTTGATCTGGGCGGCGGCCGTCGCCTGGAGAGCCACCACGCGCCGGGCCATGCGCGGCACCACGTCGGTCTCATCGACTCTGTCAGCGGGGATCTTTACGTGGGCGATGCGGCCGGCATCTACATCCAGGAAACCGGGGACATGAGGCCCGCTACGCCGCCGCATGACTTCGATCTCGATATCGCGCTGGAATCCCTGCGCATGTTCGGCGCATTGCAGCCAGCGCGATTGCTCTTCAGCCACTTCGGCCCGGTGACCGCAGTCGATGAGGCGCTGGCGCGCTCGGCTGCGGAGATCAGCCTCTGGGTCGAGGAGACCAGGCGAGCGCGCAAGGCCGGGCTTGACCTGGATCATGCAGCTGCGATGGTGGCCGAACGGACCCGGCAGCGCTACCTGGTCCTGGCTGACGGCGCTGATCCAGAACTGGCCGCGAAGTATGACCGGGTCGGCGGAACGGCGGCTAACGTCGCAGGCATCATGCGCTGGCTCGAGAAGACCGACGCGCCGCAGCACTAGTGGAGACGAGGACCCTCGGAAGGGGGCGGTGATGACTCAGCCGCAGACTCACACCCTGGACGCGCCAGGCGCCGTGCTGCACTACGACGTCCGGAGCAATGACGCCAGTGCCCAGCCTGTGCTGCTGCTCATCGGCTCGCCCATGGGCGCCGAGGGATTCGCCGCCCAGGCCGGGCATTTCACCGACCGCACGGTCGTGACTTATGATCCCCGCGGAGCGGGGCGCAGCAAGCGGACCGACGGCGCCTCGGAGACCACGGTCGAGGAGCACGCCGACGATCTGCACCGGCTGATCGATGCAGTAGGCGCCGGGCGGGTGGACATCTTCGCCAGCAGCGGCGGCGCCGTCAACGCGCTCGCCCTGGTGGCCAAGCACCCGGAGCAGGTCCGCATCCTGGTGGCGCATGAGCCGCCAGCCGCACGGGAACTGCCGGACTGCGAGGCCGTGCTGGCCGTGTGCGAGGCCATCAAGGAGACCTACCTGCGCGAGGGCTTCGGCCCGGCGATGGCGAAGTTCATCGCGCTCGTCGAGCTACCAGGGCCCGATCCCGGCCGGGTTCGCTGACCAGCCCGGCCCCGATCCGGCCACTTTCGGGTTGCCGGCCGTGGACGACGGCTCCCGCGACGACGCGCTCCTGTGCCTGAATATGCCTTCGTGCCCCGCCTACCGGCACGACTTCGGTGCGCTCCGGGCAGCAACCACGCGCATCGTCATGGCCGTCGGAGCGCAGTCCAGCAAGGCCATTGCCGGCCGGGCGGCCCTATCGGTGGCTGAACGGCTCGGAACCGAGCCCGTCACCTTCCCCGGCGGCCACGACGGATTCGTCGGCGACAGGGGCGAGCCGGACGCGTTCGCCGCCATCTTGCGCAGGGTCCTCACCGACTGATCTGCCGCACGGGAAGGCGCCTTCGGCGGGATCCGTCCTGCGGTCAACCTTGGCGCGCCGGCCCCTGGCCATGGCCATCTTCGACCTGACTTTTATCAGGCTAGTGCGCGCCTGCCTGGCACTTGATGAGGGCGAGTGCGTCGCGGAGGTCGGGTGGCATTGGATCTTCGGCGATGAGGATGTGGTGGCCTGTCTGAGGGGACCAACGGCCCTGTCGGCCCTCTTGGAACGGGTGGACTATGGCCCGTAGAGATGGGAGAACGAGGACACCCGGAGGAGAGATGGCTGAGGCGGCGGGCGGTGGTCTTCGGGACCTCGTGCGGAGCTGGCGACGAGCGGCCAGGGCGCGGAAGTTCGGCTTCTGGAGACGGGCCTCAGGGGGACGACACCCCAGGCGTGATCCGGAACAGGCGCGGAGTGATCATTAGAACGGCGCGGAGCTTCCGCCTGTACGGCAAGGTCAGCGTACGAGATTCGCATGATGCCATCGGTGGCCTCCGGAGTCGTGTGCGGGCGCCCTGCTCCCAGCGTTGTTGATCTCGTTTAAGGCTGCGCGGAGGTCGTCGGGGAGGGGGTCGGCGGCGGTGATGACGTGGGCGCCGGCCTGGTTTCGATGGTGCGGTAGCGGCGGGCTGTCTTGACGAATCTGCGGATGAACCAGCCGGTGGCGTGCTCGATCCCCGGCTGACGGCCATGGCGGCAACCCTTCGGGCGCACTCCGGCTGCAGGATCAGATCCGTCCTGCGGTCAACCTTGACGCGGCGGCCCCTGGCCATCGCCATCTTCGAGGTGATCGCCATTACCGGAGCCTTCATCGCCTGGACTACTGGCGAACCTGGCGCCGTCGCGGTCGCCGTCCAGATCATCGCCATCAATGTCAGCCAGGTCGTCAAGGTCGTCGAAGCTGAACTCGTCGAGTTCCTCGTAACGCTCGGCGGCGTCAGTTTCGTCGTTAACGTCGGCGCTCGCCGCTCGCCCGAACCACAGCCGGGCCTCGTCTTCCCGGCCCACCTGGAGCAGCGCATCGCCGAACGCGTAATACAGCCGGGCGTATTCGGGCCGCATCCGCTCGCCAGTGAGCTCCGGGCCCTGCAGGGCAACGACTGCCGCCTCGAACAGGCCCTGATCGCGGCGGATACCTGACTCCACGATGCGCAGCTCGATCCGGGTCCGCGGATCGGCGGTGCGGGCATCCGGACCGGTTACCAGCTCAAGCGCGCGGTCCAGCCGGCCGAGAGCCCGTTCGCAGTCGGCCATGAGCGGCAGGTAGCTGCTCCGGCCTGTTAGCCGCCGGGCGGCGCGGAATTCGGCCAGTGCCGCTGTCCAGTCTCCGGCCTGGTATGCCGCGATCGCGCAGGTTTCCCGTACGACTCCTACCCGCGCCGCCAGTCCCCTGGCCTTCTTGGCATACCGGTACGCCACGTCCGGGTCTTCGGCCAGGCTCGTCGCTACGAGTAGCCGGGCAATAACGCTCGCCAGATCTCCGGGCAGCGTGCGCAACTCGGCCGTCGCCTCGAGGTCTAGCTGGTCTGCAGTGATGCTCTCCGGCAGGTCCAGCTGTGTGATCTCGAGACCGGCCCCGCTGTCGGCTGGCCGCCGATCTCCGCTCGCCTGGCGGTCGCCGTAGTCACTGTTGCCACCCCGGGCCGGGTGCCGGTCGCGGCGGCCCGGACCGGCCTGCGGGCGGCTGTAGCCGCCACGGGCCGATCCGCTCCGTGCGCCGCTTGTCCGGCCGCTGTCCCCGCCAGACGTGCTTCGGCCGCGCGGGTCCGGCCGACTGCCGGAGGAACTGCGATCACCGCCATACGAGCGGCCGCCTGATGACTTGCGGTCACCGCCGTACGGACGGCTGCTTGGCGGGCTGCGGTCTTCGCTGGACGGGCGCCGAGTCGCTGGACTGCGGCCGCCGCCGGCTCCCGAGTCTCGCTCACCGGCGCTCCAGTCGGGGCGACCGCCTGGGGCTCTAGCGCGTGAACCGGCCGGCCGACTCTCTCCGCCGCGGCCGGCTGCGCCGGCCGCCTGCCGGTGCCGCGCGACCCGCCGGCGGGCGGACGGCCGTAGTCCGTGCGTGCACGATCCGATCCGCGGTCGTTACCGCTCCATCGGCTGGAATCGCTTTCCCGCCGTTCGCCCGACCGGCGTGCGCGATTGGGCCCCGCCGATCCATCGCCATCTGACCGGCGTGGCCCTTCGAATTCCGCGCCATCCCGTCGGGAACGACCTGCCGAGGCTGCCTCGCCCTGGCGGCTACGCCGGGGCGGGGAGCTGCGGTCGGATCGGCCGGAATTCCAGCCCGAGCCGCTGTCAACGGCACTACCGCGGCCGGATTGGCCGCTCCCCTGGCCGCGCGACCATCCGCCCTCGCCGGTGGCGCCTTCCCGCGCGCCACGCCCCGAGCGCGGCGCGCCTGTTCGGGTGCCATAGCCGGCCCGGCCGCCGCCCGAGCCGTAACCGGGGCCGCCCGATCCTGACCGGCTCGCGCCCGAACCAGCAGGCCGGCCGCCACGCCGAGCCATGGCCGGAGCTTCCCGACCTGGAACTGCCGTCCGACGCATACCCGCCCGACGCCGGCCGACTGCCGGCCGAACCATAACTGCCCGACCCCGACCGGTTGCCACCTGGCCCGGACCGGCTGCCCGAGCCGCTGCGCCCGCCACTCCCGGTGGGAAGCCCGCCCGCGGATCGTCCGCGTGCGCCACGTCCGCCAGCGCCAGGCGCGCCGCTGCCACGGTCGTTCCTGTTTAGCCCGTCGCCCGAACCACCGGCGCCAGACCGACCCGACCCACCAGACCAGCCCGACCCGCCCGGCCCGCGACCCGCCCGACCGACCCGACCCACCAGACCAGCCCGACCCACCAGACCAGCCCGACCCGCCCGGACCCGCCCGACGACCCGACGCCCGAGCCCGCCAGCGGACGCCCGGCCCCGCCGGAACGCCCGGACCCGCGAGGAGCGCCGGAGCGAGCGCCGCTTGAGCCGCCAGTGCCGCGACCCGAATCGCGGCCGGACCCGCCCGCGGGGCGACCACCGGCCGACCCGCGCGAGTTCCCCGCCATCTGCCTATCCTCCAACACCGGCCGATCAGGCCGTTCCTGCGGCGCGGCCATCCAGGCAGCCCGCCACCGCTAACAAATCTCGGGCAGCACAAAAACGCGCTGGGGGCCACTACCTAAAAGGTAACGGCCCCCAGCGGGAAGATGTCCGGCGGCGTCCTACTCTCCCACCCAGTCCCCCGGGCAGTACCATCGGCGCTGAAGGGCTTAACTTCCGGGTTCGGAATGGAGCCGGGTGTTTCCCCTTCGCCATGGCCACCGAAACACTATGGAGATGTCAGGAGCGCGCTCAGCTCCGAATCCGCTGGACTCCAGGGGTTCCCCTGGGCTAGCAGAGCTGGAGCCAGGCGCCCGACCGCATCTCGGGAACCGCACAGTGGACGCGAAACAAGATCTATGAGTAGAAGCCAAGCCACTCGGCCTATTAGTACCGGTCAGCTGCACACGTTGCCGTGCTTCCACCTCCGGCCTATCAACCCAGTCGTCTAGCTGGGGGCCTTACCAGGTTAACCCTGAGGGAGTCCTAATCTTGAGGCGAGCTTCCCGCTTAGATGCTTTCAGCGGTTATCCCTTCCAAACGTAGCCAACCAGCCGTGCTCCTGGCGGAACAACTGGCACACCAGAGGTTTGTCCGTCCCGGTCCTCTCGTACTAGGGACAGCCCCTCTCAAGACTCCTGCGCGCGCAGCGGATAGGGACCGAACTGTCTCACGACGTTCTAAACCCAGCTCGCGTACCGCTTTAATGGGCGAACAGCCCAACCCTTGGGACCTGCTCCGGCCCCAGGATGCGACGAGCCGACATCGAGGTGCCAAACCATCCCGTCGATATGGACTCTTGGGGAAGATCAGCCTGTTATCCCCGGGGTACCTTTTAGCCGTTTAGCGACGGCGCTTCCACATGCCACCGCCGGATCACTAGTCCCAGCTTTCGCTCCTGTTCGACATGTCTGTCTCACAGTCAAGCACCCTTGTGCACTTACACTCGACACCTGATTGCCAACCAGGCTGAGGGTACCTTTGGGCGCCTCCGTTACCTTTTAGGAGGCAACCGCCCCAGTTAAACTACCCACCAGACACTGTCCCTGATCCGGATCACGGACCGAGGTTAGACATTCAGAACGACCAGAGTGGTATTTCACCGTTGACTCCACGGGAACTGGCGTCCCCGCTTCACAGTCTCCCACCTATCCTACACAAGACGTCCCAAACGCCAATGTCAAGCTGCAGTAAAGGTCCCGGGGTCTTTCCGTCCTGCTGCGCGTAACGAGCATCTTTACTCGTAGTGCAATTTCGCCGGGTCCGTGGTTGAGACAGTGGGAAAGTCGTTACGCCATTCGTGCAGGTCGGAACTTACCCGACAAGGAATTTCGCTACCTTAGGATGGTTATAGTTACCACCGCCGTTTACTGGCGCTTAAGTTCAGAGCTTCGCAGCCGAAGCCACTAACCCCTCCCCTTAACGTTCCAGCACCGGGCAGGCGTCAGTCCGTATACGTCGTCTTGCGACTTAGCACGGACCTGTGTTTTTAGTAAACAGTCGCTTTCCCCTGGTATCTGCGACCGCATCCAGCTCGGAGAGCAAGTCTCCTCACCAGACGCGGCTCCCCTTCTCCCAAAGTTACGGGGATAATTTGCCTAGTTCCTTAACCACGGTTCACCCGATCGCCTTGGTATTCTCTACCTGACCACCTGAGTCGGTTTAGGGTACGGGCCGCTCAAGAGCTCGCCGCGAGGCTTTTCTCGGCAGCATGGGATCACTCACTTCGCCTAACTCGGCTCGGCATCAGGTCTCAGGCATGTGACGTGCGGATTTGCCTACACGTCGCCCTACACCCTTACCCCGGGATATCCATCACCCGGGCTGAGCTACCCTCCTGCGTCACCCCTACGGCTTGCCTACTACCAGTCTGGGTCGCAATCGCCGCCGACTCTTCCCGAAGGATCGGTCAGCATTGATCGCTTAGCATCGCCAGATTCAGCATGGGCGCTCTTAAGCGGGTACGGGAATATCAACCCGTTGTCCATCGACTACGCCTGTCGGCCTCGCCTTAGGTCCCGACTTACCCTGGGCGGATTAGCCTGCCCCAGGAACCCTTGGTCATTCGGCGGAGGGGTTTCTCACCCCTCTTTCGCTACTCATGCCTGCATTCTCACTCGAGTGGCGTCCACAGCTGGATCACTCCGCTGCTTCTCTCGCCACCCGACGCTCCCCTACCCATCCGCATACCTGGACCCTAAAGGCGCCAGCGGCCGCCGTCAGGACAGAAGTGGCCGAAACCACAACGGTCAAGACAGCCATCCGCCTTAGCCACAAAGGGCCGGGCTATCACGCGAATGTCACAGCTTCGGCGGTGTGCTTGAGCCCCGCTAAATTGTCGGCGCAGAATCACTTGACCAGTGAGCTATTACGCACTCTTTCAAGGGTGGCTGCTTCTAAGCCAACCTCCTGGTTGTCTCTGCAACTCCACATCCTTTCCCACTTAGCACACGCTTAGGGGCCTTAGCTGGTGATCTGGGCTGTTTCCCTCTCGACTACGGAGCTTATCCCTCGCAGTCTCACTGCCGCGCTCTGGCTTACCGGCATTCGGAGTTTGGCTGACTTCAGTAAGCTTGTCGGCCCCCTAGGCCATCCAGTAGCTCTACCTCCGGTAAGAAACACGCGACGCTGCACCTAGATGCATTTCGGGGAGAACCAGCTATCACGGAGTTTGATTGGCCTTTCACCCCTACCCACAGGTCATCCCCCAGGTTTTCAACCCTGGTGGGTTCGGTCCTCCACGCGGTCTTACCCGCGCTTCAACCTGCCCATGGGTAGATCACTCCGCTTCGGGTCTATAGCATGCGACTCAGACGCCCTATTCAGACTCGCTTTCGCTACGGCTACCCCACTCGGGTTAACCTTGCCACATACCATAACTCGCAGGCTCATTCTTCAAAAGGCACGCGGTCACTTCACTTCAGCCCGAAGGCTGACACGCTCCCACGGCTTGTAGGCACACGGTTTCAGGTACTATTTCACGACCCCTCACCGGGGCACTTTTCACCTTTCCCTCACGGTACTTGTTCGCTATCGGTCACCAGGGAGTATTTAGGCTTAGGAGGTGGTCCTCCCGGATTCACACGGGATTTCTCGGGCCCCGTGCTACTTGGGATACTGTCCGGAAGTCGCGAAGATTTCGCCTACGGGGGTATCACCCTCTATGCCGACGATTTCCAACGTCTTTGGCTATCAACGCGATTTCTTACTTCCTGCCGGGTCAGCAGCTCCGGCTGGACAGTCCCGCTACCCCGATCACGCAACGCCTGCTGGCTTTAACACGTGACCGGTTTGGCCTCTTCCCCTTTCGCTCACCACTACTCAGGGAATCGCGGTTGCTTTCTCTTCCTGTGGGTACTGAGATGTTTCACTTCCCCACGTTACCTCCACCTGCCCTATGTGTTCAGGCAGGGGCGATGGGCCATTACGCCCAATCAGGTTTCCCCATTCGGAAATCCCCGGGTCGATGTCTGGTTGCCGACTAACCGGGGCTTATCGCAGGCTCCTACGTCCTTCTTCGGCTCCTGGTGCCAAGGCATTCACCGTGTGCCCTTATCAACTTGGCAACTACAGATGATGCTCGCGTCCACTGTGCAGTTCTCAAGATACGGGCGGTCCCGGCTCTGCGACGCACGTGGCGACGAAGGAACCGGTCCTGGCCGAGGTCAGGCCCCACCAACAACATGGCGGCCGTTCCCTCAGGACCCAACAGCGTGCTCGGCCCGGTCGCCCCCCGGACCATGCGTTCCGTGCTGACCGTGATTTCGCGACACAATGTGTCGCGAAATACAGTGGCAGCCGTACTAACCTGGCCGGCGATGACGCTCGGACCGAATAACCAGTGCTCCACTAATGAGCTGGCCACCCCGGATCGTTCGTCCGAGATGTGGCTCTGGACGCGACAACGAGACTCAAGTCCCGCAGGCGCGCCAGTTGCTCCTTAGAAAGGAGGTGATCCAGCCGCACCTTCCGGTACGGCTACCTTGTTACGACTTCGTCCCAATCGCTGGCCCCACCTTCGACGGCTCCCTCCCTTACGGGTTAGGCCACCGGCTTCGGGTGTTGCCGACTTTCGTGACGTGACGGGCGGTGTGTACAAGGCCCGGGAACGTATTCACCGCGACGTTGCTGATTCGCGATTACTAGCGACTCCGACTTCATGGGGTCGAGTTGCAGACCCCAATCCGAACTGAGACCGGCTTTTTGAGATTCGCTCCACCTTACGGTCTCGCAGCCCTCTGTACCGGCCATTGTAGCATGTTTGCAGCCCAAGACATAAGGGGCATGATGACTTGACCTCATCCCCACCTTCCTCCGAGTTGACCCCGGCAGTCTCCTATGAGTCCCCGGCATTACCCGCTGGCAACATAGGACGAGGGTTGCGCTCGTTGCGGGACTTAACCCAACATCTCACGACACGAGCTGACGACAGCCATGCACCACCTGTGCAGGGCCCTTACGGACACCGTATCTCTACGGCTTTTCCCTGCATGTCAAACCTTGGTAAGGTTCTTCGCGTTGCTTCGAATTAAGCAACATGCTCCGCCGCTTGTGCGGGCCCCCGTCAATTCCTTTGAGTTTTAGCCTTGCGGCCGTACTCCCCAGGCGGGGCGCTTAATGCGTTAGCTGCGGCACGGAATCCGTGGAAGGACCCCACACCTAGCGCCCAACGTTTACGGCGTGGACTACCAGGGTATCTAATCCTGTTCGCTCCCCACGCTTTCGCTCCTCAGTGTCAGGTAAGGCCCAGAGAACCGCCTTCGCCACCGGTGTTCCTCCCGATATCTGCGCATTTCACCGCTACACCGGGAATTCCATTCTCCCCTACCTACCTCTAGTTCGCCCGTATCCACTGCAAGTCCAGGGTTAAGCCCTGGATTTTCACAGCGGACGCGGCGGACCACCTACGAGCTCTTTACGCCCAATAATTCCGGACAACGCTTGCGCCCTACGTGTTACCGCGGCTGCTGGCACGTAGTTAGCCGGCGCTTCTTCTGCAGGTACCGTCACTTTCGCTTCGTCCCTGCTGAAAGCGGTTTACAACCCGAAGGCCTTCATCCCGCACGCGGCGTCGCTGCGTCAGGCTTTCGCCCATTGCGCAATATTCCCCACTGCTGCCTCCCGTAGGAGTCTGGGCCGTGTCTCAGTCCCAGTGTGGCCGGTCGCCCTCTCAGGCCGGCTACCCGTCGTCGCCTTGGTGAGCCGTTACCTCACCAACAAGCTGATAGGCCGCGAGCTCATCCCTAGCCGAAAAACTTTCCACCACAGCCGATGTCGGCCGTAGTAATATTCGGTATTAATTCCGGTTTCCCGGAGCTATCCCGAAGCTAGGGGCAGATTGCTCACGTGTTACTCACCCGTTCGCCGCTCGAGTACCCCGAAGGGCCTTTCCGCTCGACTTGCATGTGTTAAGCACGCCGCCAGCGTTCGTCCTGAGCCAGGATCAAACTCTCCGTTGAATGTCTATATGCAAGACCGCAGGGTAGGTCCGAAGACGCCATGCGGATTGCAGACTTGAAGAGATGCCACTGGACAGCCATGAATGGCAGCCAGAGGCGATCTGGCAAAAATTCCGTCAGGGTGATGCCGAAGCACCGCCCAGTTGACGGGGTTGTGCATATGCACTGGCTTTTAGCACGCTGTTGAGTTCTCAAGGAGCGGACGCTCACCGTCCGAGGGTCTCACGACCTCTTCCGGGGCAACCCTGCTAACTTACCGGATCAGTAAAAGTCTGTCAAGTCGGTTAGCCGGACTGGACGTACATGGTCACTTTCAGTTCAGACAGCATACCCCTAGCCGGCGATCCGAAGCCGGATCACCAGAGCTTGGGGGGTGGCTGCTGGCCCCGGAGCTGTCCGCCCAGCCGGGCGTCCTACTCTCGGGGCAGGACGAAACATTAGGCAGCAAAGGCGCTGAAGTCAAATCGATTGTCGGCGCGACCCGGGCCGGGCCGACCCCGGCCGGGGCGCCGCCGCCGCCGATCAGGTGCCGCCACGACCCGCGGCCCCGGCATCTGAGCTCCGACCTGCACTGATGCGGGCTGCAGCGGCCGCGGACCCGCTGTCGCCGCGCTGGCGCGCCGGGCCCGCGATATCGGTTGACGGTCACAAAAAGGTGGCACAGTGATCAATGCCACTTTTTCCTCGCAAGATTCCCGCAGTCCATTCGCCTGCCCATTCCAGACCGTTACCTCGCAGCCGCGACCCCGCAGCCACCCGCTGGCGCCGCCACACCGCTAGCGCCGCCACACCGCTAGCTCCGCAGCACCCGCACGGCACCGACGGTGCGCTTCCCGCGGCGCAGCACGAGGAACTCACCGGGCAGCAGGTCACCGACCGACGGCACCGCATCCTGGTTTGTTACCTTTTCGTTGTTCAGGTAGGCGCCGCCCTCAGCGATCGCGCGGCGAGCTGCCGACTTGCTCGGCACGAGCCCGCATGCCGCTATGAGGTCGGCGACCGGAGGCAGATCGTCGCTGCCTGCCAGCACGACCTCAGCGTGCGGCACCTCGGCGACCGCGGCCGCGAGGGTGGCCGCGTCCAGCGCCCCCAGGTCGCCCCGGCCGAACAATGCGTCACTGGCTGCCTGCACCCTCGCCAGCTCGGCCTCGCCGTGGACCAGGGCCGTCAGCTCCTCGGCCAGCAGCCGCTGCGCCTGCCTGGCGGCAGGCCGCTCAGCGATCTCCCGCTCGAGATCCTCGATCTCCTTCCTGGGCCGGAACGAAAAGACACGCAGCAGTCCGGGCATCTCGGCATCGCTGCGGTTCAGCCAGAACTGGTAGAACGAGTACGGGCTCATCAGCTCGGGGCTAAGCCAGACCGCATCGCCCTCGGTCTTGCCGTACTTCGTGCCGTCCGGCTTGGTGATCAGCGGCGTGGCCAGGGCATGCACGCTGTCACCGGTAACCCGCCGGATGAGATCGACGCCGGAGACCAGGTTGCCCCACTGGTCGCTGCCGCCGAGCTGGAGTGAGCAGCCATGCCGGTTGTGCAGCTCGAGGTAATCGTTGGCCTGCAGGATCTGGTAGCTGAACTCGGTGTAGCTGATCCCGCCGCTTTCCAGCCGAGCGCGCACTACCTCACGGGACAGCATCTGATTTACCGGGAAGTGCTTGCCGATATCCCGCAGGAAATCGAGCGCCAGCAGCTGCCCCGTCCAGTCCAGGTTGCTGACTACGATCGCGCCAGTCGGGCCGGGCGTGAAATCCAGAAACTGGCTTACCTCGGCCCGGATCCGCCTAACCCAGCCTGCAACCACCTCGCGCGGGTTCAGCACTCGCTCGGCCGACTTGCCGCTGGGATCACCAATCAGCCCGGTGGCGCCGCCCACGAGCCCGACCGGCCGGTGCCCGGCCTGCTGCAGCCGCCGCATCGTCAGCAGCAACACCAGGTTGCCGATGTGCAGGCCAGGCGCAGTCGGGTCGAAGCCGCCGTAGAACGTGACAATGCCGGTATCCAGCGCCCCGCGCAGCTCGTCCAGGTCGGTCGATACGGCTATCAGTCCGCGCCAGCTCAGCTCGTCGATAATGTCACTCACTCGTGCATCGTCCCATCTCCGGAAGCGCGACCGGCAACCGGTTTCTGTCTACGCGATCTCGGCTTCGAAGGACGATAGCGGGAAACGTAGGCATCCCCGGCCAGCCAGTAACGCCATGGCCGGTCTGCGGCCTGGCTAACACCCACTCTCGGGCCAGTGCTGATCGTCCCCAGCCCGCCTGCAACGTCTGGAGCCGGCCCGACGCCGAGCGACGAATCCGGAGCGCAGACGTCGGCGCCGTCCAGCGCCCGGTCGATGCCGAGTGCCTGGCACAGCCGGGCCGGACCGCGCGCTAGATTCTGGCCGCTGATCACGCGGCCATTTCCGCCGGCCCGGCGGCTCGCAGCAAGCTCGAACCCCTCGATGACCTGCCCGGCTCGCAGCAGCACTGCCTCGGGGCGGCCGGGTGGCTGGCAGACCAGATTCGCGCAGAAGTGCATGCCATAGGTGAAGTAGACGTACAAGTGGCCGGGCGAGCCGAACATGACCGAGTTGCGCGCGGTCTGACCGCGGAATGCATGCGAGGCCGGGTCGTCCGGCCCTTCATAGGCTTCCACCTCAACCAGTCGAACCGCCACCAGCCCGGCTGGGCTGTCACGCCAGAACACGCAGCCAAGCAACTCGGGGGCGACTTGGGTGGACGGCCGGTCAAAGAAGGCTCTCGGAAGCAAGCCTTGGACATCCGCCACGGTCCGAGCGTACTGGCGCACGGCGCGGCCTGCAGGGCCCCGGTAGCCCCGGCTAACCCCCGGCCCAGGCGCCCTGGTCGTGCACGTCCTGCCGCAGCCGCGCCAGCTGCTCGGCCACCCGAACCGGCGCCGTACCACCGCGCCCGGCCCTGGCCGCGATCGCGCCCGGCACCGTCAGCACCGAGCGCACATCCGGCGTCAGCAGCGGCGACACCTTGGCCAGGTCCTCGTCGCTGACCCCAGCCAGCTCGCAGTCATGCACCTGGCACCAGACCACCAGGTGACCAACGACCTCGTGGGCCTCGCGGAATGCAACACCCCGCCGGACCAGCAGTTCGGCCAGATCAGTGGCGAGCGCATGCCCATCGCCGGCGGTCGCCGTCAGCCGCTCGGTGTGGAACCGCAGCGTGCCGATCAGCCCGGCCATGGCGGGCAGCACAGTCAGCAGCGTGTCCACCGCGTCGAAGACGGGTTCCTTGTCCTCCTGCAGGTCCCTGTTGTAGGTCAGCGGCAGGCCCTTCAGCGTGGTCAGCAGCCCGGTGAGGCCGCCGATCAGCCGGCCAGCCTTACCTCGGGCCAGCTCCGCCACGTCCGGATTCTTCTTCTGGGGCATGATCGACGAACCGGTCGCGTACGCATCGTCGATCTCCGCCCAGCCGAACTCGTGCGTCGACCAGAGCACGACCTCCTCCCCCAGCCGGGACAGGTGCACGCCGAGCAGCGCCGCGATGAAGCAGAACTCCGCCGCGAAGTCCCGGTCGCTGACGGCGTCCATGGAGTTGTCGGCCGCGCGGGCGAACCCGAGCTCGGCGGCAACCGCATCCGGGTCGAGCGGCAGCGATGACCCGGCCAGCGCGCCCGCGCCCAGCGGGCTCACCGACGCCCTCGCGTCCCAGTCGCGCAGCCGGCTTGCGTCCCTGGCGAAGGCCTGCACGTGCGCCAGCAGCTGATGAGCCAGCAGTACCGGCTGAGCGTGCTGCAGGTGGGTCATCCCCGGCGCCGGCGTCTCAGCATGCCTCTCCGCCTGGCCGATCAGCGCCAGCTCAAGCTCGGTCAGCCTGGCCGTGATGATCCTCGCGTGGTCGCGCAGGTAGAGCCGCAGGTCGGTAGCCACCTGGTCGTTGCGGCTGCGCCCGGCCCGCAGCTTGCCGCCCAGCGAGCCGACCCGTTCGAGCAACCCGCGTTCGAGCGCGGTGTGCACGTCCTCATCGGCGGCCGACGGCCGGAACTGGCCGCTCCGGCACGCCCGGCCCAGCTCGTCCAGCGCGCTGATCATCCGGCTCAGCTCGACGTCGGTCAGCAGCCCGGCCTTATGCAGCACCCTGGCATGCGCGGCCGACGCCAGCAGGTCATACGGCGCCAGCCGCCAGTCGAACTGGACGCTGACCGACAGCCGGGCCAGCGCCTCGGCCGGCCCCGACTCGAACCGGCCGCCCCACAGCCGCAGCGGACCTGCCCCCTCCGCATCGCCCGCAGCTGCCGGCTCACGATTCACGGTCGGTCTCCAGATCGAAGGGAACGGGGTTCGACCGGGGCCGGTCGAGTACTGTCAGCTCGCGATCTTGGCATTATGGCCGGCCGCGAGCTTGCGGTCACGGTCCGCGGCGATCTTGCTGGGCAGCCCGAACAGTTCGATGAATCCCTTGGCCAGCTGCTGATCGAAGGTGTCGCCGGTGTCGTAAGTGGCCAGCGAGTAGTCATAGAGCGCCGCCGGGCTGCGCCGCCCGGTCACGACCGCGCGGCCGCCCTGGAGGGTTAGCCGCACGTCGCCGCTCACCGGCCGGGACGATGCCGCCATGAACGCGTCGAGTGCCTGCTTCAGCGGGGAGAACCACAGCCCGTCGTACACCAGCTCGGCCCAGCGCTGCTCGGCCTGCCGCTTGAACCTGGCCAGATCCCGCTCGACGCAGACGCTTTCCAGCTCCGAGTGCGCGGCGATCAGGACCATCGCCCCTGGCGCTTCGTAGATCTCGCGGCTCTTGATCCCGACCAGGCGGTTCTCGACCATGTCGATCCGCCCGATCCCGTGGGCCCCGGCGATCGCGTTCAGTTCGGTAATCAGCTGCAGCGGGGTGCGCGCCTCGCCGTTCAGCGCGACCGGCAGGCCGCCGCGGAAGCTGAGCACGATTTCATCGGCAGGCCGGCCAGCTGCCGGATCGCTGGTGTAGCCGTAGACATCGGGCTGCGGCGCGGCCCAGATGTCCTCGAGGTGCCCGGTCTCGCAACTGCGGCCCCAGACATTCTGGTCGATCGAGTACGGCGAGCGCGAGGTCACGTCGATCGGCAGCCCCTTCTCGGCCGCGAATGCGATCGCCTTGTCCCTGGTCATGCCGGAGTCCCTGACCGGGGCGAAGACGCGCACTTCGGGCGCCAGCGCGGCCAGGCCGGCCTTGAACCGCACCTGGTCGTTGCCTTTGCCGGTACAACCGTGGGCGACCATGCTGGCGCCGGTCTCCAGCGCAACCCTGGCCAGGTGGCCGGCGATGAGCGGCCGGGACAGCGCCGACACGAGCGGATACCGGTCCATGTAGAGCGCATTGGCCAGCAGCGCGGGCATGCAGTAGTCGGTTGCGAACTCCTCGCGCGCGTCGACCACCTCAGCCCAGGCGGCTCCGCAGGCCAGGGCCCTGGACTTGATGGTTTCCATGTCCTCGCCGCCCTGGCCGACGTCGACCGCGAGGGCAATGACCTCAGCCCCGGTCTGCTCGGCGATCCAGCCGATCGCCACCGACGTGTCCAGTCCGCCCGAGTAGGCGAGCACGACTTTCTCTGTCACCGGGGCACCTCCTGTTTAGCTGCTGTTTCCTGTGCTGGTTGGTCAGTCATCTGCGGGCCGCCATGTGGCTGTTCCGCTCGGCCAGCCGCAGCAGCGCCTGGGCAAGCTCCTCGCCGCCAGTCGGGTCGCGGGATATCACGAGCACGGTGTCGTCGCCGCCAACGGTGCCGAGCACAGCAGGCCAGCCAGCGTGGTCGATGGCGGAGGCGAGCAGCTGGGCAGCGCCGGCCGGGGTCCGCAGCACCACCAGGTTGGCGCTGGCTTCGGCGGTGACGAGCAGCTCGGCCGCCACCCTGGTCAGCCGCGCGGCCGGGTCCGCGGCCGACGGCGCGAACGGGCCGCCGGCCAGCGCGGCGCCAAGTCCGCTCCCCAGCCCGCCTGGGCCGGGCTCGCCGGGCAGCGCGTAGACCAGTGCGCCATCGGGGCCGCGGAGCCGGACGGCCCCGAGCTCTTCAAGATCGCGGGACAGGGTGGCCTGGGTAACCCGGACGCCGCGGTCGCCGAGCCGCTCGGCGAGCTCTTCCTGCGACCGGACCGGGGCCGACGACTGACCGAGGATGGCCGCGATCTGGGCGTGCCGGGCGGCTTTGGTCTGCGGGCTCGTGTTCAAGGCAACCTCCCCAGCAGAAAGCACAGCAGCGCTTTCTGCGCGTGCAGCCGGTTCTCGGCTTGTTCCCAGACAAGGCTGGCCGGGCCGTCGATCACCGCGGCGGCGATTTCCTGGCCGCGATGCGCGGGCAGGCAGTGCAGTACCCGGCAGGCCGGGCTGGCCAGCGCCAGCTTCGCCTCGTCCAGGCCGTAACCGGCCATCGCGGCGAGCCGGCGGTCTTCCTGGCCCTCGGTGCCCATCGAGGTCCAGACATCGGTGGCCAGCACGTCGACGCCCTTGCAGGCATCCTGCGGGTCGGCGCTGACGCTGACCGAGCCACCAGTGCGCTCAGCGATTGCGGCCGCGGCGGCGAGCAGCGCCGGGACTGGCCAGTACGCCTCCGGCGAGCAGATCCGCACGTGCAGGCCCGCGGTGGCGCCGCCGAGCAGGTAAGAGTGCGCCATATTGCAGGAGCCGTCACCGAGGAAAGTGAGAGCCAATCCGCCGAGCCGACCGTAGGCAGCCTGGATCGTCTGCAGGTCAGCGAGCACCTGGCAGGGGTGGAACTCGTCGGTCAGGGCATTGATGACCGGCACCGCGGCGACGGCGGCCATCTGTTCGACCCGCTCCTGGCCGAACGTTCGCCAGACGATCGCGGCTACCTGGCTGGCCAGCACCCTGGTCATGTCCTGGATTGACTCGCCGCGGCCGGCGTGCGTCGCCTGCGCGTCGATGATCAGCGGGTAGCCGCCGAGCTCGGCGATGCCGGTCGCGAACGACACCCTGGTGCGCAGCGATGGCTTGTCGAACAGCACCGCAACCGTGCGCGGCCCGGCTAGCGGCTGGTGTCGCAGCCGGTCCTGCTTGAGCCGGGCGGCCAGCGCCAGAACATCGGCCTGCTCGGCCGGGGAAAGATCATCGTCACGCAGGAAGTGCCGGACGCTCGCAGCGCGGGCGAATCCGGCCGGAGTGTTCACGTCGGCTCCTGCCCTGCCAGCACGACGCTGGCCGCATCGAGGATCGCGGGCAGCGCGGTGGTGAACGAGTCGGCTTCCTGCTCGGTCAGGATCAGTGGCGGCGCCAGCCGGACGGCATCCGGCTGAACCGCGTTCACCAGGAACCCATGCCGTTGCGCGGTCGCCGCGACCGCGGTGCCCGCCGCCCCTGTCAGCGCGATTGCCAGCCACAAGCCGCTGCCACGGACGCCGGCCACGAGCGGGTGCTTCAGTCCCTCGATCCCGGCCGCGAGGTGCTCGCCCACGGCGCTGACATGCGCGAGCAGCCCGTCCCGCTCGATGGTCGACAGCACCGCGAGCGCGGCGGCGCAGGCGACCGGGTTGCCGCCAAAGGTGCTGCCGTGGTCGCCCTTCCCGAGCGCGGAGCCGCATCGGCCGATGCCAATGCACGCGCCTATCGGCAGCCCCCCGCCAAGGCCCTTGGCCAGCGTCAGCACATCGGGCACCACGCCCTCGCGCTGGAACGCGAACCACTCGCCGGTACGGCCGATGCCGCTCTGGATCTCGTCGAGCACCAGCAGGGCACCCGCCGAGTCGCAGGCCTCCCTGGCCGCCTTCAGGTAACCGGCCGGGGCGGGAATCACGCCGCCCTCACCCAGGGTCGGCTCAAGGACGACAGCAGCGGTGTCCTGGCCGACTGCCTGGGTGAGCGCAGCCGTGTCGCCGTACGGCACGAACCGGACGTCCACCCCGAAGGGCTGGAACGGGGCGCGGATGGACTCCTTGCCGGTCAGGCTGAGCGCACCCATCGTGCGACCGTGGAAGCTGTTCTCGGCCGCCACGAACACAGGCCGGCCGGGGCCCTGAGCGCGGCGGACGAGCTTGATGGCGGCCTCGTTCGCCTCGGCGCCCGAGTTCGCCAGGAACACCCGCCCGTCGGCACCAAGCAGCCCGATCAGCCGCTCGGCCAGCTCGACCTGCCGCTCGTGCAGGTACAGGTTGGAGGTGTGCGCGAGCGTGCTGACCTGCCGGGTCACGGCTTCGACCAAGGCAGGATGGGCATGCCCCAGCGCGCTGACAGCGATACCGCCGATCAGGTCGAGGTAGGCGTTCCCGTCAACGTCCCAGACCATGCAGCCCGCGCCGCGGGCGAGCGCGACCGGAGGCATGCCATAGGTCAGCATCATGCTCGCGCCGTACCGGTCTTGCAGCAGCTCAGTCGCTGACATCGCAGCCTTCCTTGGGGGTATTCGGAACAACCATGGTGCCGATGCCGGAGTCGGTGAAGATCTCCAGCAAGATCGCGTGCGGCAGCCTGCCATCGAGGATGTGCGCCTGCGGCACGCCGCCGCGCACCGCCGCCAGGCAGGCTGCCATCTTGGGGATCATGCCGCCGGACAGGCCTGGCATAAGTGCGGCCAGCTCGTCGGCGGTCAGCCGGCTGATCGGCCGCGCCTGCAGCGCGCTGGCCGCGTCCTCGCCCGTCCACCGTGGGTACAGGCCGGCGACGTCGGTGAGGAACACCAGCTTGGCCGCGCCCAACTCGACGGCAAGTGCGGCGGCCGCGGTGTCGGCGTTCACGTTCAGCGCGCCGCCGTCCCCGCTGCGCGCAACCGTGGAGATGACCGGGATCCGGCCATCGGCCAGCAGCGCAGTGACCGCGCCGGGGTTGACGGACTCGATCTCGCCGACGCGGCCGATGTCGACGCGCTCACCGTCGACCTCGGCGTGCGTCTTGCGCGCGGTCAGCAGGTGCGCGTCCTCGCCGGACATGCCGACCGCGAACGGGCCGTGTGCGTTGATCAGGCCGATGATCTCCCGGTTGACCTGACCGGTAAGAACCATCCGGACCACGTTCATCGTTTCCGGAGTGGTGACCCGCAGGCCTGCCGTGAAGGTGGACTGCATGCCGAGCCGGTCGAGGTGCGCGCTGATCTGCGGGCCGCCACCGTGCACCACCACCGGGAGCAGCCCGGCGTAACGCAAGAAGACGACGTCCTGGGCGAAGGCCTGCCGCAAGTCGTCATCGATCATCGCGTTGCCGCCATACTTCAGTACGACGATCTGGCCATGGAATCGCTCGAGCCAGGGCAGCGCCTCGATAAGCGTGGCGGCCTTCGAGAGGGCGTCGTTCCCCGCCTGAATGTCGGCGGTCACGTCGAGTACGCCGAATTCTCGTGCACATACTCGGCAGTGAGGTCGGTCGTCAGGATGCTCGCGGTGTGCGGGCCCGCGGCCAGGCTGACGGTGATCGTGACGTGCCGCGGCCGCAGGTCTACTGCCGACCTGTCCTCGCCCGGCGCGCCGTCCTTGCACACCCAGACGCCGTTGATGGCGACACTGAGCTGGTCCGGCTCGAATGCGGCCCGGGTCGTGCCGACCGCGGCCAGCACCCGCCCCCAGTTCGGGTCCTCGCCTCCGATCGCGCACTTGAGCAGGGTGCAGCGGCCGACAGCGCGGCCGACCTCAACCGCGTCTGCCTCCGTCGCTGCACCCGTTACCTCAATAGTGATCGACTTGCTGGCGCCTTCGGCATCGCCCTGCATCTGTGCCGCCAGGTCCGCGCAGACGCTGGTGAGCAGGCTGGTGAACTCATGATGGTCCGGGGTGGTGCCGGCCGCGCCGCTGGCGAGCAGCAGGACGGTGTCGTTGGTGGACATGCAGCCGTCGGTGTCGAGCCGGTCGAACGTGATGCGCACAGCCGCGCGCAGCGCTTGGTCCAGTTGCCGTGCCGACAGGTCCGCGTCGGTGGTGAGCACCACGAGCATCGTTGCCAGCGCGGGTGCCAGCATCGCCGCGCCCTTGGCCATGCCGCCGATCTGGTATCCGCTGCCCTGGATGGCGCTGGTCTTCGGGACCGTGTCGGTAGTCCTGATCGCGTCCGCGCTGGACAGGCCACCGTGGGCTGAGGCCGCGGCAGTCGCCGCTGTCGCGCCCGCCAGCAACCGGTCCAGCGGCAGCCGTTCGCCGATCAGCCCGGTCGAGCACACCGCGATCTGGCCGGCGCCGACGTCGAGCAGGCCGGCGAGGTGTTCCGCGGTCTTGTGAGTGTCCTGGAAACCACCCGGCCCGGTACACGCGTTGGCTCCGCCGGAGTTCAGCACGACCGCTCGCACCGCGCCGCTGGCCAGGACCTGCTGGCTCCACAGCACCGGCGCGGCCTTCACCCGGTTGGAGGTGAAGACGCCGGCCGCTGCGGCGGACGGGCCGTCGTTGATCACGACGGCCACATCGGGATCGCCGGAAGCCTTGATCCCGGCGGCCACGCCGGCCGCGCGGAACCCCAGCGGCGTCGTGACCGTCATGGTGCGACTCCGATCGCGGTGAGCCCGGCTGTCTCGGGCAAGCCCAGCATCAGGTTGGCGTCCTGGATGGCCTGTCCGGCTGCGCCCTTGCCGAGGTTGTCGATGGCGGCGACGACGACAGCGCGGCCTGACCGGATGTCGGCGGCGGCTTGCAGGTGCGCGCCGTTCGAGCCGGCCACCGACGCGGTCGCTGGCCACGCGCCGTCGGGGAGCACGGTGATGAATGGCTCGCCGTGGTAAGCCGCCGCGATGGCCGCGCGTAGTTCGCCGGTGGTGATTGCCGGCCCGGCGAGCCTGGCCGTGCAGGTAGCCAGGATGCCGCGCGGCATCGGCGCGAGGACCGGGGTGAAGCTCACGCTTGCCGTGGTCCGGCGCCCGGTGGCCGCTTCGGCGAGGGCTTGCTCGATCTCGGGCGTGTGCCGGTGCGCGCCCGCGACCTGATAGGCCGAGACCGAGCCCATGACCTCGCTGGCCAGCAAGTCTGCGCGCAGCGACCGGCCCGCTCCGGAGGTGCCTGAGGCGGCGACGATCACTACGTCGGCCCGGTCGGCCAGGCCCGCCGCCACAACCGGCACCAGCGCGAGCATCGCTGCGGTGGCGTAGCAGCCAGGAGCCGCCACCCTGCTACCGGCACGGATCGCCGCCCGCGCGCCGGGCAGTTCCGGGACGCCGGTAACCCAGCGGCCATGGTGCGGGCCTGCGTAGTGCCGCGCCCACGCTTCCGCGTCGTCGAGCCGGAAGTCCGGCCCGAGGTCCACGATCTTGACATCATCAGGCAACGACGCGGCGAACGGCCCCGACTTGCCGGCCGGCAGCGCGAGAAACGCCAGATCGCAGCCGGCCAGCGCAGCCGGGTCATGCGGCTGGAGCATCAGCTCCGCCAGGCCGGGCGCGCCAGCCAGGCTGGGATGCAGTTGAGCGACTGTCTGGCCGGCACTGGAGTCGGCCGTCACCGCCGCGATCTCTAGATCTGGATGCCCGGCAAGCAGCCGCAGCAGTTCGCCGCCCGCGTAACCACTAGCACCCGCCACCGCCACCCGCGCGCCCATCAACCCTCCACCGACCGGCTCGTCATCGCGCCGCGCTGGCGTGCGCATCACCTTCCGCTAGTGAATGATTATGCAGGTGTCTGACTGATTATGCAAGCGCTTTTCGCAGCTTCGTGGCGGCCTGCCCCTGTAGCCGCGGATTCCGGCCGGTAACCGGTAACTGCTAGATCTGTGATCTCGGTTGGGCCGATACCGGCCGAGACGGCATGATGGGCGCGGAAGGGAGACGGTGCTCATGCAGCTCGGGCGGACTCGCGGCGCGAGCTCTTGGCTGTCCGGTGCGATCTGCCTAGCGGCAATGATCACGGTCGGCACGCTGGCGCTGGCTGCATGCTCGTCGCAGCCGAAAGCAGCACGAGCCACCGACTGCGGGACGAGTCACACGGCGGCCAAAGTCCCGATCGAGGTGGCTGTGGAACAAGGCCAGGTCTCCTGCACCACCGCGCTGGCGATCGAGAACGCGTACGCCAAGGCGATCGTGGCAGGTAAGGCGCCCGGCAACGGCGGCGGCGGCCCGGTCGCCGTGAACGGCTGGACCTGCCAGGGCTTCCCGACGCCCGAGCTGCTGAAGACCGGCAAGACATCCAAGTGCGTCAAGGACGGCACCGAGATCCTCGCCACCCTCAAGGTGCCCGCGTAGCGGCCAATGCTCGGCCGCGAGTGGCTATCCCGGCACAGGACCGTCGACCGCGATGAGTCCGTTCATGGCGTTACCGGCCTTGACCGCGCCGACCCCCCATACCGAGGCCGTGCCAGGAACCGCCGCCAGCTGGGTCAGGATCCAAACTTGCCTTCCGAAGTTCGGCGTGACCCGCGACCAGGTAGCTCCGGACAGGTGCCACAAGCGTGACGGCTGGAACTTGACGTTTGTCGCGAGCGCGACGCCCCAGCTGCCGCCGTGCCCGTCAGGGGCCATACCGACAAGCTCCCACGTGCCCCCCGAGGGTCCGCCAAGCCGGACAATCGTCCAGGCCGGCGCGGCAGGCGTCCATTTCGCCGCGAACGCCGTCGTGCCCTTGGCGCCGTTCGCTACCGAGCCGCCAATCCAGACCGTGCCGTCCGGTGCGGCCAGCACGCTGGTCAAGTTCGCCCCGGCGGGCAGCACCGGCTGAACGGCCGCCTGCTGCCAGCCGGCCTTCGTGGTCCAGTGCAGCACCAGCGGCTTGGTCACGCCGCCGATGAGGCCCGGGCTGATGCCGGCATTCGGCAGGCCGACGACCGCCCAGACGCTGCTCGCCGACACCGCGCTGACCGCGGTGATCGCGCCGTGGCCCGGCAGCGTCTGGCCTGTCCAGGTCCGGCCGTTGAAGTGGGCGGCGTACGGAACCGCCTGAGCCGCCTGGCTGGCCAGGTTAACCCTCGCTCCGAACGCCCATACGTTGCCAGTGCCGACGTCCCTGACGGCCGTGACCTCGATGGCGTTCTCAGCTGACGTGCCGCCTGGCAACTGGCCGATGCTCCAGTGCGTGCCGCTCAGATGCAGATAGGCGGGCGCACGCGGGAGGCCGTTGAATACCCAGACATCGGCTGCGGACGACGCTGCTATCTGGGTGAAGGTCGGATAAGTATTGTTCCAGGCTTTCGCTACTCCGGCCGGCAGCGTGACCGGATGCCAGCCAGCACCGGTCCAGTGCCTCAGAACTGGGGCGAAGGTCAGCGCCTTGCTATTCTGCGCGACGCCGGTCGCCCACGCGTCCCGTGCGCTCACCGCGTCGACACCCCACAGCACGGTCTGGCTGCCGCCCGCGGAGAGTTCTGCGTTGACCCGCCAGCCGGTCGTGGCGGCCTGGGCCGGCAACATCGACGCCGTCACCACGATCGCGCTGGCAGCCACCACAATCGCGGCGCGCCGGGACGACTTGATCATGAACCCTCCGAGTCCGCCCGCTCTCATGAATCCATGGCCGCTGGGAGGCCCCGGCCCCGACAAACTCGCCGTGGAGATTGTGTCACCGCGGCGTCGGGCCGTCGACCGCGATGAGACCGTCAGCTGATTTACCAGCCTTGAGCGCGCCGACTCCCCATACCGAGGCCGTGCCGGGAACCGAAGCCAGTTGGGCCAGGATCCACTCGCGCTTTCCGAAGTCGGGCGTGACCCGCGACCAGGTGGCCCCGGACAGGTGCCACAGACGTGACGGCTGGCCCTTGACGTTGGCCGCGAGCGCTAGGCCCCAGATGCCGCCGCGCCCCGATGCGGCCATATCGACAAGCTCCCATTTGCCTGGCGAGGCGCCGCCGAGATGAGCCAGTGTCCAGGCCGGCGCGGCCGGCGTCCACTTCGCGGCGAACGCGGTGGTGCCCTTGGCGCCGTTCTTCACCGACCCGCCGATCCAGACCGTGCCACCGGGCTCGGCGACCACGCTGGTGAGGTTCGCTCCGGCCGGGAGCGCCGGCTGAACGGCCGCCTGCTGCCAGCCGGCCTTCGCGGTCCAGTGCAGCACGAGCGGCTTGGTCACGCCGCCGACCAGGCCCGGGCTGAGGCCGGCATTCGGCCGGCCGACGACCGCCCACATGCTGCGAGACGAGACCGCGCTGACCGCAGTGATCGCACCCTTGCCGGTGAGCGTCTGGCTTGTCCAGGTACGGCCGTTGAAGTGGGCCGCGTACGGAACCGCGCTCGGTGTCGGGGCGGAAAGGTTGACCTTCGCCCCGAAGGCCCATGCGTCGCGCTTGCCGAAATCCTTGGTAGCCGTGATCTCGGTCGCGTTCCCTGGTGTCCCGCTGCCCCCTGGCAACGTGCCGATGCTCCAGCGTCCGCCGCTCAGATGCAGGTAGACGGCACCTTGCATAAAGCCGTTGAAAACCCAGACATCGCCCGCGGGAGACGCTGCTATCTGGCTGAAGACCGGAAAACTGTTGTCCCAGCGTTTTGCTACTCCGGCCGGCAGCGTGACTTCATGCCATTCCCTTCCAGTCCAGTGCCTCAGCACCGGGTGGAATGTCAGCGTCTTGTTATTTTCGGTGACGCCGGACGCCCAGGCGTCTCGGCGACTCACCGCGTCGACGCTCACCAGTACGATGACGTTGCCGGGCGTGGCGAAGTCGGCGCTGACCCGCCAGCCGGTTGTGGCTGCCTGGGCCGGCAGCATCGCGGCGGTCAGCGCGAGCGCGGTGCCGGACAGGACGACCGCGGCCCGCCGCGACGACGACTTGATCATGGATCCCCCGAAGTAAGGGCTGATGTCAGCAACGAACGTCGGGGTCACGTTACCGGAATTTACCGATATAAAGCTATAGGTTGACGTGAATGATCTAGCGAGGATCCACCTGCTCAATGGTGCTGGGTGCGCTTGACCGGCGTTGCTCGCTGCACGGTATTTCGACTTCGCGTGCTTCGCGTATTGGATCGGCAGGGTGCTCGCCGAAGTGCCCTTCAGCGCGACTATGGCATGGACCGCGCCGCGGTACCTGATCGCTCCCGCCGCCCACAGGGATGGCGAACCAGGGATCGGCGCCAGCCCGCCGAGCTGCCACACGTGCCAGCCGAACCCCGGCGAGACCTTGGTCCATGTCGTTCCGACCAGGTGCCACAGTTGCTGACCGGCCACGTTCTCAGCGGCCGCCACCCCCCATACGCCGCCCTTGCCGTTGGCCGCTAGCTCGGCCAGGGCCCACTGGTCCCAGGACGCGGCGATCGGCAGCCTGGCGACTGTCCAGGTCTTCTTGTTCCAGATAGCCGAGATCGGAGTGGTGCCGTCGCCGCTGTTCGGTGCCTCACCGCCTACCCACAGCGCGCCGCCGCGCTCAGCCAGCACGCTGCTGAGCCCGGCGCCGTACGGCAGCTTCGGCTGGACGGGCGCGGCCCGCCAGCCCGACCTGGCGGTCCACTGCAGCACGGCGGGCCGGGCGAAAGTCGCAATCCGCTGAGTCGTGACGCACCCGATGACGGCCCACAAGTCGTCGGGCGAGATAGCGCTGACCGATGTGATGGCACCCTGGCCGGGTACCGGCACGATAGCCCAGCTCTTGCCGTTGAAGTGGGCTGCGTACGGCGCCTGCCACCCCTGGGGCGGATAGCGCTGGACCATGCCGAAGGCCCAGACGTCAGTCGGGCTGAAGACTTGTGCCGACGTGATCAACACGACCTGCCGGCCGTTCCCCGCTCCGCCAGGCAGGGTCCCGGTACTCCAGTGCTTGCCGTCAAACCGCAGGTATCGCGGTACGCCGCTCAGGATGCCGTTCAAGACCCACACGTTTGTCGGCGAGCTCGCGCCAATCTGCGCCAGGATGGGCGAGGCGCTGTTCCAGGTGCGGGCCACGCTGGCGGGCAACGGAACGGCCTGCCAGGTCTGCCCGGTCCAGTGCCTGATCAACGCGCTGACGCCGAACTCGGTCGGCTGCACCGTGAAGCCCGCGACCCACGCATCCTGTCCGCTTGGGGCACTGATGCTGGTCAGATCGGCCTGGCCGTGCGGCGCGCCGAACGTTGCGGCCACCCGCCACCAGGTCGACGTGGCACCATCCGGGTGCGGAGCGCTAGCCGGCTGACCAGTGGCCGACAAGGCAAGCACGCCGCTGGCGGCCGCGATAGCAGCGTGGCGCAACGGCCAACCGAACATGTAATCCTCGCCTGATGAGCGGGCTGACCACACCAGTCCAAACTGGGGCTTGCATCATATGTCAGCCGAGTTCAGGCTCACGCTGCAGCCAGCACGCTAACGCTGCTACCCACCGCGCAGCACCGCCCCGGTCTGCCTGGCGGCCTCGGCCACCGCCGCATCCCTGGCAGCAGTTGCCTCCTCCGCAGTCAGCGTCCGGTCGGGCGCACGCAGCCGCAGGCTGTAGGCGAGCGACTTGCGGCCAACCCCGGCCTGATCGCCGGTGTACACATCGAACAGCCGCAGGTCCTCCAGCTGCACGTCGCCAGCGTTCGCCGCACCCGCGACCAGAGCCCGTGCCACGTCGGCGGCCGGCACGGTCTCGGCCACGACCAGTGCCACATCCTGCACGGCAACCGGGTAGCTGGACAGCGTCGGCGCCTGCACCGGGCCGAGCGTGTCGGCAGCCGCCTCGATCACGGACATGTCCAGCTCCATCGCCACGGTCCTGGCCGGGAGGCCGAACGCGGCGATTACCCGAGGGTGCAATTCGCCGGCATGCGCCGGCCAGCCACTCGTGGCCTTCCTCATTCTGGACGAAGATGGCAGCGCATCGGCCCGGGTGCCACGGCTCATGCTGGTCGGCCCGGATCTCGAACGGCACCCGGCTCGCCACCAGCACGATCCTGGCCGCTTGGATTGCGTCCTGCCAGCTGGCCGGGCGGCCCTCACCCCAGTAGCCGCCAGGCTCTGCGTTACCGGCCTGCACGACGCCAACCCGCAGCGGCTGATCCGGCAGCGGCGCCTCGAGTTCGGCCACCTCGTGTACAGCCGGCCCGCGGTCAACTCGCAGCGTCGGCGCGACCGAAGGCGCATTCGGCCTGGGCCGGAACACCAGCCCGAACTCATACAGCGGCACGTCGCTGAAGCCGCGGCCCAGGTTGCGGGCCAGCGTCCGGAACAAGCCGGGCAGCAGGGTGGTCCGCATCAGCGGCTCATCCTCGCTCAGCGGGTTGGACAGCCGGACCGCGATCCGGCGCGGATCCTCGGCGGGCAGCTGAAGCTTGTCGAAGTCGGCCTCCGACGTAAACGGCTGGCTCAGTACCTCGACCAGGCCGTCGTGCGCAAGCGCGCGGCTGGCGGCCCGGCGCAGCCGCTGCCGGCCGGTCAGACCGCGCCCGCCGGCCGCCCGGACCGCACGGACCGGGATGTTCTGATAGCCCTCGAGCCTGATGACTTCCTCGGCCAGGTCGGCCGGGTCACGCAGGTCGGGACGCCAGGACGGCGGTGTCACCAGCAGTGTCACGCCGGACTTATCGTGGCGGCCATGGTCCTGCTTGGCGTGCTGGCCTAGCTGCGCACCCGGAACAACGCCGGGCTCGGCTGCTGAGGACAGATCGGCGGGCGCCTGATCACCGGCCTGCGCAATCGTGCAACCCACCTCGCGCAGCCTGGCCAGCACCGTGTCCAGCCCGTACACCACGCCGGCCACCTGTTCGGGATAGTCAGCCGCCATGGAGATGGTGACAGCCTCTGACTCCACCGACGCGAACGAGCAGCCTGGCACCTCGGTTCCGCCGCCGAGCGCAGCCAGCATGGAAGCGGCCCTGGCCGAGGCGCGTAGCTGAAGTTCCGGATCGACGCCGCGCTCGAACCGTGCCGATGCCTCCGAGCTGAGCTTGTGCCGCCTGCTCATCCGGGCTACGCCGCGGGGCGAGAAGTGCGCGGCCTCGATCACTAGGTCCCGCGAGCTGTCAGACACCTCCGTCTCGACCCCGCCCATCGTGCCGGCGAGCCCGATCGGCCCGGACGAGTCGGTGATCAGGATGTCCTCCGGGTCGAGCGTCCGCACCACGTGGTCAATGGTCTCCAGCTTCTCGCCCGGCCTGGCCCGCCGTACGACGATGGGCCCGGTCAGCCGCGACCTGTCGAACGCATGCAGTGGCTGGCCGAGCTCCAGCATGAGGTAGTTGGTCACGTCGACCGCGAGCGACACCGACCGCTGGCCCGTTCTGGCCAGCCGGATCCGCATCTGCAGCGGCGTCGGGCTGTCCGGATCGATACCGCGCACCTCGCGCAGCGCGAACCGATCGCAACCGGTGGGGTCCTCGATGCTCGCCGGATAGACGTCAGCCGAGACTGCCGCGACCTCAGGGGGCAGCCCGACGTCAGCCGGGTCGGTGAACGGCACCTGGTAGGCGATGGCAAGTTCTCTCGCCACGCCCCGGACCGACAGCGCATAGCCCTTGTCCGGCGTTACGTTAATGTCGAACACCACGTCGCGCAGGCCCGCATAGCTGACGAAGTCCAAGCCGAGCGGCGCGTCGGCAGGCAGCACCATGATGCCCGAGTGGTCGTCGCCGATCGCCAGCTCCGCCGCCGAGCAGATCATGCCTTCCGACACGCGGCCATAGGTCTTCCGCGCGCCGATCTCAAATCCGCCTGGCAGCACCGCCCCCGGCGGGGCCAGCGGAACCCGGTCGCCCGCGGCGAAGTTGGCGGCGCCGCAGATGACATGGCGCTCCTGGCCGTCGCCGGTGGACACCTGGCAGTACCTGATGGGCTTGTTGAAGCCGGTCAGCTCCTCGATGCTGAGCACCTCGGCGACCACTACGCCGCTGATGTCGTGCCCGGCCGGCTCGACCGACTCGACCTCCAAGCCGCAGTTGGTCAGCTGCCGGGACATCTCCTGCACGCCCGCTGCGTCGTCCGGGGTCAGGCTGACGGCCGCGTACTCAAGCAGCCAGGACAGCGGTAGCCGCATCACGCCTCCATTCCGAACGCGCGGCTGAACCGCAGGTCACCCTCGAGCGTGTCGCGGATGTCGGCCACCCCGTGCCTGATCATCACCGACCGGTCGATGCCCAGGCCGAAGGCGAAACCGCTATAGCGGTCCGGGTCGATGCCGCAGGCCACGAGCACCCGCGGGTTGACCATTCCGCAGCCCGCGATCTCGATCCAGCCCTGCGAGCGGCAGACGCGGCAAGGCTCGCCGCCCGGCCTGACCGACGCGCCCCGGCAGACGTGGCACTGCATGGAGACATCGGCGGACGGCTCGGTGAACGGGAAGTAGTCGGGCCGGAGCCTGGTCTGCAGCCCCTCGCCGAACATCGCATCTACGAACGCGGTGATCGCGCCGCGCAGGTCAGCCATGGTGAGTCCCTCGTCGACGGCCAGGCACTCGATCTGGTGAAAGACGGGGCTGTGCGTCGCATCCAGGGCATCGCTGCGGTAGCACCGGCCAGGGCTGACGACATAGAGCGGCAGCGGCCGGGTGAGCATCGCCCGGATCTGCACCGGCGAGGTGTGGGTTCGGAGCACGACACCAGACCGCTGGCCCGGCTCACCGCCCTCGACGAAGATCGTGTCCTGCATCTCCCTGGCCGGATGGTCAGGCGGGAAGTTCAGCGCGTCGAAGTTGTACCACTCGGCCTCGACCTCCGGCCCTTCGGCAACCTCGTAGCCCATGTTGACGAACACGTCCACCAGGCGCTCACCGACCGTGGTCACCGGGTGCCGCGCGCCGATGGTCCGGCGATCCCAGGGCAAGGTAACGTCGACCGCTTCGTCCACCAGCACCCGCTGGTCGCGGTCGGCTTCGAGTTCGGCCTGGCGGCGGCTGAGAGCCTCGCGGATCGCGGCGCGAGCAGCCCCGACCCGCTTGCCCGCGTCCGCACGGGCGGCCGGCGGGAGCGCGCCGATCTCGGCGTTGGCCAGTGTGATGGGCGCCCGGTCGCCGGCATGCGCCAGCCTGGCGGCCTTCAGCTGATCCAGGTCAGCAGCGGCATCGATGGCAGCTAGCGCGTCAGCCTGCATGCGCTGTACCTCGTCAGGAGACAGCATTGCCACCGCCACTGGATCATAGGTCTTATTTGGAGCGGACATCGTTCCCTGATCTCCCGTGCTCATCAGCATCACTAGTTCGGGTAGGTGTCGCCGGATCCGCAGCGGGCGGAAGCTGCGGCGGTCGCGTTTCCGGCTAGAGCCAGTCGGTAGCGATCAAGCGGCAGCCGCGACCCACCCTGCGACCCAAAACCGCGATCGCGCGCCGGACATGCGGCCAGTGCCGAAAGGCCCGCCGGCTAGCCGAACTCAGGCGTCCCGGCGGGCATGGTAAATCGGAACTCAGCCCCGCCGCCCGGTGCCTGCTGCACGATAATCTCTCCGCCGTGTGCCTCTACCAGGCCTTTGACGATGAACAGGCCGAGACCCGCACCGCCACGGCGCTTGGCACGCCAGAACCGGCCGAAGACACGAGGCGCAACGTCAGGCGCTATGCCAGGACCCTGGTCGCGAACCGCTACTGCCACGCCAGGAGCCCCGCCCACGACCGTCGGCTCCACCACAGTCGTAACGGTACCAGCACCGTGTCTGACGGCATTCTCGATCAGGTTCGCCAGGATCTGGTCGACCTTGTCGGCGTCCAGCCAGGTCTCCGGCACGCCATCGTGCACCTGGACCTGGTACCGGTCGGCCGAGTCTCCGGCCGCCACCCGGCCGCTGATGATCTTCCTGGCCCTGGCCCCGACGTCAACGAGCTCCCGGTGCACCTCAATCCGCCCAGCCTCGATCCTGGACACGTCCAGCAGCTCAGTGATGAGCCGGGTCACCCGGTCGGCATCGGCGTTGACGGTCTCTAGCATCACGCGCTTCTGGTCATCGGTGAACTTCGGCCACTTGGCGAGCAGCGTGGCGGTGAAGCCCTTGACGCTGGTCAGCGGCGACCGCAGCTCGTGCGCCACCGTCGATACCAGGTCAGCCCGGCTGCGCTCCAGCCGCATCCGCTGCTGCGCGCTGCGCAGGGTGATAACGATCCGCTGGACGGCGCCGGGCTCGCGTGACCACCCCTCGCGGGGACCACGTCCGCGCGGGGCACGCACGTAACCGACGCTGACAAGAAGCTCTGTTCCATCAGGAAGGTAAAGGTGCCGTTCCGGATGACGCGTCCTGGTCGACAAGCCGTCATACGGCTGAGTCAGCGTCCACCAGCAATGATCCTCGCTGTCGCGCAGCGGCAGGATCTGCCGCACGTCGCGGCCGAGCGCCAGCGCCGGGCTGATCCCGGTCAGGCGGGCCGCCGACCGGTTGAAGAGCGCGACCTTGCCGGCCCGGTCGGCGATTACGACGCCGTCGGGCAGATCGTCAGCGAGCACCAGGCCACTAGCGAAGTCGTCGGCCTGGGCGGTGCCAGTGATAGCAGCAGTACCAGCGGCGGGAGTGGTGCCGACGGCCGGAGCGGCGGGCACGCTCACAACCCTCGCCGCCGCCTGACCTGTCACTATCCGCTCCACGTCCGCGCCGCCTCCGGGAGGCTCCCGACCATGCCTGTCCCCCGGGCACAACACGCGCTTACTGCAGCGGTCGGACCGCAAGCCTGCCAGGCCACGGCGCCATGTACCACAGCCACGTCAGCGGACTCGGGGGGAAACCGCCGTTGCAGCGCTGTCGCGTCACCGGCCACCTGACCCGTACCGGGTCACCTCATGACGCAACGTGATCAGACTCTAGCGGATTCGCATTGCTCCCCGGCACTCCCACCTGCATCAGATGTCCGGCGGTTGCCAGATCTTGCCCGCCGGAGGAGGAAAGTTTTGCGTTCGTCAACATTCCAGGCTGGCAGCCCGCTGCGCACGGGCCGAGGCATACAGGCAGACTGCCGCGGCGGCGGCCAGGTTCAGGCTTTCGGCCTTCCCGTAGATCGGTACCGCGACCACGTCGTCGGCCAGTGCCAGCAAGCTGTCCGGCAGTCCCCAGGCTTCGTTCCCGAACAGCCACGCCGTGGGGCGGGCCAGCTGCGGGCCGTCGGCGGAGTCGACGAACTGGGTGGCGCTGCCGTCGGCGGCCAGCACCTGCAACCCAGCCGAGCGCAGCGCCGCGATCGTTTCCTGCAGCGGCGCGCCCGCCACCAGCGGCAGGTGGAACAGGCTGCCCGCGGAGGACCGAACGCACTTGCTGTTGTACGGGTCCACCGACGCGGCCGCGAAGACCACGCCCTCGGCGCCGGCGGCATCGGCCGTCCGCAACACGGTGCCCGCATTACCGGGATCCCGGACATTCGCCAGCACGGTGATCAGCCGAGGTCGGGCCGCCAGTAGCGAACCGAGCGGCACGTCCACGAATGTGCAGACGCCAAGGAGGCCTTGCGGCGTAATCGTCTGCGCGAGCTCGGCCATTACCTCGCCGCTCACCTCGTGCACCGCAATGCCCTGCCGGCTCGCCTGGTCAGCCAGGTCGGGGTGCCGTCCGCGGCCTGGCGCGGTGATAAACAGCTCGGTCAGCACACCCGGATTCGCCAGCGCTTCCCGGACTGCCTGCGGGCCCTCTGCGAGGAAGGAACGGGCCCGTTCCCTGAATGCGCGCTTGGCAAGCTGGCGGGCTGCCTTCACCCGCGGCGAGCGGATGCTCATCGCACCGCTCGCCGGCGGGAAGGTCTTGGCCTGCCTGGTCACCGGCGGCGCCGAGGCGCCGTCACCGGTCCGGTTCAGGCCGCCGGCGCGTTGACGTCGGCCGGCAGCGCCGTTTTGGCGACCTCGACGAGCGCGGCGAACGCCTGCGGGTCAGAGACGGCCAGATCGGCCAGCATCTTCCGGTCGACCTCGACCTCGGCGAGGCGCAGGCCCTGGATGAACCTGTTGTAGGTGAGGCCCTCGGCCCTGACCGCGGCGTTGATCCGCTGGATCCACAGCCGGCGGAACGCGCCCTTACGGTCCTTGCGGTCCCGGTAGGCGTAGGTCATCGAGTGGAGCTGCTGCTCCTTGGCCTTACGGTAGAGCCGGGACCGCTGGCCCCGGTAGCCGCTCGCGCGCTCGAGAACTACCCGGCGCTTCTTGTGGGCATTGACCGCCCGCTTCACGCGTGCCATGTCGAAAACTCACTTCCTTGAGGCGGGCCGGGTCACTTTCCCAGCAACTTCTTCATCTTCTTGGCGTCAGCTGGGGCCAGTTCCACATAGCCAGCCAGTCGGCGCGTCTTGGTACTCGGCTTGTGCTCGAGGTAGTGAGCGCGGTTGGCGCGACGGCGAATGATCTTGCCGGTGCCCGTCAGCCGGAACCGCTTGCCAGCGCCGCTGTGCGTCTTCATCTTCGGCATGTCGCCGTGTCTCCGTTTCTTGCAGGACCTGTTTTCCTGCCGTACCTGTTTCCTGCCGTACCTGTGACTGCCGTGCCAGGGCACGTCAATCTCGCGTGCCGTCAGGCACGATTCCCTCGCTGGCAGCAGTGCCTGCCAAGCTGCCTGTTCAGGCCCCTCACGTGGCGGCCCTGGCAGCTCACCCGCCTACCTGATCAGCACCGCGCTGGTAGCACGGCGCTGGTCAGCGTCCGGCCGGCGAACTGCCGGAGGTGGTTAGCTTTGCCCTTCGCCTGACTCCTTCGGCGCTGCTGCGGGCCCGGCTGTATCGGCCCCGGCCGCCTTGTCTGCGACGACCGCACGCGGTGTCGCAACCGAACCCTCAGCGGCACGCCTGCTCGGGCCGGGCTTCGGGGCCGAGCTGCCAGGCGCGGATGTTCCCGGCCTGGCTGCGGCCGTGGTGCCACGGGGGGCGGTCGGCTTGGGCGCCGAGCCGCCGGCCGGGCCGGGCCTGCCTGCCGAGGCAGGCGTGGTGCGCGGCGCGGTCGGCTTGGGCGCCGCGGCCGGCTGGACGCCGCGGCCGGCCGGGCCGCGGCTGGCGCGGCAGCCGCCGGCTTGGGCGCGGCGGCCGGTGCCGTTGGCCTGGCGGTCGCGGGCTTTGTTGCCGCCGCCTCGGGCTCGGTGTCCGTGGCTGCCTCCGGCGCTGCGCTGGCCGGCTGACTCGCGGGCGTTGGCTCCGTGGCTGCGGACAGCCGGTCTGCGGACGCCCGGTCCGCAGCCACCTGCTGCTTCGCGTCCTGCTGGGCCGCGGACGGCGCCGTCGTGTCCGCCCTCTCAGGCCCGTCGGCCTGAGCTTGATCCCTAGCCGATGCGACGGCGGCGCGCTGCGCGGCCTTGGCTCTGGACTCCGTCGCCGGTGCCTCGGGCTCGGCAGAGTCGTCGGATGCCGCGTCGCGGGCATGCGCGCGGCTCGCGCGGTCAGCCTTGGCCGCCGCCATCGCGTCGGCCTTGCGCTTGTGCGGCCCGATTACCATGATCATGTTCCGGCCGTCCTGCTTCGGCGAGGACTCGACGAAGCCCAGTTCCTCGATGTCGCCGGCCAGGCGCTGGAGCAGCTTGAACCCGAGCTCGGGCCGGGACTGCTCACGCCCCCTGAACATGATCGTTACCTTGACCTTGTCGCCTTGCTTCAAGAAACGCTCGACGTGGCCCTTCTTCGTGCCGTAGTCGTGCGGGTCGATCTTGGGCCGCAGCTTGATCTCTTTGATGACCGTCTGGGCCTGGTTCTTGCGCGACTCTCTGGCCTTCAGGGCAGATTCGTACTTGAACTTCCCGTAGTCCATGAGCTTGCAGACAGGTGGCCGGGCCATGGGCGCAACCTCGACGAGGTCGAGATCTGCCTCCTGCGCCAGCCGGAGCGCATCGTTGATGGCAACAATCCCGACCTGCTCGCCGGCTGGGCCGACAAGACGCACTTCGGGAACCCGGATGCGCTCGTTGATACGAGGTTCGGTGCTGATGTGACCTCCTTGTGTCACGGTGCTCCCGCGCCGGGACTTTCCCTGCGCAGAACAAGCGGAGTCTGGTGGCAATGACGCTGACCGCCACGACGGCGGCTACCGGATCAACCGGCTGTCACACGCAAAAGGCCCCGCATATCGTGCCTGCGGGGCCACCACTGCGAGACCGCCTGCGTCAGGACATGCCTGCACGCAGGTATACCCGCGACGCCGTCGCCGACCCGAATCCGGTCCGGCAGCCCGGCGTCCGGCCTGACCAGCCAGCCCCGCGTGGGGCCGACCGGCCTCCGGCTGGCCTGCTGCGGCTAGCCGGCTGAGATACCCGCCGGCGCCGCGTTGGTAAGTACCGCGCTAGTAGGCGCTTGGCTTACCGTCACCGTGCTGGCTAGGTGGGAGGCGGCCGAGGTGGTCCTCCGCTTGCACGCCCGGCAATTGCTGCCGAGCTTTGTCGTCAGGCAAGCGTAACTCATCCCGACGGCACTGTATTCCGCGCGGTGCGGATCGGCCGGTCCGTTTCCGCCCGATCCGAGCAGCTTGCGCGCGCAGTTTGCCAGCAAGTACGGAGGTTTCCACGTCGCCCGCGACCAGTAAGTTTCCGCACTCGTCAGCGTTGATCTTGTTCCAGCCCTCGCCGCCGGGCGATCTCGGCCAGGCCAGCTGCGCGCATCGCTGCCACTGGCGCCTGGCGGCCGGTCATGAGCTCCACTTGAACTGCGGCCTGCTGCAGAAGTAGCTCAAAACCGGATATTACGGTCGCACCGGCCGCCATCGCCGCCTGGGCCAGCAGCGTCGGCCAGGGCTCGTACACCACATCGAAGACGGCCTCGGCAGCCACGTCCCCGGCAGCGACCTGGCGGGCCACGACGTCGGCACCCCCGGCGGGGACCGTGGAGAGCAGCAGCGGCCAGGCCTGCCCAGTCCCGGCCAACGACACGCCATCACGGTCGAGTCGCGCCAGGCGGATGCGCAGGCCGAGACGCTCGGCGACCTCCTGCACCGGCCCGGCTCTGGATACGTCGCGGACCGCCACCGCCACCTCAATGGCCCCCGCACGCTCGAGTGCGGCCATCGCGGAGCACGCGGTTGCCCCGGCGCCCAGGACCAGCACCTCCCCCGTCAAGCCGACGCCGGCCTCGCGCAGGGCGGCAACCATGCCGGGCACGTCGGTGTTATAGCCAGCGCGCCGGCCATCACGCAATACCACGGTATTGGCCCCGCCGACGTCGGTGACCAGCTGCTCAGCCTGATCCAGCAGCGGCACTACCGCTCGCTTCAGCGGCATCGTCAGCGACAGCCCGGCCCATTCTGGCCCGCGCGAGTCCAGCAGGCCGGCCAGGCCGGCAGCGTCACATTCGATCGCCTCGTAAGACCAGTCGGTCAGGCCCAGCTCGTGGTAGGCCGCCGCATGCAGCACCGGCGAGAGCGAGTGCCTGACCGGCGAGCCGAGCACAGCCGCGCGCATGCCAGCCGTGACTTAGAGCCCTGCGCTCTTCGCCTGCTGCCCCCACAACAGGAACTGCGAGTAGCTGTTGGTGAATTTCGTCAGGCCGTGCTTGTTCACCGTCACGAAGTATGTGTCGCTGATGTTCGACGGGTGCAGCACCGCCTCGATCGCCGCCAGGCCGGGCGAGTCGATCGGTCCAGGCGGAAGGCCGATGTGGTTGGTGGTGTTGTAGGGCGAGTTCGAGTTGAGTTCGCTCTGGGTCAGGTCGTAGATGTACTTGTCGAAGATGTAAGCCACCGTGCTGTCCAGACCCAGGCTCATTCCCGCGTTCAGCCGGACGTCAATCACCTTGGCAACCCTGGTGTAGTACTGCGGCCCGACCTCGGCTTCCAGCAGGCTCGCGGCGATGATCACGTGGTATTCGCTGAACCCGGCATGCTTGGCCTTGGCGGCCAGGTTCAAACCCGCAGCCTCCGTCTTGAACTGCGCCACCATCGTCTTGAGCATGTCCAGCGCGGTGCTTCCGGGCGGGAAGTTGTAGGTGGCCGGCCAGAGGAGGCCTTCAGGGTTGCCGTGCGCCCACGACGGCAACCCGAGCGCGGCGGTGTCCTTCAGTGCCGCCTGGAACTGGCTCAGCGGCTTGCCCGTCTTCTTGGCGAGGATTGCGATGACCTTGCTGGCCCGGTACCCATCTGGCACCGCCACGCCCTGTTGCACCCGGGCCTTCGGGTCGTTGGTGAGCGTCGCCCAGGCCTGGGCAAGTCCCATGTGCTTGTGCAACTTGAACTCGCCCGGCTGCAGGGAGTTGGGCTTGGTAGCCACGTACGCGGCCCACGGGTCGATAGCCTCTATGACTCCGAGTTTCACCAGCTCAGACGAGATTGAGTCGCCGGTGGCGCCTGGCGGGACGGTCACCAGCACAGAGCCGTAACCCTGGCCGGGGGGGTAGCTGGCGTGCTTCGCCTGGTAAGCGCTGTAGAAGTGGTAGCCGAGGCCGGCGATGCCGAGTATGACCACCAGGAAGATGATCAGGGCGATCATCCCGGCGCCAATCCCGCGCCCGCGCTTGGGCGGCCGCTCACGACGACGGCGACGGTTTGCGGGAACGTCATCGCCGCCACCGAAGCCGCGGAAGAAGTTGTTGTGCCGTGCGTCGTCAGCGTCCATCTCGTCTTCGGGCTCGCGCCCGCGCCGCGCTACGCCGGTGTCGCCCGCCGGCGCCTGCCATCCATAGCGGTCATCGCGGCCTGGACCGCGGCCGTAGGCTTCGGCCTCATACTGCGGTACGGTCCCGGAACCGGGCCCCGCGCCGTAGTCGTGCTCGTCGTATCCCCCGCGGTCATCGAATCCGGGCTGGCCGTAGCCAGGCTCGCCGCCGTAGCCAGGCTCGCCGCCGTAGCCAGGCTGGCCGCCGTAGCCAGGCTCGCCGCCGTAGCCAGGCTGGCCGCCGTAGCCAGGCTCCCGCCGACCGCCGTAGCCAGGCTGGCCTTGGTAGCTGTCGTCGCGGCCGTACGGGTCGCGCCCGTCATACCGATCCCCAGCCTGATCACCATAATGATCTTGGCTGCCGGAGGCGTCCGGCGCGGCGTAATTCCCGGAATTGGCGTAACCCCCGCGGCGGTAAGCCTGGTCAGGGTCGTACGGCTCGAGTTGCGCCGGCGGCGCCGTTCGCCCGTACGGGTCTGTTTGCCCACCAGAGTCGGTCTGGCTGTACGGATCGGCCCGGCCATATCGGTCCTGGTCCTCGTAGCCAGGCTGACCATAGCCCTCGTCGTAGCTGCCCCGCACCCCGTAATCCCCCCGGCTGTAACCGTCCTGCTCGTAGCCACCCTGGCGGTATCCGCCTTGGCCGTAGTCGCCTTCGCTGCCGTAGCCCGCCGGACCGTATCCGGCTGCCTCACCGTAGCCGACCTGGCCCGGGTACCCGTCATCCCCGTACTGACCCGGCTGGGTATTGAGGCCGGTAACGGGGTCGTTTTCCGGGCCGCGCGGGTCCGGCACCCACGGTTGCTCAGGCCGGACCGGCCGCGGCACCGGCCGGCGCCCGCCAGGCACGCCGTACCGGTCAGAATCACGGGCCTGATCATCGTCCCAACGCCCGTACTCGTCGCGGCTCATGTGGTTGTGCCTCCTGCGACAGCTACCAGTTCACCGGCCGGATCGCCAGTCGCTCGCTCGGAATCAAGTGCGCCCTGGAGCAGGAGCGCTGCCGCGGCTTTATCGACTGACTGCCGGCGCTCCCTCGAACCGTGGCCGCCGCGCTGGAGCGCCGCGTGCGCCAGGACCGTGGTAAACCGCTCGTCGACCAGCCGGACAGGAACCGGCGCCACCCGCGTGGCCAGCGCCGTCGCGAACGCCCTGCCGTCGGCTGCCGCCTTGCCCTCGGTGCCGCGCAACCCGACCGCTAGGCCCACGATGATCTCCATGACGTCGTGCCCGGCCGCGAGCCTGGCCAGTCGAGCCAGGTCACCGGCGCCGCGCCCGATCGTGTCCATTGGTGAGGCTAGCAGCCCGCCTGAGTCGCTGCGGGCGACTCCGATACGGACAGAGCCGACGTCAATGCCGAGCCGGACGCCGGCCCTCACATCCCCGCTCCGCCGCTGATGAGGCGAGGCACAGGTCTCATCCTGGACACGGACTGGCGTCGGCACGGACTCACCCTACGGCACCTGCGCCCATTATGTCGTTAATAAGTACCCGAACAGCACCAAACGCCCCGTTGATGGCGTCATCGGCGCGGTCGCCGAGCGGCGCACCGCCGCCCTGCGCGACGTCATCCTTGCCGCCGCCGCGGCCGCCAAGCGCCCCGGCCGCGGCGAGCACGAGCGCCCCGGCGCGCAAGCCCAGAGCCCGGCCGGCCTCGTTGACCGCGACTACGACGGTCGGCCGCTCGTCGGACACGCCAATCACGGTGACTACGCTGGGCCGGTCTGGCACCATCCGGCCCCGGATGTCCAGCGCGACCTTCCTGATCCCGTCGGCGCCGACGCCGTCCGGCAGGCGGTGCGCGACGTAACTGGCCCCGTGGATGTCCTCGGCGCTGCCCGCCAGCTCGGCCGCCCCGCCGAGCAGCTGCGCCGACCGCAACCGCTCCAGGTCGCGCTCGGCATCGCGCAGCCGTGAGATGACGCCCGCGATTCGCTCTGGCAGTTCCTCCCGGCGGACCTTGAGTTGCTCGGTGAGCTGGCTGACCAGGATGCTCTCCCTGGCCAGGAAGTTGAACGCGTCGAGGCCGACCAGCGCCTCCACGCGACGGACGCCCGATCCGATCGAGGACTCACCGAGGATCTTGACCAGGCCCAGGTTGCCGGACCTGGCGACGTGCGTGCCGCCGCACAACTCGCGGGAATAGTCGCCGACCTCAACGACCCGGACCTGGTCGCCGTACTTCTCGCCGAACAGCGCCAGTGCGCCCATCGCCCGCGCCTCGTCAATCGACGTGCGGAAGGCGTGCACCTCCAGGTCGTTGACCAGGACCTGGTTAACCTCCTCCTCGGCCGCGGTCAGCACCGAGGCCGGCACAGCGCCCAGCGCGGTGAAGTCGAACCGGAACCGGCCGGGTGCGTTCTCTGAGCCTGCCTGCGCCGCCGATTCGCCGAGCGCGCCGCGGAACGCACGATGCACCAGATGCGTGGCCGTGTGCGACCGCGAGATGGCGCGCCTGCGCTCGACGTCAATCTCGGCGTATACCGGCGCCCCGACGACAATCTCGCCAGCCGTCACGGTGCCGCGGTGCACGATCAGGCCCGGTACCGGCGACTGCACGTCGGTGACCTCGATGCGGGCCGCGACACCAGGGCCGCTCCCGGACGCGGTGATCACCCCGTTGTCGGCAAGCTGGCCGCCGCCCTCGGCATAGAACGGCGTACGGTCCAGGATCACCTCGACCTCGGTGCCCGCACCGGCCGCCGCAACGCCCGCGCCGCCGGCAATCAGGCCGATGACATTAGCGTTCCCCGTTACCTCGTCATATCCGGTGAACGTGACACCGCCGGATTCCTCGAGCACGCGGGCGAACACCGAGATATCGGCGTTGCCGGTCTTCTTGCCCGCCGCGTCGGCCTTCGCCCGCTGCCGCTGCTCAGTCATCAGTCGGCGGAATCCGCCTTCGTCGACGGCCAGGCCCTGCTCGGCGGCCATCTCCAGGGTCAGGTCGATCGGGAAGCCGTAGGTGTCGTGCAGCTGGAACGCCTGCTCGCCACGGATCGTCTCGCCGCCACGGCGCCTGGTCTCCTCGACTGCCGCGTCGAAGATGGCCGAGCCAGTGCGCAGCGTTGACGAGAAGGCAGCTTCCTCGGCGTCGATCACGGTGTGAATGTGCGGCGCGTCCCTGATCAGCTCCGGGTACTGCTGGCCGAGCGCGCCTGTCGCCACGGACGTCAATTCATGCAGGAACCGCTCCTCAAGCCCGCCGCGAGATCCGCCCGAACCCCCGGAGCCGCCGCGCTGCGCGCCGGCAAGCAGGCGGAGCTTCTGCACGCTGCGCCGCAGGATCCGGCGCAACACGTAACCGCGACCCTCGTTGGACGGGATGACCCCGTCGGCGACCAGCATGACCGCGGTCCGAACGTGGTCGGTGACCACGCGCAGCGCGACGTCGGTACGATCCTCGACGCCGTAACGCTGCTCAGTCAGCTCGGCCGCTCGCTCGAGCACCTTCCACATGGTGTCGATCTCGTAGATGTTGTCCACGCCCTGCAGCAGCGCGGCCATCCGCTCCATGCCCATGCCGGTGTCGATGTTGCGCGATGGCAGGTCGCCGGCGACGTCGAAGTCGACCTTGGAGCGGACGGCGCCGAGCTGGTACTGCATGAAGACCAGGTTCCAGACCTCGAGATAGCGGTCCTCGTCGGCTTCCGGCCCGCCCTCGGGCCCGTACTCGGGGCCGCGGTCATAGTAGATCTCCGAACAGGGCCCGCCCGGTCCAGGCACGCCCATATGCCAGTAGTTATCGGCTAGTCCGCGCCGCTGTATCCGGCTCTCGGGCACGCCGACGACGTCGTGCCAGAGCTTGGCCGCCTCGTCATCGTCATGCAGCACCGTGACCCACATCCGGCGCTCCGGGAAGCCAAAGCCGCCATCGGACTCCGGCCGGGTCAGCAGCTCCCAGGCGAACGGGATCGCCAGGTCCTTGAAGTAGTCGCCGAACGAGAAGTTGCCGAGCATCTGGAAGAACGTGCCGTGCCGGGTCGTCTTGCCGACTTCCTCGATGTCCGGCGTACGCACGCACTTCTGGCAGCTGGTCGCGCGCCGGAAGGGCGGCGTCTGCTGGCCGAGGAAGTACGGCTTGAACGGCTGCATGCCGGCGTTGACAAGCAGCAGCGTCGGATCATCGGCTACCAGGCTGGCGGACGGGACGACGGTGTGGCCCCGCTGCTCGAAGTAGGTAAGGAAACGGCGGACGATCTCTGCCGACTCCATCACAGCCATCCTTCACTAGATGAGTCCCGGCTGGGCGGGCCGGGAAGTTCGACGGATCAGGGCTCGCGACGGTCCTGTTCGCCTGCGCCGGCGGACGTCCGGCCCGGTGACGGCCGGCCCGACGTCAGCTGCTTGCCCTGACCTCCGAGCGTATGGCCTGCGTCACTGCGCCGCAGATCCCTGTACTCTGCCATGCCCTCGTGCACGTCCCTGACGAAACCGCCTGCGGACGCGATCCGCTCGCCCGGCCGGGCCGGCCTGGCGGCGCTGGCCGGCGTGCGCAGGGTCAGGGCCAGCGGCGAACGCCACCGCAGCTGGATCGCGGCTTGCGGCTGCGGCCTGGCCGGCACCGCGCTGCCATCGTGCATCTGGCCGGTCAGTGCCCGCGCCAGCCGGGCCGCCCGGCGGTACCCGGTCACCCCGAGCACGGCTCCGGTGACCAGCCAGAATCCGCGGCGCATCACGCCATCACCGCCCCGCCCGGCCGGTGATGGCAGCCCGGGCTGGCCGCTCGGTTACCGGCACCGCAGCGTTATCCGGCGCAGCGCGGGCCACCGCAGCCACCTGAAGCGAGCGCCGCACCAAGATCGCGCGCCGCAGCCCGTAGATGAATGCCGCCATCCCCGTCAGCGGCGCGGTGGCCACCGACGAGAGCCCTCTGGCCAGCCCGGCCATGGCGGACACGTGCCCGGACAGCTCGGCCATGTTCGCGGTGACCTGGTCCATGCTGACGGTGATGGCGTCGGTCCGGGCCAGTTGCGCGTTGGTCCGTTCGACCGCCGCCTGAGCCTGCTCGATCAGCAGGTCGGCGCGATCGCGGTACTCGGTCATCATGCCGGTGGCGGCCGACATCAGCCGGGTCAGCCGGATGAGCACATATATCGCCACGCACGACAGCACGGCAAAGAATCCCGCAGCGATGAGCGCTGCCAGCTGTCCGGCGTTCACCTGCGCCCGGCCTTCATGTTCGCTCGCCCCTCATCCGCTGCGTCCCCGCTGCCTGCCGACGACCTTATCGCGGACCGTGCCGTGTCAGCTGGCGAGCGCCCCGCCAAGCCTCGTCCCGGCGCTGATCGCCGCCCTGCTGTCAGCGCGACGAGGTGAATGTGCGCCCCGCGGCCCGATCGCGGGTTAACCGGCCTGATCAGTTCGCCCCGAGCCGGCCCCGTTCCCCTCATCATCGGTGCCCGCGGTGCCGTCCAGGATCGAGCGGATGCGCTCCGACCGTTCGGCGAACCGCGCCTCGGCCCCGTGCGTCGTCGGTAGGTAATAGCGCTTGCCGACCAGGCCGTCGGGCGCGTACTGCTGCCGCAGGACGCCGGCCGGATCGTCATGCGGATACTGGTAGCCCTTGCCGTGGCCGAGCCGGGCCGCGCCGGCGTAGCTCGCGTCGCGCAGGTGCTTGGGCACCGGTCCAGCCAGGCCCTGCTGGACGTCGGTCCCAGCGGTCCAGATGGCCTTAGCGACCGCGTTGGACTTCGGCGCCAGCGCGATGTGGATCACTGCCTGGGCCAGGTTCAGCCGGGCCTCGGGCAGTCCGACGAACTCGACCGCCTGCGCGGCGGCGACCGCGACCTGCAGGGCCGTCGGGTCGGCCATGCCGACGTCTTCGCTGGCGTGCACGATCAGCCGCCGGGCGATGTAACGCGGGTCCTCCCCCGCCTCGATCATCCGGGCCAGGTAGTGCACGGCGGCGTCCGCGTCACTGCCGCGCATGCTCTTGATGAACGCGCTGATCACGTCGTAGTGCTGGTCACCGGCCCGGTCGTAGCGGACCATGGCGCGGTCGACCGCGCGCTCCAGGCCCTCGACCGTGATCTCGCCGCCGACGGGAAGACCGAGCGCGGCCGCTTCCAGGTAGGTGAGCACCCGCCGGGCGTCGCCGCCTGCCAGCCTGATCAGCTGGGCCTCCACCCCGTCGGCCAGCGCTACCTGGCCGGCCAGCCCGCGCTCATCGGTCAGCGCGCGGTCGACCACGATCCGCATGTCGTCGTCGCTCAGCGGGCGCAACGTGAGCAGCAGTGACCGCGAGAGCAGCGGGCCCACCACGGAGAACGACGGGTTCTCGGTGGTCGCGCCGATGAAAGAAACCCAGCGATTCTCCACCGCAGGCAGCAGCGCATCTTGCTGCGCCTTATTGAACCGGTGCACCTCGTCGATGAACAGCACGGTCTGCTCGCCAGTAAGGCCGAGCTGCCCTCGCGCCGCCTCGATCGCCGCCCGTACGTCCTTGACCCCGGCTGACACCGCGGACAGCTCGACGAACCGCCGTTTGGTCACCTTGCTGATCACGTACGCGAGAGTGGTCTTGCCGGTGCCAGGCGGTCCCCACAGCAGCAGCGACATCGGCGCGTCGTTGTCGGCCAGCTTGCGCAGCGGCGAGCCGTCCCTTATCAGGTGAGCCTGGCCGACTACCTCACCCAGGGTACGAGGCCGCATCCGGACAGCCAGCGGCGCGGCAGCTTGCTCAGCGTCAGCGGCTGAGTCGTCGAACAAGCTCCCGGCCGGGTTGTCTACGCGGGGCACGATGCGACATTACCCGTCCGGTACGACACCCGGCCTGGTCATGCCGGTGCCGGAGCTGGGTTGCGGCACAAGGACACGCGGCCACTGGAAGAAGTGTCACATCTGACAACTTGTGCGATGATGCCTGCATGGCAGCGCCTACTGGCCGCCGCGAGGCGAATAAGCAGGCGACCAGGGCTGGGCTGCGTTCGGCGGCCAAGCAGTTGTTTGCCAGCCAAGGGTATGAGCGGACCACGGTCCGGGATATCGCCCAGCTGGCCAACGTCACTGAGCGAACCTTCTACCGATACTTCGACGGCAAGGAAGACCTAGTCGCCGACGAATTCCGGTCGTGGCTGGGGATGCTGAAGGAAGCGATCCTCGCCAGGCCAGCGGCTGAGCCTGCGCTGACCGCGGTCCAACGCGCGTTGCAGTCAGTTTCCAGGCAGGCTGGGTCGTCTGTTGCGCCTGGGCCGCTATGGCTGGTGAGCCCTAGCCAGCCTGCGGCGAGACCATTGCGCTCCACGGCCCGGCCGCTGGTGCGGCTGGAGGACGCGATCGCCGCAGCTCTGCTGGCCAGGCAGCAGCCGGGCACGCCGCCGGGCGCAGACACGGCCGACCGGGATTACGAGTTCGAGGCCCACGTCGTTGCCCGGATCTGCGTGGCCGCTCTACGCAGCGCGATTATCCAGCTTCGGGGCCAGCTGGCCAGCGAGACAACGCCGGAGGCCGCACGCCGTGCAACCGCCGCAACCGCGCCAGCCGCCGCAGGAACGGTGCGTGCGGAAAGCGCGGTCCGTGCGGAAAGCGACCTCGAGGACCTGCTCGCCCGCGCCTTCGCGATCATAAGCGCGGCCGGCCAGGAGCCGTCTCGCGACCGGGACCCTGACGGGCCCCGGCCCGGCCGCGGTCGCCGGTGATGATTACGGCAAATCATCCTATACCGGCCTATCGGGCGGCTCATCTCGTCGAGGTTCCACCGATTTCGGTCACTTGGTAGGGATACTTTGCCCGATTTATGGAGGCCGACATCGGTGGAACGTGCGAGCGACTCGCCAGCCGCCGGCAGCCAACGGCCCAACCGATAGCCGCAAACCGGGCAGATCCGGCAGTCCCGCTAACTCACCGGCCAAGGCCGCGCTCGACTGCTTGCTCCGGCATAACGTCGATGCCCGCTTCCTCGCGCTGCTGCGGGGTAATCGGCGTTGGCGCGCCCGTCAGCGGGTCATGACCGGAGGCGGCCTTGGGGAAAGCGATGACGTCGCGGATCGATTCCCGCCCGGTCAGCAGCATCAGCAGCCGGTCCCAGCCGAACGCGATGCCGCCGTGCGGCGGCGGTCCGTACCGGAGAGCTTCGAGCAGGAAGCCGAACTGCGACGTCGCTTCCTCCCGCGACAAGCCGATCACGTCGAACACCTGCTGCTGGATGTCCGGCCGGTGAATGCGGATCGAGCCACCGCCGATCTCGGTGCCGTTGCAGACGATGTCGTAGGCGTCAGCCAGGGCCCCGCCAGGCTCCGACGCGAACTTCGACGTCCACTCAGGCAGCGGCGCGGTGAACGGGTGATGCACCGCGGTCCAGCCGCCCTCGCCGTCCTCCTCGAACATCGGCGCATCCACCACCCAGGTGAACGCCCAGGCAGAAGGATCGATCAGGCCGCACCGGTGCCCGATCTCCAGCCGCGCCGCGCCCAGCAGCGCGCGGGCATCGCCTGCAGGCCCGGCCGCGAAGAAGACCGCGTCCCCGGCCGACGCCCCAACGGCGGCGGGCAGCCCGGACCGCTCGGCCTCGGACAGGTGCTTGGCGACCGGTCCAGCATCGGAGACCTGGCCGTCCGGACCGATCAGCACGTACGCAAGGCCCCGGGCACCGCGCGACTTCGCCCACTCCTGCCAGCCGTCCAGTTCCTTCCGGGTCTGCACGGCTCCGCCCGGCATCACCACCCCGCCCACATGCGGCGCCTGGAACACGCGGAACTCCGACTGCGCGAAGTAGTCGGTCAGGTCGACAAGCTCGTTCCCGAACCGCAGGTCCGGCTTGTCCGATCCGTACTTCGCCATCGCATCGGCGTAGGTCATGTGCGGGATCGGCCGCGGCACCTGGTAGCCAACGATCTCGGCCCACAGCCGCTCGACGATGTTCTCCGCGACAGCAACCACGTCCTGCCTGGTCACGAATGACATCTCGATGTCGATCTGGGTGAACTCCGGCTGCCGGTCAGCCCGGAAGTCCTCGTCACGGAAGCACCGGACGAGCTGGAAGTAGCGCTCCAGTCCCCCGATCATCAGCAACTGCTTGAACAACTGCGGCGATTGCGGCAGCGCGTACCACTGTCCCGGCCGCAGCCGGACCGGCACCAGGAAGTCGCGCGCGCCCTCGGGCGTGGACCGGGTCAGGAACGGGGTCTCCACGTTCACGAATCCGCCCGCATTCATGACGTCGTTCAGCACGTAGGCGGCCTTCGACCGGGCCCGCAACGCGCCCGCCATGTCGGCCCGCCGGATATCGAGGTACCGGTACTTGAGCCGGACTTCCTCGTTGAGCTCGCCGCCGCCCTCGATCGGGAACGGCAGCGGATCAGCCTGAGACAAGACCTCGATCCCGGTCGCGGCGACCTCAATCTCGCCGGTCGCCAGCTCAGGGTTCTCGTTCCCGGCCGGGCGCAGCTGGACGGTACCAGTGACCAGCACGCAGAACTCGGCCCGCAGGTCGTGCGCCACGTCCTCCTGGCGAAGCACGACCTGCACGATCCCGCTGCCGTCACGCAGGTCGATGAACACGACGCCGCCGTGGTCACGCCGCCGGCCGACCCAGCCCGCCAGCCGTACCTGCTCGCCTGCCGCGGATGCCCGCAGGCTGCCCGCCTCGTGACTGCGGATCATCGCTCGCCCAGCCTCTCTGTAGTCAATCAAGATCAAAACCATAAGGGAGGGAACGGGCCGGTCCGGGGCCGGTCCCGTCCGCCGAGCCGGTCACGACCGGGCAACTCGCCCGCCGTCTCAGCCAGCCCGGCGGCCTCGGACCAGCCGCCCGCCCCAAGCCAGCCCCTTCGCCGCTCGCGAGCTGCCCGTTGCTAGCCAGCCCCGCCGGCGTTGGCGAGCTGCGGCCGTCCCAACCCTGCCGCGCTCCCCCCTCCGGCGCGTCCCAACCCTGCCTCGGCGTCCCAACCCTGCCTCGGCCGCACGCCCGGTCGGCCTCGGCTCGCTTCACACTCCGGTAGCCGGGCCGCTTGCAGGGGCCAGCCCGGCCAGGAACGGATTCCCAGCCCGTTCCGCCCCGATCGTCGTTCCCGGCCCGTGCCCGGCCAGCACGACGGTGTCATCCGGCAGCGGCAGGCAGACCCGGGCCAGACTCTCCAGGATGGTCTGGTAACTCCCGCCCGGCAGGTCGGTTCGTCCGATCGATCCGGCGAACAGCAGATCACCAGTAAACAGCGTGCCAGGGTCACTAATGGCTGGCAGCCGGAAGGTCACCGAGCCCGGCGTGTGACCCGGCGCGTGATCCACGACAACCCTGATCCCGGCCAGCTCCAGCGTCATGCCGTCGGCCAGCTCGATGACGTCGTCCGGCTCGGTGAACTTCAGCCCACCGAAGAGCTGCTGGCCCGGCCCGAGGCTCAATCCGCGGGCCGGATCGGTCAGCAGCACGCGGTCCTGCGGGTGGATGAAGGCGGGAATCCCCCTGGCACCGCATACCGGCGCGACTGACCAGATGTGATCAATGTGACCATGAGTGAGCAGCACAGCTGCTGGTCGCAGCCGATATCGCTCGATAATCTCCTCGATGCCCTGCTCAGCGTCCTGCCCAGGGTCGATGATCAGGCACTCCTGCCCAGGCCCGTCAGCAAGCAGGTAGCAGTTGGCGGCGAACGAGCCAGCGGGGAACCCGGCTATCAGCACTGTGCCCTCATCGGTGCGGACCTCCCGGTCACGCGCGTGCTTCGCGCGTGCGTCCAGGTTATCGAGAACTAGTCATTAGGCTGGTCCGGGTCCGTCAGGACACGGCTTGGGCGCAGTTGGGACTCGAAAGGTAACGGCGGCGTTACCACGCCTGTCACAACGGTACGATTCGCGAAGTTTCGCAACGTACGCTGGCCTAGGACAACCCTGTCCTAGCAGGCAGCGGCGTTGCCAGACCAGGCAGACCGCAGGAGACTGCGGATGAGCAGGAGGACTGCACAGGTGGCCGGGAAGAACGAACGGCGGCGCAAACTCGCCAGGGATGCTCACCAGCGCCGGATAGAGCGCCAGGTTCAGCGGGCCAGGCGCGCCAAGCAGATCTCAGTGTCGGCGATCGTGGCCGTGATCGTGGTGGCAGTCGGCGTCCTCGCCGCTGTCATCGCCGGCGCGTTCTCCTCGACACAAGGCCTCGGCGAACGCGGCGGCGAGCCCTCCGGTCGCACGCCGTCGGTCACGCCGTCCGCCACGCCCTCGCCGAGCAACACCGCTGCCATGGTCGAACGGCAAGTGCGTCTACATCAAGAGCGGCCCGGCCTCCCGCAAGGTAAACCTGCCGCCGGCGAAGCCGGACACCAAGGCCACCTACGTGGCGACGGTCAAGACCAATCGCGGCACGATCGTGATCGACCTGCTGAACAGCAAGGCGCCGTGCACGGTGGGGTCGTTTGTCTCACTTGCCAGCCAGCACTTCTACAACAACACGCCATGCCACCGGCTCACCACAACAGGCATCTACGTGCTTCAGTGCGGCGACCCGCACAGGGACCGGGACGGGCGGACCGGGCTACGAGTTCGGCACCGAGAACCTGACCGGCGCCGCGTACCCGGCGAACACGGTGGCGATGGCCAATATCACCGGACAGCCGGTCAGTAACAGCAGCCAGTTCTTCCTGGTGTACAAGAACACACCGTTGCCGCCCAATTACATGCCGTTTGGCACTATCGTCAACGGACTCAATGTCATCCAGAATGTGGCAAAGGCGGGATGACAACTCCAACGCCGCGGAGACGGGCACCCGAAGGAAAAGGTTCAGATCGAAAGCGTGACGATCAAGAAGGCCTGACGAACATAAAGCCGCTGGTCAGGTACCGAGCAGGAGGTACGCGGGGTGAGCACCGCAAGCGATCCGTGGGGCCGGGTGGCCGACGATGGGACGGTGTACGTCCGGACCGCCGACGGCGAGCGAGAGATCGGCTCGTGGCAGGCGGGCAGCCCGGATGAGGCGCTGGCCTTCTTCAAGCGCAAGTTCGACTCGCTGGAGACCGAGATCAGCCTGCTCGAGCAGCGGATGTCCAGCACGGACCTGTCGGTCGGCCAGGCGAAAGCCACCATCGCCAGGCTGACCACCTCCGTAACAGGCGCGCATGCGATCGGGGACCTTGATGGCCTGATCAAGCGGCTGGAAGCGCTCTCCGGGACCATCGAGCACCGCCGTGAGGAGCACAAGGCAGCCCGCGAGCAAGCCCGCCACGAAGCGCACGAGGTCAGGGAGCGGATCGTCGCCGAAGCAGAGCGAATCGCGGCCGAGGCCACCCACTGGAAGGCGAGCGGCGAGCGGATGCGCGAGCTGCTGGAAGAGTGGAAGGCCGCCCCGCGCGGCGACCGGGCCGCGGAGGCTGCCCTCTGGAAGCGGCTGTCCGCGGCCAGGAACGGCTTCGCCAAGCGGCGCAAGGCTTACTTCGCCACCCTCGAAGAAGAACGCGAGGGCATTCGCACCCGCAAGGAGGCTCTGGTCAGCAAAGCCGAGGAACTGTCTTCCTCGACCGACTGGAGCGCGACGGCGACCGCCTACCGCGAGCTGATGCGGTCCTGGAAGCAAGCCGGCCGGGCCGACAGGACCGCCGAGGACGACCTGTGGACCCGATTCAAGGCAGCCCAGGACGCATTCTTCAAGGCCCGGTCCGAGGTGCTGGATGCCAAGGACCGGGAACTCCGCGAGCACGTCGTGGTCAAGGAGCAGCTGATCGCCGAAGCCGAGAAGCTGCTGCCGGTGACCGACGCGCGGACCGCCAGATCGGCGCTGCGGGGCATCCTGGAGCGCTGGGAGCGTGCCGGGGCCGTGCCGCGCGACTCGCAGGACCGCCTGGAAGGCGGTCTTCGCAAGATCGAGGAGAGCGTTCGCAAGGCGGAGGACTCGCAATGGCGGCGAACCAACCCCGAGGCCCTTTCCCGGGCCAAGGGCACGGTCGAGCAGATCCGCAGCGCGATCAGCCAGCTTGAGCGCCAGCTCGCTAAGGCCGAGACCAGCGGCGACCAGAAGGCGCAGCAGCAGGCCAGGGAGGCGATCGAGGCCAGGCGGACATGGCTCGCCGAAGCCGAGCGCACGCTGGCTGAACTGGCGGGCTGACGCCGGCCTGCTCAGCCAGACCTAGCCCTGCCACACCACGGGCCGAACTGGCCGGCTGACGCCGGCCTGCTCAGCCAGCCCTAGCCCTGCCGCACCACGGGCCGAACTCAGCCGGCTAATCCCTCGCCGAGCTGTCTGGCTCGCGGTCCGGCCGGCGTCCTTCAGGCGCACACTCCGATGGCACCGGCACTCGTAGGCTGCGCTGCCGCAGCGGGCGTAACCGTGCCCCACGCGCGCGGTCGTCGAGCCCGTCTCGGGCCTGATAAGGCTAGCCCGGCAGCAGCCTGTGCCAGCCCGCAGAGCAGCGTGCGGAAGCCAGCGGCGCTGGTCAATCGGCGGGAGCAACGTGAGTCGCTCGCCTCTCGGCAGATGTCGCGGCGCCACTACTTGAAAGTCCCGGCGGTCAAGGGCCGCGACTTCGCGCAGGTCGAGCCTCTCGGCGAGGGCGACGATGCACGCGTCCACAACCTGAAGCCGCAGGGACGCATAGGTAGTCAGCAGCTCAGCCATCCGGCGGTAATCATGCGCAGTGGCTTCGATGACACGCAGCTCATTGGCGGCGATGGCGGCGCAGAACAAGGCCGCCAACCTGCGGCTGCCCCGGCGCTGCGGGTCGGCTAGCAGATGGCAGAGCTCGGTGACCGCCAGTGACGGAACGACTTAACGGGACCAATTCTCCCGCAGGAAAGCAGTACAGCGGGCGTGGTCACGGTCAGCTGCGTTGAACGCCGCGACCAGGGGTCCTGTGTCGCACAAGATCATGCGGATGCGGCACCATCGGCATCGTCGCGATGGGTATACGTCAGATACTTATCGTGATTACGGCCAAGGTCGGCCAGCCCATGCAGCGCGCCGACCAGCGCCGCCAGGTGCTCAGGCAGTGCTGGACCATCGTCCTGTCCGGCCGCCTGATTGGTCGCCGCCGTATCGTCGCCCATACCCGCAATGTAGAGGGCAGCACCTGACACGAGCGCGCAGACGCGCTCGCGGCAAGGACAATGCACCCTAGCGGCCCGAATATGAGCAGTCATCACAGCGTGCGGAGACGCGGCGGACCCTGGCGCGGCCGGCAGCCGTCAGTCGCTTGCCTCTGGCTGGGCGGCCCGGCGGGCGGCGGCGGGGTCGTACGGGGTGGCTGGCGGCTGCTCGCCGCGCAGCGCGGCGAGCAGGGCGGTGATGTCGGCCATGATCGCGTCGGTGGCGCCCCGCAAGACGTCCCTGGTGAGGGGTTTGCCCATGTACTCGCTGAGGTCGACCGGCGGGCCGGCCACCATTTGGACCATCTTGCGCGGCACCAGATGCGGCTTTGTTGTGCCGTAGGGCAGGATCACCTGTGCGCCCCACTGGGCGACCGGTATGACCGGAGCGCCGCTGCCCAGCGCCAGCCGCGCCACTCCGGTCTTGGCCACCATCGGCCACTGCTCCGGATCGCGGGACGCGGTGCCCTCCGGGTAGATCACCACGCACTCGCCTGCCGCCAGGGCTTCCTCTGCGTGCTTTATGACGACAGCCGCATCGGCCTCCCCACGTCGCACCGGCAGCTGGCCAAGTTGGCGCAGGAACGGCCCGATCAGCTTCACGTCGAATGCCGAGGACTTGATCCAGAACACCGGGTAACGGCCTGCCTCGTGCACGAACAGGGACATGGCCGCCCAGTCCGCGTAGGAGAGGTGGTTGGCCGCCACGATCATGCCGCCCTGGCGGGGGAAATGCTCGTAGCCATGCCAGTCCCGCTTCATCATCATCTTGACCAGCGGGGGCAGCCCTACCTTGGTCCCGGACCGCCAGGCGGGCGAGTAGTTCAGGTCCTGTTTCCTGCCCATCAGTGTCGCCTGCTCATCAATGCGGCCTCCAGCCTTGTGCAATGGCCGATTGCCATCGCGGTAAGTCTCTCGTTCCGCCAGGTGCCCTGTCGAGGCGCCGCCATCCATACCGGCGCTTGCGCGATGATCTGTGGAATGAACCTCGATGAGCTGCAGCGCGCGCTGGGCGGCATCGTCCTGGCTGCGTCCTACATGGAACGAGTGCTCAGAGCCGCCTTCAGCGCGCTGATGAGCAGCAAGTACGCACCAGTTGTCGACGAACACCTGTCGACGCACAACCTGATCGAGACGTGCGAGCACATCGTCGATGTCCACGCCGACATCAGTGACGACGCCAAGGCACAACTTGCCGCCGCGCTGAAAGCCTGTACGGCAGCGAACACCAAGCGCAATCGCGTGATCCACGACGCCTGGGCGCTGCGACCTGGCGATGTCGTCGTCACGCTGAGCACGGTGCAGGCGACGCAGGACATTGAAGCGACTACCAGGACGCTGCCCGACCTGCAGCAAATCGCGGACGACCTCGGCAACGCGGCCGACGAGCTGGCCGCGGCTGTCACAGCCTCCTTCGGCCCAGAAGGGATGCACGTCGAGGACGAGCTACGGCTGGAGCTCGGCCATGACATCACCACGGACTCCGGGAGCTAACGCCCGCGGACAGCGGCCTTTGGCGGGCAGCTAGCTCGTTACGCGGTAGACGTCGTAGACGCCGTCGATGGAGCGGACGGCACGCAGGACGGCGCCGAGGTGCTTGGGGTCGCCCATCTCAAAGGTGAACCGGCTGAACGCGACCCGGTCGCGGGTCGTGGTGACGGTGGCCGACAGGATGTTCACGTGCTGGTCGGAGATCGACCTAGTCACGTCGGACAGCAGGCCGGTGCGGTCGAGTGCCTCGACCTGGATGGCCACCAGGAACTGCGAGCCTTCCCTGGGCGACCAGCGGACGCCGACGAGCCGTTCCGGCTCCGATTCGAGCAAGTGCTCCAGGTTCACGCAGTCCTTGCGGTGCACTGATACGCCGTTGCCCCTGGTGACGAATCCCATGATCTGGTCGCCCGGCACGGGGGTGCAGCACTTGGACAGCCTGGCCCAGACGTCGTTGGCACCTTCGACCACGACCCCGGAGTCCCCGGCCGGAGGGGCGGGCCTCGGTGTCTTGGTTACCAGCGTGGCTTCGGCGAGGTCCTCTTGGGCACCGGCCATGCCGCCGGCCGATTTGATCAGTTTCTCGACGACGGACTGCGCACTGACGTGACCCTCGCCGACCGCGGTGTACAGCGCCGACAGGTCGGCATAGCGCAAGTCGCTCGCGATCGCGTTGAGGGCGTCGGCGGTGGCCAGCCGCTGTAGCGGCAGCCCCTGTTTGCGCATCATCCTGGCGATCGCCGTCTTGCCGGTCTCGGCTGCGGCTTCACGACGTTCCTTGGAGAACCAGTGCCGTATCTTGTTCCGGGCCCGCGCGCTCTGGACGAAACCGAGCCAGTCCCTGCTAGGCCCGGAATCCAGCGCCTTGGAGGTGAAGATCTCCACGGTGTCGCCGTTGCTCAGCGTGCTCTCCAGCGCCACCAGGCGGCCATTGACCCTGGCGCCGATGGTGCGATGGCCGACCTCGGTGTGAATGGCATAGGCGAAGTCGACAGGCGTCGCGTCCTGCGGCAGCGCGATGACTTCACCCTTCGGGGTGAAGACATAGACCTCGCCCGCGCCCAGGTCGAACCGGAGCGAATCAAGGAACTCGGCCGGGTCCTCGGTCTCCCGCTGCCAGTCGACCAGCTGTCGCAGCCAGGCCATGTCGGCGGTACCGCCGCCGACCATCTCCTCCTTGTACTTCCAGTGCGCGGCCACGCCGTACTCGGCCCGGCGGTGCATGCCCCAGGTCCGGATCTGCAGCTCGACCGGCTTGCCCTCGGGGCCGATCACCGTGGTGTGCAGCGACTGGTACATGTTGAACTTCGGCATCGCGATGTAGTCCTTGAACCGGCCTGGCACCGGATTCCAGCGCGCATGCACGGTGCCAAGCACCGCGTAGCAGTCGCGCAGCGAGTCGACAAGGACACGGATGCCCACCAGGTCGTAGATGTCATCAAAGCTGACATTACGAGCGATCATCTTCTGGTAGACGGAGTAGTAATGCTTCGGGCGGCCGGTGACCACCGCCTTGATCTTGGCGTCTTTCAGGTCCTCCTGGACGTCCTCGATCACTTCCTGGAGGAACATCTCCCGCCTCGGCGCCCGCTCCGAGACCAGTCGCGCGATCTCGTCGTAGCGCTTGGGATACAACGTGGCGAACGCCAGGTCCTCCAGCTCCCACTTAACGGTATTCATGCCCAGTCGGTGCGCGAGCGGAGCGAAGATCTCCAGCACCTCGCGCGACTTCTTCTCTTGCTTGGGCCTCGGCAGGTACCGCAGCGTCCGCATGTTGTGCAACCGGTCCGCCAGCTTGATGACCAGCACCCGGATGTCGCGGGACATCGCAACGACCATCTTGCGCACGGTCTCGGCCTGGGCGGCGTCGCCGTACTTGACCTTGTCCAGCTTGGTGACGCCATCGACCAGGGTCGCGATGTCATCGCCGAACTCCTCGCGGAGCTGGCCGATGGTGTACTGGGTGTCCTCGACCGTGTCGTGCAGCAGCGCTGCGCAGATCGTGTCGTGGTTCATGCCAAGCTCGGCCAGGATGGTGGCGACGGCGAGCGGGTGAGTGATGTACGGGTCGCCGCTATTGCGGGACTGGCCGGCGTGCAGCCTCGCCGCGACCTCGTAGGCGCGCTCAATCAGCCGGATATCGGCCTTGGGATGTGTCGTGCGGACGGTCTTGACCAGGGGTTCCAGGACCGGGTTGACGCTGCCGACCCGGGCCGGACCAAGCCGGGCGAGCCTGCGGCGTACCGCCGCCGCCCCGGATGCTCCGTCCGCCGGGGCCGAACCGCCAGTTGTGGCGTCGGCGGGCTGCGCGGCCTTGCGCGCGGCGCGGCCTGATCCCGGCCGGCCTTGTGACTTCTTGCCGGCTCCGGCGCGGCCTTGACCTGCGCGCTGCTCCGGCTCGGCCAGTGCCTGCGTGTCGGCCGGATCCGTATCGGCCGGCGGCTCCGGGTCGGGACCAGCGGGCATGCCGAGCGCCGATGTCACCCCGTCATCCGCCGCGGGCAGGTCCTGGGTGACATCGGTTCCGGCCGCTCCGGCCGTCACCACGTCACCGGCCACATGCGCTCCTCACGTCCGCCGTGTCATCAAGTCTATCGGTGGATGATTCGGGACGTGCCGGGCTCCGTACGTTGCGTGACCTGGCGAGGGGGTCAGACGCCAAGCAGAGAGCGTACTTTCAGGCCCGGCAGCTTCGCGCGGCCGTCCAGGAAGCCGAGCTCAAGCAAGACAGCGATGCCCGCAAGCTCCGCTCCGGCCCGTCGTACCAGCTCAGCCGTGGCTGCGGCGGTCCCTCCGGTGGCCAGTACGTCGTCCACGATCAGGACCCGGTCATCGGGGGCAAAAGCATCGGTATGCACCTCAAGGGTGGCACTGCCATACTCGAGGTCGTAAAACTGCGCGAAAGTCTTCGCGGGCAACTTGCCCAGCTTGCGGACCGGCACGAAACCGGCGCAAAGTGCGACGGCTACCGGCGCGGCCAGGATGAAGCCGCGCGCCTCGATGCCTACCACTTTGGTCACGCCGTCATTTTCCGGCCGCCAGCGCCGCTACCACGGCGGCGAAGGCTGGGCCGTCCGCGAGCAGCGGAGTGATGTCCTTGAACACGACGCCAGGCTGCGGATAGTCGGGTATGTCGCGAATCTTCGCCCGGACTAGCTCGCTTATATCCGTCGCTGCGCCTGCCGGCACCAGCCCGTCGGCGGCCACCGGCCGACTACCGGCGCTTCTTCTTGCCGCTGGGCCGACGCTTAGCCGCCGGCCTGCGGACCGGCTGCTGCCGCTGACCGGGCGGTCTCGCGCTCGCGGCGCGAGCCTGGCCGGTCGGCGTGCCCTGTGCGGCGGGCACCGGCTCACCGGGCAGTTTCTCGTCCTCGTCCTGCAGCGCCTCGTCCGATAGGGCCTGGCTATCGGACACATCCGCATCCGTCCCGCTGCCAGAATCGGTCACCGCGACCGCCCTCGCACCGCCTGCCCTAGTGCCATCGCCCGCACCGCCGTCGCCCCCGGCAGCCGCACTGCTACCGGAACTGGCGCTCGCTGCCTTCGCCTTGCGCAAGGCGCTCCGGCCGCCGGCGGCCCGCAGCGCGACCTGCTTAGCGAGTTGCTTGTATTGCGGCTCGCGCTCCTTCAGGTCGGCTAGCACCGGCGTGGCGATGCAGATCGAGGAATAAGTGCCAGACAGCATGCCGACGAACAGGACCAGTGACAGATCCTTCAGTTCGCCGTTGCCGAGCAGCAGCGTGCCGACGACCAAGATCGCCGCGACCGGCAGCAGCGCGGTCAGCGAGGTGTTGATGGACCGGACCAGGGTCTGGTTCAGGGCCAGGTTGGCTGCCTCGCTGTAAGTGCTCTTGCGGGTGCCGAGCAAAGACGCGGTATTTTCCCTGACCTTGTCGAACACCACGACTGTGTCGTAGAGCGAGTAGCCGAGGATGGTCAGCAAGCCGATGACCGTCGCCGGGCTGACCTGGAAACCAGTCAGCGCATACACGCCGATAGTGATCACGATGTCGTGCGCCAACGCAACGAACGCTGCCGCGGCCATCCGCCACTCGAACGCGATCGACAGGTAGATCACGATCACGATCAGGAACGCGATCAGCGCTTCCAGCGCCTTCTGGGAAATCTGCGCGCCCCAGCTCGACCCAACGCTTGTGACCGACATGTTGCCGGCGGGGATGTTGAACTTCTTCTCGATCGCGCTCTCGATCTTCAGCGACTGATTCGGCGACAGCTGGCTCGTCTGCACCTGCCACTGGGCGGGACGTCCGTTGAACGGCCTTACTTCGGTGGCAGTCGGGTTGATCCCGCCGTTCTGGGCGACGACCTGCACCAGGCTGGCCTGGTTCACGGACGCGACGGCCGGCACCTCGAACAGTGAGCCGCCCTTGAATTCGACGCTGAAGTCAAGCCCGCGGATGCCCACCGCGAGGATGCTGATCACCAGGATTGCCCCGGAGATCATGTACCAGAGCTTCCGCCGGCCGACGAAGTCGACAGAGACCTCGCCGCGGTACAGCCGGCCGGGGATGTTGCCGAGCCGCGACATCACGCCTCCCTGGTGCTGGTCGAGGGGCGCGAAGTCGCAGCGCCGCCGGACGTTCCGGTCGCGGGCCGCCGACTTCCTCGGAACGGTGCTCGGGCGCCGAGTCTGGCCGGATCGAGTCCGGAAAGCCGATGTCCCTGCCCGTAGAACTTCGTCCTGGCCAGCAGCGTGATCATCGGCTTGGTGAACAGGAACACCACGACGACGTCGATCAGCGTGGTCAGGCCGAGTGTGAACGCGAAGCCCCGGACGTCGCCGATGGACAGGATGTACAGCAGCAACGCGGCCAGGAACGAGACCGTGTCCGACACCAGGATGGTTCGCCTGGCCCTCTTCCAGCCCCGCTCGACCGCCGACCGCAGCGATCTGCCCTCGCGGACCTCGTCTCGCAACCGCTCGAAGTACACGATGAACGAGTCCGCGGTGATACCGATGGCGACGATGAGGCCGGCCACCCCCGCCAGCGAGAGCGTGAACCCCTCGTACTTGCTCAGCAGCACCACAGCCAGGTAGCTGAGCGCTGCCGCGATCGCGAGGCTGGAGACCGACACCACGCCGAGACCGCGGTAATAGAGGAACGAGTACAGCACCACGAGCAGCAGGCCCACCATGGCCGCGATCAGGCCCGCCGACAGCTGATCAGAGCCCAGCTGCGGGGACACCGACGAGATGTACAGGGGCTTGAAGGACAGCGGCAGGCTGCCGTACTTCAGCACGTCGGCTAGCTCGGTGGCCTGGCCCTGGCTGAACCCGCCGGTACCGCCGGTGATCTCCCCCGAGTTCGAGATGGCGCCGGTGACCTGCGGCGGCGAACCTTGCAGGTCACCATCCAGCACGACCGCCAGCTGGTTGAGCGTGAAGTCGGTCGCGTTCGTGTTCCTCGATGGGTAGTAATCCGTGACCATCGTCGTGGTCAGCTTGCCGAGCGCGTTCGCGGCCGGCCCGTTGACGTTGAAGTTGACAATCCAGCCCTGCGTCGTGGTGTCCTGCGCCGACACGCCGCTCATGTCCTTGCCCTGCACGACTGCCGTCGCGAGGGCGTACTTCACGCCGTCGTAGCAGGCGACGGTCTGGGCCTTCGGGTTGTCCCAGAGGTTCGGGTCGTTGTTGTAGATGATGCTCTGCCAGCGCTTGTTTGCGCAGTTAAGCCGGTCGAACAACTGCACAGTCTGCGGCGACAGCACGCTCGCGTCACCAGTGGCGCTGGGACTGGTAGTAGTCGACAGAACGGGCTTGCCCGAGGACGGGCTGGCACTCGCACTCGGGCTGGTGGTCGGCGAGGGCGAACTACTCGGTGAGGCCGACGCCTTTGCTGAGGCCGACGCCTTCGGCGATGCGGCTGCCGCAGCACCTAGCTGGCTGGCGCCGACGGCCTGGCCCGTACCCGAGGACGTGGACTTCGACGAGCTAGCCGAAGCCGAGGCCGTCGGGCTGGCAGACGCCGTCGCGCTAGCCGAAGCCTTCGGCTTGCCGCTCGCCTTGCTCGATGGCGTGGTGGACGGGGTCGGGGTCGGGGTCGGCGTCGGCGTCGGCGTCGCACTAGGGTTCGTGAGGTTAGGCGCCTCCAGCAGCACCTGGCGCAGCCTGAGCAGCGCTGTGGTCCCGACCAGTTTCTCGACCTTCTGCGCGCCAGCCCCCGGCACCGAGACCACGATCTCGTTTGTGCCCTGCTTCACAACCGACGATCCGGTGAGACCGGTGGCCTCAACGCGGTTGGTGATGATCTGGACGGCCTTGTTCATCGCCGACGCACTGGGCGGCGGGGGCGTCTGGCCCTTCTTCTCCACCGCAGGCACCGCGACGAGCGTTACCTGGGTGCCGCTGGACAGGTCGAGCCCGCGGCCGACCTTGAAGTTCTTATGCCAGTCCGCTGGGTTGCCCAGGCTAGAGCCGATAACGCCAAGCAGCATGACGACAAACAGCGCCACCAGGGCGATGAGATATCTCCCCGGCCGGGACTGGGGATTGCTGGGAGGAGCCACGGGGGTTTGCCCTGTCTTTCGGTTTGCCCTGTCTTCCCGTTCTGGCGGGCTAGATGCTCAGGTCAGTGCGTTCGTCCTGGCTGCCATGCTTCTCGTCGGCCGACGTGTCCGGCATCGTGTCGTAGGAGCCGTCCGGCACCTCATCCGGCACGACCGCGGCGATGGCCTGGCGCAGCAGCTTGACTTGGACACCGGGCGCGATCTCGACCATGACGTTCCGGTCGTCGCCGGAGATGACAGTGCCGTAGAGACCGAAGGTGGTGCGGATGTTCGAGCCGTCCATCACCTGCCGCTGGGTGTCCACGGCCCGCATCTGGCGCCGCCGCTGCGACCGGAACAGGAAGATCATCATGACCGCGAATACCGCAATGATGATGAGGAAGCTCGAGCCGCTGCCGGTCGAGGCAGCCTTAGCCGCGAGTACGTGTGTCCACATCGCGGGACATCCTTCCGAGTAGATGTGCCACGCCGCCGTATGGCTAGCTAGGTACGCGGCCGGAATGCCCGGCTGCGGGCCGAAGTGGCGTGTCATGGACCAACTGCCGCAGTGTAGCGGCGCGCGCGCAACGCACCAACAGGCTACGGCTTCTGACGAGTGATCGTGACCAGGCCGCGACCATCAGTGACATTCCACCCCAGGTCACCAGCGTAGTCCGAGCCTTCCAGCGCGTCGAAATCGGCCTGCGTCAGTCGAAAAGGGTGGCTTCGTCGGCTGCCTCGACCGATCCCAGGTCCTCCAGCCCCAGGCCGTCCGGTACCACGCCCGCAGAGACGGGACCAAGCTGCCTGGTCCAGGCCAGCTGCCGGGGCAATGGCAGGCCCAGGTGCTGCCAGGCCGCCGGCGTCGCCACCCTGCCCCGCGGCGTGCGCGCTATCAGTCCGGCCCGCACCAGGAACGGCTCGGCCACCACTTCCACGGTCTCGGCCTCCTCGCCTACGGCGACCGCCAGGGTGGACAGGCCCACCGGTCCGCCGCCGAACCTGCTGACCAGTGCGGTCAGCACGGCTCGGTCCAGCCGGTCCAGGCCGCTTTCGTCAACCTCATACAGCTCCAGCGCCGCCCTGGCACAGTCCCTGGTGACCACGCCGTCGCCGCGGACCTCGGCAAAGTCCCGCACCCGCCGCAGCAGCCGGTTGGCGATGCGCGGCGTACCGCGGGACCGGCCGGCGATCTCGTCGGCGCCGTCGTCGCGCAGCGCGACCCCGAGCAGGCCCGCTGACCTGCGCACAATGACGCCAAGCTCGGCCGGCTCGTAGAAATCCAGATGCGCGGTGAAACCGAACCGGTCGCGCAGGGCCGCGGGCAGCAGCCCGGCCCTGGTGGTGGCGCCCACGAGCGTGAACGGCGAGATATCCAGCGGTATCGCGGTGGCGCCCGGACCCTTGCCGATCACCACGTCCACCCGGAAGTCCTCCATGGCCAGGTAGAGCATCTCCTCGGCCGGCCTGGCGACGCGGTGAATCTCGTCGATAAACACGACTTCACCCTCGGTCAGGGTGGACAAGATGGCCGCCAGATCACCGGCTCGCTCGATCGCGGGCCCGCTGGTGATCCGCAGCGGAGCACCGAGCTCGGCCGCGACGATCATGGCGAGGGTCGTCTTGCCCAGCCCCGGCGGGCCGGACAGCAGCACGTGGTCGGGTACCCGGCTGCGGCCCAGCGCGCCCTCCAGAATCAGCGAGAGCTGCTCCCGGACCCGGTTCTGGCCGATGAGCTCGCTCAGCCGCTTGGGGCGCAGGGCACCCTCGACGACCCGCTCGTCGGCATCGGCCAGGGCCGAGACGACCCGTTCCGCGTCGCCGTGGCTGTCCAACGCCCGGCCGCCGCCGGTCACGGCCGCCCCAGCACGCGCAGCGCGGCCCGCAGCGCGATGGCGACGTCGACGCCGTCCTGGCCGGCCCCATTCTGGCCAGCACCTTCCTGGCCGGTCACTTCCGGCTCGACCGCGGCGATGGCCTGATCGGCTTCCCTGGCCTGCCAGCCGAGGCTGACAAGGCCCGCCCTGACCTGATCCCGCCACTGCGCCTCGGCCATGGACTGGCCATTGACCGGGCGGGCAACGACATCGCCTGGGGCGCCGAGCCGGCCTGCCAGTTCGAGCACGATCCGCTGGGCGCCCTTGCGTCCGATGCCGGGCACCGATGTCAGCGTCGCCAGGTCCTCGGCGGCAACAGCCCGCCGCAGCGCATCGGGCGTCAGCACCGCCAGCATGGCCTGGGCCAGTCGCGGGCCCGACGCCGCTGGCGGTCTGCAGCAGCTCGAAGGTGTTCCGCTCGTCGTCGCTGGCGAACCCGTACAGCGTGAGCGAATCCTCACGCACGACCAGCGACGTCGCGACCCGCGCCTGCTCGCCGGGACGCAGCCGCGCCAGCGTGCCGGGTGTGCACTGCACCAGCAGCCCGACACCGCCCACCTCGATGACGGCCCCTTCCGGGGACACCGCAGCGACCGAACCTGTGACATGCGCGATCATCTGATGCCTCCGGCGACGGCTCGCTGGGCTGCGGCCAGCCGCTGCTGTGCGGTGCCGCGCCACAAATGGCAGATGGCCAAGGCCAGCGCGTCCGCGCAGTCGGCTGGCCGGGGGCGGTCTGGCAGCCGCAGCAGCCTGGTGACCATCTCTGTGACCTGCGGTTTCCCAGCCCGGCCGCTGCCGGTCACCGCCGCCTTCACTTCGCTCGGGGTATGCAGGGCCACCGGCACGCCGCGGCGGGCGGCGCAGACGATCGCCACAGCTCCAGCCTGCGCGGTCCCCATCACGGTGCGGACGTTGTGCTGGCTGAAGACCCGTTCCACCGCCACCGCGTCCGGCCGGTGCTCGGCCAGCCACCGATCCAGCTCAATCTCGAGTGCTAGCAGCCGGGCGCCGACGTCGTCACGGGCCGGGGTCCGGATCACTTCGGTCGCTATCAGCCGCAGCTCGCGGCCAGGCTCGCCTTCGATCACTCCGATGCCGCAGCGGGTAAGGCCAGGATCCACGCCGAGCACGCGCATCCGTCACCGTCCCGCTGAGCTGCGAACACCTGTTCGGTCGCCACCATACCGGTCTTGCCTGACACCGGGCTGGCGGCGCGCCGCCGCCGCCGATACTTGCCGAGCACAGAGCCGGCGAGGGTGGTGTCTAGAAATAGTCGATCATGAAAGCGCGGCCGGCGAACGCGCTCTCGACGGCCGCATCAGCGGACGCGTCTCCGCCGCCTGCCAGGCGGCCAGCCGGAGCGTGGCCAGCGGCACCCCGGCAAACATCGCGGCGAGCCCGCGCGGCCCGAGCCGGAGGACCGAGCTAGCACTACCGGCGACCCCGTTCCCGTCCAGAAAGCCATCCGCGGCCGGCTGCCGGGAATCCGAACGCTGCAACCTGCCGGTGCCGCCGGTTACCTGCAGCGTCCAGCGGCCCGCGTTGGCCGGCAGGTCCCGATCGGCGATGTCCAGCGGGACCGAGAGGCTCACCGCGGGCGGGTATCCCCTGGCCGCGATCGCCGCGGGAGCGTCGATGAGCCGGAGCATCCAGCTTTCCCGCCGCCGCAGGGACGCGGCCGGCTCCCGGATCAGCCAGCTGACCGGATCGTCAGGTCCGAGGCAAGCGCGGACCCGCTCGGCCACCGTGGCGTGCGAGGCCAGGATCTGCCAGAACGCCCGTGCCGTCGGCGCGGACCCAGCCACCAGTTCCTCGACCTCGATCTCGTCGGTGTCGTCAGACCAGCCGTAACCCAGGAAGCCGTCCTCGGCCAGGTAGCCGAAGTGATCCTCGTCGGCCAGCCAGCGGCCCAGGCCGGCTCGCGGGTGTTCGGCCCGCAGTCCCGGAGCTCGGCGTGCACCCGGCCCTTGACATCGATGATCAGTTCGGCGTCCGCGGGCGTCGCGCGCCGCAGTTTCGGCGCGGCTGGGGCCGGGCCTGCGGCCGGTGCCGGGCCTGCGGCCGGTGCCGAGCCGCCAGCGGTCAGCGCGACCTCGTCCGCGGGCGCCAGTGCGGCTAGAGACCGGGCTGGCAGTACCGTCTCGTACTTGGCGCCGGCGAACTCCCAGCCAGCCGACCGGTACACCTGCGCGGTCGTCGGGTAAAGCGCCGATACCGGGTATCCGCGCGCGGCGATCTCGGCGAGCAGCGTGGTCATCATCGCGCTGCCGACGCCCCGGCCGCGCTCTTCCGGCGCGACCTTGACCCCGGCCACTCCCGCCATCGGCATCGACCGGCCGTGCCACCATTGCCGCATCGGGTGATAACGCGCGCTGGCCACCAGGCGGCCGCCATCGAAGGCCCCGATCATCTGCCCCGCGTCGATGCACGCCTGCAGCAGCGCGAGCCATCCCGGCCGGGCCGCGGCGCTGAACGGCCCGAAGGCCCGGCGCCGCAGGTCCAGCTCGGCTTCGATGTCGTCGTCTGGGCCGAACAACCGGACTTCCAGGCCGCCGTGGCTCACCAGGGGCCGCCGGTCATCCCAGCTTTTCGATGATGTCGTCGGACACCGAGTAGTTGGCGTAGACGTCCTGTACGTCGTCAGAATCCTCGAGGGCCTCGATCAGGTGGAACACCTTCCGGGCGTTGTCCTCCTCGAGTTCCACTTCGACCGACGGCAGGAACGGGCGCTCGGCCGAGTCATAGTCAAGGCCGGCCTTCCTGCAGCGCGGTGCGGACCGCGACCAGGTCGCTGGGGTCGCTGATCACCTCGAACGAGTCGCCGAGGTCATTAACCTCCTCCGCGCCCGCGTCCAGCACTGCCGCCAGCACGTCATCCTCGGTGACGCCCGGTGACTTGGTGACGATGACCACGCCGCGCCTGCTGAACAGGTACGAGACCGAGCCGGGGTCGGCCAGTGAGCCGCCGTTGCGGGTGAAGGCAACCCGGACATCAGATGCCGCCCGGTTCCGGTTGTCCGTCAGGCATTCGACGAGCACGGCAACGCCGCCCGGTCCGTAGCCCTCGTAGGTGATGGACTCATACGCCGAGCCGCCGGCCTCGAGCCCGCCGCCGCGCCGGATCGCGCGGTCGATGTTGTCGTTGGGCACCGAGCTCTTCTTGGCCTTCTGCACCGCGTCGTACAGGGTCGGGTTGCCTGTTGGGTCGGGACCGCCGCTGCGCGCCGCCACCTCGACGTTCTTGATCAGCTTGGCGAAAAGCTTCCCGCGCCGGGCGTCGACCACCGCCTTCTTGTGCTTGGTGGTAGCCCACTTCGAGTGGCCGCTCATGACCGTTCCCTCACCATGTCGACGAACATCTCATGGATGCGCCAGTCCGCGGTGAGCTCGGGATGGAAGGATGTCGCGAGCGCCGGGCCCTGGCGGACCGCGACGATCCTACCGGCGTGCGGCTCGGTCGCGAGAACCTCGACTCCGGCGCCGACCTCCTCCACCCAGGGCGCCCGGATGAACACGGCCCGGTACGGCGGCCCGTCGATGCCCTTGATTGCCAGGTCGGTTTCGAACGAGTCGACCTGACGGCCGAAGGCGTTGCGCCGGACCGTCATGTCGATGCCGCCGAGGGTCTGCTGACCGGAGGCAGGATCGGGCAGCCGGTCCGCGAGCATGATCATCCCGGCGCACGAGCCGAAGGCCGGCATGCCGTCGGCGATGCGCTTTCGCAGCGGCTCGGCCAGCCCGAAGATGTCGATGAGCTTCCAGATCGTGGTGGACTCGCCGCCCGGAATGATCAGGCCGTCGACGCGATCCAGTTCATCCGGCCGCCGCACCGCGGCGGGCTCGGCGCCCGCGTGGCGCAGCGCGCGCAGGTGCTCGGCGACGTCGCCCTGGAGTGCAAGCACCCCGATCGGCGGCCTGGCTGGCCTCATCGGAACGGGCTCCTCGGAAATGCTGCCCTGGTCAATCGGACTGCGGTTACTCGGGCTGCGGGCCGGTGTCACCACCCGCGGCCGGCGTACCGCTGCTCCGGCGCCAACTCGTCCAGGTTGATGCCGACCATGGCCTCGCCCAGGCCGCGGGACACCTTCGCGATGACGTCAGGATCGTCGTGGAACGTGGTTGCCTTGACTATCGCGGCCGCCCTGGCTGCGGGGTCACCGGACTTGAAGATGCCCGAGCCGACGAACACGCCGTCGGCGCCGAGCTGCATCATCATTGCCGCGTCGGCCGGGGTGGCCAGGCCGCCCGCGGTGAACAGGACGACCGGCAGCTTGCCCGCGGCCGCTACCTCCGCTACCAGCTCATACGGCGCCTGCAGGTCCTTGGCGGCGCTGTAAAGCTCCGCCGCCGACAAGGTGGACAACCTGCGGATGTCGGCCCGGATGGCGCGCATGTGCCGGGTCGCCTCGACCACGTTGCCGGTGCCGGCCTCGCCCTTGGACCTGATCATCGCCGCGCCCTCGGTGATCCGGCGCAGCGCCTCGCCCAGGTTGGTCGCTCCGCACACGAACGGGACGGTGAAATCCCACTTGTCCACGTGATGCGCCTCGTCAGCAGGCGTCAGCACCTCGGACTCGTCGATGTAGTCGACGCCGATGGCCTGGAGCACCTGGGCTTCGACGAAGTGGCCGATCCGGCATTTGGCCATGACCGGGATGGAGACGGCTGCGATGATCTCGTCGATCATGTCCGGGTCGCTCATCCTGGCGACGCCGCCCTGGGCCCTGATGTCGGCCGGTACGCGCTCCAGCGCCATGACCGCCACGGCGCCTGCATCCTCGGCGATCTTGGCCTGCGCCGGGGTGACCACGTCCATGATCACGCCGCCCTTGAGCATGTCGGCCATGCCGCGCTTAACCCTGTTGGTGCCCTTCTGCGCCGGAGCCTCCGCCTGGGCCTGAACCTGGGGCCGCGCGTGCTCGGGGGTTTCGGGCGAATTCGGGACTGACACGACAAACCTCGCTTGGTTGTTCTGACCGGTGCTTCCATCGTAGGCGCTCGGCCCAGTTTCCGGCTGCGTGGTCACCTGCGGCTGTCTGGTCTGGCCCCGCCGGCACGGGCAGCCGACATTCAGACGAGCCGATCGCCTGGAGGCAGGCATCGGCGCCTGCCAGCAGGCATCAGCGCCTGCCAGAGATAAGCGGAGCCTGTCCAGGCTCCCGAGCGCATCAAGATCATTCATGGATGCGGCGTTGCTACTGCGGCGGCAGCAGTAGCGAAGTCACATTCATAAATGATCTTCAGGTGGTCAGGTGCGGTATGTCCGTAGCCGGGCCGGTACCTCCGGCCGGCACCAGCGAATCGTCAATCTCGAAGAACTCCGGCATCGGGGCGGTCCCGGCTAGCCGCAGCATCCGGACCAGCCAGCGCTGCCTCGCCGCCTGGGTGGCCGCGACGGCGTCGTTGTAGAACTTACGGGCGAGGAACACCTGGTGTGAGGCGCCTTCCAGCTCGCTGAGCAGTTCCTCGGCGCCCTCACGGCCAGCCAGCAGGGCGCGGAAGTCGGGCTGGCTGAACACCGCCCGCAGTGCCCTGGTGAGGTCGCTCTCCGCCATCTCGCGGCCGTCCTGAGGCGACCGGGCGTCATGCGCGGCGCCCGCAAGCAGCACGCTGGTCGCCGGATCAAGCAAGCCGGACGACGCGAGCTCCAGGGCGACCGAGCTGCGCCGCACCAGCGCCGCGTCGAGGGCGGACCTGGCCGCCTCCAGCCGCGCGTGCAGCCGGTCCAGCCGGCCCGCCCGCCAGGAAATGTAGACGCCGAATATGGCCAGGGCGACGATGACGATGATGGTGGTCGTCAAGGTCATAGCGCGACAGCCACCCGACCAGCCGCGGGCGCGACCGCCTGGTACACCCGGACAATGTCGCGGGCGACGACCGCCCAGTCGAACTCCCGGACTGCTATGGCGGCCGCCGCGGCCAGCGCCGCCCGGTGGCTGGGATCGTCGAGCAGCCGGGCGGCTGCGGCCGCCAGCCCCTCCGCGCTCCCGGTGCGGAACAGCTCGCCGGCCTCGCCGTTACGCAGCACCTGCCGGAACGCGTCCAGGTCGCTGGCCACTATCGGTGCGCCGGCTGCCATCGCCTCAACCAGCACGTACCCGAAGCTCTCGCCGCCTGTGTTGGGCGCGCAGAACACATCGACCGAATGCAGCATCCGGATCCGGTCGGCATCACTGACCTGGCCGAGCAACACGACCCGGTCCCGGAACCGGACGGGGACCTGGGCCCGCACCTCGTCTGGGTCGCCGCGCCCGGCGATGAGCAACCGCAGCCCCGGACGCTCGGGTGCCAGCAAGGCAAACGCGGCGAGCAGGATGTCCAAGCCCTTGCGAGGCTCGTCCATCCGGCCGAGGAATCCGAGCGTGCCGCCGGTGCCGGGAAAGCCGGGCAGTGGCTCCGCCTTCTCGTAGCGGGCGACGTGCACGCCGTTCGGGATCAGGACGGCGTCGCCGCCGAGGTGCTCGACCAGGGTGGCCCTGGCCGCCTCAGCGACCGCGATGCGGCCGCTGATCTTCTCCAGCGCTGAGGCGAGGATTGGCTGGGCCGCGTGCAGCGCGCGCGATCTGGGCATAGCCGCGTGCATGGTGGCCACGATCGGACCGTCAGCCACCCAGCAGGCCAGCAGGGACAGGCTCGGCGCGGCCGGCTCGTGCACGTGCAGCACGTCGAAGTCACCGTCCTTCAGCCACCGCCGCACCCGGCTGGCCGACACGAACCCGAACGACAGCCTCGCGATCGAACCGTTGTAGGGAACGGGAACGGCGCGTCCGGCTGGCACGACGTAGTCGGGCAGTTCGGCGTCGTCGTCGGCAGGCGCGATGACAGAGACCTCGTGGCCGAGCTCTATCAGTGCCTCGGCCAGGCCGCTGACGTGCTCCCGGACGCCGCCAGGCACCTCCCAGGTGTACGGACAGACGATGCCGATTCTCATGGCACTTCCTGGCCGGTGAGTTCCTCGCCGTTGACCTGGCCGTCCTGCCTGGCCCGCTCATCTGCCGCGGCCAGCCGCGCGGGATCCAGGTCGTCGACGAAGACGCGCTGCAGCATGAGCCAATCGTAGGGATGCTCGCGGATGCCGGCTTCGAAAAATGTGGCTAGCCCCTGCGTCATTGTCACGATCTTCTGCGATCTAGTGCCTTCGGTCGGCATCGGGATCTGGGGACCGATATGCACTCCCCAGCCGTCGTCTTCGAACCACAGCGCGGCAGGCATGAGGGCAGCGCCAGTCGCCACCGCCAACGCGGCCGGACCAGCCATCATCCTGGCCTTCTCGCCAAAGAAGTCCACCTCGATACCGCTCCCGGTGACGTCGCGATCAGCCGGCAGGATGACGACCTTGCCGGCCCGCAGCCGCTCCGCGAGGATCCCGAATGGCCGGGTGCCTCCGCTGGCAGGAAGCACCTCCATGCCGATGCCCTGACGAAACGTGACGAAGCGCTCGTACACCGACTCCGGCTTCAGCCGCTCCATCACCGTGGTGAACGAGCCTGCCCCCTTGGCAATGATCCAGGCCCCAGCCTGATCCCAGTTTCCCATGTGCGGAATGGCGATCACTAGGCCGCGTCCCGACGCGATGGCAGCGAGTATCGCTTCGACGCCGCGATCGTCGTGCATGCCATCGACCAGTCGCTCGACCGGGAGAACGGGCAGCCGGAAGATCTCCAGCCAGTAGCGGGCATAGTGGCGCATGACTTCACGTGACGCTGCCCGCAGCGCGGCGCCGTCGGCATCTGGCCCGAGTACCCGGGCCAGGTTGCCCTCCAGCACCTGCACCCGCGGGCCCTGGCGGCGCCAGGCAATGTCGGCGGCGAACCGGAAAGCACCCGAGGTCCAGGATTCGGGCAGCCGGCAGACCAGGCTCCAGCCGGCACCGTACCCGGCGTCGATGATCCTGTCCTTCAAACCCGGCATGCGCCTATCCTTCCGACCCAGATTCCCGTCGGCCACGCGCGGGTCCAGCTGACGTCTGATCCACCGCCTGATCCGCGGGTGTCGTGCTGGCGGCCGCCGATTCCGCAGCCGGCCCGTTAGCCGCCGGAGCGCCCGCCGTCGCCGTCTCAGCGGCCGCAATCTCGGCAGCTGAGCGGCGGGCGGCCAAGACCCGCTGACCAAACGTGAACAGGCTGACCGCCGCCAGCAACCAGAGCCCGATAGGAAGGACATACGGTACGCCAAGGCCAGATAGCCCGGTGGCAACTAGCCCGATAAGCAACCGCTCGGTCCGTTCGGCGAAGCCGACGTCGCAGCTCAGGCCGAGGCTCTCGGCCCGAGCCTTGGCATACGACACCAGGGAGCCCGCCACGAGGCAGAACAGGGCCACCCCCGCCAGCAGCTTGTCGTGGCCGCCGAGGACAAACCAGGCCGCCAGGCCGCCGAACACGGACGCATCAGCGACTCGGTCCATGGTCGAGTCGAGGAACGCGCCGAACTTCCCGGTCGTGCCTTTCATCCGGGCCAGCAGCCCGTCGAGCATGTCCGTGAAGACAAAGAGCGTGCAGACGACGACGCCCGCGAACAGGTGGCCGGTGGGGAAGAGCGTGAGCGCACCCGCTGACATGCCGATCGTGCCGATGATCGTCAGGGCATTCGGAGTAATCGGCGTGCGGGCCAGCGCCTCGCCAACCGGTGTCAGCAGGCGCGCGAAGGCTGGCCGCAGGACTTTGCTCGCCGGACCGCCTCGCGCAGCAGGGTGCTTGAGCATGGCGGCTTGATCCTACTGGCGGTACCGCCCACCTCAGCTAGCCCATGGGCGATTTCGGCGGGTTCGAAAATGCCCGCCCGGGCGCTGGGAGCTGCTTACACAGTTTCGCCGCCGCGCCAGATTGACGCGCTGGACGTTTGAGCAGCAGCTGTGGTGCCAACGACAGTTAGCACTCACGCGTTTCGCGGCCCAGCGGTCCGTCTGCTACGGGTGCTCCTGGACTAGGCGAATCCCGCCAGGGACTTGTGATCGCCGACCGTCAGGTAAAGGCTGGGCGTGCAGCAGCAGACTGTGCGGCGACAAACAGTGTCGCGGCGAACATGTCGCGGCGAACATGTCGCGACGGACAACGTCGCGGCGGACAACGTCGCGGCGAACCCTGCGGCAGCGAACACTCGGGACGAGGGTGGTTAGTTACCTCAGCGCTTCAGGAGGCGATGCGGATGGCGGACAAGTCTCACGCAACGGGAGCCGCCGGCCGGACAACAGCGGCCGGCCAGCCCGAAAGCGTACGGAACGTGGTGCTGGTCGGCCACTCAGGAGCAGGAAAGACGACGCTGGCCGAGGCCCTCCTGGTCACGACCGGTGCGATCCAGCGGGAGGGCCGGGTCGAAGAGGGCACGACCGTCAGTGACTTCGACGAGGTCGAGATCCGGCAGCAGCGTTCTGTCAACCTGACCCTGGTGCCGTTCGTGCACGCCGGCGTCAAGGTCAACTTGCTCGACACCCCCGGTTACGCCGACTTCACCGGTGATCTCCGGGCGGGGCTGCGTGCAGCAGACGCCGCGCTGTTCACGGTTTCGGCCGCGGACGGCATCGACGGCCTGACCCAGATGCTCTGGGACGAGTGCGCTGCCGTTGGCACCCCCAGGGCGGTCGTGATCACCAAGATCGACCATCAGCGGGGAGACTTTGACGAGGCGCTGGCAGCTTGCCGCACCGCGTTCGGCGACTCGGTCGCGCCGCTGTACCTGCCGGTGTCGGACGGTCAGGGCGGGGTCAAGGGCCTGATCGGACTCCTGTCTCAGCGCTTCTACGACTACTCCGGCGGCAGCCGAGCCGACACCGACGTGCCCGCAGACGACGCTGATCGGGTAGCCGAGGCTCGCGGTGCCCTGATTGAGGCGATCATCCAGGAGAGTGAAGACGAGACCCTGATGGACTCCTACCTGTCAGGAGAGGAGATCGACGTCAAGGGCCTGATCGAGGACCTGGAGACGGCCGTGGCCCGGGGCAGTTTCTACCCGGTACTCGCCTCCTCGGCGCCGCACCACATCGGCATGGCCGAGCTGCTCGAGGTGATGACGCAGGCGTTCCCTGCGCCGGCCGAGCATCCGATGCCGTCGGTCACCACCATGGACGGCAAGCCGGTAACGAACCTGACCTGCGACCCGAACGGGCCGCTGCTCGCCGAAGTAGTCAAGACCACGTCCGACCCCTATGTCGGCCGGGTCAGCCTGGTCCGGGTCTTTTCCGGCACGCTGCGGCCGGACGCGACGGTGCATGTGTCCGGTCATGGCCGGGAGGCCAGCGGGCATGCCGATCACGACGAGGACGAGCGGATGGGCGCGCTGACCTCGCCGCTCGGCAAGCTGCAGCGCACCATCGGCCAGTGCCCGGCAGGCGACATCTGCGCAGTCGCCAAGCTCGGCACGGCAGAAACCGGCGACACCTTGTCGGACAAGGAGAAGCCGCTGCTGATGGAGCCCTGGGCAATGCCAGAGCCGCTGCTGCCGGTAGCGATCCAGGCCAAGTCCAAGGCCGACGAGGACAAGATGTCCCAGGCACTGGCCCGGCTAGTGGCCGAGGACCCGACGCTCCGGCTGGAGAACAACGCCGAGACCCGGCAGCTGGTGCTGTGGTGCATGGGCGAGGCGCACGCCGATCTCGCGCTCGACCGCCTGTCCAGCCGCTACGGCGTGGCCGTGGAGACCGTCGAGCTGCGGGTACCGCTGCGCGAGACCGTGGCCGGCAAAGCTCAGGGCCTGGGCCGGAACGTGAAGCAGTCCGGCGGCCACGGCGAGTACGGCATCTGCAGCGTCGAGGTCGAGCCGCTCCCCTCGGGCAGCGGCTTCGAGTTCGTCGACAAGATCGTCGGCGGCGTGGTGCCGCGCCAGTTCATCCCGTCCGTCGAGAAGGGCCTTCGCGCCCAGATGGAACAGGGCGTGCTGGCCGGATACCCGATGGTCGACGTCCGGGTCACGCTGTACGACGGAAAGGCGCACTCGGTCGACTCCTCCGACATGGCGTTCCAGAAGGCTGGGCGCGCCGCACTCCGCGACGCGGCGACCAAGGCGCACGTATCGCTGCTCGAGCCGGTTGACGAGGTTGCCGTCCTCGTCGCCGACGACTACGTCGGGGCCGTCATGTCCGACCTGTCCTCCCGCCGTGGCCGCGTCCTTGGCACCGAGCCCGTGGCCGGCGGCCGCACCATGGTGAAGGCGGAGATCCCCGAACTGGAGATCATCCGCTACGCCATCGACCTGCGCTCGATGTCCCACGGCACAGGATCGTTCACGAGGTCGTACCTTCGCTACGAACCGCTCCCGTCGCACCTGGCGGAAAAGGTGGCAGCTGCGGATAAGGCTTAATTCAGGGGAACGTGGCGCGCGGGGGCCGGTGCCGGCCGGAAACGGGTCTGCTGGAGCCGGTGCCGGCCACATGCCGGTCCGCTGAAGCCGGTGCCGGCCGGATATCGGGCAGCCAGAGCGGAGAAATGGCTGCCCGACACCCGGACGGTACCGGCTCGAGCCCGGCAAAACACCCATAACCGCGGGCAGCGCTGCATCGACATGATCAGCTCGGCTGGGCTCGCGCGGCGGATAGGGCGTGACTCTCACAACGCCGCCCCACTAGGGGCGGCGTGTTCACACTCACGCCCAATGAGCCCAAGGCAGGTGCGCTCGAAATGCGGGGTTGCTGGCGATTTGTGACGCGCTCGCGGCGGGTCGACCGTGGGATCCGCAAGACGGGACCCCGTTCCCTAGGAATTCTGGGTTTGATCTTGGGCGGGCCAGGCCTCGGCGAGAATCACGCGGGTGTCGGCGAGGAGCTGGGGCAGGACCTTGGTGTGGGCGATGACGGGCATGTAGTTCGAGTCGCCGCCCCAGCGCGGGACGACGTGCTGGTGCAGGTGCGCGGCGATGCCGGCGCCGGCTACCCCGCCCATGTTCATGCCGATGTTGAAGCCCTGCGCCTGGGCCGACACCCGGAGCGCGGTCATCGAGCGCTTGGTGAACTCCGCCAGCTCGGCCGTCTCGCCGGCGGTCAGGTCGGTGTAGTCGGCGACGTGCCGGTACGGGACCACCATCAGGTGCCCGCTGTTATACGGGTACAGGTTGAGCACCGCGTAGACCAGTTCGCCACGCGCCACGATCAGGCCGTCGGCGTCGCTCATCTTGGGGATCTGGCAGAACGGGCACTCGCCGGCGCCGCCGTCGGCCGGCTTGCCCTCGCCCTTGATGTAGGCCATCCGGTGCGGCATCCACAACCGCATGAGACCGTCCGGGGCTACGTGATCCGCCACCTCGGCGATGCCGTCGCTCCGCGCTGGCGGGCGGCTGGCCTGGTCGGCGCCAGGTACGCCGGAGCGAGCATCGGGCACTGGCGTCAAACCTGGATCCGGCTGGCCACCGCGCTGGCGATCTCGTCGATAGCGTCGGCGATGAGCACCCCGTTCTTCTGCTCGCCATTGCGGTAACGGAACGACACCGCCCCGGCCGCCACGTCGTCGTCGCCGGCCAGCAGCATGAACGGCACCTTCTGACGCTGCGCGGTCCTGATCTTCTTCTGCATCCGGTCGTCGCTCGAGTCGACCTCGACCCGGATGCCGTGCTCGCGCAGCCGGATCGCGACGCTCTGCAAATACTCGGCGTGCGCGTCCGAGATCGGGATGCCGACCACCTGGACCGGCGCCAGCCAGGGCGGGAACGCGCCCGCGTAATGCTCCACGAGGATGCCGAAGAAGCGCTCGATTGAGCCGAACAGAGCCCGGTGGATCATGTACGGTCGTTGCCTGCTGCCGTCCGCGGCCTGGTACTCGATGCCGAACCGGCCCGGTTCCTGGAAGTCGACCTGGAGCGTGGACAGCTGCCACCGGCGGCCGATGGCGTCCTTCACGTGCACGTCGACCTTGGGTGCGTAGAACGCGCCTTCGCCCGCCGCGATCACGTACGGCAAGCCGGACTTGTCTAGCGCGTGCTTGAGTGCGGCCTCGGCTTTGTCCCATTCGGCGATCTCGCCCACGAATTTCTCCGGCCGGGTCGACAGCTCGGCCTCGAACTCGGTCAGTCCGTAGTCACGCAGCAGGCCGACCACGAAGTCCAGCAGGCTGGCGAGCTCGTCCTGGAGCTGCTCGGGCGTGCAGAAAATGTGCGAGTCGTCCTGGGTGAAGCCGCGGGCCCTGGTCAGGCCGTGCACGACGCCAGACTTCTCATACCGGTACACGGTGCCGAACTCGAACAGCCGCACCGGCAGCTCGCGGTAGGACCGGCCGCGCGAGGCGTAGATCAGGATGTGCATCGGGCAGTTCATCGGCTTCAGGTAGTAGTTAGCGCCCTCCATCTCCATGGGCGGATACATGCCGTCGGCGTACCACTCCAGGTGGCCGGAAGTCTCGAACAACTGCGACTTGGTGATGTGCGGCGTGTAAACGAACTCGTAGCCTGCCTGCTCGTGGCGCTTGCGTGAGTAGTCCTCCATCGCCTTGCGTACGATGCCGCCCTTGGGATGGAAGACCGGCAGCCCGCTGCCGATCTCGTTCGGGAATGAGAACAGGTCCAGCTCGGCGCCGAGCTTGCGGTGATCCCGCTTTTCGGCTTCCTCCAGCAGCTTGAGGTAATCGTCCTGGGCGTCACGGGACGGCCACGCGGTGCCGTAGATCCGCTGCAGCTGCGGGTTGTTCTCGCTGCCCCGCCAGTACGCCCCGCCAGTGCGCATGAGCTTGAACGCCGGGATGTTCCGGGTAGTCGGCAGATGCGGGCCACGGCAAAGGTCCTGCCAGCACCGCTCGCTGGTGCTGGGGTCGAGGTTGTCGTAGATCGTGAGCTCGGCGCCGCCGACCTCGACCGACTCGCCGGAATCGGCTTCGCCGGGTTTAGCGGTGATGCTGCTCTTGAGGCCGATCAGCTCCAGCTTGTACGGCTCGCCGGCCAGTTCCTGCCTGGCCTCATCGTCGCTGACGACGCGACGGCTGAAGCGCTGGCCCTGCTTGACGATCTGACGCATCTTCTGCTCGATCGACTTGAGGTCGTCGGGGCCGAACGGCTCGTTCACGTCGAAGTCGTAGTAGAAGCCGTTCTCTATCGGCGGGCCGATGCCCAGCTTGGCCTGGGGGAACAGATCCTGCACTGCCTGCGCCATGACATGTGCCGTGGAGTGGCGCAAGATAGCCAGGCCGTCGGGCTCGTCGATGGACACCGGCTCGACGCGGTCGCCGTCAGCCAGCTCGTAAGCCAGGTCGCGCGGCTCGCCGTTCACCCGAGCTGCGATCGTGGTTCGGCTGGCCTGATCCCGGTCGGCCAGCACCTGGCCGGCCGTCGTGCCCTCTTCCACCACGTGCTCGCTTCCGGCGAGGGTGATGTGAAGCTTGTCGGCAGGCACGGCTGGCTCCTTCGCGCGTTGGGTAGGGGCGGCGGGCAGCGTGACGTAGTGGTGTCAGGCAGTGCCGTCCCCTGCCCGATGCTATCGGCGCCGGACTTCGCGCGTGGGACCGTGGTGCCGCGTGCTAGTTCGCGACCGGGCTCGACGCAGGTGTCAGCGCGCCGCGGGCAACGGTCACCAGGCTGCCGTACGTGAGGTACGGCCAGGCTTGCGCCGCGTCATTCAGGTCCAGCTCGACACAGCCGAGGCTCTGCGGGTAGCCGTAGGAGCCGCGCGGGAAGTAGTGCACCGCCTCGCCCGACCTGAAGTAGGCAACGAACTGCACCGGGTCGGCGTAGTGGCTTCCGTCCGGGTTAGTGCCCTGCATGATCTGGTTCCGGTACCGCAGATAGACCGGGTCGGTGCCCAGGGTGGTGGGTGCCACCGAAATCCCGGTGTTGGCCAGGACGTGCAGCACCTTCCGGCCGTTGTGCCAGATGGTCAGGGTCTCCGGGTTAGCCTCGCGGGCGATCGCGTAGGTGTAGCCGTTGCTGTTGCGCTGGTTGGCGGCTACTGCCTTGAGCAGGGCCCGCCAGACCTCGGGTCCGGCGACGCCATCCATCACGATGCCGTGGTCGGACTCGAACGCCATCACTGCGCCCTTGATGATCAGGCCGGAGGCAGCCCCGCCCTGCCAGAACGCCCTGAGCTGTGCGGGGTAACCCGTGCTGCCAGCCGAAGGACCCCTGCGGCGGTGAGTAGGCGGCGCTGAGCTGACCGAGCGCGTCGGTGGCCGCAGGCACCGTAGCGCCAGGTGCCGGGGTCCACGTCAGGGGCAGATAACCGAGCCGGGCGAGCAACTGGTCCAGCCGAGCCGGGCGGTAGCTGCCGGTCTTGAAATGGATCTCGGTGGTGTGAACCAGCAGGCCGCCGCTGGCCGACCTGACGCCGAACGAGCCGCCAGGGATCTTGACCGTGACGCGGGTGTACTGGCGGAACGCGCCGGCCGGCACGAACTCCAGAGAACTCGTCCCGGCGCCCTGCCAGCTGCCCGGCACGGCGGGCTTGATCGTCGGCAACGGGGAGGCAGCAGCCAGCGGCGCGGAGAACTGGATCTTGATGTCCGCGACGCCGTTCACGCCTGTCGCGCCGCTCGAGGGTGTCACCGAAAGCAGGCGCAGCGGACCGGCTGGGACCTTGGCTGACGTGCTTGCGCTCGGACTACCGCCGTGGCGAGCAGCCGTCGCCGGGTCCGAGTCCGCCGACGCGTGGGTCATGGCAATCCAGATCCCGGCCGCCAGGATCAGCACGATAACGCCGCCCAACGCAGTGATCCGCACGCGCAGCTGCGTCAATGAGGACAACGCGTCTCCCTCGCTCACTCGCGTCAGTTGCCCGGCCGGCGGGTGGCGGGCGGTCAGTGCTTCCGGTCAGCGCTACCGGTTGGTGCTACCGGTTGGTGCTACCGGTTGGTGCTACACGGACCCTCACCTGGATCGCATGTGCACCAGGACTTCCTGTCTTCGACTTTAGATGGCCGAAGCGGATCTGGCGAAAGGACCTGGTAAAGAAACGGATACGGTCGATGAACCGGAACGGCCGAATTGTACGCGATCGTGGACGACCCCCGCGCAACCACAGCATGGCACCGCCCGGCACCGCTGCGTCGCGGTGCCGGGCGGTCGTTCATGAGGCCGTCGCGCTCGCCGGTGTGGTTGTGGCGGACGGCCGGGTCAGGTCAGCCGATGACGGACACCAGGCTGCCGTAGGTGAGGTACGGGTACGCCCGCTGCGCCGCGGTGTAGGGCAGCTCGACACAGCCGAGGCTCTGCGGAAAGCCGTAGGATCCGCGCACGAAGTAATGGACGGCGTCGCCTCCGTTGAAGTACGACACGAACTGCACCGGGTCGGAGTAATGGCTTCCATCCGGGTTGGTGCCGCTCATGATCGTATTGAGGAACCTGAGGTAGACGGGGAACGTGCCGTCGACTGTGGGTGACACGGGGATGCCGGTGTTGGTCAGGCTGCGTAGCACGACGCGGCCGTCATGCCAGATCGTAAGCGTTTCCGGCAGGTGCTTGCTGGCGATTGCGTAGGTGTAGCCGTTCTGGTTCTGCTCGCCGCGCAACTCGGCCGCGAACAGCGCCTTCCACAGCCTCGGCGTCGCGACGCCATTGATCGTCAGGCCATGCTGCGACTGGAATGCCATGATCGCGCCGCGAACTATGACGTTCGGCTGAGAGGGCGCCCACTGGCTCCGGAGCGTCGACGGGTAACCGGGCTGCCACTGGAAGGCGCCGGCGGGCGGGGAAAATGCCGCGCCCTCAGGAGTGCCGTTTCCGGCAGTCGGGCCGGATGCGTCTCCTCTTGTCGAGCCGTTCTGGATCGCAGACCAGGTCATGGGCAGGTAACCGAGCTGTGCCAGCAGTTCGGCCAGCCTGACCTGCGAGTACATAGCGACGGTGAAATGCTCGCTGACCGAGCCGGTTAGCAGCGCGCCGCTGCTCGACCGGATGCCGGCCGGGCCGCCGGGGATGAGCAGCGTCACCCGGCTTGACGGGGCGAACGCCGTGTCCGGCGTGAAGACCTGGGAATTGCCCTGTGTGCTCCAGCTGCCGGGGATGCTCGGCGTCAGTTCCGGGTAAGGCGAGTCGGCTGCTAGCGGCGCCGAGAAGGTGACGACTACCGAAGCCGCGCCGTTGACCCCGGTGGCGCCGCGGGCTGGTGTCACCGCGGCGATGTGTATCGGGCCGCTGGCTACTTGGTCGCGGGGCGCGGCCGCCGCGCGGGCGGCGGTGCTCCCGGTGTGCTGAGTTAGCGCGTACACCGCGCCGCCGACTACCACGGCAGCGGCTGCGGCGCCGATGCCGATGACGCGCACGGCATGCATGACGCCCCAGGACCTCGGCCGCACGTCGCTGGCTGATCGGCCGCCGGCTGGGCTGGCGTCGCGAGCCGGACTCTCGCCGCCATCCGGGCTGCCGCCGCGATCCGATGCCTCGCCGCCCTCAGGCTCTCCGCCGTCAGGCTGGTTACCGGGTCGTCCCACTCCGAACACGCCACTCCCCCGTCCCGTGGCACGACCGGTGCGCGTTGCCAGCCAGAGCGCGGAGCGCATGATTACTGCGCAGTTGGCGCTGCGCTCAGGAGGCCGGGGTCAAACGCCGGGTGCCATCTTAGTTACTCAGCGTCACGTGCCGTACCCGACATGACGCGTAGAGAACCCATCGAGTGCGTAAACGATCCGTAACGACAACGCCTGCACAGCACCGGATTCGGGAAGCTTGGCCGAGCTAACCGGGTGGGCGGCTAGACGCTGGCCACGCTAAGTGGTCGGACCGCACCCGTCGGCCTCAGCGAGGCAGTTCTCCTTAAGGCCGTCAACAACGCAGCCCCGGCCAGCACGGCCGGGCTCAGTCGATCCGGTGGGCGATACTGGGATCGAACCAGTATCCGCGGGGTGACCGCGACACCGGCCGTACCAGCGGGGCATGGCGTCTGACCTGCACTTTCTACCTCCAGTGTTGCGGACATGCGTTGACAGGAGATGCCAGGAGCATACACTCGTACTGGCAAACTACTGGCACACCGCAGGCGGAGACCCACCGTGGCTAATCGCAGGCGGTCGCGGCGGTACTTCGGCAGCGTCCGCACCTTGCCCTCCGGGCGCGTCCAGGCCCGCTACCCCGGACCGGACGGGCAGAACTACACCGCCCGTACCCCGCGGGGCAGCCGATGACGTTCGACACCAGCGAGCGACGCCGAGGCGTGGCTGTCCGCTGCGCGCGGACGGAGATCCTCCAGGGCGCGTGGCTGCCACCGGCCGCGCCCAAGGCGGAGATGGTCACCCTGCGCGACTACAGCAAGGCGTGGCTGGCGGACCGGGATCTCGCCGACCGCACCAGGGAGGACTACGACCACGTTCTCCGCGATCACGTTCTCCCGGCCCTCGGCGACCGGGCCGTCGCCAGGATCAGCCCGGCGCTGGTGCGGGACTGGCATGCCCGGCTGAAGGACATGACCGGCCCGACCCAGCGGCCCACGCCTACGGGCTGCTCCGCACGATCATGAACACCGCCTCGCCGACGAACTGATCCCCGCCAACCCCTGCCGGGTCCGGGGCGCCGGACCGTCAGGCGGGCGAAGCAGATCAAGCCCGCGACCCTGCCCGAGCTGGCGGCCGTCGTCGAGGCGATGCCGCCCGGTACAAGCTGATGGTCCTGCTGGCCGCCTGGTGCGCTTTGCGGTTCGGGGAGCTAGCGGAACTGCGCCGGTCGGACGTCGACGTGCAAGGCCGGTGTCGTGCATGTGCGCCGGGGTGTCATCCGGCCGCGGCGGCCGGGTCGTCAAGGGACCCGAAGTCGCGAGGCGGGTAAACGGACGTGAACATTCCGCCGCACCTGATGCCGCGGTCCGGACCACCTGCCGGCATGTTGCGGCCGGGCGGGACGCGCTGCTGTTCCCGGCGCGGTGCGGGCGGCCATATGGCGACCGCCATCGCTGTACCGGGTGTACTACCCGGCGCGTGAGGCGGCCGGGCGGCCGATCTCCGTTCCACGATCTGCGGCACACCGGGGCGGTCCTCGCCGCGGCCACTGGCGCCACCCTCGCCGAACTGATGGCCCGGCTCGGTCACTCGACGGCCGGGGCCGCCCTCCGCTACCAGCACGCCGCAGCCGAGCGGGACAAGGTGATCGCCGCCGCGCTGTCCGACCTCGCCGGGGCGACGGTCACCCCGATCACCGCGGAAGGCTTCCGGCGAAGAGGGCCGCCGGGAAGTAGGCGGGACCGGCCAGGCGACTCAACCGCCGGCCGGTCCCTAGGCACCGCCCTAACTGGAGGTCAGCACCATGTCTGCTTCATCTCCCACCATCCCGTTGTCGGAGTACTCGCCGTTACTGCTGGACGAGCACCTGAACGCCGTCCAGCATGACGAGCTGGCCCGCCGCGTCGCCATGCTCGAGCTGGCCCTCACGGCCGTCGTTCCGGCGGCGGCTGCGGCGAGATCCGGAGGGCCAGCGCAACTTCGCGTGGGCCAGCGGCACCCGCTGTCGGTGCGCGCGGAAGCGGCGTTCAACGCGGAACTGTCCGGCGCCTGCGCGGCGCATCTCGTCATCGGCTGCGACGCGGACGAGTGCCGGTGAACGGCGAACTGGCGGCGAGAGTGAAGGCGGCTTCGGCGGCTGCTCGACGACTTCCAGGCGCCACCGGCGACCAGGTGACCGTCGACTGGCGGCATCTGGCGCGAGTGGGCGCTCATCATGGGCCAGCACCTGCAGCAGCTGGTGCAGGAATTGCACGCCACCGGAACCGTGTCAGCCACCGCGCGGCCAGCCGCGTCCACGTGGCCGCGGATGGCTCAGCGTGGCTCAACCCTGGCGACATGGCAGCGGTCCGTACGGCGCTTACGAGGCCGCCGACTTCACCGACCAGCCATGCGGCGCCGGTATCTCGCGCTGGCGGACAGTTGCGGCGGGTCCGGTGGCCGCGCAGCGTTCGTGACGGCCCTGGTGGCCCTGGCGGTCGCTACGGCGCACTGGTGCCCACCCGCCGCCGCCGCCGTACAGGCTGGTCTGCTGCGAGCGGTTGACCACGGCAACGGGCTGCCGCATTCCGGTGCTGTATCCGTGCTGGACCGTGCCGGCCGTGAGCGGCGGCGGTCACCGGCGCCCAGGCGGAATGGTTCGGGTTCATCTGCGGCGTCGCGGTCGCGGTCGCCGTCTGCGGTTCACTCGCCGCGCTCGCGTGGCTCATCTGGAAGGTAACGACATGACAGGAATCCTGATCGGCGGCCTGGTCCTCGGGCTCATCCTCGGCCACCATCTCGGCCACGCCCACGCCAACTACAGGAACGCCAGGGCGGCCGGGCACGGCCGGCGGCCGTCGCTGTGGCTCAGTACGAGAGGCGCATGGGTATCATCCCCTGCCCGGTGGCATTACGTATCGGCCACCGGCTGTAGTCCGGACTAAGTGACCTAACTGATTTCGGGCCCGCACCGGACAGTCTCGCTGCGGGCCCTCATGTCGCGCAGCGCGGCCTCCAGCCCGGCGAGGTTCATCGAGAACTCGTACCGCCGGTAGCCCGGCGGTCGCCACCAGAAGTCGTCGTAGCGGCTGCGCGGCCCGGCGTATTTCAGCATGTACGGCCTGGCGTCGTCGGCGGGGCGCCTGCACTTCACCAGTACCAGGCCCTGCCGCTCAGCGGCGAGCCGGGCTTTGTTCTCGCGGACTTTCAGCAGCTTCGCGGCCAGCGTTTCGGGTTTTTCCCATGCCAGGGAGCCTAAAACGGCATTGCTCCGCACCGCAACCGCAGGTCAGGACGTTTTGCCCGCACCGAAGGAGCAGGTCAGCGTGATGATGGATGCATCTAGCATCAAACGCTGTGACCTGCGGTGATGGTGCGGACGCTGACAAACAGGGCCGATTTCGGGGTTGCCCTGGGAAACCCCATCACGCGGGCGCGCGCGACCCCCTGCATGGCCGTTACCGGATAGCTTCCCTCTTGTAACGGCAGGTGTTACACTGAGGGCATGGACGGTGAGAACAGATCGGACGAGTTCAATCATCTGACCGAACTCTTTTCTTGAACTCGGTGACGAGGACCTGGAGGAGAAGTGGGAGTTCGTCATGTGGCTGTACGAGAACCATTGGCTTGGCGGCTTTGTCGATGAATGCGATGTAACACCTTCCGTTACGAACCGTCCCTGCGCGTGTGGGTGCCGCAAGCCGGTCGCCAGCCCGCGGCCCGAGGCGAAGTACGCCACGGGCGCCTGCCGGGTCCGCGCGCACCGGTCGCGCCCAGACGGCCGCTGAGCGCCGAACCGAATCACATGCGTGTAAGACGATGCCCCGGCCGCGGGCCGCACCAGCCGCACCCGCTAGGCAGGGGGCGGCCGGGTCCTTACCGGCGCCCGCGGACCACCCCGCCGTCGCCGCGGCCATCCGGCACGTAGATGACGTCGAGGCCGCTGCGTTCACCGCGGCCCGCGCCACCGTATGCGGCGACACCGCGCCGCGGCGCACCGGGCACTCGCCGTGATGAATCACCGAGAACTCCCACACCTGCCGGAGCTTCAGCCATTTGCGTTTCACCGTCCGGCTGCCGCAATGACCGCACTCGGCGGACTTTGCCACCTGCTCGGCACCCGCGTCCCGCACCGGCCTGGTCCGCTTCCGGTTGCTCACCGCCGCCACCCCGGACGGTAAGCCCGTTCCAGTTCGCGGCGCCGTTGCCGCAACGTCAGCGGCTTCGCCGCGGCGAGCTCGCCGGCCCAGGCGAAATCCGCCTGGCCCTGGCGGATCTGCCGCCGCAGCCGCCGCCGCAGAGATACGGGACAGATGGTTGACCGTCCCAGTGTACGACGGCCTGCGAGGCGCCTCTTCTCGCAGAACTCCCGCACACCTTCGCCCCGCGACCAAGCCTCGTCCAGCTCACGTTGCAGATCGTCAAACCTGGCAGCATCCGACTGCACGGTGACGCCGAGGATCTCCCGGAAGTAGTGGGCGTGCACCTCCAGGTCCGGGCGCAACGCCACCGCACTACCCCGGCGGGATCGACGGGCCGCCCCGCACCCGGCCGCTCTACCTGCTCCGCCAGCGACGGACGGCGCTTCACCATCGCGCTGTAGTCGACGTCGGCCAGCGGATGAGACGTGCCGGTGCGGATCCTGCCGTCATGCTCGGCTGCCTGAATCTTCACCCGCGACGACAACGCCGCCTGGATCTCCAGCTGCTGCCGGTGACACTGATGCTCAGCCGGATGCACCTGCTGCCCGGTGCCCCTCTCCTGATCACTCCCGGCAGTTACCGTCACCAACCCACGCACCACGCTGACGGCATTCCTCAGCGACCGCCAGGGCCGCCTCCTGCCGCTGCCGCCACCCGGAATCGACCGAATCCATGCGCGCCTCGTACTCGGCCCGCAACTGCCGTTGCTCACTCTCGGTGCGCCTCGACGGACCTTCGGGCTCACCGGCCAGCGCCTTCCGCAGCTGCCCGGCGACCGGGGTCATCCCAGCCGCTCACTGGAACCTCCCCGTCATGTCACGAGGCGCCTGCTCGGGCGAATTCGGGTGCGGCATGTGGCCGCTGCCCATGCCGCTCCCAGTCTTCGAATAGTCGCTGCCCTGACCCGGAGCCGTCAGCACCGGCCTGGTGTACTGCGGATCCTGCGGGTCCATCACGCCCTGCGGCACCCGCTGCCCGGCCGCCAGCGTGTCGAACACCGTCGACACGAACGGCGCGGACGGTGAGCTCGCGGGCGCGGCCGCTACCGGAGCGCCCTCGCTGCCCGGCGCCCCAGTCGAGTCATAAGCCCCGGCGCCGAACATCGGCCCGGGATCCGAACACGGGAGTTGTGCGGGTCTGCTGCCATCGCGAAACTCCCTGTTCTCGCCGGATTAAGTCCCGCCTGTAGCTCGCAGCGGCCGGTTCCCGCGACCGCTGCGGCACGCTTGCGCACCGGCGAGACACGCGACTCGATTGTCTCACCAGGCACGCAAAATCGCGTCAGGAGCCAACGTAAGCCGGTTCGCGGCGTCACCTGATGCCTGGTAAGGGTCCGGTATGGCGACGCCGTGACCTGCGGAAACGCGGATGGTGAACGTACGGTAAACCCCCAGGTCAGGGCGTTGCGGTTGTACAGGAGCCATCCTGCGGCGCCCCACCCTCCGGGAACCGGCGCCAAGAGCCGGGTAACTCACCGTAACCGCTTCAAACTTCCCTGTTGTGTCCGTTTTGCGCCACCCTCGGTAACCTTAATAGTATTAAGGTTGCCCGTCTTTGACGGGCGTCCCTGTTGTGTCCGTTTTGTCCCCCCTAGTTTTGCTTCGGGGAGAAATCCGGAAGAGGGCACCTCCCCGCGACTTGCCGGGGCAAGACTGAATCCATACAGAATCAAGCATTAGTGCATTGACCAGTTGGCGGCTGGGCTTGAACCGCGGTGCCTGCTGTTTCTCGCCTGGCTTGTGCGGACGGTAGTTCCCGGCGTCGATGGCCTGGCGTTCCTGGTTGCATGCCCTGCCGCAGACCGGACAGCGGTTGTTAGGGACGCCGTGACAAGGACGGCAGTTGGAGATGTCCCAGGCGAGGTGGGGGTGGCTGGAGACTGGTTCGAGGTGGTCGACCTGCCCGGCGCCGTCGTGGCCGCAGATCCAGCAGACCCGGCCGTAGGTGGCGAAGACCTTGAGCCGGAACTGCTGCCAGCGGCGGCCTGATGGCTTCCTGTAGCCGGAACGTCTCTAGGCACCGCCTAGCCAGTTCGCTTCGTGGTAATG